>NZ_SCMP01000005.1 GCF_005502935.1 Pseudomonas sp. 2FG
AGTTGCAGTGCCCGAGCGAGACGCATAAAAAATCCGATGCCAATTCAGGCATCGGATTTTGATTTCTTGCGGCCCAAGGTCAAGCGAAAGGGCTTAACTGACTGGCATTAGCCATTCAAGGCTGCCTTTTTTCATTGCCAAGCCATTGACCCGCATTACTGCTGCACGAACTCCGCAAAGCGCACGCCAGTACCGTTTGGCCGGACGTCTTGGAACAGCGAGTCCCTGTCGGCGGAAAGCTCCAGGCTGAGGGTGGCTTTACGTTCGCCTTTATTGCGTGTGACCAGGCCATCTTCATGGCTGCGGAAATACAGGGTCGGTACGCGCAGGTGGTGCAGTTCATCGGTGACGTGGTTGTGCAGTAATAAATGCACGAACTCGTATTGCCCGATTTTCAGGCGGCTGACCGGGATGTCGAACCACCAGATGTTTTTATTCAAATTGATCGTCGCGAAATGCGTGTTGTTGACGCCAAGCACCGCTGAGCCGAGTTGCTGGTTGCGGCGAGCGATGGCTGCCTTTTTGTCGATTTTCATAGCATTCCTAACACGCTGACAATATGGGTCTATAGCTTTGGCCGGCTGCTGGCGCGGCGCACTAGTGTGCTGTCTCGCAATAATCATTGCTCAAGCGGCTGCGGCTGGCCTGTGTAGGGTGCGCCGTGCGCACCACTGACACCCGGGTGCCTGGTGCGCACGGCGCACCCTACGAGCCGGTGTCATCGAAACAATAATTCTGAGACAGCACACTAGCTGGACAGTGTAACAGCCAGCCAGCCAGCTAGTGCTTGCGAGTGGGGCACAAGGAGCACTCAGTCTTTTTTGCCCCAGAGCTCGGCCAGGCGCTCGTCGCGCCCGCAGCGGCTACGGTAGAAGCTATAGCGGATGGGGTTCTTGCTGTAGTAATCCTGGTGGTAGTCCTCGGCAGGATAGAAGGTGGTGGCCGGCAGTATCTCGGTCACGATCGGCTGCGAAAAACGCCCTGAGGCCATCAGCGCCGTCTTGGACGCTTCGGCTAATTGCTGCTGTTGCGGGCCGTTATAAAAGATTGCGCTGCGGTACTGCGAGCCCTGGTCACAGAACTGCTGATTGGGCGTTAGCGGGTCGATGCTCGGCCAATACGCCTCCAGCAGCTTGGCGTAGCTGGTTTTGCCCGGGTCGAAGCGTATCTGCACCGCCTCCAGATGGCCGCTGGTGCCGGACGACACCTGTTCATAGGTCGGATTAGCGAGCGTTCCGCCGATGTAGCCGGAGGTCGTCGACAGCACCCCCGGCACCTTGTCGAAATCCGCTTCGGTACACCAGAAGCAACCGCCGGCGAGGACCGCCACGTCTTCGGTGCTGGCGCTGTTGCCGGTGGCGGCTTGCGCTGACACCTGTCCGCAGGTCGCCAGCAGCGTTGCCAGCAGCAGCGTGTGGGTCAGTGCGGTGTTGCGCCTTAGCCAGCGCGCTGGCTGTGAGGTTTGCCTGTTCATGCTTAGCTCCGCAGTGCCGGTAGTGGTTCGCTCCTTGGGATAAAGCGCAGCGCCACGCCGTTGTTGCACCAGCGCTCGCCACGCGGTGGTGGGCCATCGTCGAACAGGTGGCCCTGATGCCCGCCGCAGCGCACGCAGTGGTATTCGGTGCGTGGGTAGAACAGCTTGAAGTCGCGGCTGAAGGCCGTGTGGCCGGGAATGTCCTGAGTGAAGCTGGGCCAACCGGTGCCACTGTCGAACTTGTGCTGACTGTCGAACAGCGGCAAATGACACGCGGCGCAGATGAAGGTGCCATCGCGCTGTTCATCATTCAGCGGGCTGCTGCCTGGAGGTTCGGTGTCCTCTTCGAACAGCACCGCGTAAGCGGCCGGTGAAACCAGCGCGCGCCAGGCACTGTGAGGTTTGTCGAGTGGCACCACGCTGGTTTCGGCGTTGGCTTGGGTGGCGGCCGTTGTGGCGCGTGAATAGAGGCTGGGCGGCAGCGTGAAGAGGAGGGTAAAGCCCTGGAGCAAGGTGCGTCGGTTCATGGGTAACTCCCGCAGGAGGGTGCAAAAAGTAGACTGCCGAAATGCTGCGGTATTACAGGCCCTGCTGGCTTTACTGATAGGCCATGCGACCAACGGCGGCGTGTGAGGGGCGTAGCGGGGCCCGGCGTGTTGCGCCTGTATCGCCAGTGCCTTCTACCGGGCTAGAGCCACCAAGGCTTTGCTTTGGCTATAGCGCGCCAGTCGGTCGGCAAGCGGTTCGGGCAGAACCGGGCACGGCTGGAAACCCAGAGGCCGATAGAAGGCCAGCAGTTCTGGATGACAAAACAGCCAGATAGGCCCTGGGGTTTGTGCGACTGCGTGCTGGATCAAGGTGCTGGCGATGTTCTGCCGCCGCTCGGCCGGCGCCACGAACAGGCCGGTCAGCCAATGGCCTTGAGCAAGCGGCTTGAGGCAGAGGGCGGCGAGAATGTCGCTGCGCTTGGCTACCCAGAGTTGTTCCGCACTCCCTGCCCGCATGGGGGAGTGATGCGCTCGGTAGAACTTGTTGAGCAGAGGCCGCATGAGCTGGGGCAGCGGGCCGTACTGGATGTCAGTCATGGCGATAGGGTCGTGCAGCCACTTACGCGTACAGGCGAACAAAGCTACTCCAGGCCCTCATAGGCAATGTCATAGGCCTTGCCGAGGTCGACAGTCGTGGGCTTGTGTTGCTTGCTGTCACCTGCACGCCGGTCGGTGGCTTTCAGCGTTTGTGGGTGCGCGAACGACACCGCGGCCGGGGACGTTGCCAGCAGCACCCCTTCGAGCAGAAAGGTGCCGGCACCGCCCGCGCCCTGGCCGGCAGTGGCGCGGCGATTGATCACCACCCTGTCGACCTTGTTGGCCAGGCAGTGAGCGCTGAAGGCTTGCGCGAAGGCCGCCACATCTTCCTGGGTGGGGTTCTTCGGGAGCTGCAATTTGTTGAATTTTTCAGCGATGAGCGCGTGCGTCGCTCTGCTGCCGTCGAGCGTCACGATGCGCGCTTCGTTGGCCTTTAACAGCATCCCGGTGACTATCATCGCGGCTCCACTTGCTGGGTGTACGGTGGCTGAGTCGCCGAGCTTAGCGCTTGCCCATCGAGCGGCGTGTGCCATTCGGGGCGCGGCCAGGTGTTTGATGGTGACTGGACTTATTGGCTTTCTGATACCAAGGCTGATCCTTGGTTTTCGCATTGGCGAATTCAGCCGGCGAGAAGGGGAAAGCAAAGGCAGGAATAGCCTCTGACTTTTCACCATCCGCCGGCACGCAAGCGGTTGTTTCCACTTCGCTCGGTTGGCCTTGGCTAACCGTGGTTTGATCAGGCGAATGTTTAGTCGAAGTCATAAGAAATCCGGGTCGTAGAGATGAAGTGATTAGGTGGGGCAGTCGCCTAAGCCCGGCAGTATACCCAGCCGGCCCCGTGCGCTGGCGCATTCGTCAGCCAGCCGGTAAGGCGAATAACCTAGGGCGTTATCCGCCGTTGAGCGTGGTGTTAGCCGCTAGCCAGCCAGGCCCACATAGACGTTCTGCACGTCATCGTGTGCATCGATGGCGTCCAAAAATGCTTCTACCTCTTCCAGCTCGGCATCAGTCAGCGTCATCGGATTTTTCGGGCGGTAACCCAGCTGCGCCGACAGTACGGTGAACCCATGGGCTGGCAGTGCGCGGCATACCGTATCCAGATCGGTCACATCGCTGAGGAACAGCGTGGCGCCGTTCTCGGCAGGCTCAAAATCCTGGGCACCGGCCTCGATGGCCGCCAGTTCTGGGTCGGCATCGGCGGAGGTAGGGGCGGCCTCGATCATCCCGAGGTAGTCGAAGTCCCAGGCGACCGAACCCGAGGCGCCCAACTGGCCTTTGCGGAACAGCACGCGGATTTCGGCCACGGTGCGGTTGATGTTGTCCGTCAGGCACTCGACTATCACCGGCACCTTATGCGGGGCAAAACCTTCATAGGTGAGCTTCTCGAAGTTCACCGCCTCACCCAGCAAGCCGGCGCCCTTCTTGATCGCGCGCTCCAGGGTTTCGCGGGTCATGGAGGCTTTCTTGGCTTGCTCCACCACCAGGCGCAAACGCGGGTTCATGTCTGGGTCGGAGCCGGCGCGCGCCGCGATCATGATTTCCTTCGCCAGCTTGCCGAAAATGCGGCCCTTGGCATTCGCGGCGGCTTCTCTATGTCTGGCTTTCCACTGTGCGCCCATGCTTGTTCTCTTGATCTGTGTGGATGGAGGAGGAGTCGGTCGTATCGCTTGCGATCACCTGCCCATACGGGCGGTAACCAGCAAAAAACCAGACCTACGGATTAGGCCGCAGATTTTAGTCCCTCCCATGCCTGCTGGCACCACTCAAATTCCCCAGTCAAGCAAAGACAAGGCCTGGAACTGAACGAGCAAAGTCTCGACTGCTTAACACTTCGCGCGAAAATCTACACGGAGCGATGACAGCACCGGGCGGCGGTCGCATCATTCAGGGCTGTTGCAATCGCCTGCGCGGTGGGTTCGTGCCGATCACCCTGGGGGCTACAATGCCAGTGGGCAGTACAAAAGGTCATATAAGAAGCCATGCCGATGACGCTCACCAATGAGTCCCTGGGATACGCGGCGCAGTCTGTCGCCGGGCGGGTTCGCGAGCACAACGAAGACGCCGTGCTCTGTTGTCCGGAGCTGAACCTGTGGGCCATCGCCGATGGCATGGGCGGCCACCAGTGTGGCGAGGTGGCGAGTGCCATCGCGCTGGAAACCCTGCAGCAAGCGACCGCGCGTGGCGAAGATCTGGTCGCGGCGATCCACGCGGCGAATGCCGCCATAGTCGCAGCGGCGGAGCAGGACTCCGGCGGGCGCGGCATGGGCACCACAGTGGTGGCCGTGAGGTTTACCGGAGCCGATTTCGCGGTGGCCTGGGTCGGCGACAGCCGCGCCTATCGGGTCGGCGCCGAGAGCATCAGCCCGTTGACCCGCGATCACAGCTGGGTGCAGGCGATGATGGATGCCGGTGAGATGAGCGCATCCGAGGCGCGCAGCCATCCGCGGCGCAATATCATTCTCCAGTGCCTCGGTCGGGACGAACAGGCGCTGGAGGTCGGCCTGGTGCGGGGCACCCTGGAGTTGGGTGAGCTGCTCCTGCTGTGCAGTGACGGGCTGACTGGCGAGCTGAGCGATCGGCAGATCCAGCAGCTTTGCGCTACAGCCGGCACACTCGATGAGCTGGTGGCGCAGCTGACCGAGCTGGCCAACCAGCTGGGCGGCAAGGACAACATCTCCTGCATAGTGTTGGGCCGCAGCGTGGCGGAACCGCCGGTTGTCGAAACCCCGCCGCGCAGTTTTCTCAGCAAGTTGTTGAAACCCCGAAAGCCCTAATCACTCTATGCGCACTGACTTCCTATGAATGACAGCTTGCTTGAAATACCCGGCTATAGCGTGCACGGCCGGCTGGGTAAGGGCGGGATGGCCGAGGTCTATCTGGCGACCCAGGAGTCGCTGCACCGCAAGGTGGCGGTGAAGGTCTTGCTCAAGGCCGACGATGAGGCGTTCAGCAAGCGCTTCATCAAGGAGGGGCATATCGTCGCCTCCCTGCACCACCCTTCGATCATCACCATCCACGACATCGACCAACTGGCCGATGGCCGTTACTACCTGGCCATGGAGTTTGTCGCCGGCGGCGATTTGGCCCAGCACAAGGGCGAGGTGTTCGAGCCGCAGCGCGCCCTGGCCATAGTCCGGCAGATCGCCAGCGGCCTCGCCGTGGTGCATGACAAGGGCCTGGTGCATCGCGATATCAAGCCGGCGAACATCCTCTTTCGTGACGACGGCACGGCGGTGATCACCGATTTCGGCATCGCCAAGGCGCTGGAGCTGGACACTGAGCTCACCCAGTTCAACGTCGCCGTCGGCAGCCCGGCCTACAGCAGTCCGGAGCAGGCGCAATGCCAGCCGCTGGATGCGCGCAGCGATATCTACAGCCTGGGCGTCATCCTCCTGGAAATGCTCAGCGGGGCGAATCCCTATCGCGGCGCCAGCTACACCGAGACCGTGATGAACCATGTGCAGATGGAGCCGCCCAGCCTGCCGGTGCACCTGAGCCAGTACCAGAACCTGCTGCAGCGCATGCTGGCCAAGGACCCCGACGAGCGCTTCGCCGACTGCAGGGTGCTGCTGGCGAGCCTGGCCGAGCTGAGCGAGGCGGAACTGGACCACACCCGCATCGCCCCGGAGCTCAACCTGGACCAACCGCGCAAGCCGGCGGCCACTGGCGGGCGGCGCACCTTCGCGCGCCTGCTGTGGGCGCTGCTCGGGCTGCTGCTGGTCGGCGTTGCCGGCGGCGCGGGCTATTACTACCAGCAGCAGATGAAGATCGCCGACTTCCTCGCCCGCGGCGAACAGCGTCTGGCCGAAGGCAAGCTGCTCGAGCCGGCGCAGGACAATGCCGACTACTTCTTCCGCCAGGCCCTGCTGCTCGATGCGGCCAATGCCGAGGCCGAGGCTGGCCTGCAGCGGGTGCTCGAGGCGCGGATCGCCAACACCCTGCAACTGGCCGAGCGCAGCATCGTCGAGGAGCGCCTGCTGCTGCCCGAGGACGACAGCGCAGTGTTCTATTACCGCCAGGTGCTGGGTTGGGTGCCGGGGCATGAGCAGGCGCTGGCCGGGCTGCAGCAGGTGGCGCAACGCTACCTCGACCTGAGCGAAGGCGCCTACGGCAGACGCGAGTACGCCCTGGCGCTGGAGTACATCAAGCGTGGCCTGGAGGTGCAGCCCGACCACGAAGTGCTGCTTGCCTACTACGCTGACCATCAGCGGCGCGTGCGCAGGGCCCAGACGACCCGCCCCCGCGCGGCGAGCACGTCGAGCAGCCAAGGGCAAAAGCAACCGAACCCCATCAAGCGCCTGTGGAATCGGATCTTCGATAATTGAGCGCGCAGAGCCGCCGGTTGAGTGACTGCTAGCGGCGTCGGGTGCAGGTGGTTTGAGGCATAAGGTCACGGGTTGAATTGGCTTGGCGCAACTTTTTCAAGGTAGATATCGAACATGCTCAGGATTCACTTCACGGACAACCGCCAGGCGCCCATCTGGCTGGTGGATGAACGCTTCACCATCGGCCAGGACAGCCGCAACAACCTGGTGCTGGCGGATGCGGAGATCAGCCCCTTTCATGCCGAAATCCGCCAGGAGCACGGCCTCTACTACCTGACCGACTGCGGCACCCAGGCCGGCACCTACGTCAACGATGAGCGCATCGGCGCGCGCTACCAACTGCGCTCGGAGGACAAGGTGCGGCTCGGCACGCTGGAGCTGCTGCTGGTCGACCCGGCGAAGCACAAACCCAAGGCCGAGGCGGTCGCGCGCTGGTTCCTGCAGGTGATCAAGGGCGAGCATCAGGGCCACAAGTACCATGTGACCGGCTCGATGACCTTCGGCCGCTCCGTGAAGTGCGAGCTGTGCTTCAGCGACCTGGAACTGTCGCGCCGGCACTGCGAGTTCTTCCTCAAGGACGACGTGCTGGAGATCAAGGACCTGGCCTCCGCCAACGGCGTGTTCGTCAACCACCAGAAAGTCAGTACGGCCGCCTTGCAGCCCGGCGACCAGGTACGCATGGGCTCGGTGACCCTGCTGGTGATCGGGCCCAAGGTCGAGGTGGCCCAGGCCGAAGATGAAGACGCCACCCTGTTTATGCGTGCCATCGACCTGCCCAAACCGGCCAAGCCGAAACCGGCCAGCCAGCCGGCAACCGCCAATCCGCTGCGGGCGGCGGCGCTCAATGCCGCGCAGAAGAGTGGTGTGCCAGCGGTGCCGGCGAAGCAACCGCTGAACAAGGTATTGCTGGGGGTGCTGGCGGTTGTGCTGGCGATGGTTGTGGCCCTGGCAGCCAAGGCCATGCTCTGAGCCGAGGTCACCCCCGAGCTGAGCGCTTCCACGCTGGGCAATTGCATGGACTTGAGCACGCCTTTGCACGCCATCGCGCAAGGCGGATTACGCGGTACTGCGCCGTGTTACCTAAGCTGAAGGTGCACCCCCCGGCGGGCTTCCAGTACGAGGAGACAAGCATGGAAAGGAAGAGAAAACTCGACACCTATCAGCGCTTCAAGAAACAGTACCCGGATTACTTTGGCGCCGTGGAGGCGCTAGGCACGGCGGTGCGTCATGCCGGGCCGCTGGACGAACAGGTCATCCAACTGGTCCAGCTCGGCGCCGCGGCGGCCATCCGCTCCGAGGGCGCAGTGCACAGCCATGTCCGGCGGGCACTGGAAGCGGGCGCTACGCCGGAGCAGATCCATCACTCGCTGCTCTCTCTCACCAGCACGATCGGTTTCCCGACCGTCGTTGCGGCCTTGAGCTGGGCGGACGATGTGATTGGGCGAGCAGAGCCGAACACCTAGGGCGGTAAGGTGGTTCAGGCCTCTACCCTACACGGCCTGATGCTTTTACCTAGGGTGGAAAATCCGCGCAGCGGTTTTCCCCCAGCGGACATCCAGGCTAGCTCGTGGGCAAATGCCCGGTTGCTCCCCCGTCATTGCGGCACTAGCAAGTTCAGCGCTGTGTTAACTCGCTGCGGGCCTATATTGATAGTGATCAATGTAGGTATTCGCGGCACCACAGGTGGCCCGGTGGCGTGACGGATTGATGCATATCAAAGCGCCCGAGAGTCGCGGGGGGCGTTTTCTATGCCAGTTGGTTCCCTGCCGGAGGGGATCCGCGGTTACATCAGCACAAGGCGCCGGAAAACCCAGAACGTTTGGAGGTGTCTCATGAGTCAATATCAACGACTGTTTCTGATCGCCGATCCAGCCATGCGCCACTCCGCGGCGCTGCAACGAGCTGTTGCCCTGGCCGAGACCTGCGGTGCAGCACTGCATATCGCGGCATTCGCCGAAGCCTCCGACACCCTGGGACTGCTACACAAGACTGAGCAAACTCGCGAAAACTATCTACAGGAACATCAAAAGTGGTTGAAGGATGAAACCGAACTGCTGCGCAGCAAGGGCATCAAGGTGACCACAGAGGTGGCCTGGGCCAACAACGTGCTGCAGGAAATTCTTCTGCATGTGACAGAAATGCAGCCGGACCTGCTAATCAAGGACGTGCAGCGTGAGCCGGCGCTCAAGCGCGCATTCATTACCCCGCTGGATTCGCATCTGCTGCGTGAGTGCCCGGTGCCTATGCATCTGGTCAGCGAGGTCAGGTGCCCGCTGCCACGTATGGTGGTTGCGGCAGTCGATCCATCGCAACCGGAGATGCAGATCACAGGTCTCAACGACCGCATCATCGAGGCTGCGAACGGGTTAGCCCTGCAATGCGATGCCGAGTTGCACTTGCTGCACGCCTACGATCTATCGCAGACACATCTCTCGGATGCGGGGGCTGGCGCGGTGACCTTGCCGGGTTTCGCCAATGACTTACGCCGTTCGCTGCATAAGTCTTTCATCGCGCTGGCTGAGCGCTACGGTGTAGCACCTGAGCGCCAGCATTTCATTATGGGGCCGCCGATCAAGGCTATGGCCAATTTCGCTGCCCACAACCAGACCGATGTGATCGTGATGGGGTGCGTGCACCGCAAGGGCCTGGACAAGCTGCTCGGCAGTACCACCGAGCACGTTCTGTACCACGTGCCTTGCAGCATCCTGGCGATCAAACCACTGCTCACATGAAGAAGACGATCGGCCGCTGAGCCGATTTCCTCGGCGGCCAGTCGCGCTCGTAGCCGACTGACGCCGGACACCGCGATTTGAGCGTTCCCACGCTCTGCGTGGGAACGCAGCCAGTGATGCGCTGCGTCACAGTGTCGAGTGGCGCAACCAAAAAGCCCGGCGCGAGGGCCGGGCTTTGCACATGGGTGAGTCGAGTGGGCTTCAGCGGCCCTCTTTACCGATCAAGCGATACGCCAGGGCGCCCAGCAAGGCACCTACAATCGGTGCGAACCAGAACAGCCATAACTGGCCGATCGCCCAATCACCCACATAAATCGCCACACCGGTGCTGCGTGCCGGGTTCACCGAGGTGTTGGTCACGGGAATGCTGATGAGGTGGATCAGCGTCAGCGCCAGGCCAATGGGAATCGGCGCAAACCCAGCCGGTGCGCGTTTGTCTGTGGCGCCGAGAATCACCAGCAGAAAAAACATGGTCATCACCACTTCCGACACCAGGGCCGCCAGCAACGAGTAGCCGCCGGGGGAGTGGGCGCCATAGCCGTTCGAGGCGAAGCCTTTGGTTACGTCGAAGCCTGCGGCCCCGCTGGCAATGATGTACAACACGCCGCCTGCGACAATGCCGCCGAGAACTTGGGCCACGATGTAAGGCGCCAACTGGCTCGCCGGGAAACGCCCCCCGGCCCAGAGCCCGATGGATACGGCGGGGTTCAGGTGGCAGCCGGAAATGTGGCCGATGGCGTATGCCATAGTCAGCACCGTCAGACCAAACGCCAGCGACACACCCATCAGGCCAATGCCCACCTCGGGAAACGCCGCGGCCAGAACCGCACTGCCACACCCGCCCAGCACCAGCCAGAACGTCCCCAGAAACTCCGCTCCGTATTGCTTCATATCGTGTTCCTCATGAACATTGATGATGAACTCAGATGCTCGACGCTAGCGTTCAGTGGCTGCTTTGCGCAGTCCGCTGGACCGGGGCAGCACTGCATGCCCCGTCACTTCTGGTGGGTCTCGCGATCTTTTTTAACTGTATGTGGTGAATGGTCTTTATCAAGTGTGGGAGCGCGATTACTGATACTGATCGTTCCCACGCGGAGAGTGGGAACGATCAAACGTCAATCAGCCGATGGCTCCCACGCTCCGGCGTGGGAGCCCGGTTTATGACGCTCTGCGTCACGCTGTTGTGTGGGCGCGATCAATCATTGGATTCTTCCTTGAATCATTGGGTGGGGTGGTGGCGCGCGACGCGGAGCGTCACTGGCGGCATTCCCACGCTCCGGCGTGGGAGCCGAGCTTGTGACGCTCTGCGTCACGCTGTTGCGTGGGACTGATCAAAATCAGTCTTGGCGGCTGGTGACTTCGAGCAGGTGGTAACCAAACTGGGTTTTCACCGGGCCTTGCACGACATTGATCGGGGCGCTGAACACCACGGTGTCGAACTCTTTAACCATCTGGCCTGGGCCGAACGAGCCGAGGTTGCCACCGTCGCGGCTGGACGGGCAGGTGGAGTTGTCTTTGGCGACTTGGGCAAAGTCAGCGCCAGCTTCGATAGCGGCTTTCAGTTCGTTGCACTTGGCTTCGGTGGCAACCAGGATGTGACGGGCAGTGGCTTTGGCCATGGGGATTACTCCTTTCAAAGAAGGTGCAAAGCCTACCGGAATTAGTCGGGTATTCAAGCGCTGGGCGACTTCCGGCCCAGCGCGGCTCTTGGCCTTGGCCGCCACGCTTTTGTTTTTAATGCGGTGTACGTCGCCGCAGCTGTGTCGCCTGATCGTTTGGCTTCCGCCCTTGCGGCGGGTCCCTTCTGGCAGTCGCCCCAACAGGAACCAAAAAGTCTTGCCCCTCCATACGGGTGCGCTTTCTCTTTGGTTACCTTCTCTTTCGCGCGAGCAAAGAGAAGGTAACTCGCCGTAAGGGCGAAACCAGTAAGTAGGATCGATGAAAGCCATTGACCAAATGGGTGGCGGATGGCGTAGGCTGGTCCTGCCGCATCAACACGCGGCGCTATTCGCGAACAGTTGAAGAAGGAAAGCTTATGCAAATCCAAGTTCACAGCGATAACCACATCGAAGGCAGCGCCCGACTCGTAGAGTGGGTAAGTGCCAGTGTTGCCAGCAAGCTGGAGCGCTTCGACGACGAATTGACCCGCATTGTCGTCCATCTCAATGACGAAAACGGGATAAAGGCCGGCGCCAACGACATGCGCTGCCAGATCGAGGCACGGCCCAAAGGGCTACAGCCGCTCTCCGTTACCCATAAAGCCGAGTCACTGGATCAGGCCATAGAAGGGGCCATTGATAAACTTGGCAATGCGCTGAACCACCAGTTCGGCAAGCTGCGCAGCAAGCGTGCGCCGACCCATCTGGCCGACGGTGAAGCTGAGGGTATTGAAGGGCAGGATGCGTTGCTGCAGGAAGACTTCCTCGCCGACGAACAAGTCCGCACCTCTTAACAGATCGCTAAGTAAAGCCGCAGCTGGGTAGGAGCCCGCCTGCGGCTTTTTTATTGGCTGCATTTAAGTCAGCTGATCGACACCATCGAACAGCGGCAACCACTCCACCACAGTGCGGGTGAGGATGTGCGGTTTGTCCGGTTCGGTGATGAGGTAATGGCTACGGCCATCGGATTCTTCCTTGAATCAGGCGGGTGGACGCTGGAGCGTCGAGGGCTGCATGCCCACGCTCCAGCGTCACGATGTACCGCGGTGCGTGGGCGCGATCAAACCAGGCTCAACACAGCGTCAATGGAGCAACGTCCCCTTGCTAATTGTCTAAAGTTGAGCAGGAGGGCGTGACAGTGCCCGGGCGTTCACTTCAGGAGGTCTCGCCATGGCTACCTTGACCATCGAAGGCTGGTGCAAAACCAGCGACGACAAAAAGTCCACCCCGGTGGGGGAGATCCATTTTTACGTCAATGGAGACGACCATTTACATCTAGAGCAGGCCGAAGAACGCCTGCAGAAGACCCATGAGCCTGAAGCCATGGTCGATGTCGATATGACCACGTTGGAATTGATCACGCCGGAGGGTTGCGGCCCCTTGTCCGATTGCAAATTCCGCGTCTATTTGAGCGCAAGCGATCAACGCGGCCAATTCCATTTGGTCGGGCATCGGGCGAGTGATGGCAGCTTGATCTATACCAACGCGGTGATGATCGATCAGCTGGCTTAGCCGCGCACTGTTCAGGAGCAACGCTTTGCTCTCTGAGGCAGGCCGACGCCGTATTGCTTTAGGGGGGGGGCTAGTGGCCATCGCGGCTCGCGGCGTTGCTTGCTTCGTGCCGCTCATAGCTACCGGGCCGGCTCCTGCCACACTGATTTAGTCGCTCCGACTCCTTTGGTTTTGAACCATGCCCGATACTTCAAATTCAGCGTGCCGCAGCGCGCGTACCAAGGGCCTGAACCGCTTAGCGTTGCTCGCGATTGCGCTAGCTGTGATGCTCAGTGCCGCATCGGCATCGGCATCGGCATCCGCGAGCGACAGCGACGAACTCATCGCGCTGATCAATGCTTACCGCGAATCGCCGCAAGCCTGCGACGGCAAGCAAACCGAGGCGGCGGGCCCGCTGGTACCGGACGCCCGACTGGCCCGCGTGCAGCTGGCTTCCGGTGTGCAATTGCAAGTCGCATTGCAGCAGGTCGGCTATCAGCCTGCCACGGTACGGGTGATTACCTTATCCGGGCCGGGGAGCGTGAGCGCCGTTAGCCAGGCGATCCAGCAGCGCTACTGCGCCACGCTGCTGGATGCGCAATATGCAGAGGTCGGTGTACAGCGCAATGCCAACACCTGGCAGGTGATCCTCGCCCGACCGTTACTGCCCAGTGGCATGCCCGACTGGCAGGCGGCGGGTCGGGATATCCTGCAATTGGTCAATGCCGCTCGCGCCCAACCGCAGCGCTGCGGCAGCCAAGCATTCGACCCGGCACCGCCTTTGCGTTGGAATGAGCGACTCGGCCAAAGCGCCCTGGCGCATAGCCGCGATATGGCCGCTCGCAACTACTTCAGTCACACAGGAAAAGACGGCAGCCTAGCGGGTAAGCGTGCCACGCGTGATGGATATGCCTGGCAACAGATCGGCGAAAACATCGCCGCAGGGCAGGGCAGCGCAAAACAGACAGTCGCCGGCTGGCTGGGCAGCCCGTCGCACTGCTTCAACATCATGAACCCGGACTTCAGCGAAATGGGCGCCGCCTATGCGGTCGATCCGCAGAGCGATGCCGGGATCTACTGGACGCAGGTGTTCGGTCTGCCGCGTTAGGCAGCGCAACCCCTCAGCCGCGGCAGCCCGGCGATGAATAAGCAGGCCTTACTGGCGGCTGAAAATAAAGCTGGCCGCGGTCGATGGCTCCCACGCTCCCGCGTGGGAGCCTGGTTTGTGACGCTCTGCGTCACGGTATCCGTGGGAGCGATCAACCTCTTGCACCTGTGGCTAATGTTGCAGCCAAGCCTCGGCTTCCGCCTCCTGGCCCAGATCGAATGCCTTGATCTGCAGACCCGGAATCAGCGCGCCCTCGACCTCGCTGGTTTTTCTCACCCATTCCTTGCCGGCAACGACTGCCATGCGGTCGAAGTGGCGAACAAACCTGAACAGTTGCGGGATGCGCGACAACTCGACGCCTATTGCGCCCAGCGTTGGAAGCGAGAAATCGCCGACCCGATAAAGCATTCGGCCATGCTCGATGCCTTCGGATTTCTGGCTCAGCTCATCGAGCGCGACTCTCATGCCATTGCTGTCGAGTTTTCCGGCAAATTCTACGTCGATGCGGTTTTCGCCGTTTCGCATTACCTGGAACATAGCGACTCCTCCACGGGGGGATATAATTCCCACGATACGCCGCTTGCTACCGGACGTTAACTGGAAAAACGGCTTTCTGGCCTATTGGTCAACGATTCCATCCGGCCTCCTGATGTGGCGTTTGGTGTTGTTTGTGCGTTTGATGCTTGGTAACTAAACGCAGAATTAAAAACGCGTAGAGCCCTTTGTTTGGTGGGTACCGATGTGCTCAACCTGCCCTACAAACTCGCGAAAGTTAATTGGAAATGGCCAAGAAATAAATCTGCCCCTTTAGAGTCTCCTTTAGCACCTGCATACGGTTCCGGTACGGGCAAATTGCCATCAGAGCAAGCTTTGCATAGAGTGTCGCGTCCGTCGCGCCGGCACTGATCAGGCCGGCGGAATTCCTCAGTAAACAAGGACGATCAAAAATGAAGTTGAAGATGTTGGGAATGGCGTTGGCCTTCACGCTGGCCGGCTGCGCTAGCTTCCCGGGCAACCAAGTTCCAGAAACCACCTTGCCAACTATGGCCAGCTACCAGCAGCGCCCCAGCGTGTTTGTTGATTTCACCTTTTATCAAGGTAAGGCGGGTGATCCCAAGGCTGTCGAAGTGCCGCTGGCAAGAGATTCGCTAAAGCCGCAACTTGAGGCATCTCTGCGCGACTCAGGATTATTCAGCCGGTACACGCTCGATGAATTTCAGAAGCAGCCCGGCGATTACACCCTCAAGCTGAATGTCTACAACAGCGGCTCTGCGGGTGCGGCAATGGTGAGCGGTTTCATTTCTGGTTTCACCTTTATGGTGATCCCGGCAACCGCAAAGGATGAATACACCATGACCCTGCAGGTTCTCGACGATCAGAATCAACCGGTTCTGGCTGGGCAGAACAATGAATCGGTGCGTACCTGGATGGGACTGATCTTCATCCCGATGATGGCGTACACACCGGCTGAAGCCGTCAGCGACAGTTTTCGCCGTCAGCTCAACGCCTTGTTGAAGCAAATGGTCGATCAGCAGGTTCTGAAGTACGCGCAAGGGGTATTGCCGCTGCGTGGCTGATTGAGTTTGGCGCGCTCTTGTCGGCGCGCCTATTCGTGGGTTTATTGCTTCATCGCGTTGATGAACTGCGGATCCTGATACAGTTCGGCTAACAGCTTGCGCACCAGCGGGTTGAATGCATTGGCCGCCGCCGGGATCGCAATGGCACCGACGAAGCTGCTGTCCCATGTGCTGGTTACTATCTTGCTGCTGCTGTAGAGGGAGCGTTCGCCTTCACGCAGGTTGAAGTCTGCGCTGATCGCACCAGTGCCGGTGCCGACTGCAGCATCCAGTTTGCTCTGACGCAAACGTACGTCTAGATGGCGCGAGGCTGACGGTTCCAGCAAACCAGCCAGGCGCAATTCATCTTCCAATGCCTTTTGTATATGTTTACTGATTGAGCCTTCCGGGCTGCGCACAGGATTTGCGCGGACGGAAACCGAGTCCTGCCCATTGTCTGCCGCGACTGTAGGTGCATTGAGTTTGGCCAGGTGGGGTTGATTTTTCAGTATCTGCACGTTATCGAAGTTTGCTTCGTAGCGTGGCATGGCGATGCCGCACCCTTGGAGAATAAGGGCGGCGATGGCGATAGCAGTAAAGCGCTTTAACATGTGAGTCCTTTCGGTTGGAGGGTAGTGGCGCGCGATGATAGCACAGTGATGGCGCATCGTCGGCCTGCTGAACGGGGAGATTGTGCGCCTGATGTTGCGATGGTGAATCGCTAGCTCTGTGCCGTCTGATGGCGCGTAGGATGGGGCTGCCACGGAGCGTCCGCTAGTTGCTGTGGGCTCAACCGGTCAACGCAAAACGCCTGCTGCTGAGATAACCCGGGCGTTTTGCTTTTGTCTTACTGGGGCAGTTTGATGTCAATGCTGCCGTACTTCTCGCGTGCCTGACGACGCGCTTGAGCTGATCTGGCTGCCTCATAAGCGGCCCGGCTCGCTTGTTGCCTAGCCAGCTCCTAATCCTGCAGTTCACGCTCAAGATCAGTGAAACTGTTGGCCTGCCAGTCCCAGCTCTGGACATAGCCTGCGTCGGGCGCAGGGGCTCCACCATATTCCAATGGTCGATCAATATAAGCCGTCATCAATCCACAGGCTCTGGCCGCCGCAAGGTCACAGTGGTGGCACGCAACCAGGCACAGTTGCTGTGGCTCCAAGCCTAGCGCCTGTGCAGTGGTGAGATAGGCAGCGGGGTCCGGTTTGTAGGTTTGCGCGAACTCCGCGCCCAGAAGGGCATCCCACTGCAAGCCGTTGTACCGGTTCAATGCAACCATCAACTCCACATTGGCATTCGACAAGGTCACAATTGGAAAGCGCTGGCGGAGCTGAGCCAGACCTTCAGGCACATCGGGCCAAGGGGCCAGACGGCGCCAGGCATGGGCGAGCTTCCACAACACATCAGGGGCGATCTGGCTGACGTCTAGGCCGTGAACTCCCAACAGCTTCTGCAACGTCTGATAGTGCAACGTGTCTAGAACAACGAATCCTCTCTGGCCGCTGACGCACTCGCGCATTGCCGGCGGATACAACTCGCGCCATTGCAATGCAAAATCCGCAGGGCTGACTGTTGGTAGGTACGTGGACAGGAACGTGCGCGTTTCACGCGCAATACTCGAGTGCCAATCAACAACTGTACTGAAGAGGTCTCCCCAGCTTCAGTAACGGCTGGCTTTAGAGTCCTGGGTAAATGTAACGGCTTTCGTAGCCAGTTATTTGGCACCGGCGACGAGAGTTGGTTTTGGCCGAGTGGGCCTCAGCCCACCCAGTCAAAATTAACCGAATCCCTCCGGTCATCGCGCCAGATACTGGACGACCCAGCGGGTGAGAGCTGGCGGTCCGAGGCGCGTGGCGATCGACAAAAAGCCCGCTTGCAGACCGACAGTCCAATGAGTCTTGTGGATGTATCGTTTGGCTGTTGCGCAGGTCCACACGGTCGAGGCGACGTCGGTCGGCGAGAGCCGAATGCCAAGTGATTTGGCGGCGGAGATGGGGCCAAAGCCCTCGGCCATTGCCGTCTTGACGAAGGTTGGCCAGATATCGCTTACGCGAATGTCGTATTTGCTCCATTCGAGATCGAGCCCCTCTGTGAATCCGCGCACGGCGAACTTGCTCGCGGAATAGGTTACCTGGTCAGGCTGGCCGTAGATCGCGGTGGCTGAGGCCATGTTGATGACGTGGGAGCGGGGTGTCTCCCGCAGGTAGCGAAATGCGCTATGGCATCCGGTGACCATCCCCTGGACGTTCACGCTAAGCATCGCGTTATGCTTGGCCAGGGGAACGGCTTCGAACTTCCCTGCTGTGAGAATGCCCGCGTTGTTGAACAGCACGTCGAGACGCTGGCCGCTGTGAGTCCAGAAATCCGCCAGCGCTCTCTGCCATGCTTCGGGATCAGTCACGTCGAGAGCGCCGGAGATGGCGTTACCCTCGCCCAGGGTTGCGGCGACCGCAGCGACGCCGTCTGCATTGACGTCGTATAGGCCAACGAACCAACCGCGTTGGGCGAACAACTCGGCGCATGCACGACCGATCCCGGATGCGGCGCCTGTTACGAAGATCGCAGGGCGCCACTTGGGATAAGCAGTTTCAACCGATTTTTGGGTTGTTTGTTTGCTCTGCGCCACGCTGGTCTGCTGTTTCATTTCTGTTGTCTCCTTCATGTACTGAAATCCCCATTCTTGAGCGCAGTGCTGGTCATAGACAGCAATGTGGGTGTCGACCTGCGCGTATTGGTTGAGGTCTGGATTCGTGCTTGCTTCCCCCCCTGCGCGCCTTGAGCACTCCAGTCTTCTGCAAGCCTGTCCAGTCGGCTTGTAGCTAGCGGTTTGGAGTCGTACCCAGTCACGAGACGTTCACGAAGCGAGCTGACGGGAGGAATATTGCGACAGTGATATAACAGTGTTATGTTTGTCAAATAACGTTGTTATTGGATTGGCAGCGGTTACCGCGCTGAGCCGATCTGATGATGGCTGGGGCTGGCAATCACCGATGGAGAGCGCGCAGCTCTTCACGCTTATCACCTGAGGGTCTTAGAGATGACGAAGACGCATGCACCGCTTGAGTGCCTTGATGTGGAAGCCAGCGGTTCTGTACTGATCGTGCGGCTCAACGGAGGTCCGCACGGGATGATGGGCCTGGCGATGGCTGAAGAGCTCGCGGTGCTCTTGGACAAGGTGGAGTCCGATGCTTCCGTCGATGCCGTGGTATTTACCGGGACTCACCCAGGCCGCTTTATTGGTCATGCCGATGTGCGTTGGCTGCAGGAGGGTGGCGCAAGTATCCCTAAGCTCGGGCGTAACGCTTCATCTGCAGTCGCTCGAACCTCGAAGGCCGTTCGTGGAACGCCGGGTCTGGAAGCACTTGCCACGCTGACACCGTTGGGCGGTGGCATGCAGCTCGACAAGCTGCACGACACTTTCCTGCGGATGAATCGCTGTGGCGTAATTTTTGTCGCGGCCCTGAATGGGTCTGCGCTAGGGCTTGGCAGCGAGTTCGCGCAAGCCTGCGACGTCCGTCTGATGGCGGATGGCGACTTTTTTATTGGTCAGCCAGAGATACTTCTGGGTATCCATCCCGGCGGCGGGGGAACTCAGCGATTGCCGCGTCTGGTCGGTGCTCATCGCGCCCTCATGTTGATGCTCGAAGGTCGGCCTGTGCCGCCGAAAAAAGCGCTCGAGATCGGTTATGTCGACGAAGTAGTCGCTCCGGATCAGTTGCTTGATCGCGCCATCGAGCAGGCCCGCTATCTGGGATCCCGCTCCAGAGGCGCCATCGAGGCCATCAAGCGTGCCGTGTACTTCGGCGGTTCCGCAACCCTGGATGAGGGGCTGCATATGGAGCGCACCGAGTTCATCAAAATCTCGCCGACCGAGACCGCACAAACATTGATGGTCGAATACCTTGAGCGCACTGCTCGCGACGGCGATCTGCCGCTGTACAACCCCGCTATTTATGCAGAAACCCTTGAGCTGGGTTCCTTGCCGTTGCCGAACGGGAGGGAGAGTAAATGAACCAGATGTCACAACCTCTCCATCAGTTCACTCGCCGGGATGTGCGTTTTGATTCGGGTGAAGCCTATTGCTCGGCCTGGCTCTACCTGCCGGAAGGGGTAGAGAAACCGCCGGTTGTGGTACTTGGGCATGGGCTCGGCGCGGTTCGCGAGATGCGCCTCGGCGCTTTTTCGGAGCGCTTTGCCGCCGCGGGCATCGCGACCCTGGCCTTTACCTACCGCTATTTCGGTGACAGCGGTGGCACGCCACGCCAGCTGATGTCGGTGAAACGCCAGCTGGCGGACTGGGATGCGGCGCTGGACTTCGTCAAAGGCTGCGCCGATGTCGATGGCAGTCGGGTTGCCGTCTGGGGCAGCTCATTTGGTGGTGGCCATGCGATCACGGTAGCCAGCCGGCATCCCGAGCTGCTGGCAGCCATCAGCCAGTGCCCCTTTACCGATGGCTTAGCCTCCGCCGCCGCGCTGGGTGTGGGCGCGTCGATGAAAATGCTGCCGGTCATTCTGCGTGACTTCGCGGCCAAGCTGTCTGGTCGACCGCCGGTGATGGTGCCCATTGCCGCAGCACCCGGCAAGCCGGCCCTGATGAATGCCCATGATGCCTTGGAGGGCTACCTGGCCCTGATCCCGGACGGGCTGACCTTCGTCAACCATGTGGCGGCGCGGGTGATTCCGGAGATCGCCACTTACCGGCCGGGACGCTCTGCCGCCAAGGTGAGGTTCCCAATCCTGTTCTGCGTCAGCACGACGGACACCGTTACACCTCCGGAGCAGACCATTGCCCTGGCACGCCGGGCACCGCATGGCGTGATCAAGCTGTATGAGGCCGGACACTTCGCCTTCTATCTGGGCGATGCCTTCGAACAGCTGGTATCGGATCAGACCCGGTTCCTGACTCAGCACCTGCTCGCTGCCCCCAGTCACTAGAACTGAGCACGCCTTACCTGCCCACTTCTTAGAGAGAACAAGAATGCGCTTTTCCAAACTTCCTGACCTGCGCGCGGCCTCGGCCCCCGACTCGCCGTGCATTGCGGATGCCACCACCCACCTGTCCAATCGGCAGTTCCATTCCCGCGTTCTCGTTGCGGCGGGGGTATTTGCCGATCTCGGTGTAGGACCGGGTGACGTTATCGCCATCATGCTGCCCAACCAGGTGGAGTTCGTCGTGGCAATGTTCGCGGCCTGGCGTCTGGGGGCGGCAGTTACGCCGATCAACCCCAGCCTCACCAGCAAGGAAGCGACCCACCAGATTACCGATTCGAGGGCAAAGCTGGTCGTCAACGAGAGCGGTGAAGCCGTGGTCGCAGACGTGCACTCCCTGTCGGTTGCCGCGCTGGACGAGGGCGGGTTGCACGCCGGTGACGCGTTCGATGATCACGCCGCGCTTGCTCTGCTGATCTATACCAGCGGCACCACCGGTCTACCCAAGGGGGTGATGCTCGATCACGCCAATATCGAAGCCATGGCGGAAATGGGGCGTCAGTCGATCAAGGTCACGGCGGCGGATCATTGCTTGCTGATGCTGCCACTGTTTCACGTCAACGGCATCGTGGTCAGCATTCTCACATCGTTGTCAGCTGGCGGCCACGTCACGATTCGCAAGCGATTTGACATCAATACTTTCTTCGGCGATGTCGAGCGGCTTCGGCCGACGTATTTCTCCGCCGTGCCGACCATCTACGCGATGCTCAACGCGTTGCCGAGTGAGGTCAAACCCGACACGTCCAGCCTGCGCTATGGCATCTGTGGTGCGGCGCCCGCATCGGCTGAACTGCTCAAGAGTTTTGAGTCTCGTTATGGCTTTCCGCTGATCGAAGGCTATGGGCTGTCCGAAGGTACCTGCGCCTCGACCATCAACCCCTTCGACGGTGTGCGCAAGGCCGGCACCGTTGGCCTGCCGTTCATTGGGCAGCGCATCGCAATTGCCGATCCGAATGGCAGGCATCTGCCGAATGGCGAAATCGGTGAGGTTCTGGTGCAGGGCCCTAACGTGATGCGTGGTTACCTGGGCAAACCTGAGGAAACGGCGAAGACAATCGTCGATGGCTGGCTGCACACCGGTGACCTTGGGCGTATCGACGAGGACGGCTACTTATCCATAGTCGGGCGTTCGAAGGAAATGATTATCCGCGGTGGCGAAAATATCTATCCGAAGGAGATCGAGGATGCGCTGGGCGATTTCCCTGGCTTGCTCGAAGCGGCGGTGATCGGTGCTCCTCACGAGACCTTCGGCGAAATCGTGATCGCCTACGTCGCATTGAGTCCTGGGTTCACGGCTTCTGCTGCTGCGCTGGATGAGCATTGCGCTAGCCGGCTGACGCGTTACAAGCGGCCGTCGACAATCAACGTCATCGACAGCCTGCCGAAGAACGCCATGGGCAAGATCGACAAGCCAAAGCTGCGGGAGCTGTGGGCCAAATTCGGGCCGAGCAATCAGTAATTCTCTGCTTGGGAATTTGGCGGCAGCAGCTCGCACGTAGAAGGGGAATGCAGCATGACCAACACCGTTTTCGACTTCGACTGGCTGGTGATCGGCTCGGGCTTCGGCGGCAGCGTCTCGGCGCTGCGCCTTGCCGAGAAGGGCTATCGCGTCGGGGTGCTCGAGCGTGGCCGGCGCTATCGCGACGAAGACCTGCCCAAGTCGACGTGGCAACTACAACGATTTTTATGGGCACCCGCGCTGGGCTTGAAGGGCGTGATGCGCATGAAGGTCTTCCGTCATGTGTTCTTCCCCAGTCAGTCGGCTGTTGGCGGTGGCAGCACCGTATACGGCGGCGTGCTGTACCGTGCCCGCCCGGAGTTCTTCGCGAACGCGCAGTGGCGCGAGCTGGGTAACTGGGACGGCCTGTTGCAGCCTCACTACGATACGGCCGAGCGCATGCTTGGCGTAAAGACCGTGCCGTTTGATTCGACCAATCAGCAACTGGCCCGAGAGATGGCGCGGCACTTTGGCGGCGAGGATAGATTTACCCGTTCGCCAACCGGTGTGTTTTTCGGCGAGCCGGGTAAGACGGTCAAGGATCCCTACTTCGGCGGCGAAGGTCCTGATCGGACTGGATGCACGCGCTGCGGCGCCTGCATGGTGGGCTGTCGCACCGGCGCGGTGAACTCGCTGGTGAAGAACTACCTATGGTTTGCCGAGAAGCGCGGCGTGCAGGTCATGGCCGAGCGCGAGGTCGTCGATGTGAGCCCGCTCGGGGCAGCCGATGGCAGTGAGGGCTACCGTGTGATCACGCAACGTCCCGGTGCCTGGTTTGCCAGAGATCGCCAGACCTATACCGCGCGTGGGGTGATCTTCGCGGGTGGAGCGTTGGGGACTAACGAATTGTTGGCCAACTGCAAGCTCGGCGGATCGCTGCCACGGCTCAGTGACCGTCTCGGTGAGTTGGTACGAACCAACAGCGAGTCGGTTTTGAATGTGCGTTTGCCCGAGGATCTCAAGACCTGGAACGATGTCACGGCCAGCAGCAGTGTCCACGTCGATCAGAATACCCATATAGAGTTTCTCACCTACGGTCGCCACGCTGACTTTATGGGCTTGATGTACACGGTCCTGGTCGGCAATGGCAACCGTTTGACGCGGCCTCTGAAATGGCTAGCCGCCATCGCGTTGCATCCGCTGCAATGGCTCAAGACGGTGTGGCCGGTGGGCTGGAGTCGGCACATGGTGACCCTGCTGGTGATGCAGACGCTGGACAACGCGATTGCGCTGCGCCCCAGGAAGCGCTGGTTGGGGCGTGGTTATCGTCTCGTCACTAAGCAGCATCGCGACAAGCCCAACCCGACGTACATCGACGTAGCTAATCAGGCTGCTCAGTGGCTGGCCCAGCGCACGGGGGGCATTGCCCAAAGCAATGTGCTGGAGGCGCTGGCCGATATCCCGACCACGGCCCATGTGTTGGGTGGTGCCGTTATCGGTGCCGACGCTGCAAACGGTGTGATTGACCAGCACCTGCACGTGTTTGGCTACCAGAACATGCTGGTCTGTGACGGTGCCGCGATGCCAGCCAATCCCGGAGTGAATCCAGCTCTGACCATCACGGCACTCGCCGAGTACGCCATGGAGCAGATTCCAGAGGCCGGCCGGGGCAGCAACGGAAATATGCATGAGCGAGGCGAGGCGGCAGTGTTGAGGCAGCCCACGGTCAGTGTTAAGCGCAGCCCTCTAGGCGAGCAGCGTGTGCCCTCGATCCAGGTTCCGCCCCTACTCCATTAATGAGCCCAATTGACGCTGAAACACGTCGAGTTGTACCGACGCTGGGCCGTCGGGTTCATCGCGACTGACTCTGATAACAAGCCGAGGTAACCGCCATGCAAGATGCCGTCATCATTTCCACCGCCCGCACGCCGATTGCCAAGGCCTTTCGCGGCGCCTTCAACGACCTCAAGTCGCCAAGCATGGCCGCTGTAGCCATCCGTGCCTCGGTCGAACGTTCCGGCATCGAGCCGGGCGAAATCGAAGACTTGGTGATGGGGGTCGCCATGCAGGGCGGCACCGCGTCGACCAACCTGGCGCGCTTGTCGCTGCTGGCCGCCGGCCTGCCGCTCTCCGTCAGCGGGCAGACCATCGACCGCCAGTGCGCGTCCGGCCTGATGGCCATCTCCATCGCCGCCAAGCAGATTATGGTCGACGGCATGCAGGTCACCGTCGGTGCCGGCCAGGAGCAGATCAGCCTGGTGCAGAACACCCACATGAAGTGGGCCGCCAGCGACTACGACCCGAACGTGGTGAATATGGCCGAGCACGCCTACATGCCGATGCTGCAGACCGCCGAGCTGGTTGCCAAGCGCTACGGCATCAGCCGCGAGGCCCAGGACGCCTACTCCCTGCAGTCGCAGCAGCGCACCGCCGCCGCCCAGGCCGCTGGCCTGTTCGCCAACGAGATCGTGCCGGTCAGCGCGCGCAAGAAGCTGGTGGATAAAGAAACCGGCGCAGTCAGCTTCGAAGAGGTCACCCTCAGCATCGACGAAGGCAACCGCCCGCAGACCGTGCTGGGTGACCTGACCAAGCTCAAGCCGGTGATCGAAGGCGGCTGCATCACCGCCGGCAACGCCAGCCAACTGTCCGACGGCGCCAGCGCCAGCGTGCTGATGAGCGGCGCCCTGGCCGCCCAGCGTGGTATCCAGCCGCTGGGCCTGTACCGCGGCATCGCCGTGGCCGGTCTGGCTCCGGAGGAAATGGGCATCGGCCCGGTGTTCGCCGTACCGAAACTGCTCAAGCAGCACGGCCTGACCGTCGACGACATCGGCCTGTGGGAACTTAACGAAGCCTTCGCCTGCCAGGTGCTGTACAGCGCCCAGAAGCTCGGCATCGACCCGGCCAAGCTGAACGTCAACGGCGGTGCCATCTCCATCGGCCACCCCTACGGCATGAGCGGTGCGCGCATGGTCGGCCACGCCCTGCTGGAAGGTAAGCGGCGCGGCGTGAAGTATGTGGTGATCACCATGTGCGTCGGCGGCGGCATGGGCGCGGCGGGGCTGTTCGAAGTGCTCTAAAGAGCTCTTGACGATCTTTTGAGCAGTCGTACGCATTTCGAGTGGCTTTGGCGGCAGCGTCAGGGCTGCTCTTTTGTGACCGGTAACAGTCGCGCCTGGACGACTGCTCTTCGCACTAAACGACAACGACACTACTGGCCAGAAAAACAAAAAAACGGCGTGGCTTTGCTGCGCTGCGAGGAGAAAGCTGTGTTGAGAAGTATTGCAGTTCTGCTGCTGACGGTTTTTGCGCTGCAGGCGCAAGCCAAGGTCGATGCTGTCCAGGCCAGTCGCCTCGGTGGCGATCTCACCCCGCTGGGCGGTGAACGTGGCGGCAATGCCGCGGGCACTATCCCGGCCTGGGCGGGTTTGGCGCAACCCATCGCCGGTTACCAAGCCGGCATGCACCATCCCGATCCCTATGCCGGCGATACCGTGCAATATGTGGTCAACAGCAAGAACCTCGGCCAATACCAGGCGCTGTTGCCGCTGGGGCTGAAGACGCTGTTGGAGAGCAACCCCGACTACTTCCTGCGGGTATTCCCCACTCGCCGCAGTGCGGCGGCGCCGCAACGCATCTATGACGCCACGCGTCTCAATGCGCTTAACGCCGAGCTGATCTCCGGTGGTAACGGCGTGCAGGGCGTTGCCGCCGGGGTTCCCTTCCCGCTGCCGCAAACGGGGCAGGAAGCCATCTGGAACCACATCATGCGTTACCGTGGCGAGCAGACTCACTTCGTCACCAATCAGGCGGCGGTACTCTCCAGCGGCGGCTACAGCCTGCTCAAGCTCGAGCGCGACCTCTACTTTCGCTACGGTCGCGAGGGCGTCAGCCCGAAGGATCTGGATAACACCCTGTTCTTCTACAAGTACAAGGTGATCGCCCCGGCCAAGCTGGCGGGTTCGGCCCTGGTGGTGCAAGAACCCCTCGATCAGGTGTTGTCGATCCGTAAGGCCTGGCGCTTTAACCGGGGTGAGCGGCGCGTGCGGCGGCTGCCGATGCTGGCGTTCGATAGCCTGCAGCCGGATACCTATGGCATGGTTACCGCCGACATGGTCGACTCCTACAACGGCGCGCCGGATCGCTACGACTGGCAACTGCTCGGCAAGCAGGAACTGTTGGTGCCCTATAACAGCTACGCGGTGCACCAGAAAGGCATTCCCTACGCGAGCATTCTGCAAGCCAAGAGCGTCAACCCCGAGCTGCTGCGTTACGAGCTGCACCGCGTCTGGGTGGTCGAGGCGGCTCTGCGCACGGGCTTCAGGCACCCTTATGCCAAGCGCCGCTTCTACCTGGATGAGGACAGCTGGCAGATCCTCGCGGTCGACCTCTACGACAAGCACGGCGAGCTGATTGGTCTGCAAGAGAGTCATCCGATCAGCTATTACGACGTGCCGATGTTTGGCAGCACCCTGGAGACCGTCTACGACTTCCAGGGCCAGCGTTATTTCGCCGATGGCCTGGATAACAACGAGCCGATGTACGACTTCCACGCGCCGCTCAGCCCGGGCGATTTCACCCCGCAGGCGTTGCGCCGCGAAGGTAACTGAGGCCGCGTCGACTGAATGAAAAAACGCCCTCGAGGCAAGATGTTCGCTTAACGTGTTGATGGACTGAGCTGAAAGGCTTGCCCTGCCTGGGCCGGAAAAGAAAAAACCCTCGGAAGATATTTTCTCCGGGGGTTTTCTGTTTCTAGGCCCCGCGCTAGACGGGGTTATGCAGTTCGCTGCATTTGGTGAACCGAACTTCTTTGGTCAGTTTTTCTCGCGGTCTGCCCACCCGGCAATGACATCAGCGGTAGAGGACTCTGCGCGTGCGCGCGTCGCTCCCATGCCGACAACCACGTTGTTGCACATCGGCACCAGGATTTCCGCCGGAGGATTGGCCACCCCTGCGAATTGACCAGCGAGTTCGAGCATGATGAATCCATGCGCGGCACTCCACAGCTGTAACGCAATGAGGGCTGGATCGATCTTGCGGACGTGTTTCGCTTCAACCAGGCGGGTGCAGGTTTTCACCAGAACGGCATAGGTCACCTTAAATGCCGCCGAGTGTCCGCCAGCAACTGGCGTCGTGGGGCAGCGTGAGGGGCTGTATCTGCCTTCGATGGAGAGACCGAACATCAAGTCGTACAGGTGGGGGTTGCTTCGTGCGAAGTCTCTGCACGCCAGAACCATCGTACACAGGTCAGTGATCGGATTCTCCGTAGCTGTAACCCGCACGAATACGCTAGTCAGCCGCTTGAATCCTTCGTCGGCCACTGCTTGAAGCAGTTCCGGAACGCCGCCGAGGTGCGTGTAGACCCCCATGGTTGAGAGGCCCGCTTCGCTTGCTACCGAGCGGGCCTTGACTTCGGATGGGCCGTTCGTTGCGAGCAGGCGGATGGCTGCCTCGACCAGACGGGTGCGTACATCAGGGAGAGAGGTATCGGTAGACATATTGCAATGGTGCCATAACGGCGTTATGTTGATCAAATAACAGTGTTATTGTTTTTGGCAAATTTCTGCTGCCAGGTAGGGAGTCGGCGATTGCATCACGACCATCCTATAACGTTGTTATTGCTTCGGGTCGGCAGCAAGCTCAGGGCAGGGCTGATGGCGGCAGGAGCTGGAAATTACCGATGGAGAGCGTCCTTGCCCTCCAGGCTTATCACCAGAGGATCTACGAGATGACGAAGACGTATGCGCCACCGCTGTTGGGCGCGGCGAAGCTTGGTAACACCTTTGGCTCCACTCTAGCGAGCTTCAGGCCGCACCTGCTGGCCACTGCCGTTGCCCTGGGCGGCTCTACCCAGGCTGTCGCGATGGAGTTCAATCTTGGCGAGGTCGAAGGCAAGTTCGACTCCTCGCTATCCGTGGGGGCCAGTTGGTCGGCACGCGGTGCCGATCCCGACATGATCGGTGCCCGCAATGGCGGTCAAGCCTCTTCGCAGACCAACGATGACGGGCGTCTGAACTTCAAGAAGGGCGAAACCTTCTCGAAGATCTTCAAGGGCATTCACGACCTTGAGTTGAAGTATGGCGACACCGGTGTGTTCGTCCGCGGCAAGTACTGGTACGACTTCGAGTTGAAGGACGAGCACCGTCTGCTCTATGACATCGACGACCACAACCGCAAGGAGGCGGCTCAGGCTTCCGGCGCGCAGATCCTCGATGCCTTCCTCTACCACAACTACAACATCGCCGAGCTGCCAGGTTCGGTGCGTCTGGGTAAGCAGGTGGTGAGCTGGGGCGAGAGCACCTTTCTGCTGAACGGTATTAACTCGATCAATCCGGTTGACGTTGCAGCTTTCCGCCGCCCCGGAGCCGAGATCAAGGAAGGCCTGATTCCGGTCAATATGCTTTATGTGTCCCAGGGCCTGACCGACTCGCTGTCCGCCGAAGCGTTCTACCAGTTGGAGTGGGATCAGACCGTACTGGACAACTGCGGCACCTTTTTCACGGGAACCGATGTGCTCGCCGATGGCTGTGACCAGCGCCTGGCATTCTCCGGCTCCGACCGCAACCCCGATCCGGCTGCCGGCTACCGCTATGTGGGTCGTATTGGCGACCGCGATGCGCGGGATGGTGGGCAGTATGGGGTAGCCCTGCGCTGGTTTGCCGAGCAGCTGAACAGTACCGAGTTCGGCCTGTATGCCCTGAACTACCACAGCCGCACGCCGATCTTCAGCACCGTGATCGGGGCCGCGCCCTTCGCCGCCGATCCGGTAACCGGCGAGGCCTCCGCCAAGTACTTTGCCGAATACCCCGAAGATATTCGGCTGTACGGCCTGAGCTTCTCCACCACGGCGGGCTCAACAGCCATTTCTGGCGAGATCAGCCATCGACCCAATATGCCGCTGCAGTTGAACTCGACCGACCTGACCCTGGGGGCGGTAGTGCCTTTGGGCTTTCTGGGGAACCCCGTGTTTACCAGTGGGCATGCCGCCACCACCGCTGGCGACGAGATTCATGGCTATGTCCGCAAACCATTCACCCAAGCCCAGGTCACCGCTGTCCAGTTCATCGATCAAGTCATGGGCGCCGATCGTCTGACCTTGGTGGGCGAGGTCGGTTACAGCCATATCGGCGACATCAGCCAAAACGAGCTGCGCTTCGGTCGAGATGCAGTTTTCGGTAGCGGCGAGGTCCCCGGTGGATTCTGCACGGCCTTGAACGCTGACAATCCTGATGAGTGCAACGACAAGGGCTTCTTTACCTCGACGTCCTGGGGCTACAGCGCCCGAGCCATTTTGGATTACCCGGACGTCGCCGCAGGCATCAACCTGAGACCGAACCTCTCCTGGTCGCATGACGTGGATGGCTATGGTCCGACGTTCACCGAGGGCAACAAGGCCATCAGCCTGGGGCTGGACGCCGAGTACCTGAACACCTACACCGCCAGCCTTTCCTACACCGACTTCTTCGGCGGCGAGTACAACACCAACGTTGACCGCGACTTCGTGGCACTCAGCGTTGGCGTGAATTTTTAAGCGCCCTGGAACATTGAGGAACGATCACCCATGAAAACAATAAGTCTCTTGCTGCAATCCGGTGCTCTGGCGCTGTCTCTGCTGGCCTCCAGCGTGATGGCTGCCGTATCGGCTGATGAAGCTGCCAAACTGGGATCCACGCTGACCCCGATCGGGGCCGAGAAGGCCGGCAATGCAGATGGCTCTATCCCCGAGTGGACGGGCGGTTTACCGCAGAACGCCGGTGCCGTCGATGCCAAAGGATTCCTGGCCGATCCGTTCGCCGACGAGCAGCCACTGTTCACCATCACCGCGCAGAATCTCGATCAGTACAAGGACAAGTTGACCCCGGGGCAGATTGCGCTGCTCAAGCGCTACCCGAGCAGCTACAAAATGCCGGTGTACAAGACCCATCGCTCCGCCAGCGTACCGCAAAGCGTGCTGGCTGAAGCCAAGTCCAACGCGGTCAACACCAGGCTGGTCGAAGGTGGCAATGGTCTGGAGAACTTCCATAACTCCTACGCCTTTCCAATTCCACAGAATGGTTTGGAAGTGATCTGGAACCACATCACCCGTTACCGTGGCGGCTCTGTCAGGCGTCTGTTGGCCCAGGCCATGCCGCAGGTAAATGGCTCCTACAACCTGGTGACCATGCAGGACGACTTCGCCTGGCCCATCAGCCTCACCAAAAACGATCCGAGCGAGGCAAGTAACGTGCTGTTCTACTATAAGCAGCGCGTGACCGGGCCTGCTCGGCTGGCCGGTGATGTGCTGCTGGTGCACGAAACCATCAATCAGGTGAAGGAGCCGCGTCTGGCCTGGCTGTACAACGCCGGTCAGCGTCGCGTGCGCCGTGCCCCGCAGGCAGCCTACGATGGCCCGGGTACTGCCGCCGACGGCCTTGGCGTTACCGACAACCTGGATCTCTACAATGGTGCGCCAGACCGTTACGAGTGGAAGCTGAGCGGCAAGAAGGAAATCTACATTCCTTACAACAGCTACAAGCTCGACTCGCCGCAGCTGAAGTACGACGACATCGTCAGAGCGGGTCACATCAACCAGGATCTGACCCGTTACGAGCTGCATCGGGTCTGGCATGTGACTGCCACCTTGAAACCCGGTGCGCGTCACATCTACGCCAAGCGTGATTACTTCATCGACGAGGACACCTGGCAGATCGCCGAAGCTGACCACTATGACGGTCGCGGCGACCTGTGGCGCGTCGGTGAGGGCCACTCCCAGTTCTACTATCACAAGCAAGTGCCCTGGTACACGATGGAAGCCCTGTACGAGCTGACCTCCGGTCGTTACCTGGCTGTCGGTATGAAGAACGAGGAGAAACGGTCTTACGATTTTGGCGGGGCGACGATGGCGGGCGACTATACCCCAGCGGCTCTACGCCAAACCGGCGTGCGCTGAGTTTGTAGATGAGTTAAGGCGGGCTGCGCAGCAGCTTCTTGGTGGTGCACCCGGTAGGGTGCATCCACTTTACGGGCGCGAGGCCCAACAAGGTAGTGCTGTGGGTCAGCTCTCATGGGAGGGGCAGGCCAATAGTTATCAGCCTGGCGTGGATGCTGCGAGCGTTCCATCGAGTGAGCAGGTGATCCAGGTCATCAGGTGGCGTGGAAGCAAGCGATCCTTGCTTTGGGTTCGGCCCACTGTGTTCATTTCGACGGTGGCTTTGGTCTGTTCTGTTCGCTCAAGCTGCACCGGCCGCAGCGTTTTTTCGGCAAGCCACTGCCTGACACTGCGGCACCGTTTTACTCCGAGCCACATTGATAGTTACACCTCTGTAAAGAGCAGGGTTGCCAACCTTGAGTGGAACTATATATGATGACCGTCATGCAGATACCCAAACGAACTCCTCGTGGTCGTAAAGAAGTCACACACGAACGCATCGTTGAGGTTGCCGCGCGCGCCATTCGGCGCAGCGGATACGGCGGTACCGGCGTTGCTGACATCATGAAAGAGGCCGGGCTGACGCATGGCGGCTTCTACGCCCACTTCGCATCGCGCGAGGCTCTGCTCGCCGAGGCTGCTGACCGTGCCGGCGCCGAGGCTGTCGCAGCGGCGGCGCACATCGCCGCTGCGGCACCACCAGCGCAGGCCCTGTCGGCTCTGGTGCGTAGCTATCTCTCGAAGGCGCATTTGGAAGGCGTTGAGATGGGTTGTCCGATTGCTGCCCTCGGCTCGGAGATGCCGCGCCAGGCACCTGAGGTGCGGCGCGTGGCCACCTGCCGGATCAAGGAGATGATCGATGTTGTTGCCCGTCAGTTGCCTGACTGGGGACAGCCAGGCGCACACGAGCATGCACTCGTAACTGTGGCCACGATGGTCGGCACACTGTTGCTGGCGCGTGCGGTCGATGACCCGAAACTCTCCGATGCATTGCTTGAGGCGACGCTGAAGCACCTCGCGCCAGGTGCAGACTAATTCGATCTGTGCTCCACGCCGGCCTTTTTTATGAGTAAAAATATGATGCGCGTCATATCTGCAGTCTCGCGGTGACCAAGCCCGCCTCCCCACTGGGAGGCATTCCATGAGGTTCGAGAGGAAGGACATGATGAAAAGCAAGATAGCGCTCGTTACGGGCGCCTCGTCAGGCATTGGCGAAGCCACGGCAAAGCGACTCGCGGGGGCAGGCTATAAGGTCTATGGCACTAGCAGGCGGGGAGCTCAAGCGGGTCAGCGACCATTCGAGATGCTGCCGCTCGACGTGACCAGCGATGAGTCTGTCGAAGCCGTCGTCAGAGAGGTGATACGCCTGGAGGGGAGGATCGACCTGCTGGTGAACAATGCCGGCTTTGGTGTCGCCCCAGCGGGGGCGGAGGAGAGTTCGATTGAGCAGGCCCGAGCGATCTTCGACACCAACTTCTTCGGCATTGTCCGTATGACCCGCGCCGTCGTGCCCTACATGCGACAGCAGGGGAGTGGCCACATCATCAACATCGGCTCCGTGCTGGGCTTCTTGCCGATGCCGTACATGGCGCTTTATGCGGCCACCAAACATGCGGTCGAGGGTTACTCGGAATCACTCGATCATGAGCTGCGCACCTTCGGCATCCGGGTTTCGGTCATCGAGCCCGCGAGCACGAACACCCAGTTCGACGCGAACCTGCTGGAGCCCGACGCCAAGCTCGATGAGTACCGCGAGATCCGTGCGTTTATGGGCAAAAAGATGCAGAAGCTCGTCGAGGCTGGTGATCCGCCTGGCGTCGTGGCCGACACCGTGCTGCAGGCCGCCCTCGCGGCCCGCCCGAAACTCCGCTACGCCGCTGGTAGACGCGCCAGCTTCGTGCACTTCCTACGCAGGTTCGCACCCGCTGGCGTGATGGATAGCGGGATTCGCAAGGATCTGGGACTCGACGCCTAAACCGCGTCCCTTGGCAGCACAGTCAATTAAGGAGAGAACGATGACCTTCAAAGCACTGCTCGCAACCCAGACCGACGGCAAGATCTCGACCAATGTGGTCGACATGCATGAGCAAGATCTCATGCCCGGAGATGTCACCGTCAAAGTCGACTATTCGACGGTGAACTACAAAGACGCGTTGGCCCTTTCTGGGTACGCCGACGTCATCAAGCAGTTCCCACTGATTCCCGGTATCGACTTTGCCGGCACCGTTGAGGCTTCCTCTTATCCTGGCATCGAGGTTGGTGACCGTGTGGTTGCCAACAGTTGGGGGTTGAGCCAGACCCACCACGGCGGCTTCGCACAGAAGGCGCGGGTGAAGGGCGAGTGGCTGGTCAAGATTCCGGAGGTCTTTTCCACCCGGGATGCTATGGCAATTGGTACGGCCGGCTACACGGCGATGCTGTCCGTACTGGCCCTGGAGCATGGCGGCCTCACACCACAGCGTGGCGACATCCTCGTCACGGGGGCCAACGGCGGTGTCGGTTCCATCGCCATTGCGATCTTGTCGAGTCTCGGTTATCGCGTCATCGCCTCGACTGGTCGTCTCGACGAGGGGGAGTATCTGCGCAGTCTCGGTGCGGCGGAGATCATCGACCGCCGGACACTGGCGGAGCAGGGCGCCCCGATCTCGCGCGAAAGATGGGCGGGTGCGGTGGATTCGGTCGGCAGTTATACGCTGGCGAATGTACTGGCGCAGACCCAGTATCGCGGCGTGGTCACCGCCTGCGGCTTGGCCCAGGGCGCGGATCTTCCTGGATCGGTTCTACCCTTCATCCTGCGTAACGTGACTCTGGCTGGCATTGACTCGGTCAACGCCCCGCAGGAAGCCCGTATCCAGGCCTGGTCGCGCCTGGCGCGTGATCTGGACTTGAGCAAGCTCGCGCGCACGACTCAGGTGGTTGGCTTGGCCGAGGTGCCCGCGGTCGTAGGCCGGATGTTCGCCGGGAAAGTCCAGGGTCGCACCGTGGTCGACGTCAACGCGTGACGATGTCGCGCCCGCTTTGCTCGGCGACAGGCAGGAAGTCGCCGGGCCTGATCCATCTCCAACCCGTCACAGAACCTTAGGTCGCAATGATGAAACTGAATTTCCGAACTCTCGCGATTCTGTCCGCGCTGCTTTTCTTCGCTTTGGCGCTCACCTGGATGTTTGCGCCCGATCTCGTGCTGTCCAGTTGGGGCGTAGAACTCTCCTACCCTGTCGGACTGGTAGGTCGACGTGCTGCTGCTTTGTATGCAGGGTTCGGGGTCATGTTCTTCTTGGCAAGGAACGCGGAGCCATCAGCCGCCCGCTCAGCACTGATCAGAGGGGTTCAGCTGACCGGTTTGATACTTGCGGCACTTGGTGCTTTTGAGTTTGTCACGGGGCATGCAGAGCGTGGAATCCTGGTTGCTGTGCTAATCGAAATCGCATTGGTTCTGGCGTTCTCTTGCGTCGGCTGTGCCAGAAAAACCAACCATTGAAAAGCGGTATGCATGTCAGCAGCCGAGTCAAACAGCAGGTGCGGAACTGCTTGCGTACAGTCGCGCAGCTGTCAGTGAGAGCCGCTCATTCAAAATTAAACTAGGTAGAGCATGATGAAAGCATTTGTAATCAAGCGTTATGGAAAAAAGGTGGCATTGCAGTCTGCCGAAATGCCGGAGCCAAAGCTGGGGGAGCATGACGTATTAGTCAAGATTCACGCTGCGAGTGTGAACCCTCTGGACGCCAAGATTCGAGATGGGGAGTTCAAACTCATACTGCCTTATCGCCTGCCGCTCGTTCTGGGTAACGATCTGGCTGGGGTCGTGGTCCGGGTTGGTTCGAAAGTACGGCGCTTCAAGCAAGGTGATGAAGTCTATGCCCGGCCGGATGATGATCGAATCGGGGCTTTCGCAGAGTTTATCGCGATCAAAGAAGACTCCCTGGCGATCAAGCCAGAAAAACTCTCCATGGAAGAAGCAGCGTCCATACCTCTGGTTGGTTTGACCGCCTGGCAAGCGCTGGTCGAAAGAGCCAACCTGAAGAAAGGGCAAAAAGTTCTCATCCACGCAGGCTCCGGCGGAGTAGGAACATTTGCCATTCAGCTGGCGAAGCACCTGGGTGCAACCGTTGCCACGACAACCAGCACCGCGAATGTCGAGCTGGTGAAAAAACTCGGTGCGGATATTGTCATCGACTACAAGAAGGATGATTTCGAGAAGACCCTGCGTGGTTACGACGTAGTTCTTAACAGCCTGGGCGCCGATACGCTCGAAAAATCCCTAAGCGTGCTGAAGCCGGGTGGCAGGCTCATCTCGATTTCCGGTCCGCCTGACCTCGACTTTGCAAAAAGCGCTGGCTTATCCGGGTTCCTGAAGCTGGTCATGCGCCTTTTGAGCTTTGGAATCAGGAAAAAAGCCAAACGCCATCAGGTGAGTTACTCCTTCCTGTTCATGCGAGCGAGTGGAGAGCAGTTGCGCAAGATCGCTGCTCTCATCGACTCCGGAGTCATACGCCCGGTTGTGGACAAGGTCTTCCCATTCGAGTCGACCAACGAGGCATTGACCTACGTCGATACAGGTCGTGCCAAAGGCAAGGTCGTCGTGAAGGTTAAATGAAAAATAATCTTGCTCGATATTGAGCGAGTACTCGCTCGCTGCGTGAGGCTGCTGCACATAGTTCGGCAGCCTTATAGCCCCAAACCTAGAGACCATTGCAATGCGTAATCTTCACCGAAAGGGTTATCTCGGGCTCGCTCTGATTGCAGCCATCCTGTCATCAGCCGCCTATGCGGACGATGCCTCGCCTGTTGGCCTGTGGAAAAACATTGACGACGTCAGCGGCAAGCCAAGGGCGCTGATCCGCATCACCGAGTCGGATGATACCCTCCAGGGCCGCATCGAAAGAGTGTTTCCCGCCCCCAATGAAGACCAGAACCCGAAGTGTGAAAAGTGCGAGGGGAACAACAAGAATGCGCCGGTAATCGGCTTGGTCATCCTGTCTGGTCTGGTAAAGGACGGTGACGAGTACGCTGACGGTCAAATCCTCGATCCAGACAACGGAAATGTATACAGCAGTAACGTCCGTGTGATCGACGGTGGTAAGAAGCTCAGCGTGCGCGGCTATATCGGCATGCCAATGCTGGGTCGCTCGCAGACTTGGGCACGTCAAGAATAAGGCCATGACTCCAGGCACTTATCGGCCTGATGACGAAGCCTGTGCTCGGTCAGATGACAGGGCTGCTACCTGGTGCTTTCTCGCTTGTACCTGAGAATTAAGCAGGACGCTGATTCAAGTATTGAGCTCTGATAGGAGTAATCATGAACGTTTTGATTGTCCACGCTCATCCCGAGCCCCAGTCGTTTACCGCGGCTTTACGTGATCAGGCGAGCGCCACGCTGCAGGCTCAGGGGCATTCGGTGCAGGTCAGCGACCTGTACGCCATGAGCTGGAACCCTGTGGCTAGCGCCGCAGACTTCTCTACCCGCGCCAATCCCTCCTACCTGGTGTACGCGCTGGAGCAACGTTTGGGTGCTGGTAGCCAGTCACTGTCGGGCGATATCCAGCAGGAGCTGGACAAGCTGCTATGGGCCGATCTGCTGATCCTGAACTTTCCCATCTATTGGTTCTCGATGCCGGCGATGCTCAAGGGCTGGGTCGACCGGGTACTGGTTTCCGGCATCTGCTATGGCGGTAAGCGCTTTTACGATCAAGGCGGCCTCGCCGGAAAAAAAGCACTGGTGACGGTGACACTGGGAGGGCGCGAGCATATGTTTGGCGAGGGAGCCATTCACGGGCCGTTGCAGGACATGCTGCGGCCGATCCTACGTGGCACATTGGCATACGTTGGGTTCGACGTGCTCGAACCCTTTGTCGCCTGGCACGTGCCTTACATCAGCGATGAGGCCCGTGGCGACTTCCTGTCTCAGTACAGACACCGTTTGGAAAATCTTGGCGACGAGGAGCCATTGGTGTTTCCGCGTCTATCCGCGTTTGACAGCGCTTTGTATCCGCTGCGCCCGTAGGTTCGCGGTGAGGGCAACTGGCGGCTTCTGAGGTTCATCACGTTAAGCCCGCTCGCTGGTAACGCATTTGCCAGTGGGCGTGGTGGTGAAGGCGAGTTGGTTGCTTGTTGAACGGGCGATTCACTGATCGCCGCTATCTCACCTTGACGACAACCTTGCCCTTGGATCGCCCCTGAGCGAGGTACACAAGTGCATCCTTTGCTTGCTCGAATGGAAACACCTTGTCGATCACTGGCTGGATGCGCTCCGCCTTGAGGAGTTCGCCGATTTCGGTGAGTTGATCGCCGTCGGGATGCACGAAGAGAAATGAGTAGGCGACTTCCCGCTTTCTCGCAAGGCGCATGATCTTGCGGCTCATCAGCCCGAACACGAACGCTAGGAAGAAGTTCAGCCGTCGAGCGCGAGCGAACGCTGCGTCCAGCGGCCCGATGAGCGAGACAATCATGCCCCCCGGCTTGAGAATGCCGATGGATTTCTCAATCGCGTCCCCCCTGACAGTGCCGAGCACCGTGTCGTAGTCGCGCAGCACTTTCTCGAATTCTTCCTTTTTGTAGTCGACCACCTCGTCTGCGCCAAGGCTGCGCACCAATTCGACGTTGCCCGTGCTGGTGGTAGTTCCCACCTTGGCACCAAAGTGTTTTGCCAGCTGGATCGCGAACGTGCCAATACCGCCGGATCCAGCAGGAATGAATACCTTCTGATCGGCCCGAAGATTGGCGCGTTCCTTCAGCGCTTGCCACGAGGTGAGCCCGACCATGGGGATCGAGGCTGCCTGCACAAAGTCCAGATTAGCCGGCTTCAGCGCGGCAGCGCTCTCCGGTACCACCGCGAATTCGGCGATAGAGCCCATGCCAAGGTCGAAGATGCTGGCGAAGACGGCATCGCCTGGCTTGAAGCGAGTCACGCGGTTGCCGACCTCAGCCACCACACCGGCCAGGTCACTGCCCAGTGTGGCCGGCAGTTGGAAGCGCAGGACGGGTTTGAAGGTTCCCGTCGGAATCATGTTGTCGATTGGGTTCAGACCCGCAGCGTGAACCTGAACCAGCAGTTCGTCGGGCTTCAGCGTCGGGCGGGGAACGTCAGCGAAGCCGATCTCGGGCGACTTGCCATAGCGTTTGAAGGTGAGTGCTTTCATTGTTTGACTTTTCATCTTTGACGAACCTTCGGAAATTCAATGTTGGTTGAAACGCTGCTCCCCAAAGCCGATGCTTGATCAGATGGCAGAGCTGTTGCCGAGTACCTCTAGGTTGTGGCTGAGAGGTACTCGGCAGGATCAGACGGAGGCCTGCCAAGCTGGTATCAGTTTCATGCGCCTGGCTGAGCCTCGACGTGTTCGATAAGTAACTTGCGGGTGGCTTTCAGCAGGCGGTCAGACAGTTGTGGGTCGTTGGTGCTGCGTGAAAGCAAAAGCGCACCCACCATGCTGGAAAGTAGCAGCACGCTCTGCTCTGCGGCATCCTCACTGTCGAGCTTTGACTCAATCATGTCCAGGCGATCCAAGATGAACCGGTCGGTGGTCGCGCTGGGGTGGCCACGTTGTCCCAGCTCGGCGGAGATCGTTGGTAGTGGGCAACCGGTTTCAGGGTTGGCGCGGTGTGCGCTGGATAGGTAATGCGCGATGAGTTCGGCAAGTGGCTGTTCGCTGGTCACATCTTCTTGCGTGCGGGCCTGCCGCTGTTCCACCGCGCGCTGAAGAGCTGTTTCGACGAGCTCATTTTTGGATTTGAAATGTGCGTAAAAGCCACCTGGGGTGAGTCCCAAAGTTTTCATCAATGGTTGTAGACCCGTCGCATCGATGCCATCTCGGCGGAACAGTTGTGCGGCTGTATCAATGATGCGTTGACGGGTCTGGGCTTTGTGTTCCGGTGAGTAGCGCATGGTTGGCATTTCCCCCTCAGAAGTCATAGAAAGATGTGACATTCATGCTCGAGTAGAGAATGTCCAAGTCTCGCGAGTGATGGCTGCGAGGGTTACTGCGAGGGCCGCAGAGGCACCATCTGCGACCAAGCAGAGCCGCCAGGGTCCTGACCCCATTTCTGGATTCTTTGCGGGCGCCCGCACAGAAATGAAGGCCTTGTAACCAGATGCCAAGCGTTCAATTTCAACATCCCATTCATACTTGGACGCAAGCCCCTGATACCGCAAAGAAAGCAAGCGTTTTGCATCCTCTAGCTTCTGGGTTGGCTTCAGCGAGAGGGACTGAATACCCAGCAATCGCATCACTTTACCGTCGAGCAGATCGGAGCCAGCCTTGCTCTCGGGATAGTCGAATTCCTTTATTAGGTCGCCCATGGACCAGCGGCTGTCTGCATTCGGCGAGCAGCGTGTATTGATGGCCTCCTGAATCGCCAGCTCTCGGCCCTCTGACCGCTTGTCCCAATACCATTCTTCGCCATTCTGCTGCTCAGACTCATCGGTCATAGACGAATTAGTGGATAGCTTGGGGGCAGCGGCGACTATGAACATAGGCGTAAAGGCACCAACGATGAATCCAGCTACGGCGAGAGTCAGCACTGCCTGACTTACCTCGATGCTGTTCACCGACGATAGAAATTGACGTAGCCCCTCGTAATCGTGAATGGCCCAAACCACCAATCCATAGAGGGGGGGCATTGGAGCCAGCCTAATACCCCGCAGTATTACCTGGCGAACAGATTGACCAATGAAAGGTCGATTCATCTCTCCCTTATTCCGAGCTTGGCGACTTTGGGCTTCTGCACGGCCCAGTTCCGGTTTCAATTCACGCATTGCACTGCTCCTTACTACTCGGCTACGGCATCACTGTGCCCTTGCCACCATCGTTGCGCCTTGCGCCTTGCGCCTTGGTACCAGTGCCTCCTGCGTTAGCACCTCGCTGTCGCCAACATGCGGTTGATCTGCGGCACGCTCCAGATCCGCGTTGATGGCAGCCGTGCTCAAGCACTAAAGCTGCAGGCGGCTCATTCCCTAAACGACGTGAACCTATGGCCTGCCTCTCCTATGGCGGGGCTCGTCGTGAAGCTCGAAAACGTCTCACAGCCCTGTGGGAAACACGTCGGTTGCATTCGATGTCGAAGCTAAATACTATACAAAGCGTATAGCGAAATAAAGCCCTTCGGAGCGGGTAACAGGCATGCCCAATCGCTATCGCCCAGACACATTACAAAAACAAGTGGAGTGGCTTTAATGACAAGAAAAATACCCGGTTGGCACCTGACGAAACTGTCGCAGGCCATCTGCTTGGCATCCGTGTTTTCTGGCTCGGCATTTGGCGTGGAATTCAATCTTGGCGAGCTCGAAGGCAAGCTCGACTCTTCGCTGTCCGTGGGCGCCAGCTGGTCGGCACGCGACGCCGATCCCGACATGATCGGTGCCAGCAACGGCGGTCAGGCTTCCTCGCAGACCAACGATGACGGCCGTCTGAATTTCAAGAAGGGCGAGACCTTCTCGAAGATCTTCAAGGGCATTCACGACCTCGAGCTGAAGTATGGCGATACCGGTGTGTTCGTCCGCGGCAAGTACTGGTACGACTTCGAGCTGAAGGACGAGCACCGTCTGCTCTATGACATCGACGACCACAACCGCAAGGAGGCGGCCCAGGCTTCTGGAGCGCAGATCCTCGACGCCTTCCTCTACCACAGCTACACCGTCGCCGATCAGCCAGGCTCGGTGCGTCTGGGTAAGCAGGTGGTGAGCTGGGGCGAGAGCACCTTTCTGCTGAATGGTATCAACGCGATCAACCCGATTGACGTTGCGGCTTTCCGCCGCCCAGGCGCCGAGATCAAGGAAGGCCTGATCCCGGTAAACATGTTCTACCTGTCCCAGGGGTTGACCGACTCGCTATCCGCCGAAGGGTTCTACCAGCTGGAGTGGGACCAGACCGTACTGGATAACTGCGGCACCTTCTTCACTGGGACCGATGTGGTCGCCGATGGTTGTGACCAGCGCCTGGCATTTGCCGGCTCCGACCTTAATCCCGATCCGGCTGCCGGCTACCGCTATGTGGGCCGCATTGGCGACCGCGATGCGCGGGATGGCGGGCAGTATGGGGTAGCGTTGCGCTGGTTCGCCGAGCAGCTGAACAATACCGAGTTCGGCCTGTATGCCCTGAATTACCACAGCCGCACACCGATCGTCAGCACCGTGGTTGGGGCCGCACCTTTCGCCGCCGACCCGGTAACCGGCGAGGCTTCCGCCAAGTACTTTGCCGAATATCCCGAAGATATTCGGCTGTACGGCCTGAGCTTCTCCACCACGGCGGGCTCAACAGCCATTTCTGGCGAGATCAGCCATCGGCCCAATATGCCGCTGCAGTTGAACTCGACCGACCTGGTCTTGGGGGCGGTAGTGCCTTTGGGCTTTCTGGGGAACCCCGTGTTTACCAGTGGTCATGCCACCACCGCCGCTGGCGATGAGATCCGAGGCTATGTCCGTAAGCCATTCACCCAAGCCCAGGTCACCGCTGTCCAGTTCATCGATCAAGTCATGGGCGCGGATCGCCTGACCTTGGTGGGCGAGGTCGGTTACAGCCATATCGGCGACATCAGCCAAAACGAGCTGCGCTTCGGTCGAGATGCAGTTTTCGGTAGCGGCGAGGTCCCCGGTGGATTCTGCACGGCCTTGAACGCTGACAATCCTGATGAGTGCAACGACAAGGGCTTCTTTACCTCGACGTCCTGGGGCTACAGCGCCCGAGCCATTCTGGATTACCCGGACGTCGCCGCTGGCATCAACCTGAAACCGAACCTCTCCTGGTCGCATGACGTGGATGGCTACGGCCCGACGTTCACCGAGGGCAACAAGGCCATCAGCCTGGGTCTGGATGTCGAGTACCTGAACACCTACACCGCCAGCCTTTCCTACACCGACTTCTTCGGCGGCGAGTACAACACCAACGTTGACCGCGACTTCGTGGCACTCAGCGTTGGCGTGATTTTTTAAGCGTCTGGAACATTGAGGAACGATCACCCATGAAAACAATAAGTCTCTTGCTGCAATCCGGTGCTCTGGCGCTGTCTCTGCTGGCCTCCAGCGTGATGGCTGCCGTATCGGCTGATGAAGCTGCCAAACTGGGATCCACGCTGACCCCGATCGGGGCCGAGAAGGCCGGCAATGCAGATGGTTCCATCCCCGAGTGGACGGGCGGCTTGCCGCAGAACGCCGGTGCCGTCGATGCCAAAGGCTTCCTGGCCGATCCGTTCGCCGACGAGCAGCCGCTGTTCACCATCACCGCGCAGAACGTCGATCAGTACAAGGACAAGCTGACCCCCGGTCAGCAGGCGATGTTCAAACGTTACCCAAGCAGCTACAAAATTCCAGTATTTCCCACTCATCGATCAGCCGCGTTCCCGGACGCTATCTATGACGCGGTGAAGATGAACGCGGTGAAAACAAAGTTGGTTGAGGGCGGTAACGGTTTGGAGAGCTTTGAGAAGTCTATCGCCTTCCCGATTCCTAAGAGTGGCTTAGAAGCGATCTGGAACCACATTACCCATTATCGAGGGGGAAGCGTTGCTCGTTCGATTACACAGGCTATGCCGCAAGCGAACGGAGCGTACAACCTAGTCTACTTTCAGGACGAAATAACTTTTCATTATGCACTCACGGATTTTGACGCAAGTAAGCCTAGCAACGTGCTGCTTTACTTCAAGCAGCGAGTGGTCGCGCCAGCGCGCTTGAGTGGTGACGTACTGCTGGTGCATGAGACACTGGACCAAGTGAAAGAGCCACGCATGGCGTGGCTGTACAACGCCGGCCAGAGGCGCGTGCGGCGAGCACCGCAAGTGTCATACGATGGCCCAGCGCCAGCCAGCGATGGACTGCGTACGTCGGACAACGTAGACCTATACAACGGCGCGCCAGACCGTTACGAGTGGACGTTGAATGGGAAGAAGGAAATCTACATCCCTTACAACAGCTACCGCCTTGACTCTCCTAAACTAAAGTACGATGAGATCCTCAAGGTCGGGCATATCAATCAGGATTTGACTCGTTACGAGCTGCACCGTGTATGGCATGTGACAGCCGCTCTGAAAGCAGGTGAGCGGCATATCTATGCCAAGCGTGAGTTCTATATAGACGAGGATACTTGGGCGATAGCCGAAGCTGATCACTACGACGGTCGTGGCAGTCTATGGCGTGTAGCCGAGGCGCATGCCCAGTACTACTATGACAAGCAGGTGCCATGGTACAACGTTGAAACTCAATATGATCTGATCTCGGGGCGCTATCTGGCCCTTGGAATGAAAAACGAAGCTAATCGCTCCTTGAATTTCGACTTCACGGCAACACAGAGCAATTTCACACCGACAGCGCTGCGCCAAGCAGGCGTTCGATAAATACATCTGGCGTAAAGTTTCAGATGACCTTAAGGTCGAGCACTTTAGTCAGTTTGTTTAAAGCAGCTTGAGAGCGACTCTGCGGCAGAGGTACGAAACGAAAAGCCCTCGGGAAGAGTGTTTCCCGAGGGCGGATCTATTGGCGTGTACTTTATCTCGCGTAGCATGCCGGTGCTGATGTGCCTGCTCAATCCTCAGCGTTGAATCGCCCCTAGTTTCGTAGACACCTCCAAGCCTTAAATGGACTACCCCCGCTCCGGTAGACATGTAGTGGTCTAATGAAACCGGACACCCATTTAGGCGAGAATGCTCGCCAGATCGAGGTGTCAGATGACCAAGCAACGCCGTGTCTTTTCCACTGAGTTCAAATGCGAGGCTGCCGATCTCGTACTCAAGCAAAACTACAGTTTCATCGAAGCCAGTCGCTCACTCGGCGTCGGTGAGTCGGCACTACGCCGCTGGGTCGACCAGATTCAACAGGAGCGCAAAGGCGTTACGCCGCAGAGCAAAGCGCTGACGCCGGAACAGCAGAAAATTCAGGAACTGGAAGCCCGGATCGCTCGTCTTGAGCGAGAGAAATCCATACTAAAAAAGGCTACCGCGCTCTTGATGTCGGAAGATCACGAGCGTTCGCACTGATTGACCAATTGAGCGTCCACGAGTCGGTTGATTGGCTGTGCAAGGTGTTTGAAGTCACCCGCTCGTGTTACTACTCCCGGCATCTCAGACGCCGGACTCCTGATGTTGAGCGGCTTCGGTTGCGCAGCCGGGTGAGTGAATTGTTTTCGCAAAGCCGCAGTGCTGCCGGCAGCCGTAGCATTCTCTCGTTGATGCGTGAAGATGGTGAGCAACTTGGCCGGTTCAAAGTGCGCAGTTTGATGCGTGAGCTTGATCTCGTCAGCAAGCAACCAGGCTCTCATGCCTATAAACGAGCGACGGTTGAACGGTTGGATATCCCGAATATCTTGAATCGGGAGTTCGACGTCCCAGCACCGAACCAGGTTTGGTGCGGCGACATCACTTACATCTGGGCCCAGGGGAAATGGCATTACCTGGCTGTCGTTCTTGATTTATGCACGCGCCGGATAGTGGGCTGGGCGTTGTCTGAAAAGCCGGACGCCGAGCTGGTTATCAAGGCGCTGGATATGGCCTATGAACAACGTGGAAGACCTCAGGGGTTGTTGTTTCACTCGGATCAAGGGTCGCAGTATGCGAGTCGTTTATTTCGCCAGCGGTTGTGGCGTTATCGAATGCGCCAGAGCATGAGTCGCCGGGGAAATTGCTGGGACAACGCGCCAATGGAGCGCGTGTTCCGCAGCTTGAAAACTGAATGGATACCGACCGTGGGCTACAGAACTGCTCAAGAAGCCCAACGCGATATCAGCCATTTCTTGATGCATCGGTACAACTGGATTCGACCACATCAATTCAACGGTGGGCTAGCGCCAGCTCGGGCCGAAGAAAAACTTAACGTCGTGTCCGGGATTAGTTGGCCACTACAGGTTCCTTGAGTATTTCTATCAGAACGACATGCTCATGAAAGCTGTAATGCTATTACCACTCCCATAGGAGCGAGCAAAAACGGAGGATGCATCCAGACCAAGCTTAATCGAATTGTCGACCGGCATACTGAATCCTGCATGCAACTTACCGTACAAATGATCTTCCTTATAGCCACCACCGCTGTTTATTATCAAGGACGGAGCATTTGTACTGAACGATGAGAGATCGCGCGATGTGCCTTCAAAATCATGTTCCGCTGTCAATGTAAGTGAGCCGAGAACTTGATGTCCAACGACGGAAAGGGCTCCTGCTGTGCGGATGCCAAGCGCCCCCGAAGATGATTCAATCCTTTGTTTATCGACGCCCAGAGTCAGTAAGCTGTCTCCTTGCTCGCGATAGGCGTCCACCTTTGTGTGCCCATAGGTGAGTTGTGCTATCGGCCCCACCTTCATGTGGCGGATGTCAAAGAAATAACCACCACTCACGACTGCTGTTAGCGAGGTGCCTTTGGTATCCGCTGTTACACGGTCATATACCCCTGCGCGATCAATGCTGTAGTCATTCGTACCATAGGACAGAGCGGTATCGAAAAATATCGAATCTTGCTTGAAGGAGGAGAAGAGGCCCAACTGGTAGTTGTCCGACTCGATTTTTGCATCCAGGCCATCTTTTAATGTGGCTTGGTTTTGTTGATAGTTGCCTGCAATACCGAGCGTCCATTGCTGATTAAAGTGGTACGCGGCACCGACTGTAAGGGAGCGTACGTCTCCTTTATAACCGCCAACAGTCCCGCCGAGACTGCCTGATTCGGCATTGCGATTATCTTGCCCAGCCGAAGCTTCGACGAATGGTGTGATTGAGTTTTGCTTATCAAACGACGCTACAGAGCTACTGTTCCATAGCATTCTTGCCATTAGACCGTCTGCAAAATATTTCGATGACGACTGACCAATGTCGGCCGTTGCAGGCAGTATCGACCGGGCGTTGATGATATTTGCAACATAGCGAGCAACAATTGTATGAAATGAGTTTGTTAAGTGGATTGAATCAGCAAAAAGATATTGCTCTTGTCGCGATCGCGACAATCCCGCACCATCACATGCGATACCAACACCGCCGCAGATGCTATCGGAGGATAGCCAGTGAGTGAAACCATAGCGAGCTGGGTTGGCCTGGATCCGATCGAGCAAAGTCAAGGTGTCAAAGAAGTAGGTATTTACGCCCGGCGTATAGATATCTGCGTAGGCATCACGCAAGGCAATAGAGTAGCTGGATGCGAGGGACATAGCCGCCGCATCAGCGCCTAGCATCTGACCCATATTAGACTTCGACAGATCATACGGTGCCAGCAAGACAAAATTTCTCATCCCCATGTTTCGGAGCGTTTCGATGCTGGTGCGGACATTGCCGGTAATGTAGTTAGTCAGCGCATCGGCAGGCGGCTGGTAGCCAATAGGTGGAGCTGCAATATTCAACGCCGGAATAGCGGCGGGAAGATATGCGGATGGCCAAATATCATTCGTTCCTATCCATAGGCCAACTAAGTCGTTAGAGTTCAGTGTGGTTCCGGAATTCAAAAAAGATACTGTCTGGAATTGCAATCCGGCATTTTGAATCGGACTGCCAATAGATCCAGCTCCTGACTGCGCGCCAGCGACGGCATAGTTACTACTTGTCGAGGGAGAGTAGCTGGCGCCAACCAGGGGAGGTAACTGGTCTGCCCAGGTAGGTGTATTGTCCTGCGTGGCCCGTCCTAGCACGCAACAATCAGTTAAGCTATCACCAAGAAAGTAAAAATCCCCATAACCATCGGCTTTAACCGACGTGTTAAATATTGCCAGGCTGAATGTTAGTAAAGCCAATCCATTTTTATTCTTGTTTTTCATTTATAACTCAACTTTGAGCTGGCGAAGAGTCGGGGCCCGCCCCCGTGCTAAGCATTTAGCTTCATCGAGGGTAAGTAGCGGGTTCTAATTCTGATGCTTTTTGCCGGGTTGTAAGTATTCAGTTAATCCTTGAAACCACATCACCTCTACAAAGTCACCACGGATGACCAGATCCCCGCTTTGCAGACCTGCCAGAAAGGCTTCTTTACTATCTTTTGCAGACAAAATGGCGAAGCCCTTGGCGGCATCACTAAAAGTCATGGTGAATTTTGGGTTTCTAAATAACCCAGGAGAAGAAAAAATCCTGTCGTTGCTGATGGTGTAATAACGGCCGACACCACCAACTGTTTTAATTTGAAATATCAGCTCTTTATCTTCGATGTACTTGGCGCAGGCAGGGTTGTTTTTTGCGGCCCTTTGCAGCAACTTGGTCAGGGCCCAGAGCAGGAGTTTGAATTTCAGCATTACAAATATACCTTCTGGCTGTACGCGATTAGTGCGGATTTCAGTGAGTCATGATTACGCTTGAGTGCAAGGCTCTCATGGCCTAAGCGCTAGCTTCATCCTTCGCCATTTGCGGCTCCTGCTCGCCAGGTTGGGAACAGGAGTTTTTACAGATTGTTACTCGTTAAGAAACTGAATGGCGTGCTTTAAGAAGCGCTCAGGGCATTGGAATTGAGCGCCATGGCCGGCATCCGGATATAGAAACAGTTGGGCGTTAGGGATGTTCTGGGCCATGTACCAACAATTTATTGTAGGGACCATGACGTCATTAATGCCGTTAAGAATGAACGTCGGCTGCTTTATTTCGCGCAAATGAGCGAAAGGATCTTTTGGATCCAGCTTTGGCAAGTAATACATGTTTGCTTCGATCTGGGCCTGGATCACCTCGGGGGAGCTCGGTGGGTCTTGCTCCACGCGCAGATGACGGCGCTCCCAGAATTCGTGTCCGGCTTTTCTTGCAGCTTCAGATCGACCGAAAAACAGGAACAAGAAGTCCTCCAGAGTCGGAACCGGGCGCGGTGCTGCTTCCAGTACGCCAGGATCTGAGTCTGAATTGCCGCCTCGTGGCCCGGTGCCGAGCAGCATGAGTTTACGGACAAGCTCGGGATGACGTCGCGTGAGGTCTTGGGCCTGAAACCCGCCGAGCGAAAAACCCAATACATCGACTTTGGCAAGACCAAGTGCACGAATAACCGCAGCGGCGTCGTCGGCCATATGCTCAATTCGGTTGCGTGGCTTGCCGGAAGACGACGCAATCCCGCGGCCATTGTAGAGAATGACTTCACGCCCTGCGGCCAGACCATCGGTCATGAGCGGATCCCAGTGATCCATTCCGCCACGGAAATGCTGGAGGAAGAACAATGGGGGTTGGTCAGTCGTAGTGTTGCCCCAGCGACGGTACGCGAATTTATCGCCATCGACTTCCACGAAGCGGGTTGGGGCGGTGAGGTGGGTATCGGTCATGCTGGGGCCTTCTAGTTGGTTTTGTCAGGTTTTAAGTGAGAACCATATATGTTGCTGGCAAGGCTTAAGCCCGGACAGTAATTATGGCGACGCTCTTGTTGAGGGCACTCAGGCGAGCGTCGCGCAGTGGGCTTATGCCCGTAGGCGCCGCGTACGGAATGTGCCCCAGCCGCTTTTAAACACCGATTTTATTAAGGCCCACAGCCCGCTTTCGTTGGGGCGCGGGTCTCCGCCATTGGCGATTCGCTTGAGCTGCAGCGAGTACCAGAAGACTTCCATGATGGCCAGGCGGTCAATCTGCTTGATGCCCGTGATGATCTGGCGCACGCGCTGCGGGCTATCCCGTCCTTGCAGCAGGGCTGCAGGGGCTTCAGGGTCAATCGCCAATAGCCGTGCGAGACCAACGACATCAAGCGCTCCGGAGCGCAGCGCGGCGTTCATGCCAGCGGCACTGCGAAAGCCGCCGGTGACCATCAAGGGTACCTTCACCGAGCTGCGCACCTTCTCGGCAAACTCGAGGAAATAAGCCTCGCGCGCCACGGTGGATGCTTTCTTCTGTTCCTGCATCGTGCCACTCAGAGCAGGCGCCTCATAAGTCCCCCCCGAGATTTCGATCAGATCGATGCCCGCCTCGGCGAGTGCCTGGATCGTTTCCATGGATTCTTCTTCACTGAAACCGCCACGTTGGAAGTCAGACGAATTGAGCTTAATGGCGACGGTGAAATCGTCTCCGACCTGCTGACGAATTTCGGCATAAACGGCCAATACGAAGCGACGGCGCTTTTCCGGGCTGCCGCCCCAGTCGTCAGTGCGTTTGTTGTGGTGCGGTGACAGGAACTGGTTGATCAAGTAGCCATGCGCACCATGGATCTGCACGCCGCTAAAACCGGCTTTCTTGCAGATGGCGGCGCTACGGCCGAAGCGCTGGATGATGTCCTTGATCTCGGCAGTGGTGGCTTCGCGCGGAGTCTCGAACAGCGATGCCATGTCCTCGCGGAATGGAACGGCCGATGGGGCGAGATTGTTGACATTCAGACCTTTGGTCGCCTGCTTGCCGGGATGGTTGAGCTGAGCCCAGATGGTAGCCCCCTGGGATGTGGCTGCTCGCGCCCACTGCTGCAATACAGGCAGATCCGCTTCATCCTCGATCACCACGTTACCCGGCTCGCCCAGGGCGCGACGGTCGATCATCACGTTGCCCGTGATGATCAAGCCGAGGCCCGCTGCGGCCCAGCGTCGGTACAGCTCGACCAGCTTCAACGTCGGGCGATTGTGGTAGGTACCCAACGCCTCGCTCATGGCTGCCTTGGCAAGACGATTGCGCAGCACACTGCCGTTCGGGAGTTGCAAAGACTGGGTCAGCAGGGTTTTTTCAGGCGAGAAGGAATTAGGCATGATGGGTTCTCGGAAATTTCGGGGCGAATGTTCATCTGCGCGGCAGGGTCGCAAGGCACTATATATTCAATGTACTTCAAATGCTATACAAAATGTATAGTGTAGTGGCGGCAGCAGCTGGCAATGGGAGAGGATGCAGGGGCGTGGCATGCCGATCCGGATCGACGGATTCGTGTGATTCAGTGGAGTCTTGTCCGGTCCGGTTGCGAGACGTTCATGCCAGCGTAATTTGGGCTTCCAGGAATAGTGCGCCGGATCAGAAATGTACTGGCTATGTCGATTCGCCACCGTTTCTATTCTCAAACGGGCGGCGTCGTCCTCGCAGGAATGTACGACATCGCGTGCTCGGTCAGCGCGGTAATGGTCAGGCTAGGGTTCACGCCCAGGTTGGCGCTGAGCATCGAGCTGTCGCAGACCAGCAGGTTCTTATAACCGTAGACACGGTTTTGCGCATCCATCACACCGCGCTCCGGCGAGTCCGCCATCGCGCAACCTCCCATGCAGTGTCCGGTGCCAGGCATGTTGAACAAGATATCGCTCTGAAGGCTGATGGGAATTCCACCTAGTGACTTAGCCCCTTTCTCCACAAAAGCAATCCCCTCCGGGATGATGGTAGGAATGGCAATCGGGCCGGCCTCCGAGCACAGCTGCATTGCGAACGGCCAATACCAGCGGCGCTTGAACCGCATGTTGAGTGAGGCATCCATCGTCTGCATCACCAGCAGCAAGATGGTCTGACGCGCAAAACCGATAGGGTTGTGCACGCGTAACGCATTCAGCGGTTGTGTCAGCAGCGTCCATAGCCAGGTAAATAACCGAGTCCGCCCGGCGCGTCCGCCGCACAGCAAGGTCATCATCAGGCCTATCGCGTCAGAGCCTTCTGGGAAACGCCCTGCCTGGATGTGCGTGTGCTCGTCAACATAGACTCCTGAACCTACCGTCAGGCCGGGCGACATGCTCTTGTCTGTTGCGGGAAAGCGAACGCCGAGAAGGGATTCGGCATTGGTGTATACCCGGTTGCCGAGATCGTCACTGAGGCGCGGCAACGACCCGTTCTTCTTCAGCCGGAACAACAATTCCGTCGTGCCCAACGACGATGCGGCAAAGACAACACCGCGGCAACGGAAGCTGCGCCGTCGCTTGTCGAAGTAGGAGGTCGAGCGCTCGGTGAAGACCTCGTAACCATCACTACCGTCGTTTTTACCGTTAAGCGGCCGAACGTCCACCACCTTGGTCTCAGCAAAAATCTGGGCGCCCCGCTTTTCCGCGAGATAGAGATAGTTCTTGTCGAGCGTGTTCTTAGCATTGTGTTTACAGCCAACCAAACAACCACCGCACCCGACGCAAGTTCCGCGCTCCGGACCTTCGCCGCCGAAATAAGGATCCGGATGGGTCTGGCCGCTGGTCTGGCCTTCGGGGGCAAAGAAGGTTGCTACACGGGCGTGGTAGAACGTATCGCCCACGCCTTGCAAATCCGCCATTCTCTTGAGTCGCAAGTCGGCCTCACCGAGAATCTTGTTCTCGGTGACGCCTAGCATTTTTTCCGCTGTGGCGTAATGCTGCGGCATGATCTGCTTCCAGTCCTTCAGGCCGGCCCAAGGGCCCTCGTCCCACACCTTGTCGGGCGCCGGTAGCAGAACATTGCCGTAGGTGATGGAGCCTCCACCGACTGCGTTCCCGCACATGACAAGCACATGGCGAAACAAGCGAATGTTGTAGAAGCCGAACATTTTCAAACCAGGTCGCCACACCCAGCGACGCGCATCCCAGTTGGATTTGGGAAAATCCTCGGCCGTCCAGCGGCGGCCCAACTCCATCACTGCGACGGAATAGCCCTTTTCTGTCAGTCGGCACGCAGACACACTGCCTCCAAAGCCGGAGCCGATGACGATATAGTCGAAATCGTAGGGCAGATTCATCGCGGGCTCCTCGGTGATACGGTCAGTGTTGTTGATGTGTGAGTGGTGAGTTCCCATTGGCTCGGCTCTAATCAATCGCGCCGTGTAGCTCTTTCAATTTGAGTCTGTTCTGCGCATCTTTCGCCGGGATGTACGACATGGCGTGCTCGGTCAGCGCGGTAATGGTCAGGCTCGGATTCACGCCCAAGTTGGCGCTGAGCATCGAGCCGTCACAGACCAGTAGGTTCTGATAGCCGAACACGCGGCTTTGCACGTCCATCACGCCGCGCGCAGGTGAGTCCGCCATCGCGCAGCCGCCCATGCAGTGCGCCGTGGTGGGAATGTTGAAGAGGATCTCGGTCAACATGGTCGTGGCTATGCCACCCAGTGCCTTGGCGCCCTTTTCAGCAAATGCGTTGGCCTCGGGGATGAAGGTGGGAATGGGACCGCCCTCGCTGCCAAGTTGTTTTGTGAACGGCCAATACCAGCGGCGCTTGAATCGCATGCTGAGTGATGCGTCCGCCGTCTGCATCACCAGCAATAGCATGGTCTGACGCGCAAAGCCGATAGGGTTGTGTACGTGCAGTGCTTGCAGTGGATGCTTGAGCAGTGTCCACAGCCAGGTAAAAATCCGCGTCCATCCGGCACGCCCACCGCACAGCAAGGTCATCATTAGGCCTATCGCGTCGGAGCCTTCCGGGTAGCGGACGACGCCAATGTGCGTGCGCTCATCGAGATAGAAACTGCCGCCACCTGCCAGGCCTGGTGACATACTCTTGTCCGTTGCAGGAAAACGTATGCCAATAAGGGACTCCGCATTGGTGCGCACGCGGTTGCCGAGGTCGTTACTGATGCGTGGCAACGATCCGTTTTGCTTGAGCCGGAACAGCAACTCCATCGTGCCCAGCGACGACGCGGCGAAGATCACGCCGCGGCAGCGGAAGCTGCGGCGCTGCTTGTCGAACCAAGAGGTTGAGCACTCGGTGAAGACTTCGTAACCGTCGCTCCCATCCTCTTTACCGTTGAGCGGCCGTACATCCACCACCTTGGTTTCGGCAAAAACCTGGGCGCCACGTTTTTCCGCGAGATAAAGGTAGTTCTTGTCGAGTGTGTTCTTGGCGTTGTGCTTGCAGCCCATCATGCAGCCGCCGCAACCAGTACAGGTTCCTCGCTCCGGGCCCTCACCTCCGAAGTAGGGATCCGGGTAGGTCTTGCCGCCTTCCTCGCCAGGGGGGGCGAAGAAGGTTCCTACACGTGGCGCATGGAAGGTGTCGCCTACGCCCTGCAGATCCGCCATTTTCTTGAGGCGCAGATCGGCCTCGCCCATGATCTGGCTTTCAGTCACGCCGAGCATTTTTTCTGCCATGGCGTAGTGCTGGGGCATGATTCGTTTCCAGTCGGCCAGGCCTGCCCAAGAGCCTTCATCCCATACGCTATCGGGCGGCGTTAACAAGGCATTGGCGTAGGTGATGGATCCTCCGCCGACCGCATTGCCACTTACGATCATGGCGTGGCGAAACAGGCGCATGTTGTAGAAACCGAACATTTTCAGGCCAGGTCGCCACATCCAGCGGCGAGTGTCCCAGTTGGACTTTGGGAAGTCCTCAGCCGTCCAGCGTCGGCCCATCTCCATCACGCCAACGGAATAGCCTTTTTCTGTCAGTCGGTAGGCGGACACGCTACCGCCGAAACCTGAGCCGATGATGATGTAGTCGAAATCGTAAGGGGGATTCATTGTGCAATCCTCAGGCCGGTGTTAAGTACAAGCGTGAAAAAACTGGACATGTGGCGTCTCCTTATTCTTGTAGGGGGCAATCACTATTGTGAGCGGCTACTGCTCGGCGGGTTGCCTGCGAAAAGCCAGGCTCCTATGCGGTTTGCTGAACACAGGTCCTCCAGCGAGCAGCAACGGGCTCAAGTAGGTAACGCCAAATGAGTGGGGTGGGCTGCGTCGCGGATGTTTGACCGCCGCTGGGGGGCGAGGCAGGCAAGGCGGCCCCGTGCCAGGGGCGGCGCTACAACATCGATTTGATATGCCGCGCCGACCGGGACCGGGCTGTGGGGAATGGAAACTTTCCGAAGCGCAGACGTGACGGTGAAGTCAGATACCGGCAGCGGTGCCCGGCAGAGCGCGGCTATGTCGTATGGCGCGCTGCCAGTGACGGGACGTAGATGATTGAGCCTGTCCTGCCCATGCATAGTTGCCCGCCCCCAATGCTCAGGGCGGCAGAGGAGATTGGGGCGGGAGGGAGGTCTTAGGGCGTGTATTCGAGGACGTTGAATACCCGCGTAAACGCGGGTCGATCCCCTTGCAGCAGTGTTGCGTGGCGCTCGCGCAGTGCGCGTGATGGGCTGAGCTCGCCTAGCACCAAGGCTATGAAGGTATCTATGTCGCACTGAATCTTGACGTCGGCGGGCTCTGCGCTCGGGCCGGATCGAGCCAGCAGAGTCCCGTTGTCCACCTGGATATGGAAGACTTCTGTGCCGACTTGGAACTCGTAGGATTCGTGCAGCCCGGCGCTTGCCGCCGGATCGTTCGAGCCCGTTAGGCAAAGTGCAATGAGCTCTGCGCGCGCGCTGGCTGGGTCGATCCGTTCGTCGACCGGTAGAGAGAGCCCCCAGAACCCCAGCGAGATGAGCGGCTTGCGGAGTTGCTCGCCCAGCTCTGTCAGCTCGTAAGCTGGGGTGGCCGGAGACGTCCCCTGCATGGCCTGTCGAATGACGCCGTTCTCCACCAACATGGCCAGACGCTCGGACAACCGATTCGTTCCCATGGCCGGCAGAGTTGCGAGCAGCTCCTTGAATCGCTTCGGCCCCAAGAGGAACTCGCGAATGAGGAGGAGCGTCCAGCGATCTCCCAGTACGTCTAGCGACCGGGCTATTGGACAAAGTTGACCGTAAGTTTTGTTGGGCATGGCTCATTGTACAAAATTTCCCCTCAACCGAAACATGGCGGGATGCGGTTGCCGCCGACCAAGTGAAAATTGGTCATGCAATTTCGATAGCGGCCAGGTCACTGGTGCAAGGCACCGTAACTAGCAAGCTCGCGCGTTTGGTGTGGGGCGGGGTTGTAGTGGCCGGCGATCCAGCAATGCAGGCAATGAGGGGGCTCGAATATGAGCGCCGTTCTCCCGCAGCCTTAATGCTGTAGCCGAATGATTTGAATACCTTTTGCTGGTGCCGCGGCGCAGCAGCGGGAGTTAATAGCATCAGCAGAGCATCAGAGCCCTGGGAGAGCTTCTCCCTGCCAGTGCGCATCGGCAGTCGGGCGGGGTCAGTCCCCAGCCATGACCGAAAGCTCAGTGACAGCACACGCAGAGAGCGAGTTGGTTCAAGGCTGCAAAATTTGCCTTCTCCCGGCACCGAAGCTCGCTTTGCGGCGGACGGGGAGGAGGGTGTCGTTTCCGCACCTTGTGCCGCTGATCCCAAAGGCGTTTTCATGTGGCGCTATCTGCTCGCTTTTATTCTCTTCCTGCTAGTGTACTATACAAAACGTATACTGAAAGTGGTGTGAAGAAAATATCTCTATGCGCGGCCGGATAAGGATGGGCCAGGTGTGTCATCAGTTCGTGCGGCGAAATTAGGCTCAGTGATGATCACCGAGGCAGATGCGCTGTCGCTGAGCGCATCTCCTGCGCCGCGCTAGCCAGATCCACCTTAAGGGAATGAGCTGGGACTGAAAGCCATTCTTTCGGGCATCAGGCAAGAGCACCCTGCAGAGCGTTATCAGGCCCTCTGAGGCAGTATTCGTGCAGGACTGGATCAGTGCGTATGGCAAGTGACGACGGTGCAATGCATCAAAGGCTTGATAGTGGTGGTGAATACCCAGGGCATCGCCTTGGAGGACACGGACTTACCACTGCAGCAGTAATCACAGGGTGGTATGCCGCCTTGGTAGCCGAGGGCGCGTAATGGGCAGCATTCTGCAGGATGGCTTCGGTCGCGGTATCGATTATCTACGTATGTCGGTGACCGACCGCTGTGATTTCCGTTGCGTGTACTGCATGGCCGAGGATATGACTTTTCTGCCTCGTCAGCAGGTACTTGGGTTGGAGGAGTTGTACCGGCTGGCTGCGTTGTTTGTCGGGAACGGAGTAAAGAAAATTCGCCTCACCGGCGGTGAGCCGCTGGTGCGTCGGGGGATCGTTGGTCTGTGTGAGAAGATCGCTGTTCTGCCTGGGTTGCGGGAGTTGGTGATGACCAGCAACGGTTCGCAACTGGTAAAGATGGCTCAGCCCCTGGTCGATGCAGGGGTCAAGCGGCTCAACATTAGCCTCGATAGTCTTGATCCGGCGCGTTTCCGCGCCATTACTCGCACTGGCGACCTGGCTCAGGTGCTGGCCGGCATCGATGTGGCGGCTGCGGCTGGCTTCTCCCGCATCAAGCTGAATACAGTGGTGATGCGAGGGCGCAATGCCGATGAGGTGCTCAGGCTGGTCGATTACGCCGTGAGTCGGGGGCTAGACATCAGTTTTATCGAAGAAATGCCGTTGGGTGAGGTCGGCCGGTCGCGCGGGGAGAGCTACTGTTCCAGTGACTGGGTGCGTGAGCGCATCGCGGAGCACTATAGCCTGCTCGATAGTGCTGAGCAGAGTGGTGGGCCGGCGCGCTATGTACGCCTCAAAGATTTTCCTGAGAGTCGCGTCGGCTTCATATCGCCGCACAGCCATAACTTTTGCGCCAGTTGCAATCGCGTGCGCCTGACGGTAGAGGGACGCTTGTTGCTGTGTCTGGGACATGAGCACGCCATTGACCTGCGTACTTTGCTGCGTCGTTATCCGGAAACCGACCAACCATTGCTCTGTGCCATTCAGGCTGGTCTGTTGCGCAAGCCCATGCGACATGAGTTCAGTTCGGGCGGAGAAGTGCAGGTACTGCGCTTTATGAACGCCACGGGCGGTTAGGTGTTGTTCGAAGGTTTTCTAAAGCTCGTTTTTTTTGGCCGCCGTAAGGCGGTCTTTTTTTGTGGTGCGCCAGGCATGGCGCGTAGCGCCGTGACTGGCGCTGTTCGGTTCACTGTGGTGATCACGCTGGTGACTTGGCGGTAAAAGTCCTCTAAAGGCCTGAACAATTAGTACCGAGAGTAGGACTAGCCGCTAATTGAGCAAGCGGCCATGCAAATAGCTGCAGGAGTGAACCCGCGCTGGCTTGTGTGAATGCTTCAAAAGCAGCCGCGCGCATCTGTGCGGCCGTGTCCGCAGCGATTTTGGGATAACACATTCGGGCGTGGACGATATCTGTCGGATCATCGTCCTCTCCCTGTCGCAGATGTCTGCACCGCCGCCACAGCTAGCTCAGGCCACGACTCGCGGATTGTCGCCGACTGCCCAGGGAACGGGTGTCCTGGCCGGTGCCGAGGGCACCAAACTGCTCACGGTGTCGAGACGGCTGATCTGCTCGGCCGAGAGCTCAAGCGACAGGGCACCGAGGTTATCGGTGAGTTGGGTAAGTGAACGAGGCCCGATGATCGGAACCGCCCCGTGGGTGCCGGCCCAGGCAATGGCGACCTGGCCTGCACTGACGCCGAACTCGCCCGCGATGGAGATTACGGTGTCGAGGATCTGCGTACGCTGTGCCGAGTTCTCTGGCTGGAATATCCGACCAGCGAAGCCTTCGGCACGGCCTGTCTCGCCTTGCCTGTATTTGCCGGTCAGCATGCCGCCGCCCAGCGGCGACCAGGTCACGATACCGAGGCCCAGCGCGTGCGAGGCCGGGAACAAGTCGGCCTCAGGCTCGCGATGAACCAGGCTGTGCTCGAACTGGGCGGCCGCGATGGGCACCGCACGAGTAAGTTCCGCCAGGGTGACTGCACGGGCGAGCCGCCATGCGGGGAAATTCGAGAGGCCCGCATAGAGAATCTTGCCTGCGCGCGCCAAGTCTTCGAAGCCGCGGACGATCTCCTCGGCTGGTGTGACGCCATCGGGATGATGCGCCCAGTAGATATCGATCCGATCCGTCTTGAGTCGCTTCAGGCTGGCCTCCAACGAGGCCACCAGGGCCTTGCGGCTATTGCCGGTGACCAGCCGGTTGGCATTGGGAACAGCGCCGTTGGTGAACTTGGTGGCGAGGACGAAATCCTCGCGCCGCCCCTCCAGCAAGGTGCCGAGCAGTCCCTCAGACTGGCCGAATTGGTAGATATCCGCTGTGTCGATGAAGTTGCCGCCGGCTTCGGCATAAGCATTGAAGACCACCTTGCAGGCATCGAGATCGGCACCGTAGCCCCAGCCGGTACCGAAGTTACCCGTGCCAAGTGCCACCTGCGAAACCCTCAGACCAGTCTTGCCGAACGATGTGTATTTCATGCGTTGCTCCGTTAATTGAATCGGGACGATCCCGCCGCGACTTCAAGCGCCGCCGATGGAGGCTTGTCGCGCCGGGTTCATCCTAGTACCGGGCTAGATAACCTGGCCCAGCACGACGGTATCGATAGTGTCGGCGGCCAGTCCCGAGCGTCACAGGTTTTCGCGGATCACGGCAGCGCCAAGGTCAGACGCCGGGGTGTCCTTCAGCGTGCCGCCATAGGTGTTGATCGGTGTTCGGACCGGAGAGCAGAAAACAACGATGTCAGGCTTGGTCATGAGAACTCCCCAGCGTGGTTGCGGGGTGATCGAAGATCAGACACGTCGTCGTCGCGTGCGCGTACAGCTTGCCGTCGGGGCCAATGATCCGCCCCTCGGCTGTGGCAACTTTGCGCCCCGCATGGATCACCTTGCCCTCGGCACGCACCATCGGCACTCGGTCGTTCAAGGGTCGCACCATGTTGACTTTCAGCTCCAGCGTGGTGTAGCCCTTGCCCGCGGGCAAGGTCGAATGCACGGCGCAACCAACCGCCGAGTCGAGCAGCGTAGCGAACCAACCGCCGTGCACGGTGCCAAGGGGGTTATAGTGCCTGCGCTGCGGTCGACCTTGGAAAATTGCAGCGCCTGGCTCCATGTGAATCGGCACGAAATCGAGCGTTTCTCCGATGGGGGCAGGAGGCAGTTCTCCGGCAAAAATAGCCTCGAACACCTCCATGCCCGTCCGCTCGGCGATCTGATCCTGTAGCGCAGCATCGGCGGCCAGCAAGCGCGCACGAACCGATTTTTCCTCCGCGTCCCAACGGGCAACGATCTGGTCGACTTCCACCAGTAACTCCTTTCTCGAGAATGATTGCATATGCAAATATTGCAGATACAATATATCGCATGAACAACACTATCAAGCCACAGGGTTGTACCAATCTGAAGCTCCGCCAGCTCAATCGCATGGTGACGCGTCACTACGACCGCTATGTCGCCGAGTCCGGATTGAAGAACACGCAGTACGCGCTGTTGTCGCATGTCGTCAGACTTGGGCCTATCCGTCCGAGTGATCTGGCCAGGCGCATGCAGATGGATGCTTCGACGTTGACTCGAAACATGCAGTCCCTGGTCGCTCAGGGGTGGTTGACGATCGGTGCAGGAGGCGATGCACGTAGCCGCCTTGTCGAAGCGACCGAGGCAGGACACGCCAAACAAGCCGAAGGACAACGCGCCTGGAAAGAGGCGCAATTGGCACTCAATGAGCGACTCGGCGTGGAGCGCGTTGCGACGCTGCACGAGTTGCTCGACGCGTGCATCGAATGCCTTGACGACGACTCCGATGATCCAGTGGGAAATTGAGTTTTCTGGATGCCCGTGTCAGGCACTGCGCATGCGTCGATGGCAACAGGCTTCAGCTGCCGTGATATTGGACTGCGCAGTGCTTTGACTGGCAGTAACAATTGAATCGCCCGAGTCTATTCGAACGAACAGTGCAGGTAGATCAATGACAAAAGCAATCGAGCCAGACAGCCCATTTAGGAAGGTGGGAGTCGCCTCCACGACGTCCCGAATAGAGTTCAACGGTGAATTGCTTTTTTTACTGGCGGGATTGGCAGCGCTCGGTGCCCTCGCGACAAACATCATCCTCCCGGCTTTTCCCGAGATGGCTGTTGAACTGGGGGCTTCAGTCAAAGACCTCAGTGCAACACTCAGTAGTTTCTTTGTCGCATTCGCCCTGGGGCAGCTCTTTGTTGGCCCGCTCTCAGATCGATTTGGCCGCAAGTGGCTGGTACTTGGTGGACTCATCGCGTTTGTCGCGGGCAGTGCTGTGTGCGCCATGGCCACTACATTGCCTCAGCTGGTAAGTGGTCGGATTATTCAGGCGCTCGGGGCATGCGCGGCGGCTGTGCTGTCTAGGGCTATTGCGCGCGACTTGTTTGATGGCGATAAGCTTGCGCGAACACTTTCGCTCATCATGGTGGCTATGGCTGCCGCGCCCGGTTTCTCTCCGCTGCTGGGCGGGGCTTTCAACAGCCTGCTTGGTTGGCGCGCGACATTTGGATTGGTCGGTATTCTGGCGATTGTATTGGCCGCTCATTACATGGCCAGATTGGGGGAGACGCATAATGCGGACAATCGATCCGCGCAATCTGTGCCCGCTATCCTCGCCGGCTACAAACGACTTCTGCTCGACAGGCACTTTATTGCACCAGCGTTTTCCGTAAGCTTGGTCATAGGCACGCTGTACGCTTTTTTCTCAATGGCTCCAGCTATCTTGATGGCTGGATTTGGGCTCTCGTCGTTGGAGCTCGGGTTGTTTTTTGCGGCAACGGTCTTTGTCGTGTTCGCTTCGGGTTTTCTGGCGCCCCGTTTGGCTCGCCGATGGGGGCAAGTGTCTGTGGCGCACGCTGGAATTGTCATTGCGTTGGTGGGCAGCCTTGCGCTGCTCGTCGGCAAAGAGGATTTCCTCTTCTTTAGCGTATCCCTGACTGTATTTCTGCTTGGAATGGGTCTCATCAATCCGCTCGGAACGGCTATTGCGCTTCATCCCTTCGGGAATCAGGCTGGCGCAGCTTCGGCGTTGCTCGGATTTTTGCAAATGGGTTGTGCGGCCGTAGCAATCACTCTCGGCGCAGGCCTCGGCGTGTCCGCGTACACCTCGCTGGGAATCATTTCGGCAACAGGTCTTGCGCTGTCGTTCCTGGTTTTCTTTGCAGTGGAGTAGAGCCATGAGTGGAGCAGCCAGCTCCTCATACATCCAATCTCCACCCCAGCGCAGCCTTTGTAGCATGCGATTGCCGCCGGACTCCAAATGCGGGGGCATCTAACTCATATTGGATTTCATGAACTACGATTTCTTGTATAAGTCGCGGATGAAGTAACTTCAACCCCCCAAAAGTCATTTCAGCTCATTCGACTCACACAACTGAAACCGGGCTCGATAGGTGCCGGGGGTGAATCCAACTCGCTCACGAAACAGGCGCGAAAACGAGCTGAGGTCGCTGTAGCCAACATATTGCGCGATGCGCTCGGTGCTCAGGTCACCGGCCTCCAGCAACGCCCGCGCCGTGTCGATGCGCAGGTTCTGCAAATAGGTCAGCGGCGACTGCTCAAGCACCAGGTTGAAGCGGCGGATCAAGGTCCGTTCACTGACTGCCAGCTTCTGCGCCAGGTCGGTCATGCGCACCGGCTGCGCCAAGTGATCCTGCAGCCACTTCTGCGCGCGTTGAACCAGGGGGTCGTTGTGGCTCTTGTCGGCGATCAGCGGTTGCAGCGGCGTCTGGGTCGTTTGGGTCAAATCGATCAGCATGCTGCGCGCGCACTGCATGGCGATGGCCTTGCCGGCAAACTTGGTGAGCACCTGCACGGCCTGCAACAAAAAGGTGGCATGGGCGCCGCCACACACCAGGCGCTCAGACTCAGTCACCAGCGGCCGCATTTGCAGATCGACCTGCGGGAAGCGCTCGCGAAAATGCCCCTCCAACCACCAGGTGGTGGTGGCCACCCTGTTATCGAGCAGGCCGGTGTCGGCGAGCAGAAAAGTGCCGGTGCAATTGGCGCAGAGCCAGGCGCCCTGCTGCCACTGCTTGATCAGCCAGTCGCGCACAGCCGTCTGACTGTCCAGAAAGCGCTGGAACTGCTGCCAGCCTCGGTAATGCAGGCTGGGGATAAAGACCAGGTCGTAATACTGGTCCTGCGGCAGGGCGCGCATGGCCAGCTCCAGCCCGTTGCTCGCCCGCACCGACAATCCGTTCTGTGAAATGAAATGCCACTCGAACAGTCCGGCCGCGGGCATGCCCTGCTTGCGCATATGCGCATTGGCAACCTGCAGCATGTCGGCAAAGCCGCCGATGACGGACGCATAGGAGTCATCGAATCCCAGAATGGCAGCAGTCGGCATGGCGAAACCTTCCTTTAAAGTGGCATTGGCGATAATCGCATATTTACTGTCGTTTTTGCCTATTACGCCATCCCAGGCGGCGCCCTACAGTTCTCGTCACGCTTGCCAACCACGAGAATCCGTCATGACCCATCTTGCCGAAGCCGCCGCTAACAGCACTATTAGCCGTTATCAGGACAGCCTCTACCACGACCTGAATACGCCAGAGGAAACCCTCGCCATTCGTCAGGAGGTGCGTCGCTTCGCCGATGAGCATGTCGCCCCGGTGGCTTACGCCATTGGCCATACCGAGGAATCCGTCGCTGCCTTCCCATGGGACTTGTTCAGCAAGATGGCCAAGGCAGGGTTGTTCCGCATCCCCTTTGCTGCCGAGGTTGGCGGGCGCGGGCTCAAGTACCCAGCCGCCGCCACCGCGGTGATGATCGAAGAGCTGGCTTACCACTCGAACTCGGTGGCCGCCATCGTCGACGTGCATTGCATCCTCGCCGGCAATGCGCTGAAGCACGGCTCAGACTCGATCAAGCAACGCTACCTCATGCCCTTGCTCAACGGCGACAAGATCGGCAGCTTTGCCACCACCGAACCGGATGCCAGCACCGACCTTAGCATCGAAGCCATGCGCACCTTCGCCACCCGCACCGAGACGGGTTACAGCGTCACTGGCCGCAAGCGCTTCATCAGCAACGCACCGGTCGCCAATTTCGTGGTGCTGCTCTGCGTCGATGGCGAGCGCATGACCGAACTGGTGATCGACTTGAATTGCCCTGGGGTGCGTGTCGGCGACCCCGACAAGAAAATGGGCAACCACGGCCAGTTGACCTCGGACATCTACTTCGACAACGTCCAGGTGCCCCTGGAAAACGTGGTTGGCCAAGCGGGCCAAGGCCTCAAGATCGCCTTGCAAACCCTGACGTACGGGCGGGTTGGCATTGCTGCCAGCGGCACTGGCATGGCTCAGGCCTTGTTTGACCACAGTGCCGAGCGCCTCAAGACCCGCCGGGCTTTCGGCAAGGCCATTGCGCAGTTCCAGCACTGGCAGTTCAAGCTGGCGGAGCGTGCCACTGAAATCGAGAATGCCCGCAACCTGTACCTCAAGGCGGCGTTACGCATGGACCAGGGGCACGCCTTCCCGGAACCCGAGGCCGCGATGGCCAAATGGTACGCCACCAACCTCGCCGGTGAATTCGCCCGTGATGCCGTGCAGATCTTTGGTGGCTACGGCTTTATGCGCGAACTCGCGGCGGATGGCTCGCATTACCGGGTCGAAGAGATTTACCGCGACTGCAAGATCGCCGAAATCTATGAGGGCACCAATGAAATTCAAAAGCTGGTCATTGCCCGCGGCATCTTCGGTAAAGAGATCACCGGCTGATGGCCCTGCCAACCCAAGCTCACTGGAGACCTAGCCAATGCACATCCTGATTGTCCAGGCGCACAACGAGCCGCAGTCGTTCAATGCCTCGATGAAAAATCTGGCGGTTGAAGAACTGCGCTCACAAGGACATTCCGTCGAAGTGTCCGACTTGTACGCCATGGCTTGGAATCCGGTCGCCAGTGCCGCCGATTTTGGCAGCCGCGCCAATCCCGAGTACCTGACCTATGCCCTGGAACAGCGCCACAACCACGTTCATCTCTCGCTAGCCGCTGATATCCAGGGCGAGCTGGACAAGCTGCTGAAAGCGAACTTGGTAATATTCACCTTCCCGATTTATTGGTTCTCGATGCCGGCGATCATGAAGGGCTGGATAGATCGAGTGCTGGTGTCGGGAGTCTGCTACGGCGGCAAGCGCTTCTACGACCAGGGCGGTTTGGCTGGCAAGAAGGCCATGCTGGCCATCACCATCGGCGGTCAACCCCATATGTTCGATGAAGATGGCGTGCATGGCGATCTCAACGACATGCTCCGCCCCATCCTACGCGGCACGCTGGCCTATACCGGGATGACCGTGCTGCCGCCCTTTGTGGCCTACCACGTGCCCTATATCTCCCAAGAAGCACGCAGCACGCTGCTGGAGCAGTATCGACAGTACTTGCGCTCGCTAGACACGCTGCAACCACTTCAGTTCGTCTCACTCAAACAGTTCGACGACAAGCTGCATCCGCTCCCTGCGAATGCGGCGCACATGCTCGGATAGCCCATCGGTAGAAGAGATGCGGCGCTGGCGACCTAGAGTTGACCAGTGACCTCCGCACCGTGCGGAATTTTGCGGGTTTACGTTCCTTGCATCGTATCGTTACCCGGTTGCTGCTTATGCTGGCAGCGGCTCAAGAATAGCCACGCGACAGATCTCCAGAATCTCATCCGCCAGGGGAGAGTCGTCAGGACAGGCTCGCGACAATACGATCGCGCCGACCGCATGGGCAAGCATGTCGATCAGCTTTGCCCGCCCTTTGTCCTGATTCGCATCACCCGGCACTGCGCCTTCATGTTGAAGGGCGGTCAGCAGGTTTTCGATCCCGGCTGCAAACGTCGCCTTGACGTCTTCTGATTGACGAGCAGCGTCCCCGCAGAGAGCGGCCATGGTGCAGCCTGCGCTGCGGGCGTCTCGGTGCTCCCGGGACACGTAGTACTTGAAGAACTCGGTGACATCCAAGCTCTTGTTGCTTGCCAGGGACTGCGAGAGTCCGCTCTCGGTCGTTTCCCTCATCAGGTCGGCCTTGGAGCGGAAGTGCTTGTAGAACCCGCCATGGGTGAAGCCAGCAGCCGCCATCAATTCCGCTACACCCACGCCATCGTAGCCACGCTCACGAAACAGAGCGGAGGCCGTCTCGACGATGTGCGCACGATTCGCCTGCACCTGTTCTTTGGTGACTTTCATATCCACACGCCTCGTTGTTGAAGCCAACAGTCATGTCGCCAATATACATTGATGTCGGTCGTCATCAAAACTGTTGACGGCAAAGATGATGGTCATCATCATAAGTGCTCGCGAATCCTCTCGTGGGACTTTGGCCATGAGCGGCACCCACCTCACAGCACTGGAGAAAGAAGGCATGACCGACAAGACTCTGTTCGACCCCTATACCCTGGGTTCCCTGACGCTCTCCAACCGGGTTGTCCTGGCGCCGCTGACGCGCAACCGTGCTGGCACGGGTTTCGTCCCCAGCGAGTTTGCCGCAACGTACTACGGCCAACGGGCTTCGGCCGGCCTACTGATCGCCGAGGCCACGCAGATCTCGCAGCAGGGCCAGGGCTACCAGGATACGCCCGGCATCTACACCCAGGCGCAGATCGACGGCTGGCGCGAGGTCACCGCTGCCGTCCATGCGAAGGGTGGCCGGATATTCCTGCAGTTGTGGCATGTCGGGCGCGTCTCACACGTTGATCTGCAGGAGAGCGGGGCTGCTCCGGTGGCGCCCTCGGCCATCCGGGCCGAGACCAAGACGTTCGTCAACAACGGCTTCATGGACGTGTCCGAGCCGCGAGCGCTGGCGCTCGACGAACTGCCGGGGATCGTTAACGATTTCCGCCAGGCTGCGGCAAACGCCATCGCCGCGGGCTTCGATGGAGTCGAGATCCACGGCGCTAACGGCTACCTGCTGGACCAGTTCGCCAAGGACGGTGCCAACGTACGCACCGACGCTTACGGCGGCTCCATCGAAAATCGTGCGCGGCTGATGCTGGAGGTCACGGCGGCAGTGGTGGACGAGATCGGCGCCGAGCGCACCGGTATCCGTATCTCGCCGGTTTCGCCGACCAATGGTGTCTCCAGCAGCGATCCGCAGGCGCAGTTCGACTACATCGTCGACCAGCTCGATGCCTTGGGCATCGTCTATCTGCATGTCGTCGAGGGGGCGACGGGCGGCCCGCGTGATGTCGCGCCGTTCGACTTCGACTCCCTGCGCCGGCGATTCAAGAACACCTACATCGCCAACAACGGCTATAGCCTGGGCCTCGCCACCTCCCAACTCGCCGAGGGCAAGGCCGACCTGTTTGCCTTCGGCCGCCCCTTCATCGCTAACCCGGACCTGGTGGAGCGATTGAAGACGGACGCGCCGTTAGCGGCGCTCAATCCGGCCACGCTCTTCGGTGGCGGCGCTGCGGGATACATCGACTATCCGACCCTGGCCGACTCCAGCGCCCAGTAAGGCTGCGGGGCTGCGCTGCGCATGCGCGGCCCCTTATTACGCGTCGTACATCTTCGCAGTGGTTCACCTAATCGAGAGAGCAAACACATGACCGCTAATTCCTCAGTTCTTATCACTGGTGCTTCTACCGGTATCGGTGCCATCTACGCCGAGCGCTTCGCGCGTCGTGGTCACGACCTTGTGCTGGTTGCGCGTGACAAAGCGCGGCTGGAAATCCTCGCGGCTCGTCTACGAGAGGAAAACAGTGTCGCAGTCGATGTCCTCCAGGCCGATCTTACCCAGCCCAATGATCTGGCCGCTGTCGAAACGCGCCTGCGCGATGATTCCCGGATCGGGATTCTTATCAACAATGCCGGTATTCCCCAGTCCGGCCGTTTCCTCGAGCAGACGGCCGAAGGCATCGATCGGCTCATCGCGCTCAATACAACTGCGCTGACCCGACTCGCCAGCGCGATCGCTCCGCGGCTTGCGCAGGCTGGCGAGGGGGCAATCGTCAACATCGGCTCCGTGGTGGGCCTGGCGCCTGAGCTCGGCATGTCGATCTACGGTGCGACCAAGGCCTTCGTATTGTTTCTCTCCCAGGGGCTGCACCTGGAGCTTTCGCCCAAGGGCATCTATGTGCAGGCGGTACTCCCCGCGGCAACCCGCACGGAGCTCTGGGAACGTGCGGGCATCGATATCAACACGCTGCCCGCGGTGATGGAAGTGGGAGAACTGGTCGATGCAGCACTGGTCGGCTTCGATCGCCGTGAGCTCGTGACCATCCCGCCGCTGCACGTCGCCGAGCGCTGGGACACCCTTGATGCCGCGCGACAAGGCCTGCTCTCGGAGGTTAGGCAGGGGCATGCAGCAGAGCGCTATCGGACAACGTCTTGACAGTACCGCACTGCAGGCCGGGCTTCACCTATCCAGCCGGGCGCGCTTTCTCTTTGGTTACTTTCTCTTTCGCGCGAGCAAAGAGAAAGTAACTCGCCGTAAGGGCGAAAGGCTTAGTTCGTACCAGTGACGATGCGACGGGTATCAACAGCGCTGCCACACCAGCCGGGCGGATAAATACCGGAGCGGACTGCGTGATGGAAGCTGGAATATGGCCAGTCCACCAGTTGTTCGACATGACCGTGCTTTTTTGGATTGAAGTGGATGTAATCAAAATGGCGCTGATAGTCGAGTTCGTCGCGGATCAGGTGCTCCCAATAGCGCCGCTGCCAAATGCCACGCTCGCCGCGTGTTCTTTGCGTAGCGGTGCGTGATTCGGTTGGTGGCAGACGTTTGGCGAAAGCAAACTTGATCACCTTCCAGCGCAGCGCAAAATCGGCATCGCCCTCAGGCAGCGTCCAGAGGCAGTGCATGTGCTCAGGTAAAACGACCCAGGCGTCGATATGGAAAGGGTGTCGCGCTTTGGTTGCGCGAACCGTAGCGCGCAGCAAATCAATTTCCCGGACGAGCAGGTCGCTGCTGCGATCCCGCAGGTTCACGGTGAAAAAGTAAGTAGCGCCAGGAACGCGGGCCCGGCGGTAGTCGGACATTGCAGCTCATCCTTGAGCGATTTAAGGGTTGGACAAACGATGGTGGACAAGCAGAGCGTTGTCCACCCTACACCCGACCGCCACATTCCCTCCAACTTTTGAAATCCGTATTCGTAGGGTGGGAAACTGCGAAGCATTTTCCACCGGGATATCCAGGCTACTTGCTCAGGTAAAACGACCCAGGCGTCGATATGGAAGGGATGTCGCGCTTTGGTTGCGCGAACCGTAGCGCGCAGCAAATCAATTTCCCGGACGAGCAGGTCGCTGCTGCGATCCCGCAGGTTCACGGTGAAAAAGTAAGTAGCGCCAGGAACGCGGGCCCGGCGGTAGTCGGACATTGCAGCTCATCCTTGAGCGATTTAAGGGTTGGACAAACGATGGTGGACAAGCAGAGCGTTGTCCACCCTACACCCGACCGCCACATTCCCTCCAACTTTTGAAATCCGTATTCGTAGGGTGGAAAACTGCGAAGCATTTTCCACCGGGATATCCAGGCTACTTGCTAAATCCATCTATTCGTATGGTCAAAGAGTCCTCTCGGGCAAAGACAGATTTTTATTCAGAGAAGTAATCGGTATCTATTTTCTTTACTTCGTAAATTGTGCTGGTTGATACGCCGACACCATGATGGAACATTAATTTTGCTAATGTTTTTCCGTCGATTAGTATGATCTTCGTGTCAATTTTTGAAACGTAATCCAGAGCTTCTTTTGAGTAGCTGGAGGTGGTTATGAAAATTCCTTTTTTGGCTCTTTGGCCTTGAAGAGCACCGGCAAACTTCTGAATGTCAGGGCGCCCTACGGTTCCCTCGTATCTTTTGGCTTGGAGGTAGATAATATCAAGGCCGAGTGGGTCTTCTTTTATTATTCCGTCAATTCCTTCGTCACCGGACCTCCCGATCGCTTCTCCAGCATCTTTGCGGCTGCCTCCGTAGCCCATTTTTACCACTAAATCGACAACAAGCCTTTCTAGGAATTCTGGCGGATTGTTTAGGATGTTTTTGAGTATATCTTGTTCAACTTCTTGGCGAACTTTCAAATAGGCATTTTCAAAGGATTCTTCTGGTGTTGCTTCTTCTAGGTTCGTGGTTTCAGTGGTTGGAGATTTCTTTTGTTTTTGAGCTACTGTGCTGTTTTGGGAGTCGATGACGCTTTTCAAAAATCTCAGGTTTATCGGCTCCTTTTGTCTTAGTGCCTCGATGCCCTTGGTTGTTATTACTGATATGGCGCGGCGCGGGGACTGAATTAGTCCGGCGTTAGATATGTAAGTTTTTGCCCAGCCTACGCGGTTGTCGAAAAGTTTTGCTCTTCCGCTTGGGAGCATTTCTCGTCGTTCGTCTTCTGTAAGGGAAAACTGTTCTGCGAGCTTTTCTACAAGATCTCGGTTTAAATGCTCTAGCCCATCTTTATGCAATTCCAAAAGTGGGCGCATTAATGTTTGGAAATCTGGAATTGGCATGTGGGGTTATCTTGGATTTTCTGGAAAATCAATCGGAAAATGGAAAAGCCCCGCACAAGGCGGGGCTTTTGGTCTTTCTACTCGCTGCCCCAAACTTCCATTTCAGGTAAAGCGTTTATCTACTTCTCACTGATCGCGCCAGAGCTGTTTAGTCCCAGCTCAACGCCCCACCAGTCTGATACTCGATAACCCGAGTCTCGAAGAAGTTCTTCTCTTTCTTCAAGTCCATGATTTCGCTCATCCATGGGAAGGGGTTGGTGGTGCCTGGGTATTCTTCTTTCAAACCGATCTGAGTCAAACGACGGTTGGCGATGAATTTGAGGTAGTCCTCCATCATCGCCGCGTTCATGCCCAGTACGCCGCGCGGCATGGTGTCACGGGCGTATTCGATTTCCAGTTGGGTGCCCTGGAGGATCATCTGGGTGGCTTCGTCTTTCAGCGCGGCATCCCACAGGTGCGGGTTTTCGATCTTGATCTGGTTGATCACGTCGATGCCGAAGTTCAGGTGCATGGACTCGTCGCGCAGGATGTACTGGAACTGCTCGGCGACGCCGGTCATCTTGTTGCGGCGGCCCATGGAGAGGATCTGGGTGAAGCCGCAGTAGAAGAAGATGCCTTCCAGCACGCAGTAGTAGGCGATCAGGTTGCGCAGCAGCTCTTTGTCGGTCTCGACGGTGCCGGTGTTGAACTGCGGATCGGAGATGGCGCGGGTGTATTTGAGGCCCCAGGCGGCTTTTTTCGCGACCGAGGGAATCTCGTGGTACATGTTGAAGATCGCGCCTTCGTCCATGCCCAGCGATTCGATGCAGTACTGGTAGGCGTGGGTGTGGATCGCCTCTTCGAAGGCCTGGCGCAGGATGTACTGGCGGCACTCGGGGTTGGTGATCAGGCGGTACACGGCCAGCGCCAGGTTGTTGGCCACCAGGGAGTCGGCGGTGGAGAAGAAGCCGAGGTTGCGCATGACGATGCGCCGTTCGTCTTCGGTCAGGCCGTCAGTGCTCTTCCACAGGGCGATGTCGGCATTCATGTTGACTTCTTGCGGCATCCAGTGGTTGGCGCAGCCGTCGAGGTATTTCTGCCAGGCCCAGTCGTACTTGAAGGGTACGAGCTGGTTGAGATCGGCGCGGCAGTTGATCATGCGCTTTTCATCGACCGCGACGCGGGCGGAGGAGCCTTCCAGCTCGGCCAGGCCTTCGGCGATGTCGAGTTGGTCCAGGGCGGCCTTGGCGCGGGCTACGGCCGCGGAGTCGCTGTCGCTGACGGCGCGGGCTTCGTGGGCGGCGGCGTTGCCGTCTTTGTCGAGTTTTTCCAGGCTCATATCGACCACCGTTGCTGCGGCGCCGGCCGGTTTGGCGAGGTCGCCGTCTTCTTTATCAAATTCATCCCAGCTCAGCATGCTTCAGCTCCTGCTTGAGGGCCAGAGCTGCGTCTGGCCTGTATGGATATACAGTTAATTCTAGTCCGTTGCTCGCTGCACACAAAGCAAAACGGTTGCCGTTGGTCGCACACAGCAGGGCGATGGTTTGCCTCTGCCTGCTTGTTGCTTTCGTGTTCGTGGGTTGAGGAGATGTGAATGGCTTGAGGCCGCCCCTCTCCCTAACCCTCGGCTTTAGCATCCTGCGTCGCCCTACCTCCTGCATCCTTGCAGTCGTCTCCCCGGAGGGGCGAGGGGACTAATCTGCGTGTTGCTTTATTACTGCATTTCAAGCGCGAAGCTGAGCGAGCGAGCGCTAGGCGCCGCGGCATCCGACCCCAGGAGCGTACTGCTGTACGTGACTGGGGTCGGGTGGCGCGGCAACAACGCGGGCGCCGCTCAGATCCGTGCGTTGCCGAACACTTATTGGCAGGCTTCGCAATCTGGCTCGTCGATTGAACAGGCCTTGGGCACCGGTGCCGGGCCGGCGGCTTGTACTGGGGCGGCGCCAAAGCCTTCGTCGATGGCACCGCTGGAGACTGCGTTGAGCTTGCCGGTGGTCACGGTGGACTTCTCGGTGCTGGTGGCGGCCAGGGCGCGGAGGTAGTAGGTGGTTTTCAGGCCACGGTACCAAGCCATGCGGTAGGTGACGTCGAGCTTCTTGCCGCTGGCGCCGGCGATGTAGAGGTTCAGCGACTGCGCCTGGTCGATCCACTTCTGGCGGCGGCTGGCGGCGTCGACTATCCACTTGGTGTCGACTTCGAACGCGGTGGCGTAGAGGTCTTTCAACTCCTGCGGGATGCGCTCGATCTGCTGCACGGAACCGTCGTAGTACTTCAGGTCGTTGATCATGACCGAGTCCCACAGGCCGCGGGCCTTGAGGTCGCGCACCAGGTAGGGGTTGATCACGGTGAATTCGCCGGACAGGTTCGATTTCACGTAGAGGTTCTGGTAGGTCGGTTCGATCGACTGCGATACGCCGGTGATGTTGGCGATGGTGGCGGTCGGTGCGATGGCCATGATGTTGGAGTTGCGGATACCTTTCTGTACGCGGGCACGCACCGGCGCCCAGTCCAGGGACTCGGTCAGGTCGACGTCGATGTACTTCTGGCCACGGGCCTCGATGAGGATCTGCTGGGAGTCGAGCGGCAGGACGCCTTTGGACCACAGGGAACCCTGGAAGGTCTCGTAGGAACCGCGTTCGTCGGCCAGGTCACAGGAGGCCTGGATGGCGTAGTAGCTCACCGCTTCCATGGATTTGTCGGCGAACTCGACCGCCGCGTCCGAACCGTAGGGGATGTGTTGCAGGTACAGCGCGTCCTGGAAGCCCATGATGCCGAGGCCAACCGGGCGGTGCTTGAAGTTGGAGTTCTGCGCCTGCGGTACCGAGTAGTAGTTGATGTCGATCACGTTATCGAGCATGCGCACTGCGGTGTTCACGGTCTTCTGCAGCTTGGCGGTGTCGAGCTTGCCGTCGACTATGTGGTTCGGCAGGTTGATCGAGCCCAGGTTGCACACGGCGATTTCGTCGGCGTTGGTGTTCAGGGTGATCTCGGTGCAGAGGTTCGAGCTATGGACCACGCCGACGTGCTGCTGCGGGCTGCGCAGGTTGCACGGGTCTTTGAAGGTCAGCCATGGGTGGCCGGTTTCGAACAGCATGGAGAGCATCTTGCGCCACAGGTCTTTGGCCTGGATGGTCTTGAACAGCTTGATCTTGCCGTACTGGGTCAGGGCTTCGTAGTACTCGTAGCGCTCTTCGAAGGCCTTGCCGGTCAGGTCGTGCAGATCCGGTACTTCGCTTGGGGAGAACAGGGTCCACTGGCCGTCGTCGAACACGCGCTTCATGAACAGGTCGGGAATCCAGTTGGCGGTGTTCATGTCGTGGGTGCGGCGCCGGTCGTCACCGGTGTTCTTACGCAGCTCGATGAACTCTTCGATGTCCATGTGCCAGGTTTCCAGGTAGGCGCAGACCGCGCCTTTGCGCTTGCCGCCCTGGTTGACCGCGACTGCGGTGTCGTTGACCACTTTCAGGAAGGGCACCACGCCCTGGGACTTGCCGTTGGTGCCTTTGATGTAGGCGCCGAGTGCGCGCACCGGAGTCCAGTCGTTACCCAGGCCGCCGGCAAACTTGGAGAGCATGGCGTTGTCGTGGATGGCGTTGTAGATGCCCGACAGGTCATCCGGCACTGTGGTCAGGTAGCAGCTGGACAGCTGCGGGCGCAGGGTGCCGGCGTTGAACAGGGTCGGGGTCGAGCTCATGTAGTCGAAGGACGACAACAGGTTGTAGAACTCGATGGCGCGCTCTTCTTTCTGCTGCTCTGCAATCGCCAGGCCCATGGCCACGCGCATGAAGAACACTTGCGGCAGTTCGAAACGGATGCCGTCCTTGTGGATGAAGTAGCGGTCGTACAGGGTCTGCAGGCCGAGGTAGGTGAACTGCTGGTCGCGCTCGTGGTCGATCGCCTGGCCGAGTTTTTCCAGGTCGAAGGCTTGCAGTTTCGGGTCGAGCAGTTCGAACTCGATGCCTTTGGCGATGTAAGCCGGCAGAGCCTTGGCGTACAGCTCGGCCATCTCGTGGTGAGTGGCGCTGGCGGCGACGCCGAGGAAGCCCAGGCCTTCGCCGCGCAGGGTGTCCATCAGCAGGCGAGCGGTGACGTAGGAGTAGTTCGGCTCACGCTCTACCAGGGTGCGGGCGGTCATCACCAGGGCGGTGTTGACGTCGCTCTGGGCGACGCCGTCGTAGAGGTTTTTCAGGGTTTCGCGCTGGATCAACTCGCCGTCGACTTCGGCCAGGCCTTCGCAGGCTTCGCTGACGATGGTGTGCAGGCGGCCCATGTCCAGCGGCGCAACGCTGCCGTCGGCGTGGGTCACGCGGATGCTCGGGTGCGGCTGGGCCGGTTCGAGGCTGCCACGCTTGGCGCGTTCCTGGGCGCGCGAGTCGCGGTAGATCACGTAGTCACGGGCGACCTTCTGCTCGCCGGCGCGCATCAGGGCCAGTTCGACCTGATCCTGGATCTCTTCGATGTGGATGGTGCCGCCCGAGGGCATGCGGCGCTTGAAGGTGGCGCTGACTTGTTCGGTCAGGCGCGCGACGGTTTCATGGATACGCGACGAGGCGGCAGCAGTGCCGCCTTCCACAGCGAGGAACGCCTTGGTGATGGCTACGGTGATTTTGTCATCGGTATAGGGCACCACGGTGCCGTTACGTTTGATCACGCGCAGTTGGCCCGGTGCGGTGGCGGCCAGATCCTGAGTCGAATCGGCGGCCTGCGGCGCAGCGGCCAGCGGGTTCTCGCGAGGGGTGTCGGTCTGCATGAAAGGTCTCCGTGTTCTGTATTTATCTAGTTGGACACTTGGCGTGCTTGCCGTTCATTCCATGGTTTTCAACGCATTGTTTTCAGAAGCCGGAGCTTCCAAAAACGCCCTACGCACGGCACAAGGCCGGGCGCACAGGGGCTTGCAAACAGGTCAGAAAAGGGCACGACTCAAGCACTTCCCTGGCTCTAAAGTCATAGGTCATGACGGCAGGCGTCAGAACCACAATACCTAGTGGTGCGCGCTTGGTAGCGCTACACCGAATCAAGACCGCAGTCACGCACTTTTTGGGTCTTGTTCTGTATTCACCGCCGCAGCGGTGGATGGGTCATTAAAAGAGCGATTCGACGCACCGGTGGTGGCCTGCGAAAGGGCCCCTGCGGGTCATTCTTCTTGTGTCCGGTGGTCTGCCAAAACCCAACATGTAGGTGTTTGGCGCGATTGGGATACAAGATAGAGCGCTATTGGGGTCATTGCAAGGCGACTGTCATGCGCAGCCTGTGGATAAAGCTGTGGGTTAACCTTGGGTAACTTTGCGTAGCCCGCATGGTCGCTGGGGTTGATCATTTTGAGCCATTCGTCGCCAATTAAATGGCTTTGACAACGGCGTTTGAAGATGCTGAAGGCTTCTCAAACCAACACTACATCTTGTGTTTTATGTTGTGGTTTGGCATGCGCTATGCAGAACGCCGGCCGTTGTTACAATGCTGGCCGTTTCGGCAGTCGCAGCAACGTGTTCTTAGGAGGCAGTGGTGGAGCAAGAAGCCTGGCAAATTCTTATCGTCGAAGACGATCAGCGCCTGGCCGAGCTGACTCGGGAATACCTCGAGAGCAACGGCCTGAAGGTGGCGATCGAGTCCAATGGCGCGCAGGCCGCGGCGCGCATCCTTAAAGAACAGCCGGATCTGGTGGTGCTCGACCTGATGCTGCCGGGCGAGGATGGCCTGTCCATCTGCCGCAAGGTGCGCGGCCGTTACGACGGGCCGATTCTGATGCTGACGGCGCGCAGCGATGATATGGATCAGGTACTCGGCCTGGAGATGGGTGCCGACGACTATGTGTGCAAGCCGGTGCGGCCGCGGGTGCTGCTGGCGCGTATCCGTGCCCTGCTGCGGCGTAGCGAAGGCCCCGAGGTGCTTGCGGCGGAAAGTCAGCGGCGGCTGGAGTTCGGCGTCTTGGTGATCGATAGCGCGATGCGTGAGGCCTGGCTGCGTGAGCAGAGCATCGAGCTGACCAGTGCCGAGTTCGACTTGCTCTGGTTACTGGCGTCCAACGCCGGACGCATCCTCTCCCGCGAGGAAATCTTCACCGCCCTGCGCGGTATCGAATATGACGGCCTGGATCGTTCCATCGATGTGCGTATTTCGCGCATCCGCCCGAAGATTGGTGACGACCCGATGCACCCGCGCTTGATCAAGACGGTGCGCAGCAAGGGCTACCTGTTCGTTGCCGAGGCGGCCGAAGGGCTGGCGAGCTGAAGGCCGTGGCGAGCGGAGGCGGGCATGCGCTCCTCGCGGCATGCCCGCGCAGTGTGGATCAGTACGCTTTGTTGAGGGCGCAGCGCTCATGAATTCCATCTTCCTGCGTATCTATGGCGGCATGTTGGCCGCGTTGGTGCTGGTGGCCGTGCTGGGGGTCCTGACCTTGCACCTGGTCAACGAGGTGCGCTCCGACCAGTACCGTGAGCGCCTCGCACGCGGAACCTTTAGCTTGATGGCCGACAACCTGGAGCAGATGAGCCCGGTCGAGCGCCGCCGGGCGGTGGTGGTGTGGGGGCGGCTGCTGGGTATCCCCTTGGCCCTGCAACCGCTGGCGGAGCCGGCCTTCGACAGCGGCATGCGCAAGCGCCTGCTGCGTGGCCAGGTGCTGGTGCAACAGACCGGCCCACACGCGGCCAAGGTCTACGGCTTGGTCAGCGCGAGCGAGCAACTGCTGCTGAGAGGCGAGGTGCAGCAGATCAGTGAGCAGTTGGCCCGTGCCACGGTGTATTTATTGATCGACGAGTTGGTGCGCTTCCCGGTGGCCGAGCAACCGCAGCGCCTGGCCGCGCTGAAAGAGGCCAAGCAGTTTGGCTTCGACTTGCGGCTGGTCAGCCTCGATCAGGCGAACCTCGATGAGGATCAGCGCCGGCGGGTGGATGAAGGCGATACGGTGATGGCGCTGGGCAAGGGCGGTGATTCGATTCATGTGTTCTCCGGGATTGTCGGCACGCCCTGGGTGCTGGAGATCGGCCCGCTGTACCAGATGAACCCCTATCCCCCGGAGTTGCTGGTGCTGATCGGCGCCCTCGGGCTGAGCCTGATCGGCCTGATCGTCTATCTGCTGGTGCGCCAGCTGGAGCAGCGTTTGCTCGGCCTCGAAGGCGCCGCCACGCGCATCGCCCTCGGCAAGTTGGAGGCGCGGGTGCCGGCCGGTGGGGCGGATTCGGTGGGGCGCCTGGCGGCGGCGTTCAATGCGATGGCCGAGCACCTGCAGCGCTCGCTGATGATTCAGCGCGAGATGGTGCGCGCGGTGTCCCATGAACTGCGCACGCCGGTGGCGCGCCTGCGTTTCGGCCTGGAGATGATCGGCGACGCCGAGACCGAGGCGGCGCGGCGCAAATATATGGAGGGCATGGATAGCGATATCCAGGACCTCGACCGCCTGGTGGACGAGATGCTCACCTACGCGCGGCTGGAGCAGGGCACGCCGGCGCTGAACTTTCAGCAAGTCGACCTGGATGCGCTGCTCGATCAGGTGATCGCCGAACTGGCCCCGTTGCGCCCGGGGGTACGGGTGGAGCGGGGCCCGACTATCAAGGCGCGCGATGGTGGCGGGGCGTTGGTGGAGGCGGAGCTGCGCTACTTGCACCGCGCACTGCAAAACCTGGTGAGCAATGCCATGCGCCATGCCGAATCACGGGTGCGGGTGAGCTATCAGATCGGCCATCAGCGCTGCCGGCTGGATGTCGAGGACGACGGCCCCGGCGTACCCGAGGCCGAGTGGGAGCGCCTGTTTACCCCCTTCCTGCGCTTGGACGACAGCCGCACCCGCGCGTCGGGCGGGCATGGTTTGGGCCTCTCCATCGTCCGGCGGATCATTTATTGGCACGGTGGCCGTGCGCAGATCGGCCATAGCGACAGCCTGGGGGGGGCGCGCTTCAGTCTGGTCTGGCCGCGCCGGCAATAGCCGCGATGCGGAGCATGCTCGAGCGGTTGTTCCCTGGCGAGTTGGCGTGCTTCGCCGCGACCCTGGCCTTGCCGGGCGACTCGCGCCCGGCGCTGAGTGTGGCAGCGCTGTTGGAACCCGCCGGGCTGGATGAGCGACTGAGCCGCATCTATGGGCCGCAGCTGCTGAAGAGCCAGCGTTGCGTGCTGGTCTCGCAGTACTCGAAATACTATTTCATGGCGCTGATCCCGCCTGTGCTGGCCGCCAGCCTGCTGCACGACTGGCGTCTGCCGCTGGCACCGGACGCACTGCGCGTGCTGCTCGGCGAGAACGGCCTGCCGCAGGCGGTGCAACTGCCGGATGGGGGCGCGCACTGGCCCGATGCGCCGGACGATCCGTTCCAACGGTTTGCCGAGCTGGTCGAGGGTAATTTGCAGCCGTTCATCCAGACCCTGGCGGCCCATGGCCGAGTCGCGCCGCACGTGCTGTGGGGCAATGCCGGGGACTATTTCGAGACCACGCTGCGCCGGCTGGCCGAGCTGACGGCGGCTTCTCTGGCGCCGGCTTATGCCCTGCTAGAGGCGCGGCGGCGCCCGGATGGAACCGCCAATCCATTATTTGCGCCGGTACGCTATGTGCCGCAGGCCGGGGCCTTGCAACCGCGCCGAGAGCGCCGGGTGTGCTGCCTACGGCACCGGGTAGCAGGCATCGAGCATTGCGAGCACTGCCCATTGCTGCGCCGCGGCCCGGAGTGACCCAAGAGGTGCCGGTATAGATATAAGGCTGTGGGGCTGCGATCCGCCGCATCGGTAGGCGGGTGTAGAGCGCAGCGAAACCCAGCAACTAAGCATTCAACGCCGCTCGGCCAGCATCTCTGTCTTGCCTAAACCGCACCCGGTACGCCAACCAGGCTGAGCAAACGCCCGTCGAATAGGCTGAACTGACCGTCCAACTCACGCCCACGCGACCACTCGGGCGACAGGTCCTTGAGCAGGCGCAGGCGGGCGTGGCCCGAGTCGGACCAGGCCAGCAGCTCGGCGTGCTCGAAATAGAAACGCTGTTGCACCAGCGGATAGAGCGCCTTGAACAGGCTCTCCTTGAGGGAAAAGCTCAGGGTCACGAAAAACCCCAGTTGCTCGGGCGCAAGCCTACGGATGCGCTGTTGTTCGGCTGCGGTGAGGATCTCGCCGAGCAAGCGCTCTGCGCGTGCGGTGCTCATCAGCGTTTCGACATCCAGGCCAAGCCCACGCCAGTTTTCACGGCGCGCGACTATGGCGGCGGCCCAACCATGGCTGTGGGTGATCGAGCCGGTCACTCCCGTCGGCCACTGCGGCGCGCGATCTGCCCCGACGGCGGGTACTGCGTCGCTACCGATGAGGCGCTGCAGCGCCTCGCGGGCGCACAGGCGACCGGCCAGAAACTCCGTCTGGCGCTTGGCCACGCCCTCGGTGGCGGGAATCTGGCTGCGGCTGAAGTCCTCCGCGTGCAGCAAGGCGGGATCGAAGTGCGTGCTGATCAGTCGAGCGGTGGGCCGCGGCTGAGGCAGCGGCCAATGGTCGTTCAGCGGAGTGCAGCAGGCGGGGAGGGGATGGCTACTCATGCCGGCATTCTGCCGTGTCGCGGGCGGGGCGGCCAGTCGTGGCGCGGCGTTTACATTTCTTTGCAGAACGGCAACAAAGCTAAACGGATAGCGCGGCCCAGTTTTGCCAGACTGCGACCGCGTTTCATTGGGAACGCAGGTGAGGTTGTAGTTTAGAACCAGAGCATTAGCTGAAATCGGTTCTATCCATTTGTCTCTGAATTTGAGTGCGGGAGCCTGGATGGGCTCCCGTTTTTTTTTGCGTTTTTTTGCGTTGCAGGCGCGGCAAGCAAGCCCCCAGCCGCTCACCTCATCTAATGTCGCATTCAGGGCCAGGCTAAGGATTGCTATTAATAGAGCCGAGTAGACAGGCCAGGCGAGCGTTCGCCCTATGCTAGCCTGGCCACCCCCGCGACCCGCCTGGGTCGGGCATTCGGGAACCCCGTGATGAATTCAACTGCAAGCCCGTCCGCGCATTTGACGCGTGGCACCTCGGCTTATCGACGTGCCACCCTGGCACTGTTCTGTGCCGGCTTTGCCACCTTTGCCTTGCTCTATTGCGTGCAGCCGTTGTTGCCGTTGCTGGCCGCTGTCCCTCGCCGGGCTGTTGGGTAATTTTGCCGAGCATTTGCGCAACCGGGAGCTGCGCGGACTGTTCTTGCAGGCCTTCCTGTTGATGGGCGGCTTCGTGGCGTTGTTCAACTACGTAGGCTTTCACCTGGCGGCGCCGCCGTTCGGCTTGTCGTCGACGGTGATCGGCTTGCTGTTCAGCGTCTATCTGGTCGGCATTTTCAGCGCCGGTTGGGCCGGGCGTTTGGTGCCACGCATCGGCGCGCGGCAAGTCATGCAGGGCGCTATCGGCATCATGCTGTTCGGTGTGGCCTTGTGTGCCACGCCGTGGCTGAGTGCTGCGGTACTCGGCTTAGCCTTCTTCACCTTGGGTTTTTTCGCCGCCCATGCGGTGGCCAGCGGCCAGGTCGGCCAACGCGCCAAAGGCGCCAAGGCGCAGGCCTCGGCACTCTATCTCTGCGCCTATTACCTGGGCTCCAGTGTGGTGGGTTACGGCGCTGGTTATGTCTGGGAACACGCGGGCTGGTTGCCGCTGCTGGCGGTGTTGGCGGCACTCTTCCTGTTCGCCGGTTGGCGCGTGCGCACGCTTTAACTCGGCATGCTGCCCCGGTTGTGAGGCCCTATGGTCGGCTCGCACGGAGCAGGGAAGAAGAGTCGACAGTGCGGTAAACATGCTCATAAAATGAACAGTCAGCGCGGGATCAGTTGGTCTTTACCGTTCAACCCTTTAAGTCAGTGAATTCTATTCGTGAAAATTCGTCATTCGATAGTCGGTCTGTTCTTTTTATGTGCAAGCGTTGCATTGCCGACGAGCGCTGATGCGGGTGAAAAAGCTGCAGTTATTCGCGATCCGTCCAAGTTGGAACTCGCCTCAGGCAGTGCCATGGTGGTGGATCTGCAAAGCGAAAAAGTCCTGTATGAAAGCAACCCGGATGTAATAGTGCCCATCGCCTCGATCAGCAAACTGATGACGGCCGTGGTGCTGCTGGATGCAAAACAGCCGCTCGACGAAACACTCTCCGTCGCCATCAGCGATACCAAGGAGTTGAAGGGCGTGTTCTCCCGTGTACGGGTCAACAGCCAACTCAGCCGCAAGGACCTGTTGCTGCTGACGCTGATGTCATCCGAGAACCGTGCTGCTGCGAGCCTGGCGCACCACTACCCAGGCGGTTATGCCGCGTTCGTGGCGGCGATGAACGCCAAGGCCAAGGCGCTAGGCATGAGCAACAGCCACTTTGTCGAGCCGACTGGCCTTTCTCTCAACAATGTCTCTACTGCCCGAGACCTGACCCGCCTGCTGATTGCCACCAAACAGTATCCGTTGATCGGCGAACTGAGCACCACTACGCAGAAGACGGTGGCTTTCCGTAAGCCCAATTACACCCTGGGTTTTCGCAATACCAATCACCTGATATTTAAAGCCAATTGGGATATTCAACTGACCAAGACCGGCTTCACCGATGAAGCCGGCCATTGTCTGGCCATGCGCACGGTAATGGCCAACCGCCCCGTTACCTTTGTGGTGCTGGACGCATTCGGCAAGTACACCCACTTCGCCGACGCCAATCGCCTGCGCACCTGGATGGAAACCGGCAAAAGCAGCCCGGTGCCGGCAGCGGCCAAGAGCTACAAAAAACAAAAAAACCTGCAACTGCGCCAGACCGGCACGGTCCAGGTGGCCGAATAGTGGTCGCCCGATCGACTTCAGCCGCGAAGTTGATCGGGGCGGAACGAGCTCAGAGATTGCGCTATTTGGTTTAGCGTAAAGCCGCAATCCTGGACAAGTTGAATCGCCACGGCATCTATAGATACCTCTGAATGACTGCAATGAGTCGTTTGGAACCAATGACGACTTGCTCATTGGCTCGGAGGACTCCACCGCTTACAGAGACATATGTATCAATGAGCCTGTCACCCAGCTTTTTGGTTTGCTTCCAGATACCTCGCCATTGCAGCGAAGCGCCGTCGTGTTTCGACTTCAAACACCTTGATGGCGATTGAGTCGAGGAAGTAGCCGAGCCAGCGTGGGCGCAACCTGATATTGAAGGTGTAGATCAGCTCAGATGTCCCATCGTTCAGATCACGATGACGCATTGAGGCCGCCCATAGTTCGAACAGACCAACAGGCTCCTGTATCACCGCTGCTGCGATCCGCGGAGGGGCGTAATTGACGAAACGCGTTCGCATCGCAAGATAGCGCTTCCAGCCACGGCCTCGGTTTGTGGTAATGGCACCGACATAGGGGTGAGTACCGCCACCTTCGACATAGGCAACGGATAGCAACGTGTCCCATTTGAGTCTTATTGCATGATTGTGAAATGCCTCGAAGGCTGCCTCAGCTGAGGCGGGCATCCTGAGTAAGAGGCGACGCTGAGCCATTAGCTGGACTCCTCTATTTCGGTGGTAATCCCCCAGCGGCGAAACTCTGGCTCGAACTCATCGAGTTCGAGCAGTCCTGTGCAGGCGAAGGCGCCCGTCAGGTTCAACTCGCTTTTCACAAGCTTGCGGGTGACGAGCAGTGCAGCCATACAGGGGATTTCCGGGCCGTGCCTGTCGGGAGCGGTCAGATGCCAGGTACAGTTACCCGGTGTGCCGTCGAGTCGAGTTCCGGATATCTTGACCATCATCCCGCCGCAATCACTTCCATAACGATCCAGAAAATTGTTGGCGATTGAATTGAGTTGTGAAGCATATCTTTCAATAGGCAGCGGTATACCCACCCTGCGCATGGCCGCTGCGAGCCAGAGAGCCAGGTGCTGAGTCCGCAGCTCAAGAGCGGCCCTGAACTCAACGGTTTTCACCGACGGATAGCGAGCGGGAAAGAGCTCCAGATCCGGCACGTCGCACGCAGCGGCCCAGCGCACGCCTAACCGAGAAAACCGAATGGCACGCATATCCTGCCATCCATGGGAAGTACTCCAGTGCCCGTTATGTAGGCGTTGAAATGGCCTGCCGGCGTAACTGAACACAGCCGCGAGCGTAGCCGTACCTCGGGGCGCTTGCTGGCCAGGGGCAATAGCAATGCTGATTGCGTCGATGCGCGAAAAACGCTTTGCAAGGCTGTCGACTACTGCCGAAGAGAGACCTGGAACACTGCTGGCGCCAGAGATAGCGCAGACCCCCGCTGCCTGGGCTTTATCATTTAGGCTATGGGCAAAACTGGAAACAAAGGCTCGCCCATCCGAGATGTCGACGTAGTGAGCCCCGGCAGCACAGCTTGCTTCAGCGACGCGATAGTCTTGAGACTGAAAAGGACCGGCACAATGGATGACAATATCGGGGCTCAGCCTGATCAATTGCTGCTCAAGGTCGGGAGAGTCGATATCAAGCCTTGCAGTGCTAACAGTCTGCCCTTGCTCGAAGATATGTTTATCTGAGGTGGCGACACTTCTGCCTGCGGCTATTACTTCTACGCCCACATCCAGCGAAAGGCTTCGGCAGATACGGGCGCCAAAGTTACCGAGCCCACCCAATACTACGACTCGCATCTTTGCGCTTGCCATTTGGCCTCTTGGGTTTCGTAGGGAATCATGGCGCAGCCAGTTAGAAAGGCGGCGACCAAAAGAATGATGATCAAACGCATATTGCTTCCCTGCTATATAAGAGTCAAAGCTGATCCTGGGTATAGGCTCAGCCCGTAGGATGGGTTAAGCGCAGCGATACCCGTCAATCTTCTATCCACTAGCACTTAGATGCTGCCCATGTTTCCGTGCTGGAACCTTTCCGGGGAGGCTCTGCGCCAGGCGTGGCTGGGTGTGATTGGGCGGGGAGCGTCCAGGGCTACGCGCCCACGCTGGAGCCTGGGGGCGATCAACAATCCTCACTGCTGTGGCGCCCCGTTGGGTTAAGTGACTAGGCTACTGATCCATACAGCCCACATGGAGCCGGGTAAGTGCTGAACGCCCCATCTACCCAGAACATTCCACGCACGGTATGGGCGCTGGGGTTTGTCAGCCTGTTTATGGACTTGTCTTCAGAGCTGGTCCACAGCCTGTTGCCGGTATTCCTGGTCGGGACACTAGGCGCCAGCATGCTGACTGTTGGGCTGATCGAGGGCGTGGTCGAGGCTACTGCGCTGATCGTCAAGGTCTTCTCCGGGACGATCAGCGACTACCTCGGGCGACGCAAGGGTTTGCTCTTGCTCGGCTACGGCTTGGCCGCGCTAACCAAGCCATTGTTCCCCCTCGCCACCTCGGCAGAGATGGTCTTCACCGCGCGATTTCTGGACCGGATCGGCAAAGGCATCCGCGCTGCCCCGCGCGATGCGCTAGTCGCCGATGTGGCCCCGGCAGCGATCCGTGGGGCCTGTTTCGGCTTACGTCAGTCCATGGATACGGTGGGCGCCTTGCTCGGCCCGGCGCTGGCCATCGTGCTGATGTTGTTGTTTAACGACGACATTCCGCTGGTGCTGTGGTTCGCGGTCATGCCGGCATTACTGGCTGTCGGTCTGCTCTGCATCGGTGTCAGCGAAGCGAAGCCGGCAACGCCTCATCGGCACTTTCGCTCGCCGATCCGCCTGAACTCGCTGAGTCTCTTTCCCAGCGCCTACTGGTGGGTCGTGGCGGTCGGTGCGATCTTCACCCTGGCGCGCTTCAGCGAAGCCTTTCTGCTGTTGCGTGCTCAGCAGTTGGGGCTTGCCGTCACTTGGGTGCCGATGGTCATGGTCGTGATGGCCGTCGTCTACACGCTGTCGGCCTACCCGGTGGGAAAGTGGTCGGATCGCATCAGCCGATCAACCTTACTGAGTGCCGGCTTGCTGTTTCTGCTGCTTGCCGATCTGGTGTTGGCTTACGCCGAATCGGTTGCCATGGTTCTGCTCGGTGTCACCCTGTGGGGGCTGCATATGGGGTTTAGCCAGGGGATATTGGCGGCTCTGGTTGCCGACACGAGCCCCGCTGAGCTCAAGGGTACGGCTTTTGGAATATTCAATCTGCTGAGTGGCATAGCCCTGTTGTTGGCCAGCGCTACTGCCGGCTGGCTTTGGCAGAATTACGGAGCCTCGGCGACTTTCCATGCTGGCGCGGCGTTTGCCTTGGCGGCGTTGGTGCTCTTGCTACTCAGGCGGGGGTCAAGCGAGCAGGCGCAGAAAAATGGCTAGAGAAACGCGGGCGCAAGCTGCCCCGGTGTTCCAGCATTTGGCACAATGCGCGCTGTCACCTTTTGTTTAATGGCAAATGCTCAATGGCGAACTTCGCCCGGCTTAAATCGCGTCGAAGGCAAGGATACTCATGAACCCCGAAGACCTCCTGCTCCTGGTCACCCGCGCCATGCCCTACGGCAAATACAAGGGGCGCCTGATTGCCGATTTGCCTGGGCATTATCTCAACTGGTTTGCCCGCGAAGGCTTTCCCAATGGCGAGATCGGTCGGCTGTTGGCGCTGATGCAGGAGATCGACCATAACGGCTTGTCCGCGCTGCTGACGCCATTACGCAAGGGTTAAAGCCCAGGCCGCCGTCCGCTGCAGAATCTGCGCTTACCAATCCAGGCTGAGCTGGCTCTCGAAGTGGCGTTCGACACCGCTCAGCGGGTCGGTGAACCTCAGGCTCTGGGCCAGCAGCTTCAACGGTTGCGCGTAATCATCGACAGCCTCTTTGATCAGCTGTGGATAGAAGGGGTCGTTGCAGATGCCTGCGCCGAGTGCGGCCATGTGCAGGCGCAACTGGTGCTTTTTCCCGGTGATCGGGTACAGGGCGTAGCGCCAAAGCTCGCCGTTGCGCTCGCAGACTTCGATCCGGGTTTCGCTGTTCGGCATGCCCGCCGCCTCCTGCATCAGAAAGAACGGCTCGCTGGCCACCAGGCGAGTGTTGCGCTGTTGCGGGAAGTCGATTGCGGGCAGTGCCGGGGCGATGGCTTCATAGCGCTTGCCGATCTGCCGCTGGCGGAACAAGCCCTGGTAGTGCGAGCGTGTTCGTGGGTTGGCCGAGAACAGCACCAGCCCTGCCGTCAGCCGGTCGATGCGGTGCAGCGGCACCAGGTCGAGGTTGTCGAATCGCCGGCTGAGCCGTGCCAGCAGGGTCTCTTCGACATATTGGCCGGCCGGTGTGACCGGCAGGAAGTGCGGTTTGTCCGCGACTATCAGGTGTTCGTCGGCATACAGCACGGTTTCGCTGAAGGGGATCGGCACCTCATCCGCAACCTCGCGAAAGTAGTGGATGCGCAACCCTTGCCGGTAGCGCTGCTCTGGGCCGATGGCCAGGCCCTGCATGTCCAGCACGCGGCCCCGCGCCATCCGCTCCAGCCAGGTCTCGCGGCCGATCGCCGGGAAGTGCGCGCACAGGCAATCCAGCACCGTCGACCAGGTGCCCGCCGGCAAGTGCAGGGTGCTCGGGCGAGCGCTGGCGCGGGAAGGGGGCTGAACGGGCATGGCAAGACTCGGGCAGTGGCGGATGGCGGGCGGTTGATTTTACCCGCAACACGCATCGAGGCGCAGTGGCTAAAGCTCAGTCAAGGGTGAGCAAGCTCCACAGCGTTAAACCGCCATACAGTGAATGGCGCGCAGGATGGCACGACGACTATGGGGCGGTCTGGTTCTCGTTCAGCTGCGGTTCAGAGAGGGTTCAGCAAGCGTTCAGTAGGGGCTAGGCAACCTAGCTTAGGTGTTCAGCAACTACCCAACAGCTACTGAGGAACCAGCCATGAACCGCACAATGAACCGTCTCGCGCTTGCCACCACCCTGACTCTGGCCACCGTCACCGCCCAGGCTGCCGACAACTTCGTCGGTCTCACCTGGGGCCAGGCCAGCGACAACATCCAGAAGTCCAGTGCCCTTAACAGCAACCTGAACAACCCGAAGCTGGACAAGGTCATCCACGGCAGTGACACCTGGGGCGTGCGCGCCGGTCAGCAGATCGAGCAGGGCCGCTATTACCTCACCTATGAGAATGTCTCCGACACCGACCGTGGCACCAAGCTGCGCCAGCAGAACCTGCTCGGCAGCTACGATGCCTTCCTGTCGCTGGGTGACAACAACACCCAACTGTTCGGCGGCGCCACCCTGGGCCTGGTCAAGCTGGACCAGGAAAGTGGAGGCTTCAAGCGCGACAGCGATATTGGCTACGCTGCCGGGTTGCAGGCCGGTATCCTTCAGGAGCTGAACAAGAGTGCCTCCCTCGAGGCGGGCTACCGCTACCTGCGCACCAATGCCAGCACCGAGATGGCCGAGCATGGCGGCAGCAAGTTGGGCTCCCTGGATCTGCACAGCAGCTCGCAGCTCTACCTGGGTGCCAACTACAAGTTCTGAGCATGCGCTACCACCGAGGCCGGGCCCAGTGCCCGGCTGACTCACTGGAGAGAACCGCCCGATGAAATTGCTGGTGGTGGAAGACGAGGCGCTGTTGCGTCATCACCTGTTTAGCCGTCTCGGTGAGAGTGGCCATGTGGTGGACGCGGTGCCGGACGCCGAGGAGGCGCTGTATCGGGCCCAGGAGTATCACCACGATCTGGCCGTGATCGACCTCGGCCTGCCGGGCATGAGTGGCCTGGAGCTGATTCGCCAGTTGCGCAGCCAGGACAAGAGCTTTCCGATCCTGATCCTCACCGCGCGCGGCAACTGGCAGGACAAGGTCGAAGGCCTGGCTGCCGGGGCCGACGATTACGTGGTTAAGCCCTTTCAGTTCGAGGAGCTGGAGGCGCGCCTGAATGCACTGCTGCGGCGCTCCTCGGGCTTCACCCAGTCGACTATCGAGGCCGGGCCGTTGCTGCTCGACCTCAACCGTAAACAGGCGCTGGTCAATGCGCAGGCGTTGCCGCTGACCGCCTACGAATACCGCATCCTCGAGTACCTGATGCGCCATCATCAGCAGGTGGTGGCCAAGGAGCGGCTGATGGAGCAGCTCTACCCGAACGATGAGGAGCGTGACCCGAACGTCATCGAAGTGCTGGTCGGCCGTCTGCGCCGTAAGTTGGAGGCCGAGTGCGGCTTCAAGCCGATCGAGACGGTGCGCGGGCTGGGTTACCTGTTTACCGAGCGCTGCCGGTGAGGGGTTCCCTACGGCTGCGCTTGATGCTCGGCGCCGGAGCCCTGGCGGTGCTGTTTATGCTGGCGCTGCTGCCGGCGTTGCAGGGCGCGTTTAGCTTCACCCTCGAGGGCTTCGTCGAGAAGCGCCTGGCTTCGGACGCGGGCACCCTGATCGGTGCCGCACGCTTCGAGCAGGGTCGGCTACAGATGCCCGAGCGTCTGCCGGACGAGGAATTCAACCTGCCGGACGCCAAGCTGCTGGGCTATATCTACGACCGTGCAGGCCGCTTGGTCTGGAGCTCGCGCTCGGCGCTCGATGAGTCCATCGACTATCGCCCGCGTTTTGACGGTGATGTTGCCGAGTTCCTCCGCACCCATGATGCCGAAGGCGATGAGTATTTCGTCTATGACGTCGAACTGCGCTTGCAGGGGCGTGAAGAGGCGGGCTTCAGCTTCGTCACCATGCAACCCAGTAGCGAGTTTCAGAGCATGCTCGGAGGCTTTCGCCGGCAGCTCTATCTGTGGTTGGGCGGCGCTCTGTTGCTGCTCTTGGGTCTGCTCTGGGGCGGCTTGACCTGGGGCTTTCGCTCGTTGCGCGGGCTGAGTGCGGAGCTGGATCAGGTCGAGAGTGGGGCGCGCGATAGTTTGAGTGGGCAACACCCGCGCGAGCTATTGCGCCTGACCGATTCGCTCAACCGCCTGCTCGCCGGCGAGCGGCGTCAGCGCGAGCGTTACCGCGACTCCCTCGGCGATCTGGCGCATAGCCTGAAGACGCCGCTGGCGGTGCTGCAAGGTATTGGCGAGGTGATGGCCACGCGTGCGCAGAACCGTGATCAGGTGCAGGTGCTGCAAAGCCAGATCGAGTGCATGAGCCAGCAGATCGACTACCAACTGCAACGCGCCACCCTGCGCCGCAGTGGGCTGGTGCGCCACTCGGTGCGCTTGGCGCCGGTGCTTGAGCCGCTGTGTGACGCGTTGGGCAAGGTCTACCGCGACAAGCGCGTGCAGTTGGAGCGGCAGATCGATCCGCAGCTGGCGGTGCCGGTGGAGCAGGGCGCGTTGTTCGAACTGCTCGGCAATCTGCTGGAAAATGCCTACCGCCTGTGCCTGACCCGGGTGCGCATCCGCGCATTTCGGGCCGAGGGTTATTGCGAACTCTGGGTGGAAGACGATGGCCCCGGCGTGCCGGCCGACCAGCACGCGCGCATCCTCCAGCGGGGTGAGCGGCTGGATACGCAGAATCCGGGGCAGGGCATTGGCTTGGCGGTGGTCAAGGACATCATCGAGAGCTATGACGGCGAGTTGAGCCTGGACGATTCGGGGCTCGGTGGCGCGGCCTTTCGCATTCGCTTTCAGCTGAGCTGAGCTGAGCTGAGCGGCTTTATGTAGGCGCTTTTCCACAATGAGTTCGCCTCTGCGCAACAGTGCCTCAGTTCTCCTGCGCGCGGTAGGCGCCAGGTGTCAGCCCGGTCCACTTCTTGAACGCCCGGTGAAAGGCCGAGGGCTCGGAGAAGCCGAGCTGTTCGGCAATCTCCTGAATTGGCAGATTGTCGCGCCCCAGGTGGTAGATCGCCAGGTCGCGGCGCAGGTGATCCTTCAGTTCCTGAAAGCTCGAACCTTCCTCGCGCAGATGCCGACGCAGGGTTTGCGGGCTCAGGTGCAGCTGTTTGGCGACTGCCTCCAGATCCGGCCAACTGCTGCAGTCACGCCCGAGCAGGCGGCGGATCTGGCTGATCAGGCTGTCGCCGCCGTCCGGGCGGGCGAGCAGATCGGCGGGCGAGTGTTCGAGAAAGTGTTTGAGGGTGCGCTCGTCCTGGAGCAGCGGCATGCTCAGGTAGCGAGCCTGAAACAGCAGGCTGGTGCTGTCAGCGGCGAAGCGCCGGGGGTTGGGGAAGAGCAGGTCGTACTCGGCACTGTGCTCGGGTTCGGGGTAGGCGAAGCTGGCCTCCTCCAGGCGGATACGCTGGCCGATCAGCCAGCTGGCGAGGCGGTGCCAGATCACCAACAGGCTCTCCACCAGGAAGTGATCCGGGTCCCACAGGGTCGAGTCGTCCACTGTCAGCCGTGCCCATTCGCCGTCGCGGCTCAGACTGATACGCGGTGCGCCCTGAAACAGGCTGTAGAACAGGGTGCCGCGGCTCAGGGCCTTGTCCAGCGTGCGGCAATGGATGAGCGCGTGGCACATCATGGCGAAGGTGCCGCGCTTGCTTGGCGCGCTGCCAAAGCCCATGTACTCGTCGTCCAGCGTCTCCCAAAGCAGCTGCAGCAAACGGGCGAACTGTTCTGGAGCGATGCGCGCGCGCGGCTCCTCCAGCAGGGCCGGCTGGATGTTCAGCTGCCGCAAGATAGACGAACAATCCCGACCATGGCGTTCGGCGCCCCGCAGGGCGGCACGGACGAAATGGCTGGCAATGGTGCGCTCGCGCATGGGACAGGCTCATGGAAAAAGGCTGGCCGATGGTAAGCATGCCGTGCGGTGGGGACAAGCGCCCATGCGGCTGAGGCGCGTGGAGGCCATCGGTGCGCGAAAGGCGGGGGGATATCCGCCAGGCAATGGGCGGGAATCCGCCAAGTTGATCTGCTTTCGAGAGCGATTATTTAAGTCAAGTGTATGTATTTAAAGGGTTTTATCTGAATTTATAAGGCTGGCATGGCCTTTGCGATAGGCGCTGTAGACCTGTGTAGTCGGCAGGCAAACAACAAATCCCTCCAGTGCAGGAGGGTTAGCGCTTTGGCAGCGCGCGCATCGAGGAATGATGCGGCACCGCTGCCCACGAGGAACCTGCCATGACCCGCAAACCGCTGTACAAGAGCCTCTATGTTCAGGTGCTGGTGGCCATCGCCATCGGTATCGTTCTCGGGCATTTCTATCCGGAGACCGGCGCGGCGATGAAGCCGCTCGGCGACGGCTTCGTCAAGCTGATCAAGATGGCCATAGCCCCCATCATCTTCTGTACCGTGGTCAGCGGCATCGCCGGCATGCAGAGCATGAAGGCCGTGGGCAAGACCGGCGGCCTGGCGCTGTTGTACTTCGAGGTCGTGAGCACCATCGCCCTGGTGATCGGCCTGGTCGTGGTCAACCTGGTGCAGCCGGGTGCCGGCATGCACGTCGACGTCAGCACCCTGAACGCCAGCGGCATCGCCTCCTTTGTTGAAGTCGGCGCACAGCAGAGCACCATCGCCTTCCTGCTCAACGTGATTCCGAGCACCGTGGTCGGCGCCTTCGCCGCCGGCGAGATCCTCCAGGTGCTGTTCTTCTCCGTGATGTTCGGCTACGCCCTGCACCGCATGGGTGACTACGGCAGGCCGGTGTTGGAGTTTATCGAGCGCATCTCCCAGGTGATGTTCAACATCATCAACATAATCATGAAGGTCGCGCCCATCGGTGCCTTCGGCGCCATGGCCTTCACCATCGGCAAATACGGCGTCGGCTCGCTGGTGCAGCTCGGCCAGCTGATGGCCTGCTTCTACATCACCTGCGTGTTCTTCATCTTGGTGGTGCTCGGTGGCATCGCCCGCGCTCACGGCTTCAGCGTCCTGCGCTTTATCAAGTACATCCGCGAGGAACTGCTGATCGTGCTCGGTACCTCGTCGTCCGAGTCCGCCCTGCCGCGTATGCTGACCAAGCTGGAGAAGCTCGGCTGCGACAAATCGGTGGTCGGCCTGGTGATCCCCACCGGCTACTCCTTCAACCTCGACGGCACCTCGATCTACCTGACCATGGCCGCGGTCTTTATCGCCCAGGCCACCGACACGCCGATGGGCCTGGTCGATCAGTTGACCCTGCTGGCGGTGCTGCTGATCGCCTCCAAGGGTGCCGCCGGCATCACCGGTAGCGGCTTTATCGTGCTGGCCGCGACCCTCTCCGCCGTCGGCACTCTGCCGGTGGCCGGTCTGGCGCTGATCCTCGGCATCGACCGCTTCATGTCCGAGGCCCGTGCGCTGACCAACCTGATCGGCAACGGTGTGGCCACCGTGGTGGTCGCCAAGTGGTGCAAGCAGCTGGACGAAGACACCCTGCAAAGCGAGCTGGCCAGCGGCGGTTCGCAGCCGGTAGTGGCGGCCCGCGACTTGGCTTAAAACTGACAGCTACGCCCGCTCCTACCCGGGAGCGGGCTTTGGGCCCGTCTCGTGACGGGCCTTTTTTTTGTGCGCGAGATGTGCCCAGGCTACAAGAGCGCCGGCGGCTGAGCGAATGGGTCAATCGAGCCTGAGCGCTTGGGTCATTGAGCGGTTGTGGCGGTGGCGCCTACCCTGCGGGACGACTTCAGCAGAGAGTTCCGTCATGCAGCGCCTTCATTTCGACACCGAGCACGCCATGTTCCGCGAGTCCTTCCGCGCCTTTCTGCAGAAGGAAGTGGTGCCGCACCAGGAGGCCTGGGAAGAGGCCGGGGTGGTGAGTCGCGAGGTTTGGCTGAAGGCCGGCGCGATGGGTTTTTTGCTGCCCTGGGCCGATGAGGAATACGGCGGCAGCGGGCTGAAGGATTTCCGTTACGAGCAGATCATGGCCGAGGAGCTGGCCAATGTTAACGAGGCCGGCTTCATGTTGCCGCTGCACTCGGCGCTCTGCGGTCCCTATATCGCCGAGTACGGCAATGCCGAGCAAAAAGCCCGTTTCCTGCCGGCGATCATCCGCGGCGAATCCATCCTCGCGGTGGCGATGACCGAGCCGGGCGCCGGTTCCGACCTGGCCGGGATGCGGACCACGGCAGTCGACAAGGGCGATCACTACGAGCTGAACGGCTCCAAGGTGTTTATCTCCAACGGCCTGTTGGCCGACGTGGTGATAGTCGCGGCCAAGACCGACCCGGCGAACAAGCACGCCATGGGCCTGTTTCTGGTCGAGCGCGGGATGGAAGGCTTCGAGCGCGGGCGCAACCTGAAGAAGCTCGGCATGCAGAGCCAGGACACCGCCGAACTGTTCTTCAACAGCGTCAAGGTGCCGAAGGCCAACCTGCTCGGTGATGCCAAGGCCGGTTTCTTCTACCTGATGAACATGCTCGCCCAGGAGCGCCTGACCAACGCCTGTGGCGCGGTCGGCGGCGCTGAAGCGGCGCTGCAAGTGACCATCGACTATGTGAAGGAGCGCAAAGCCTTCGATCGGCCGCTTTCGCACTTCCAGAACACCCGTTTCAAGCTGGCGGAAATGCGCACTCAGGTCGATGTGGCGCAAGTCTTCGTCGACCGCTGCGTAATGGACCACAACCAGAAGAAGCTCACTCCGGAAGTCGCCGCCGAGGCCAAGCTGTTCACCACCGAACTGCTCGGCAGAGTCGTCGACGAAGGCGTACAACTGCACGGTGGCTGGGGCTACATGTGGGAATATCCGATCTGCAAGATGTACGCGAATGCGCGGATTCAGCGGATCTTCGCCGGCACCTCGGAAATCATGAAAGAGATCATCAGCCGCGGGATGAAGCTCTGAGCGCATCCGGACTGACGTAGGGTGGGCCTTGGCCCACCAGCGGGATTTGCACGGTGGGCCAAGGCCCACCCGACGCAGGAGATAACCATGACCATCACCAGCGGCGCCATCGACGCCTGGGCCCAGCCGGCCACGGGCCGAACCCGCGAACTGATGCCGGAAGTCGCCCGGCTGTTCGAGAAGTCCGGTTCCGCGCATTTGCTCGATCACAGCCTGAGCCCGGAGCAAACCGTCGCCGAGATGGACAAGGCCGGCGTCGACAAACTGCTGCTCGCCGCCTGGTGCCGACCGGAGCGCTGGGTCTGCACGAACGACGAGGTCGCCGAGTACACGCGCGCCTTCCCGGAGCGCTTCGTCGGCGTTGCCACGGTCGATCTGAGCAAGCCCGTGGCGGCGGTGCGCGAGCTGGAGCGGGCAGTCACCGAGCTGGGCTGCAAGGCCCTGCGCATCGTGCCCTGGCTGTGGAAGCTGGCGCCGAATCACCGGCTCTACTATCCGCTGTATGTGAAGTGCATCGAGCTGGACATCCCGTTCTGCACCCAGGTCGGCCATACCGGCCCGCTGATGCCGTCCGAGACCGGGCGACCGGTGCCCTATCTGGACGAGGTGGCGCTGGACTTCCCCGAGTTGCGCATCGTCGCCGGGCATATCGGCCATCCCTGGACCGACGAGATGATCGGCCTGGCCTGGAAGCACGACAACCTCTATATCGACACCTCGGCCTATTTGCCGCGCTATTACCCGCCACAGCTGCTGCAATTTATGCAGAGCTACGGGCAGGACAAGGTGCTGTTCGGCACTAACTTCCCGCAGCTTTCCCACGCGCGCTGCATGGCGCAAATCAAGGACCTGGGGCTGTCTGCGGAGGCGGAGGGCAAGTTCCTCCACGGCAACGCCCGCCGGGTGTTTAAGCTGTAGGCTGGGTTAGGCCGAAGGCCATAACCCAGCATCCGCTCTGCTGTTTATTGGATTCCCGCCTGCGCGGGAATGCCGGGTTGTCGGGTGACCGGCCATTACATGGGGAGCAACCGTAGGCTGGGTAGGGCCGATTTTGGCGAAACCCAGCAAAGCCAGAACTGGCACCAAGAGGTGCCGGAGGAGACCCCGCTATTTTGCTCAGGAGCCGCCATGAAAGGCCCGTTGTCCTCACTGAAGATTCTCGATTTCTCCACCCTGCTGCCGGGGCCATTCGCCTCGTTGCTGCTGGCCGACATGGGCGCCGAGGTGCTGCGCGTCGAGTCGCCGACGCGGATGGATTTGCTCCGCGTACTGCCGCCCCATGATGGCGGAATCTCGGCCAGCCATGCCTACCTCAACCGCAACAAACGCAGCATTGCCCTCGATCTGAAACGGCCGGAAGCGGTCGAGGTGGTCAAGCAGTTGCTGGGCGACTACGACATCGTTCTCGAACAGTTCCGTCCGGGGGTGATGGATAAGCTCGGGGTGGGTTATGCGGCGCTGAAAGCCATCAATCCGAAGCTGATCTATGTGTCGATCACCGGCTACGGCCAGACCGGCCCCTACAAGGATCGCGCCGGGCATGACATCAACTACCTGGCCTTGTCCGGCATCGCCGATCAGACTGGGCGCCGCGAAACCGGGCCGTTGCCCTTGGGTGTTCAGGCGGCGGACATTGCCGGTGGTTCCTTCCACGGCGTGATGGGCCTGCTGGCGGCGGTCATCCAGCGCCAGCAGACCGGTGAGGGTCAGTATGTCGATGTCAGCATGACCGACTGCGTCTTCAGTCTGCATGCGATGGCCGGCGCCGGCTACCTGGCCTGCGGCGAGGAGCCGAAGATGGAGAACCAGGCACTGAACGGCGGCAGCTTCTACGACTACTACCGCACCCGCGATGCTCGCTGGTTCTCGGTCGGCAGCCTGGAGCCGCAGTTCATGCAGCAGTTCTGCGCAGGCCTTGGCCGCCCGGAACTGGCGGCGCTTGGTTTGTCGTCGAAGCCCGAAGAGCAGCGCGCGCTCAAGCGTGAGATCCAGCTTGAATTCGAGAAGCGTGACTTTGCCGAGTGGAGCGAGCGTTTCGCGGCTCTGGATGCCTGCGTCGAACCGATGCTGAGCCTGGCCGAAGCGCTCGAACACCCGCAGTTGAAAGCCCGCGACCTGGTCACCGAAGTGCCGCGTGGCGGTAATCCGCCGCAAAGGCAGATCGCCTGTCCGATCAAGTTCTCGGGCGGCCTGCCGGCACCACGGCATATCGGCTCGCCGCTAGGCGCGCATACCGAAGAAGTGCTGCGTGGCCTGGGTTATACCGCCGAGCGGATCGCCGAGCTGAAGGCGGCGAAGGTGATCGGGTAGGGCGCTACTCGCCGAAGGCAGTACGCCAGATACACCAGGCGAACGCTTATTCCTGGCGCTGCTGCCCGCTAAATACCAGGGTCGCCCGGCAACGCCGGCAGAAATAGCGGCGGCCCTTGCTGACCAGTGCATGCCGTTGCGCGGAGAAGGGGAAGTCGTGATCCGGGCACTGGCAGTTGTAGAGGTAGCGAGTCGCGGTGCGGCGTTTGATGGCGTAGGTGTGGCAGCGATTGGGCGGCAGTTCGTAGACCCCGCGCATGATCAATTGCCACTCCTCGCCATGGGGCTGGATGCGTGAGCCGAACATCTCGCGAGCGATCATATGCGCGACTTCGTGGGCCACGGTTTGCTTGAGGAAGTCTTCGCTGTTTTCGCGGTACAGCTGCGGGTTGAAGCGCAGCAGGTTTTCGTCCAGGTGCGCCACCCCGGCTTTTTGCCCACGTAACTTGAGGCTGACCACGGGGCGGGTAAAGCGGCGGTTGAAAAAAGCTTCGGCCTGCTGGTAGCAAGCCTCGACACGAGCATTGAGCTGTTCGGGCATCGAGTCCTCCAAATGCAGGCGGAATTATGCCCAAGCGCGTCGCGACCAGCAGCCCTAAAACGACGAAACCGCCAAACGGCGGTTTCGGGGTTGCTTAATGGAAGATTCTCAACTGGTGTAGACAGGTCCGACGCCGAGCCCCCAAAAAATCACCGACATCGCAATCATCGCCACCAGCACCACCAGGCCGACCGCCAGCACCGAGCTGGAGAACATGAAGCCTTCGTCCTTGGGGATGTTCATAAAGGCCGGGATGCCCACGTAGAGCAGATAGGCCGTGTAACAGACCGCCGCCGTGCCGACGAACATCGCCAGCCAGAGGTTCGGATAGAGCCCCGCAAGCCCGCCGATAAACAGTGGCGTGGCGGTGTATGCGGCGAACACGACACATTGCGCCATGCTCGGGCTGGCGTCGTAAGTACGGGCCATCCAGTTGATAAAAGCCCCCATGACCGCGACGCCGGCGAGCATGGCCACGTAGGTCATGAGCGTCATCCACAACGCACTGCCTTCGGTCAGCATGACGGGTGCGCCGCCGCCGACTGTCCAGCCCACCTGGGTGGTACCGATATAAGCCGAAATAGCCGGAATAGCCGCGAGAATCAGGACGTGGGTGAGATACATGTGGCTGATGCTTTCCTCCTCGCCACGAATCTCTTGCCACTCTTGATCGGGATGCGTGAAGAGCCCCCAAACGTGATGGATCATGCCAAACACCTCCTCTTGTTATAGCGGCCGCCCCCCAGCGTAGCGCCCGGCGCGCGTGAGTAGCGCCACCGGGTGCAGGGCCGAACCTATGCGACCGTATGTCGCAGTATAGGTCGGGCCTGGAGGCCGCGGAGGACGTGGATTTAGAGCAAATTCGTCTCTAAATGTCAGCTGTAATAGCGCTCTAGTATTTCCAACGCCAGGTTGATCGACTGCAGGCGCGTCGTGCTGCCGCCGCGATCCGGGTGATGCTGGCTCACCAGTTGTCGGTAGCGGCGCTTGATAATGCCGAGGTTGAGCGGCTCGTTCGATTCTTCCAGCTCGAACAACTCCAAGGCTGCGCGTTTTTCGTCCCCACCCTGCATGCGCTTCCAGAAGCTGGTCAGCAACTTCTCCACGTCGTCTTCACTGGTTTCTCGCAGGTGTTGCAGATCCAGATAGTAGTCACGCAGCGGATCCTGTTCGCTGAGTGCCAGGTCACCCGCCTGATAGGGTAGTAATTGCACGCACAGTGGGTTGATCACCAGGTGTGCGGTTCGCTCACTCCAGAGTCGTTCGCGCAGTTGGTAGAGCGCGTTGAACAGCAGAAAGTGGGTGCGAAACAGCACCAGTTTGTCGGTCAAGGCCAGGTGCGGGATATGTGTCGAGTGGCGCGCCTTGAGCCGTTGGATCAGCCAATATTCGCTGCAGCCGTCGGGTGCCTCGCGCAGCAGTTCGAGCAACTGTTCGGCAAGGTCGAGGGCGGGATTCAGTTCGGAGTTCATCGACCGAGCCTAGCACAGCGGCCGCGCGGGTTTGTGGGCGGAACTCACTGGAGTGCCGCCTTGTCCCACCTGCATAAGCCGGAGGATGTTTATGCGCCTGTTGCGCCAGCTGACCGCTATTTTCCTGATCCTGCTCGCGGGTTCTGTGAGCGCTGCACCGGCGGCCGAGCGCTGGGCGGTGTGGGATGTCAGCAACGAAAGCCGCGCCGCGCATATCGACCACAGCGCCTGGCAGGAACTGCTGACGCGCTACCTGAACAGCCAGCATCCGAGTGGCATTGCACGTTTCGACTACGCCCATGTGGATCGCCGCCATCGCCGCCTGCTGGATGTGTACGTCGAGCAACTGAGCGCCCTCGATCCGCGGCAATTTACCCGTGCCGAGCAGTTGGCTTATTGGCTCAATCTGTACAACGCGCTGATCGTGCAGCAGGTGCTCAAGAATTATCCGGTGGATTCGATTACCAGTCTCGGCGCCTGGTATCAGTTCGGCCCCTGGGATAAGGCCGTCACCGAGGTCGCCGGCTATAAGCTCAGTCTCAACGACATCGAACATCGCATTCTTCGTCCGCTCTGGCGCGACCCGCGTCTGCACTACGCACTCAATTGCGCCAGCCTCGGCTGTCCCAATCTGGCGGCCGAGACCTATAGCGCGCAGAACAGCGAGCGCCTGCTGGAGGCGGGTGCGCGGGCCTATATCAACCACCCGCGGGGGGTGGCTTTTGAGGACGGCAAATGGGTGCTGTCGAGGATTTATGACTGGTATCCGCAGGACTTCGGTGGCGAGGAGGGGTTGCGCGCGCACCTCATCCATTACGCCAACCCGGCCCTGGCGCAGCAGTTGCAAGCCTTTACCGGCAAACCCCGCTATCGCTATGACTGGAATCTCAATCAACCCTGAAGACGCAGCCCTGAAGACGAGTGGGGTAGGGCTATTGGCGCTTTCTGCGTAAAATAACCGGTGTTCCAGGCTGTGTGAAAACTACTGCGCTCGGTTATACGGCGTTAAAAGCAGGCTCAAAATGCTCATTTACAACGCGTAAATTGCGCTTTTTCGCCTGTTTTTGCCTTGTCTACCCTTCGCTCGCTACGTTTTCACACGGCCTGGTTCGCCACCCCCTTTTCGTAAATCCCCGGACTCCAGCGCACCATGGGCACTCTTTCGGTTAATCAAAGCAAACTGCAGAAACGCTTGCGCCGCCTGGCTGGCGAGGCCGTTACCGACTTCAACATGATCGAAGATGGCGACAAGGTCATGGTCTGCCTGTCCGGCGGCAAGGACAGCTACACCATGCTCGACGTCTTGCTGCATCTGCAGAAGGTCGCGCCGATCAAGTTCGAGATCGTCGCGGTCAATATGGATCAGAAGCAGCCGGGCTTCCCCGAGCACGTGTTGCCCGAGTACCTCAAGGCCATCGGCGTCGACTATCACATAGTCGAAAAAGACACCTATTCGGTGGTGATGGAAAAAATTCCGGAAGGCAAAACCACCTGCTCGCTCTGTTCCCGTCTGCGCCGTGGCACCCTCTATACCTTTGCCGATGAAATCGGTGCGACCAAAATGGCGCTCGGCCACCACCGCGACGACATTCTCGAGACCTTCTTCCTCAACATGTTCTACGGCGGCACGCTCAAGGCCATGCCGCCGAAACTGCGTGCCGACGACGGGCGCAACGTGGTGATTCGGCCGTTGGCCTACTGCAGTGAGAAGGACATCGAGGCCTACTCCGAGCTCAAAGAATTCCCGATCATCCCCTGCAACCTCTGCGGCTCGCAGGAGAACCTGCAGCGCAAGGTGGTCAAGGAAATGCTGCAGGAGTGGGAGCGCAAGACGCCCGGCCGCACCGAGATCATGTTCCGCGCCCTGCAGAATGTGATGCCCTCGCAGCTGGCCGACCGTAACCTGTTCGACTTCACCAATTTGCGCATCGATGAAAACGCCACGCCGCGCTTTGTCGATGTGATGAACCTGTGATTCTCGGCATTAACCCTGCCAGGACAGCCCATGCGCGACTACAAATGGCTCAATGAGTTTTGCCTCAACCGCTTTGGCTCCAAGGCGGCGTTGGAAGCCAGGCTGCCGACCCCCAAGTCGGCGGCCGAGTTGCGCCAGATCGCTGATGACCGTTACCTGTCGTTGATCGCCCTGCGGGTCTTTCGCGCCGGCCTCAAACACAGCTTGGTGGATGCCAAGTGGCCGGCCTTCGAGGAGGTTTTCTTCGGCTTCGCTCCCGAGAAAGTCGTGCTGATGGGCGGCGAGCACCTGGAGCGGCTGATGCAGGACGCGCGGCTGATCCGTCACCTGGGCAAGCTGAAAAGCGTGCCGCGTAACGCGCAGTTTGTCCTCGATGTGGCGAAGCAGCAGGGTAGTTTCGGCGCGCTGATCGCCGATTGGCCGGTGACCGATATCGTCGGCCTGTGGAAGTACCTGGCCAAACACGGCAGCCAGCTCGGCGGGCTGTCGGCGCCACGCCTGCTGCGCATGGTTGGCAAAGACACCTTTATTCCGACCGACGATATGGTCGCGGCGCTGAAGGCGCAGGAGATCATCGAAAAATCCCCGACCAGCCTGAAGGAGCTTGCCGCCGTGCAAGCCGCGTTCAATCAGTGGCACGCTGAAAGCGGCCGGCCCTTGTGCCAGCTTTCGGTGATGTTGGCGCACACGGTTAATCACTGACCGCGAGACTCGGTATTCGCCCTTGCCGGATGAAATGGAGGAGGCCCCGATGGATGCTGCAATTCAGCGAGTCGCTCAGGCTCTTCAGCGCGCCGAACGCATTTTGATCATCAGCGGTGCGGGGCTTTCCGCGGACTCCGGCTTGCCGACCTATCGCGGTCTCGGCGGCTTGTATAACGGCATGACCGAAGAAGGGCTGCCGATCGAGGCGGCGCTGTCCGGGCCGATGCTGCAACGCGATCCTGCCCTGTGCTGGAAATACCTTGCCGAACTGGGCAAGGCCTGTCTGGGGGCCAAGCCGAATGCCGGCCATTACGCTATCGCCGAACTGCAACGGCGCAAATCCGGCTGCTGGGTGCTGACCCAGAATATCGACGGCTACCACCGCGCGGCGGGTAGTCCGGTGGCGCGGCTGATCGAGATTCATGGCGAACTGGCGCCGCTGTTCTGCCAATCCTGTGGCGCCGAGAGCGCTGAATTGGCAGAGCATCTACAGCGTCCGCTGCCGCCAAAATGCGCGCAGTGCGGTGGCATCCTGCGCCCGCCGGTGGTGCTGTTCGAGGAACTGCTGCCGGAGCTGGCCATCGACACGCTCTATGCCGAGCTGCGCAAAGGCTTCGACGTGGTGCTGGCGGTGGGGACCACGGCGAGCTTCCCCTATATAGTCGAGCCGGTCGTGCGCACCCGCCAGGCAGGCGGCTTCACCGCCGAAATCAACCCGATGCACAGCGACCTCAGCCGGCTGGTGGATGTGCATTTACGGGGTAGGGCCTTAGATGTGTTGCCGGAGTTACTGGGTCACATTCCGGCTAATTAAATTTGCAAGTGAGGGTTGTGGAAGGCATAGTCGCGGCTTCATAAAATTCGACACGGCCGTGCCCATGCTAAAGCGCTTCGCACCCCTCGTGCCCCTCGCACTCTCAGTCTTCCTGGTTGCTTGCGCCGGCTACTCGCCGAAGTCGCAGGTCGCCGAAGCTCCCCAGCCGATTGCCGATGAGCAAACTGTCGAGCCGCTGCCGGACTTCGCCCAAGACAAACCCTACGAATTGCCGACCTTTGCCGACAGCATCCTGGCTCACGGCCTGTCGCTGGTAGGCACCCGCTACCGTTTCGGCGGTAGTTCGGTGTCTTCCGGTTTCGATTGCAGCGGCTTTATCGGTTACCTGTTCAAAGAAGAAGCCGGTATGAGCCTGCCGCGCTCCACCCGCGAAATGATCAACCTCGATGCACCGCTGGTGGAGCGTACCGAGCTGGAGCCTGGCGATCTGGTGTTCTTCGCCACCAACGGCCGTGGCCGGGTCAGCCACGCCGGCATCTACCTCGGCGATGATCAGTTCATCCATTCTTCCAGCAGCCGCAGCGGCGGTGTGCGGGTGGACAGCCTGGATGACAAGTACTGGAGCCGTACCTTCATCGAGGCCAAGCGCGCCTTGGCGTTGGCTTCGGTTAGCCACAATCCGCTGCACCCTTAATCTCCATTGAGTTCAGCGCGCGCAAGCGCAAAGCTTGCGCGCGCTCGTACCTCGCGGCAGAGTAGAGCGCACTAAGAATCAGAGCCGCCTCGCTTATGCCCGCCACGGCCCGCCTCGCCCTACTCGTACTCGCCGCGCTGCTGACTGCCTGCGCGAGCAACACCGCCCCTCTAGAACGCGTTTTCACCACCGAGCACAGTGGCGCCGCCGATGATGTGCTGTTGCGCGCCTTGGGGCTGGTCGGCACGCCGTACCGTTACGGCGGCAATACCCCAGACAGCGGCTTCGATTGCAGCGGCCTGATCGGCTACGTCTACCGGGATGCAGCCGGCATCGCCTTGCCGCGCTCCACCCGCGAGCTGATCGGCATGCGTGCGCCGAGCGTGCGGCGTGACGCGTTGCAGACCGGCGATCTGCTGTTCTTCGCCACCAATGGCGGCGGTCAGGTCAGCCACGCGGGTATTTACGTCGGGGAAGGGCGTTTCGTTCACGCGCCCTCCAGTGGCGGCACCGTGCGCTTGGATAGCCTGGCGACTGCCTACTGGCAGAAGAGCTACCTGGAGGCCAAGCGGGTGCTCAATCCGGCCCGTCTCGCCCGCACGCCCTGATCTGCACGCGCCTATCTACCCACGCCCATTTACATAGGAGTGCCGCATGACCGGCCGTACCCTGAACCTCGACGACGCGCTGTATAACTACCTGCTCGAGGTCTCCCTGCGTGAAACGCCGCTGCTCAAGTGCCTGCGCGAGGAAACTCAAGCCTTGCCCATGGCGCGCTGGCAGATCGCCCCGGAACAGGGGCAGTTCATGGCGCTGCTGGTCAAGCTAATCGGTGCCAAACGCCTGCTGGAAATCGGCACCTTCACCGGCTACAGCGCCCTCTGTATGGCCAGCGCCATGCCGGAAGATGGCCAACTGATTTGCTGCGACCTGCCCGGCGACTACAACGCCATCGCCCGTCGCTACTGGCAGCAGGCGGGAGTGCACGAACGCATCGACCTGCGTCTGGCGCCGGCGCTGGAGACCCTTGGCCTGTTGGAGCGAGAAGGGCAGAGCGAAACCTTCGACCTGATCTTTATCGATGCCGACAAGGCCAACTACCCGGTTTACCTGGAGCATGCCCTGGTGCTGGCCCGGCCGGGCGCTTTGATCCTGTTCGACAACACTTTGTGGAGTGGCCGGGTGCTGGAGCGGGCGCCCGACAGCGCCGACACTCGCGCCATTCAAGCCCTCAATCGGCGCCTGAAAAATGACCAGCGCCTGGATTTGTCGCTGCTGCCCATCGGCGACGGCCTGACCCTCTGCCGCAAACACTGACAGCTGTGCAGGGCCTGGGCGCATGAGTTCGCCCCAACAGCTTTTTCCAACGACTCACTCGAACAGGCTTGACCGCGTCCGCCTGCCAGCGCCAGTCTGCAGCCGGTGAGCTATATTCAGCCCGTCTTAGGGCCGATAGCTCAGCTGGGAGAGCGCCACGTTCGCAACGTGGAGGTCGGGAGTTCGATCCTCCTTCGGTCCACCAAATCGAAAGGCCGGAACCCATGGGGTCCGGCCTTTTCGTTTGGCTATGTCTGAGTTAGCTGTTGCAAGGCGAGCATTGGAAAAGTGCAAGACCCAGCGGGCCAGCTCAACACTTCACCGGCACCTAGCCAGAGCATTTGAAGACTGGATAAGGCCTTTGGCCGCCACCACCGGCCGGGCAAAGTGCGCTGCTTGGCGGCACCTATGCCGAGTTCAGCTGCAAGCTGGCCATATTCACCCTTAGTGCCGCGTTGACGCTCCACCGCCAACCCTCTAACCTGCCTGCCTTGCTTCAGGTGCCCCCAGGCTTAGTGCCGGCGGGGTGAAACAGGGAAGCCGGTGCGTTCTTGCGGTTGTTCACTTGATGAACAGTCAGGCAAAACTATTCCGGCGCTGCCCCCGCAACGGTAGACGAGTCAAGAAGCCGCTTTTAGCCACTGTGCCCTGCACGGGAAGGTGCGGTTTTGCGAACGCCTCATCTCGAAGGTGTTCCGCTCGTAAGCCCGGAGACCGGCCTGTCGCAGTCCACGGCATCGCGGAGGGCGTTGTCTGGCGTATGGGCTGCGCTGTGGCCCGTGCGTCTGCTGTTCTCCGCAAGCTTTACCCAGCCTGAGTCCTGAGTCCTGTGGGCGAGAGTGGCGGAGATCCTGTCTCGATGAGCAAGTCCTTTCTGGTGCCAGTTATTGGTTCGGCGGTGGCGAGACTTTGTCCGCCGTATTCCGGGCGGCATTTTTTCCTGACTAGTCTGTCTCTATACCCTTTTTCGCGCTTCCAGCGGTGTTTTGGCAGCCTTCAACATGCAGCAAGGTTCTGAGGTGAAACGATGAGCGAGTCAGCAGCAAGAGACGCCCGCCACAAGGCCCGGATGGAGCGCAAGAAGGCCCTGGTCGACGAGAAGATCGCCCAGGCGCAGGACGAATACGGTCTGTTGCTGGTGCACACCGGCAATGGCAAAGGCAAAAGCAGCTCGGCCTTCGGTATGGTCGCCCGCGCGCTGGGGCATGGCATGAAGGTCGGCGTGGTGCAGTTCATCAAAGGGGCGGCGAGCACCGGAGAGGAGCGGTTCTTCCGCCGTTTCCCCGAGGAAGTCAGCTACCACGTGATGGGCGAGGGCTACACCTGGGACACCCAGGATCGCCAGCGCGATATCGACAAGGCCGTCGCCGCCTGGGCGGTTGCCAAGCAGTTGTTGAATGACCCCGAGATCGGCCTGGTGGTGCTGGATGAGCTGAATATCGCGCTCAAGCACGGCTATCTGGCGCTGGAAACCGTGCTGGCCGATATCGGTGGCCGCCCGCTGTTGCAACACGTGGTCGCCACCGGCCGTGGTGCGCCGCCCGGCTTGATCGAGGCGGCGGATACCGTGACCGAAATGGGCATGCTCAAGCATGCATTCAAGTCCGGCGTGAAGGCGCAGAAAGGGGTGGAGTTTTGAGGCGCCTGGCTTTAGTAGGGTGGATTCGCCGCAACGCGGCAATCCACCATCCGGAGGCCATGCGCTGCATTGCCCTGCGGGCGAATGCACCCTACGGACGAGGTTTGAGCGCATGAGTTCTACCCGCCAATGCCCGGCCCTATTGATCGCCGCACCGGCTTCCGGCCAGGGCAAGACCACCGTCACCGCGGCCTTGGCGCGCCTGCATTCGCGCCAGGGTAAACGGGTGCGGGTGTTCAAGTGTGGGCCGGACTTTCTCGATCCGATGATCCTCGCCCGCGCCAGCGGCGCGCCGGTCTATCAGCTGGATCTGTGGATGGTCGGCGCGGTGGAAAGCCGTCGCCTGCTCTGGGAAGCCGCCGGCGAGGCCGACTTGATTCTGATCGAAGGGGTCATGGGCCTGTTCGATGGCACGCCGTCCGCCGCCGATCTGGCGCGGCATTTCGGCGTGCCGGTGATGGCGCTGATCGACGGTTCCGGCATGGCCCAGACCTTTGGTGCCATGGCCCACGGCATGGCCACCTTCCAGGCCGATCTGCCGTTCTCCGGGGTGCTGGCCAACCGCACCGGCAGCATTCGCCATGGCGAGATCCTGCGCGATTGCCTGCCCAAGCACATTCATTGGTACGGCGCCTTGCCGCGCAGTGCCGCGATCGAACTACCGAGCCGGCATCTGGGCTTGGTGCAGGCCGAAGAGCTGGCCGACTTGGATGCCCGTCTGGATGCCGCCGCCGATGCCCTGGCCGCGAGTGCCGACGTCGGCTTGCCGGCGCCGGTGAGTTTTGCCGCGCCCGAGCTGTTCGAGGGCCAGCCCATCGAGCCGTTATTGGCCGGCGTGCGCATCGGCGTCGCGCGGGACACCTCGTTCGCCTTTATCTACCAGGCTAACCTCGATCTGCTGCGCCAGTTGGGTGCCGAGCTGATTCAGTTTTCGCCGCTGCGGGACGCCGAGATACCCGAGGTAGACAGCCTCTATCTGCCCGGCGGCTACCCCGAGCTGCACCTGCAACGGCTGGCGGCGAACCAGCCGATGAGCGCGGCGATTCATGCCCATCACGCCGCCGGCAAACCTATCCACGCCGAGTGTGGCGGCATGCTCTACCTGCTCGAGGCGCTGACCGATAAAGACGGTGAGCGTGGCGAGCTGCTCGGTCTGCTGCCCGGCCAGGCGCTGATGCACAAACGCCTGAAGGCACTGGCGTTGCAGGAAATCGAATTGCCGGAAGGGTGCCTGCGTGGCCACACCTACCACTATTCGGAGCTGGACTGTGCCCTGGAGCCGCTGGCCCGTGGCGTCTGCCCGACTTATAAGCGAACGGCCGAGGCGGTTTATCGGATCGGCCGGCTGACCGCTTCCTATATCCACTTCTATTTGCCGTCCAATCCCCAGGCGGCTGCGGCCCTGTTCCTGCCATGAGCGAGTCAACTGCATGAGCCAGCACGCCTTCAGCGAAGCCGAGCGCGCGGCGGTGTACCGCGCGATTGCCGAACGCCGCGACATGCGCCATTTCAGCGGCGGCCAGGTCGCGCCTGAGCTGCTGGCGCGTCTGCTGGAGGCGGCGCATCAGGCGCCGAGCGTCGGTTTGATGCAGCCCTGGCGGTTTATCCGCATCACCCGGGCCGGCTTGCGTGAGGCTATTCATGGCCTGGTGGAAGAGGAGCGGGTGCGCACGGCCGAGGCCTTGCAGCAGCGCTCGGATGAATTCATGCGGCTCAAGGTCGAGGGTATACGCGACTGCGCCGAGTTGCTGGTGATGGCCCTGATGGACGGCCGCGAGGCCCATGTGTTCGGTCGCCGCACCTTGCCGGAAATGGACCTGGCTTCGCTCGCCTGTGCGATTCAAAACCTCTGGCTCGCCGCTCGCGCGGAAGGCCTGGGCCTGGGCTGGGTGTCCTTGTTCGACCCCGAGGCCCTGGCCGCGCTGCTCCATTTACCGGCCGGGGCGAAACCGGTGGCGGTGCTGTGCCTGGGCCCGGTGCCGGAGTTTTATCCCGTACCTATGTTGCAGCAGGAAGGCTGGGCCACACCGAGGCCGCTGGCCGAACTGGTGTTCGACAATCAGTGGGAAGAGCGGCAGCGGGGTGAGCGGGCATGAGCATCGCCCTGTTGACTGTGGCTGGCGTGGCGCTGGATGCCGTGCTGGGCGAGCCGAAACGCTGGCACCCGCTGGTGGCTTTCGGGCGCCTGGCTGATGCACTGGAAAGACGCTTTAACCGACCCTTCGCGCCCCCTTCGGCAGAAGGTGATCCGCACAACCGGATGAGGCACCAGGAGATCGGCCGCGGCTGGCGCAGTCACGGGGTCACGGCCTGGGTGTTGGCCGTGTTGCCGCTGACGCTGGTGGCCTATCTGTTGAGCTTGCTGCCCACTGTCGGTTGGCTGGTCGAGGTGCTGGCGCTGTATGCGGCCATCGGCTTGAAGAGCCTGGCCGAGCATGCCGAGCCGGTGGCCCGGGCGCTACGCGAGGATGATCTGCCCCGGGCGCGCGAACGCGTCGGTTACCTGGTCAGCCGGCAGACCGGCGAGCTGGATCACGAGGCCGTCGCCCGCGCCGCCACCGAATCGGTGCTGGAGAACGGCAGCGATGCGGTCTACGCCGCGCTGTTCTGGTTCGTTCTGCTTGGCGCGCCAGGTGTGGTGCTGTACCGCCTGAGCAATACCCTGGACGCCATGTGGGGCTATCGCAACGCGCGCTTCGAGCGTTTCGGCTGGGCCGCCGCACGGATCGATGACCTGCTCAATTACATTCCCGCGCGGCTGGTTGCGCTGACGTATGCCGTGCTCGGCAAAACCCGACTGGCCCTGCGTTGCTGGCGCACCCAGGCGCCAACCTGGGACAGCCCCAACGCCGGCCCGGTGATGGCGGCCGGTGCCGGTGCGCTCGGTGTGGCCCTCGGCGGGCCGGCGGTTTACCAGGGTGAGTTGCACCAGCGCCCGCGCCTGGGCGAAGGACCGGCGGCCGATGCGCAGACCATCGAACGGGCGGTCAGCCTGGTGCGCCGCGGGGTGCTGCTCTGGCTGCTGGTCTTGCTGATAGGAGGCCGGCTCTATGCTTGAACACGGCGGGCGTTTGCAACTGGCGGCGCGCCAGTACGGGATTGCCGAGGCCGACTGGCTCGATCTCTCCACCGGCATCGCACCCTGGCCCTGGCCGGTGCCGGCGATTCCCCTGCGCGCTTGGGCCCGCTTGCCGGAAACCGAAGACGGCCTGGAAGCCGCCGCCCGCGCCTATTATGGAGCCGCCCAGCTGTTGCCGGTGGCCGGCTCGCAAGCCGCGATTCAGATGCTGCCGCGCCTGCGCCGCGCAGGCAAAGTTGGCGTGTTGTCACCCTGTTACGCCGAGCATGCCGAGGCCTGGCGCAAGGGCGGGCATAGCGTCCGTGAGGTGAGCGAGGGTGAGGTGGACTTCTTCCTGGACGGCCTCGATGTATTGGTGCTGGTCAACCCGAACAACCCAACCGGGCGGCTGATCGAACGGACGCAACTGCTCGATTGGCATGCGCGGCTGGCTCGTCGGGGTGGCTGGCTGGTGGTCGACGAGGCCTTTATGGACAACACGCCGGAACATAGTCTGGCGGCCAGCAGCGGCCGAGATGGACTGATAGTGCTGCGCTCGTTCGGCAAGTTCTTCGGCCTGGCCGGTGCCCGGCTTGGTTTCGTCCTGGCGCCAAACGAACTGTTGCAGGCGCTCGCCGAACAGCTCGGGCCCTGGACTATCAATGGCCCGACCCGGGTGCTCGGTGCAGCCTGCCTGCGCGATGGCGACGGGCAGCTGTTGCAGCGCCGGCGCTCGGCCCAGGCCAGCGAGCGTCTGGCCGGGTTGCTCGGGCGCTATGGCTTTGCGCCTGCCGGTGGTTGTGCGTTGTTCCAATGGCTGCCGAGCGCCGAGGCGCAGGCGTTGCAGGACTTCCTCGGCCGGCGCGGCATCCTGGTCAGGCTGTTCGTGCAGCAGTTTGTAGAAAAAGTACAAAGCAGCAGCCTGCGTTTCGGCCTGCCGGCGGATGAAGCGGGCTGGGCCCGTCTCGAACAGGCGTTGCAGGCCTATCGGCTGGAGTTTTCATGAGTACCTTAATGGTCCAGGGCACGACCTCGGATGCCGGTAAAAGCACTCTGGTCGCCGCGCTGTGTCGCTGGTTGCAACGCCAGGGCGTCGTGGTGGTGCCGTTCAAGCCGCAGAATATGGCGCTCAACAGCGCGGTGACGGCCGACGGCGGCGAAATCGGTCGCGCTCAGGCGGTGCAGGCACAGGCGTGTGGTCTGGCGCCACACACCGATATGAACCCGGTGCTGCTGAAGCCCAACAGTGACACCGGCGCGCAAGTGATCATCCACGGCCGCGCCATCAGCAGCATGGCGGCGGCGGCCTATCACGACTACAAAAAGGTCGCGCTGCAGGCGGTGCTGCAATCTCATCGACGCCTGAGTGACGCTTACCAGGTGGTAATGGTGGAGGGCGCCGGCTCGCCGGCGGAGATCAACCTGCGGGCTGGCGACATCGCCAATATGGGCTTTGCCGAAGCGGTGGATTGCCCGGTGATCCTGATTGCCGATATCGACCGGGGTGGCGTATTCGCGCACCTGGTCGGCACCCTGGAGTTGTTGTCCGCAAGCGAGCAGGCGCGGGTCCAGGGTTTCGTCATCAATCGTTTTCGCGGCGCCTTGAGCCTGCTGCAACCGGGCCTCGACTGGCTCGAGCAGCGAACCGGCAAGCCGGTGCTCGGCGTGCTGCCGTACCTCGGCGATCTGCATCTGGAAGCCGAAGACGCCATCGACCGCCGCCAGACGCCCAAGGCCGAGCGGGTGCTGAAGGTGGTGGTGCCGGTGCTGCCGCGCATCAGCAACCACACCGACTTCGACCCGCTGCGCCTGCACCCGCAGGTCGACTTGCAGTTCGTCGCGCCGGGCCAGCCGATTCCGGCGGCGGATCTGATCATCCTGCCCGGTTCGAAAAGCGTGCGAGCCGATCTGGCGTTTCTGCGTGCCAACGGCTGGGAAGAGACGCTGCAACGGCATCTGCGCTATGGCGGCAAACTGCTGGGGATTTGCGGCGGCTTGCAGATGCTCGGACGCAATCTGCACGACCCGCTCGGGCTGGAAGGCGCGGCGGGCTCCAGCCCGGGTTTCGGCCTGCTGGCGTTCGACACCGTGCTGGCAGCGGAAAAGCAACTGCGCAATGTCCAGGGCCATTTGTGCCTGGAGGATGCGCCGGTGAGCGGTTACGAAATCCATGCCGGCGTCACCAGCGGGCCGGCGCTGGATCTGGCCGCGGTGCGCCTGGCCGATGGCCGCAACGATGGCGCGCAGAGCGTCGATGGGCAGATTCTCGGCACCTACCTGCACGGCCTGTTCGAAGCGCCGGCAGCCTGCAGTGCGTTGTTGCGCTGGGCCGGTTTGCGTGACGTGCAGCCGGTCGACTACCACGCCCTGCGCGAACGCGATCTGGAGCGTTTGGCTGATCTGGTCGAGCAGCATCTGGACTGTGCGCGGTTGCGCGAACTCTGTGGGCTGTAGCTAAGGTGTCCATATGATTGAACTTATTTTGGGCGGCGCCCGCTCCGGCAAGAGTCGTTTGGCCGAGCGCCTGGCGGCAGAGAGCGGCTTGCCTGTGACCTATATCGCCACCTCGCAAGCCCATGACGGCGAGATGAGTGCGCGTATCCGGCAGCACCGCGAACGTCGCCCGCTGGAGTGGGGGCTGATCGAGGAGCCGCTGGCACTGGCCCGCGTGCTGGCGGAAAACGCCGCAGAGGATAAGTGTCTGCTGGTCGACTGCCTGACGCTCTGGCTGACCAATCTGCTGATGCTGGATGAGCCGGCGCGGCTGGCGGCCGAGCGTGAGGCGCTGCTGGCCGGTATCGAGCAACTGCCGGGGCGGATCATCCTGGTCAGCAATGAGACCGGCCTCGGTGTGGTGCCGCTGGGCGAACTGACCCGCCGTTATGTCGATGAAGCGGGCTGGCTGCATCAGGCCCTGGCCGAGCGCTGCCAACGGGTGATTTTCAGCGTGGCCGGTTTACCCATGATTCTCAAAGGAGTGCCGTTATGAGTCTGTCCTGGTGGGCTGCACCCTGTCAGCCGCTGGATGCCATCGCCAGCAACAAGGCTCTGGCGCGCCAGCAGCAATTGACCAAGCCGGCCGGCTCCCTCGGCCAGTTGGAGCAGGTAGCGATTGACCTGGCCGGCATGCAGGGGCGCGAGCGACCCAGCGTCGATAGCCTGTGGATCGCGATTTTCGCCGCCGATCACGGCGTGGTGGCCGAGGGTGTTTCGGCCTATCCGCAGGCGGTCACCGGGCAGATGCTGCGCAACTTCGTGACCGGCGGCGCGGCCATCAGCGTGCTGGCGCGGCAATTGGGTGCCGCCCTGGAAGTTATCGATTTGGGCACCGCGGTGCCGCTGGAACCCTTGCCGAACGTGCGGCATTTGCAGGTTGGCGCCGGTACGCAGAATTTTGCCCAGGGCCCGGCGATGACCCAGGCACAAGTACTTATCGCCTTGGAAGCCGGCCGTGACAGCGTAGGGCGGGCCCAGGCTGTCGGTGCCGAGCTGTATATCGGCGGCGAGATGGGGATTGGCAACACCAGCTCTGCCAGCGCCCTGGCCTGCGCCTTGTTGGGCTGCCCGGCGTGGCACATGGTCGGTCCCGGCACCGGCCTGGATGCGGCTGGCGTCGCGCATAAAACCGCGGTGATCGAGCGCGCGCTGGCGCTGCATCAGGCCCATCTGGGCGAGCCGCTGGCGCTGTTGCAGCACCTTGGCGGTTTTGAAATCGCCGCGCTGGTCGGTGCCTACCTGGCCTGCGCCCAGCAGGGTTTGCCGGTGCTGGTGGATGGTTTTATCTGCAGCGTGGCGGCACTGCTCGCGGTGCGCATCAATTCCACTTGCCGGCAGTGGTTGCTGTTCGCCCATCGCGGTGCCGAGCCGGGGCATCAGGCGGTGCTGGAAGCCTTGCAGGCGCAGCCGTTGTTGCAGCTCGGCTTGCGCCTGGGCGAGGGCAGCGGGGCCGCGTTGGCGGTGCCGCTGGTGCAACTGGCCTGCCGTCTGCACAGCGACATGGCGACTTTTGCCGAAGCCGCTGTGGCGGATCGCCCGGCATGACCTTGCGGCTGGATTTGCTGCGCCACGGTGAAACCGAGCTAGGTGGCGGCTTTCGTGGCAGCTTGGACGACGCGCTGACCGCCAGCGGCTGGGCGCAGATGCGCGCGGCAGTTGCTGAAGCTGGGCCTTGGGATCTGATCGTCAGCTCGCCGCTGCAACGCTGTGCGGCCTTCGCCCGGGAACTGGCGGAGCGGCGGGGCGTGACGCTGCTGCTGGAGAAGGATCTGCGTGAGCTGCATTTCGGCGCCTGGGAGGGCCGCAGCGCGGCGGCATTGATGGACACGCAGGCCGAGGAACTCGGGTTGTTCTGGGCCGATCCCTATGCCTTCACGCCACCCGAGGGCGAACCCGTGCTGCAGTTCGCCGAGCGCGTGCTGGCAGCAGTCGAGCGTCTGGCGGCCCGCTTCACCGGTCAGCGCCTGCTGCTGGTTACCCATGGCGGCGTGATGCGGCTGCTGCTGGCCCAGGCGCGCGGCCTGCCGCGTGAGCAGTTGTTGCAGGTGGAGGTCGGACATGGCGCGTTGTTCCAGCTGGACGTCGCTATTCCTTTCGCGCTGAACGAGCACTAAGCCATGTCGATTCAGCCACTCTTGATCGCCCTGCAATTTCTCACCTGCCTGCCGATCCGCCTGGCCGGCATGCCGACATCGGAACAGCTGGGGCGCTCGATGCTCTGGTATCCGGCCGTGGGGTTGTTGCTGGGCGCGTTGCTCTGGGGCTTGAGCGCGCTGCTCAACGGCGCTCCATTGCTGTTGCACGCGGCGGTGTTGTTGGCGGCCTGGGTGATCTTGACTGGTGGGCTGCATCTGGATGGTCTGGCGGACACTGCCGATGCCTGGCTCGGCGGCCTGGGTGATAGGGAACGCACCCTGATCATAATGAAAGACCCGCGCAGCGGGCCGATTGCGGTGGTCACGCTGGTGCTGCTGCTGTTGCTCAAGTTCGCCGCACTGGTGGCGCTGCTCGAACAGGGTCAGGGGCCGGCGTTGCTGCTGGCACCCTGGCTGGCACGGGCGCTGCTGCCGTTGCTGTTCCTCTGCACGCCCTATGTGCGCGCCGGCGGCCTGGGTCAGGCGCTGGCCGAGCATTTGCCGCGGCAGACGCTGCCCTGGGTGCTCGGCGCACATGGCTTGGCCATGCTGCTGTTGGGCTGGCAGGGGCTACTGGCGCTGGCGTGCGCCTTGCTGCTGTTTACCTGGCTGCGGCGGCGGATGACCGCCCGGCTTGGCGGTACCACCGGCGATACCGCCGGCGCTATGGTGGAACTGGTTGAGTGTGCGGTATTGCTGAGCTTGGCACTGGCTTACCGCTGATCGACAACCCGAGTCGCGGGTCAAGCTGTTGAGGCTTGACCTGCTGTAGATTGCGGGTATATACACGCAGTTATGTTAATGACCCAATGCCTTTGCACCAAACTGCGTCGCGCGGCACGTAGCGTCAGCAGGCTCTATGACGATGCCCTGCGCGATATCGGCTTGAGTGTTGCGCAGTATTCCTTGCTGAGCCATCTGCAGCGGCTGGACCAGCCGAGCATTTCCGAACTGGCCGTGGCCATGGGCCTAGATCGCAGCACGCTGGGGCGCAATCTCAAGCTGTTGCAAGCCGAAGGCCTGATTGTTCTGGGCGGTGGCGAGGATCAACGTAGTCGCCTGGTGCAGATCAGCCCCGGCGGACGTGAGCGCATCGCTCAGGCGCAGGTGGCCTGGAAGGATGCCCAGGCGCAGTTGGCCTCGCGTCTGGGCGAGGGCAAGCGCGAAGCGCTGATTTTGCTGCTGGATGATTTGGAAAGCATCGTTTGATTTTTTGCGCGATTAAGCGGGTATATACCCGCATTTGGAGAGGGTGATGACGACTACTTGGCGGGCAAGTGTGTGGATTCTGGTCGGCGCGGCGCTGATTCTGGCGTTATCGCTGGGCATCCGCCATGGCTTCGGCCTCTTCCTTGCGCCGATGAGCGCAGAATTTGGCTGGGGGCGTGAGGTGTTTGCCTTTGCCATCGCCTTGCAGAATCTGATCTGGGGCTTGGCGCAGCCGTTTACCGGTGCGCTGGCCGACCGCTTCGGTGCGTCGCGGGTGGTCCTGGTCGGCGGCGTTTTGTATGCCGCCGGGCTGGTATTGATGGGGCTGGCAGACTCGCCCTGGTCGCTGTCGTTGAGTGCCGGTCTGCTGATCGGGATTGGCCTGTCCGGCACCTCCTTTTCGGTACTGCTCGGGGTAGTCGGCCGCGCGGTGCCGGCCGAGAAGCGCAGCATGGCCATGGGGATCGCCAGTGCGGCGGGTTCTTTCGGCCAATTCGCCATGTTGCCGGGTACCCTGGGTTTGATCGGTTGGTTGGGCTGGTCGGCGGCGCTGTTAGCCCTTGGCGCATTGGTCGCGCTGATCGTGCCGCTGGTGGGCATGCTGCGTGATCGGCCGTTGCCGCTGCTGGGCCATGAGCAGACCTTGCTGGAGGCGCTGCGCGAGGCCGTCGGCCATTCCGGTTTCTGGCTGCTGGCACTGGGCTTTTTCGTCTGCGGTTTTCAGGTGGTGTTTATCGGGGTGCATCTGCCGGCTTACCTGATCGATCAACACCTGCCGGCGCAGGTGGGCACCACGGTGTTGGCGCTGGTCGGGTTGTTCAATGTGTTCGGCACCTACTGCGCCGGCTGGCTCGGCGGGCGGATGTCGAAACCCCGCCTGCTCACCGCGCTATACCTGGCGCGGGCGCTGGTGATTGCCTGGTTTATCCTGGCGCCATTGAGCGTCTGGAGTGCCTACGTCTTTGGCATCGCGATGGGGTTGCTGTGGCTGTCCACCGTGCCGCTGACCAATGGCACTGTGGCGACGCTGTTTGGCGTGCGTAACCTGTCGATGCTCGGCGGCATCGTCTTCCTCTTCCACCAGTTGGGCGCCTTTCTCGGCGGCTGGCTGGGCGGTTATCTGTATGACCGTACCGGCAGTTATGACCTGGTCTGGCAGATTGCGATTCTCCTCAGCCTGCTCGCGGCGGCGCTCAACTGGCCGGTGCGCGAGCAGCCGGTGGCGCGTTTGCAGGCGGAGGTGAGTACGGCATGAAACGTTCGATAGGCTGGTCGCTCGGGCTCGCTGGCGGGCTGATCATGCTGGCGCTGATCTGGTGGGGCTGGCAGCGTGGCGGGCTGGCGTTGCTGCAATTGGGCATGGGCGCCTGTTAGAACCTGCTCAATATCTGCTGCACTTGGTCATGCGGCGTTGAAAACAGGCTCGGAATGCTCATTTACCACGCATAAACTCCGCTTCCTCGCCTGTGTTCGCCTTGCCTGACCTGTGCTCGCGACGATCTTGAACAGGTTCTTATGGTTGAGTGACAAGCAGAGCCGCTGCGCTCCAACGCAGGAGCCTGGGAACGATCAGAAACTTTTGGCCGAACTGAGCCGGTCGTGACTGGCTGAAGTCGACTCAAAGCAGATATAGCAGGTCATGTGACGCTATCTATGCCTCTTCAAAAATATCAAGAATTGGGTGCGGGGTTAAGGCAGTAATTTTTTCTGATTTTACAAAGTAAAAATTACATAAAAATACTATATTGTCGGGTGTTATAGGGAGTGAAATTCTATTATTGGCTAACTTCTCCATAAGTTTTGTTCGATCTACCCTATATAGCAGCTTACCAATACTTGTATCTTCATTTAGCACAGCAGTGATACCCGAATTAATTACGCCGTTTGAACGAAGGCGAAATTTAGCTCTGAGCATCTGCGTCCACTCGGACGATTTGTAATGGCGATATGCTAAATCCTCTAAGAGTTTTAGCATACTCCAGTCCGAGGTTTCTAGACTGGCATAAATCCCATTAAGCGCTCTGTCTAAGTCTGTATGATTCTCCCAGTCCTCCTTGCATTTGAACCTCAAGTCATGCTCTACCTCATGCCACCCCTCTGATAACACCGTTCTAATTTGAACTTCGAAAGTTTTATCTAAGCAATCATATCTTTTGAATATAGTGCTGCTCTCGGCTAGTGCTTCTGGTAGATGAAATATCAAATTGCAACGAGTTGCGGAAAAGCTGCTTCCCGTTGGAGCGTCTATGGTTGATGATTGATCATCATAGGTAAATGTCTTTTTTAGTGTATCGATTGCTATCTTCTGGTCATCTAAGAAATAGAGTGCAACGCGAACACCAAACATGTCTTGGATTTTTTTCCCGGTACTACTGTATTTCCCAGGTTCTCGTTCCAGTTTTGTTGCCATTGAGTGGTCTGACTTGGCTCTAGAAAAAACTCTACACAATAGCCCTAGTCTTGCAAGTTCTGATTCAATTGTTTCCTGCAACTGCTTAGCGACACGCATTTCAGAAGAGTTATACATGTCAGACCTTCCCTAGCAGCGTTTTGATTTCAGGAATAAAGATCATGTTTAACTCAAGAAAACTTATTTTGTCGCCTTCAAATAAATACTGCTTGTTTTTGAGGGCTGAGATGGCTGATAGAATTTGATCTTGGCGGAAAGTATTATTGTTAGCGCAAATCCCTTTTATTGGGCGATGCTTTGTGAACGTAGGGCGCCCTTTAGGCCAAAATTTTTCTAACACATAAATCTCAGCTTTCAGTGCTTCGATCTGATCCAAATTTGAACCGTTGGGGATGTCATCAGCTTTCGATAGCTCGCTTAGGAACTCTGTAGAATCACTATGGCATCCTAAAGTAAAGATCTCTCCGTTATTGCCTTGCTTATCTATTTTGCAGTTATAAAACTTGCAGTTTACAAAAGTTACATTTATCAATCGATCAGTGTAAATGGTCGTATTGGTGAAAGTGCAACCGATAAATAAGTAGTTCCTTACTTCGTAAGATTTTCCGAGTTCAACATTATTAATTTCTAAGCTTTCTATGGTGTTGTCGGAAAGCTCAATGTCTGCTTTTCCTGTTAGGTCGATAGTGTATGAAAGCTTTTCTTTTGCTGGAAGAAACTCCAAGAAAAACTTTAGTGCTCGCCATAGCTTTTCTCGTCGATGTTGAGATCTTGGCATAGCGGCCACTACAGACGGCTCTACAAATCGGCTATTGCCAACCCATTCGCCAGATGTCTCCTCCATGATTAACTCTGAGCAAAAATTCCCTAGTACAAACTCATTAACGAAGCCAATACCTTGTCCATCATCTGCACTTCTGTCCAAGAGCGCATGGCCAGCAAGCTTAGTTACAAGTTCGTCAAGTGTTGGTCTTTCGTCAGCGGGGTACTGTTTGCGAGCATTGTCAAGTAGCTCGCTGAAGGCGTCAGCAATAAGATCAGAGATATAATCTCTCGACTCCGACGTGTAATCTAAAGCAATCATATCTTTTGCGATATGTTTGAGAATTTTGTATTGATCGTTCGGTAGTACCCGCAAGTCCTGGCGTTTGCGTTCTCGCTCCAACATAGAGTTGAAGTATTTCTCAACTATTAGGTCAGGGGTGTCAATGACCTCTAGGAAATCTTGATCCGTGATGCATCGAATATAAGATAAAAGTACAGGGTTGTTCAGGCGCTCAATTGGAAAACTGAGCCGTCTCAACTCGTCTAGCCGGCTGAGCGGGATCCAATCGTTAATTGTTGGTTCGCTTATTCTTATACGATAAATTTCAAAGTCATCATTATGTGTTTCTACCCAGTTATGAAATTCATCCCCATCGAAAATAGCAGTGCGGCGCGTTGTAAGAATGACCTTTGCTGATTTTTTTAGCAGTTCTCCAATGGTTTCAAGCATCGGCTCAGTATTGTCGTAGCCTTCGCTCTCTTTGTTCTTGCTTTGATGAAGTAACTCATCGAAACCATCAAGAATAACAGGAACATTTCCATTTTGGATCTCAGATCTTACGAGGGCGGAACTTAGCAATGGAAAACTACGATCAATTTCATCTAGCAAAACATAACGAAATATTTTGGCTTGCCTGTTTCTGGAGAGCTCACTAAAGAGAGGGACTTTGTCATCAGATAAATTTGTTATCTTTTTTAGTAGTTCAAAAGCGGTGCAGGTTTTTCCAAAGCCTGCAGCTGCTTCCACTAAAAAAAGTATAGGTTTTCTGGAGGCCAGCCTTGAATAAATTTCATTGACGACATCCCATTCGCCTTGTTTTTCGTTGATTGTATATTTTGAATTAATGTATGAGTATGTGCCATTGTCAGAATGTATTTTGGTAATTGCTTCTGCATGTTTATCATACTCCTTCTCTAGGCGAGACTTAGTTGAGTCGACCGAGAAAAACCCCTTAAATAGCTCCTTTTCTACTGCCTCAGTGTTTTGGTATTTTCTTATTTTACATGCATAGCCAGATCTCTTGAATTCGTCAAATACCTTTTCCTCGTCGCCAACATCACCTATTTTTACAATATCGGCATTGTGGAAATGGCCTGATCGAATAGTAAAAACATAAATGCCATCCTCTCGGCACTTGGCTGCTTCGAATCCATATTGATTATATATTTTTGCTAATGAGCGGGGATCTATCATGTTTCACTCCCTGATTCCATGGTAAAAATCTGCCATTGACGGTGTCCATATGATACCAATGTTGAGGGGGCACAAATCTATAAGTTATAGATTACGAGATTAATTTTTTATTGGGTGCAGGTGCTCTACTCACCGTCCACTTTTGGCCGATCTGTGCCGTTCGCACGACTCTTTTGTCAGGTGACCGGCTCAGCACAGTCGCGAGGGTCGAATCGGATGCAAACAGGTGGTCAGATCGAGCGAGTCACGCGCGGCCGATTGCCGTGGTGGGAGAGGGCGAGTAGCGTGGCTCACCAGTTTGTTCTTTCAGGATCTAAGCCATGACCTTGCGCATGTTGGTCTTCCCACTCTTGCTCGCCGCGCTGGCCGGCCCGTTGTTGGCTGCCGAGTGCCCGCGATTGTTGCAGGGCGAGCTGCCAAGACTGCGGGCCAAGGGCAGCATCGATCTCTGCCAGCGCTTTGCCGGCAAGCCCTTGCTGGTGGTCAATACCGCCAGCCATTGCGGTTTCGCCCCGCAGTTCAAGGGGCTGGAGGCCCTGTATAAGCGCTATCAGGCTCAGGGCCTGGAAGTGCTCGGCGTACCTTCGGACGACTTCAAGCAGGAAGCCGCCGACTCCACCGAGACCGCCAAGGTCTGCTACGTCAATTACGGCGTCACCTTTGCCATGACCGAGCCACAGCGGGTCACCGGCGATCAGGCCATCCCGCTGTTCAAGGACCTGGCGCAGCAGAGCAGCGCGCCGCGCTGGAACTTCTACAAGTATGTAGTCGACCGCCAGGGCAAGGTGATTGCCAGTTTCTCCAGCTTGACCAAGCCGGATGACGAAGATTTGCGTGCCGCAGTGGAGAAGGCCATCGCCTCGCAGCCCTGATGCTGGCCGCGCAGGCCAGCAGCGCACCGAGCCTGATACTGTGCTCTGCCGGCTGACAGTTGCCGGTTTTGCTAAGGTCTTCTACTGCTTTATTCCCCCCCACCATGGAGTTACCGATGTCGATCAAGGAACTGATCCTGGCGGGCCTGTTGGCCGCCGCCATTCCCTATGCCTCAACCAGCCAAGCCGCCGAAGAGCCTGCCGCGCAGGTGCAGGACGAGGTCGCCGCCGAGAGCTCCGCCGAACAAGAGCCGACCGTGACGGACGAGCAGTTCGTTGAGAGCCTGCACCTGCGAACAGGCAAAGTCGTCATCGGCGCCAACCTGGCGACTCTGGATCTGCCGGAGCAATTTGTCTTCCTCGATAGCGCAGATGCCGAGCGGGTCCTGACCGAGGCCTGGGGTAACCCGCCGAGTGAGCCGTTGCCCTTGGGTATGATCTTGCCCGCCGGGATTTCCCCGCTGGCGGGCGAGTCGTGGGCGGTGACCATCGAGTACGAGGAGAACGGCTACGTCTCCGATGAGGATGCTGCGGACATCGACTACGACGAAATGCTCAAAGGCATGCAGGAAGATTCGATCGCCAACAACCAGTGGCGCAGTGAACAGGGCTACGAGCCGGTGGCCCTGATCGGCTGGGCCACCAAGCCGCATTACGACGCCGAAGGCAAAAAATTGTACTGGGCCAAGGAGCTGAAATTCGGCGAGGCCGAGCGCAACACCCTCAACTACAACATCCGCGTGCTCGGCCGTAAGGGCGTGCTGGTGCTCAATTTTGTCGCCGACATGGGGCAACTGGCCGCTATCGAGCAGAACCTGCCGGGCGTTCTGGCCATGACCGAGTTCAACGATGGCAACCGCTACGCCGACTTCAATCCCGAGTTGGACAAGGTCGCCGCTTACGGCCTGGGTGCGCTGATCGCCGGCAAGGTGGCGGCTAAGGCAGGTCTGCTGGCGGCGGCATTGCTACTACTGAAGAAGTTCTGGTTCATTCTGATTGCCGCTGGCGTCTGGCTGATCAAGCGGTTGCGTGGCAGGCAGGCCAAGCCGCTGCCGGTTGCCGAACCGCTGGCCAGCCAGGAGCCGCCGGCGCCGCCAATCGCTCCGGCGACTACCGTGCTGGATTTGAGTCACGACGAGAAACCCACGCAGCCCTGATCGGTTAAGCCCACCCTACGAGTCTGAGCGCCAGCTTTATGGTCGCCGCGCGGGCGTCGCGCGACCCCTGTCTAAGCGATTAGAAACGGTACGTCACTTGCGTGCCGAAGCCGTGCGCAGTGTTTTTGTAGGTGGCGTTGTAGGAGCCCTTGAGAGGACTGTTCAGCTCGATATCCGCGTCATCTTCTTTCAGATAGGAGTAGGCCAGGTCGACGCTGATGTCAGCGTTGGGGCTCCAGGCGGCGCCGAGGCTGAGGATCTTGCGGTCGTCGGTCGGGATGCGCGGCGAGCGGAATTGGTTGTTGGTCGGCGTCTGGTCATAGGCCAGGCCGGCGCGCAGGAGCCATTGCTGGTTCAGCTTGTAGGCCGCGCCGACCGCGTAGGACCAGGTGTCATGCCATTTCTGTTCTTCGGTGATGGTGCCCAACACAGGTGCCAATGGGCCTATGAGGCCTTGGCTGTCGACGCTGATTTCTTCCAGGCGGCTCCAGCGTGTCCAGGTGCTGCCGGCGTAGAGCGTCCAGCTGTCGTTGAGCTCATGGGTCACGGAGAGATCCACCGACTCCGGGGTTTTCAGATCCAGGGAGGCGTCGTACTTGCCGGCGGCGCTGGCGAAGAGGCCGCTGCCGGAAATCCTGGTGTCACCTTCGAGGGTGTAGTCGACCATCGAGTGGTAGGCCAGGCCCAGGCGGGTGTGCGCTGTCATCTCGTACAGCACGCCAGCGTTGAAACCTACGGCAACGTCGTCGCCTGTGATCTTCACTTCGCCGTCAGCGCCGCCAAAAGGATTGCGTACTGCGGAAGTCAGTTCGCCGTCGATGCGGTTGATGGTCGGGCCAAAACCGACCGAGAGTCGATCGTTGATCTGGTAGCTGAGGGTTGGCTGCAGCGTGATGACACGCACTGCACTGCGGTCACCGTAGTAACGGCCCTGGAAGCTGCTTTCATAGTCGGTCACCAGACCGAAGGGCGCGTACACGCCCAGGCCGAAGGTCCACTGGTCGTCCAGCGGTTTGACGTAGTAACCCATGGGCACGCCGACGAGCGGCACCATATCGCCGTCATTGCTGCCGCCGGAGCTTCCGCTGGCATCGTCGATATCGGTCTTTGCGTTCAGCAGGGCCAGGCCGCCGCTGACTTGTTCGCGCTTCAGATGGGACATGCCGGCTGGGTTGCCGAAGACGGTGGTGGCGTCGTCGGCGGAAGAGGAGCGCCCGGCATAGGCCGTGCCCATGCTGCTGATGCTTTGTTCGTTGAGGGCAAAGCCGCTGGCCAGGCTGTAGCTGGAAGCGGCGCCGATGGCCAGGGCGAGGGTGGTCTTGAACCAGGCTTGTTTCATCGGGGAAATCCTGTGGGGTATCGCGGGGCGCGAAAATTAGCAGGATTTCCAGGCTCTGGCCAGTCGCTAAAAACCGCGAACTAGAGCGCTTTTGTCGGACAATCTAAGTCAAAGTGATGGCATCTGCAGCGATCTTGTACAGCGGTACTTGCACGCTTGCAGCTGCTTAAGCGACCTGGCTGAAGTTGCCGATGCAGTGCTGCCAAGCCGTCATAAAGTCGCGTAAGCGGCCCTGCGGCTGGAACACCTGGCGCCATACATGGGCCAAGCCGAGTAGGTCGTCGGCATCGGGCAGCGGCGTCTTTTCGGCTTCCACCAGCAGCCAGGCGATGGCGGTGGCGTAGCGCAGATTCACCGTCAGCTCGAGGTGCGGCGCAGCCAGGAAAGCATGCTGGCTGGCCAGCCCACGCACTTGACTGGCCAGCTCGGGGTCGAGGGCCAGATGGCGATCCCAGAGCAGTTGATGACGCAGTGCGGCGATGCGGTAGAGACCGTGGCCGCGGCGGTCGTCAAGGGCCGAGCCGAGTGCCGACTGGCAGGCGGCGGCACCGAGCAAGAGGGCTTCGGCGCTGGCTGAATGACGCCCCAGGTAGAGGAGGGTAGGGCGGATAACGTGCTGACGTAACTCGCTGGCGGCAATGCCCATATAAGCCTCGCGAAAGGTGACCGGTGGGGCCAGGGCGCATGGCAGCTTCTATTCATTGTTCTAGAAAGGCCCCACCGGGAGCGGGGTTAGCCGCTCATGTTGAAGTCTAGTGCGATCTTTCGGCTGTAAAGGGCTGTTTTTAAATCGTTTCCAGCTTTTGGTTATTGTCGATATTCCGCTTGGTGCTTAGCAGGCGTTTCCCACTGCAAGGGTGGCAAATGGCCTGCTAGAGCCCTGCAGGCGAGTTTCAGAGGGTCGATCGGTCGTACGCCTCACTCGCCTTTGGCGATGGGGCGCTGTGGGTCGGTAATCCATTCGCTCCAGGAACCGGCGTACAGCGGTGCCAGCGCATAGCCGGCGAGACTCAGGGCGAACAGGTTATGACAGGCCGTCACGCCGGAACCGCAATAGGCCACCAGGCCGGCCGGCGAGCGTTGACCGAGTTGGCTGGCGAAACGCTGACGCAATTGTGCGGCCGGCAGGAAACGCCCATCGGCACCGAGGTTGTCGGTAAATACCGCGCACTGCGCGCCGGGGATATGCCCGGCAACCGGATCGATCGGCTCCACTTCGCCGCGAAAGCGCGGCAAGGCGCGCGCATCCAGCAGGGTCAGCTGTGGGTCGTGAAGACGTTGCTGCAACTGCTCGGCACTCACTAGCAGGCTGGCGTCGGGCTGGCCGTGAAAATGGCCCCGGCTGGCGCTAGTCGGCTCGGCCGTCAACGCCAGGCCCGCTGCGCGCCAGGCCTGCAAACCGCCATCCAGCAGGAACACGCCGTCGCGCTTGCCCAGCCAGGCTAGCAGCCACCAGGCGCGGGCCGCAAAGGCACCGGGACCGTCGTCATACACAACCACCTCGCTGGCAGCGTCCAGGCCCCAACTGCGCAAGCGCTCAATCAGCACCGCCGGTTCTGGCAATGGATGGCGACCGGTGCGGCCTTTGACGATAGGCCCGGAGAGGTCGAGCTCCAGATCGGCGAATTGAGCGCCGGCGATATGCCCTTCGGCGTAGCTGCGTTGACCGTAGGCAGCGTCATCGAGAGCGAATCGGCAGTCGAGAATCAGCAAGTTGGATTGGCCTAGGCGGGCGGCCAGTTGTTGGGGGCTGAGCAGTTGTGCGAGGGGCATGACGGGCTCCTGAGTCGTATCGAGGTCAGTGCGCATCATAAACGCAGGCGGCGCAGCGCAGTGACTCCGGCCACCCATGACCGCAGCCGCAACGCCATCCTGCCGGCGCGGGGAGCCTTCAGCCGGCAAGGCTTAGTCGATCTTCAGCTTGCCGATGCGGTCGTTGTCCAGGCTGCCGAAGTACAGGTAGCCCCCCACCGGCTTGGCCGAAGTGACCATGCGCAGGTGCGCACCGCTGGTGTCGTGCAGGCTGCGGAGGATTTCGCCCTGCTCGTTGACGGCGATGACCAAGCCGTAGGGAACTACCTTCGGCCACAGACTGCGCGGCAGCTTGGCAAGCTGCGCTTTCAGCCACGGATATTGGTGCAGGAAGTCGGCATCGGCTTTGCGCGCTGAAGGCAGGGCAACCCAGAAGGTGCCGGCGTGATCGCCTTGCAGGTTGTCCGGCAGGCCCGGCAGGTTGTCGATGAAGATCTCCTGAGTGCCGGCTTTTTCCCCGCTCAGCCAGTAGCGGGTGATGCGGTAGCGGTAGGTTTCGTTGACCAGCACGAAGTCTTCCTTGACCGACAGGGCTACACCATTGGCGAAGTACAGGTCTTTGAGCAGTACCTCGGTCTTGCCGGTCGTCGGGTCGTAGCGCAGCAGGCGACCATGGGGGCGAGCCTCGAGCAGGTCGAGCAGATAATCCGGTTGCTCGAACTTGCTCGAGGCATCGGAGAAGTAGATCCGTCCGTCGCTGGCGATCTCCACATCATCGGTGAAACGCAACGGCTGCCCCTCGGCTTGGGTGCTGAGCACCTTGATCTGCCCTTGCGGGTCGATGCTGAGCAAGCCTTTATAGGCATCGGCGACGACCAGGTTGCCGTTGGCGTCGAAGTCCATGCCCAAGGGCCGGCCTTGGCTGTCGGCAAAGGTTTCCAGGCTGCCATCGGTCTTGATCCGCACTATCTTGCCGTCTTGCAGGCCGGCGTAGAGCCGGCCCTGGGCATCGACGGCGGTATCTTCCGGGCCCTGGATCTGCCCTTGGGCAAGCAGCTCGGCCTTCATCAGGGTGTCGTTGGGTTCCAGCACACCGGTCATGGCCGGTGCTTGCGGCGCGTCCCAGGCCAGCGGCTCGATCGGGCTGGGGGTGACGGCGAGGTAGATGGCTGCGGCGGCGAGCAGCAGGGCAAGCAGGCCCAGAAGCTTTTGCATGACATATCCTTGTTCTGATTCTTGTCGGACAAGCGCCGGCAGCATAGGAGCGCGCATGGCACAGGGCAAGCCGGGAATGTCCGGCAAGCGGCGGGGTCGATATATACTGCGCGCCATTATTTAAGGAGAGTCATGTGGCCATCGATATTCATTGGATTCGTGACGACGTCAGCCTGGCGCAACGCTGTGCCGAGTGGCAGCGCCTGCCTTACGTGGCCCTCGATACCGAATTCATGCGGGTCGACACCTTCTATCCGATCGCCGGTCTGCTGCAGATCTGCGACGGCGCACGGGTTTATCTGCTCGACCCCTTGCTGATTCAGGACTGGACGGCCTTTACCGCACTGCTGGAAAACCCGGCGGTGCTCAAGGTACTGCACGCCTGCAGCGAAGATCTGGAAGTGTTTTTGCGCCTGACCGGCAGCCTGCCGGCGCCGCTGTTCGACACCCAACTGGCGGCCGCCTACCTCAACCTAGGCTTCTCCATGGGCTACTCGCGCTTGGTGCAGGCCGTGCTGGGAATTGAACTGCCCAAGGGCGAGACCCGCTCGGACTGGCTGCAGCGCCCGCTCTCGGAGACGCAAATCAGCTACGCCGCCGAAGATGCCCTGCACCTGGCGCAGATCTTTGAGGCCTTGCGGCCCAAGCTGTCGGCCGAGAAAACCGCCTGGGTGCTGGAGGACGGTGCCGAGCTGGTCATCAACCTGCGCCGCGAAATCGATCCGGATGAGCTCTACCGCGAGGCCAAACTGGCCTGGAAACTCTCGCCGGCACAGCTCGCGGTCCTGCGGGAGCTGTGCGCCTGGCGCGAGCGTGAGGCGCGGGCGAGGAATCAGCCGCGCAACCGGATCATTCGGGAAAACTCGCTGTGGCCGCTGGCTCGCACCCAGCCGGACAACCTGGTCGCATTGGCGCGTATCGACGATATGCACCCCAAGACCGTGCGTCAGGATGGCGACTTCATTCTCCAGCTGATCAAGCAGGCGGCCGCCACCCCAGCCGCCGAGTGGCCGCAGGCATTGCCCGAGCCGCTGCCGATGGAAGCCGCGACGCTGCTCAAGGCCCTGCGTGCCATCGGCCAGCGCGAAGCCGAGCGGCTGGACATGGCGCCCGAGCTGATGCTGCGCAAGAAGACCCTCGAAGCGCTGCTGAAAAGCGGCTACCCCAACGGCCCTTACCAATTGCCCGAGTCCCTGCGCGGCTGGCGGCGTGAATTGATGGGCCAGGCACTGCTCGACAGCTTGGCTGCGCACCCCCAGGAAGAACAAGCATGAAACGTATCTGCTCGATTTATAAAAGCCCGCGCAAGAACGAGATGTACCTCTACGTGCTCAAGGCGGATGCGCTGAAGCGGGTGCCGGAGTCGCTACTCACGGCGTTTGGCGCGCCGCTGCACACCTTCGATCTGGTGCTCAACCCCGAGCGGCAATTGGCCCGTGAGGACATCCACAAGGTGCTGGCAAACCTCGACAGCCAGGGCTATCACCTGCAAATGCCGCCGGCCGAAGACGAGTACATCGAGCATCTGCCGGAAGAGCTACTGCGCCGCAACGATCCGCTTTAAGCGGCAGCTGAACGGCGCGAGCGCCTTGCCGTAGGCCGTCTCATGCCTACGGGCATTACCCCTAATTACTGCAATTGCTACCGGGCGGTTAACGGTGGCTGGCTATGTTTTTGAAAGGTTTTAAGTCATGCGCGTCCTGATTGCCGAGCAGCACCACGCTACCTATGCCGACTTATTGCGTCGCGCAGAGCCTGCGTTGGAGGTGCGGGCCAGCGATGATCCTACCGAGTTGGCGCAACTGGCCGTTGACTGCCCACTCTGGCTGGGGCAGCCGGATCTGCTCGCGCCGCTGCTGCGTAAAGGCCACCAGCCGCAGTGGCTGCAGTCGACCTGGGCCGGCATTACGCCGCTGCTGGCCAAGGAGTTGCCGCACGATTATCGACTGACCCGTGCGGTCGGTATCTTCGGCCAGGTGATGGCCGAGTATGTGCTGACCTATATGCTCGCCCATGAACGCGAATTGCTGGCGCGTCTGGCCAGCCAGGTCGAGCGGCACTGGGACAACCGCCTGCCGCACAGTCTCGCCGGCCGCCGCGTGCTGATCGTCGGCGCCGGCGACATCGGTGTGAGCGTGGCGCAGTTCCTCGCGCCTTTTGCCGTCGAGTTGCTCGGTGTCGCCCGTGAGCCGCGGGCCCTGGCGCCCTTCGTGGAAGTCGCCGGGCTGGCCGATCTCGATCGTTTGGTGGCGCAGGCCGACTATGTAATCAACCTCCTGCCGGATACCCCGGCCACCCAGGATATCTACGACGCCGCACTGTTCGCCCAGTGCAAACCCAGCGCCCTGTTTATCAACGCCGGGCGCGGCATCGCCGTGGTCGACGCCGACTTGGTGGCCGCGCTGCGCGAGGGCCATCTGGCGGGCGCGGTGATCGACGTGTGTCGTCAGGAGCCGTTGCCTGCTCGTCACCCATTCTGGACCGCATTCGGCTTGCTGCTGACCGGCCACAGCTCGGCGCCGACGCAGCCCAAGCTGATGGCGCAGCTGTTCCTCGACAACCTCAAGCGCTATCAGGCCGGCGAAGCCATGCGCGGCCAGGTGGATTTCGCCCGCGGTTATTAAAGCCGTTCGGCGTCGCGGCCTTGGCCGGGTCGTGGCGCCGGGCTAGACTGCCGGCCTTTTCGCCAGTCACTCCGTAACCATCGCCATGGCCGCCAAAGTCGAACCCTTCTGGAAACGCAAAACCCTCGACCAACTCGATCAGGACGAGTGGGAATCGCTGTGCGACGGCTGCGGCCTGTGCTGCCTGCAAAAGCTCGAAGATGAGGACGACGGCAGCGTCTATTACACGCGCATCGCTTGCAAGTTGCTCGATCTGAACAGCTGCCGCTGCACCGATTACGGCAATAGACGCAAGTTCGTGCCCGATTGCATCCAGCTCACGCCAGGGCAGGCCAGCCAGTTCCAATGGTTGCCGCCGACCTGCGGTTACCGCCTGGTGGCCGAGGGTAAGGATCTGCATCACTGGCACCCGCTGGTGTGTGGCGATCCGCAGATGGTGCACAACGCCGGTATTTCCCAGGCCGGCAACATGCTCAGTGAAAACAGCGTGGCCGAGGATGACTGGGAGGATTACATGATTTTCCGCTCCGGCTGAGTCGGCGCTGAATCAATCGAAGCCGGCCGACTCATAGGGAGTGAACTGCGCAGCAGCTCGTGAACAGGCCCTAAGGAACCCTCTGCAATGCCCACCCGCTTGAATCTGCTGCTGTCCGTCGTCTTGCTGGCCTTGAGTACACCACTGTGGGCTGTGCAGAAGGTCGATCTGGATTACCACGTGCGGTTCTTGCCGCAGAGCGATCAGGCCGAAGTGCGCCTAACCCTGGAGCAGGGCGAGGCCGTCAGAAGCCTGAACTTCGATCTCGGCAACAAGGGTTACTACAGCGACTTCAAGGCCGACGGCAACTGGCAGCAGCAGGGCAGCGAGCGCGGCATCTGGCAGCCGGCGGCCGGTAAGGCCAGCCTGAGCTACCGCGTGCGTATCAGCCATCCGCGCAAGTCCGGCAGCTTCGATGCGCGGTTGACCGAGGACTGGGCGTTGCTGCGTGGCGATGACCTGGTGCCCAGCGCGCAACTGAAGCAGAAGAGCGTTGTCGAGTTGGTCTCGCGCCTCGAATTCGCCCTGCCAAACGGCTGGAAAAGCGTTGAAACCGGCTGGCCGCGGATCGGCAAGAATCGTTTTCGGATCGACAACCCCTCACGCCAGTTCGACCGCCCGACCGGTTGGATACTCGCCGGTAAAATCGGCAGCCGCCGCAGCAAGCTCGGTGAAACCGAGGTCACCATCGCCGCCCCCATCGGCGCAGGCATGCGGCGGATGGACATCCTCACGCTGCTGACCTTCGTCTGGCCCGAAGTGCAGGCGGTATTCCCCCGTGACCCGGCCAAGCTGCTGGTGGTCGGCGCCGGCGATCCGCTGTGGCGTGGCGGCTTGTCGGCGTCCAATTCCTTATTCATGCACGCCGACCGGCCGCTGGTCAGCGAGAATGGCACCAGTTCCCTGGTGCACGAACTGGTGCATGTGTTCAGCCGCATCCGCGACACCGACAAGAGCGACTGGATCAGCGAAGGCCTGGCCGAGTATTACGCCATCGAACTGGTGCGCCGTGCCGGTGGCATGAGCGAGGAGCGTTACCAGGCTGTGCGCGCCAACCTGAGCCGATGGAGCAGCCAGGTCGGCAGCCTGCGCGGCGAGAGCGCGAGCGGCGCGACCACCGCCCGGGCGGTGTTGCTGTTGCAGGAACTGGATCGAGAAATCCGTCAGCGCAGCGAGAATCAGCGCTCGCTGGATGACGTCAGCCGCGGCCTGATGCGCATGGATGTGGTCAGCACCCAGGACTTTATCGAGGTCACCGAGGGGCTGATGGGAGCACCTTCCAAGGTGCTGGATACGCCACTGCTGCGTTAAGCCTGGACGTCATTGCCGCGCTGGGCGAGGATTCAGCGCATTGCGTTCCTGAGAGTTTTCATGCGCCGCCTACCCTCGCTCACCGCCTTGCGCACCTTCGAATGCGCCGCCCGCCACGCGCATTTCGGTCGTGCTGCCGCTGAACTCTGCGTGACCGATAGCGCCGTCAGCCATCAGATTCGCCAGTTGGAAGAGCAGCTCGGCGCCAGTCTGTTCGTTCGCGAAGGCCGCCAGGTCAGCCCGACGCCGGCCGCGCAGCGTTTATTGCACAGCCTGCAACAAGCCTTCGAGTTGATTGGCGAAGCCTGCGACGAGCTGCGCGACCCCGGCTCGCAAGCGCAACTGCGTGTCGCGGTCACCGCCGAGCTGGCGCAAAAATGGCTGGTCAGTCGCTTGGCCGACTTCAGCGCACGCTTCCCGCATATCACCCTGCACCTGCACGAGCAGGCGCTGGAAGGCCGGGTGCCGGGCAATGATATCGACCTGGCCATCACCTATGGCACCGGCCCGGAGGATGCCAGTGCCTACTTCGTGCGACCTCTGCCCACTTTGGTGTTCTTCCCGGTGTGCAGCCCCGGCCTGTTCAACCAGGGCAGCCTGAAACAGCCGCGCGACCTGGCTCGCCATTGCCTGTTGCATGACGATCAGGACGGCAAGACCTGGATGGCCTGGCTGACCACCCACGCTGGGGATATCCAGGCCAGTCGCCAGCTGTACTTCCCCCACGCCGGCCTGGCCCTGGAGGCCGCCGCGCAAGGGCAGGGCGTGGCCATGGGCGACAACCTGACGGCCACCGAGGACCTGGCCAGCGGGCGCCTGGTCAGGCCTTTCGCCGCCAGCGTGACCTCGCTCGGGCAGTACGCCCTCGTTTGCGAGCGCATTCGCCTGGAGAAACCGGCGGTGTTGCAGTTCGTCGATTGGCTAAACGATCAGCTGGAAAACCCCTGAATTAAATTCAAGGGTTCCGCGAAAATCGTCATTGGCAGCCCGCCCTGAGCGGCGCGTACTGTCTGGACATCTCTCCACAACAACCAGAGGTGTTGCATGGCGCGTTCCCTGACTTCCACTCCCAAGGCCGATGGCTTCCGTCTCCCCGGCGAGTTCGAGCGCAAGGCCGGCTGCTGGCTGGGCTGGCCGGAGCGCCCGGACGTCTGGCGCAATGGCGGCAAGCCGGCGCAGCAGGTCTGGGTGCAGATCGCCAGCGCGATTGCCGAGAGCGAGCCGGTGACCATCTGTGCCTCCAGCAGCCAGTACGCCAACGCCCGCCGCCTGTTGCCGGCGCACATCCGGGTGGTGGAAATGACCTGCAACGACACCTGGTTTCGCGACAGTGGCCCGTGCTTCGTGGTCAATGACGCGACGGGCGAGGTGCGCGGCGTGGACTTCGAGTTCAACGCCTACGGCGGCCTCGACGGCGGCCTCTACTATCCCTGGGACAAGGACGACCAGATCGCGCAGAAGATCCTCGAAATCGAGCGCTTCGACCGCTACCGCGTGCCGTTGATCGCCGAGCTTGGCGGCATCCAGGCGGATGGCCAGGGCAGCATCCTCACCACCGAGCAATGCCTGCTCAACCGCAACCGCAATGCCGAACTGGGCAAGAGCGAGGTGACCAAACGGCTGACCGATTACCTCGGCGCCGAGCAGGTGATCTGGCTGCCGCGCGGCTGCAAGTTCGACGAGACCGACGGCCATGTCGACGACCTGGCCTGCTTCGTCCGCCCCGGCGAGGTGGTGCTGCAGTGGACCGACGAGCGCGACGACCCGCAGTGGGAAATCTACCAGGAGGCCTACGACATCCTGCGCAGCACCCGCGATGCCCGTGGCCGCGAATTGATCGTGCACAAGCTGGCGCAGCCACGGCTGCTGGAGTGGACGGCGCAGGAGGCGGCCGGGCTGGACCAAAACGATGGCACGCATCTGCGCCAGGCCGGCACCAGGATCTGCGCCTCCTATATCAACTACTACGCCGGCAACTCGGTGATCGTCCTGCCGCTGTTTGGCGATGCCAACGATCGCGTGGCGCAGGCGACCCTGGCCGAGCTGTTCCCCAGGCACCGGATCATCGGCATCGAGAACTCGCGGGAAATCCTCCTCGGCGGCGGCAACGTCGCCTGCATCACCATGCCGCAATACGCGGCCGCCACCCACGGCTAGAGGAGCACGACGATGAACCTTCGTACTCTGCTCACCAGCGCCTGCCTCGGCCTTGCCGCGGCAGGCGCGCAGGCAGCAACCGACAAGCCCCAGGTCAATCTGTATATCTGGAGTGAATACCTGGCGCCGGACACGCTGACTGCGTTCGAAGAGAAGACCGGCATCCACGTGGTGGCCGATCACTTCGACTCGCTGGAAACCGTCGAAACCAAGCTGCTCACCGGTCGCAGCGGCTATGACCTGGTGCTGACCGCTGGCCAGCATCTGACCCGCGCCATCACCAGCGGCGCCCTGCAGCCGTTGGATAAGGCGCAGTTGCCGCATTTCCAAGGGCTCGATCCGGAGTTCGCCAAGCACATGGCGAGCTTCGATCCGGGCAACCGCTACGCCGGGCTGTATGTCTGGGGCACGACCGGCATCGGTTACCAGCAGCAGGCGGTCGAGGCGCGGATGGCGGATGCGCCCGTGGACAGCTGGTCGATGTTGCTCGATCCGCAGGTGGTGGCGCGCTTCGCCGACTGCGGGGTGAGCTACCTCAACGATCCCAATGAAGTGTTCGCCGCTGCCATGCGCTACCTGGGCCTGGACATCAACCGGCAGAACCTGGATGACCTGAAGGCCGCCGAGGCGCATCTGGCGAAGGTCCGCCCGTATATCCGCTATTTCGATAACGACCGCAACATCAACGACCTGGCCAACGGCAACACCTGCCTGGCGATGTCCTGGAACGGCAATGTCGCGATTGCCGCGAGCCAGGCCGAGCAGGCCGGCAAGCCGTTCAGCCTGAAATACCAGATACCCAAGGAGGGCACCTTGCTCTGGTTCGATGCCATGGTCATCCCCAAGGATGCTCCGCACCCTGAAGCCGCCTTGGCACTGATGGATCACCTGATGACCCCGGAAATCATCGGCGCGATCACCAACACCATCTACTACGCCAACGCCGTGCCAGCGGCGGCAGCGACGGTCGATCCGGCGCTCCTCAACGATCCCGGCACCTACCCGCCGCAAGCGGTGCGCGCCGCGCTCTATACCAAGAACGACAATGCCCGCGAGTTCAACCGTGCGCTGACTCGGGCGTTTAGCCGGTTGAAGTCGGGGCTGTAGCTCTGTAGCGGGTAAAGAACTTCGGCGGCCGCGAAAATGGGTCGGCTGTTCAGCGGGAAAACTGTGGCCCGGATTTGGTGTTCAGGCCCTTGGCCAGGCGGTCGTAGAGCACCACATTGACCGTCGCCGCGAGGTTCATGCAGCCGGTGGTGGGGATGTAGATCACCTCTTCGCACCAGGCCAGTACGTCCTTGCCCAGGGAGCCGTCTTCCGGGCCGAAGATGTAGATGGCGCGATCCGGGTGGGTGTATTCGGGTAAGGGTTTGGCCCCTTCGACCATCTCGACCGCGACCGGCGTGCAGCCGAGCGGGATGATCTTCTGCAGATCGTCGATGCCGATCAGCGGGATATCCTGGTGGATCTTCTTGGTGTCGGTGATGAAGTCTTGCGCGCGGGCATAGCGGGTGCCGGTGTAGAACACCGAATTGACCGCGTAGCAGCCCGCCGCGCGCATCACCGAGCCGACGTTTTCCGGGGACTTGGGGTTGAATAACCCGATGCAGCTGTACCTTCTGTTCGCCACGTGCGCGTGCTCTTGAAGAAAGCCGCGATTATACGGGCTTGGCCGCAACCTAGGAGGCTGGGGTGATGATCGCGTTTGCAGGCTTGGACGCTTGAGGTGTCGTTGCCTGCAAACAGCGCCGGCTACTCTTTGCTTTTCAGCAAGGCGGCCAGATCGGCGAAGGCCTTGTGGGTCGATTTAGGCCCTTGCGGGCTGGCGGTGGAGCCTTCGGCGAAATACTGCTGGTCGGTGTAGCGCGAGTGCTCATTGTCGTGACAGAAGAGGCACAGCAACTCCCAGTTAGAGCCGTCTTGCGGGTTGTTGTCGTGGTTATGGTCGCGGTGGTGAACGGTCAGTTCGCTCAGGCGCTTGCCGGAAAACTCACGGCTGCAGCGGCCGCAGACATGGGGGTACATTTTCAGGGCTTTATCTCGGTAGCCTGCTTCACGGCTGCGCTGGGCTTCGGCGATGATGCGGTCGGTCTTTTGCGTCGCCGCGGATTTTTCCGTGCTCATGTTCTTACCTGCTGAATCGTCTGATTGCTTGAATAAAGCTTAACGCTTTCTCTGGCAGCGCTGTAGCCATGCCGTCCATCAAGGTTTGGCACAGTGCGTGGGTTTGAGTTTTTCCGCAATCCAGATGGTATGCCGGGTGCCTTTATTGCCGTGGGCATACACCTGCACCTCTTCGACCCTGAAGCCGGCCTTGCGCACTTTTTCCGAGAACTTGCGATCCGCACTGGCCGACCATACCGCCAGTACGCCTGCTGGTCGCAGCGCGCTATGGCAGGCATTCAGCCCTTCCATCGAGTACAGCCAGCTATTGCCCTTGTGGGTCAGCCCCTCGGGGCCGTTATCCACGTCCAGCATGATCGCATCGAAGCCTTGCGGCTCGGCTTGCAGCACCTTGGCGACATCGATGGCCCGGACCTCGGCACGCTTATCCAGAATCGGCTGGCCAGCCTTGGCGCCGAGCGGCCCGCGATTCCACTCAATCACCCCCGGCACCAGTTCGGCCACCAGCACTTCGGCGTTATCGCCCAGGTGCTTGAGTGCCGAGGCCAGGGTAAAACCCATGCCCAGCCCGCCGATCAGCACGCGTGGCTGCGGGCGCTGGGCGACTTTCTTGCAGGGGATCTCAGCCAGGGCATCTTCCGAGCCGTGCATGCGGGTGTTCATCAACTGACCACCGTCACCGCCCTGGATCTTGATCACGAAATCCTCGCCGTATTCGAACAGGCACAGCGCGCCGCCGTTATTGGGGATCTCTACGGTGTCGAGCAATACAAAGCGCTTCATGGCGGTCTCGGGATTGGCGGTGGGGTCGCTGGTGCTGAGCGAAGGGATGCGGGCAAAGCGCCGCGGGTGCATAGTCTAACGTGACAAACCGGCGCCTGATGCAAGACATGGTCAGCGCCTGCTTTGGCCACTGCCCAATGCCAGCGCCCCTCGGCGCGTCACGGAGGTTCGTCATGCGGATCCAGACTCTTGTGATGCTTACCCTCGCCGCGTTGTGCTCAGCCGGGGCATACGCGCAGGAATACCTGCTGCGTCCCCCAGGCAGTCCGCCACCCGGCTCACCGGGTACGGCCACGCCCAACCCCTATCAGCAAGTGACGCCGCGCAATGCGCCAGAAGTGGCGCCGAACCTTCCGCGGTTGTTGAACAACAACAGTAGTCGCCTGCCGCGAGCCGACTCGGTTAACCCGCGGGATAAGGCTATTCCGCTGCTGGAGCAGCAGTGGCAGCGCAATAGTAAGAGTTTGCCGCTTGAGCGAAATCCAAAAGAGACTGACTGAAGCCCGATATGGCGGCTTAACTAGGCAGCGCTGAGGGGCGCCCCGGCCAAGCTGCTGCTGAGCAATGTGAGCCGATCTTGCAAGTGGCTGGTGGTCGTGAGTCTCGGGTAATAATGAGATACTGCCTAGGTAGCAGCGAATGAGCATAGGGCTTCCAGTCGGCTGGCAGTTCGGGAGCAGCTCAGCTGCTGAGTTCTAGCTGAGTGGTTATGACAATCTGCGACTAGCCGCATAAAAATAGGCGCCGCATAAGGAAACTGCATGAAGCGTCTCTTGGTGTTGCTTACCATTCTGGCAATTGCTGGCTGCGCCGCGACTTCCACAGTGCACAAGAAATATGGCAAAAAAGGGCTGCATATCAACTGTTCTGGTCTTACCTCCTCGTGGGAAAAGTGTGACGAAGAGGCGGTCATGGCATGCGGCTTAGCTGGTTATAAGGTCATGGCAAAGTCGGGAGTCGGTGAAGGTGACTATGCGGAAAACTACCCGCTTGGTTTAAATCCAGACGGTTTCTCTAGTCGCAACATGATCGTTATCTGCCGCTAAGCAGTGACGTTTGGTGCTGGCTGCAGGGTGCAACACATTAGCTCAGGTAAGGACATGATCCGGCTTATCGTATTCACCACTCTGCTGGCCATCGGCGGATGCGCGACGGTGAATAAAACCTCAACGAAAGATGGCAGTGATGCCCTCAGCATTGACTGCTCTGGTCAGGCCTTAAAGTGGGAGCACTGCTACGAGAAGGCAACCCAGGCATGCGCTGGTAGTGGCTATGAGACCGTCGGCAAGAAAGGCAGGCCGGACGCCGACCCAGCTGACGGTCTACTCGGTATAGAGTCTGGTACGTTCGCTAGCCGGAGCCTGGTTGTTATCTGCAAGTAATCATGGTGACGGCTATCAGGGCGCAAAACAGTTGCCCGGCGTGCCTGCAACGCCGGGGCGAGGACGTCCATAGAGCCTCATCATAAGGGGCTCATGGCTTCAGCTGCTCCTGGCTGTCGTTGCACAGTTGCTATCCCGAACGCTCAGGGAGCGGCGACGCCGAGGCATGGAGAGCTTCGAGTAATTTTCCGTAAGCCCTGCCGAAGATAGCGTGGCGAACAATGATTCTGGCTGCTTATGGCTATGACCCGTGCCAGCGCTATAGTTTGAAGTGTCAGCGGGCTGCAGCTATGACGTTGATGGTGCTCCATATGCTTTAAATTCGCATATGTTAACGACAAGAAATATATGCTCTTGGCGAGAAAGCAATGAGGTATAAATTCAGCGCTATATGTTTGCTTGTGATGGTGTTTTCGTCCAGCGCGTGCGCTGATGACGATGAATACAATGTCTGTTTGTTGCAGTATCAGAAAGGTGCAAAAACAAATCTATCTGCGTATTTGATCGAATATGCGTGTAGGAAGCTTTACCAAGAAGGTGCTTTTCTGTTGGGTAAAGAAAAGGCATATAACGAGTGCTTGCTAAAAAACATACCTGGTGTTGAAAACAGCATGGCTGTTAATCAGATACAGAATGCTTGTAGAAGGCAGTATCTCGAGTAGATATCTAACGTATTTAACTCTGAGGGGTGGTTGTAAGCCCAAAGCCCGCGGCTTGCGGGACTTGGGTTTGCAGACTGTCAGTCAGAAATGTAGGGCATAACACCTGCATTCTCTACCAGCTGTTTTCTTATCTCTGTAGATAAATACCCTGAGCGGACCGATAGCTCGCGGCGAATATCTTCTACCACGCGACAAAATACATCCGAGCTACTCACTTCTTTTGAGTGGATAACACGGCTATAAGCTGTTACATCGGTCGTGTCAGCCAAGGTGAGCACTATACCGCCATCAGGTCGGCGGTTGCCGAGGGAAACACGGAGAGGGTGAAACGTTTTCTCGAGCAGATCGATATTAATGTGTTGCATGACGGCGCTCCATCGCGAGAGTGAGTAGTTGTGACCGTCATGGGGTCGTTAGGTTCACGCAGTAAAGCCCTTGCTGGCCAATACCTGACGTGTTCGATCGATTACCAGTTGCAGTGATCCGGAGGAGTACTGTTCTGGATACAAGCGTTCGCTATGACGGGCAATGCCGCGTTCGTTGACGATGGTGAAACTGAAGCAGCCTTTGCGAACGGCTTGGATCTGGCAATCGAATGGGGCGAAGGCAGTGGATAGGGTGCGAATAGCATCCTGAACTTGGTGTTGGGTGGACATATTTATTAGGTGTTTCCTACAAATTACGGTTATGTAACCGCGAAAATTAAAAGCTCCGGTATCGCTGGCCAAATGGGCAGGCGGAATGAATCTGATCGGAGCAGGGCCGCAAGATAAAGTTCCGCAGTATCGCGGCGCTTAGGCTGGCAGGTAGGTACTTAGGAGGGCAGGCGATACCAAGGATGGTTAGATATCCTGGGTGGTGAGCCTGATCAATCGACAGGTTGGCTAGGGCAGAGTAAATGGCCTTCGCAGCAGTCTTTCAAGTTGGAAAGAAGCTGGCAGAAGTCTTTACCTGGGAGCCATCTAGGGCCGGTGCCCTTGGTGTTAGCAAGGTACTCTTGGTGAGTAAATTTGCTAGAGGGGTTTAGCGGCCTAATTGACTTTCAGCTTGGTACTAACGTGCGCATTGTAATCGATCGGTCGGTTTTTGGATACTGAGGCCGACCGAAGGTGTCGGGTAGAGCTAAAAAGAATCCGTTCGGCTGTTGGGCGCTTGGGTTGCTCGGGTAAAATCTGGGCACAAAAAAGCCCCGCCGTAGGGCGGGGCTTTTTGAGCAGCGCAGGGGGTGTTTAGACCACCTGAACTTCTTCAGCTTGCATACCTTTCTGGCCTTTGGCAGCCACGAAGGAAACAGTCTGGCCTTCTTTCAGGCTCTTGAAGCCGTCGCTCTGGATGGCTTTGAAGTGCACGAACAGGTCGTCGCCGCCAGATTGTGGGGTGATGAAGCCGAAGCCTTTTTCATCGTTGAACCACTTGACGGTACCAGTTTGGCGATTGGACATGGTGTATCTCCTTGAACAAAGTTAACTACGGTCCTGGAAGAGCCCAAGCCGAGACTGAGTGCAAAGAGTAAAAGGAGTCGAGATGGTTGGATCGAGATCTAACATCAATTGCGATTCGCGGTGACACATGCAGCACAGTCGCAACACCATACGCGGTTTGCCCGGGAAGTGCGAGCCTTTGTACTGCCGCTAGTCTAATGCCGTGGAGCTCGCCCTTAGTCTGGGGCAAGCTCAAGCTATCTCGGGCTCGACGCGCTGTTCAAACCGACCGCAGATGCATGAGCGGTGCGACGACCCCTGCCTGCCCCGCGTGGCTTAGGGGCTGACCAGCTCGCTGGGTTGCGATCCTGACTGCGAGAGAAACTGCCGAAGTCGGCTCATCGAAGAGGATTACGTCCGGCGCCATCGCTAAGGCGCGGGCGATGGCGACACGTTTGTGGCGTTTTCTGCTGTGCACGCAGCACCGAACCAGATGAGGGCCATAGCGCTTTTGCAAAGGTGGTCCGGTGGGCTCCGTAAGTCTTCTGGATCTATTGCTGTTAGTCGGGTGCCTGCACCGGCAGGGCTGGGTTGTCGAATGGAACTTTGCTTGTGCGTTTGCGCTATTTTCTATTAATATTGCTGCAAACACACAGGGGCTTTCGCCATGAGCGCACTCATTAAAGCCTTGCCTGACGCCGACACGGTGCTGGCCAAGGCTTTGCTCAATACCCGTGAACAGCTGGGGCTGACGCAGCAGGAGTTGGCGGAGATCGTTGGCGTGCATCGCACTGCGATCACCCGCTGGCAGGATAGCGGCGGCTTGCGCCCGCAGAGCAAGACCGGTGAGCTGGCCTTGTTGCTGATCCGCGCCTACCGCGCCTTATTCGCCTTGTTCGGCGGCAATCTCGCCGACATGCGGCACTTTTTGCGCACCGAAAACCGGCATCTGGCAGGCGTGCCGCTGCAGCAGATGGGGCACGTGCAAGGGCTGGTGCGGGTGGTCGAATACCTGGATGCCATTCGCGGCAAGGTCTGAGTCATACAAGGAAGAGTGGCCATGGATATCTGGCAGGCCTGCCGCGGTGCAGAACGGATCAAGCCGCTACGCGGGCGCTTGGTGCGCATAGTAGAAAGCCAGGAGCAGGTCGCGACGCTGCAATTGGTCGACAACCTGGCAGAGCAGGCGCTGCTGGAGGAGTTGATCGAGGCCAGCAAACCGCCGCTGCCGAAAAGTGCCGAACCGCTGCATTATCTGTTGAAAACCCCCTTTCGCTATCCGCCGCTGCGTTGGGGTTCGCGTTTTGGCAGCGTCTACGAGCCCAGCCTGTTCTACGCGGCTACACGCCTGGAAACCGCCATGGCCGAGACGGCGTATTACCGTTTCGTGCTGTGGGACGGCATGCTCAGCCCGCCGCCTAGCGGGCGTATCTTGTCCGAGCATTCTTCCTTCGAAGCGCGTTACCAGGTTGAACGCGGTATCCAGTTACAGCACCCGCCGTTCACCGAGCACCAGCGTGAATTGACCGATCCGCTGCACTACCGGGCGACTCAGGCGCTCGGTGGGGCGATGCGTGCTGCCGGCGTTGAGGCTTTTGAGTACCAGTCCGCCCGTTGTCCGCTGGGTGGTGCCAATGTCGCGCTGTATACCCCGCAAGCCTTCATGGAAAAGCGGCCGCGTAACCTGACGCCCTGGCTGTGCGAAACCACCGCCGCCTATGTGGCTTTCAAGCATGCGCAGGCCCCCGATACGCCGCGGTTGTTTCGTTGGGACGACTTTCTGGTCGAGGGGCGCTTGCCGCAGCCGGCGTGACGGCCGCGATCGAGTCAGCGGCTTGCTGCGCGTCTGAACATTGGCGATTGACGGCTGCTCGCAGTTTTTTGGCCGGGTGCTGCTGTGCACAGGTTCGGCGCAAGGCGAGGCTGGGGAATACCGCTGCATATTTGGGCTTGGCCGAGCAGGGTCGCTTGTTCCGTGTCTTGCGTCGCTTGAGCGCTCATGCGGCTATTGAATTTAACCCGCAAAGCGCCATGTAGATGCCCTGAAACGGGGCGCCCAGGGTGCCCCCGCGAAAACTTGTGCACAATTGCGAAGCGGCTTGTCAAGCGCCTGCCACCAGCGCCTGTAAGTCCTTGATTCTTTCAGTTGATTTATTAAGTCAATGAAAAATATAGTTTTTTTCTGCTGGTGAAAAAAGCATCAGTTTGACTTGGAGGCCCATCCCATCAGGCTTGGCGAGTCTTGCTACCAAGTTGTCCACTGAGTTATCCACAACTTCTGTGGATTGTCCCGAGCGCTTGCTCTAGATCGCGGTTGGAGGTCTTTTGCAAGGCTTTACCGGCCAAGAAAAAAGAGTGGAGTGGCGTGCCTTTCCCGTCATCCCAGTCATTGATGCCTCGCGTCTCACTCACTCACTCTCTCTGCCTGCCGCTCCAGCCTCCGTGCGTCTGCTCAAACAACCTGCCCGCCAGGGTGTGGTAGTCGAGCAAAGTCGTCTGGGGCAGTTGCTCTGTCGTGACTGCGGCAATAGCCGTGACCGCCGGATTGGCCTCGAGCTGCAGCGCCAGGCCGCGCGTGCGGGTGAGCGGCAGGCTCAGCTGGAGGCCGGGTCGGCTGTACAGCCAGCCACGTCAGCACGACCCGCAGCAAGCCCGGCATTGGCTGGAACAAGCCGCGGCGCAGGGCTCTCACGAAGCCAAGCGATTGCTGAGCAACCGCTATCCCCATTCTTAAGCGCGCCGCGCCGGGCTGGGTATACTGCCCGGCATTCTTGCGTGGAGCCGTCTATGCCTATCGATTTGCCCAACTTGCTGATTGGTTTATTCGCAGCCGCCGTGCCGTTGTTGGCGCTGGCTTGGCAACTGCAACGGCGTTTGGCGCTCAAACAGGCGGAATGCGCATTACTCGATGAGCGCTTGAGCACTGCGCAACTGGCTCAGGATGGCCTGGCTGCGCAGCTCGATGCTTATCGCAGTGAAGTCGCCGAACTCGGCGAAACTAAAGCCGAGCAGCAGGCCGAGTTGGCTGCATTGCGTCGCGAAGCCGAGCTGCTGCAGGTTGAACGGGGCGCGGCACGCGAGGCTGCCCAGGCCTGGCGTGCCGAGCGTGAACAGAAAGAAGCCGAGCTGCGCCAACTGGGCGCCGAGCGTGCCGGCCTGGTTGCCGAGTTGCGCGAGCAGCAGGACAGCCATCAGCAGCGCTTGAATGACTTGCAAGGTTCCCGCGATGAGCTGCGGGCGCAGTTCGCCGAACTGGCCGGGAAGATCTTCGATGAGCGTGAACAGCGCTTTGCCGAAACCAGCCAGCAGCGCCTCGGACAACTGCTCGACCCACTCAAGGAACGTATCCAGTCCTTCGAGAAACGGGTCGAGGAGAGCTATCAGCAGGAAGCCCGCGAGCGCTTCTCTCTGAGTAAGGAGCTGGAGCGCCTGCAACTGCTCAATCAGCGCCTGAGCGATGAGGCGACCAACCTGACTCGCGCCCTGCAAGGCCAGAAGACCCAGGGCAACTGGGGCGAGCTGGTACTGGAGCGGGTGCTGGAGCATGCCGGCCTGGAGAAGGGCCGCGAGTATCAGACCCAGGTCAGCCTCAAGGGCGCCGATGGCGAGCGCTTCCAGCCCGATGTGCTGATTTTGCTACCCGGCGACCGTCAGGTGGTGGTGGATGCCAAGGTCAGCCTGACCGCCTATCAACAGTTTATTGCCGCCGACGCTGAGCCGCTTCGCCAGCAGGCGCTGAGGCAGCATGTGCTGTCGCTGCGCAACCACCTCAAAGGCCTCTCGGTGAAGGATTATCAGCGTCTGGAAGGGCTGCACAGCCTGGACTTCGTGCTGCTGTTCGTGCCGATCGAAGCGGCTTTTGCCGCGGCGTTGCAGGCCGATTCCGGGCTGCTCCAGGAGGCCTTCGAGCAGAATATCGTGATCGTCAGCCCGACCACCTTGCTCGCCACCCTGCGGGTGATCGACAGCCTCTGGCGCCAGGAGCGGCAGAGCCAGAACGCCCGCGAGATCGCCGAGCGGGCCGGCGCGCTGTACGACAAGTTCGTCGCCTTTATTCAGGATCTGGACGAGGTCGGCAGTCGTCTGCAACAGCTGGACAAGGCCTACGCCGCGGCACGCAACAAGCTCAGCGAGGGCCGCGGCAATATCATCAGTCGGGTGGAAAACCTCAAACTGCTCGGCGCCCGCGCCAGCAAGAGCCTGCCGACGGACTTGCTGGAGCGGGCGGCCGGCGTGCCGCACTTCGATGCAGCGGTCGACGCGGCGGTCGATTAGCTTTGTTCAACCGCGTAGCGCTTCCGCCGCCGCCGCCCGCTGCGCCGCCGGCGAGTGCTGCAGATAGTCCAGCGCCACCTCGATATTCCCCTCGCTGCGCGGATGGAACCCGGGCAGGAAGTAGCGCAGCACCGAGCGGCCGATGCCACCCATGGCCGGCAGCACATCGCGCTTGCCTAGCTCGTACCAGAGCTTGAGAAGCCCGGGCGGTAACGGGTCGTCGGGTCCTGGCGCATCATCAGCCGCGATCAGCATATAGAGCCAGCGCATCAGGATGCTGCCGCCCAGGTGCACATGCAGGTCATGGGCGACGCAGCGGTGTTCCACTTCTTCGGCGCCGTGCCAGCGCAGCAGGTCGAGCATCACCGGGTCGGCGGCATCCAGGCTGCGGGTGCTGATGATCCAGTCGCCGAGCACGCAGGTGAAGTGCTCGACGGCGGCGATGAGCCCGACCCGCTGGCGCAGCCACCAGTTTTGCAGCAGCCGGCTCGGCTGGTTTTCCCCCAGGGGGTAGTCGCACAGCGCTTTCTCGAACAGCCAGTCGAGGCGCTTGGTGAAGGACTTGGGGTCGATGCCGTGGCGCACCAGGTAGGGCGTCAGCGCGCTGTCGTGGGCGCGGGCGTGTTGCGCTTCCTGTTTGATGAAGCCGCGCACGTCCTCGCGCAGATGCTCGTCGGTCACCAGTGGCAGGGCGCGGTTGTAGACCCGGCAGAACCAGAACTCGCCGGCGGGCAGCAGGATGTGCAGGGTGTTCATGATGTGCGAGGCCTCCGCTTCGCCGGGTACCCAGTGCAGCGGGGTGTCGGCGAAGTCGAAGCGTACCTTGCATTGTTCCAGGCGCTGCCGTTGTTCGTTCATTGTGGTTCTCCTTATCAGGCGGCCAGATTCAGGCGGGCCAGCAAGCGCGACAGCCAGGGTGCGAAACGCCACTGGACGATGCTCAGGTGCGCCTCGCCGCCGACGGCGATCAGCGCTTGGTTGCGCTGTACGGCACGCACCAGTTGCTGCGCGACCGTTTCGGGGCTGAGGTTGCGGCGGCGGTAGAGACGCTGGGCCTTGGCTTTCTGTTGGGTTTCGGCGGCGGCACTCAGGCCGTTGAAGCGGGTGGTCTGGATGATTCCGGTGTTGACCAGGCCGGGGCACACGGCCGTCACGCCGATGCCTTGCCCGGCCAGTTCGGCCCGCAGGCATTCGCTGAGCATCAACACTGCGGCCTTGCTGGTGGCATAGGCCGGATAGTTGCGCGAGGGCACGAAGGCCGCGGCCGAGGCGATATTGACGATATGCCCGGCCTTGCCGGCCTCGAGCATTTGCCGGGCGAACAGTCGGCAACCGTCGATCACGCTCCACAGGTTGATCCGCAGCAGGCGTTCCCAGTCCGCCGCGCTGGTGTCCAGCATGGCACCGGCCATGCCGATGCCGGCGTTATTGACCAGAATGTCGACGCTGCCGAAGCGTTCCTTGACCCAGCCGGCGAAGGTTTCCATCGCCGCGCTGTCGCCGACATCGAGCCGATAGGCGTACGCCTCGGCGCCGAGGGCGCGGGCCCGTTCGGCGCTGCGCTCGGCGGCGGCCAGGTCGATGTCGGCGGCCAGTACGCTGGCGCCGCGCTCGGCGAAGCTGAGCAGGGTGGCGCGGCCGATCCCGCCACCGGCGCCGGTGACCAGCACCAGCTTGCCGGCATCCGGGCCGGCATCCGCTTTGACCTGCGCCCGTTGCAGCGCCTCGGTGTTCTCACCCCGTTCCAGGTGGCCGACGAATTCGCGAATCCAGCGTGCCAGTTGTGTGGGCTCGGCCAGCAATTGCCAGTGCCCGGCACGGATCTCGCGGCGCCACAGCTTGGGCGCCCAGCGCGAAAGTTGCTCGAACAGTTGCGGCCGCACATAACGGTCGCGGGTCGGCACTATCAGTTGCACCGGCACCTCGGTAGGGCGCTGGCGCGGCTGCAACAGGCTGCGGATAAAGTTGGCGCGGTACAGCTTGACCCCATGCCGGCCATTGGCCGCGAGGCTGGCGCTGGCTGTGGCGCCCCGCACGCCTTCGACCCGTTGCAGATACTTCGGCCAGAGCCGGGTCAGGCCGGCGCGCCAGGCCAACTCCGGCAGCCAGGGCGTATGGAACAGGCCGATGTACCAGGCGCTGAGCAACTGCCCGCCGACCTGCGCCCAGGCGCGCGGGCTTTTCTGTTGAAGGCGGTCGCGCAGCCAATGGCCGACATGGTCGAGGCAGGGCCCGGAGATGCTGGTGTAGGAGGCCAGCAGCGGTGCCAGGCGCGGTTCGGTCACCGCCTCCCAGCTCTGGATCGAGCCCCAGTCGTGGGCGAGCAGATGCACCGGTTGATCCGGACTGAGCGCCCGGATCACCGCCTCCAGATCATTGGCCAGTTTGTCCAGGCGGTAGTCCAGGCGCTTGCCTGGTTTGTCCGAGGCGCCGAAGCCGCGTACGTCGTAGGCGATGATCTGGTAGTCGGCGGCCAGTTCGCGCACCAGCGGCAGCCAGACTTCATGGTTGTCCGGGTAGCCGTGCACCAGCAGCAGAGTAGGGCCGGCGGCGTTACCCCAGCGGTAGGCCGCCAGTTCGACGCCATCGCCTGCGACCCGCTGATGCTGCGCTGCGAGCTGCCCAGGTGCGGCTCCACTGCCCAGAGCCCTGGCGTCGGTGGATGCTCCGAGCGGGCGTGGCTCGACCAGAGCGGAGACCAACCCTCGCGGCGGCCGGTGATCAGCGCATTCTTCATCAGGGTGGCGATATTGCGCACGCCGAAGCGCGCTAGCGAGGGCCCGCTGTTGCGCTCGCTGAGCTTCTCGACCCGGTGGGCCAGGACCTCGAAGGGGTAGGCCTTGTGCCGTGGCAGGGTGCCCTGCTCGGCGCATAGGCGATCCACCGCCTGGCTGACCTGGGCCATGGGCAGGCGCTGCTTGATCTGCTGGACTATCAGCTGGCGGTGGGCCATCAGGTCGTCCAGCAGCCGCTCCACCATCAAGTTCTCGCCGAGTGCGCCGGAGTAGCCGATATCGGCGGTATAGGCACCGAGGGTTGGCGCGCAGTCGAGGATAAAAGGCATGCCTTCTTCCAGGCGCTGCTTGCCCGGATAGAACGCCAAGTTGAAGCCGCCCAGATGGCGCAGGCCGTCGAAGCCCTCGAACGCGGTGCGTCGGCCGAACCAGGCGAAGGGCTGATGGAACCAGTCCTGCACCCCGTGATCCTGTAGCCAGGTCTTCATCAGCGCCGCGGTTTCCTTCTCGCTGATGCCGGGCCTGAGTTCCTTGGCGATGCTTTCCGCACAGCGATAGGCGAGTTGCTGGATGACGCGAAATTGCGTCAGGTCGTAAGCGGTCAGGGAGGGGGCGCTGGCAGGCATGGGCGTTCTCCGGGGAGGTCAACTATTACATTGATTAATGTCACATTGAGTATTGGCGAGGATGTGCGCCTCTGGCCAGTGCCTTGGCCGGTTACGGCGGCGGCCTGTTACCGCGTTACCGTCGCCCTGAGAGCCAGGCTGCGGCTGGGCCGGAGGACTTGCCGACGGGGTTCTGTGGTGGGCGCTGCGCGCAAGTCCAATCCAAGGTTGGGTCAGGGTTGGGCGGGATGACGCGGTTGTTGGCGGCCGATGCGGGCGGCTATGATCGCCGCCATGAAAAACGTCCCTTCCTTGTCGCAGCGTCTCTTGCTCCAGGCCCCGGCCCCGGCCACTGCCGAGCCTGAGCCGGTGGCGGAATACACAGTCGATGAGCTGGCCCGCGAGGCCGGCACCACCGTGCGCAATCTGCGCGCCTACCAGGACCGCGGCCTGCTGCCGCCGCCGCAGCGGCGTGGGCGGGTGGGGATCTACAGCGGCGAACATCTGGCCCGGCTCAAGCAGATCGGCGAGCTGCTGGAGCGCGGCTACAGCATCGCCAGCATCCGCGAACTGCTGGAGGCCTGGCAGCAAGGCCAGGGGCTGGCGCAGGTGTTGGGGCTCGAGCAGGCGATCATCGGTCCGTGGAACCAGGAGGAGCCCGGCAGTCTCGGCTTCGACGAGTTGCAGGCGTTGTTCGGCGCGGCCTTGGACGATGGGATGTTCGACCGGGCGCAGGCGCTGGGGCTCCTGGAGTTCGCCGGCGACCACCTGCGGGTACCCAGCCCGCGGCTGTTCGCCGCCGGTGTGCAGTTGTTCCAGGCCGGCATTCCGTTGCCGGTGCTGCTGGATGAGCTGGCAGCGATTCGCGCCAATGTCGAACAGCTGTCCGCCGGCATAGTGCGGATGATCGTCCAGCATCTGGTCAATCCGCTGCTGGCCAACGCGCTGCCGCGCGCCGAGGAACTGGAGCGCCTCAGCGCGCAGCTGTTGCAGCTGCGTCCGCTGGTCGAGCAGGTGGTGGAGACCGAACTGGCGCGCGGCCTGCAACTGTCGGCCAATCGGGAGCTGGGCGAGCGGGTCGGCGAACTGCTCAAGGGCTTTCTCAAGCCGTAGGCTGGGTAGAGCGTGTCAGTTGGTGGTTCAGCGCAGGCTCAGGTGCCGACTCAGCAAGGCGCGCAGTGCCGCCGGTTTGACCGGCTTGGCCAGGTAGTCGAGGCCGGCGGCGTGGACTGCGGCGATCAGCTCGGGACGGCCGTCGGCGCTGATCACCACGCCCGGCAGCGGTTCGCCGAGTTTGCTGCGCAGCCAGGCCATCAGTTCGGTGCCGGTTTCGCCTTCGTCCAGGTGGTAGTCCACCAGCGCCAGTTGTGGGCGCACGTGTTCATCCAGCAGGTGCTCGCATTCCAGGCGATTGCGCGCGGTCCAGACCTGACAGCCCCAGCGCGAGAGCAGGCTGTGCATGCCAACCAGGATGCTGTCTTCGTTGTCGATGCAGAGCACCTGCATTCCGCTCAAGGCCTGGCCGTTGAGTTCCGGGCCGGGGGCGTCGAGTGCGGCCGCTGCCGGGCTGCGCGCCAGCGGCACGCTGACGCTGAACACGCTGCCTCTACCTGGCCAGGAACGCACTTCGAGCCTATGACCGAGCACCCGGCAGAGGCCATCGGCAATCGCGAGGCCGAGGCCGAGGCCTTTTTCGGCGCGGGTCTGGTGGCTGTCGAGGCGTTTGAACTCCTCGAAGATCACCTGGCGCTTGTCCTCGGGAATGCCCGGGCCGCGGTCCCAGACCTCCAGGCGCAACTCGCCAGCGCTGCGCCGCACCCCAAGCAGCACATGGCCCTTGGCGTAGCGGAAGGCATTGGTCAGAAAATTTTGCAGCACCCGCCGCAGCAGTTTGATATCGCTGTCCACCCGCAGTTGGCTGCCGCGTAGGTGGAAGTCCACGCCGTGTTCGTGCGCGAGGACTTTGAATTCGGTACCTAGGGTCTCGAACAACGCGTTGAGCGCGAAGGCTTGCCGATCCGGGGTGATGCGACCGCTTTCCAGGCGCGAAATATCCAGCAGATCGCTGATCAAGTCTTCCGCCGAGCGTAGCGAGCTGTCCAGATGCCGCACCAACTGTTGGGCCTCGCCCGGCAGGGCCTCGGGCTGATGGGCGAGGGCGGCGGAGAATAGCCGCGCGGCATTCAGCGGCTGCATCAGGTCATGGCTGACCGCAGCGAGGAAGCGGGTCTTGGACTGGTTGGCGGATTCAGCCACGCCTTTGGCTTCGTTCAGTGCCAGGTTCAGTTGCGAGAGCTCATGGGTGCGCTCGGCCACGCGCCGCTCCAGGCCTTCGTTGGCTTCCTTGAGGCCCTGTTCGGCCTCGCGGAACGCGCTGATGTCGGTGAAGCTCATGACGAAGCCGCCGCCGGGCATCGGGTTGCCGATCAGCTCGATAACCCGGCCGTTGGGGAACAGCCGCTCGGAGGTATGCGCATGGCCCTGGCGCATCCAATACAGCCGGCGCGTCACATGGGTCTCGACATCGCCGGAGCCGCAGAGGCCGCGTTCGGCGTTGTAGCGAATGATCTCGGCGATCGGCCGGCCGATGCTGATCAGCCCCTCCGGGTAGTCGAACAGCTCCAGGTAACGATGGTTCCAGGCCACCAGGCGCAGTGACTGATCGACCACGCTGATGCCCTGGGTGATGTTCTCGATCGCCCCTTGCAGCAGGGCGCGGTTGAACTGCAAGACTTCGCTAGCCTCGTCGACGATGCGCACCACGTCCTCGACCTGCATCTCGCGGCCTTCGATGGCGGCCTTGACCACCGCGCGAGTGGACGAGGCGCCGAGCACGCCGGCCAGCAGGCGCTCGGTGTGGGCGATCCACTCGCCGTTGGCGGTCTGGTTGGGGTTGAAGTCCTTGCCCTGGCGCGCGGCGAAGCGGGCAAAGCTCTGCCGTGCGCGTTCCTCGCCGACGAAACGCGCGGCCAGCATCAACAGGTCCTGCACCTGCACCGCCAGCAGCGGGCGGCCGCTCGGCCGCGCACTGACTTCCTGGCCGATAAAGCGGCTGGCCTGCCAGTGTTCGGAGACGCGGGTGCGGGAGAACAGCGACACCAGGGCGAACAGCAGGAAGTTGCCGGTCAGCGACAGCAGCACGCCCTGGGTCAGCGGGTCGATCGGCAGGCCCAGCGGGTTGCTTACCAGCCAGGCCAGGCCGGGAAAACTCTCCAGCGGCCAGCCCAGGCCGCGGGCCATCAGCGGCAGCACCAGGGTGTAGGCCCAGAGCAGGGCGCCGGCGGCCAGGCCGGCGAACACCCCGCGGCGGTTGGCCTGCTTCCAATAGAGCGCGCCGAGCATGGCCGGGGCCAGTTGGGTGATGGCGGCGAAGGCGATCTGGCCGATGGTCGCCAGGCTCGCGGTGGAGCCCAGCAGGCGGTAGCTGACGTAGGCCAGCAGCAGGATGGCGACGATGCTGACCCGACGCACCGTCAGCATCCACTGGCGGAACGCCTCGAACGGCCGCTCGGCGCTCTGCCGACGTAGCAGCCAGGGCAGCAGCATATCGTTGGAGACCATGGTCGAGAGCGCCACCGCCTCGACTATCACCATGCCGGTGGCGGCCGAGGCGCCGCCGATAAAGGCCAGCATGGCCAGAGCTGGATGGGCCTCGGCCAGCGGTAGGCTGATGACGAAGGAGTCCGGCAGCACCCCCGCCGGCAGCAGCAGTTGCCCGGCCAGGGCGATGGGCACGACGAACAGCGCGGCCAGCACCAGGTAGAGCGGGAACACCCAGCGCGCCAGGCGCAGATCCTGCGGCTCGATGTTTTCCACCACGGTCATATGGAATTGCCGCGGCAGGCAGATGATGGCCATCAGCGCCACCCCGGTCTGCACCAGCATGGCCGGCCAGTTCACCGTCTCCGCCCAGAAGGCGTCGAGTTGCGGTGCGGCCTCGGCCTGGCCGAGCAGGTCGCCGAAGCCGTCGTACAGGCTGTAGGTGACGAAGGCGCCGACGGCGAGGAAGGCCAGCAGTTTGACCAGCGATTCGAAGGCGATCGCCAGCACCATGCCGCGGTGGTGTTCGGTGACGTCGAGGGTGCGGGTGCCGAAGAGGATGGTGAACAGCGCCAGCACGAGGGACACGATCAGCGCGGTGTCCTGGGCGCGGGTGCCGGTGGACTCGGCGCCCGCGCCGATCAGCAGGTTCACCCCGAGGACGATGCCTTTGAGTTGCAGGGCGATGTAGGGCAACACGCCGACCAGGCAAATCAGGGCCACCACCACCGCCAGCGACTGCGACTTGCCATAGCGCGCGGCAATAAAGTCGGCAATCGAGGTGATGTTCTCCTGCTTGCTGATCATCACCATCTTCTGCAGCACCCAGGGCGCGAACAGCAGCAACAGCACCGGCCCCAGGTAGATCGGCAGGAAGGCCCAGAGCTGCCCGGCGGCCTGGCCGACCGCGCCGAAGAAGGTCCAACTGGTGCAGTAGACCGCCAGCGACAGGCTGTAGACCCAGGCCCGCAGCCGCGGCGACAAGGGCGTGCGGCGCCGGTCGCCGTAGAAGGCGATGGCGAACAGGATGGCCATATAGCTCAGGGCGACCGTGGCGATCAGCCCGCTGGACAACGACATGCGAACTCCAGGTAAACCCGCTTGGGGTGCTCCCCAAGTACAGCGTTTTGCCGGCCAGCCCGCGGGGCTGGCTTGGAGGCTGTGGCATTCCAGCGCAGCTCGCCTGTTGAGACGAGCAGGTGGGAACACTCGGGCCCCGGTTAGTGTCGCACCAAAGTACAATTCAGTCAGGCGCGACTATGGTCGCAGAGCCGTCTGGGGGCGTTTCGCCCTGCTAGCATGACGCTTAGATGTCGACGAGGATGGTATTCATGTTCAAACCGCAGTTGATCGCTCTGCAGCGCGGCGCCCTGCGCCTGGAGCCTATGGTCGATGGCGACATTCCCGCCCTGGTGGCTTTGGCCGAGGCCAACCGTGACGAGCTGGCCTATATGAGTGGGCCGCTGCGCCTGGATTGGTACCGCAGCGGGCTGATCGAGCAGCGCAACGGCCAGGCGTTACCCTTTGTGATCCGGCTTGGCGACCGATTGGTCGGCACCACGCGGTTTGCCGGGTTTATGCCAGCCCTGCCGTCCACCGAAATCGGCTGGACCTGGCTGGATCGCAGCCAGCATGGCACTGGGCTGAACAGCACGATCAAATACCTGATGCTCCGGCATGCCTTCGAGAGCTGGCGGATGGTGCGGGTGCAGTTGCAAACCGCGGCGAGCAACCTGCGCTCGCAACGCGCCATCGAGAAGCTCGGCGCGGTGCGCGAAGGCGAGTTGCGCAACCATCGCCGCCTGGCCGATGGGCGGCTGGACGGCAGCCTGCTGTACAGCATCACCGATCAGGAGTGGCCGCAGGTGAAGGCTCGCTTGGAGGCGCGTTTCAGCGGCTGATACGGGATGAGTCATGGCGAGCAGACGCGTTTCTGGAAGGCGGCCGAGGTGGGCGGCTTGGAGTTGCTGCACGCCCGCTATGTCGAGCAGCGCTTCGCCCCCCATGTGCACGAAGGCTATGTGATCACGGTGATCGAGGGCGGCGCTCAGTATTTCCGTCATCGTGGCAGCGAGCATCTGGCGCCCATGGGCAGCATGGTGCTGATCAATCCGGATGAGCTGCACACCGGCTCCAAGGCCCATGAGTCAGGCTGGCGCTACCGGGGTTTCTACCCCGAGTTCGAGCAGTTGAATACCCTGCTGGATGAGTTGGGGCTGGCCAAAAATGGTTGGCCGGTTTTTACCTGCAGCGTTTTGCATGATGCGCAAATGACCGCTCGTTTCAATGCCCTGCATCGGCTGCTGGAGCAGCCAGGCTGCGTCTTGCAGCAGCAGACCGCCTGGCGCGAGACGCTTCTACTGCTGCTTCAACGCCATGCGCGAGTTCCCGAGGCGCCTGCTGCCGGGCGTGAGCCGCAGGCGGTACGGCGGGCCAAGGAGCTGCTCGGTGCGCAGTTGAGCGAGCCGCCCTCGCTGGAGCAACTGGCGGCGGCGGTCAATCTCTCACCCTTCCATTTCGCCCGGGTCTTCCGCCGCGCCACCGGCCTGCCGCCGCATGCTTGGCTCAAACAGCGGCGGCTGGAGCAGGCACGGGCGCTGTTGAAAAACGGTTGCACGCCGGTCGGCGTGGCGGCGCAACTGGGCTTCGCCGACCAGAGCCACCTGACCCGCCAGTTCAAGCAGGCCTATGGTGTCGGCCCGGGTCAGTATCGGCTGGCTTGCGCAAGATCGTTCAAGACGGATTGAGCTGGGCCGCTTAGGCTGGCGGGCAGGAGGAGCTCCCATGACCCGCTCACAACTGTTCATCTATGGTGCCCGCGACAGTATTCCGATGATTGTCGGTGTTGTGCCTTTCGGCATTATTTACGGCACCCTGGCCAGCGTCGCCGGCTTGACCTTATGGCAGGCGCTGGGCATGTCGCTGCTGGTGTACGCCGGTTCGGCGCAATTTATCGCCATCAGCCTGTTGGGGGCGGGAACGGGATGGGCGGTGATTCTGTTTACCACCCTGATCGTCAATCTGCGCCATGTCCTCTACAGCGCCTCCCTGCAGTCCTATATCGCCCATCTGTCGCAACGCTGGCGCGTACCCCTGGCGTTTGGCCTCACCGATGAGACCTTCGCGGTCGTGCAGCGCCGTTACCTCGCCCATGGCATTGGGGGGCAGGGCCAGTGGTACCACGCCGGCGTGGCGTTATCGCTGTACCTGTGCTGGATATCCTCTTCGCTGCTGGGGGTGCTGTTCGGTCAGGCCATGCCGAGTTTGGCCGGCTGGGGTCTGGACTTCGCCATGCTGGCGACCTTTATCGGCATAGTCGTGCCGATGTTGCGCAATCGGCCGCAGGTCGCGGCGGCGCTGATGGCGGGTGCAGTCGCGGTGCTGACGCATGCCTGGCCGTACAAGCTCGGTTTGATGGCCGCGGCCTTGGCCGGGATCGCTGTCGGTATTTGGCTGGAGCGCCGGGCTGACGCAGAACTGCTTGGGGAGGGTAGATAATGGAGCTCTGGTTGCTGATTCTGGGGATGGCCGGGATTACCTTCGCCATCCGCTACAGCCTGTTCGCCTGGCCAGGTCTGCGTTTCCCGCCGCTGGTGCTGCAGGGTTTGCACTATGTGCCGGCGGCCGTGCTCACGGCCATCGTCGTGCCCGGCATGCTACTGCCGGACGGCCAGCACCTCGCCCTCAACCTGGACAACGCTTATCTGCTCGCGGGCCTCAGCGCGATCCTGGTCGCCGCGTTCAGTCGTAATCTGCTGGCGACTATCGGCGGTGGGCTGCTGCTGTTCTTTTTGCTGCGTTGGGCGTTGGGACAACTGCCTGTCTAAAATGGATAAAAATTACACTTGAGACTAATTGCTATTTACTTTTGATTCTTTTTCACCTATTTTCGCTCCCCTTTTTTGGGCCGGCAATCGGCTCATTGGTTTATTGGGGATCATGTTATGCAGTCTGTCGGCAAATCCACGCGCCTGGCCCTGGGTGTCGCTTTGGCCTTGTCCTCGCTGGTCGCGGCTGCTGCCGAAACGCTGGAGTTGGATAATGTCGAAGTGGTGGGGGACTGGCTCGGTGACGCAACCGACGAGGACGTGAAGAACCACCCCGGCGCCCGTACGGTGATTCGCGAAGAAACCATCCGTGAGAGTGGCGCCAGCAACGTCCGTGAAGTGCTGCGCCGGGTGCCAGGCCTGCAGGTGCAGGACAGTAACGGTACCGGCGGCAGTGACATCTCCCTCAACGTCGGCACCCGTGGCCTGACCTCGCGCCTGTCACCACGGGCGACCATCCTCCAGGACGGCATTCCGCTGGCGGTGGCGCCTTACGGTCAGCCGCAGCTGTCGCTGGCGCCGACGTCGCTTGGCAATATCGAATCGATCGATGTGGTGCGCGGTGGCGGTGCAGTGCGTTATGGCCCGCAGAATGTCGGCGGCATCATCAACTTCGTCACTCGCGGCATCCCCGAGGAATTGGTACGTGAGCTGAGCTTCCAGACCGAGTCGGCGCCGGCCCAGGGCGGCTTCCTCAACCGCAGCAATGCCTTTATCGGCGGCACCGCCGACAACGGTCTAGGCATGGCTCTGCTCTACTCGGGCGTGCGCGGCGACACCTACCGCGACCACAGCGACACCCAGATCGATGATGTGATGCTGAAGTCCAGCTACAAGCTGTCCGACATCGACGAGCTCTCCGCCAGCCTGCAGTACTACGAGGCCGACGCCGATATGCCCGGCGGCCTGACCAGCGACGAGTTCGATGAGGATCCCTACCAGAGCAGCCGGCCTTTCGATAATTTCGAGGGCGAGCGCAAACAGGCGGTGCTCAAGTACAGCCGCACCCCGGATGCCGATCGCAAGTTCGAGCTGACCAGCTTCTACAACACCAGTCATCGCGGCAGCAGCTTGGCCAATGGCAACCCGCGCAAGATGACCTGGTTGCGCCAGTTCCCCCGTGAGTACGAGGTGTTCGGCATCGAGCCGCGCTATTCGCAGCTGTTCCTCGCCGGCGACAGCAGCCACGAGCTGGGGGTTGGCTACCGCTATATCGAAGAGGATTCCACGGAGAAGCGCTTCGACCGCAGCTTCAAGGCCGGTGCCAACCCCTGGAGCGTGCCGAAAAAACTGGCGACCTCCAACAGCGCCGCGACCGAGGCGCATGCCGCCTATGTCGATGACCGCATCGATATCGGCAACTGGACCCTCACTCCCGGCATCCGCTACGAGCAGGTGCGGGTCAGCTCGCACAACCGCCTGACCGGCGAGCACCGCCAGCAGCGCTACAGCGAGCCGCTGCCGGCGCTCAACGCCCTGTATCACCTGTCCGATGCCTGGAAGCTCTACGCCAACTACAACACCTCCTTCGGCAGCATCCAGCACATCCAGCTGTCCCAGGACGACGACCTCAGCGCCGAGAAGGCGCAGACCTACGAGTTCGGCACGCGTTACAACGACAGCGTCTGGAGCGCCGAGCTGACCTTCTTCCACATCAAGTTCGAAGACCAGTTGGAGTTAGTGCCTGGTTCGTCGCCGAGCGCCTGGGCCAACGCCGGTGAGACCCGCCACCGCGGCGCGGAGCTGGCCGGCAGCTACCAGTTCGCCGCGCTCGATCCGCGTCTGGCGGGGCTTTCCGCCTACGCCTCGCTGGCGCTGACCGAGGCCACCCGCGAGGAGGGGGCAAACCAGGGCAACGACCTGCCGTTCTATTCGCGCGAGATCGCCACCCTGGGTATGCGCTACGAGACCGGCCCCTGGACCTGGAACCTGGATGGCTACGCCCAGTCGCGGCAGTTCGCCGATGCGGCCAACACCGATGCGGAAAGCGCCAACGGCTCGCTCGGCGAGATCCCCGGCTTCGCCTACTGGAATGGCCGCGGCGAGTACGCCTTCGGCCCCCAGCTGGCCAATCTGAAAGTGGCGGCCGGGGTGAAGAACCTGTTCAACCGCGAGTACTACACCCGCTCCACCGACAACAACCTGGGCAAGTACCTCGGTCAGCCGCGTACCTTGTATCTGCAGACCAGCGTCAGCTTTTAATCCTCAGCGACAAGTTGAACGGGCGCCGATGAGCGCCCGTTTTTTGCAGTAGGCAGCAAAATTTATCGTGACCTGTGGCTTGGCGTCATGTACTTGCAGTCCAATGTTGGACGGCCAGCGTGGCCTCGCATAGGTACAAAGGGATCATGACCACAGACTCGCAATTCGCTTTGCTTGGTAAAAAACGCTTCCTGCCGTTCTTCATCACGCAATTGCTCGGCGCTTTCAACGACAACATCTTCAAGCAGTCGCTGATTCTCGCCATCCTCTTCAAGCTCAGTGTTTCCGGTGATCGGGCGGTATTGGTCAACCTCTGCGCGCTGCTGTTTATCCTGCCGTTCTTCTTGTTCTCTGCCCTCGGTGGGCAGTTCGGCGAGAAGTTCGCCAAGGATGCGTTGATCCGGGCGATCAAGCTGGCCGAGATCGTCATCATGGCGGTTGGCGCCGCAGGTTTCCTGTTGAATAACCTGACGTTGATGTTTATCGCCTTGTTCGGCATGGGCACCCACTCGGCGCTGTTCGGCCCGGTGAAATACTCGATCTTGCCGGCCGCGCTGCGTGAGGAGGAACTGGTCGGCGGCAACGCGCTGGTGGAGATGGGCACCTTCCTGGCGATTCTCGCCGGCACCATCGGCGCCGGCATCATGATGTCGGGGCAGGCTTACGCGTCGCTGGTGGCCACCGCGATCGTGCTGGTCGCTTGCTGCGGTTACTTGGTCAGCCGTGGCATTCCCCGTGCGGCGGCCGCCTTGCCGACGCTGGTCTTGGACTGGAACATCTTCCGGCAGTCTTGGGCGATTCTGCGTTTGGGCTTGGGCCAGCGGCCGGCGGTGTCGCGCTCGATTGTCGGCAACTCCTGGTTTTGGTTCCTCGGGGCTATTTATCTGACGCAGATTCCGGCCTACGCCAAAGAGTGTCTGTACGGCGACGAGACGGTGGTGACGCTGATCCTCACGGTGTTCTCGGTCGGTATCGCCTTGGGTTCGATGCTCTGCGAACGGCTGTCGGGGCGCAAAGTCGAGATCGGCTTGGTGCCGTTTGGCTCGATTGGCCTGACCCTGTTCGGCATCTTGCTGTGGTGGCACTCCGGCAACTTCCCGCAGGGTCCCGAAGCGCAGAGCTGGCTCGTGGTGCTGAGCCATGCCCAGGCCTGGTGGGTGCTCGCGGATATTCTCGGCATCGGCGTGTTCGGCGGCTTCTACATCGTGCCGTTGTACGCGCTGATCCAGTCGCGTACTGCAGAAAACCAGCGGGCGCGGGTGATCGCGGCCAACAACATCCTCAACGCGCTGTTCATGGTGGTCTCGGCGCTCGCCTCGATTCTGTTCTTGAGCCTGGCCAAGCTGTCGATTCCGCAGCTGTTCCTGGTGGTGTCGCTGATGAATATCGCGGTGAACAGTTACATCTTCAAGATCGTTCCCGAGTTCAGCATGCGCTTCATGATCTGGCTGCTCAGCCATTCCATGTACCGCGTCGAGCACCGTGGTTTGGCGGCGATTCCCGATGAAGGCGCGGCCGTGCTGGTCTGCAACCACGTGTCCTTCGTCGATGCGCTGCTGGTGGGTGGTGCGGTGCGGCGGCCGATCCGCTTCGTCATGTACTACAAAATCTACAACCTGCCGGTACTCAACTTCATCTTCCGCACCGCCGGTACCGTACCGATCGCCGGACGCAGTGAAGACCTGTTGATTTACGATCAGGCGTTCAAAAAGATCGGCGAGTACCTGAAGAATGGCGAGCTGGTGTGCATCTTTCCCGAAGGTAAGCTGACCGGCGATGGCGAGCTTAATGAGTTCAAGAATGGCATCGCGCGGATCCTCGAGGAAAATCCGGTGCCGGTGATTCCGATGGCGCTGCAGGGGCTGTGGGGCAGTTTCTTCAGTCGCCACCCGAACAAGGGCTTGTTCCGTCGTCTGTGGTCGCGCATCACCCTGGTGGCGGGTGCCCCACTGGCGCCGGAAGTGGCCGATCGGGTGACGTTGCAAGCGAAGGTGGCCGAGCTGCGGGGCAGTTCGCGTTAAACCTCGGCAACGAAGAAGCCCGCCAATTGGCGGGCTTCTTATGCACTCTTTTAACGGCTGCTGAGCTTGAGACCGAGCAGCCCGCAGACGATCAAGGCGACGCTGGCCAGACGGATCACTGCCATGGATTCACCAAACAGGATGATCCCGGCGATGACGGTGCCGACGGCTCCCACACCGGTCCAGACTGCATAGGCGGTGCCCAGCGGCAGTTCCTTCATCGCCAGGCCGAGCAGGGCCAGGCTGACGATCATGGCGCCGAGGGTGAGGGCGGTAGGCAGGGGGCGACTGAAACCGTCGGTGTATTTCAGGCCGACAGCCCAGCCGATTTCGAACAGGCCGGCGAAAAATAGAATGATCCAGGACATGGTGACCTCCAAGGGTACGACTATGGATGGGGCCGTCCCCGGTTGGTCACTCAACGAGCGGTAAGGTCGTCCTTACACCGTGCGCTATTTTGCACATCCCGCCGAACCGGGCAAGGTCGGCGGGATGGATGGGGCGCGTGAATTATTGCGGGGGTTTTCCTTCAGGTCCCCGCAAGCCATGTGGCGGCGTTAGATGCCTTGCGGGATCTCTTCGCCGCCGAGGGCTTCGAACAGCTCTGGAAGGAACTCGCCGAACGTCAGCATCATCAGGGTAAAGCTGGCGTCGAGCTGGCCCAGGGCCTCATCGCCGCCATCTTGCTCGGCTTGATCTTGCAGCAGGTCTTCAAAGCGCAGGCGTTTGATGATCATTTTGTCGTCGAGCACGAAGGACAGCTTGTCCTGCCAGGCCAGCGACAACTGAGTGACCAGTTTGCCGGAGGACAGGTGCAGCTGAATCTCTTCGCTGGTCAGGTCCTGGCGTTTGCAGCGCACGATGCCGCCGTCTTCCTGGGTGTCGCGCAGTTCGCATTCGTCGAGCACGGTGAAGTTGTCGGCGGCCTTCTGGGTTTTCACCCAGTCGGTCAGCGTCGCGGTGGGGGCGACCTTCACCGACAGCGGCCGCACTGGCAGCGAGCCGATGGCTTCGCGCAGCGTGGAGAGCAAATCCTCGGCGCGTTTCGGGCTGGCGGCGTTGACCAGAATCAGGCCTTGCTTCGGTGCGATGGCGGCGAAGGTGGCCGAGCGACGAATAAAGGCCCGCGGCAGGAAGGCCTGAATGATTTCGTCCTTGAGCTGGTCGCGCTCCTTCTTATAGACCTTGCGCATCTGCTCGGCTTCGATCTCCTCGACCTTTTCCTTCAAGGCGTCACGCACCACGCTGCCGGGCAGGATACGGTCTTCTTTGCGCGCGGCAATCAGCATGAAGTCCTGGCTGACATGCGCCAAGGGTGCATCTTCCCCTTTGCCGAAGGGTGCGATGAAGCCGTAAGTGCTCAGCTCCTGGCTAGCGCAGGGGCGGGCGGGCTTGGCGGCCAGTGCGGTTTCCAGCGCTTGCGCATCGAAGGGTAGATCTTGGGTAAGGCGATAGACGAGCAGGTTGCGGAACCACATGAGGGGGGCATCTCCATTAACGCAAAGCGCGCATTATTCTCCCCTCGACGCCATTGGCCAACCCTGCGCTAAGCCTTTGGAACGGCAGTAAAAATTATTTTAAAAAGCGCTTGCCAGGGGGTGGATCGCTCCGTAGAATGCGCCCCACTTCGAGAGTGAAGGGTGATTAGCTCAGCTGGGAGAGCATCTGCCTTACAAGCAGAGGGTCGGCGGTTCGATCCCGTCATCACCCACCATAACTTTTGGGGTTACGCGCAGCGGTAGTTCAGTCGGTTAGAATACCGGCCTGTCACGCCGGGGGTCGCGGGTTCGAGTCCCGTCCGCTGCGCCATTTTTCTCCTCGCTTCGCCTCCGCATCATCCCGCTTCTGTTCTACCCAAGCTCGCTTCAATCCGCGCAAAACTCGTTTAAACACCTGAACTTATCGACATTTTCTGGTTCGTATCCCGGTAGCCAGTGATTGCGGCAGCCTGCTAAGCTCGCGTCTTCACTCGATTGCCCTTTAGCGCACGAACAAGGAAATAGCATGAGACAACATCGTTTAGCGGCGGCGGTGGCCCTGGTTGGCCTGGTTCTCGCGGGTTGCGATTCGCAGACTAGCGTAGAGCTGAAAACCCCGGCGCAAAAAGCCTCCTACGGCATCGGCCTGAACATGGGCAAAAGCTTGGCTCAGGAAGGCATGGACGACCTGGACTCCAAGGCTGTTGCTCAGGGCATCGAAGACGCCGTCGGCAAGAAAGAGCAGAAGTTGAAAGACGAAGAGCTGATGGAAGCGTTCGCCTATCTGCAGAAGCGTGCTGAAGAGCGTATGGCCAAAATCAGCGAAGAATCGGCTGCAGCCGGTAAGAAATTCCTCGAAGAGAACGGCAAGCGTGAGGGGGTAACCACTACCGCTTCTGGTCTGCAATATGAAGTTGTGAAGAAAGCCGATGGCCCTCAGCCGAAAGCTACCGACGTGGTCACTGTGCACTACGAGGGTAAGCTGACCGACGGTAAGGTGTTCGACAGCTCCGTCGAGCGTGGCAGCCCGATTGATCTGCCCGTCAATGGCGTGATCCCAGGTTGGGTTGAAGGCCTGCAACTGATGCACGTTGGCGAGAAGTACAAACTGTACATCCCTAGCGAGCTGGCTTACGGCGCGCAAAGTCCGAGCCCGGCGATTCCGGCTAACGCGGTACTGGTATTCGAGTTGGAGCTGTTGGGGATCAAAGATCCGGCCGCTGCTCAGCAACCGGCCGCCACTCAGCAATAAGTAATACGGCTTTATGCAGCGCCCCGTCGAGACGGGGCGTTGTTGTTTCTGCCAGTCAGGAAACGAACCCGAAGCTGACTATAGGGTCTGAATACAGGTGAGTGCGCTGCGAGTGTTACGGTTATGCACATTGCGCGATTGTTTCGCATCGACTTCGGGTGACACTTTAGTGCTAACTTGGTTTTGTTTTTAAGCTGATGATTTTATTGGTTTTTTTGTTCTGTTTAAAAAATGCCCGATCTGTAGCGAGGCCGCATGGGCTGGGCTTTTGCCCGGCTGATTGAAAATTTGTTCACAAGGTTATCCACAGCTTCAGTGGATAACCCAGCGAGCCCAGTCAGTACGCGGGCTGTCGAGGAGTGAGGATGAACGCACCGTGGAATTTTACCCGTTACCTGCCGTTAGCTCAGCGTTTCCTCGCTCGCGGCCGGTTACCTGCGTTGCTGTTTGCAGTCGCGCGCAAGAGCGCCACGCAGGGTGGGCGATTGGGTGCGTTGAAGGAGGATCTGCGTGTGTTGCAGGCGCTTTGTATGGCGTGGTGGCGCGGCGAGTATCGAGCGATCAGTTCGCAGGCTTTGCTCTCGGTAGTCGCGGCACTGCTGTATTTTCTCTCGCCCGTGGACGCGATTCCCGATGGGTTACTGGGGGTGGGCTTTGTCGATGACATCGCCATGCTGGCCTGGTTGATGCGTGCCTGGAGTGGCGAGCTGGAAGCTTTCCGCGCATGGCGAGCGGCGCAATCGCCGGAGCAGCAGACTGCCTGGGAGCGGTTGTTGTCTGCACCGTCGTCGGAGCCAGAGGCCCCGTCACGCTGAGCCTGGAGGTGCTGGTTGCGCTGTGCAGTGGCTTCGCGCTCATCATCCTGCCAGCGCGCATTGCGCCAGGGCCGTATAGATCACGCCCAGAGGCATACTTGGCCTGATAAGATGGCCGCCTGCAAGGAAGGTGCTGAAGCTGTCGGCACTACTTTCCACGGAGAGTTGTGATGGATGTGCAAGTGATCATGCGTGACGGCGAAGCCGAGTACGCGATTTTGCCCTGGCCTGAGTATCAGGCCTTGCTGCAGGCCGCCGGCCGCAGCGCGGTGGCCCCGGTTGTCGCTGTACCAGCGCCGACTGTTATGTCCAAGCTGACTGAACTCAGCGCATTGCGTGAGGGCAAGGGCTTGTCGCTCGAAGAGTTGGCGCGGACCGTGGGTATCAGTCCGCACTATCTCACACTGATCGAAAGTGGCGAGCGCCAGCCGGATGCGGCGATTCGTCGTGCCTTGGCGCGGGCCCTGGGTATTAGCGGTTGGGAGTTGGAGACTTGAGTGTACGCATTAGCCGCCAGCATTGGCAGGCGCTTCTCAGTGAGCTTGAGGATGCGCGCCGTCAGCGCCATCTGCTGACCTATCGGGCGCTGATTGAGCGCTTGGAACTGCCGACTCCGGCCATGCAGACCCTGACTGCGGCCTTGGAGCATCTCGCTGCGTTGGATGCCCGCGCCGATCAGCCGCTGCGCAGCGCGCTGGTAATCAGTCAGGGCGCGAGCCGTCTGCCGCGTACGGGGTTCTTTGAGTGTGTCGTGCGCCTTGGGCGCTTTGCTGGCCCGTCTGACGGTATCGCCGCGGCGTCCTGGCATGCCGCAGAAGTCGTGCGGGTGTTCGAGTACAGCTACGCCGAGGAAGTTTGAGTGCTGCTCTGGCGTTTGCGCGCGCGGCTGAGCTATCTCCTGGCCCGGCGTCTTTTCCATTGGTCGTGGCTGGTCCGTCAACCACGGGCCTGGGCTTGGATGGAAGGACGGTTCGCTCGCATGGCGGCACTGAACGATGTCGCGGCGCAAAGTTTCTACGGTCATCTGTTGGTGTTTCGCGGGCGTGGTTTCGGCGCGCGCGAGGAAGGCATTCGCCTGCTGGGTTTGGCGGCTAACGCGGGGGATGCCAAGGCGGCTTATCAGTTGGGCGTACTCAGTCTGGCGGGCGATACCCGTGCAGCCCCTGATGGGCTTGCGGCAGCGCGCTGGTGGGCATTGGCCGCTAGCACAGGGCATCCGTTGGCGGCACACCGCTTGGCCAAACTCTATCAACAAGGCGGCCACGGGCTGGCGGCCGATGCCGAGCAGGCCGCGCTCTATGCGCAGCGCGCGACCGAGTTGGGGCTTTGAGTTTTAAGCCGAGAGCTTTTGCGTGTCGATGATATGCAGGCTGTAGCCGGGTACTGTCTTGGCCTGCCGCTTGGCTTCCGAGGCCAGGCTGGCCAGTTGCGCGCAGTTCTTCGGGTGTAGATGCACTCCCCCTCGCGGGCTTGCTGCAACAACCTGATCAGGCATTGCTGAATCGGCACGTTACCGGCTAGCAACATCAGTGGATTGAGCGAGGATTAGGCCTGGTGCGCCCAGCTGCTCGGTGACGGTCATGCTGGGGCTCGATGTCCTGAAAAAGCGAAGGGGCTGATATCGCTATCAGCCCCTTATTTCACGACAGGGTGATGACTCTTTGATGACACTCGATCAGTGCGTGGCTACCGCCGAGTTCAAGCCCAGATAGTCGAGCAGGATTTGCCCGGTTTCCGCGAGATAGGCATCGTCTTCTGGCTTGAGCTTTTCGTCTTCTGTCGGCAGGGCGTCCTCGTCTTCCTTCTTCAGCTCTTTCAGCGGTTCCTCACCCTTGGCTTTGCGCCGAGTGTTTTCCATGGTCAGCTGCTGGGTTTCGATGTCGGCATGTTGCGCCCGGCGCTTGGTCTCATTCAGGCTGACGGTGGTTTCGTGGGTCAGCTGTTGCGCCAGTTCCAGGCGGTCACGGGTAAAGACGAAGTCCGGGTCTTTGGCCACGCGCGCATCATGGCGGGCTTTCAGCTCGACTAGGAAGGGTTTGAACGGATCCACTTCCGGTTTGATCGCCGGGCGGATGCTGTCCCACGGCATGGCTTCGGGCAGTGCGCTTTCGCCGATTTCCTTGGTGTCGACGACGGCCGGATAAGCGATATCTGGCAGTACGCCCTGGTGCTGAGTGCTTTGCCCGGAGACGCGATAGAACTTCGCCAGGGTCAGCTTCAACTCCCCATGGTTGAGCGGCTGGATGGTTTGCACCGTGCCTTTGCCGAAGGTCTGGCCGCCAAGGATCAAGGCGCGATGGTAGTCCTGCATGGCGCCGGCAAAAATTTCCGAAGCCGAGGCGGAGAGGCGGTTGACCAGCAGCGCCAGCGGACCGGTGTAGTAGCTGCCGGGGTTTTCGTCGGCGAGCACATCGACGCGCCCGTCACTGTTGCGCACCAGCACGGTGGGGCCCTGGTTGATGAACAGGCCGGTCAGTTCGGTGGCTTCCTGCAGGGAGCCGCCGCCGTTGTTGCGCAGGTCGATGACCACGCCGTCGACCTGGTCTTTCTGGAGTTCGGCGAGCAGGCGTTTAACGTCGCGGGTGGTGCTCTTGTAGTCCGGGTCACCGGCGCGGAAGGCTTTGAAGTCCAGATAGAAAGCCGGGATCTCGATCACGCCCAGCTTGTACTCACGGCCATCATGGGACAGCTTGAGGAGGGATTTTTTCGCGGCCTGTTCTTCCAGCTTGACCGCTTCGCGGGTGATCGCGACGATTTTGCTGGTCCGATCGTTCGGACCATTGCTGGCGGGAACCACTTCCAGGCGCACCACGGAGCCTTTGGGGCCGCGGATCAGCTTGACCACTTCATCCAGTCGCCAGCCGATCACGTCGACCATTTCGCCGTCGCCTTGGGCAACCCCGACAATCTTATCGGCCGGTGCGATTTGTTTGCTTTTTTCTGCCGGGCCAGCCGGTACCAGGCGAACGACTTTAACGGTGTCGTTGTCGCTCTGCAGCACCGCGCCGATACCCTCCAAGGACAAACTCATATTGATGTCGAAGTTTTCCGCGTTGTCCGGCGAGAGGTAATTGGTGTGCGGGTCATAGGATTGCGCAAAGGCGTTGATATAGGCCTGGAAGATATCTTCGCTGCGGGTTTGCTCAAGGCGCGAGAGCTGATTCTTGTAGCGTTTGGTCAGCAACTCCTGAATCGCTTCGGGCTCTTTGCCGGCGATTTTCAACCGCAGCACTTCGTCTTTCACCCGTTTGCGCCAGAGCTCGTCCAACTCCGCCGAGTTTTTCGCCCAGGGGGTTTTCTCACGGTCCACTTGCAGGCTTTCATCGACGCTGAAGTCGAAGCTGCCGATGCCTTTGTCGAGCAGGGCCAGGGCGAAGTCCAGGCGCTGCTTCAAACGATCCAGATGACGCTTGTAGATGACGAAGCCCGGCTCGAGGTCGCCGCTTTTCAGCAAATCGTCGAACTTGTTGCGCCACCGGTCGAATTCCGCGATATCGGCGGCGGTGAAGTAGCTGCGTGCCGGGTCGAGCAGCTTCAAGTAGCTCTCGTAAATGATCGCCGAGCGCTCATCGTTCAGCGGTGGTTTGCTGTAATGATGGCGTTTGAGCAACTCCACCACATTGAGGCTGGCGATCACCTGCTCACGGTCGGGCTGTAGGCCGTCCCAGCTGTTGACGGCAGTGGTGCTGGCCGCCAGCGGTAAAGCGCTGAGGCTAAGGAGTAAGGCGAGGGCGGTGCTGGGGAGGAAGCGCTGCATGCTGAGTCGACGCGGGGGCAGTTGATAACGCATATTAGGCCGTCTTTGAGAGCGCCGGTTCCATTCGAGTCCGGCTGCATAATGCAAATAGCCCGATGTTTTGCAAGGGGCTCAGTCCAAAGTCACTATGGAGGCAGCGTGAAGGCATTGCAAGGCGTTGAAGGGCAGGTGGAATGGGCACAACGGCCAAGCCCGGCGTGCGATGTGGGGCAAATTCGCATTCGGGTGGCGGCGGCGGGTCTCAATCGAGCCGATTTGTTGCAGCGTGCCGGCCTCTATCCGCCGCCGCCAGGGGCTAGCGACATCCTCGGGTTGGAGTGTTCCGGGGTGGTCACTGAGGTTGGCGCCGGCAGCGCCTGGCAGGTTGGCGATCGGGTTTGCGCCCTGCTGGCCGGCGGCGGCATGGCCGAAGAAGTGGTGGTCGATGCGCGACACGCGCTACCGGTGCCGGAGGGCCTGTCCCTGGCGGAGGCCGCGGCGTTGCCGGAGGTCTATGCGACCGCCTGGCTCAATCTGTTTCAGCTGGCTGGGCTCAAACCGGGTGAGAAGGTGCTCTTGCACGCTGGCGCCAGTGGCGTTGGCTCGGCGGCGATCCAGCTGTGCAAGGCCTTCGGCAATCCCTGTTGGGTCAGCGTCGGTTCGGCCGAGCGCTTGGCCTATTGCGAGGCACTGGGCGCCCAGGGCGGGGCGACTCGCGACGAGAGCCTGGAAAGCCTGCGCGACTTCGGCCCCTTCGATGTGATCCTCGATCCGGTCGGTGGCAGCTATGCGGCGCTGAATCAGCAACTGCTGGCGCAGGATGGGCGCTGGGTGTTGATTGGCTTGATGGGCGGGCGCGAGGCGCAGCTGGATCTGGCGCTGGTGTTGGCGAAACGATTACAGCTGTGCGGCTCGACTCTGCGTAACCGCGACGAGCAGTTCAAGGCCGATCTGCTCAGTGACTTGAGCCAGCACGTTTGGCCGCTGTTTGCCGAGGGGCGACTCAAACCGCAGTTGGAGCGTAGCTTCCCGAGCAAGGAGGTTGAGCTGGCGTTCGCCGCGCTGGCGAGCAATAAGGTGGCGGGCAAGCTGGTGCTGCTGATCGACGAAAGCTTGCGGTAAGAGACGGCGGACAAATCGTGCCGCACTCTATTCGCCCTGCGAGGATTTTCCTCCCGCGTAGGGCGAGCAGCGCCAAGCCTTAGCCGCCGCCTGACTCAACTCCAGGTCAGAATCGGCCAGCCCGCTTGTTCGGCATGGCGCCGCAGAACCGGGTCGGGGTTGACCGTGTTTGGGCGACTGACCAGTTGCAGCAGCGGCAGATCGTTGCGCGAATCGGAGTAGAAACTGGCGCCCTCCAGGGTTTCCCCTTCGGCTTCCAGCCAGGCCTGCAGACGTGTGACTTTGCCTTCGCGGTAGGTCAGCACGCCTTCGGTGTGGCCAGTGTAGAAGCCGTGCTGCAGTTCCAGCTCGATCGCCAGCACGTCTTCGACGCCCAGCCGTGCGGCGATCGGGGCCACCAGGTGCACTCCGGACGCGGAGATCACCAGCAGGCGATCACCCGTCGCACGATGCTTGGCCAGGTGGGTGCAGGCGTCGCCATAGATCCGCGGCTCGATCACCTCCTCGACAAAGGGCTCGACCACAAAGGCCACTTCTTCGGGGGTACGACCGACCAGCGGGCTGAGGCTGAAGGCCATGTAGTCCTCCATGGCCAGTTTGCCCTCGGCGTAAGCGGCCATCAGCTCGGCATCGCGGCGCAGGAAGGAGTCGCCGTCGACCCAGCCGAGCCTGGCCATTTGCTGGCTCCACAGGCTGGCACAGTCGCCGTGGATCAGGGTTTCGTCTAAATCAAAAATTGCCAGAGCCATCAGGCTACCTCACGAATCGCGCTGGGATCGATGGACAGTGCAAGGCGTTGGCCACTGCTATGCAGATCGGTCGCCGAGCGATTGAGGACATCGACCACTAATTCTACCCCGCGGGCTTCGACGCGATAACGGATCACGTTGCCGAGCAGACTGTGGCTGCGTACCTCGGCTTCGATATTGCCGTGAACACCGAGCTGGATAGCTTCCGGGCGGATGGCGATGCGACTGTTGACCGGGCGCAGCAGCAGGCGGCTGGCGGCGTCGGCGTCGAGCAGGTTGTAGTTGCCGATAAAGCCCGCGGCGAAGACATCGGCCGGGGCGGTGTAGAGGGTCTCGGCGTCGCCACTCTGGACGATGCGGCCCTGGTTCATCAGGAATATCCGGTCGGACATGACCAGCGCTTCTTCCTGGTCATGGGTGACGAAGATAGTGGTTAGGCCAAGCTCGCGCTGGATCTGCCGAATCTGCTCGCGCAGGTGCTTGCGAATCCGTGCATCCAGGGCGGACAGCGGCTCATCGAGCAGGAGCAGGCGCGGCCGGGTGACCAGCGAGCGGGCCAGCGCGACCCGCTGACACTGGCCACCGGACAGCTGATGGGGGTAGCGGCCAGCGAAGTCGCCGAGCTCAACCAGCCCCAGCACTTCGTCGACGCGCTTTTCGGCAGCGCTGCCGGCAACTTTCTGCATGCGCAGGCCGAAAGCCACGTTCTGCTGCGCGGTCATATTGGGAAACAGTGCATAGCTCTGGAACACCATGCCGATGCCGCGCTTCTGTGGCGACAGCGGCACCAGGTCCTGGCCGTCGAGGAGGATCTTGCCGCCGTTCACCTCGGTCAGGCCGGCGATGCAGCGCAGCAGGGTGGATTTGCCGCAACCGGAAGGGCCGAGCAGGGTGACGAACTCGCCTTTGCCGATTTCACCCTGGATATCGCTGAAGATGGTCGTGCCGCCGTAGCTTTTATGCAGACCCTGGATGCTTAGAAAACTCATGATTTGTCCTTGTTCAAACGGTTGGCTGCCCAGGTGAACAACAGCACGAAGAAGAAGTAGGAGATCACCAGCGCACTGTTGAAGTGGCCGCTGCTGTTTTTCATGTTGTTCAGGTAGACCTGCAGGGTTTCATAGCGGGTGCCGACCAGCAGGTTGGCGAAGACGAATTCGCCGAAGAGGAAAGAGAACGAGAGAAACAGCGACACCATCAAACCCTTGCGCAGGTTTGGCAGCACCACCAACAGTGCGGCTTTCCAGGTGCTGGCGCCGAGCAGATGGGCGGCGTCCATCAGATCCGGCAGGTTGATCGCCTGTAGGTTGTTGGTGATCGCCCGGTACATGAACGGCAGGGCCACGGTGAAGTAGCAGCCGATCAAAATCCACGGCGTGCCGACCATGGCCAGCGGGCCGGAGCCATAGAGCTGCAGCAGACCCACGGAGGACACCACCGGCGGTACCGCGAAGGGCAGCAGGATGAGGATGTTCATCAGCCCGTCGAGCTTCGGGAAGTGGTAATGCACCACGAACAGCAGCGGCAGGATCAACACCACCGAGAGCAACAAGGCACCGAAGCAGACCAGCAGCGACTGGCCGAAGGCGCTGAGGAAGCGTGCATCGCTCCATAGCGCCAGGTACCACTTGAAGGTCAGGCCGTCCGGCAGGATGGTCGCCGACCAACTGGTGGACAGCGAGTAGAGCAGGGTGCCGGCCAGCGGAAGGAGCAGGATCAGGAACAGCAGCCAGACCACGGTGCGGTGGTAGAGGCTGCCGACCTTGGACTCAACGCGCGACATGGTAGCTCCTCTTCAGCAGCCACTGATGGACTACGGTGATCAGCGCCATCAGGCCCACCAGCACCATCGCCAGGGCGCTGGCCAGGTTCGGGTTGAGGGAGATGTCGCCGGCGACCATCGCCGCGATGCGGATCGGCAGCACGTTGAAGTTGCCGGTGGTCAGGGCATAGACGGTGGCGTAGGCGCCGAGGGCGTTGGCCAGCAGAATCACGAAGGTGCCGAGCAGCGCCGGGGTCATCACCGGCAGGCCGATATGGCGCCAGAACTGCCAGGTGCCGGCGCCGAGCAGCTCGGCCGACTCGCGCCAGTCCTCGCGCAGGGCGTCGAAGGCGGGGTAGAGCAGCAGCACGCCCAGGGGTATCTGGAAGTAGGTGTAGAGCACGATCAGGCCGGTCTTCGAGTAGAGGTTGAAGTCCTCGATCACCCCGCTCTGCTTGAGCAGGATGGTCAGCGCGCCGTTGAAGCCGAGCAGGATGATGAAGGCGAAGGCTAGTGGCACTCCGGCGAAATTGCTGGTCATGTTGGAGAAGGCCATGACGAAGTCGCGCAGTTTGCTGTCCACCTTGCGCAGCGAGTAGCTGCCGAGGATGGCAATGACGATGCCGATCAGGCTCGACCAGAAGGAGATCTGCAGGCTGTGCTTGATCGCCTGCAGGTAGAACTTCGAACTGAAGGCCTTGGCATAGTTGCCCAGCCCCCAGCCATCGGCACTGTTCAGACTGTTGAGCGCCACCCAGGCCAGCGGGGCGATCTGGAAGGCGATGAAGAAGATGGCGAAAGGCAGCAGGCAGAGCAGGGCCAGCCATTTGCCGCGGGTGGTTGAACTCACTTCAACAGCTCCCGGCATAGGGGTTTGTCGTGGGGCACACCGAGCAGCTCGCAGAGGGTACCGCAGAGGTCGGTCTGCTTCGGCTGTGCATAGGGGTCGAGGCTGAAGGCGTCACCCAGCACGAACAGCGGCACCTCGCGCTCCTCAACGAGCAGGCCGTTGTGCGAGCGGTCGTTGTTCATGCCGTGGTCGGCGGTCACCAGCACCTGGTAGCCGGCGTCGAGCCAGCGTTGCAGGTATTCGGCGAGGAGGATGTCGGCCACCCGCGCGCTATTGCGGTATTGCGCCGAGTCGAGGCCGTGCTGGTGCCCGGCGTCGTCGACGTTCATCGGGTGCACCAGGAGGAAGTTTGGCGCATGGCGCAGGCGCAGGCTCTCTGCGTCGGAGAACAGGTGCGAATCCGGATAGTGGTCGGCGTAGTAGAAGTGCCCGTGCTGGATCGGCAATTCCGGCGCCTCGGTGTGGCGGTCGCGGGCGGCATCGAACGGCGAGCGGTTGTACAGCTCGCTGACCCAGTGGTAGGCCGCGGCGGCGGTGCTGCGCCCGGCAGCGCTGGCGTAGTGGAAGATGCTGCGCTGGGTGGACAGGCGCGAGACATCGTTATGCACTATGCCGCTTTCGATCGGCGGGATGCCGGTGAGGATGCACTCGTAGAGCGGTCGGGAGAGCGCCGGCAGCTCGCACTCCAGTTTGTACAGTGCGGCGCGGCCCGCACCACAGTAAGCCTGAAGGTGACCCAGCGCATGCTGGGCCACTCCGTAGTTCAGGCCATCCAGCAGGACCAGGATGACGTTGTGCTGCATAACCTTTGCGCCTTGGAGGTGGTTAGGCGCCGGCCGGGTGGCCGGCGCCTGGGCACGCTGTTATTCCATGTTGATGATCACATGCTCCTGCCACAACCCCGGCAGGGCCTTGGAGGTCGCTTCCCAGGCCTTGGCGTCCTTGATCGGTTGGACCTTGGCGTATTGCGCGTTCGGCAGCAACTTGGCCTGTACTTCGGCCGGCAGGGTCAGGTGCTCGGCGCGGATCGGGCGGGCATTGCCCTTGGCCAGGTTGATCTGGCCGGCATCGCTGAGGATGTACTCGCGGGCCAGCATGGCGGCGTTGGGGTGCTTGGCGTATTTGTTGATGATGGTGGTGTAGCCCGAGATCACCGAACCGTCGGACGGGATCAGCACGTCGAAGCGGCTCGGGTCGATCTGGTCGCGGTAGCTCAGGCCGTTGAAGTCCCAGACGATGCCGACTTCGACTTCACCCTTTTCCAGGGTCTGGATGGTGGGGTTCGACAGCGACAAGCGACCTTGCTCGGCGATCTTGGCGAACAGGTCGAGGCCCGGTTGGATGTTCTTCTCGTCGCCGCCCTTGGCGATGGCGGCGGCCAGTACGCCGTTGACCGCTTGCGCCGCCGCGCTGACGTCACCGATGGCGACCTTGTATTTGCCTTTTTCCAGGTCGGCCCAGGATTTCGGCGGCTCTTTCACCAGTTGCTTGTTGATGATGAAGGCGATCGAGCCGGTATAGGCCAGCATCCAGTGGCCGTCGGCATCCTTGGCCCAGGCGGGGATCTGCTCCCAGGTGCTCGGCTTGTAGGGCAGGGTCACGCCCTGTTGCGTGGCGATGGGGCCAAAGGCGGCGCCCACGTCGCCGATATCGGCGGTGGCGTTGTCTTTCTCGGCCGCGAACTTGGCGATTTCCTGCGCCGAGCTCATGTCGGTGTCCAGGTGCTTGAGGCCGTAGAGCTTGCCGAGATCGGCCCAGGTGTCTTTCCAGTTTGCCCAGCTATCGGGCATGCCCACGCTATTCACTGCGCCTTCGGCACGGGCAGCTTGTTCCAGGCTTTTAAGGTCTGCTTCTGCCGCCATGGCCGAGCTGGCCAGGGCAATGGTCGATCCTATGAGTGAAGCTAGCAACAGGCGTTTCATTCGACGCTCCTTTTTGTAGCAAGGGGTGGTGAAGGTGTTGGTCTAGATCAGCAATAGCCAAGCCAAGTTAGCCGGGTTGGATGACGGTTTTGTGTCGGTCAGGGTATTTCAACGTCGCCCATGGCGGTGCCAAGGTGCGTGCTCAACAAGCGTAGACCATAGTTAAGTAACTGATTTATCTGCGGTAGATTTTTTGCTCGGGTTGACCTGCGGCGCGTAAATACTGCTGGATGTCATCGAATAGTCATCTAGGCTAGCTAGGATTACCGCTCTATTACGGGCTCTTCGCGAGCCAATCAACGCCCTTGAATGGGGTTGGACTAGTCCAGAATGGGTAAGGCCTGATGCGAGATGAAGCGCCCCGCGCCGTGACGGCCATCTGTCGCGCGCTGGAAGAGCAGATTGAGCACGGTTTGTTGTCGTCAGGCAGTAAGTTGCCGGCCGAGCGCAAACTCAGTGAGCTGTTCGCTACCACGCGCATCACCCTGCGCGAGGCGCTGGGGCAGTTGGAGGCGCAGGGGCTGATCTATCGGGAAGAGCGGCGTGGCTGGTTTGTCTCGCCACCACGGCTGACCTACAACCCGTTGGTGCGCAGCCACTTCCACGCGATGGTCGGCGAGCAGGGCCGGCAGCCCGCCACCGAGGTGTTGTCGGCGCGCTTGCTACCGGCATCGGCGGCAATCTGCGCTCTGCTGGAGTTACCGGCGTTGTCCAGCGTGATTCAGATTCGCCGGGCCCGGCGGATCGATGGGCGGTTGGTGCTCTATGTCGAGCACTACCTCAATCCGGCGCATTTCCCCGGTGTTTTGACGTTCGACCTGACCCGCTCGCTGACCGAGTTGTATGCACAGCAGTACGACATCTTCTACGGGCGGGTGCGCTTCGATATGGTGCCGACCGCGTTGCACGTGGAGGCCGCGGCGGCACTCAAGGTCTCGGTCGGCAGCCCGGCGCTGCGTATCACCCGGATCAACCGTGACCAGCATGGCCGGCTGATCGATTGCGACATCGAGTACTGGCGGCACGACGCCATTCATGTGAGCGTCGAAGTGCCGGAGTAGGTGCACCCCGCAGTGCTTGTGTAGGAGCCAGCTCTGCTGGCGATCGGAGGCTAGGGTGTTGAGTGGAGCTCGTTCCTACGGGTGGCCCTCATCGGGACGTTGTTACAGGCTCGGAAGGGCTTGCCGCTTCTCGGCGACTTCCTCGTCCACAGTCTGGAAAACCAAGGCTTCGCCATCCAGCGGCACCCTCAGTCGATCCCCCAGTTGCTGCTGGGCGGCTTCGCACAGCAACTCGGTGCGGGTCACCGGGCAATGGTCGAGGGCCTCCAGATGGTTGGCCACGATCATGCCTTTGCTCAGTCTGAGTGCCGTCAGGACATCGGCCTTGCCCATGATGATGGGGCTGCCGATATCGAGCACCGCCCCGCCGGCCGGGAGGACGCTGACCTCCGGCGCCAGCCTGGTCAGGCAGTGGCGCACCTCGGCGGTGAGGATTGTATCGCCAGCGAGATAGAGGCTGGGTTCGCCCGGGATCTGAATGAAGTAGCCATGCCCATGGGCCATCAGCCGGCCAATAAAGCCTTCGCCGTGCAGGCAGGGAATCGGCCGGATGCTGCCGCCGAAGAAGGGGCTGGCCGGCTGCTCGGGCAACTCCTGAACGTTGAGCCGGAGTTTGCGCAGATAGTCCGCGTCCTCCGCCATGCAGATGACCGGCAGCTTGCGCTCGCGCAGCCAGCGGGCGCCGGCGCGGTCGAGGTGGTCGAAGTGGCCTTTCTGGCAGTGGGTGATCAGGCAGTGGGTCACCTGCTCCAGCAGCTCGGAGGCGTTATCCGGCAGTTCGACCAGTGGGTTGCGCCGGCGGTTGCCGGTCAGCCATTTGAGCGAGGGCAGTTGGTCCTGGGCCGCCAGCATGGGGTCCACCAGCAGGCGGACATCGTCGAATTCGACGATAAGGGTGGCGTTGCGCAGCTGAGTGATTTTCATGGCGAGCTCCGATTCAGGTGCTGCCATTGTAAAAATGTGCCCGCCACGGGAGGATGGCAGGAGTTGCCATAAAGCGGACATTTCATGCCAGTCCAGAAAATAGGCCTGTTGCTCTATCCAGGCTGCATGCCGGCCGGCTTATTTGCCTTTGCCGATCTGCTGCTCTCGGCCAATCGCCGGGTCGGCGAGCGGCACTTTGAGGTCTGTTGGGTCGGGCTGGATAGCGAGCCGGTCGACTGTGTTCATGGCATGCGCCTGCAGCCGGACACCGCGCTGGCCGAGGCGGACTGCACGGCCCTGCTGATCCCCGGGCTCTGGGCGGATTCGGAGGCCAAGATGGCGCAGGTGCTGGAAGGCAACCGTGGGCTGATTCGCGTTCTGGCCCAGCTGGACCGCAAGACCCAGCTGTGGAGCTATTGCACGGGCGTGTGCCTGCTGGCCCAGAGCGGGCGTTTGAACGGCGAGGCGGCGACCGCCACCTGGTGGCTGGCGGACAGTGTGCAGGCGCGTTTTCCCCAAGTGGACTGGCAGTTGCAGCGCACCCAGGTGTTCAACCGTCAGACCGCCACGGCTTCCGGGGCCAGCGGCTACCTGCTGATCGCCAAGGCAGTGATCGAGGGGCTACTGGGGGTAGCAGTCTATCGCGATATCGCCAAGCTGATGGTGCTGCCGCGGCCCGAGCCGGCTGCTCCAGTTTTTAGCGCCATCAGTCTGGTGGAGCAGGCCGACCCGCTGTTGCGCAGGCTGCATCTGCTGGTGGAAAAGCGGCCGGCGAAACGGCTCAACGTGCAGCAGCTGGCGGATGAGCTGGCCGTGACGGCGCGCACCCTGGCGCGCAGGATCAAGGCGCTGACGGGCAATGCCGTGGCCGACCAGATACGCCTGATCAAGCTCAACCAGGCCAGCGAGCGGCTGATCCTCACCTCCGACTCGGTCAGCCTGATCAGCGATAGTCTGGGCTTCAGCGACGAGTCCAGCTTTCGCCGCAGCTTCAAGCGTGTCACCGGGCAAACGCCGGTGGCCTATCGACAGCAGTTCAAACTGTAGTTCTTCGTAGGGGGCGGTTTATCGCGCCAACGCTGCTCGATGGGCGCGCTATGGCGCGGTGAGCCGCACCCTACAGGCACTGTCCTCCGGCCACTGCGCAGGTGTGCAGTGGGGAAGTAAGTCGCTCAGAACAGTTCGGCACCGTAGAACGCCGTCAGTACCTTCACCAAATGCGCCAGGTCATGGCTGCCGGCCAGTTCGCGGATCGAGTGCATGGCGAAGGTCGGCAGGCCGATATCCACAGTGCGTACACCGAGCTGGCCGGCGGTGATTGGGCCAGTGGTCGAGCCGCAGCCCATGTCGCTACGCACCACGAAGCTCTGCACCGGCACTTCTTCTGCCAGGCACAGGTGGCGGAAGAAACCGGCGGTTTCGCTGCTGGTGGCGTAACGCTGGTTGCTGTTGACCTTGATCACCGGACCGGCGTTGAGCTTGGGGCCGTGGTTGGCGTCGTGCTTGTCGGCGTAGTTGGGGTGTACGCCGTGGGCGTTGTCGGCGGAGACCAGCAGAGATTTCTGGATGATCCGCACGAACGCATCGCCTTCGGGCAGCACACGCCGTAGCACCTGCTCGAGCATCGGGCCGTCGGCGCCACAGGCCGAGCAGGAGCCGACTTCTTCGTGGTCGGTGCAGACCAGCACGCAGGTTTCATCGCCCTCGCTGCCGAGCAGCGCTTGCAGGCCGGCGAAGCAGGACAGCAGGTTGTCCAGGCGCGCGCCGGCGATAAAGTCGCCGCTCAGGCCGATCACGGCGGCACCTTGGGTGTCGTAGAAGCTCAGCTCGTAATCCAGCACCGCGTCGGCGTTGAGGCCGTGTTCGCGACTCAGTTGATCGGCCAGCAGGGCGCGGAAGTCGTAGCGCTCATCGCCGGCGACCTGGGCCAGAATCGGCGGCAGTTCGTTCTGCGCATTGATCGGCCAACCCTGATTGGCTTCGCGATTGAGGTGGATCGCCAGATTGGGGATTGTCGCGATGGGCAGCTGGAAGTCGATCAGTTGGCTCTGCACCTTGCCGCTTTCGCGGAAGGTGACACGCCCGGCGAGCGACAGGTCGCGGTCGAACCAGGGCGCGAGCAGCGCACCGCCATAGACTTCCACCCCCAGTTGCAGGAAGCCTTGGCGCTGCAACTCCGGTTGGGGTTTCACCCGCAGGCAGGGGCTGTCGGTGTGCGCGCCAACCAGGCGCAGACCGCCGTCCAGTGGCGGGCGCTTGCCGAGTTTGATGGCGATGATCGAGGAGTCGTTGCGCGTCACGTAGTAACGGCCGCCGGGCTCGGTGGCCCAGGGTTCACGCTCGTCCAGCGCTTGAAACCCCGCGGCTTCCAGGCGTTGGGCCAGGCTGGCGGTGGCGTGAAAAGGGCTGGGCGAGGCCTTGAGAAAGTCGATCAGGCCTTGGTTCAATTCTTCGCGCATAGGGCACTCCGGGCGGCAAGGTCGGCAGTTTACCGTATTGGCTGGGCTGATTGGATGGCGCTGCTCCGCCAGTGGCTAACAGCGGCGGGGATGTTCGCCCTGGGTAAGGTTTGCACGGGTTTCAGAATGGCGCCGGGCAGTTGAAACGCAGGCGTTCACCGGTTTGCGGGTGGCTGAAGGCGAGCATGCTGGCGTGCAGGCACAGGCGCTCATGGGCGGCGAGGGCTTGCTCATGGGCATAGAGTCGATCGCCGAGTAGCGGATGGCCGATGGAGAGCATGTGCACCCGTAGCTGGTGCGAGCGGCCGGTGATCGGGGTCAGCTCGACTCGACTGTAATGGCCGCAGCGCTCCAGTACGCGCCAGAAGGTCAGGGCGTGCCGGCCCAGTTCGTGATCGACCACATGGCGTGGCTTGGTGGGCGGGTCGTAACGCAAGGGCAACTCGATCCGGCCGCTGTCCAGCTGCGGTTCGCCCCAGCACAGCGCGGTATAGGCTTTTTCCGTCTCGCGGTCGTGGAATTGCCGCGACAGTTCGCGGTGGCTGTCGGCATCCCGGGCCAGCAGGATCAGCCCGGAGGTTTCCCAATCCAGGCGATGGACGATGCGGGCTTCCGCAAAGCCATGTTCCTGCAGGCGGGTGATCAAACAGTCTTTGTTGTCGTCCGCGCGGCCAGGCACCGAGAGCAGCAGGGTCGGCTTGTTGATTACCAGAATGGCGGCATCCTGGTGGACTATTTCAATATTCGACAGCGGCATTGGGCAGTTCCAGAAACGCCAACGGCGGCCGAGGCCGCCGTCGCGTACCCTTGCGAATCAACGATCCGGCAGGGTGATGTTGAGTTCCAGAATCGAGCAACTGCCCTGGCTTTCCAGTGCGACCTGTACTTGATCCGAATCGATGTTCACGTATTTGCGAATGACCTCGACCAGTTCCTGCTGCAAGGCGGGCAGGTAGTCGGGCTGACTGCGTTGACCGCGTTCGTGGGCGACGATGATCTGCAGGCGCTCTTTCGCGATGGAGGCTGTGGATTCCTTCTTACGCTCACGAAAGAAGTCGAAGATATTCATTAGCGAGCTCCGAACAGGCGTTGCAGGAGGCCTTTCTTCTGCACGTCGAGGAAGCGATGCCCGACTTCCTTACCCAGTAGACGATCGACGGCATCGCTGTACGCCTGGCCGGCGTCGCTTTGGTCGTCGAGGATCACCGGCACGCCTTGGTTCGACGCTTTCAGCACCGCTTGCGACTCCGGGATCACGCCGAGCAGGCGGATGGCGAGGATTTCCTCGACGTCTTCTACGCCGAGCATTTCACCCTTGGTCACCCGCTCCGGGTTGTAGCGGGTCAGCAACAGGTGCTCTTTGATCGGTTCTTCGCCTTTCTCGGCGCGCCGCGACTTGCTTGCCAGCAGGCCGAGCATGCGGTCGGAGTCACGGACGGAGGAGACTTCCGGGTTGGTCACGACAATCGCTTCATCGGCGAAATACATCGCCAGATGCGCACCTTTTTCGATCCCGGCCGGCGAGTCGCAGACCACGAATTCGAAGGTTTCGCGCAGTTCGTTGATGATCTTTTCTACGCCTTCCTGGGTCAGCGCGTCTTTATCGCGAGTCTGACTGGCGGCCAGGACGTAGAGGTTTTCCAGGCGTTTGTCCTTGATCAGGGCCTGGGTGAGGGTCGCTTCGCCGTTGATGACGTTGACGAAGTCGTACACCACGCGGCGTTCGCAGCCCATGATCAGGTCGAGGTTACGCAGGCCGACGTCAAAGTCGACGATGACGGTCTTGTGCCCGCGCAAGGCAAGGCCGGTACCGATGGCGGCGCTGGTGGTGGTTTTACCCACGCCACCCTTGCCGGAAGTGACTACGAGGATCTTGGCCAAGGTGATTCACCCCAAATGTAAATAAATCGGGAACTTAATAAGCCGTACTGCGGCTGCGCGAATTCCCGTAATGCCCCGGTGGGACTTAAATTAGAAGTCGGCGGCAGTATCCGTTAAAGACGGGTGATGTTCAACACGTCACCCGATAGGCTGACATGCACCGCGTCGCCCCATAGCGGGTCGCGCCGGAGGTCTTCGGAGACCTTGTATTGACCGGCAATCGAGAGCATTTCTGCGCCCATTTGCTGGCAAAAAATTCGCGCCTTGGTGTCGCCTTTAATGCCCGCCAGAGCCCGGCCGCGCATCGGCGCGTACACATGGATATTGCCGTCGGCGAGCAGTTCCGCGCCGGCGCTGACGGGGGCCAGTACGATCAAGTCGCCCCCCTGGGCATACACCTGCTGGCCGCCGCGCACCGGGGTGGTGATGACCTTGGTCGGCTTGGCGACCGGTTCTGCGGGTTTTTCCGCTTTTTTCCGCGCGGCGATGCTTTCGACGGGTTCGACCAGCCGTTCGCGCGCGCCGGAGGGCGGCAAGACCGGCAGGTCGAGAGCGCTGGCGGCGGCGATGTCTTCCTCACGGCTGGCGCGGATGGCCAGGGTGCGCAGGCCGTGGCGGCGACAGACGGCCATGAGCGCGCTCAGGTCGAGCAGGCCTTCACCATCAGGCAGCTTGTCCAGCGCCAGCACCAGTGGGGTGTTGCTGAAGAAGTTCGGCGCCTGGGCAACCTTTTCGGCCAGTTGCAGCTCGAGGCGGGCGAGGTCGTTGTGCGCCAGCTCCAGCACCGTGATGGCGAGCATGCTGCCCTTGAGCTGGAACACGGGGTCCTGGTTGAGAAGATCGGCTTGGCTCATGGTCTGCCTGATGCGCCTTGGTCGTTTGCTGAGAGCGAAAGTAGTCGGGGTTTATAGCGAGAACGCGGTTGGGCCGCAAGCCAGGCGGAGTCCTGTAGAATGCGCGGCCTTGTTGATTGTCCGGAATTTGAGATGGATCGTCCGCGTTTTCGTGCCTATTTCCTCCATCCGCGTTTCTGGCTGCTGTGGCTGGGCCTGGGTTTGCTGTGGCTGATCACCCAATTGCCCTACGCGCTGTTGCTGCAGTGCGGGCGCGGCTTGGGCGCGCTGATGTATTGGGGCGCGCGTTCGCGCCGGCAGATTGCCGCCCGTAATTTGCGGCTGTGCTTTCCAGAGCTGCCTGCGGTTGAGCGCAGGCGCCTGCTGCGGGAGAACTTCGCCTCTACCGGTATCGCCTTCTTCGAGATGGCGATCAGCTGGTGGTGGCCCGAGGCGCGGTTGCGCAAATTGGCGCAGATCGAGGGGCTGGAGCATCTGCAGCAGGCGCAGGCCGACGGGCAGGGTGTGATCCTGATGGCCCTGCACTTCACCACCCTGGAGATGGGCGGCGGCTTGCTTGGGCTGGAGCATGGCCTATACGGCATGTACCGCGCGCATAAGAATCCGCTGTTCGATTACGTTCAGCGTCGTGGTCGCGAGCAGCGGCTGATTAGCGCCATCGAGCGCGAAGACGTGCGCGGCATGCTCAAGGTGCTGCGTGCCGGCGCGGCGATCTGGTATGCGCCGGATCAGGACTATGGCGCCAAGCAAAGCATCTTCGTGCCGTTCTTCGGCATCAGCGCCGCGACTGTGACCGCCACCAGCAAGTTCGCTCGGCTCGGTAAGGCGCGGGTCGTACCCTTTACCCAGAAGCGTCTGGAGGCTGGCGCCGGTTATCGCCTGGTGATCCATCCGCCGTTGGAGGCTTTCCCCGGCGAGAGCGAGGAGGCCGATTGCCTGCGCATCAACCAATGGGTCGAAACGGCTATTCGCCAGTGCCCCGAGCAATATCTGTGGGCGCACCGCCGCTTCAAGACCCGGCCGAGCGGTGAACCCAAGTTGTACAAAAAGCGGCCTAAGTAGGCCGCGCCTATACTCGCGGAAATGCCCCGAGAGCGCGCCGATGAATCCAGCAGACAGCTCTGCCAAGCCGGTCACCGGGCTGATTCTCTCCGGCGGTGGAGCTCGGGCGGCCTATCAGGTGGGGGTGTTGGCCGCGATTGCCGACCTGCTGCCGGATGCCACGCAAAATCCCTTCCCGGTGATAGTCGGCACCTCCGCCGGCGCGGTGAATGCGGTGGGGCTGGCCTGTGGCGCGTTGCACTTCACCGAGGCGGTCCGCCGGCTGACCCAGGTTTGGCAAAACTTCCATACCCATCAGGTCTATCGCAGCGATCTGCCTGGGGTACTGCGTCAGGCCTATCGTTTTCTCGGTCACAGCCTGCTCGGCCTGGGTAAGAGTTTGCCCGTCGCGCTGCTCGACAGCTCGCCGTTGCGTGAATTGCTGGCGCGGGAGCTGGATTTTTCCGGGATCGCCGCGGCGGTGCGGATGCGCCAGTTACGCGCGGTGGCCATCACCGCGTTCGGCTATGAGTCCGGCCAGGCGGTGACCTTCTATCAGGGGCGCGCGACCATCGATCCCTGGCTTCGCCATCGCCGGGTTGGCGTACCCACCCGGCTGAAACTCGAGCACCTGCTCGCCAGTGCGTCGATCCCCCTGATCTTCCCGCCGGTGAAGATCAATCGCGAATACTTTGGCGATGGCGCAGTGCGCCAGTCCGCGCCGATCAGCCCGGCGCTGCATCTGGGCGCCAACCGTGTGCTGGTGGTCGGGGTCAGCGGCAATCCGCAGAGTGGCGATGCGAATGCGATCGTCATCCGGCCGAAAACCGGCCGCCCACCCAGCTTGGCGCAGATCGGCGGGCATCTGCTCAACAGCACCTTTATCGACAGCCTGGAAGGTGACATCGAACTGCTGGAGCGGCTCAACCATATGAGCCGTTGGCTGCCCGCCGAGCTACCGCCGCGAAGTTTGGCGCCGAAGCCGGTGGAGGTGTTGGTGATTGCCCCGAGTCAGCCGCTGGACCAGATCGCCGCGCGCCATCTTCACGAGCTACCGCGGACGCTGCGGCTGTTCTTGCGTGGGCCTGGCGCGACCAAGGCCAGCGGCGCTGGGGTTCTCAGCTATTTGCTATTCGAGCCGGGCTACTGCAATGAGCTGATTGAGTTGGGTTATCAGGACGCCATGGCGCAAAAGACGGCGCTGCTTAGCTTCCTCGGTTTAGAGCCGCTTGCGGCGCTCAGCCCGTAAGCCGCGCGGCTCGGCCCGAAGATCGCCATGCGTGCACCTTCGCCGACTCTTTGCGCTGCGTCATGAAACGGCGGTCTGATGCCGCCTGCTCAACCTCCTCCCAGGTATTCATCATTCGGCGATCTGCAGCTTGCGCGCCTCGCTGTAGACGTAGCGGATCTTGTCGTACTCGAACGGTGAGTTGGTCTGGCCGTAGCGGAGATTGGTGCTGTAGCGCTTGTCGACGGCGCGCAGCACGCCGATTTCCGGGTGATCGCCGCTGACTTCGGCGACGTTGAGGAAGTTGATCTGGCTCTCCGCGCTGAAATCCGCCACTAACCCGCCCGTATCGCGCAGGTTGGACGGGCCGAGTATCGGCAGCATCAGATAAGGGCCCGCGGGCACGCCGTAGAAGCCCAGGGTCTGGCCGAAGTCTTCAGTCTGCCTGGGCAGGCCCAGCATAGTTGCCGGGTCCCACAGACCGGCGATCCCCAGCGTGGTGTTGAACAGCAGCCGCCCCGTGGTTTCCATCGAACGCTGGCCTTTGAGCTGTAACAGGCTGTTGAGCAGGTTGGGAATATCGCCCAGGTTGCCGAAGAAGTTGCTCACTCCGCTGCGCAGGAAGCCGGGGGTGATGTAGCGGTAACCGTTAACTACGGGTAGAAACACCCACTCATCGAAGCGGTAGTTGAAGTGGTAGACCCGCCGGTTCCACGACTCCAGGGGATCGTAGATGTTCAGGGCGTCGAGGCTCGAGCGCTCGAACTCGAGCTGGTCGAGGCCCGGGTTGAATTTCAGCGTTTTCAGCGGCTCGCTGAAACCATCCGGAGCAACCGTCCGTTCGGCCTGGGCCAGGTTGCTGGCGAGCAGCAGGGCAAGCAGGAAGGATGTCTTAACCACGGAAGAACTCCAGCATGGCGGCGCTGTTGACGCGGTAATTGAGGTTGCCGCAGTGCCCGCCATGGGGGTAGACGGTCAAACGCTCACCCAGGGTGCGGCGCAGGAAGCCGAGGTCGCCAGGGCCGAGGATCAGATCGTCGGCGTTGGTCATCACGGCGATCTTGCTGCTGGTTTTCAGGTAATCCTCCAGAGCGTAGAGGCTGACCTGGTCGATCAATTGCAGCAGGCTGCCGCCATCCGTGCGGGCGCGCCACATCGGCACCAGTTGTTCGCCGATATAGCAGTCGAAGTCGCACAGCAGCGCACGCCTGAGGAAGGGTGTGAGGCTGGTGCCTTCGCTGATCGGGTAGTGCGGCGGGGTGATCAGGCCACGGCGGTTGATCAGGTCGGAGGTAAAGGCGATATCCGCCGAGGAGAAGCGGAACGCGGTGCCGATCAGCATGGCCATTTGTTCGTTCGACAAGTGCTGCTTGGACTGCTGGAAGTCGAAGAGCAGGGCATCGTTGAGGTCGATATAGCCCTTCTGCTGGAAGTAACGGGTCAGCTTGCCGAGGACCAGCTCATAGAAGGTGGTGCTGTCAGTGACGCCCTTGACCTCGGTTTGCACCAGGCTATCGAGGTTGGTGATCGAGGTGTAGAGGTTGACCGGTGGGTTCAGCAGCAGCACTTTTTTGAAGTTGAAGCTGCGCCGGGTTTCATCGAGGTGGCTGACGAAGGCCGCATTCAGGGCGCCGAGGCTATAGCCGGTCAGGTAGAAGTCGGTAATCTCGAGCCCAGGGTGCTGGGCGCGGACGGCCTGCATGACCCGGTACAGATCATCGGCATCCTCGGTCGAGACGCCTGGGGTGGCGTGGCGCGAGGCCGCCGCCATGAAGTCATAACTGGTCGGTGAGGACAGTTGCACCACGTGGTAGCCGGCGCCGTAGAACAGCTTCTTCAGGTATTCGGTCAGGCTGCTGGAGTAGTGCGCGCCGGTGCCGGCGATGATGAAGATCAGGGGCGCCGGGCCTTTCTGCTCCGCCAGGCGATAGCGCAACTTGGTCACCGGCCAGAAGTTGGCCGGCAGTTCGAACTCGCGCTCCGGGCGCAGTTTGAGGTCGTAGTCGGCCTGGTCGATATCGGCGTCGGCGGGCAGCTGCGGACGCAGCTCCGGCGGGGTGGTGGCGATGGTCGCCTCGAACGGGTTGCTCAATGGGTAGCCATAGCTGGCGGCGTCGATATCGGCCGCCAGCAGCGGCAGACTCAAGACGAGGCCGCTCCAGAGCGCAGCAAGACCTAGAAGACGGGGCATTGCAGAGTCCCTTTAGAAGATAAGGTGCTGAGTGAATACGCTGGCTAGGACAACGGCAAGCCTCGTGAGTGCCCAGATGCAGCTTTAGCCTGCGTGCTGGGCCAGTTCGGTCAGGGCGGCACCGCTCAGGCGATAGGCCGTCCAATCGTCCAGCGGGCGAGCGCCAAGGCGGTGATAGAAGCCGAGGGCCGGTTCGTTCCAATCCAACACCGACCATTCCAGGCGACCACAACCGCGACTCACGGCCAAGTGCGCCAGCTCTGCCAGCAGTGCCTTGCCCAGTCCCGCACCGCGGGCGCTGTTGCGCACGTAGAGGTCCTCGAGATAGATGCCGGGTTTGCCGAGGAAGGTCGAATAATTGTGGAAGAACAGCGCAAAACCGGCGGGCTCGCCATCCAGTTCAGCGATCAGCACCTCGGCAAACGGCCGTGGGCCGAACAGGTGGTCGGCCATCTGCGCCGGGTCGGCGACGACCTGCGCGCTGAGTTTTTCGTACTCGGCGAGTTCGCGGATCAAGCTGAGGATGAGTGGGATGTCGTCGCGTTGGGCGGGGCGTAGCTGAATGCGGGACATACGGATTCCTTTCGTGGTAGGTGCCTGAGCTTGCCGTGTTCGAGCCCTTACCGGCAAGCGGGCTAATGTAGCGGGGCAAGTGCCCGAGCCGATCGATCCGCCAGCGCCGAACCGGTATGGAGGTGTGGATTTAGGCTTGCATACGGCGGGTGGGCGATTATGCTGGGCGCCGTTTTCATCCATCGGAGAGCCCCATGTCCCGCCGTTTGCCCTTGATCGCGCTGCTGATTGCTCTGCCACTGTGGTTGGCCGCCAGCTATGGGCTGCGTTTTGCGCTGATGGAGGATGGCCAGTGGGTCGGCCTGTGTGTGGATGAGGCGCAGCGTTGGGAGTGCCAGGTGCGCTCCGGGCTGGGATTGCTGATCCACTTTCGGGTGATCGCCTGGGCGGCATTGAGCGGCGCGGTCGTGGCCTTCTTTGTGCCGGGCCGGTTGGGTCGGGGGCTGGCGGTGTTGGCGCTGCTGTTCGCGTTGCCGGCGTTGGTGCTGTACAGCGCCAGTCTGGCGGTGTTTGCCGTGGTGATCGCCGCGCTGCGGCTGGTGCGGGCGCCACGTCCAGCGGTTTGAACCCGCGGGCAAGAAAAAAGGGATGACGGAGTCATCCCTTTTTTGTTTCGCCGATCAGCTGAAGTTACGCCGTTCTGACGCGCAAGCTGCGCCACAGCGCCGCGACCAGCAGTACGCTGACCAGCGCCCAAGCCATGGCTTGCAGGTTGCCGAGGGTCTCCTGGTACAGCTGCGGGATGATGCCGGCGCCGATGAGCAAGGTCAGCACGGCGATTTCACGGCGTGGGCCGGCTACCGGGCGGCACAGGTACACCACGGCCGGCAGTAACAGCGCCGCGCTCGGGAAGCTGCGGTAGCGCGGGTCGAATACCAGGCTGAGCATCAGTACCGCACCGGCGAAGCCGGCGGCGGCCAGCCACCAGCCGCCGCGTGCTTGCAGCCAGGCGAATAGGCGGGCGCGCCAGCCCACTTTGGCCGACAGCGCCAGCGCGGCATGGGCCAGTACCAGAAGATTCAAACCGACCAGGAACGCCGCCCACAGCCATTCACCGGCAAAGCGGCTGGTGACCCGCGCCAACTCGCCCCAGAGCCCGATGCAGGCGGCGCCGAGGGCGGCCAGTAGCGGCAAGATCAGGGCCGCACGGGTGGAGGCCGGGCGCCCGGCCAGCAGCAGGGTGGCGAGGAAGATCAGCCCGCTAACGCTCAGCCAGACAGTCCAGTTCGGCAGGTTGGAGACCGGGCCGGCGAGGACGGCCTTGTCTTGGCGATCGGCATCGAACAGGCCCCAGTAACCACCCACGGCACCTTCGCTGGCGCGCTTCCAGGGCTGATCGAAGGCTTCGATCAGGTTGTAGTGCCAGCCATTCTGCTCGGCCAGGGCGACGAAGCCACGGATGAATTTGGCTTCGTTGACCCGGCTCGGCAGCGCGGTTTCACGCTGACGGCCTTCGCTGGGCCAGCCGGTTTCGCCGATCAGGATGTCCTTGGGGGCGAATTTGTTGCCAAACACCTGGCGGATCTCGGCGACGTGGGCCAGGGCCTCGTCGATTCCCGCCGGGTCGTCTTCCCAATAAGGCAGCAGGTGGATGGTCAGGAAGTCCACGGCGGGCGCGACTTCCGGGTGCTGCAGCCAGAACTCCCAGACGTCGGCGTAGGTCACCGGTTGTTTGACCTGAGCCTTGACCTGGCCGATCAGTTTTGCCAGTTGGGCGCCGGTGACTTCTTTACGCAGCAGGGTCTCGTTACCGACTATCACCGACTGTACGACGTCAGGATTCGCGTTGGCGGACTCGATCAGCGCCTGGACTTCTTTCTGGGTGTCCAGTGGGTTGCCGTTGACCCAGGCGCCCAGCATCAGCTGCAAACCATGCTTGCGGGCCAGCGCGGGAATGGCTTCGAGGCCGGTCATGGAGTAGGTGCGAATGCAGTGGAAGCGCGTGGCCAGCAGCGCCAGATCCGCATCCATCCGCTCCGGGCGCAGGGCGAAAGGTTGGTCGAAGGGCGACTGATCCTTGTCGAACGGCGTGTAAGAGGCGCACTGCAACTTGTGCGTCGGCGTCGCCGCATCCGGCAGCACGACTGGCTGGCCGAGGCCATACCAGAGCCCGGCGAGGGCAAACAGGGCGAGCAGACAGGCGAATACATAGGGTAAGGCGGGGAAGCGGGCGGTAGCGGGCATGATCAGGCGCGTCTGGGAGCAAAGCCGCGCATCTTACCTGCATTCCCGGCGTTTCGCGCATAGCCGCGCAGGCGACCATTGCCGCGCAGGCCACCGTTGTAGCTTTGGATATCTCGTTGGCCTCGACCGCGCGTGGCACGCTCAGCCGCGAAGGAAACGCGTTTATGTACGACGCCTATAGTCGCTGCTAAGGGGCATAGGTCTTTTGATTTCCCGATCCGCTGGGCGAATGTCGCTTCTCGCTGGCTTGAGGTCGCTATCAGAGCAGGTGCGGTTTGGCTTCGAGTCGAATATCGACCCATCAGTACTCCACTGATGAGGGCAGGGTCTGTTTAGGGCGTGACGGGGGCGAATCCCAAACGAAAACACCACTCCAGCTGCTCGACATCGATCGGGCGCGCTACTTTCGGGAAAAAACAATGAAAATGCGACGGCTATTGGGGATCGGTGCCAGCCTGGCACTTGCACTTAGTACTGGCTTGGCGGCAGCAGCGGATAAACCGACCCTCAAGATCGGTTATGTGGAGGGTTGGTCGGACAGCGTGGCGACTACCCATGTGGCGGCTGAGGTGATTAAACAGCAACTCGGCTATGAGGTGAAGTTGATGCCAGTAGCCACCGGCATCATGTGGCAGGGCGTGGCGAAAGGTCAGTTGGACGCCATGCTGTCGGCTTGGCTGCCGGTTACCCATGGACCCTATTACGAGAAGCTGAAGGATCAAGTGGTCGACCTCGGCCCGAACTTCAATGACGCGAAGATCGGCCTGATCGTGCCGGAGTACGTCACGGCCAAGAGCATCGGTGACCTGCAGGCGCAGAAGGACGGCTTCGCCGGGCGCATCGTCGGCATCGATGCCGGCTCGGGCGTGATGCTCAAGACCGATCAGGCGATCAAGGACTATGGTCTGGACTACAAGCTGCAGGCCAGTTCCGGTAGCGCCATGACCGCCGAGTTGGCGCGTTCGATCAAGGCGCAGAAGCCCATTGCCGTCACCGGCTGGATTCCACACTGGATGTTCGCCAAGTGGCAACTGCGCTTCCTCGACGATCCGAAAGGCGTCTACGGTGCCGCCGAGCACGTCGACAGCATTGCCAACCCGGGCCTGGAGGCCAAAGCGCCGACCGTGGTGGCGTTCCTGAAGAAATTCAACTGGACGCCGAGCGAAATCGGCGAAGTGATGCTGGCCATCGAAGAGGGCGCCAAGCCCGCGGCGGCGGCGCAGAAGTGGGTCAGCGAGCACCCGGATCGGGTCAAGGAGTGGCTGTAACACCGGCCGCTGAACACCTGCAGGGAGTCGGGCGGCTATAGGCCCACTGACTTCCGAAGCGTGACCACCAAGCCGCTCAGTGCCTGCACTGAGCGGCTTTTTTGGTTGCCTGTGCGGTGTTTGCCGCTGCGCCGCAGGCGCTGCCTTCGACTAAGACTATGGTCTCAACTAAGACTAAGGTCGTCTGTCGCGTGGGCCTAGCCGCTCTAGAGTGACCTCACCAGCAACCCGTGCTGCGGAGGACAACAACAAAATGAGCAACGACAGCATCTACCGGCGGATTGAACAGAGTCCGCGCTTCAAAGAACTGGTAGCCAAACGCGAGCGATTCGCCTGGATACTCTCAGCCATCATGCTCGGCCTCTATGTGGCCTTCATCCTGGTCATCGCCTTCGATCCGCAACTCTTCGGTACGCCGATCAGCCCGGGTTCGACCACGACCTGGGGCATTCCGGTGGGGGTGGGGCTGATCGTCTCGGCCTTCGTCCTGACCGGCATTTACGTCTTCCGTGCCAACGGTGAATTCGACGATCTGAACCAGGCCATTCTGGATGAGGTGCAGAAATGATCGCGCGTCTGCTTGCCACCCTGGGCTTGCTCGCCTGTGCCCCGGCCCTCTGGGCTGGCGAAGCGCTGACCGGCGAGGTCCAACGCCAACCGATGAACGTGTCGGCCATCGTCATGTTCGTCGCCTTCGTCGGCGCCACCCTGTTCATCACCTACTGGGCTTCGAAGCGCAATAACTCGACGGCCGACCACTATGCCGCCGGCGGCAAGATCACCGGTTTCCAGAACGGCCTGGCGATTGCCGGCGACTACATGTCGGCGGCGTCCTTCCTGGGTATTTCCGCCCTGGTGTTCACCTCCGGCTACGACGGCCTGATCTACTCGATCGGCTTCCTGGTGGGCTGGCCGGTGATTCTGTTCCTGATCGCGGAGCGCCTGCGTAACCTCGGCAAGTACACCTTCGCCGACGTGGCGTCCTACCGCCTCAAGCAGAAAGAAATCCGCACCCTGTCCGCCAGCGGTTCGTTGGTGGTGGTGGCGTTCTACTTGATCGCGCAAATGGTCGGTGCCGGCAAGCTGATCCAGTTGCTGTTCGGCCTCGACTACCAGGTCGCGGTGATCCTGGTCGGTATCCTGATGGTGCTCTACGTGCTGTTCGGCGGCATGTTGGCGACCACCTGGGTGCAGATCATCAAAGCCGTGCTGCTGCTCTCCGGCGCCTCGTTCATGGCCTTGATGGTGATGAAGCACGTCAATTTCGACTTCGGCACGCTGTTCGCCGAAGCGGTGAAAGTGCACGCCAAAGGTCAGGCCATCATGAGCCCCGGCGCGCTGGTGAAAGATCCGGTGTCGGCGATCTCCCTCGGCCTGGCCTTGATGTTCGGGACTGCCGGTCTGCCGCACATCCTCATGCGCTTCTTCACGGTGAGCGATGCCAAAGAAGCCCGCAAGAGCGTGTTCTATGCGACTGGTTTCATCGGCTACTTCTACATCCTGACCTTCATCATCGGCTTCGGCGCGATCCTGCTGGTCAGCACCAATCCGGTGTTCAAAGATGCGACCGGTGCCCTGCTGGGCGGCAACAACATGGCCGCGGTGCACCTGGCCAATGCCGTGGGTGGCAGCCTGTTCCTCGGCTTCATCTCGGCGGTGGCGTTCGCCACCATCCTCGCGGTGGTGGCCGGCCTGACCTTGGCCGGTGCCTCGGCGGTGTCCCATGACATCTACGCCAGCGTGATCAAGAAGGGCAAAGCCAACGAGAAGGATGAACTGCGCGTCTCGAAGATCACCACCATTGCCCTCGGCGTACTCGCCATCGGCCTGGGTATCCTGTTCGAGAAGCAGAACATCGCCTTCATGGTCGGCCTGGCGTTCTCGATTGCCGCCAGCTGCAACTTCCCGGTGCTGTTCCTCAGCATGTACTGGAAGAACCTGACCACCCGTGGCGCCATGATCGGCGGCTGGCTGGGGCTGGTCACCGCAGTGGGCTTGATGATCCTCGGCCCAACCGTATGGGTGCAGGTACTGGGTAACGCCCAGGCCCTCTTCCCGTACGAGTACCCGGCGCTGTTCTCGATGATCGTGGCCTTTGCCGGTATCTGGTTCTTCTCCATTACGGACAAGTCCACTGCCGCTGCCGATGAGCGCGCACGCTTCCTGCCGCAATTCGTCCGCTCGCAAACCGGCCTGGGTGCCAGCGGTGCCGCGGCGCACTAAGCAGCGACTCTCTGAGTGATTGGGCAGCCCGCGGGCTGCCCTTTTTTATTTGGACGAGTGGTTTTTGCCCGGCGCTCAGGGGCGGGCTAGCCTCAAAGCAGCTCGCAGGGATGCACCTTGTGCGGGAGGCCACTTCAGCCCAACCCGTCGATGCAGTGGCCGTTAGGCAGCTTACGAAGCGTTGGTTACGCAAAAACCCAACACGCGAAAGGAGACAGGCATGGCAACCCAGCAACCTCAACCCAGCCTCTACGAGCGCCTGGGCGGGATTTACAGCATTGCGGTCGTGGTCGATGACTTTATCGACCGTGTCATGGCGGACCCCCGCCTGAATGCGAATCCGGCCGTGAACGAAGCCCATCACAAGGTGCCGCCAGCCGGCTTCAAGTATCTCGTGACCGAAATGGTCGGCTGGGCTAGCGGGGGACCGCAGCACTATAGCGGACGCTCGATGCGGGACTCTCATCGGCACCTGAACATCACGCCCACAGAGTGGGAGGCTTTTATGGATGACTTCCAGCAGACGCTGGAGAAGTTCAAGGTGCCCGCCGGCGAGCAGGCGGAGCTGAAAGCCATTGTCCAGAGCACCTACGGCGACATCGTCATTGGCGAGGGATGAAGCCGCCAAGCAAAAGGCCAACCGACAGGTTGGCCTTTTGCTTGGTACTGGCCCGGGTTACTTCTGCGGCAGCTTGGAGGCTACGCCTTGCACGAAGTAATTCATCTTGTTCAGATCGGTATCGGTGATCACCTGGCCGGCGGCGACGCGGGTCTTGCCGTCCTGGTCCACGACCGGGCCGGTAAAGGGGTGGAGCGTGCCGGCCTGAATCTCGCCTTCCAACTTGGTGACCAGGTCCTTCACCTCGGCCGGAACGGACGGGTTGAGCGGCACTATCTTGATCATCCCCTCCTTGACGCCGCCCCAGGTTGAGGCCGGCTTCCAGCTGCCATCCAACACGGCGCTGGTGGTCTTGGTGTAGAAGTCACCCCATTGGTGAGTGGTGCCGGAGAGCTGCGCCTTGGGTCCGTACTTGGCCATGTCCGAATGGTAGGAGAAGGCATTCACGCCCTTTTCCTCGGCGGCCTGCACCACCGCGGTCGAGTCGGTGTGGTGGGTGAGCATGTCGGCGCCCTGGGAGATCAGGGTCAGCGCGGCTTCGCGCTCCTTGCCCGGGTCATACCAGCTGTTCGCCCAGATCACCCGGACTTCGGCCTTGGGGTTGACGCTGCGGGCGCCGAGGGCGAAGGCGTTGATGCCCATCACCACTTCGGGGATGGGGAAGGCGGCGACATAACCGATGACATTGGACTTGCTCAGCTTGCCGGCGATCACCCCATTCAGATAACGGCCCTCATAGAAACGGGCGTTATAGTTGCCGAAGTTCTTGCCCATCTTGTAGCCGGTGGCGTGCATGAAGGTGACGTTCGGAAATTGCTTGGCGACGCGATCGACGTAGTTCATGTAACCGAAGCTGGTGGCGTAGATCAGCGTGTAGCCGCTGCTGGCCAACTCGCGGATCACCCGTTCGGCGTCGGCGCCTTCCGGCACGTTTTCGATGTATTTGGTCTCCACCTTGCCGGCCAGCGCCTGTTCCATCTGCAGGCGCCCTTGATCGTGCTGGTAGGTCCAGCCGGCGTCGCCGATCGGGCTGATATAGACGAAGCCAACCTTGAGCGGATCGGCCGCCTGCACCTGACCGAACAGGCCGACGCCGAACACCGCCGCCACCGCCATGCCACCCGCTGCCTTGATGAAATGTCTGCGATTACCCATCAGTTCCTCTCCTTGCCTAATTGCGCTGGCTGGTAAGCCGTTTTTTGTTATTGGGGGAGTCTTGCGCAAGGCGGGCCGCCCCCCTTTCACGGCCCGCCGCTGGATCAAGCGTCCGGCCGGTAGGGCTGGCCGAGCGATTGGGGTGAATTCAGCCGGATGCTCTGCAGGTTCCGGGAAATCAGCACCAGCACTAGGATGGTGGCCAGATAGGGCAGCGCCGAGAGGAACTGCGACGGCACATCGATCTGCAGGCCCGAGCCCTGGATAAACAACTGGATGATCATCACCCCGCCGAACAGGTAGGCCCCGGCCATCACCCGCAATGGCCGCCAGGTGGCGAACACCACCAGCGCCAGGGCGATCCAGCCGCGGCCCGAGACCATGCCCTCGACCCACAACGGGGTGTAGAACACCGACAGGAAGGCGCCGCCGATACCGGCCATGGCGCCGCCGAAGGTGGTGGCCAGGTAGCGGATGCCGATCACCGAATAGCCGATCGAATGGGCCGAGGAAGGCGATTCCCCGACGGCGCGCAGGATCAGTCCGGCGCGGCTCTTGTGGAGGAACCAGAGCACGCCGCCGAGCAGGGCCCAGGAGAAGTAGACCAAGGACTGCTGGTTGAACAGCGCCGGCCCGAGCAGCGGAATATCGGCCAGCAGCGGAATGCGGATCGCCGGCACGGCCTGCAGGGTCAGCGACTCGTAGGGTTTGCCGATAAAGGCCGAGAGGCCGACGCCGAAGATCGCCAGCGCCAGCCCGGAGGCCACCTGGTTGGCCATCAGCGTCAGGGTCAGCAGGCCGAACAGCAGGCTCATCAGCACGCCGGCGGCCATGCCGGCCAGCACCCCGAGGTAGGGGTTGCCGGTGTAATGGGTGGCGGCGAAGCCGGCCACCGCGCCCATCGCCATGGTGCCTTCGGCGCCCAGGTTGAGCACCCCGGCCTTTTCGGTGATCAGTTCGCCCAGGGCCACGATGATCAGCGGCGTGCCCGCCACCAGGGTGGCGAACAGGATCGAGGTAATCAGACTCTGCTCCATCTCAGTCTCCCGCCTTGGCCAGTGTCAGCCGCACGCGCAGCCGGTAGTTGATAAACAGGTCGGAGCCGAGCAGGAAGAACAGCAACATGCCCTGGAACACCTTGGAGATCGACGAGGGCAGGCTCAGATACAGCTGCGCCTGCTCGCCGCCGAGAAACAGCAGCGCCATCAACAGGCTGGCAAAGAAGATGCCGATGGGATTCAGCCGCCCGACGAAGGCCACTATGATGGCGGCGAAGCCGTAGCCGCTGGCGACCTTGTCGGTCAGCTGGCCCATGGGCCCGGCCACCTCGGCCATGCCGGCCAGGCCCGCGCTGGCCCCGCCCGCCAGCAAGCCGATCCAGACCATCCGCTTGGCCGAGAAGCCGGCATAGCGCGCCGCATCCGCCGCCTCGCCGGCCACGCGCATCTTGAAGCCGAGAAAGCTCTTCTGCATAAACACATAGCCGACCGCCAGCACCCCCAGCGCCATCACTAAGGCCAGGTTCAGCCGCGTGCCTTCGACCAGCATCGGCAGCAGCGCCGACTCGGAGAACATCTTGCTCTGCGGGAAATTGAAGCCTTCGGGGTCCATCCAGGGCCCGAACACCAGCCAGGACACCAGCAACTGGGCGACGTACACCAGCATCAGCGAGACCAGGATCTCATTGGCGTTGAAGCGGGTGCGCAGGAACGCCGGGATCGCCGCCCAGGCCGCGCCACCGAGCGCCCCGGCGACGACCATCGCCAGCAGCACCTGTGGGCCGCTGTGGTTCCCTAAGGCCAGCGCCACTCCCGTCGCCGCACAGGCGCCGAGGATGAACTGGCCTTCCGCGCCGATATTCCAGACATTGGCCCGGAAGCCGATGGCCAGGCCCACCGCGATGAGCATCAGCGGGATGGCCTTGAGCAGCAGTTCGGCCACCCCGTACCAGTGGCGCAGCGGATTGAGGAAGAACACCTGGAAGCCTTCGACCGGGTCTTTACCCAAGGCGGAGAACAACAGCAGCCCGCCGAGCACGGTCAGTGCCACCGCAATCAACGGCGACAGATAGCTCATGGTGCGCGAGGCTTCGGGGCGGGTTTCAAGCGTGAAGGACAACATGGCTCGCTTTCCCTTGTTATTGATGGCTGGTTTATTGATGGTGGGTCGCTGCTGGCGCGCTCTCGGCGCCCGGCCACATGCCGCTCATCCACACGCCTATGTCTTCTACCGAGGTCTCGGCCGACGCCCGGCTCGGCGACAGCCGGCCCTTGGCGATCACCGCGATGCGGTCGCAGATCTCGAACAGCTCATCCAGCTCCTCGGAGACCACCAGCACGGCACAGCCGCTGTTGCGCAGGTCGATGATCTGCTGGCGGATAAAGGCCGCCGCGCCCACGTCCACGCCCCAGGTCGGTTGGGCGGCGACCAGCAGCTTGGGGGCCTGGAGGATTTCGCGGCCCATGATGTACTTCTGCAGATTGCCGCCGGACAGCGATCTGGCCTGCGCGGCCGGCCCGCCGCACTTGACGTTGAAGCGCTCGATGCACTCCTGGGCGAAGGCCTTGGCGGCGCGGAAATCGATCAGCCCGCGCTTGACCAGGGCCTTTGCGGTGGCGGCGGTGAGGATGGCATTGTCGCTGAGCGCCATGCTCGGCACTGCGCCGCGGCCCAGGCGCTCTTCCGGCACGAAGCACAGACCGATCTGTCGGCGCTGGTCGGGCGGCAAGCGTCCCGCCGGGTTCCCGCAGATCTGCACCTGGTCTTTCTCGCTCAGCGGGGTCTCCCCGGAAATGGCCGCCAACAGCTCGGCCTGGCCGTTGCCCGAGACCCCGGCGATGCCGACTATCTCGCCGGAGCGCACCTCCAGCTGGATGTCCTGGAGATCGGTGCCGAACGGATCGGGCGAGGCCTGCGACAGCCCCGCCAGTTTCAGCCGGACCTCGCCGCCGGCCTGGACCGCGGTGTGGACACAGGCCGGCAGATCCTTGCCGATCATCAGCCGCGCCATGCTCTTGGGCGTCTCCTGGGAGGGGATGCAGGCGCCCGTGACCTTGCCGCTACGCAGCACTGTGGCGCTGTGGCACAGCTCCTGGATTTCGTCGAGTTTGTGGCTGATATAGAGGATCGAGCAGCCTTCGCTGGCCAGCCGGCGCAGGGTCTCGAACAGGACGCGCACCGCCTGCGGGGTGAGCACCGAGGTCGGTTCGTCCATGATCAGCAGCCGCGGGTTTTGCAGCAGGCAGCGCACGATTTCGACCCGCTGGCGCTCGCCGACAGACAGCGCATGCACATGCCGACGGGGATCGACCGGCAGGCCGTAGCGCGTGGAGACCGACTCGATGCGGCGGGCCAGATCCGGCAAATCGGGGTTGCCCGGCAGGGCCAGGGCGACGTTTTCCAGCACGGTCAGGGTCTCGAACAGCGAGAAGTGCTGGAACACCATGCCGATGCCCAGGCTGCGGGCATGGGCCGGGTTTTCCACCACGACCGGCTGGCCCTCCCAGAACATCTCGCCGGCGCTCTGGCGGGTCACGCCGTAGATGATCTTCATCAGCGTCGATTTACCGGCGCCGTTCTCGCCCAGCACGGCATGAATCTCGCCGGGCATGACGCACAGGTCGATCCCATCGTTGGCGACGACCGTGGGATAGACCTTACAGATGCCTTTCAAGGTCAACCTAGGCAGCGTATCGGGTGTGGCTGCAGCGAACTCATGCATTGAGTTTTCTCCTTGTCTGCGGTGACCTTAGCAGCTCTGACGAGCCGGGCTCGGCGCCTTGGGGGATTCGGCGCGGTGTCCGCCGCTGCTCCCTTCGAGGTGCCCACCCGCTGCCCGGCGAGTGATGCGCGGGAGCGTGCTGTTGTGTACTACGTTTCGATAAAACTGTGCAACTTGTTGTGAACAATTTAACGTTGATATGTAAACAAGGTGCCAGGCGGGACGCGCACCGGGACGCTCGCGACTCTCTGAAAAGATAGCGGTATTCGCGCAGAAGCCGAGCGTTGGATTGCCTAATTAGGGACGCCAAGCGCGGGGGAGCGCTTAGGTTCGGTCTTAGAAATATCGACTCGACGGCATGGCTTCGTAGGGTGCGCTGTGCGCACCAATGCCCGCTGCAACTGGTGCGCAGAGCGCACCCTACGTACTGAACCGAGCGCGACTAGGCCGTGCCGCGGCGGACAAGGCGGCTCGCCGGGGGGGGGGCAGGGCCAGGCCTGGCCCCCTGATCTAAGCCCTGTCGAGCACTGCCGAAGCCTCCTCCAGCAGCGCCTGCATCAGCGCCTGGGCATCGCGGTGGCGCAGCAAGGGCGCCGCCTGGCCGGCCCAGAGCGAGATCAAGTCGGCCCGGTCCTGTGCGATCGCCGCCGCCTTGATCGCCCCGGTGAACCAATTCTGTACGGGGTATTGGGGAAGATTCGCTTCCTCCGCCCTCAGCTCATCGATAAAGCGGTTGCGGATGCCGCGGGCCAGCCGGCCGCTGAAGGCGCGGGTCAGCGCGGTGTGTTTCGCCTCCGGGCTGAACAGCATGCGCCGGTGCACCTCGCTGGCTGCTGACTCGGCGCAGGCCAGGAATGCCGTGCCGATCTGCACGCCCTGGGCGCCTAGGGCCAAGGCGGCGGCTATGCCACGGCCGTCGGCGATGCCGCCGGCGGCGATGACCGGAACCTTGACCGCATCGACCACCTGCGGCACCAGGGCGAAGGTGCCGGTCAGCGAGTGTTCGGCGGCGCGCAGGAAGGAGACCCGGTGCCCGCCGGCCTCGAAGCCGGTCGCGACTATCAGGTCGACCCCGGCCCGCTCGAGCGCGAGCGCCTCGTCCGCGGTGGTGGCGGCGCCGATGGTGACTATCTCGAGCTCGCGGCAGCGGCGCAGCACTTCGGCCGAGGGCACGCCGTAGACGAAACTGAAGGCCGCCGGGCGGGCCTCCAACACGGCCTCGACTTGTTCCGCATAACTCGGCGTGAAGCGTTCAGGGCGTACCGGCGGGGGCATACCCAATTCGTTGTAGTAAGGCGTCAGCCGCTCGACGTTGCGCGCGAATTCTTCAGCGCTGAGGCTAGGGTGTTCGCTGTCCTGGAAGGGTATCCACAGGTTGAGGGCGAACGGGCGCTGGGTGCGTGAGCGGATGTTGTGGGCGACTTCCCTGATCTGCGCTCCGGCGAGGTGATGCACGCCGAAGGAGCCTAAACCGCCGGCCTCGCAGACGGCGACGACCAACTCGACGCTGGACAGGCCGCCGCCGAAGGGCCCTTGAATGATCGGTGCGGCCAGGTTCAGGCGCCGTGAGACTTCAGTGCTTTTCCACATGGGGGGATCTCTTCCATTGATCTGAGTGGGTTCCGGCCCTGCTTGGGCCGGAGCGGGGCTGTTGCGGGGTCAGAAGCCTTCGACCTCCAGCGCCTCGCGCACGGCGGGCCGCGCCGCGACTCGCTTCAAGTAGCTTTGCAGGTCCTGGTAGTCCGAGAGATCGAGCCCGACATGGGGAGCCCAGTTCGTCACGGTGAATAGATACGCGTCCGCCACACTGAAGTTGTCGCCGGTCAGGTACTGCTTGCCGTGCAGTTGCTCGCAGACCCAGGCGTACTTCTTCGCCAGGGCGGCGCTGTAGACCGCCTTGGTCGCCGCGTCCAGGGCGGGGTTGAACAGTGCGCCGAATGACTTGTGCAGTTCCGAGGTGATGTAGTTCTGCCATTCCAGCACCCGGTAGTGCGCCAGGCTACCGGCCTCGGGCATCAGCTCATGATTGCCAGCCTGGTCGGCGATGTACTGGGCGACGATTGGCCCTTCGCTCAGGCGCTCGCCGCTATCCAGCTCCAGCAGCGGTACATAGCCTTTGGGGTTGATCCGGTAATAGTCGGCGCCGTGCTCGGTTTGGTGCGTCTTGATGTCGACCCGCACGAGGGTGAAGGGCAGCTTGGCTTCGCGCAGCACTATGTGGGGGGCCAGCGAGCAGGCGCCGGGGGAGTAGTAAAGCTTCATGGTGAGTTCCCTCTGTCGATGTGGATGTACGCTGCGGTTTAGGTTATTGATAATCTCCAGGCGAATAAACAGCGCCTAACTCAATTCACTTGATACAGGGTGTAACTAATAGATGGGGCGTCAGTTGGGTGGAGTGCTGCTGGGCAGCATGGAACTGTTTTGCTTGGCCGCCGAGTTGGGCGGCTTTACCGCCGCCGCCCTGGCCGCAGGCGTGACCCCGGCGGCGGTGAGCCGCTCGGTGTCGCGCCTGGAGGCTCGGCTGGGCGTGCGCCTGTTCGTGCGCACGACCCGGCAGATTCGCCTGACCGAAGGCGGCCAGGCCTATTTCGAGCAGTGCCGGCAGGCGCTCGCGCAACTGGTCGAGGCCGAGCGCGAGGTGTCGGGTCAGCAGGCGGCCCCGGCCGGGCTGCTGCGCATCAGCATGGGCACGCCTTACGGCCACTATCGGGTACTGCCGCTGCTGCCGGTGTTCCGCGCGCGCTACCCGAAGGTCACTGTCGAGGTGCACCTGAGTAACCGCAATGTCGACTTCGTCGGCGAGGGTTTCGACCTGGCGATACGCGCGCGGGTGCCGGCGGACTCGAGCCTGATCGCGCGCAAATTGGAGGATGCGCCGCTGCTGGTGGTGGCCGCGCCGGCCTATCTGCAGCGCGCCGGGGTGCCTGCTAGCCTCGAGGTACTGGCCGAGCACGAGTGCATCCAGTTCCTGCTGCCGAGCAGCGGCAAGCCGATTCCCTGGTCGTTCCGCCGGGACGGCAAGGAGCTGGAGTTGGTCACCGCCGGCGGCTACTGCTGTGCGGAGGATCTGCTGGGCGGCGTGACCCTGGCGCGTAGCGGCGCCGGGCTGCTGCAGACCTATGGCTTTATCGTCGAGGAGGAGTTGCGCCGCGGTACTCTGGTCGAGGTGTTGCAGCCCTTCGCCGGCCGCTCCCGGCCCTTCACGCTGCTTTACCCCCATGGCCGGCATCTCTCGCTGCGGGTGCGCAGCTTCGTCGACTTTCTGCTGGAGGCGCTGGCCGACTGCCGCGCATAAGGCGCCTGTGCTTACCTGCGCCTCTCAATCAATGCCTTATAAAGTTGCTTGCCGACTCACTTAAGCAATTCTCCATGAACAGGGTTGTTACTGGCTCCTCGCAGGAAGAGCTCCGCGCCCAGATCGACTGCCTAGACCGGCAGCCAGCGGCATTATGCGCATGCGTGCGGAGGGCAAGACGTCGAGAACGCCCTGACGCCCGAGAGGGAAGCCGAGCATCCGGGGCAGAGCATCCAGAAAGACGCCGCCCGGCATTAATCTGAAGCCATGACCGATGCAAGGATGCTGGCTATTCCTATACTCTGAGCACGCGCCTCCCCCCAACCCAGGACGCCGAACGCACGATGCCTTCCCCACCCCGTTGGCTGGACCGAGCCCTCGACCTCTTCCAGCGCCATGCCGTGCTCGGCATGGCGCTGATACTCCTGCTCAGCCTGACCGGCCTGAGTTGGAGCCTGCACCAGATATTCAGCCAGCAGCAGCAAAACGCCGCCCTCAAGAGCGCCCAGCTGTATACGGCCACTCTCAGCGAGTTCCGCAGCCTCTACGCCTCCGAGGTGGTCGCCCGCGCCCGTGCCTACGGCATGAGCGTCACCCACGATTACCAGGCCACGCCCCAGGCCATTCCCTTGCCCGCGACCCTGAGCATGCTGCTCGGCAACCGCCTGGGCCAGCACGGTTCCGGCGTCAGCACCAGGCTGTACAGCCCTTACCCCTTTCCCTGGCGTGCGCAGGAGGGCGGTCTCAAGGACGACTTCGGCCGGCAGGCCTGGCAAGCCCTGCAAGCCGACCCCGAGCAGCCGTTCTATCGCTTCGAACGCCAGGGCGATCAACTGGTGCTGCGCTACGCCACGGCCGACCTCATGCGCCCGGCCTGCGTCGACTGTCACAATAGCCATCCCGATTCCCCCCGGAGCGGTTGGAAGGTCGGCGATGTACGCGGCATCCTCGAAGTCGATCAACCACTCGACAGCGCGGGGCTCAGCGCCCGTCCACTGCTGATCGAAACCGCCGTCGTCACCCTGAGCATCCTGGCCCTGTTCTCCACCCTGCTCGCCCTGGTGATCGGCCGCCTGCACCGCGCCAGCGAGAAAGCCCAATGCCTCAGCCAGGAGATGAGCTCGATCAACCGGGCCCTGGAACGGGAAATCGTCGAGCGCCAGCAGGTGGAAGTCGACCTGCGTTCGGCCAACGACAGACTCGAACTGCTGGCGACCCAGGACCCGCTAACCGGAATCGCCAACCGCCGCGGCTTCGAGCGCACCCTGAGCCTGGAGTGGCGGCGCGCGCAACGCCAGGGCAGCCCGCTCAGCCTGATCATGGCCGATATCGACAACTTCAAGGCCTACAACGATCACTACGGCCACCAGGCCGGCGATCGCTGCCTGCAACGGGTCGCCGCGCGGCTCCACGCCCGGGTGCGGCGTCCGCCCGATCTGGTCGCCCGCTACGGCGGCGAAGAATTCGTGATCATCCTGCCGGACACCTCGGCCGAAGGCGCCTATGCCTTGGCCGAGGCCATGCGTAACGCCGTGTATGAGCTGAAGGTCGAACATATCGACTCGGCAACCGCCAGCTACGTCACCCTGAGCCTGGGCATCGCCACTCTGGTACCCAAGGCCGACAGTTCGGCGGAGAGTCTGTTGCAGGCCGCCGATCGAGCGCTCTATCGAGCCAAGACCGCGGGCCGCAACCGGGTCGAGGCGGATCAGGAGTTGTCCCCATCTGAGCTCTAGGGAGCGGGGCTGGCGCTGCATCGGGCGAGGATCGCGGCCTTTATCGAGGTCGAGTTGGCCGAGCATGCCCGGCTTAGCGACTGACCCCCTATTCAATAATCAGCAAACCCTAAGGCAGGCCCTATGCAACTGAGCGATATCCCCTTCGGCACCACCGATTGGTCGGCCGTGGAACCCAGCGAGCATCGCGGCGAAACTGGCGTGGCCCATTGGCGGACTTGCCAGTTCGGCCCGTTGCGGGTGCGGATGGTCGAGTATTCGCCGGGCTATCTGGCCGACCACTGGTGTGTGAAGGGCCATATCCTGCTGTGCCTGGAGGGCGAGTTGCTGACCGAGTTGGAGGATGGTCGCCGCTTTGTGCTCAAACCGGGCATGAGTTATCAGGTCGCGGATAATGCCGAGCCGCATCGCTCCTCTACCACGCTCGGCGCCAAGTTGTTTGTGCTGGATTGAGGGGCTAACCGATGGCGGCTAAGCGCTTCAGCACGCAGGGCAGGGCAGCGGGATGATCTACCGCCTGGGCGCCGATGCGCTGGTGTTGACTCATCTGCTGTTTATTCTCTTCGTGCTGGGCGGAGGGCTGCTGGTGCTGAGATGGCACGCGCTGGCCTGGGTGCATCTGCCGGCGGTGTGCTGGGGGGCGGTGGTGGAGTTTTTTCATCTGGTCTGTCCGTTGACGCCGTGGGAGAACAGCCTGCGCCGCGCCGCCGGTCAGGCTGGCTATAGCGGTGGTTTCGTCGAGCATTACCTGATCCCGCTCATCTACCCGAGCGGGCTGACGGTGCAACTGCAACTGTGGTTGGGCGGCTTGGTGGTTGTGCTGAATGTCTTGGTTTACCTGCGGTTGGCGCTAGTGCTGCGCAAGCGCAGGCGTTGAACGCGGCATGACCCTGTGGGCGGATAAGGCTACGGGGCCTTTACCTTAGCCATGGCGAGGCGCTGGTGCGGTTTGCCTCGGTCATTCAGCAGCCTAATGGTGCGTGGGCTGCACTAGTGCCTTCGCTACACTGCGGCCCATCTACCACAGCACATACAAGGCAACCTCACTATGCAAAACCGCATGATGATTACCGGCGCGGGTTCCGGCTTGGGTCGCGAAATCGCCCTGCGTTGGGCGCGCGAAGGTTGGCAACTGGCGTTGTCCGACGTTAGCGAGCCGGGCCTGGCGCAAACTCTGCAACTGGTCCGCGAAGCCGGCGGTGATGGTTTCACCCAGCGCTGTGACGTCCGCGACTACAGCCAGCTCACCGCGCTGGCGCAGGCCTGCGAAGAGAAGCTGGGCGGCATCGACATCATCGTCAACAACGCCGGCGTGGCCTCCGGCGGCTTCTTCAGCGAGCTGTCGCTGGAGGATTGGGACTGGCAGATCGCGATCAACCTGATGGGCGTGGTCAAGGGCTGCAAGGCCTTCCTGTCGTTGCTCGAGCGCAGCCAGGGCAAGATCGTCAACATCGCCTCCATGGCGGCGCTGATGCAGGGCCCGGCGATGAGCAACTACAACGTGGCCAAGGCCGGCGTGGTGGCGCTCTCCGAGAGCCTGCTGAGCGAGCTGAAGCAGCAGGAGATCGGCGTGCACGTGGTCTGCCCGTCGTTCTTCCAGACCAACCTGCTGGATTCCTTCCGTGGCCCGACCCCGGCGATCAAGGCGCAGGTAGGCAAGCTGCTGGAGGGCTCGGCGATCAGCGCGGCGGATATCGCCGACTACATCTACCAGGAGATCGCCAAGGGCGAATTCATGATCCTGCCCCATGAGCAAGGCCGCATGGCCTGGGCGCTGAAACAGAAGAACCCGCAGCTGCTCTACGACGAGATGGCCACTATGGCCGAGAAGATGCGCGCCAAGAGCAAACAGGGTTAATGGGATAAATTGTCCGTTTGGTCAACTTTGACCTGGGCCGGGCTTGTCCTGGCTCGGGCCGGGGGAGTAGGGTTGATCCTCCGGCCCGCTTGGCCGCTACTGTGTTGAAAACTCTGTGAAACCCGTATCCCGGGCCATGCTGTTGCTGGCCCTGGTGCTGGCTGCGATCAACTTGCGCCCCGGCATCACCTCCCTTGCCCCGCTGATCGAGCGCATCGCCCGCGAACTCGCCCTCAGCCGCGGGCTGATCAGCCTGAGCACCGCCTTACCGGTGCTGTGCATGGGCCTGCTGGCCCCGCTGGCGCCACGGCTGGCGCTGCGCTTGGGGCTGGAACGGACCATCGCTCTGTGCCTCGGCTTGATCGCGGCGGCCTTGCTCATGCGTCTGGCCGGGCAGGCCAGCCCGATCCTGATCGGCAGCGCGGTGCTCCTGGGCACCGGCATCGCCGTGGCCGGACCTTTGCTCTCCGGCTTCATCAAACGCCATTTCGTCGAGCATATCGGCCACGCCGTCGGCTGGTACTCCTTCAGCATGGCGATTGGCGGTGCGGCTGGCGCGGTGCTGACGGCGCCAGCCACGCAGCTATTGGCCGATCGCTGGACCTATGGCTTGGCCATCTGGGCGTTACCGGCGCTGTTCGGGCTGGTGTTCTGGCTGCGCCTGCCGAACCGGGCGGAAAGCGCCGCTGAAGTCGGCGGCGGTTCCGGCCTGCCGTGGGGCGAGTCGCGGGCCTGGCTGATCAGCTGCTTCTTCGCCATTCAGGCCGGGCTGTTCTATGCCCTGGCAACCTGGGTGGTGGCGCGCTACCACGAGGCCGGCTTATCCCTGCTGCGCAGCAACACGCTGTTCAGCATCTCGATGCTGGTCGGCTTGCCCAGCTCCTTCTTGTTGCCCTGGCTAGCGCAGCGCCTCGATTGCCGCTACCAACTGCTGCTGCTTTGCGGGCTGTGCTCGGCCTTGTGCCTGGGCATGATCAGCCTGGTGCCGACCTTCGTCCCGGAGCTGTGGGCGGTGCTGATTGGCTTCGGCCTCGGCGGCTCCTTCGCCCTGTCGCTGGTGTTGCCGTTGTACGATGCGCACACGCCGCTGGCCGTCAGCCGCTGGACCGCGATGATGCTCTGTGCCGGTTACAGCATGGCGAGTCTGACGCCGATTCTGGCCGGCCTCGGCCGCGATCTGGCCGGCGATTATCAGTTGCCCTTTATGGTACTGACGGGCCTGGCGTTGCTGATGAGCGGTCTGGCCTGGCAGTTGCGCCCACGGCCGGGCAAGGCGTGCTGACTGCCTAGAATTAAGTGCAACCCTGGCCAACGCAGCGCTTTGGCTGCGGTTAACCTCGAGGCGTCGAGACGCCAAGGCGTTTTTGAGGTGCCCTAGCAACGGCTCGTAAGCCTCAGTCTTAAGCTGTTGCCTGCGAAATACAGGGCGCGAGTTGGTCTGCCAGCTTCACCAACCAGCAGTTTGTGGATTTGCTCACAGGCTTTATCTGGCATAATCGCGCCCCCTTCAGCTCCGGTCATAAAACCTTCATGTTCGAATTCTTCAGCGGGCTTGATGCCTGGGTCGTCGCGAGCCTGCTACTCGCCCTGGCCTTCGTCCTCACCTTCGAATTCATCAACGGTTTCCATGACACCGCCAACGCGGTGGCCACGGTTATCTATACCAAAGCCATGCCGCCGCACCTGGCGGTGATGCTTTCTGGCCTGTTCAATTTCCTCGGCGTGCTGCTCGGCGGCGTCGGCGTGGCCTATGCCATAGTCCATCTGCTGCCGGTGGAGCTGTTGATCAATGTCGATACCGGTCACGGCCTGGCCATGGTGTTCTCCCTGCTGGCCGCGGCCATCGCCTGGAATCTGGGCACCTGGTACTTCGGCATTCCGGCCTCCAGTTCGCACACCCTGATCGGCTCGATCCTCGGCGTCGGCCTGGCCAATGCGCTGATTACCGATATCCCGCTGGCGGATGGGGTCAACTGGCAGAAGGCGATCGATATCGGCATCTCCCTGGTCGCCTCGCCGGCCGCCGGTTTCATGGTCGCCGCGCTGCTGCTACTGGCACTGAAGTGGTGGCGGCCGCTGTCGAAGATGCACAAGACCCCGGAACAGCGTCGCGAGCTCGACGACAAGAAGCATCCGCCGTTCTGGAACCGGCTGGTGCTGGTGCTTTCGGCCATGGCCGTGAGCTTCGTGCATGGCTCCAACGATGGCCAGAAGGGCATCGGCCTGATCATGCTGGTGCTGATCGGCATAGTGCCGGCCCAGTTCGTGCTGGATCTGAACAGCACCACCTACCAGATCGAACGGACCCGCGATGCCACCCTGCATCTCAGCCAGTTCTACGAGCGCAACAGCGCGACCCTCAGCGAATACCTGGCCCTCGGCAAGAATCACACGACCGAGCTGCCGAAGAAGTTCCGCTGCGACGCCAAACTGACCGAGTCGACCATCGCCGGACTGCTGAATGACCTGAAGGGCGTCGAGGACTATCACAGCCTGGCGGCGGATACCCGTATTCAGGTCCGCCGTTATCTGCTGTGCCTGGACGATACGGCGAAGAAGGTCGGCAAGCTGCAAGGCCTGGACAAGCGCGAGAAGGCCGACCTGGAGAAGCTGCGCAAGGATCTGACCGCCACCACCGAATACTCGCCGTTCTGGGTCATCCTCGCGGTCGCCTTGGCCTTGGGGATCGGTACCATGGTCGGTTGGAAGCGCGTGGTGCTGACCGTCGGCGAGAAGATCGGCAAGCAGGGCATGACTTACTCCCAAGGCATGGCGGCGCAGATCACCGCGGCCTGCGCCATTGGCCTGGCTAACGTGTTCAGCCTGCCGGTGTCGACTACCCATGTGCTGTCCTCGGGTGTCGCCGGCACCATGGTCGCGAACAAGAGCGGCCTGCAGGGCGGTACCGTGCGCAACATCCTGCTGGCCTGGGTGCTGACCTTGCCGACGGCGATGGCCTTGTCGGCGGGCTTGTTCTGGCTGGCGACCAGACTGGTCGGGTAAATCGAAGCGTTGAAAAAAGCCTCGCCTGCTGCGGGGCTTTTTTCTGCGCGCGGTGTGGATGGGCGCTCAAGCCTGATAAGGCAGAGGTTTCCCCAGGCCCTTGCCCTGTGTTAGAAGGCTGCCTTCATTTCCTGGAGTGCCCGCGTGGAGTCCGAATCCATCGTCTATGGCTGTATCCGCGACTGGCCGTCCACTGACTCGGAGCAGCGGCGCCTGCGCCGGGTGACCAACCGCCGTGAGCTGAATGCTTTACCCGCGGGGGAGGCCTGGCCGTTTCTGGGGCGGGAGATGTTTTCTTTTTGCGAGCACGCAGGCGAAGGGCTGTACCAGACGCAGGTGATCCACTTCGGTGCCAGCTACCGTGCGGTGGAGTACGAGTGGAGCCTGTGGGTCGAGCAGTTCGAGGCGCTGCTCAAGCGTTTGTACTGGGGCAGCGCGGTCGTCCACCTGGAAACCGAGCTGAACGGCACCCATACCTTTCGCTGGGAGTCGGAGAAGGGCTTTCACAGCCCCCAGGAAGAGGGTTTGCGCGTGCGCTGCGCCTGGGAGCGCGAGGGCGGCTTACGCGGTTAGGGCTGGACCTTTCGCTGGGCAAGGCCTGCGCCATGCCCAGCCGCTAAATTGCAATTAACCAAGAGAGCGCTGGATGCTCAACTACCTGTAGTTTTGCCTCGCCGCCTTGTTCGAGATCGCCGGCTGCTATGCCTTTTGGCTGTGGCTGCGGATGGGCAAAAGTGGCTGGTTGGGGGCGGCGCTCTGTGTATTGGGCGCGAGCGTCATTCTGCTGGGGCCGCGTTTCTCCCAATCGTAGACTGGGTAGAGGCGCATGCGCCGAAGCCCAGCTTGGCCAGGCTGGGTTTCGCTATCAGTCTACCCAGCCTGCGGGGTTTGCAATCCCGTCAGTCCAACCACTCCCGCGGCACTTCCCGTTTCAGCATCAGTTGGCATTGTTCGCTTTCCGGGTCGAACACTATCACCGCGTCGCCTTTATCCAGGGCGCGACGGACGCGCAAAACGCGGGTTTCTAGCGGGGTTTCATCGCCATTGTCGGTGCCGTCACGGGTGACGAAGTCTTCGATCAGGCGGGTGAGGGTGTCGGCTTCTAACAGCTGCTGGGGGATTAACACGGGGCACTTCTCCAAAACGCAGCGGCGATGCTAACGCGCCGTGGTTTGGCTGGCCATGCTGGGTTTCGCTTCGCTCTGCACCAGCCTACAGATACCGCGATAGATAAACGGATTAACCAGATGGGAGCCTAGGTCTCCAGCGGCTGGCTAAGCAGGTAGCGATCCAGGGTGCTGTACAGCAGCTTGCTGTCCAGTGGCTTGCCGAGGAAGTCATCCATGCCGGCGTCGGCGCCATGCTGCCGGTGTTCGTCGAGGATATGCGCGGTTAGCGCGATGATCGGTACCGCCGTCAGCTGCTGGTTGCGCTCCAGGCGGCGGATCTGCCGGGTGGCCTCGAAGCCATCCATCTTGGGCATTTCGCAGTCCATCAGGATCAGTTGAATGGCGGCGGGGTCGCGCTGGTATTCGCTGACGGCGTCCAGACCGTTGCTCACCAGACGCACGCTGTAGCCGCGTTTCTTCAAGAAGCCCTGCACCACTAATTGGTTCACCGGATTGTCCTCGGCGACCAGGAGGCACGGCGTCGCGCCGCTAGCGTTGCGGATTTCGCCGCTTGGCGGGCGTGATTCTGCTCGGCGTTCTTGGTAAAGCTCCAGCAGCGCCTCGCGCAAGGGCGTCACGGCCAGCGGTTGGGCCAGGTTGAGCAGGCGCAGGCCGCCGCTGGCCGGCAGTTGTGGGCAGTGTTCGGGTGGGCACAGCAGCAGTACGCGTTGGCCGGGCTGCAGGCGGGGGCGCAGCGAGTCCAGCCAGCCCGCTACGCTGCCAGGCCAGGGTGCCATCAACACCAGCAGCGGAGCGACGGCGAAATCGTCGAGGTAGTCGTGCAGGCGCTGCGGATTTTGGCAGCGCTCGGTGCGCATGCCCCAGCGCCCGAGCAGGCGGCTGAGGGCATCGAGGCCGAGGCCGTCCAGCGAAGCGAGCAGGGCGGTGCGGCCCTTGAGCAGTTGGCTCAACTCATCGAAGTGTTCGTCGCCGTCGGGCAGCGCTATATCGAAGGCGAAGCGGGTCCCTTGGCCAGGCGTGCTCTGTACTTGGATATGGCCGCCCATCATTTCCACCAGTTCCTTGCTGATGGCCAGGCCGAGGCCGCTGCCGCCGTAATGGCGGGTGGTGCTGGAATCGCCTTGGGCGAAGGACTCGAACAGCTGGGTCAGCGCCGCCGCGGGAATGCCGATGCCACTGTCGCTGACGGCGAAGATCAGATGCGCTGCGCCCCGGCTGTCGCTCCGGCGGCAGACGTTGACGGCCACATGACCTTCGGCGGTGAACTTCAGGGCATTGCTCAAGAGGTTCATCAATACCTGTTTCAGCCGCGTCGGATCACCCTGGATGCGTCGCGGTACGCCGCCTTCGAGGCCGACGTAGAGGTGCAGCTGTTTCTCCAGGGCCTGGGCGGTAAACAGGCTGAGGGTCTCGGAGAGCAGCACTTCGAGGTCGAAGTCGATATGTTCCAGACTCAGCTTGCCGGACTCGATCCGCGCGTAGTCGAGAATGTCGTTGATCACCGCCATCAGTGAGCTGCCCGAGCTGGCGATGGTGTCGACATAGAAGCCTTGGCTACGGTCCAGCGGCGTGCTCTTGAGCAGTTGCAGCATGCCCAGCACACCGTTCAACGGCGTGCGGATCTCATGGCTCATCTTGGCCAGGAAGCGGCTCTTGGCCTGATTCTCGATCTCCGACTGCTCGGCGGCTTGGCGTGAGCGGAAGCCTTCCTCCTTGAGCCGATTGATCCGATCGGCCAGACCTATGGAGAGGGTGATCAGCTCGATAGTGACGCCCACCTTGACCACCGCCGCGCCGTAGAGACCGAACAACTCGAGACCCAGAGAGCCGCTGGTGGCGATGATGAACGAGAGCAGCAGAATGCCCCAGGCCAGGATGTAGTAGGAGCCATAGCGCAGACCCTGGCGCCAGACATAGGCGCCGCTGAGCAGGAGGATGCAGGAGACGCCCAGCACGGTCAGGCTGGCCAGGATGTTCCAGGCCTGCAGGCCGATCAGCGGCAGCGACACCAGGCAGCCGAAGATGGCCAGCATAAACAGGCGCAGGGCCAGATCGAGGCGCGGGAAATACTGCCGCGTATGCAGAAAATGCCGGCTGAACTGGGTCGCGCTGAAGCAGTGCAGGAACATCAGGATGTAGATGCTCACCGATTGCAGGGCGACCTGCTCGGGCAGCAGTTTGAACAGGCTGCCATCGAAGGAGGCGGCGAACAGGCCGATGTTCAGGCTGTAAATCAGATACCAGAAGTACGCCGGCTCACGCAGCGATAGAAACAGAAACAGGTTGTAGCAGAACATCGCGAACAGCACGCCATAGAAGGCGCCATTCGCGCCCATCAGGTTTTCCTGGGCGGCGGCGCTGGCGCCGTAGGTGCTGAAGAACAGCGGGACGAATACCGTGCTGGTGGTTTCCACGCGGATCAGCAGCGTGCTGCCGCCTGCCGGCAGGCTGACTGGAAACCAGAAATTACGCACCTGCACCGGCCGCTGCGAGAAGGCGAAGCGGTCGCCGCTTTCCTGCTGTCGCAGGCGGCCGTCCGGGGTGAGCAGGTAGACCTGCAGGTCGTCGAGCAGCGGGTAGTTGACTTCCAGGTAGCCGGCTAAGTCATGGGCACGGCTGTTAAGCAACGGCACCTTGAACCACCAGACCGAGCCGTTCTTGCCGAGGTTGGCGTGATCGCCGCTGACCGCTCGGAAGTCCGTATCAGGCAGGGCGCGAACCTCCTCGAGGGTGAAGCTGCCGTGGTGATCCTCCAGGTAGCCCAGGTAAGGCCCGAGCGACAGGCGCAGTTCATCCTGATTCAGCGGGGCGGGCAGCCAGGCCCAAGCCTGCCCGGTGAGTAGGAGCAGCAGCAACGCCAGGCAAATTCGAGGCATCCGTAAACCTCATTATTGTTGTTATCTGGAGGGGTTAAGGGTGCTGCTCCCCTCGGCTTTTGTCTGGCACTGTGCCCTTACGCCGGCCGGCCATCAAGTGACGTTTTTACCTTGCTCGATCGGGGGGCAATCAGGCTGCCGAGGGTTAGCACGCCGTGCTCCAGTTGCGGACTGAAGCGCTCCTCGAGGCGGTCGCTTGGGCTTGCTGTGTCGCGCGCGGCTCAGCTTGCGCCAGGCAAAGCGCTTGGGCTGGCGACTTCGGCGCGGTTCCGGGGCGCGGGCAGCGGTGCTGCTTCAGTCATTCCCACAGGCTCGGTTGAGCGGTACGGCGATGTCCATCAGGCGCGGGGTTGGCAACTTCAGGCTGTTCATTAAGGCGACGTAGGCCTCTACATTCCCCACCTGCAGGCGTGGGTTGTGTGCCGCTTCTTCGGCGATGCTGGAGCATGTCCAGCCGCGGTAGTCATGGCCGGGCCAGACCTCGGTATCGCCGGGTAGGGTCAGCAGGCGCTGCAAGCTGGCCCATTGCTCGCGGGCGTCACCGTTCTGGAAGTCGGTGCGGCCGCTGCCACGGATCAGCAGGGTGTCGCCGCTGAACAGCTTTGCGGGTTCCGCGCCTGTGGCCGGCAGCAGGAAGCAATAGGAGTCGTCCGTATGTCCCGGGGTGTGCCAGGCGATCAGTTCGCGATTGCCGAAGGCAAGGCGTTTGCCATCACTGAAGGTGAAACTGGCGCAGTGGCTGCCGCTTTGCACGCCGAAACCGCTGCGGCAGCCGGTGGCTTTGCGCAGGGCGCCCAGGGCCGTGATGTGATCGGCATGGGTGTGGCTGTCCACGGCCAGCACCAGGCGCAGATCCAGCTCATGGAGCAGCTGTGAGTAGTCGTCCAGCCTGTCCTTGACCGGGTCGATCAGCACGGCCTCGCCGGCATCCGCCAGCAGATAGCTGTAGGCCGAGCTGGTGCTGTCGAACAATTGACGGAACAACATCTCAGGCACCTCCAAGGAGTTTCTGGCTGGCCAGCGACAGGCTGACCAGCACCAGCATCAGGGCGAACAGGCGTTGCAGCAGTCGGCTGCCCAGATGCTGGGCCAGGTGATTACCGACCAGCACGCCGAGCGCTCCACCGGCCGCCAGACCGGCCAGCAGCAGGGGCGAGGGCCGCGCGCCGCTGAGGTAGAGCAAGAAACCGCCGCCGGAGACCAGGGCGATCACCGTCATCGAGGTGGCTATGGCGGCCAGCATCGACAGTGGGGTGAGCCAGAGCAGGGCGGGGACGATCAGGAAACCACCGCCGACCCCCATCAGTCCAGACAGCAGGCCGACGCCCAGGCCGATGCCGACCAGCGGCAGGCCACGCAGCGGCCTCTGGCTGGTGCGCGGCAGGCCGCTGCTGTGCCACATGCGCCAGGCCGACCAGAGCACCAGCAGGCAGAAGCCAATCACCAGCACGGCTTCGGCAACGAACCGGCCCAGCCACTGGCCCAGGGCGTTGCCCGGCAAGCCGCTGAGGCTGAGCAGCAGCACCGGCAGCCAGGCCACCTGGCCCTGACGGGCGCGCGGCAGCGCGCCGACCAGGGCGGTGAGGGCGACGGCGCCGAGGCTGACACCTATGGCATCGCGCAGCGGCAGATGCAGGCTCAGCAGCAAGGGCAGGGCCACCAGTGAGCCGCCGGCGCCGGTCAGGCCGAGCAGCAGCCCGAGGACCGCGCCGATGCCGAGCGCTTCGAGCAGCAGCATGTCCATCATCGGTTCCAGGGCATGCGGGCCAGCAGCAGGGCCATGCCGCAGGTGTCGCTGAGGCCGGCGAAGGTCAGGCCGGCACCGACGAAGGCGGCGAGGCCATACCAACCCGGATGCAGCCAGGTGCCGAGGATCACTCCGAGCAGCACCAGGCTGCCGGCGCAGATCTGCACCTGGCGCTGCAGGCCGATCACCCCGGCGGCGCCCCGATTGACGGGGATGCCGCAGGCGACGCAGGCGTCGGTGCCGCCCTCGATCACCTGGGCGCCCGGCAGCAGTTGTTGCAACTGCTCGGCGGCACGGCGGGCGCGCTGGCCGCTCTGGCACAGCAGGTAGAGCTCAGCGCCGTGCCGCAGGCCCTCGGCCCTGAGCTGGGTAATCAGTTGCGCCGGTTCCAGTTGATCCAGCGGCACGTTGCGCGCGCCGGCTACATGCTGGGCGCGGAATTCCGCCGGGCTGCGCACGTCCACGAGAAAGCGCACCTGTCCTTGGTGTTGGGCCGCGGCAAAGCGCGGGGCGTCGATCAGGCAGAGGGTCTCGGGCATTTTGGTACTCCCTGGGAGTATCAGGTGTATTTGGTGAAGATGGCGCGAACCCGGGCCAGGGTCTCGGCGTCATCGCGGTTGGGATCGAGTACGGTTTCTTCCAGCAGGCAGGCGAGCAGCTCCTGGTAGGCCTTGTCCAGGGCCTTGCGCGCGGCGGCGAACTGCTGGGCGATGGCCTCGCATTCCTCGCCGCGGCGGATCATCGCCTGGATGCCACGGATCTGCCCTTCGACGCGGGCCAGGCGTTTGAGCATGGCGTCCTGTTGCTTGGCGTTTGCTGTGATCACGGGGCGGTCTCCTGTTGATACCCTTGGGGGTATATATACAGGGGGGAGTATAAGTGACAAGGCGACGATGACCAGCCCATGAGTTGTGTCGGGCTGTCGCAGGTGACGGACGGTCAGGTGTTGCGGATCAGATTGCGCAGGGCGAAGCGATTGGGGTGGCAGGCTTCGGCGACGTCGCGGGGCACGGGCAGCGGTTCGTTATCGATCCAGGCGGCCAGCAGCTCGCCAGACAGCGGCGCGGTGATCAGCCCGCGCGAGCCGTGGCCGCTGTTGATATACAGGCCAGCGAGCCAGGGGCAGGGCGTGTCTGGCGTTTGCCGGGCGTCTTTGCCCAGCACCGCGTAGGCGTTGGCGAATGCCGCGCTGTCCGCCAGCGGGCCGACTATGGGCAGGTAATCCGGGCTGGTGCAGCGAAAGGCGGCGCGGCCGGCTAACTCGGCGGGGTCGAGTTGCTCGGCGTGCAGGCGCTGCGCCAAGTCCGCAGAGATTTCCCGCAGCAACTCGAGGTTGCCGACGTGCTCGGCGGCGTTCGGCGTCAGGTCGTCGCTCTTGAAGTCGAAGCTGGCGCCAAGGCTGTGCTCGCCCAGGCGCGCCGGCGCGACATAGCCTTCGGCGCACACCACGGTGCGCAGCGCGGCGCTTTCGGCGGTTTCCACCAGGCGGGTAATTTGCCCGCGAATGCGTTTCAGCGGCAGCCCGGCGCTCTGTGGGAAGCGACGGATTTCGGCGGCGCCGGCCAACACCACCACCGCCGCGCTGGCGAGCAACCGATCGCCGGCCCAGGCTTGCCACAGCTCACCGGCGCGGCGCAGTTCCAGGGCTTCTTGATGAAATAGCGGGCGGATATTCGGCTGCGTCGCCAGCAGGCGGCAGAGTGCCGGCGGATGCACCCAGCCGGCCTCGGGGTAATACAGGCCGCCGGCGGGCAGGCCGATGCCGGCGCGCGCTTGCGCCTCGTTCTGGCTGAGGTTCTGTAGCAGGTCATTCGCGAAGGCGTTGGCCAACTGCGCCTGGCGCTCGGCTTCCTTGGCATCGAACGCCAGTTGCAGCACGCCGCAGGCATCCCAATCGATGCCGCGTTGCAGGCGTTCCAGCAGGCGCCGGGTATGGCCAAAGCCGCTGACGATCAGCCGTGACAGTGTCGTGCCGTGGGCCGACAGCTTGAGATAGAGCACGCCCTGCGGATTGCCGGAGGCCTCTTGCGCCAACTCGGCGTGGCGTTCCAGCAGCTGCACCTGCCAGCCGCGCGCCGCCAGGCTGGCCGCGCTCGCGCAACCGGCGAGGCCAGCGCCGATCACCAGTGCGGTACGCTCGGGGGCAGCGAAATCGGGGCGGGCGAACCAGGGTTTGGCGGTCGCGCGCGATTCAGCGGTGAAGCGGCCTTTCAACACTTCCCACTTGTGCCCCAGGCCGGGCACCCGGCGCATGCGGAAACCCGCGTCGTTCAGCGCGCGGCGCACATAGCCGGTGCTGGTGAAGGTGCCCAAGGTGGTGTCCGCTGTGGAGAGCCGGGCGAGTTGGGCGAACAGCTCGGGCGTCCACATGTCGGGGTTTTTCGCGGGGGCGAAGCCGTCGAGAAACCAGGCGTCGACCCGGGCATCCAGCTCCGGCAGCATTTCCAGGGCATCGCCAATCAGCAGCGTCAGCACCACCCGCCCGCCGGCGAACAGCAGGCGCTGGAAGCCGGCATGGAGGGCGACGTACTGCGTCAGCAATTCGCTGGCGAAGGCTTCCAGCTCGGGCCATAGCAGCAGGGCGCGCTGTAAATCGGCGCGGCTGAGGGGGTATTTCTCGACGCTGACGAAATGCAGCTGGGCGCCGGCTGGCGCGGTTTGCTCGAACAGTTGCCAGGCGCAGAGAAAATTCAGCCCGGTGCCGAATCCCGTCTCGCCAATCACCAGGCGCCCGCCGCTGGGCAGGGCGGCAAAGCGCGCCGGCAGGTCGTTATTGGCGAGGAACACATAGCGCGTCTCCGCCAGGCCCGAGGTAGTGGAGAAGTACACGTCGTCGTACGCGCGCGAGCGCGGCTGACCTTGCTCGTCCCAATCTAGTTGGGCGTGGGCTATTTGGGCATGGGCGGGTTGAATCTGCGGAGTGTCGGACATATCGGCTTCTGTCACAGCGAGGCGCGCATTCTAGCCGATCCGCGGGCTATCGCCGCGTAGCTTGGATGCTAGCGCTGCGGCGATCCGCTAGGCTGAGCGCATCGAGTCAGGGAACGGAGCCACATTTATGTTCGAGTCCGCCGAGATCGGCCATGCCATCGACCAGGAGACCTACGACGCCGAGGTGCCGGCCCTGCGCGAGGCGCTGCTGGAGGCGCAGTTCGAGCTGAAGCAACAGGCGCGCTTCCCGGTGATAGTGCTGATCAATGGCATCGAGGGCGCCGGCAAGGGTGAAACGGTCAAGCTGCTCAACGAGTGGATGGACCCACGGCTGATTCAGGTCAGCACCTTCGACCAGCAGACCGACGAGGAGCTGGCCCGCCCGGCGGCGTGGCGCTACTGGCGGCAGCTGCCGCCGAAGGGGCGGATGGGGATCTTCTTCGGTAACTGGTACAGCCAGATGCTGCAAGGACGGGTCCATGGACACTTCAAGAATGCGGTACTGGATCAGGCCATCGACGGCGCGGAGAACCTGGAGCGCATGCTCTGTGACGAGGGCGCGCTGATCTTCAAGTTCTGGTTCCACCTCTCCAAGCAGCAGATGAAGGCGCGCCTCAAGGCTTTGCAGGACGACCCGCTGCGCAGCTGGCGCCTGAGCCCGTTGGACTGGCAGCAATCGCAGACCTACGACAAGTTCGTCCGTTTTGGCGAGCATGTGTTGCGCCGCACCAGCCGCGACTATGCGCCCTGGTACGTCATCGAGGGTTTCGACGAGTATTACCGCAGCCTGACCATGGGCCGGATCTTGCTCGAAGGCCTGCAAGCCGCGCTCAAACGCAAGCAGCGGCCACAGCGCCACCCCCATGCCGGGCCTTTGACCCTGAGCCTGGACAAGCGCAGCCTGCTGGGCAGCCTGGACATGAGCCAGCGGCTGGACAAGGACGCTTACCAGGAACAATTGGCGAGCGAACAGGCGCGCTTGGCGGGGCTGATGCGCGATAAACGCATGCGCCGGCATGCCTTGGTCACGGTATTCGAGGGTAACGATGCGGCCGGCAAGGGCGGCGCCATCCGCCGGGTGGCTGCGGCGCTCGATCCGCGTCAGTACCGCATCGTGCCCATCGCCGCGCCGACCGAGGAGGAGCGCGCGCAACCCTACCTCTGGCGTTTCTGGCGGCATATCCCGGCGCGCGGCACGTTCACCGTGTTCGATCGCTCCTGGTATGGCCGGGTGCTGGTGGAGCGGGTCGAGGGTTTCTGCAGCCAGGCGGACTGGCTGCGGGCCTACGGCGAGATCAATGACTTCGAGGAGCAGCTGAGCCGCGCCGGCGTGGTGCTGGTGAAGTTCTGGCTGTCGATCGACCAGGACACTCAGTTGCAGCGCTTTCAGGAGCGCGAACAGACCTCCTTCAAGCGCTTCAAGATCACCGAGGAGGATTGGCGCAACCGGGAAAAATGGCCGCTGTATAGCGACGCGGTCGGCGATATGGTCGATCGCACCAGCAGCGAGATCGCGCCCTGGACGCTGGTCGAGGCCAACGACAAACGCTTCGCCCGGGTCAAGGTGCTACGCACTATCAACGATGCGCTGCAAGCCGCTTTCGTGCGTGATTGACGGCTGCGGGGATGGTTGCGCATACGCAGGGTGAATGATCGTCGCGCCGTCGCTGCGTGCGGTTTTATCCTGCCTGCATCCCTAGGCAAACATGCTCTAACAAGCACGAGGTGCGTCATGCGTGAAGTGGTGATAGTCGACAGCGTCCGGACTGGCCTGGCCAAGTCTTACCGCGGCAAGTTCAACCTGACCCGTCCAGACGATATGGCGGCGCATTGCGTCAACGCACTGCTGGCCCGCAATCACCTCGATCCGGCCGTGGTCGAGGACTGCATAGTCGGTGCCGGCTCGAACGAGGGCGCGCAGGGCTTCAACATCGGCCGCAACGTCGCGGTGTTGTCGGGCCTGGGCACTCAGGTGGCCGGGATGACCCTGAACCGCTTCTGTTCTTCTGGCTTGCAGGCGATTGCCATTGCCGCCAACCAGATCGCATCTGGTTGCAGCGACATCATCGTGGCCGGTGGTGTCGAGTCGATCACCCTGACGATGAAAAGCGTCAACAGCGACAATTTGATCAACCCGCTGTTGAAACAGAATGTGCCGGGCATCTACTTCCCGATGGGGCAGACGGCTGAAATCGTCGCGCGGCGTTACCACGTGAGCCGTGAACAGCAGGACGCCTACGCCCTGCAAAGCCAGCAGCGCACCGCGCGGGCGCAGGCCGAAGGCCTGTTCGACGACGAAATCGTGCCGATGGCGGTGAAGTACCAGGTGGAAGACAAAGCCAGCGGCGAGAAGAGCATCCTCGATGGCGTGGTCGATCGCGACGACTGCAACCGGGCAGATACCACCTTGACCAGCCTGGCGGCGTTGAAACCGGTGTTCGCCGAAGACGGCTCGGTGACAGCCGGTAACGCCTCGCAGCTGTCCGACGGCGCCTCCATGACCCTGGTGATGAGCCTGGAAAAAGCCCTCGAACTGGGGCTGAAACCGCTGGCCTTCTTCCGCGGTTTCACCGTTGCCGGTTGCGAGCCGGACGAGATGGGCATCGGCCCGGTGTACTCGGTACCTAAGCTGCTCAAGGCTCGTGGTCTGAGCGTTGCCGATATCGATCTGTGGGAGCTGAACGAAGCCTTCGCCTCACAGTGCCTCTATGCCCGCGATTTCCTGGAAATCGACAACGAGAAATACAACGTCAACGGCGGTTCCATCTCCATCGGCCACCCGTTCGGCATGACCGGCTCGCGCCAGGTCGGCCATCTGGTACGTGAGCTGCAACGGCGTAACCTGCGTTATGGCATCGTCACCATGTGCGTGGGTGGTGGCATGGGGGCTACTGGTCTGTTCGAGGTCGTGCGCTAAGCCTGCGCAGCCGTTTCAGCGATAAAAAACCCGCGCCTTGGCGCGGGTTTTTTATCGCTGGCTCAGTGTTCTAGAAGGCCCGGCTCTCGATGATCTCGTTGCCCTGTATTTGCCGACGGACATAAATAGCAATTTCGCGTTCAGCATCGACCCGGGTGAAGTACGGGCCTTCCAAAGTGCCTTCACGGGTTGCAAAAAAATACTCGCCATTGACCGCGCTGACACGCTCGCTGCGGTAGTGCGTGGCGGCTGCCGGATCTTTGGTACGTTGACCGAACATAGCGCTGACTCCCGAGACGAGCTGACTATTTTTCAGTCTAATCGGTGTTTGGGCGCTTGTTGGAGTTCGCGACAAATGGTCGATTTTGCCGATAAGATCGGCGCATTTTTCTGGTTTTCATTCTTTTGGCGTCAAGCATGTGACGGCTTTGGGCGAGGCCAAGGGTACAGTTGCCGAGTGCAACCGGTTTTAACTGTTCCTGTGCTGGCCAGCGGTCGCAGCCTAGAATGACCGTTTGCGACCGCCACCCGGTTTTACCCTGGTTTAGCGGTCGCGGCGCATTCGAGGCTGCCATGCACATCTCATCCGGCCGTTGGCTCTACGGCCTGCTGCTCGCCCTGACCACTGCCGTGCTCTGGGGCATCTTGCCGATCAAACTGAAAGAAGTGCTGCAGGTGATGGACCCCATCACTGTCACCTGGTATCGCCTGTTAGTCGCCGGCTCGATCCTGCTGGCCTATCTGGCTGCGGCGGAACGCCTGCCGAGTGTTCGCCTGCTGGGCAAGAACGGCATCTGGTTGCTGGTGCTGGCCATTGCTGGGCTGACCGGCAACTACGTGCTCTATCTGATCGGGCTTAATCTGCTCAGCCCCGGCACCACGCAGTTGGTGATCCAGGTGGCGCCGATCTTGTTCCTGATCAGCAGTCTGTTCATTTTTCGCGAACGTTTCAGTCTGGGCCAGGGCATCGGTCTGGCGGTGCTGTTGCTGGGTTTCGGCTTGTTCTTCAACCAGCGTTTGCACGAGCTGTTGTCCTCGCTCACGGCATACACCACGGGTGTGCTGATCGTGCTATTGGCGGCCTTCGTCTGGACCTTTTATGGCTTGGCGCAGAAGCAACTGCTGACGGTGTGGAATTCGATGCAGGTGATGATGGTGATCTACCTGGCCTGCGCCGCGTTGCTCACGCCCTGGGCGCAGCCGTTGCAGCTAGTGGCGTTGAACCCGCTGCAAGGCTGGCTGTTGCTGGCCTGTTGCCTGAATACGCTGGTGGCCTATGGGGCCTTTGCCGAGGCCTTGGCGCATTGGGAGGCCTCGCGGGTCAGCGCCACGCTGGCGATTACCCCGTTGGTGACCTTTGCCTCGGTCGCCCTGGCGGCCAGCCTATGGCCCGATCATGTGCACCCCGAGCAGATCAACTGGATCGCCTACGCGGGTGCCTTGCTGGTGGTGCTGGGTTCGGCGTTGACCGCGCTCGGGCCATCGGTTATCGCGGGCTGGCGGGCACGCCGTGCCCGGTTGGCGGCAGCCGACAATGTGTAGGTCGTAGGCTGGGTAGAGCCCATCAGGGCGAAACCCAGCCGACGGGCGCGTCAGGCACGAGTGCCGAGCAACTCGGCGCGGCGTAACCAGCCCTGCCGCTGTTCCTCGGAGGACAGGCGGATCGAGGCGAACTCGCTCAGGCGGCGGGTTTTGACGCCACAGGCGCCGAGGATGGCGCGCACCATCTGCCGATGTGCCGGGGCGCCGTAAATCCAGCGGAAATACCAGGGCGGGGTGTCGAGTGTCACCAGCAGATCGGCGCTGCGCCCGCTCAGCAGCTTCTCCCGGGTGTGCGAACGCTCGCGATATTTGAAGGCGAAACCGGGCAGGAACACCCGGTCGAAAAAGCCTTGGAGCAGCGCCGGCAGGCCACCCCACCAGACCGGGTAGACGAATACCAGGTGTTCGGCCCAGTGGATCTGCCGTTGCGCCTCCAGCAGGTCGGGCTCCAGGTTCTGGCTCTGGTCGTAGCCGCCGCGCAGCACCGGATCGAACTCCAGCTCGCCCAGTTTCAGCTGACGCACCACATGGCCTTCGCTGCGCGCGCCTTGGGCGTAAGCCTCGCCGAGGGCATGGCAGAGGCTGCGGCTCTTCGGTGTACCGAGAATCAGCAGAATGCGCTTGCCGTCCCCTTCCAGTGGGGTGGCACCGCTTTTCGTCGTTTCAACCATGGTGACCGGTCTCCAGCATCGCTTCGGGACGCACCCAGGCGTCGAACTCTTCAGCGCTGACATAGTTCAGGGCCAGAGCGGCTTCGCGCAGGGTGGTGCCCTCGCTGTAGGCCTTCTTGGCAATTTGCGCGGCCTTGTCGTAGCCGATATGTGGGTTTAGTGCGGTCACTAGCATCAAACCGCGTTCCAGGTGCGCGGCCATTTGTGCGGCGTCGGGCTCCAGGCCTTCGATGCAGTGCCGTTGGAAGTTGCGACAGCCGTCGGCCAGCAAGCGGATCGACTGCAGCAGGTTGTGGATGATCACCGGCTTGAACACGTTCAACTGCAGATGGCCCTGGCTGGCGGCCAAGCCGAGGGTGACGTCGTTGCCGAGCACCTGGCAGGCGAGCATGGACAGCGCCTCGCATTGGGTCGGGTTGACCTTGCCGGGCATGATCGAACTGCCGGGTTCGTTGGCCGGCAGCTTGACCTCGGCGAACCCGGCGCGTGGGCCGGAGCCGAGCAAGCGCAGGTCGTTGGCCATCTTCATCAAGGCCACCGCGAGGGTTTTCAGTGCGCCGGACAGCGTCACCAGCGGTTCGTGGCCGGCCAAGGCGGCAAATTTATTCGGCGCGGAAACCAGCGGCAGGCCGGACAGTGCCGTCAGCTCGGCGGCGATCGCTTCGGCGAAACCGTGCGGGGCATTCAGGCCGGTGCCCACCGCCGTACCGCCTTGGGCCAGTTCGCAGACCGCCGGCAATGCGGCGCGCAGGGCCCGCTCCGCGTAAGCGAGCTGGGCGACGAAGGCCGACAACTCCTGGCCGAAGGTGATCGGCGTGGCGTCCATCAAATGCGTGCGCCCGGTCTTGACCAGGGACGCATGCCGCGCCGCCTGTTCGGCCAGGCCGTCAGACAGCTCGGCAAGCGCCGGCAGCAGCTCGTGCTGTACGGCTTGCACGGCGGCGATGTGCATGGCGGTGGGGAAGCTGTCGTTGGAGCTTTGCGCGCGGTTGACGTGATCGTTCGGATGCACCGGCGACTTGCCGCCGCGGCCCTGGCCGGCCAGTTCATTGGCGCGGCCGGCGATCACCTCGTTGACGTTCATATTGCTTTGCGTGCCGCTGCCGGTCTGCCAGACCACCAGCGGGAACTGCTCGTCGTGCTGGCCGGCCAGTACCTCGTCGGCGGCTTGTTCGATCAGTCGGGCGATCTCCGAGGGTAGCTCGCCAATGCGGTCATTCACCCGTGCCGCGGCCTTCTTGATCAAGGCCAGGGCGTGCAGCACCGCCAGCGGCATGCGCTCTTGGCCGATGGCGAAGTTGATCAGCGAACGTTGGGTCTGCGCGCCCCAGTAAGCTTCGTCAGGGACGTCGATGGGGCCGAGGCTGTCGGTTTCGGTGCGGCTCATGGATCTTCTCCGGGGACTGTTCCGCAAGTTTAGGCGCTCCGACGCGGCTCTGGTTCCGTGCCCGCTGGATTTAAAACTGCGCCGATTACCGCTACCAGCGCGCGCGGGTCGTGCCGAGCCAGCCCAGGGCGCCATCGACCGGCACGCGCTCGCCGCCCGGGCCACGCAGTACGCCGTCGAAACGGCCGAACCACTGACGGGTGTCGGCGTAGAAGGGGCCAAGCTGTGGGCGGGCTCGATGCTGCTGGCGCGGGCTGAAGGTCAGGGCGACGCGATCATCGGCGCTGCTCAGGCGCCAGGGCGCTAAAGGACTCTGCGGGGCCTGTTCGATGTGCACCGGAGTATCTACAGGCAGCAGCTCGCCGCCGAACCATAGGGCGTTCTCGGACAGGCCAGTGTTGTCGGTCCAGCCCGAGCCGAAGTTACCGGCGATACCCCCCGGGGCGGCGAAGGCGGCGCGCGTCCACTGGCTGTGCAACGGCCAGACACCGCGGCCGAAGTCCAGGGCGGCGAAGCTCTGCCCCGGTACGCAGCTGTATTGTGCGCGTCCCAACTGCACACTGCCGCTGGTCGGCAGACCCAATTGACGGCAGGTGGCATGGAAACCGCGGCCGGCGAAGGGCACCACCAGATTGACCGAGTCCAGATGCGCCGGGCGCTGAATATCCAGCGCGACATGCAACGCTTGGCCACCGACATCCGGTGCGGCGACCGTCAGGCGCAGGCGCCCTGGGTGTTCATCGGCCTTGAATTGCAGGCGTGGGTGGTCGAACTCGTGGCTTTCCAGCGGCGTATCCGGCAACCGACAGCCGCGGCCGAAGGCGCGTAACTGGGTCTGCGCGACGGCGTGGCCGGTCTCTAAATCGAGGAAATACGCGGCGGCGTAGCCCACGTAGTCGAGGTCGGCCAGGGTCAGCGAGAGCATCCAGTGCGGGGTGGTGATGCACCAGTGGTTCCAGCGTTTACGTCGCCCGTAGTGGCCGGGCAGGGCGCAATGCACTTGCGGTCGCGCTGACCAACCGATCGCCTTGGGGGCGAGTTGGCCTTGGGCATTGCACAGCGGTTGCCAGGGCTCTGGCGCAAAAACGGAAGTGAAACTGTTCATCGGGCACGTCCATGTGTGCAGGATTTAGATGCGCAGTGCTTGAGGGGCGTGGGCGTCCTCAGCGGACAGATCCTCAGCGTACAGAGTAGCTGTCGTCTTGATGGCGCGCAGCATGCCCACCCCACTAAAGGATGGGCAAGTACTGGCACTTTGGTCGCGGATCAACGGCTGCGCTGCGCCACACTGTTTGTGTGACCCTGTGTGCAAGCTCGCGCGCTTGAGCCGGGGGCGAGCTTGAGCGCAGAATGCCCAGCCTTGGGGTTCGCCCTGATCATTAGCCCTTCCCGAGAAGACAAGGAATTTCGATGACCCCGATTCGTACCCTTTGCACGGCCGTTCTGTTGGCGTGCGCCAGCGGCCAGGTGTTGGCGGATGCGGCCAGCCACGCGGCCGATGCCGAGCGTTTCCTCAAGCTGGCGCATGCCGACAAGCTGGCCGTGCCGGTGTATGCCCAGGTGCAACAGATGTTTGCCCAGCGTTTCGCCCAGGCTCAGGCGCCGGAAGCGAAGAAAGCGCTGCTCGAGAGCTACCAGGCCAAGGCCAATGCCTCGCTGAATAAGGCCGTCGGCTGGGATAAACTCAAGCCGGACATGGTCAAGCTCTACACCAGCAACTTCAGCGAGCAAGAGCTGAAGGATCTGATTGCCTTCTACCAATCGCCGCTGGGCAAGAAAGTGCTGGAAACCATGCCGAGCCTGACCGCGCAATCGGCCCAGCTGACCCAGGCCAAGCTGGAAACTGCGGTGCCGGAAGTGAACAAGCTGCTCGCCGATATGACCGCCGAACTGCAACCGGCGCAGGCCAAGCCTGAATCGAAGAAGCCTTAAACGGAGTCCAATATGAGCATGCGCGAACGTATCCAGACGGCTCTGGCCGCGTTGGAACCGCAGTACCTCGAAGTATTGGATGAAAGCCATATGCACAGTCGTGGGCTGGAAACGCACTTCAAGGCCGTGGTGGTCAGCCCGTTATTCGCCGGGCTGAATGCGGTCAAGCGGCACCAGCAGGTCTATGCCAGCCTTGGCGACCTGATGGGTCAGCTGCATGCGCTGGCCTTGCATACCTATACCCCGCAAGAGTGGGCGGAGTTGGGCCATGCGCCGGATTCGCCCACCTGCCAGGGTGGCAGTAAGCACGACCATTAGCTGTGTGCCATTAGCCCTGTGCCGCTTGGCCGCAGGCTGGGTGGCGTGGCTTTCTGGTAGACTTCACCCAGCGCCGGCCCAGCCGGCGCCGTCATTTATAGCCTTAGCATTTCTAAAACCCGGTCCGTCCTTTACGTGGACGACCACCTGGAGCAATCACCTGCATGACTCAGAACATCGTCGTGGCGGCGCTGTACAAGTTCGTCACCCTGAAGGACTACGTTGCACTGCGCGAGCCCCTGCTGCAAAGCCTGCTGGATAACGGCATCAAAGGCACCTTGCTGATCGCCGAAGAAGGCCTCAATGGCACCGTTTCGGGCAGCCGTGAGGGTATCGACGGCTTGCTCGCCTGGCTCAGGCAAGACCCGCGTTTCGTCGATATCGATCACAAAGAGTCGTACTGCGACGAGCAGCCGTTCTATCGCACTAAGGTCAAGCTGAAGAAGGAAATCGTCACCCTCGGCGTACCGGGCGTCGACCCGAACCAGCAGGTCGGCACCTATGTCGAGCCGCAAGACTGGAACGCGCTGATCGCCGACCCGCAAGTGCTGCTGATCGATACCCGCAACGACTATGAAGTGGCAATTGGCAGCTTCGAGCGCGCCATCGACCCACAGACCAAGAGCTTCCGTGACTTTCCCGACTATATAAAAGCCAACTTCGATCCGGCCAAGCACAAGAAGGTCGCGATGTTCTGCACCGGCGGAATCCGTTGCGAGAAGGCTTCCAGCTATATGCTCGGCCAAGGCTTCGATGAGGTCTATCACCTCAAGGGCGGCATCCTCAAATACCTGGAAGAAGTGCCGCAGGCAGACACCCTGTGGCGCGGCGATTGCTTCGTGTTCGATAACCGCGTGACCGTTCGCCACGACCTCAGCGAAGGCGATTACGATCAGTGCCATGCCTGCCGCATCCCGATTTCGGTTGCAGACCGCCAGTCGCCGCATTACGTTCTGGGCATCAGCTGCCCGCACTGCTGGGACTCGCTGAGCGAGAAGACCCGCAACAGTGCCCGTGAGCGGCAGAAGCAGATCGAACTGGCCAAGGCGCGCAATCAACCGCACCCTCTGGGCTACAACCCTCGACTTTGTGCAGAGTCCTGACCCATGCAAGCTCGCCTGCTCTATGTGATGGACCCCATGTGCTCCTGGTGCTGGGGTTTCGCGCCGGTGCTCGAGGCGCTCGCCGCACAGGCGCAGGCGGCGGGCGTGCCACTGCACATGGTGGCCGGCGGCTTGCGGACCGGCAGTGGCGCGGCGCTGGAGCCGACCACCCAGCGCTATATTCTTGAGCACTGGCAGGCGGTCGCGCAGGCCACCGGGCAGCCGTTCAGGTTCGACGGCGCCTTGCCGGAGGGTTTCGTCTACGACACCGAGCCGGCTTGCCGTGCCCTGGTCGCCGCGCGCTCCCTCGATCCGGCCAGCGTCTGGCCGCTGGTCAAGGGCATTCAGCAGGCCTTCTACGCCGAAGGCCGCGACGTCACACAGGCCAGCGTGCTGGTCGAACTCGCGGAAGCGGCCGGCTTGCCGCGCATCGAATTCGCGACGGCCTTCGACAGTGCCGAACAGCACGCCGCCACCGCCGCCGATTTCACCTGGGTGCAGGATCTGGGCATCGCCGGCTTCCCCACCGTGCTCGCCGAACGCAATGGCCAACTGGCCCTGCTGACCAATGGCTATCAGCCGCTCAGCGAACTGGCACCGCTGCTGGCGCGTTGGCTGGCGCGGGGCGCGCATGCTTGATCGGCTGAGCTGGGCGGAAATACGCCGGCTGGCCCTGCGCCACAAAAAAGCCTTGCTGATTGCCAATGGCGTGGCGGTGCTGGCGACCCTCTGCAGCGTGCCGATTCCACTGCTGCTGCCGTTACTGGTCGACGAGGTGTTGCTCAAGCAGGGCGATGCGGCGCTCAAGGTCATGGATCGTTTCCTGCCCAGCAGTTGGGAGAGCGCCGTCGGCTACATCGGCCTGATGGTGTTGCTGACCTTGCTGTTGCGCAGCTCGGCGCTGGTCTTCAACGTGGTGCAGGCGCGGCTGTTTGCCCGTTTGTCGAAGGACATCGTCTACCGTATCCGCATTCGCCTGATCGAGCGGCTCAAGCGGATTTCCCTCGGCGAATACGAAAGCCTCGGCGGTGGCACGGTGACCACCCACCTGGTCACCGATCTCGACACCCTGGACAAGTTCGTCGGCGAAACCCTCAGCCGCTTCCTGGTCGCGGTGCTGACGCTGACCGGCACCGCGGGCATCCTGATGTGGATGCACTGGCAACTGGCGCTGTTGATCCTGCTGTTCAATCCCTTGGTGATCTACGCCACGGTGCAGTTGGGGAAACGGGTCAAGCACCTGAAGAAGCTTGAGAACGACAGCACCTCGCGCTTTACCCAGGCCCTCACCGAGACCTTGGACGCAATCCAGGAAATCCGTGCCGGCAACCGCCAGGGCTTCTTCCTCGGCCGCCTCGGTGTACGCGCCCAAGAGGTACGCAACTATGCGGTGGCCTCGCAATGGAAGAGTGATGCCTCCAGCCGCGCCAGCGGTCTGTTGTTCCAGTTCGGTATCGATATTTTCCGGGCGGCGGCGATGCTCACCGTGCTGTTCTCCGACCTGTCGATCGGCCAGATGCTCGCGGTGTTCAGCTACCTGTGGTTTATGATCGGCCCGGTCGAACAGCTGCTGAATCTGCAATATGCCTTCTACGCCGCCGGTGGCGCGCTGACGCGGATCAACGAGCTGCTCGCGCGGGCCGATGAGCCGCAATATCGAGGTGGTGTCGATCCCTTCGACGGGCGCGACACGCTCGGTATCGAGGTGCGCGGCCTGACCTTCGCCTACCACGATGAGCCGGTGCTGGATGAGCTGAACCTCGCCATCGCCGCGGGTGAGAAGGTCGCCATAGTGGGTGCCAGCGGCGGCGGCAAGAGCACCCTGGTGCAACTGCTGCTGGGCCTCTACACGGCGCAGGCCGGAAGCATCCGCTATGGCGGTTGCAGCCTGGAAGAGATCGGCCTGGAGACCGTGCGCGAGCAGGTCGCGGTGGTGCTACAGCATCCCGCGCTGTTCAACGACACGGTACGCGCGAACCTGACCATGGGTCGTGAGCGCAGCGATGAGGCCTGCTGGCGCGCGCTGGAAATCGCGCAATTGGCGCAGACCATTCGCGTCTTGCCGCAGGGTCTGGAGAGCATCGTCGGGCGCTCCGGCGTACGCCTTTCCGGTGGCCAGCGCCAGCGCCTGGCGATCGCGCGGATGGTGCTGGCCGAGCCGAAAGTGGTGATCCTCGACGAGGCCACCTCGGCCCTCGATGCCGCCACCGAATACGCCCTGCACCAGGCTCTGGGCCAGTTCCTCAACGGCCGCACCACCTTGATCATCGCCCACCGCCTGTCGGCGGTGAAACAGGCGGATCGGGTGCTGGTCTTCGATGGCGGGCGCATCGCCGAGGATGGTGATCATCAGCAGTTGATCGCCGACGGCGGTTTGTACGCCAAGCTGTACGGCCACCTGCAACAGAGTTAGTGCCCGCAGGGTTAGTTGCAGTCCAGCCTTAATGCCGTTCACTCAAGCAGGCGTCTGCGCGCCCCTCTGGGGCGCATCGGCACGCTCAGGCGACAGCCGTCTTAAGAATCGCCGCCCGTCCGACAGCGAAATACCTTTGTAACAATCCCCTCGGCTATTCGGTCCAATTCCTGGGGGCTAGGGGGTAATGTTATGAGGATGACACCATGAAATCGACATTCAGCACGAAGGCCTTCAGCGGCCTAATAGTGATGCTTGCGGCCACCACCTCGGGGCAAGCAACCAGCGCACGGGTCCCATCGTTCGAGCAGGAGCCTGCGTACTTACTGGCGGAAAATGGTAGTGATCGCCTTTTGGAGTCTCGCATGCTTAGTAATGAGGTTGCCCAAGCTCGAACAAGCGGGGATCAAAGTCAGCGCTTTACCCAACTGCTCGAAGAGCAGCCAACTGCTGCCGGCCCGCAGCTTGAGCCCAATGAGGCACAGTCGATCAAGGGACCGGCACCCCAGTACAAATCTCTAATCCACCAACAGAGGATCGAATACGGGCATTGAGTGAGGCGGCGTAGCGCTCCGGGCGCTTAGCGCTGAACCTGAGCGTCCGGAGCGGTAAGGTCGAACTGAGGCTTAAGCAATCCGGCCGAGGAGCATGGGTGCCCACTTCATTCAGGCGTGTCATTCAAGCCTGAAGTTAAACTTTGTTCGCGAACAGCTCATCCAGCGGGAGCGGGGTGGAGAACAAGCGAGCGGGTAACTTCCGCCAAAGTGGCCAGTTGGAGCGGCGCCGTGAGGTGTTGCGGATTGCCTGCGTGACGGCGATCGCTACTTTCGACTTCAGGTCGGCGGGCTGTTGCAACAGCCAACTCCCTTCCCCTGGAGCACTGCCAAGAACATTCGGCTTCCTTGCGCGAACAGGGCCTGCGCGACAACTACCTCGAAAAGCGTCTCTAGGCCCAGGCTTGGGGGATTTCCAGCGGTCAGCGGCGGCCGTGTCGCCGCCAGCCCCTTGCCTTAGAGTGCTGCCCGATTTGCCCAGCAAAGCCCTCGCCAAGGGGGCAGTGGGGCGCTTGCTCCACGGCTTGAAAGGGCGTTACATTGATCAATTATTAAGCAGTTGCTTTCTTGGGCGCCTAGAGCATCGAAGCCTGAGTCGGCTTGTTGGGGAAAGAGGGCCCTGTCCTGGGCTGTGGACTTGCCCCAAAGCTGCTTGAGCAAGCACCAAATCCTCTAGTCAGCAGTCTCTCAATGGAATGATCCGCTAAGTTGAACCCGGCCAAGGCCGCATTCATAGAGGTCTATCCTGTTGCTCCAGCGAGTCGCTCAGTCCAAATATACCAATGCTTTGTGGCGGGCGGTCGCAGTCACGACTCTTAGCGGAGGCTTGCTCTTTGGCATGGCTGAAGCCAAGGCAAGCTGGAGACTCGAACGGATCCTCCACAAGGCGGAAAAGCGCTATGGACGACAGAGTCCAACCACGGATCGCCTCCTGTCCTGGAGCGACCTGATCGAGAGCAGTCAGCATCTACCGGAAATAGAAAAGCTGCATGCGGTTAACCGCTACTTCAACCACCATGTTCGTTTCAGCACCGACATCGCGCTCTGGAAGCAGAGCGACTATTGGGCGACGCCGATCGAGACCTTGGTCAAAGGGGCAGGGGACTGCGAGGACTTTTCCTTGGCCAAGTATTTCACCCTGCGCCAGCTCGGTGTAGCCGAGGAAAAGCTGCGGATCGCCTATGCCAAAGTGCTGAAGTCGAATCAGGCGCACATGGTGTTGACCTATTACTCAACGCCAAGCGCCGAGCCTCTGGTACTGGACAACCTGATCAATAGCATCCGCCCCGCGGCTGAACGCCGGGATTTGTCGCTGTCCTATGCCTTCGATGCCCAAGGGCTCTATTTTGTTAAGGCGCAAGGTCTTAAGCGCATTGGAGATACGGAGCACCTGGCTTATTGGCAGGCGCTGCTGAAAAAGATGCGGCAAGAGGGCTTCACTGCGGAGCAGGGTTAAGTCTCCATAAGTAGAGGCGAGCCCCTGCAACACGGGACAGCGTTCCCCCTAACCCGGAGGGGGAGGCAAACGACTGTGTTTATGACTAGGCCATGCATCCATGGCCAAGCGAAGGCAGTGTGGGCCGCGCCTCGGCCTCTCTCCCAGCCCCTCTCCACTAAAACCGGCGAGGGGAGCCAGGCGCACAGACCTTAAGTGATCGGCATTACAGTACAGCCTGGCTTTTCCTTCGGCATTCCATATCAAGGTGCCTGCTCTGTGAGTCACGGGCAGATGCCATCTACTTGCGTCTTGGCTGCTTCGCCGGGAGTCTTTCCGCTGATCTGATACGGTTTTTGTTAAAGGATCTGAATCTGTTTTGTGTCGGGCTGCCTTTCTATAGTCGCGGGCATTTCCAGCCTCCAGGCCCGCGACCATGTCCGAGAGAATTCCCGTCCAGCTCGTCGATCCACCGCCGCCCCCGTCCCGCTCGCAGCCGGCCAGCACGCCCTGGGCCGCCTTCGGCGGCGGCATCTACCCGCGCAGCTTCAGCGGTCTGTTCCGCAACCTGCGCCTGGGCGGGGCCGGTGCCTTGTTCCTGCTGTTCTTCGGCACCGCCTGGCTCGACTGGGACGGGCGCCAGGCGGTGCTCTGGGACCTGGTCGATAGCAGGTTCTATATCTTCGGCGCGACCTTCTGGCCGCAGGACTTCATCCTGCTCTCGGCGCTGCTGATCATCTGCGCCTTCGGCCTGTTCTTCATCACCGTGTTCGCCGGCCGCGTCTGGTGCGGCTACAGCTGCCCGCAGAGCGTCTGGACCTGGGTCTTCCTCTGGTGCGAGAAGCTCACCGAGGGCGAGCGCAACCAGCGCATCAAGCGCGATGCCGCGCCCTGGAGCACCGGCAAACTGCTGCGGCGCAGCAGCAAGCACCTGCTCTGGCTGCTGGTCAGCCTGCTCACGGCGCTGACCTTCCTCGGCTACTTCACCCCGATCCGCCCGCTGGCGCAGGAACTGTTCAGTTTGCAGCTGGAAGGTGCGGCGCTGTTCTGGCTGCTGTTCTTCAGCGCCGCCACCTATATCAACGCCGGCTGGCTGCGCGAGCAGGTGTGCATCCACATGTGCCCCTATGCGCGCTTCCAGAGCGTGATGTTCGATAAGGACAGCCTGCTCGTCTCCTACGACGCGGCGCGCGGCGAAGGCCGCGGTCCGCGGCGCAAGGACGCCGATCATCGCGCCCAAGGCCTCGGCGACTGCCTCGACTGCCAGCTGTGCGTGCAGGTCTGCCCGACCGGCATCGACATCCGCGACGGCCTGCAGCTGGCCTGCATCGGCTGCGCGGCCTGTATCGACGCCTGCGACTCGATCATGGACAAGATGGGCTATGCCCGCGGCCTGGTGCGCTACAGCTCCGAACATGAGCTGGAGGGCGGCCAGACCCGCCTGCTGCGGCCGCGGCTGCTGGGCTATGCCGCGGTGCTGCTGAGCATGCTGCTGGCCTTCGGCTGGGCCCTGCAGGCCCGCCCGCTGGCAGCGCTGGACGTGACCCGCGACCGTGGGTTGTACCGCGAGAACGGCCAGGGCGAGATCGAGAACAGCTACCGCCTGAGGCTCATCAACAAGACCCAGAGCGCCCAGCGCTACGAGCTAGGCCTGGTCGACGCGGCGGGCTTGCGCCTGCAGGGCCAGCAGCGGCTGCGGCTGCGGCTGCAGGCCGGGGAGATCCTCGACCTGCCGGTGTCGGTTGCCCTGACCGCCGAGCAGGAGTCGCAGGCCGGCGCGCGGCCGATCCACTTCCAGCTGAGCGGCATCGACGACTCGCAGTTGCGGGTACGGGCGCACAGCACCTTCGTCGCGCCGCGGCGCTAGCAGTGCGGCCGCGGTTCGAGGACACTGCCGACCATCAGCCTCAGGAAGCGGCCGGGCACGGATGAAACGCTACGAGAAACTCGCCGAGGAAATCGCCGAACTGATCCGCGCCGGCGTGCTCGCCCCCGGCCAGCGCGTGCCCTCGGTGCGCTACGCCAGCCGCACCTACGGCGTCAGCCCGTCCACCGTGTTCCAGGCCTACTACCTGCTGGAGCGCCGCGGGCTGATCCGCGCCCGTGCGCGCTCCGGCTATTTCGTCTGCGACCATGTGCAGCGCCAGCTCCGCGAGCCGGAGATCGGCCCGCGCGCCAGCGAGTCCACCGAGGTGGATGTCAGCGAACTGGTGTTCTCGGTGCTCAACTCGCTCAAGGACCCGGACTGCGTGCCGCTCGGTTCCGCCTTCGCCAGCCCCGAGCTGTTCCCCCTGCCGCGCCTGGCGCGTTCGCTGGCCAAGGCGGCGCGCGAGATGGACCCGCGCACCGTGGTCGCCTACCAGCCCTCGGGCAACCCGGCGCTGCGCCGGCAGATCGCCCTGCGCTACAGGGTCGGCGGGCTGCCGCTAGCTCTGGAGGAGCTAGTGATCACCAACGGCGCGCTGGAGGCGCTGAACCTCTGCCTGCAGGCGCTGACCGAGCCGGGCGATCTGGTGGCCATCGAGGCGCCGGCCTTCTACGCCACGCTGCAGGTGCTGGAGCGGCTCAAGCTGAAGGCCGTGGAGATTCCCGTGCACCCGCGCGAGGGCATCGACCTCGACGTGCTGGCCGAGACCCTGGCGCGGCATCCGGTCAAGGCCTGCTGGTTCATGACCAACTTCCAGAACCCCATGGGCGCCAGCCTGCCGGAGCAGAAGAAGCGCGAACTGGTGGAACTGCTGCATCGCCATCGGGTGCCGCTGATCGAGGACGACGTCTACGCCGAGCTGTACTTCGGCGCGCAGCCGCCGCGCCCGGCCAAGGCCTTCGACAGCGAGGGCCTGGTGCTGCACTGCGGCTCCTTCTCCAAGAGCCTGGCGCCGGGCTATCGCATCGGCTGGGTGGCCGCCGGCCGCTACGCGCAGAAGATCGAGCGGCTCAAGCTGATGACCACGCTGTCCGCCTCGATCCCGGCCCAGGCGGCGATCGCCGACTATCTGCAGCACGGCGGCTACGAGCGTCACCTGCGCAAGCTGCGCTACGCCCTGGAGGAGCAGCAGGGCGCGCTGCTGGCGGCGGTGGCGCGGCATTTCCCCGCGGACACCCGGGTCACTCGCCCGGCCGGCGGCTATTTCCTCTGGCTGGAATTCCCCGAGCGGGTCGACTCGCTGCAGCTGTTCCGCCTGGCTCTGGCCCAGGGCATCAGCCTGGCCCCTGGGCCGATCTTCTCCGCCACCCGCCGCTTCGGCTCCTGCATCCGCCTCAACTACGGCCATCCCTGGGACGAGCGCTTCGAGGCGGCGATGGCGACGCTGGGGCGCATCCTGCGCTCGTTCTGAGATCACGCCGTGAAGGGCTTTGCCGGCTCGCAGGGGGGCTGCGGACGAAAGGCTTTCTCGTGCCTGCAAATGAATAATGGCTGGGTGCTCGCCGCGCACTAGACTCATACCGTCAAAGTGCCGCCAACGCTGAAGGGGCGTGCTTATGGCCACTGTAAATGCCGATGAAGGTGCCGATATCCTGATGGGTGCCGCCAGCGGCGACCTTCTCAATGGCCTGGGCGGCAATGACGGCCTGCGCGGTCAACGCCCCGTGCTCCGGCCTGAAACTGGTCATGGGCCAGGCGCCACGGTGAAAGCGGCGCAGTCACGGGGCTTCGCCCATGCACCCTGACAGTTCTGTCCGCTGGCGTCTGGCAAAGCCTGCCGCACGGCTGATCGCCATGCTGGTGCTTGCGGCGGGCCTGCTGGGCTGCAGCGAGTCACCGCGCCCCGACCTGAAACGGCTCTACCAGCTCAGCAGCAGCAACGCCGAAACCGCGCCGGTCATCTTGATCCCGGGGGCCTTTGGCAGCCGCTTGCGCGACCGGGTCAGCGGCGAAGAGATTTGGCCGGGGCCCTGGTGGCGCATTCTGTTCTCGTCTTACCCGGAGCTGGCCCTGGAAATCGATCCGCAAACCAATACGCCACGGCCTTCGCGGCTGGAAGCTTCGGGCATTGCCGAGCAGGCGCTGCGGCGCGACTTTTACCGGCCAATCTTACGCACCTTGACGCAATTTGGTGGCTATGCGCGCGCCCAGCCCGGGACACCGGCGCGCCAGGGCGAGCGCCGCTACTACGTCCTGTCCTACGACTGGCGGCAAGACACCTTGCGCAGCGTGCGGGAACTGGATCGGCTGATTGCGGCCGTGCGCCGTGATTACGCCGATCCGAGCTTACGCGTCGATCTGGTGGCGCATAGCATGGGTGGCTTGATCGCGCGCTACTACCTGCGCTTCGGCACCCGCGATGTGCTGGACGGCGCGCCCCACCAGGTGACCATGGAGGGGGCGGAGCGGGTGCGCAAACTGGTGTTGCTGGGCACGCCCAACCTGGGGTCGGTCGGCTCATTGCACGCCTTCATCAGTGGCGAAAAGGTCGGCTGGAGCCGTATTTCGCCGCGCACCCTGGCCACCTTTCCCAGTGGCTATCAGCTCTTTCCCCACCCGCTCAACAACTGGCTGTTGGACATCGAGGGCAAGCCTCGTCACGACGACTTGTTTGACCCCAACACCTGGCAGCGCATGGCTTGGTCGGTCTACGAGCCTACTCTGGCCGCCGCTGCCGACGCGCCGGCGCTGCAGCGCTATTTCGTTTATCAGCTGGAGCGTGCACGGCGCCTGGCCTGGATGCTGTCGGTGGCCGAGCCGGTGTCGCCGATCCGCTACGTGCTCTTTGGCGGTGGCTGCCACATGACACCTGCACGGCTGCTGGTGGAGCAGCTCGATGGACGCGACAGGGTGCGACTCACGCCGGCGGACATTGCCGCACCCCGGCCCGGCGTGCCCTACGACGAGCTGATGATCGAGCCCGGCGATGGCCGCGTCACCAAGCCGTCCCTGCTGGCGCGCGAGACCCTGGATCCTGGCGCGCCACAGAACGAGGACAGTTTTCTGCCGGTGGCTTATGCGTTCTTCCTGTGCGAGGACCATGCGTTCCTGACCAGCAACATCAACTTTCAGGACAACCTGCTCAACGTGCTCTTGTCACGCCAACCGCCGCCCGAGAGCCAATAGCGGGCGCGTGGCCTGCTCGGTTGCGAAGGTGATTCTGACCCATAGCCCGGGTCAAATGGGTGGGAGCCGCTATTGAAAGTCATAGCGATTGGCTGCCCCTTTGCTCATTCGCTTGAATCAACCGGCCATGCCGATCCAAGGCGCTGGCCCGTTCCTGGCAGCGCAATGAAAGCCCACCAGCCGCCCCCGGCCGCAAGCCGGTTTTGCCGAGGGATGGCCACTGGCCGGCGCTGCGGAAATTCTCCCGCTAGACTGAGGCTGTCTGTGGCCGCCACTCGGCGGCCGTCCTGCGGATACGCTGCGGTTTAGCGCCGTGCATAAGTCTGCGAAAGAGGACCATGAGCAGAGCGGGAAGGGGGGCGTGCTGGTATGAACGGCTCCCGATCGCTTGGCGTTCGCCTGGATAAGGACGGGATGCAATGAGGCAGAAACGGATGCGCGACAAACCCCGCCTGTTCGGGCTGATCTGGCCCTTTATCGCCATAGTGTTGCTGCAGGCGTTGCTCGCGGGCTTGAGCCTGGATCTGCTCTCCTCGGTGCGCGCCTACGTCGGTGGCGAGAGCCTGTGGTCCAAGGGGCAGAAGGACGCCGTCTACTACCTCAACCTGTATGCCGATAGCCACATCGAGGCCGACTACCGCGACTACCAGGCGGCCATCGCGGTGCCGCTGGGCGATCACGCCGCACGGCTCGCGCTCGAGCGTCCCGACCCCGATCTGACAGCGGCCCGCGCCGGTTTTCGGCAGGGTGGCAGCCATCCCCAGGACATTCCCGACCTGATCTGGTTGTTCCGCCACTTCCGCCACTTCAGCTATCTGGAGAACGCCATCGAGCACTGGGTCGTCGGCGACCGCTACCTGCTGGAGCTGACCGACGTGGCCGCGACGATGCACGCCGGCATAGCCGGCGGCCTGGCCGGCAGCGATGAGATCAACCGCTGGAAGGCGCAGATCCATGCCCTCAACGCTGGCGTCACGCCGATCGCCAAGGCCTTTTCCGACGCGCTCGGCGCAGGCTCGCGCTTCATCCAGCGGCTGCTGCTGGCGGTCAACCTGGCCACCGCCGCCATCCTGATCCTGCTGGCGGTGCTGCGCACGAGCAAGCTGCTGGCTCAGCGTCAGGCGTTCGAGCACGCGCTGCACGCGGAAAAGGAACGCGCGCAGACCACCCTGGCGTCGATCGGCGACGCGGTGATCAGCACCGACAGCGCCGGGCGCATGGCGTACATGAACCCGGCGGCCGAGCGGCTCACCGCGTGGCGGGCCGAGCAGGCCCGCGGCTTGCCGCTGCTGTCGCTGTTTCGCCTGGTCGATGAGGACAGCCAGCAGGAGGGCCTGACGCTGATCGAGCAGATCCTCGACGGCAAGATCGACGGCGGCAGCGCCCACGCGCAGCAGGTGGTCCGCCTCGATGGCAGCACGGTGGCCGTTGCGCTGGTCGGCGCGCCTATCCAGATCGACGGCAAGATCGCTGGCGCGGTGCTGGTGCTCCATGACATGACGCGCGAGCGCCAGTACATTGCCAGCCTGTCCTGGCAGGCGTCGCACGATGCGCTCACCGGCCTGGCCAACCGCCGCGAGTTCGAACATCGGCTGGAGCAGGCGCTGGGCAAGCTCGACCGCCATCCGGGGCAGCACGCGCTGATGTTCCTCGATCTCGACCAGTTCAAGGTGGTCAACGACACCTGTGGCCACGCCGCCGGCGACCAGCTGTTGCGCCAGGTCTGTAGCCTGCTGCAACGGCGCCTGCGCGAAGGCGACACGCTGGCGCGGCTGGGCGGCGATGAATTCGGCATCCTCCTGGAAAACTGCCCGGCCGAACCGGCCGCCCAGATCGCCGAACTGCTGCGCCTGAGCGTGCAGGACCTGCACTTCGTCTGGGGCGGGCGCTCCTTCAGCATCGGCGTGAGCATTGGCCTGGTGCATATCGCGCAGGCGCGGACCACGTTGGCAGAGGCGCTGCGGGCGGCCGACCTGGCCTGCTATATGGCCAAGGAAAAAGGCCGCAACCGCGTGCAGCTCTATCACCCGGAGGATTCGGAGCTGTCGCTGCGCTTCGGCGAGATGGCCTGGGTGCAGCGCATCCATCAGGCGCTGGAGGAGGAGCGCTTCTGCCTGTACGCCCAGGAAATTGCCCGGCTCGGCCAGGGCGAGAGTGTCGGCACCCATCTCGAACTGCTGCTGCGGCTGCGCGACGAGGAGGGCCAGCTGGTGCCGCCGATCCGCTTCATTCCGGCCGCCGAACGCTATGGCCTGATGCCGCTGATCGACCGCTGGGTGGTGAAGAACGCCTTCGGCATTCTCGCCGCGCGCCTGGCCGGGGCACAGGCCGAGCCGATCGCCACCTGCGCCATCAACCTGTCCGGCACCACCTTCGGCGACGAGACCTTCCTCGACTTCCTGTGCGAACAGTTCAAGCAGCACAGGATTCCCGCGCAGCTGATCTGCTTCGAGATCACCGAAACCAGCGCCATCGCCAACCTCGCCAGCGCCGCCCGCTTCATCAACGAGCTGCAGGCGCTGGGCTGCCGTTTCTCACTCGATGACTTCGGCGCCGGCATGTCCTCCTTCACCTACCTCAAACATTTGCCGGTGGACTACCTGAAGATCGATGGCGGCTTCGTCAAGGACATGCTCGACGACCCGATCGACCGTGCCATGGTCGAGTCGATCAACCACATCGGTCATGTGATGGGCAAACGCACCATCGCCGAGTTCGTCGAAACGCCGCAGATCATCCAGGCGCTGAGGGCGATGGGCGTCGACTATGCCCAGGGTTATGCCATCGCCCGCCCGCAGCCGTTCACCAGCCATAACAGGCTAAGAGGCGACTCGGGCAATGCCAGCCTGGAGCACGGCTCGGCACAGCCGCCGGTGGGCGACCTGTACGTTCAGGGCGACTAACCTGGCAGCCGAGCGCACCGCTTTGGCAAATAATCGTTACGGATGACAAGCCGCTGCAGTGAGGCACTCGCCACTTTTCTGGAGTGTAAGGAAAAGTTGCCATATGAGCCGCGCGCAAGCCCTGATAAGGCTCTGCACTGCGCTTGTCCGACCCTCGGGCAAGGGTTGTTATGAGGCTATCCGCAGCGTCTGGCTGGTATCGAGCAAGCGCTGAGCCGACAACAACAACGAGGAGGCGCAATGACCGCCGTGAACAAGATCGAGCAGCACAACCCGATTGGTACCGACGGTTTCGAATTCGTCGAATACACCGCGCCGACGCCCGAGGGCATTCAGCAGCTGCGTGAGCTGTTCACCGCCATGGGTTTCACCGAAACCGCCAAACACCGCTCCAAGGAAGTCTTTCTGTTCCAGCAGAACGACATCAATTTCGTCCTCAACGGCAGCCCCACCGGCCATGTCCGTGAGTTCGGCGAGAAGCACGGCCCGAGTGCCTGCGCCATGGCCTTCCGGGTCAAGAATGCCGCCCAGGCGGCCGCCTATGTCGAGGCCCAGGGCGCCACACTGGTCGGCAGCCACGCCAACTTCGGCGAGCTGAACATCCCCTGCGTCGAGGGCATCGGCGGCTCCTTGCTGTACCTGGTCGATCGCTACCCCAACGAGAGCAGCGACAAGAGCATCTACGACGTCGACTTCGAGTACATCGAAGGCCGCACGCCGCAGGACAATGCGGTCGGCCTGATGGAACTGGATCACCTGACCCACAACGTCAAGCGTGGGCAGATGGACGTCTGGTCCGGCTTCTACGAGCGCATCGCCAACTTCCGCGAGATCCGTTACTTCGATATCGAAGGCAAACTCACCGGCCTGCTGTCGCGCGCCATGACCGCGCCGTGCGGCAAGATCCGTATCCCGATCAACGAATCGGCGGATGATAAATCGCAGATCGAAGAGTTTATCCGCGAGTACCACGGCGAGGGCATCCAGCACATCGCCCTGGCCAGCGAAGACATCTACGCGACCGTGCGCAAGCTGCGCGCCAACGGTGTGGACTTCATGAAAACGCCGGACACCTATTATGCCAAGGTCGATCAGCGCGTCGCCGGCCACGGCGAGCCCACCGAGGTGTTGCGCGAACTGAACATCCTGATCGACGGCGCGCCGGGTGACGACGGCATCCTGCTGCAGATTTTCACCAATACCGTGATCGGCCCGATCTTCTTCGAGATCATCCAGCGCAAGGGCAATCAGGGCTTCGGCGAGGGCAATTTCAAGGCCTTGTTCGAGTCCATCGAGGAGGATCAGATCAAGCGCGGCGTACTCAAGGCCGAGTGACCTGGTGCCTGGCGTAGGGTGCGCCGCGCGCACCGGGGCCGAGGTAATGGTGCGCACAGCGCACCCTACGATGGAGTTCTGACATGAGCCGTAAATGGATCAGCTTCCCCCTGCGTGAAGGCGAGTGCTCACGGCAGGCGCATTGCGATTTCCCGGCAGGCACTTACGAGCGGGAAATGGGCCGCGAAGGTTTCTTCGGCCCGGCTTCGCACCTGCACCACAAGCACCCGCCCACCGGTTGGATCGATTGGCAGGGGCCGTTGCGGCCCCACGCCTTCAACTTCAACCAGCTCTCCAGCGAGCGCGATTGCCCGCTGGAAGCGCCGGTCACCCTGCATAACGGCGACATGAAGCTGCGGGTGTGGAAGACCCACGGCGCCATGCGCCACCTGGTACGCAACGGCGACGGCGATGACCTGCTGTTCATCCACGAGGGCGCGGGGCACTTCTACTGCGACTTCGGCCACCTGGAGTTCCGCGACGGCGATTACCTGATGGTGCCGCGTGGCACCGCCTGGCGCATCGAGGCCAGTGAGCCGACCTTTATGCTGCTGATCGAGAACACCGACGGTGCCTATCAACTGCCGGACAAGGGCCTGGTTGGCCCCCATGCGATCTTCGATCCGGCGGTGCTCGACCATCCGCATCTCGACGACGCGTTCAAGGCCCAGCAGGACGAGAACACCTGGCAGGTGCGCATCAAGCGGCGCAACCAGATCAGCACCGTGACCTATCCGTATAACCCGCTGGACGTGGTCGGCTGGCATGGCGACAACACCGTGGTGCGTCTCAACTGGCGGGATATCCGCCCGCTGATGAGCCATCGCTACCACCTGCCGCCGTCGGCGCACACCACCTTTGTGGCCAACGGCTTCGTGGTCTGCACGTTCTGTCCGCGCCCGGTCGAAAGTGACCCAGGTGCGCTGAAGGTGCCGTTCTATCACAACAACGACGACTACGACGAAGTGCTGTTTTACCACCGTGGCAACTTCTTCAGCCGCGACAACATCGAGGCCGGGATGGTCACCTTGCACCCCTGCGGCTTCCCCCACGGGCCGCACCCGAAGGCGCTGAAGAAGAGCCAGGACGCCCCGGCCAGCTTCGCCGACGAGGTGGCAGTGATGATCGATACCCGCCGCGCCCTGGAGATAGACCCGGCCGCCGCGCAGGTCGATGTCCCCGAATACGTGAACTCCTGGCGTGCGCCAGGGAAAGACAGTTGAAGTAGGGTGCGCCGTGCGCACCTTGATCATCGCCCAGACAAGTGGTGCGCAGGGCGCACCCTACAGGTTGAACTATGAAACTCGCCTCTCTGAATCAAGGCCGTGACGGCGTGCTGGTCGTGGTCTCCCGCGACCTCAGCCGTGCGGTGAAAGTCCCGGCGATTGCTGCGACCCTACAGGCGGCACTGGATGATTGGGCGGCCAAGCGCCCGCAGCTGGACGCGGTGTACCAGCGGCTGAACGATGGCCTGGAAGCCGGCGCCTTCGCCTTCGAGCAGAGCGCCTGCGCCAGCCCGCTGCCGCGCGCCTATCACTGGGCCGATGGCAGTGCCTACGTCAACCACGTCGAGCTGGTGCGCAAGGCCCGTGGCGCCGAGATGCCGGAATCCTTCTGGCATGACCCGCTGATGTATCAGGGCGGCGCGGACAGCTTTATCCCGCCCCACAGCCCGATTCGCATGGCCGACGAGGCCTGGGGCATCGACCTGGAGGCCGAGCTGGCGGTGATCACCGACGACGTGCCGATGGGCGCCTCGGCGGCCGAAGCGGCCGCGCACATTCAGTTGCTGATGCTGGTCAACGACGTGTCGCTGCGCAATCTGATTCCCGGCGAGCTGGCCAAGGGCTTCGGCTTCTACCAGAGCAAGCCGTCCTCCAGTTTCTCGCCGGTGGCGGTGACGCCGGACGAGCTGGGCGATACCTGGCGCGAGGGCAAGGTGCATCGGCCGCTGGTCTCGCAGATCAACGGCCAGCTGTTCGGCCAGCCGGATGCCGGCGTCGACATGACCTTCAACTTCCCGACCCTGGTCGCTCATGCCGCCAAGACCCGGCCGCTGGGAACCGGCACCATCATCGGCTCCGGCACCGTGTCGAACTATGACCGCAGCGCCGGTTCCAGCTGCCTGGCCGAAAAACGCATGTTGGAAATCGTCGAGCACGGCGAGGCGAAAACCCCGTTCCTCAAGTTCGGTGACCGGGTGCGTATCGAGATGTTCGACGCCCATGGGCAAAGCATCTTCGGCGCTATCGAGCAGGCGGTGGAGCGTTACGAGGCGTAGGGTGGATGTCGTTTTTCACATCCACCAATGGGTGAACGAGCATCCGGTGGAAAACGCTTCGCGGTTTTCCACCCTACAGCACTGACAAAGGACGAAAACCGATGTTGACGCTCTATTCCTACTGGCGCTCCAGCGCCGCCTATCGGGTGCGCATCGCGCTTAACCTGAAGGGGCTGGCCTACCAGCAAGTGCCGGTGCATCTGGTCAAGGATGGCGGCCAGCAGCATGCGGCCGACTACCTGGCGCTGAATCCGCAGGGTTTGGTGCCGCTGCTGGTCGATGGCCAGACGAAGATCGCGCAGTCCCTGGCGATTCTCGAATACCTGGAAGAAACCCACCCGCAACCGGCACTGCTCCCGAGCGATCCGGCCCAGCGCGCGCAGGTGCGCGCATTGGCGCTGCATATCGCCTGCGATATCCACCCGCTGAACAATCTGCGGGTGTTGCAATACTTGTCCGGCACCTTGGGGGTTGAGAACGAGGCGAAAGACACCTGGTATCGGCACTGGGTGGACGTCGGCCTGGCGGCCGTGGAGCAGGGACTGCTGTGCTTGCCCGGTCGTCTGTCACTGGGCGAGCGGCCGGGCTATCTGGAGGCCTGCTTGATTCCGCAGGTATACAATGCGCGCCGTTTTAACTGTGACCTCAATGCGTACCCGCGCATCCTCGATCTGGTCGCCCGCTGTGAATCCCTCGATGCGTTCAAGAACGCCGCTCCGGAGGTGCAGCCCGACGCTCAGTAAGGGGTCCGCAACTAACTGCAAAGGCTTACCCGCCTTGCTGAATTCCGCCGCACCACAAGCGCGGCGGGTCCGATCCCGTCACAGATAAAAACAAAAGGTGACGTCCCAATGCAGCATGACACTCCTCACTCAGGCGAGCTCAAACGCGGCCTGAAGAATCGCCATATCCAGCTGATCGCCCTCGGTGGCGCCATCGGCACCGGTTTGTTCCTCGGCTCGGCCGGGGTGCTCAAGTCCGCCGGCCCGTCGATGATCCTCGGCTACGCCATCTGCGGTTTTATCGCCTTCCTGATCATGCGCCAGCTTGGTGAAATGATCGTCGAAGAGCCGGTAGCCGGCTCCTTCAGCCATTTTGCCCACAAGTACTGGGGCGGTTTCGCCGGCTTCCTCTCGGGCTGGAACTGCTGGGTGCTGTACATCCTGGTGGGTATGTCGGAGCTGACCGCGGTCGGCAAGTACATTCATTACTGGTGGCCGGATGTCCCGACCTGGGCCACCGCGGCGGTGTTCTTCGTCATGGTCAACGCGATCAACCTGGCCAACGTCAAGCTGTTCGGCGAGGCGGAGTTCTGGTTCGCCATGATCAAGGTGGTGGCGATCATCGGCATGATAGTGCTCGGCTGCTACCTGCTGTTCAGCGGCGCCGGCGGCGAGCAGGCCGCGGTGAGCAACCTGTGGGAACATGGCGGCTTCTTCCCCAACGGGCTCGAAGGTCTGGTGATGGCGATGGCCTTCATCATGTTCTCCTTCGGTGGCCTGGAGATGCTCGGTTTCACCGCGGCCGAGGCCGACCAGCCGAAAACCGTGATCCCGAAAGCGATCAACCAGGTGATCTACCGCATTCTGATCTTCTACGTCGGCGCGCTGGTCGTGCTGCTCTCTCTGACTCCCTGGGATGCCCTGCTGCAGAGCATCAACAGTGCCGGTGACCCCTACAGCGGCAGCCCGTTCGTCCAGGTGTTCTCGCTGCTGGGTAGCGATACCGCCGCGCACATCCTCAACTTCGTGGTGCTCACCGCCGCGCTGTCGGTCTACAACAGCGGCACCTACTGCAACGGTCGCATGCTCCTGGGCCTGGCCGAGCAGGGCGATGCGCCGAAGTCGCTGGCCAAGGTCGACAAGCGCGGCGTGCCGGTGCGTGCGCTGGTGCTCTCGGCGCTGGTGACCTTCCTCGCCGTGGTGGTCAACTACCTGGTGCCGCAGAATGCGCTGGAACTGCTGATGTCGCTGGTGGTGGCGGCGCTGGTGATCAACTGGGCGATGATCAGCTATTCGCACCTGAAGTTCCGCCAGCGCATGGATCGCGATGCTGTGCGCACGGGGTTCCGTGCCTTCTGGTACCCCTTCGGCAACTACCTGTGCCTGGCCTTCGTGCTGTTCATCCTCGGCGTCATGCTGCTGATCCCTGGGATCCAGGTGTCGGTCTACGCGATTCCGTTCTGGCTGGTGTTTATGTGGGGTTGCTACCGCCTCAAGCTGTCCAAAGCTAAAGCCACGGCGGATCTGTTCGGCGCCAGTTCGGCAGTCGAGTAACCGCGCAACAGTCGGCAGGTACTTGATCGGTACGCTAAACAACAAACCCGGCTATTAGAGCCGGGTTTGTTGTTTCAGCAGGGCGGGATTGTGGGTTGGGTTGGATTGGATGAATGCTTGCGCAGGCGCTCGGGTTATCCTGGCCGCCTCTTTCCTTTTATGTGCTTTCGTCATGCTGGTGATTTCCAACAACGTCCATCTGCCCGATGCCGAGGTCGAGCTGAGCGCTATCCGCGCCCAGGGTGCCGGTGGGCAGAACGTTAATAAGGTCTCCAGCGCGCTACACCTACGTTTCGACATCAACGCCTCGTCGCTGCCGCCGTTCTACAAGGAACGCCTGCTGGCGCTGCGCGACAGCCGCATCACCGGCGATGGCGTGGTGGTGATCAAGGCGCAGCAGTACCGCACTCAGGAACAGAACCGCGCGGACGCGCTGGAGCGGCTAAAGGAGCTGATTCTGAGTGCCGCCAAGGTGGAAAAAGCCCGCCGTCCGACCAAGCCAACCCTGGGCTCGAAGAAGCGTCGGCTGGAAGGCAAGAGCCAGCGCGGCTCGATCAAGGCCGGGCGCGGCAAGGTGGATTACTGAGTTTGTCGGTAGGGTGCATTTGCCCGCAGGGCAATGCACCTCGGGCTGTGTGGTGGCGGTGGATTGCCGCGTTGCGGCGAATCCACCCTACGGGCTCGACCGTGCGCCGGGAGGTAGGGCGGACATACCGCTTGCGGTTTGTCCGCCGCCTTGAGCGGTGGACAAGGCCGACGCCATGTCCACCCTACGTCGGATCAGTCGCAGACCTGGGCGATGGCGCGGGCCAGGTCGTCGAGCCGGCTGGCATCGATCCCGGCCACGTTGGCACGGCCGGAACCGACCATATACACGCTGTATTCATCGCGCAGCCGCTGCACCTGCTGGGGCGTGAGGCCGGTGTAGGAGAACATCCCGCGCTGGATGCCGATATGTGCAAAGCGTTCGGCCAGGCCATAAGGCTGCAGGGCTTCGACCAAGCCCAGGCGCAGTTCGGCGATGCGCCGACGCATGCCTTCCACTTCATCGACCCAGAGGGTTTTCAAGGCCTGGTCGTCGAGGATCTGCGCGACCACCGCAGCGCCATGGGCCGGCGGGGTGGACCACAGGTTGCGGGCGGTGGAGGCCAGCTGGCTGCGCACATCCAGTAGTTTTTCCGCATCTTCGCAGCAGACGATCAAGGCGCCGGTGCGTTCGCGGTAGAGGCCGAAGTTCTTCGAGCAGGAGCTGGTGATCAGCAGCTCCGGCAGTTCTTGGGCGAACAGCCGTACCGCCCAGGCGTCGTCGTCCAGCCCATCGCCGAAGCCTTGATAGGCGAAGTCGATCAGCGGCAACAGCTCACGGGCGCGCACCACCTCCAGCACCCGGCGCCAGTCGTCGTGCGACAGGTCGAAGCCGGTCGGGTTGTGGCAGCAGGCGTGCAGCAGCACCACGTCGCCGAGCGGCAACTGGCCGAGGGCGGCGAGCATGGCTTCGACGTTCAGGCAGTTGTCGCTGCCGACGTAGGGGTAGTGACCGACCTTGAGCCCAACTGCGGCAAAGATCGTTTCGTGGATCGGCCAGGTCGGGTCGCTCAGCCAGATGCCACGGCCCGGCAGGCAGCGGGCGATAAAGTCCGCCGTCAGGCGCAGAGCGCCGGTGCCGCCCGGTGTTTGCGTGGCGCCGGCGCGCTGTTCGCGCAGCAGTGCGGAGTCGCCACCGAGCACCAGTTCGGCCAGGCGAGAGGTAAACAGCGCATCGCCATGACCGCCGATGTAGCTCTTGGTCGTTTCGCTGTCGACCAAGCGCTGCTCGGCCAGCTTCACCGCGCGCAAAATCGGCGTATGACCCTGGGGGTCTTTGTACACGCCAACCCCGAGATCCAACTTGGCCGGATTGCTGTCGGCGCGAAAGGCCTCTATCAGGCCGAGAATCGGGTCGCCGGGCACGCGGGAGATCGCGTGGAAGTGTTTCACTTGCGCCCCTCCGCGGTTTTCGCGACCTCGTCGGTACGGGCGGCCATGATGAAGTCGTTGCGGTGCAGGCCTTTGATCGAGTGGCTCCACCAGGTCACGGTGACCTGGCCCCATTCGGTCAGCAGGCCGGGGTGATGGCCCTCTGCCTCGGAGATGTCGCCGACGGCGTTGGTGAAGGCCATGGCCTGCTTGAAGTTCTTGAACAGGAAGAGCTTTTCCAGCTGCATCACGCCGTCACGAACCTCGATATTCCAGTCCGGAATCTGCCGCAGCAATTCGGGCAGTTCGGCATCGCTGACTTGCGGGGCTCCGGCTTGGCAGGCTTCGCAGTGGGCCTGATTCAGAGCGGAGGGGGTCAAAGCGGTCATGGTGGGTTCCTTCTTGTAGGCGTTTGCTGTCTAGGTAGTCTAGGTAGTCTAGGTAGGCTGGGTAGAGCGTAGCGAAACCCAGCTCGATGCTATGCGCTGGGTTTCGTCGCTACGCGACTCTACCCAGCCTACGTGTCCAGGTATTCGTGTCCGGATATCGTTCAGGCCGCCTGTTTCGGCGGGAATTTCGCCGGGTGCAAACCTAGCTGCATGGCTTTGGGCACCATCGCCATGATGTCCTCATGGGCCAGTTCGAACAGCCGCTTAAGCTCCGGCAGCACGAAATACAGCGGTTGCAGGATGTCGATGCGGTAAGGCGTGCGCATCGCTTCGATAGGGTCGAAGGCCTGGTGCTCGGGCTGGTCGGACAGGCAGTAGAGCGTCTCCTTCGGTGAGGAGAGGATGCCGCCGCCATAAATTTTGCGGCCCTGCGGAGTGTCGACCAGGCCGAACTCGATGGTCATCCAGTACAGGCGGGCGAGGTAGACGCGTTGCTCTTTGCTGGCCTGGAGGCCGAGCTTGCCATAGGCGTGGGTGAATTCGGCGAACCAGGGGTTGGTCAGCAGCGGGCAGTGGCCGAAGATCTCGTGGAAAATGTCCGGCTCTTGCAGGTAGTCCAGCTCCTCCGGCGAGCGGATAAAGGTGGCGACCGGGAATTGCTTGCTGGCCAGCAGTTGGAAAAAGGTCTCGAACGGAATCAGCGCCGGCACCCGCGTCACGCGCCAACCGGTGCTGGCCTCGAGCACCTTGTTGATCTCGCCGAGTTGCGGGATGCGCTCATGGGGCAGGCCAATCTGCTCGATACCGTCCAAATACTCCTGACAGGCGCGGCCTTCGATCACCTTCAACTGGCGGCTGATCAAGGTGTTCCACACCTGATGCTCGGCTTCCGGGTAATGGATAAAACCGTGCTCGTCGGGTTGGCGGGCCACGTACTGCGTGGTTTTCATACGGTCTCCTGCGCGGTCGCAATGCCGCAGCGCATTGTTGTTGTGTTGACCTAGCAATACCGCAGAGCGTTGCGCTGCGCAGCCGGCTAGCGGCTCGGGTCGGCAGGGAATACCGATAAATTCGTAAAGATATAGTTACGATCTTGGCGATGTTGCGGATTTCAGCCTTGCTGGTGCGGCCATCTGTCACATATTCTTGACGAAAATCTGCGGTGATTTTGCGAAAAAAGCACCGCCAGCCCGCCACCAGCAGCGATAACAGGGCGTTTACGATGAGAATCAAAGTCCACTGCCAGAACCGCGTCGGCATCCTGCGCGACATCCTCAACCTGCTGGTCGAGTACGGCATCAACGTCGCCCGTGGCGAGGTCGGTGGCGAGCAGGGCAACGCCATCTATCTGCACTGCCCGAACCTGATCAACCTGCAGTTCCAGTCGCTGCGCGCCAAGTTCGAGGCGATTCCCGGCGTGTTCGGGGTCAAGCGCGTCGGCTTGATGCCCAGCGAGCGCCGTCATCTGGAGTTGAATGCCTTGCTCGGCGCGCTGGATTTTCCGGTGCTGTCGATCGACATGGGCGGCTCGATAGTCGCGGCCAACCGTGCGGCGGCGCAGTTGCTGGGGGTGCGGGTGGATGAGGTGCCGGGGATTCCGTTGTCCCGCTACGCCGAAGATTTCGACTTGCCCGAGCTGGTGCGGACAAACAAGTCGCGGATCAATGGCCTGCGGGTCAAGGTCAAGGGCGATGTGTTTCTCGCCGACATCGCCCCGCTGCAATCCGAGCACGACGAAAGCGAGGCCCTGGCCGGCGCGGTGTTGACCCTGCACCGCGCCGACCGGGTCGGTGAGCGCATCTACCATGTGCGCAAGCAGGAGCTGCGCGGCTTCGACAGCATCTTCCAGAGCTCGAAAGTCATGGCCGCGGTGGTGCGCGAAGCCCGGCGGATGGCGCCGCTGGATGCGCCGTTGCTGATCGAGGGCGAGACCGGCACCGGCAAGGAGCTGTTGGCGCGCGCCTGTCACCTGGCCAGTCCGCGCGGGCAGTCGCCGTTTATGGCGCTGAACTGCGCCGGGCTGCCGGAATCCATGGCCGAGACCGAGCTGTTCGGCTACGGTCCGGGCGCCTTCGAAGGGGCTCGTCCCGAGGGCAAGCTCGGCCTGCTGGAGTTGACCGCGGGCGGCACCTTGTTCCTCGATGGCGTCGGCGAGATGAGCCCGCGCTTGCAGGCCAAGCTGCTGCGTTTCCTGCAAGATGGCTGCTTCCGGCGGGTCGGTAGCGACGAGGAGGTGTACCTGGATGTGCGGGTCATCTGCGCGACCCAGGTGGATCTCTCCGAGCTCTGTGCCAAAGGCGAGTTCCGCCAGGATCTCTACCACCGCCTCAACGTACTCAGCCTGCATATCCCGCCGCTGCGCGAATGCCTGGATGGGTTGGCGCCGTTGGCCGAGCACTTTCTCGATCAGGCCAGCCGGCAGATCGGGTGCCCGCTACCCAAGCTGGCGCCGAAAGCCTTTGAGCGACTCAATCACTACCACTGGCCAGGCAATGTACGGCAGTTGGAGAACGTGCTGTTTCAGGCGGTTTCGCTCTGTGATGGCGGCACGGTCAAGCCCGAGCATATCCGCCTGCCGGACTATGGCGCGCCGCAGCCGCTGGGTGATTTCTCCCTCGAGGGCGGGCTGGAGGCGATTCTCGGGCGTTTCGAAAAGGCCGTGCTGGAGCGGCTCTATGCCGAGTACCCCAGCAGTCGTCAGCTGGGCAAGCGCCTCGGTGTGTCGCATACCACCATCGCCAATAAGTTGCGTCAGCATGAAGTGGGTAAGGTCTGAGTCGCGCAGCGGTCGGTAAGGCAACTTGTTGTTACAAATGATAGGACGTATCATTCGCCTTCGGTTTTTCGTTGTAGGGAATGCATAGTCATCCCTGATAAAAATAAGGTTAATGCAATGCTTAAAATGCTACTCGTATACGGCCATCTGCTCGCCACTTGTATTGCCCTGGGGCGGGTGCTGCAGGCCGATCACAAGCTCTGGGGTTGGCGCAGGGAGGCGTTGGATCAGGCGCAGCGTGAGTATCTCGAGGAAACTCAGAAGATCGTCACCCTGGCGCTGCTGGCTCTTTGGGGAAGTGGCCTGCTGTTGGTGCTCCAGGGTTACCTCAATGAGGGGGCCACGTATCTGCTCAATCAGAAGCTCTGGGCGAAGGTGACTGTTGTTGCGCTGCTTAGCCTGAACGGCGCGTTGCTGCATCGAGTCGGTTTCCCCCTGCTGCAAAAGGCTCCCTTCGTCTTGTTGCACAGTTCCGCCCGTACCCGCCTTGCTCTCTTGGGCGCGCTCTCCATGAGCGGCTGGCTATTCGCCGCTTTCCTGGGCGTGGCTCGAGCGTGGAATCATGTGTTGCCTTACCTGTATGTGATGGGCACTTTTGCGGTGTTCTCGTTGCTGGCCTGCGCCGTGGCTTTCACAGTCGCCAGTGCGGCGGGTGCTGTGGGCGAGGAGGAGGGTGAGCGGTCCGCTGCTTCATAGGCTGTCCGTCTAGGCCGAACAGGGATGCAGCGACACCGTCTGGAACCCGTTCTTCAGGGCGCCAGTGTCTAGGTGTTTCTCTCTCGGAATGATTGACTGGGCGACCTTAGGGTCGCCCTTTTTAGTTTGGGGCTCGCAGGGCGCCAAGCTGATTTGTGAGCGGCCGTGGCTGCGATGCTGGGGCAAGGGCGCGTGGGCGCGCCGCCTACCGGGTGCTACGACTGGTAAGACCATGGTCGAATGGTTATTGAGGGACGCAGCAGCTACAAAAGGCGCCATAAAACAACAACTGCCCGCTGAGGTATTTTCCGATGAGTGCTGCTTCCCTGTATCCCGTGCGTCCCGAGGTGGCGGCTCAGTCGCTGACCGATGAGGCCAGCTACAAAGCCCTGTACCAGCAATCGGTGATCAATCCCGATGGCTTCTGGCGCGAACAGGCGCAGCGCCTCGACTGGATCAAGCCCTTTAGCAAGGTCAAGCAGACCTCTTTCGACGACCACCACGTTGATATCCAATGGTTCGCCGACGGCACCCTCAACGTCTCGGCCAACTGCCTGGATCGGCATTTGGCCGAGCGTGGCGATCAGGTGGCGATCATCTGGGAAGGCGACGACCCCTCGGAACACAAGCACATCACCTACCGTGAACTGCACGAGCAGGTCTGCAAATTCGCCAACGCCCTGCGCGGCCAGGACGTGCATCGCGGCGATGTGGTGACCATCTATATGCCGATGATTCCGGAAGCGGTGGTGGCGATGCTCGCCTGCACCCGTATCGGTGCCGTGCATTCGGTGGTGTTCGGCGGCTTCTCGCCGGAAGCGCTGGCCGGGCGGATCATCGACTGCAAGTCGAAGATCGTCATCACCGCCGATGAAGGTCTGCGCGGCGGCAAGAAAACACCGCTGAAAGCCAACGTCGACGACGCGCTGACCAATCCGGAAACCAGCAGCGTGCAGAAGCTCATCGTCTGCAAGCGCACCGGGGCCGACATCAAGTGGAACCCGCATCGCGACGTCTGGTACGAGGAGCTGATGGCGGTCGCCTCTAGCCACTGCGCGCCCAAGGAAATGGGTGCCGAAGATCCGCTGTTTATCCTCTACACCTCGGGCTCGACCGGCAAACCGAAAGGCGTTCAGCACACCACCGGCGGTTACCTGGTGTACGCCGCGCTGACCCATGAGCGGGTGTTCGACTATAAGCCGGGCGACGTTTACTGGTGTACCGCGGATGTGGGTTGGGTCACCGGCCACAGTTACATCGTCTACGGGCCGCTGGCCAATGGCGCGACCACCTTGCTGTTCGAGGGCATTCCGAACTACCCGGACGTCACCCGCATTTCCAAGATCATCGACAAGCATAAGGTCAATATTCTCTACACCGCGCCGACCGCCATCCGCGCCATGATGGCCCAGGGCGATGCGGCCGTGCAGGGCGCCGACGGCTCCAGCCTGCGTCTGCTCGGCTCGGTCGGTGAGCCGATCAATCCGGAAGCCTGGCACTGGTACTACAACACCGTGGGCCAGCAGCGCTGCCCGATCGTCGATACCTGGTGGCAGACCGAGACCGGCGGCATCCTCATCAGCCCGCTACCGGGCGCTACCGCGCTCAAGCCGGGTTCGGCGACGCGGCCGTTCTTCGGCGTGCAGCCGGCCCTGGTGGATAGCCTCGGCAACCTGATCGAGGGCGCGGCCGAGGGTAACCTGGTGATCATCGACTCCTGGCCGGGCCAGGCGCGCACCCTGTACGGCGACCATGAGCGCTTCGTCGACACCTACTTCAAGACCTTCAAGGGCATGTACTTCACCGGCGACGGTGCGCGGCGCGACGAGGACGGTTATTACTGGATCACCGGTCGGGTCGATGACGTATTGAATGTGTCGGGGCACCGTATGGGCACCGCCGAGATCGAGAGCGCCATGGTCGCCCACCCGAAAGTGGCGGAAGCCGCGGTGGTCGGCATGCCGCACGACATCAAGGGTCAGGGCATCTATGTCTACGTCACCCTCAACAGTGGCGAAGAGCCGAGCGAAACGCTGCGTCAGGAACTCAAGCAGTGGGTGCGCAAGGAAATCGGCCCGATCGCCGCACCGGACGTGATCCAGTGGGCACCGGGGCTGCCAAAGACTCGCTCGGGCAAGATCATGCGCCGCATCCTGCGCAAGATTGCCACCGCCGAGTATGAGGGGCTCGGCGACATCTCCACCCTGGCCGATCCCGGTGTGGTGCAACACCTGATCGACACACACCGCAGTATGCAGGCCGCCTAAAAGGCAGCTGTTACCAGGCCCTGCTCCAGTCACAAGCTGGGGCAGGGCCTTTTCGTTTCGGCCTTGGTGGTTGTCTCGCAGTCTGCCGACTCGAGCCATAAAACGCCGATTGATGGGGATTGATATCGGCTTTATGGGCTGGCTTGCACGGCTGAGCGAAGGGCTTGGTGGACGTAACACGCTGGGTAACAGCGCGCACTTTGGCGGGGTGTACGGAAACAGCTTGCGCTGTTTGGCTGCTTGTTTAGGCTGGTTGAGAATCTTTAGATGTGCTGAAAGTGCCGAAATATAAGGGTTTTGCAAAATATGGCGCGATTATTGCCTTTGTCATGGGTTATCAATTCTTTCTGGTGCTCCAGGTTTTAGAGTGCCTGTCAATATGCCTGGCAAGGCTGCCGGAGCCTTTTGTAACTAGTTGTCGCATTGGAGAAATATCGGCTTTTGGGCTGTCGTTAGAATGCCGCTCACCCAGCCGTAGCCTCTTGCATGCCGCCTAGCGCACTGCAAGGACGGTGACTCTTTCTATACTTCACGGACGGCCTGGGCGATCTCCAACTCTGCCAACAGAAGCCACACCCACTCGAAGGAGTCATAAGATGAAGAAGATCGCGCTTCTCGGCGCCCTGGCGCTGTCCGTCCTGTCGTCGCTGGCCATGGCCGACGATGCCAAGCCGCTGCGTATCGGTATCGAGGCGGCTTACCCACCTTTTGCCAGCAAGACGCCAGACGGCGCTATCACCGGTTTTGACTACGACATCGGTAACGCGCTGTGCGAAGAGATGAAGGTCAAGTGCCAGTGGATCGAGCAGGAGTTCGATGGTCTGATCCCAGCTCTGAAAGTCCGTAAATTCGACGCCGTGCTGTCCTCGATGAACATCACCGAAGACCGTCTGAAGTCGGTGGACTTCAGCAAGAAGTACTACAACTCCCCCGCCAGGCTGGCGATGAAGACCGGCGCCGTACTGAACGACCCGTTGGTCGATCTGAAAGGCAAGAAGGTCGGTGTGCAGCGCTCTTCCATTTACGACCGCTATGCCAGCGAGACCTTTGCTCCGGCGGGCATCGAGGTGGTGCGTTACAGTTCGCAGAACGAAGTGTTCCTGGATCTGGCCGCCGGCCGTGTAGATGCCACCCTGGCCGATGCCGTGAACATCGACGACGGCTTCCTCAAGACCGATGCCGGCAAGGGCTTCGCGTTGGTCGGCCCGGCTATCACCGAGAAGAAATACTTCGGTGAGGGCGCCGGTATCGCGGTGCGCAAGGGCGACAAGGCGCTGGCCGACAAATTCAGTGCGGCCATCGATGCGATCCGCGCCAATGGCAAGTACAAGGCCGTGCAGGACAAGTACTTCCAGTTCGATATCTACGGCGAGTAATCGCTTTCTCTGAAGGTGGCATAGCCGGGGGGGGTAGTTGTAGTACTTCTTGCTGAAGTCCACCGAC
>NZ_SCMP01000006.1 GCF_005502935.1 Pseudomonas sp. 2FG
GTTCTTAGACTGCGCCCCCAGGTCACACCCGGCAGCCGGAACCCGCCCGCGCTGATGCCACTCTCAGCAACGCTCGCTCCAGCGTCCCGACCCTCCCGGCAGTGTCCCGGTCGCAGCGGGCGGCTTTCCGTTATCATTGCGCCATCTTCGACTTGCGAGACCTCCATGCGCCGCCTGCTCAGCCTAATCCTGCTGTTGCTCGCCCTGCCTGCCAGCGCGGGCCTGTTCGACAACCGCCCAAGCCCGGTGCTCGGTGCGCCGCTGAACAACAGCGCGGACTTCCTGCCGGTGCGCGAAGCCTTCCGCCTGAGCCTGGTGGACAGCAGCGCGCAGTCGATCAAGCTGCGCTTCGTCGCCGCCGAGGGCTATTACCTCTACCGCCACCGCTTCCAGTTCCGGATCGAACCCGCGGATATCGCCAACGGCGCGGCTCAGTTGCCCGCCGGCCAGCAGAAGACCGACGCCTACTTTGGCGAGGTCGAGGTGTATTACGGGGTACTCGATGTCGAGCTGCCGCTGAAAAACCCGGACCAACGGCCCTTTAGCCTGCAGGTGACCTATCAGGGCTGCGCCGATAAGGGCCTGTGCTACCCACCGGAAACCGAACGCCTGGAAATCGGGGATAACAGCCCGGCCAGCGCCCCCGTCGCTATCGGTGCCGCCACGCCCCCTGTGCCGCCGGCCGGCTGGAATTGGCACGAACTGGCGCTGTTCTTTCTCGCCGGCCTCGGCCTGACCTTCACCCCCTGCGTGCTGCCGATGCTGCCGATCCTGTCCGGGGTGGTGCTGCGCGGGCAGGTCGGCGGCCTGCGCGGCTTGAGCCTGTCGCTCGCCTATGTGCTGTCGATGGCCGCCTGCTTCGCCCTGCTCGGCGCGCTGATGGGCATATTCGGCGCCGAACTGAATCTGCAGGCGCGCCTGCAATCGGCCTGGGTACTGGTGCCCTTCGCGCTGTTCTTCGGCCTGTTCGCCCTGGCCATGTTCGGGGTCTTCGAGCTGCGCCTGCCGCGCGTGCTCAGCGAACCCTTGGACCGCCTGGCGGGCAACGCCCGCGGCGGTTCGCTGTGGGGCGCGGCGCTGCTCGGGGTGGTTTCCAGCCTGCTGGTTTCGCCCTGTGTTTCCGCGCCATTGGCCGGTGCGCTGCTGTATATCAGCGCCAGCGGCGATGCCCTCGGCGGCGGCCTCAAGCTGTTCGCCCTCGGCCTCGGCATGGGTGCACCGCTGGTGCTCTTCGCTGCCGGTGGCGGCGCCCTGCTGCCGAAGAGCGGCTCCTGGATGGTCATAGTGCGCAATGCCTTCGGCGTGTTGCTGCTAGCGGTGGCGGTCTGGTTGCTCGAACGCGTGCTGCCCGGCACTTGGTCGCTGGCACTCTGGGGCCTGCTGGCCGGCGGCGTCGCCTTGTTCCTCGGCGCCTTGGAGTTCAACTATAAGTCACCCCGCCAGCGCTTGGCGCAATTGGCCGGCCTGGCTCTGCTGGCTTACGCCCTGAGCGCCTGGGTCGGCGCGCTGCGCGGTGAATCCGACCCGTTGCGCCCGCTCGGCCGCCCATCGTTGGCCGGCAGCGCAACCAGCACGGCAGTCAGTGGCAGCTGGCAAACCCTGAAAACCGCAAGCGAACTGGACACCGCCCTCGCCGCCGCCAAAGCCGCCAAGCAACCGCTGCTGCTCGACTGGTATGCCGACTGGTGCATCAGTTGCAAGGTGATCGAACGCGAAGTGCTGAGCGCCCCGGAAGTCGTCCAGCAACTGGCCGGCTACCGGCTGATTCGCTTCGACATGACCGCCAGCACCCCCGAACAACGCGCCCTGCTCGATCGCTACCAGCTGTTCGGCCCACCGGCGCTGCTGTTTTTCTCGCCCCTGGGTGACGAGTGGGCGGATTTGCGTGTCGTAGGTGAGATCGATGCGGGCAACTTTGTCGAACGACTCAACCAAGCCGCCGCACGCTAGTCATACATTTGCCGCAAACAGCGGGCATCGTGTGGGCTATTGCCGACAACTAGACAGTCTTTACCGCTCTGCGGCATAGTCCTGCGCAGCGTGACAATAAGGAAGACAAGCACATGGCCACCTTACTGGTGTTGCACGGCCCCAATCTGAACTTGCTGGGCACTCGCGAACCCGGCGTCTATGGCGCCGTCACCCTCGAACAGATCAACCTCGATCTGGAGCGCCGCGCCCGTGAGGCCGGCCACCACCTGCTCTATCTGCAGAGCAATGCCGAATACGAACTGATCGAGCGCATCCACGCCGCACCGGGCGAAGGGGTGGACTTCATCCTGATCAATCCGGCGGCATTTACACATACCAGCGTCGCATTACGTGACGCGCTGCTGGCGGTGAGCATCCCATTCATCGAAGTGCACCTGTCCAACGTGCACAAACGCGAAGCTTTCCGCCATCACTCCTACTTTTCCGACGTTGCCGTGGGAGTGATCTGCGGCCTTGGCGCCAGCGGTTATCGGCTGGCCCTGGAGGCTGCCCTGGAACAACTTGAACGCCCCTGACCTTACCTTTGGGAGTTGCTGCTTATGGATATTCGTAAAGTTAAGAAACTGATCGAGCTGCTGGAAGAGTCCGGTATCGACGAACTGGAGATCCGCGAGGGCGAAGAGTCCGTACGGATCAGCCGCCACGGCAAGCAACCGCAATTTGCCGCGCCGCAAATGTACGCCGCCCCGGCACCGGTGCCAGTCGCCGCGGCCGCCCCCGCGCCAGCCGCCGAAGCCGCCGCTCCGGCCGCCGCCAAGCTGAATGGCAACGTGGTGCGCTCGCCGATGGTCGGCACCTTCTACCGCACCCCAGCACCGACCTCGCCGGCCTTCGTCGAGATCGGTCAGAGCGTGAAGAAAGGCGACATCCTCTGCATCGTCGAAGCGATGAAGATGATGAACCACATCGAAGCGGAAACCAGCGGCGTTATCGAATCCATCTTGGTGGAGAACGGCCAGCCGGTGGAATACGACCAGCCGCTGTTCACCATCGTTTGAACCGCGGAGAGCCTGCGATGTTGGAAAAAGTTCTGATCGCCAACCGCGGCGAAATTGCCCTGCGCATCCTGCGCGCCTGCAAGGAGCTGGGCATCAAGACCGTGGCGGTGTACTCCACGGCCGACCGCGAGTTGATGCACCTGGGCCTGGCCGACGAAACGGTGTGCATTGGCCCGGCCTCTGCCGCCCAGTCCTACCTGCATATCCCGGCCATCATCGCGGCGGCGGAAGTCACCGGCGCCACGGCGATCCACCCGGGCTATGGCTTCCTCGCGGAAAACGCCGACTTCGCCGAACAGGTCGAGAAATCCGGCTTCGCCTTCATCGGCCCGAAAGCCGACACCATTCGCCTGATGGGCGACAAGGTCTCGGCCAAGCACGCCATGAAGAAAGCCGGCGTGCCGACCGTCCCGGGCTCCGATGGCCCGCTGCCGGAAGACGAAGAAACCGCCCTGGCGATCGGCCGCGAAGTCGGTTACCCGGTGATCATCAAGGCCGCTGGCGGCGGCGGTGGCCGCGGCATGCGCGTGGTGCATGACGAGGAAGAGCTGATCAAGTCGGCCAAGCTGACTCGCACCGAAGCCGGCGCAGCCTTCGGCAACCCGATGGTCTATCTGGAAAAGTTCCTCACCAACCCACGCCACGTGGAAGTGCAGGTGCTGTCTGACGGCCAGGGCAACGCCATCCACCTCGGTGACCGCGACTGCTCGCTGCAGCGCCGCCATCAGAAGGTTCTGGAAGAAGCGCCAGCCCCGGGCATCGACGAGAAGGCCCGTGCCGAAGTGCTGGATCGTTGCGTGCGTGCCTGCATCGAGATCGGCTACCGCGGCGCCGGCACCTTCGAGTTTCTCTACGAGAACGGCCATTTCTACTTCATCGAGATGAACACCCGCGTGCAGGTGGAGCATCCGGTGTCGGAGATGGTCACCGGCATCGACATCGTCAAGGAAATGCTCAGCATCGCCGCCGGCAACAAGCTGTCGATCAAGCAGGAAGACGTCGTGATCCGTGGCCACGCGCTGGAATGCCGGATCAACGCGGAAGACCCTTCGTCCTTTATGCCGAGCCCCGGCAAGGTCAAGCACTTCCATGCGCCGGGCGGTAATGGCGTGCGCGTCGACTCGCACCTGTACAGCGGTTACACCGTGCCGCCGAACTACGACTCGTTGATCGGCAAGCTGATCACCTACGGCGCCACCCGTGACGAAGCCCTGGCGCGCATGCGCAATGCGCTGGACGAGATCGTCGTCGACGGGATCAAGACCAACATCCCGCTGCACCGCGACCTGGTTCGTGACAAAGGCTTCTGCAAAGGTGGAGTCAATATCCATTACCTGGAAAAGAAACTAGGTATGGATAAGCACTGAGTAACCTGTCGCTGAAATGATAAGGGCTGCCCACGGGCGGCCCTTGTCATTTCAGCCCGTCGCAAGCTTGCCCCATAGCAGTGGAAGCCCGTTCGCCCCTCAAGTAAGCTTGCCCGCCAATTGCGCCAGCCCACGCCATCGGCTAGCCACGTCATCGTTCAAGAGGTTTGCCCATGCCCTGGTTACAAGTCCGTCTCGCCATCAGCCCGGAACAGGCGGAAACCTACGAAGACGCCCTGCTCGGCGTCGGCGCCGTGTCGGTGACCTTCATGGACGCCGAAGACCAGCCGATCTACGAACCGGACCTCGGCACCACGCCGCTCTGGTCGCACACGCACCTGCTCGCCCTGTTCGAAGCCGACACCGATGAAACCAACCTGCTCGCGCACCTCGAACTGCTGACCGGCACGCCGTTGCCGCTGCACCAGTTCGAACGCATCGAAGACCAGGACTGGGAACGCAGCTGGATGGACAACTTCCAGCCTATGCGCTTCGGCCGCCGCCTGTGGATAGTGCCGAGCTGGCATGCCGCGCCGGAGCCGGACGCCGTCAACCTGCTGCTCGATCCAGGCCTGGCCTTCGGCACCGGCACCCACCCGACCACCGCGCTGTGCCTGGAGTGGCTGGACGGCCAGGACCTGCAAGGGTGCAACGTGCTGGACTTCGGCTGTGGCTCCGGCATCCTCGCCATCGCCGCCCTGCTCTTGGGCGCCAAGCAGGCGGTCGGCACCGATATCGACCCGCAAGCGCTGGAAGCGTCGCGCGACAACGCCGGGCGCAACGGCATCGATCCGGCATCGTTCCCGCTTTACCTGCCGGCCGAGCTGCCGCCACAACCGGCCGAAGTGGTGGTCGCCAACATTCTGGCCGGCCCGCTGGTGCAATTGGCCGCGCAAATCACCTCACTGGTGCAGACCCATGGGCGCCTGGCACTCTCGGGCATCCTCGCCGAACAGGCGGAAGAAGTGCGGGCGGCCTACCGCGATGCCTTCGAACTGGATCCCACGGCAGAAAAAGACGGCTGGGTACGCATCACCGGGCGCCGCCGCTGAGAGCCTGTTCAAGATCGTCGCGAGCGCAGCAGATCATCAACAGGCTCCGAGGCGCCATCCGCAGTAGCCTTGAGTTAGACTAACCGCCCCGATTGACTCGCGTACAACGCCGGATCGCCGCATGACCGCCAGCTTCGTCACCCAGTGCCCCCATTGCCGCACCAGCTTTCGCGTGAGTCGCGCGCAGTTGGGCGCAGCCCATGGCGCGGTGCGGTGCGGTGCCTGTTTGCATGTATTCAATGCCGCGGTCCAGCTCGTTGGCGCACAACCGGCCGCCAAAGCGGCCGTTAGCCCGCCACCGACTGCTATGGCCAGTCAGCCCGCCACGCCGCCGGGCAAAGCCGCCGGCGACACGCTGTGGATCCATGACGACCTCGACCTCGACAGCCTCGATGAAGAGCTGGCCAAGCAGGAGCAGCAGGAGCTGCACCTCTCGCAGGAGTTTCTCGCCCTGGAACCCGGCCCGAAATCGGCCGAGGACCTCCTCAAGGCGCCGGAACAAGCGCGCGAGCAGGACGACGAAGACTGGGCCGAGGCACTCCTGCAGGACCACCCCGCGCCGCCAGCCGAAGCGCCGCCGCCCAGCCTGGCGAGCGATGAGTCCGCGCAGCCCTGCGGCATCGCGGATGCCGCGGATGCCGCGGATGAGGAACCGGAGCACGACTTCAAGCTCAGCGCCGAGCGCGACGAACCGGAGGCCGGCTTGTCCGCCACCGACGAGCCTGAGGATCCGGACAACAGCTTTGCCGCCGTCCGCACCCTGCAGAACCCCGGCCGCAGCGAGCCTGGGTCGCGTGACGAAGGGCTGTTCAATCTGACCGAAGAGCCCCTGCACCTCGACTGGCAAGAGCAGCGCAAACCCTGGGGCCGCTGGCTGGGCTGGGGCCTGTTGAACCTGATCGGCGCGCTCGCCCTGACCAGCCAATACATCGCCTACCATTTCGACGAACTGGCGCGTCAGGATCAGTACCGCCCCTGGTTCGAGCAGTTCTGCCCAAACCTCGGCTGCAGCCTGCCATCCAAGGTCGAGATCAGCCTGATCAAGAGCAGCAACCTGGTGGTGCGCAGCCACCCGGAGTTCACCGGCGCCCTGGTGGTGGACGCGATCCTCTACAACCGTGCGCCTTTCGCCCAACCCTTCCCCTTGCTGGAAATGCGCTTCGCCGACCTCAACGGCCAGCTGCTTGCCAGTCGTCGTTTCAAGCCCAGCGAATATCTGGCGGGCGAGCTGGCCGGTCAGGCCGAAATGCCACCGCAAACGCCGATCCACATTTCCTTGGACATTCTCGACCCGGGCACCAAGGCCGTGAATTACAGCCTAAGCTTCCACTCGCCCGAGTAACCGCCGCGCCCTGGTTTTTGGCATTTTCACGGCCATCGACAGGCACCCTGAGCGGCCAATAACTGTTCATAATTTATCCAGAACAACCTTTATCCAGCCCTCGAGAGCGGGTATTATGCCCACCCTTTTTCGCACTCCCAGATCCGCCTTTTCAGCAGGGAAGCCCCATGTCGGCGGTACGCATCGGTCCATACACACTGCCCAATCAGTTGATACTCGCGCCCATGGCGGGAGTCACTGATCGCCCGTTCCGTCAGCTCTGTCGCCGCCTTGGCGCGGGCCTGGTGGTGTCGGAGATGGTCACCAGCGATATGAGCTTGTGGAACACCCGCAAATCGAGCCTTCGGCTGATTCATGCCGGCGACCCGGAACCCCGTTCGGTGCAGATTGCCGGCGGCTATCCGCAGATGCTGGCCGATGCCGCGCGCGCGAACGTCGCACTGGGCGCGCAAATCATCGACATCAACATGGGCTGCCCGGCCAAGAAGGTCTGCAACAAGGCGGCAGGTTCGGCGCTGCTGAAGGATGAGCTGCTGGTCAGCGCGATTTTGCAGGCCGTGGTGGCCGCGGTGGATGTCCCTGTGACCCTGAAAATCCGCACCGGCTGGGATCGCGAGAACAAAAACGGCATCGCCGTGGCGAAGATCGCCGAACAATCGGGGATTCAGGCGCTGGCCGTGCATGGGCGGACGCGCGCGGATCTGTACAGCGGCGAGGCCGAGTACGAAACCATCGCCGCGATCAAGCAGGCGGTGTCGATTCCGGTGTTTGCCAATGGCGATATCGACTCGCCAGAGAAAGCCCGGCAAGTGCTCGCCGCCACCGGTGCCGATGCCCTGCTGATCGGGCGTGCCGCGCAAGGGCGGCCGTGGATTTTTCGTGAGATCGAGCACTACCTGCGCACCGGGGTAAAATTGCCGGTGCCAACGCTGCACGAGGTGGAACGCATTCTGCTAGAACATCTGGCCGAACTGCACAGTTTCTATGGCGACGTGATGGGCGTGCGTATCGCCCGCAAACATGTCGGCTGGTACCTCGCCACCCTGCCGGGCGCCAGGGAGTTTCGCGCCCAATTCAATCGTCTGGAGAACACGGACGTGCAATGCGCCAGCGTTCGGCAGTTTTTCGCCGAGCGTCATAACGACGGAGAAGGGGTCGCTGCATGACGATGATGACTGAGACATTAGTGAGTGGAACTGCACCCGTGACCGATAACGTCAATCTGAAACAGCACCTGAACACGCCGAGCGCAGAGGGCCAGACCCTGCGCGGCAATGTGGAAAAGGCGCTGCACAACTACTTTGCCCACCTGGATGGGCAGGATGTCTCTGACGTCTACAACCTGGTGCTCTCCGAAGTCGAGGCACCGCTGCTGGAGACCGTGATGAATTACGTCAAGGGTAACCAGACCAAGGCCTCCGAACTGCTCGGACTGAACCGCGGCACGCTGCGCAAGAAGCTCAAGCAATACGACTTGCTGTAAGCATGCACTCCAACGAAGAAGGGCGGCCCCCGTTGACGAAACGGCCGCCCTTTTTTGCTGATTTCTCTGCTTTAGATGGAAATTGAGATGACCGACCAAACCACCCGCCTGCCCATCCGCCGCGCCCTGATCAGCGTTTCCGACAAGACCGGAATTCTCGAATTCGCCCGTGAGCTCTCGGCCCTCGGGGTCGAAATTCTCTCCACCGGCGGCACCTTCAAGCTGCTCAAGGACAACGGCGTGGCCGCCGTGGAAGTCGCCGACTACACCGGCTTCGCGGAAATGATGGACGGCCGGGTGAAGACCCTGCACCCGAAAATCCATGGTGGCATCCTAGGTCGCCGCGGCATCGACGACGCCATCATGGCCGAGCACGGCATCAAGCCGATCGACCTGGTCGCGGTCAACCTCTACCCCTTCGAAGCAACCGTCGCCAAACCGGGTTGCGACCTGCCCACCGCCATCGAGAACATCGACATCGGCGGCCCGACCATGGTCCGCTCGGCGGCCAAGAACCACAAAGACGTCGCCATCGTGGTCAACGCCCGCGACTACAGCGCCGTGCTGGACAGCCTGAAAGCCGGCGGCCTGACCTACGCCCAGCGTTTCGACCTGATGCTCAAGGCCTTCGAACACACCGCCGCCTACGATGGCATGATCGCCAACTACTTCGGCACCGTGAACCAGGCCGCCGAGACCCTGGGCACCGAAGCGCGTGGCGCCTTCCCGCGGACCTTCAACAGCCAGTTCATCAAGGCCCAGGAAATGCGCTACGGCGAGAACCCGCACCAGAGCGCGGCGTTCTACGTGGAGGCCAAGCCGGTGGAAGCCAGCATCGCCACCGCGATCCAGCTGCAAGGCAAGGAGCTGTCGTTCAACAACGTGGCCGACACCGACGCCGCGCTGGAATGCGTGAAGAGCTTCGTCAAGCCCGCCTGCGTGATCGTCAAGCACGCCAACCCGTGCGGCGTGGCCGTGGCCCTCGACAGCGAAGGCGGCATCCGCCAGGCCTACGAGCTGGCCTACGCCACCGATACCGAGTCGGCTTTCGGCGGCATCATCGCCTTCAACCGCGAGCTGGATGCAGAAACCGCCAAGGCCATAGTCGAGCGTCAGTTCGTCGAAGTCATCATCGCGCCGAAAATCAGCGCCGAAGCCCGTGCCGTGGTCGCCGCCAAAGCCAATGTGCGCCTGCTCGAATGCGGTGAATGGGCCGCCGAGCGCACTGCCGCCTGGGACTTCAAGCGGGTCAACGGCGGCCTGCTGGTACAGAGCCGCGATATCGGCATGATCGGCGCCGATGATCTGAAGCTGGTGACCCAGCGCGCGCCGAGCGAGCAGGAAATCCACGACCTGATCTTCGCCTGGAAAGTCGCCAAATACGTCAAATCCAACGCCATCGTCTACGCCAAGAATCGCCAGACCATCGGCGTCGGCGCCGGCCAGATGAGCCGGGTCAACTCCGCCCGTATCGCCGCGATCAAGGCCGAGCATGCCGGTTTGCAGGTGCAGGGTGCGGTGATGGCGTCCGACGCCTTCTTCCCGTTCCGCGACGGCATCGACAACGCCGCCAAAGTTGGCATCACCGCGGTGATCCAGCCGGGTGGTTCGATGCGCGATAACGAAGTGATAGCCGCGGCCGACGAAGCGGGTATCGCCATGGTGTTCACCGGCATGCGCCACTTCCGTCACTGATTTTTGTCTGGGCGGCCGCGCTGAAGCAGGCATCTGCTGCGTTGGAGTCGGTCCCGCTGATGCTCATTGCCAAAAGGCAACTCCGCTCATCGAGACCGCCTCCGCCTTGCATCTACCCGCTTGATCGCGACCTCTATCAGGCGCGATCAACGAACAAAGGAATAGCGATATGAACGTACTGATCATCGGCAGCGGTGGCCGCGAACACGCCCTGGCTTGGAAGGTTGCGCAAGATCCGCGCGTGGAGAAAGTCTTCGTCGCCCCGGGCAACGCCGGCACCGCCACCGAAGCCAAGTGCGAGAACGTCGCCATCGACGTACTGGCCCTGGAGCAGCTGGCTGACTTCGCCGAGCAGAACGTCGGCCTGACCATAGTCGGCCCGGAAGCGCCACTGGTGGCGGGGGTGGTCGATCTGTTCCGCAGCCGCAACCTCAAGTGCTTTGGCCCCACCGCCGGCGCCGCCCAACTGGAAGGCTCCAAGGCCTTCACCAAGGACTTCCTCGCCCGCCACAAGATCCCCACCGCCGACTACCAGAACTTCACCGAAGTCGAGCCGGCGCTGGCCTACCTGCGCGAGAAAGGCGCACCGATCGTGATCAAGGCCGACGGCCTGGCCGCCGGCAAAGGTGTGATAGTCGCCATGAGCCTCAGCGAGGCCGAAGACGCCGTGCGCGACATGCTCGCCGGCAATGCCTTCGGTGACGCCGGCTCGCGCGTGGTGATCGAAGAGTTCCTCGACGGCGAAGAAGCCAGCTTTATCGTCATGGTCGATGGCCACAACGTGCTGCCGATGGCCACCAGCCAGGATCACAAACGCGTCGGCGACGGTGACAGCGGCCCGAATACCGGCGGCATGGGCGCCTACTCGCCGGCGCCGGTGGTCACCGCCGCGGTGCACCAGCGCGCCATGGACGAAGTGATCTGGCCGACCGTGCGCGGCATGGCCAGCGAAGGCAATGTCTACACCGGCTTCCTGTATGCCGGGCTGATGATAGACAAGGCCGGCCAACCGAAAGTCATCGAGTTCAACTGCCGCTTTGGCGATCCGGAAACCCAGCCGATCATGCTGCGCCTGCAATCGAGCCTGGTGCTGCTGATCGAAGCCGCCTTGGCCGAAGCCCTGGATAAAATCGAAGCCCAGTGGGACCCGCGCCCCAGCCTGGGCGTGGTGCTGGCTGCCGGTGGTTACCCCGGCGACTACGCCAAAGGCGCGCCGATTAAAGGCCTGGACGCCGCCGTCAGCGACCAGGGCAAGGTGTTCCACGCCGGCACGGCGCTGCAGGACGGCCAGGTGCTCACCTCTGGCGGCCGCGTACTCTGCGCCACCGCCCTGGGCGAGACCGTCTCGGCGGCCCAGCAACACGCCTATGCGCTGGCGGCGAAGATCGACTGGGACGGCTGCTTCTACCGTCACGACATCGGTTATCGGGCCATCGCCCGCGAGCGCGGCGAGGATTAACCGGGAATACGTTGTACGGCGTGCCAAGGCAGCCATTTGGCTGCCTTCCGCGTATTACCGCCAAGCAGGCGCTTGGCTATAATCGAGCCATTCACCTTCGAAGGGACTTCGCCGTGCGCGGGCTCAGGATCGCCATAGGACTCACCGTCAGTCTGCTGCTGACTGCGCTCAATCTATTCCCGGCGCAGGCGGCCGAGCCAGGGCAATGGTCCGCACTGATCGATAGCGAAGCCGCATTGCAACTGGACGATATCCGCTCCCCGCGCTATCTCCCGCAGTTCAGCCCGATCGATCTCCAGCAGCTCTACACCCCCGGTGGGCACACGGCGTTGTGGCTGCACTACCGTCTGCCGGCCAGTGAGCGGGAGCAACTGCTGCGGGTCTTCGCCCCGTACCTGGACTTCCTCGACCTGTACGTGCTGCAGGGCGATGAACTGGTCGCCAGCACCCGCACCGGCAGCCGCCTCCCCTTTGCCAGCCGCCCGCTGCCCAGCCGTGATTTCCTCCTGCCGCTGCCGGTGGCCAAGGAGCCGCTGGATCTCTACCTGCGCCTGGCCTCGGCCCATGCTCTGCGCCCGAGCATCAGCCTCGAGTCGGCCGCCGCGCTGGCCGCCAACGACACCCGCCCATTGCTCTATGGCCTGCTGCTCGGCGCCTTTGGCATGTTGCTGCTCTACAACCTGGTGCGTTTTGCCTACGCCCGCATCCGTAGCAGCCTGTGGCTAGCGGCCACCCAAGTCTGCTTGCTGGTAACCAGCCTGAGCCTGCTGGGAATCAGCAGCCCTTGGCTGGCCGACTGGCAGACCACCCAACCACAGATCGCCAATCTGGCGATGCTGCTGGCGATGCTCTGTGGCCTGGCCTTCACCGTCAGTTTCTTCCGCAGGGTCTGCCCGAGCACCGCGCTACGGCGCGTACTGATCGGCGAAGGCCTGCTGATCGGCCTGACCGGCATAGTGCTGCTGACCGCCAGTAACCTGCAGCTCAGCCAACTGGTGTATGTGCTTGCCGCCGTGACCAGCCTGAGCATCTTGGTCGTTGCCGCCTTTCACTGGCAGCACGGCTATCCGCCGGCACGGCTGTTCACCCTGGCCCTGCTGGTGTTTAGCCTGGCATTTATCGGTGCCCTGCCGGCGCTGTTCGGCTACTGGGCGGTGCCGTCCGACTGGCTGGCTTTCGGCCTGCTGAGCGTGGCCGCCCTCAGCGGCTTCATGCTGAGCATCGCACTCAGCGAGCGCCAGCGACGGATCATTCAAGACGACTTCAGCGTCAGCCGGGAGCTCGCCGCCAGCTCCGCCGAGCTGAAGGCCAAAGCCGAATTCCTCGCCAAGATCAGCCACGAAATCCGCACGCCGATGAACGGCGTGCTGGGCATGACCGAATTGCTCCTCGGCACTCCGCTCTCGGCCAAGCAACGCGACTATGTGCAGACCATTCACAGCGCCGGCAATGAGCTGCTGACGCTGATCAACGAGATCCTCGACATTTCCAAACTGGAGTCCGGGCAGATCGAACTGGATGACGTGCAGTTCGACCTGAATGCGCTGATCGATGATTGCCTGGACATCTTCCGCGCCAAAGCCGAACAGCAGAGAGTCGAGCTGATCGGCTTTATCCAGCCGCAAGTACCCCGGGTGATCAGCGGCGACCCGACGCGCCTGCGCCAGACCTTGCTCAGCCTGCTGGACAACGCCTTCAAGCAAACCGACGAAGGCGAGATTCTCTTGGTGGTCGCGCTGGACACCAGCGCCGCTGCCCCGCGTCTGCGAATTGCGGTACAGGACAGCGGCCGCCCACTGGAAAGCAGCGAACGCGACGCCTTGCTCAACGCCGAACTGCACAGCAAAGACTTCCTCGCCGCCACCAAGCTCGGCGGCCGTCTCGGCCTGATCATCGCCCGCCAGCTGGTGCGCCTGATGAGCGGCGCATTCGGCATCCAGAGTGGTGGCAACCAGGGCAACACCCTGTGGCTCACCCTGCCGCTGGATGCCGAGCGCCTGGAACAACCCACCGCCGACCTCGACGGCACCCTGCAAGGCGCGCGCTTGCTGGTGGTCGATGACAACGACACCTGCCGCAAGGTCCTGGTGCAGCAGTGCAGCGCCTGGGGCCTGACGGTCAGCGCGGTGCCTTCCGGCAAAGAGGCCCTGGCCCTGCTACGGACCAAGGCGCACATCCGCGAATACTTCGATGCGGTGCTGCTCGACCAGGACATGCCCGGCATGAGCGGTATGCAGTTGGCGGCGAAGATCAAGGAAGACCCCAGCCTCAACCACGACATCCTGTTGATCATGCTCACCGGCATCAGCAGCGCGCCGAGCAAAATCATCGCCCGCAACTCCGGGATCAAACGCATCCTGGCCAAGCCGGTGGCCGGCTACACGCTAAAGACCACCCTCGCCGACGAGCTGGCGCAGCGCAAACAGGGTGGAGCCATGCGCTGGGCGCCGCCCCTGGTGAGTGCGCCGCTGAATGTGCCCAGCGACTTCCGCATTCTGGTCGCCGAAGACAACAGCATCTCCACCAAGGTGATCCGCGGCATGCTCGGCAAACTCAACCTGCAACCGGACACCGCCAGCAACGGCGAGGAAGCACTGATTGCGATGAAAGCTCAACAGTACGATCTGGTGCTGATGGACTGCGAGATGCCGATCCTCGATGGTTTTTCCGCCACCCAGCAACTACGCGCCTGGGAAGCCGCAGAGCGGCGCAGCCGCACCCCGGTGGTGGCCCTCACCGCGCATATCCTCGCCGAACATAAAGAGCGCGCACGCCTGGTCGGCATGGACGGGCATATGGCCAAACCGGTGGAGCTGTCGCAATTGCGTGACCTGATCGAACACTGGGTCGCCGAACGCGAGCTGCGCCGCCTGCGCGAAGCCGATGACGCCCCTCCTGAGCCCTCTGCGAATGGCGTCGGTTGACGCTACGCGGCCCACGCCTTGGCGCGGGTCCCACCTCCAACGATGAGCCACGCCCATGCTCTCCGAGCTGTTCAGCCTGTACTTGAAGATGCTGGTGCTCTATGGGCCCTTCTTCGTCCTCTCCTGCTTTATCAGCCTGACCCGCGGCTACACGGTGAAGGAGCGCAAGAAGCTGGCCTGGAAGGTCGCCGCCGGCGTGGTGATCGCCAGCCTGTTGTTGTACCTGTTCGGCCAGAGCATCTTCACCGTGTTCGGTATCACCATCGACGCCTTCCGCATCGGCGCCGGCAGCGTGCTGTTCATTTCCGCGCTGGGCATGGCGCAGGGCAGCCCCGTGGTGCAGAGCGACAACCTGCAGCAGGACGTCACCATAGTGCCGCTGACCATCCCGCTGACAGTGGGCCCCGGCACCATCGGGGCGATGCTGGTGATGGGCGCCGGCCAACCGCATTGGGACGATAAGCTGGTGGCCGTGCTGGGGATTGTGCTGGCCAGCCTGACGGTCGGCGTCGTGCTCTACCTCTCCGACCGCTTCGAGCGCCTGCTCGGCGAGCAAGGCTTGCAGATTGTCAGCCGGCTGATGGGCTTGTTCGTCTGCGCCCTGGCGGCGCAAATCATCTTCACCGGGGTGAAGAACTACCTGGTGCCGTAGGCGCGCAGCTTGCGCCTCGAGTGCGTTGTGCCCGCCGACCCCGTCCGCTTAGTTAGCCGATTCGGCTCCCCTTCATCGCCAAGCCGTAACCTTCTACAGCATCGCCCTGCCCTCTCGCGCTAAACTGCGCGGCTGTCTTTAACCGGAACACATCATGAATAACGCGCTTCCCGCTCGTGCCTGTGGCATCGATTTCGGCACGTCCAACTCCACTGTCGGCTGGCTACGCCCGGGCCTGGAGTCGTTGATCGCGCTGGAAGACGACAAGATCACCCTGCCTTCGGTGGTGTTCTTCAACTTCGAGGAACGCCGCCCGGTGTATGGCCGGCTGGCCCTGCACGAGTATCTGGAAGGCTACGAAGGCCGCCTGATGCGCTCGCTGAAGAGCCTGCTGGGCTCGAAACTGCTGAAGAGCGAAACCGCCGTGCTCGGCAGTGCCTTGCCGTTCAAGGACATCCTCGGCTTCTTTATCGGTGAACTGAAAAACCGCGCCGAAGCGGTGGCCGAGCGCGCGTTCGAAGAAGTGGTGCTGGGACGCCCGGTGTTCTTCGTCGACGATGACGAAAAAGCCGACCAGGAAGCCGAAGACACCCTGGTGGCCGTGGCGAAAAAACTCGGTTTCAAGGACGTCTCCTTCCAGTACGAACCTATCGCCGCTGCCTTCGATTACGAGAGCACACTCGAGCGTGAGGAGCTGGTGCTGATCGTCGACATCGGCGGCGGCACCTCGGACTTCTCGTTGATCCGCCTGGCCCCCGAGCGGCACATGCTCGCCGAGCGCCACGAAGACATCCTGGCCACCGGCGGCGTGCATATCGGCGGCACCGATTTCGACAAACAGTTGAGCCTGAGCGGGGTCATGCCGCTGTTCGGCTATGGCAGCCGGATGAAGAATCAGGCCTACATGCCCACCAGTCACCATCTCAACCTGGTCACCTGGCACACCATCAACGCGGTCTACTCGCAGCAGGCGCAGACCGCGTTGCGCAACATGCGTTACGACGCGCTGGACACCCCCGGCTTTGACCGCTTCTTCAAGTTGATCGAGCAGCGCGCCGGGCATTGGCTGGCGATGCAGATCGAGCAAACCAAGATCGAGCTGACCGAGGTCGAGCGGCGCACCGTGCTGCTCGACCGGATCGAGCCAGGCCTGGCGGTCGAGCTGGACCGTGCCGGCTTCGACGAGTCCATCGCCAGCCTGCTGGAACGCATCAGCGGTAGCGTCACGCAGTTGCTCGGCGCTGCCAATGTCAGCGCCGAACAGATCGACACGGTGTTCTTCACCGGCGGCTCCAGCGGCATTCCGGCCCTGCGCCAGAGCATCAATATGCTGCTACCCAACGCCCGGCATGCCGAGGGCAATACCTTCGGCAGCATCGGCAGCGGGTTGGCCATCGAGGCGAAGAAGCGCTACGGCTGACGCTGGCTCGCGGTGACTGGGAATCAGACGACTTCCAGCACCTCGAATTCTTGCCGCTGCTTGGCCACGCGAATCTCCACCCGCGCGCCCTGCGCCTTACCCAGCAGGCCCTGGCCCATGGGTGAGCGCGGGGTGATGACCATCACCTCTCGGCCGGCATCCATGACCTTCAAACCGGCGGCATCCGGGCCGAGAAACAGCATCCGTTGCGCGCCACTTTCCAGTTCGAGCAGCACCAGCGCGGTCAGTTGAATACCGCGCGACGGTTCGAAGGCCCGCAGCAGCAACTGCCGATAGGCCATTAATGCCTGCTCTATTTCGGCCACCCGCCTCGCTTGGCCGTGCGCCAGATAGCCGGCCTCCAGGCCGAGGGTGTCATATTTGTTTTCGGCAATATTCTCCTCATGGGTTGCCGCCTCATAGGCGGTTTGCAACGCGCCCTGCGCGACCTGCAAGTCGGCTACGAGCTTGTCGATGATCAGCTGATGGATACGTGGTTTATTCATGGTTCCGGTCATTTGGCAGCGAGACATAAGCCCAGGCGGCAGCCGTTAGTCGACCCCAGGCACAGTGTGTCGGTAAGCGCTGGGGTTTATGAAGCGCTTTCGAGTTTTCTGCTCCGCACGCGACAGTTGCCGCAGCCCATCACCTGGCTAAGCATGGCCAACATCGCCCAGACCAACCCGACCGGCAGGAGCCATCCATGGAAACCTTTCAGGCCGCCGCTGCGCTGCTCGCCCTACTCGCGCTAACCGCGTGCGGGGCCGGGGAGACTGCCGCAACGGCGGCCCTGCAGGCCAACGCGTTGAATAACCAGCGCCTGCAGCAGGCCACTGAACACGCGCAATAGCGCGCAATTTGGGTTGAGCTCCGCGCCAGCCGACCTACACTCTCCAGAGTCCCTGCCGTGAACGCTCCGCGAGTGTCCGGGCACCAAGCCTTGTACGCCTCCCAACCCTCACCACGAGGAAGCATCCCATGTACAAGCAAACCCTCGCAGCTGTATCTGTGCTGACCGCGCTGGCGGGTTGTGCCAGCAAATACGAGAACCCGATCGATTACCTGACCTACCGCGACGAGCCGCTGGTCAAGAACGTCGAGAAGGACATGAGCAAGCAAGAGGTCCTCGGCATTGGCGGCCAACCCTCGGCGGAAAGGGCGCGCACGGTGAATCCGGGCTCCTGCAACGACTACATCCTCAACGTCGACGGCCACCAGCAGCCTTATCACGTGAGCTTCGATTCGGCGGGCCGGGTGGACCACAAAGGCTATATGTCCTGCCAGGACATGGAGAACAACGAGCGCGCAAGGGAGCGCCCCGTCCACGAAGGGGGCTATTAGCCGTCCCCGGCCCCTCGAAGCAGCAACCGGCAGACCTTAGCTCCGCCTGGCGGCGCAAACAGCGAGCACGTCTGCGCGGCGACTGCCATAGTGTTGAGATGGTCACCGCCACCTTCCGCTTCTACGAGGAACTCAACGACTTCCTCCCGGCCGAGCGCCGCCGCCAGGCGTTCGCCTGCGTCTGCGCGCGGGCGGCAAGCACCAAACACATGATCGAGGCGCTCGGCGTGCCGCACACCGAGGTCGAGTTGGTGCTGGTCAACGGCGAGTCGGTGGGCTTCGAGCGGCTGCTTGAGGACGGCGACCGGGTGGCGGTCTATCCGAAGTTCGAGGCGCTGGACATCAGCTCGCTGCTCAAGGTGCGCGAGCAGCCCTTGCGGGTGCTGCGCTTTGTCGCCGACGCCCATCTCGGCGGGCTCGCCCATCTACTGCGCATGGCCGGCTTCGACACGCTCTACGACAACCACTTCAACGACCCGGAAATCGCCGAGATCGGCGCCAGTCAGGTGCGCATCGTGTTGACCCGCGACCGCGAACTGCTCAAGCGCCGGATCATCAGCCACGGCTGCTATGTGCATGCGCTAAAGCCCGCACAGCAGCTGCGCGAGCTGTTCGAGCGCCTGGACCTAGCCTCCAGCGCCCGGCCCTTCACGCTCTGCATCCACTGCAACCTGCCGTTGCGCGAGGTGGACAAGTTCGAGGTGCTGGAGCGCCTGCCACCCAAGGTGCGCCAACTGTATCAACGCTTTCTCACCTGCGAGCGCTGCCAGCGGCTGTTCTGGGAAGGCTCGCACTGGCGCAGCATGCGCGCGCTGCTGCAGCCCTTGCTGGACCAAGCCTAGGCGGGCGACAGGCCCCGTTCACTCAGCCAAACGGGGTTGAACAGGCGCTGGAAGTAGAGCCCGCCGCGGTCACACAACAGGGTCACCACGGTATGCCCTGGGCCCAGCTCGCGCGCCACCCGCACCGCGGCGACCAGATTGATCCCGGATGAGCCGCCGAGGAACAAGCCTTCCTCGCGCAGCAGGCGGTAAACCATGCTCACGCAGCTCTGGTCGTCGACCCGCACGGCGCCGTCGATCGGCGTGCCCTCCAGATTGGCGGTGATCCGCGTGGTGCCTATGCCCTCGGTGATGGAGCTGCCCTCGGCCTGCAGTTCGCCGCTCAACACCCAGTGGTAGAGCGCACTGCCCATGGGGTCGGCGAGGACGATGCGGACCTTGGGGTTGCACTCCTTGAGGTAGCGGGCGACGCCGGCCAGGGTGCCGCCGGTGCCGGTGGCGCAGACGAAGGCGTCCACCTGGCCCTGGGTATCGCGCCAGATCTCCGGCCCGGTGGTCTCGTAGTGCGCCTGGCGGTTGGCCAGGTTGTCGAACTGGTTGGCCCAGATCGCATTGGGCAATTCGTGGGCCAGGCGGCCGGCGATCTTCTGGTAGTTGTCCGGGTCCTTGTAGGGCTTGGCCGGCACCGGGCGCACCTCGGCGCCGAGCACCCGCAGCAGTTCCAGCTTCTCCGGCGACTGGTTGTCGGGAATCACGATGATGCAGCGGTAGCCGCGCGCGGCGCCGATATGGGCGAGGCCGATGCCGGTGTTGCCGGCGGTGCCCTCGACTATGGTGCCGCCGGGGCGTAGCGCGCCGCGCCGTTCGGCGTCCCGCACTATGGCGAGCGCGGCGCGGTCCTTCACCGAGCCGCCGGGGTTGAGAAATTCGGCCTTGCCGAGAATCTCGCAGCCGGTCTCGGCGCTGAGCCGGCCGAGGCGGATCAGTGGGGTGTTGCCGATACTGCCGATAAAGCCTTCACGGATGTCCATGCTGCACCTCCACCTGGCGCACGGGAAAGGCCGTTTGCACTGTTTCAGTCTAGCGCCCGCGCGGCGAAGGGCACGCCGAGGTTGCGCCGGTTCGGCTGCACGCCCCGCGGGTCTGGCGCTGTTATTTCCCCGGCCCCGGGAGCTGTTGCAGCAACAGAGCGCACGGGTTTGCCCGCGCGCAGCTGGGGGCGACAAACGCCTGAAAGCCCCGTCATAGAGCCATCCACACCAGCATCGACAGTGTTGATAGGCACTATCGAGCGGCTCAACTTCTTATTCCCGGCGCAGAATTTAGTATTGCCTCCGAACCCATTACCCCCGTTTTCCGGAGATCAGCATGAAAACCAAATTACTGCTCAGCCTGACCCTCAGCGTCCTCGCAGCCAATGTCTTCGCCTTGCCACGAGACGCGCAACCGACCTTTGAAGAAGTCAAAGACAGCCAGCAAGAAACCCGCACGCTAGATCGCAACCTAGCCGAAGGGGGGGCTGATCGCCTTCTGGAGCGCGTTCGTGTCGCAGCAGATGGCACTGAGCGCACGCCGGGCCAACAGCGCTTTCGTGTAGCCGCCGACGGCGCTGACCGCACCCTGGGGCAAAAGCGCTTTCGCGTAGCCGCCGATGGTGCCGACCGCACCCCCGGCCGGCAGCACCTGCGAGTAGCGGAAGGTGGCTCCGAGCGTTTGCTGGAGCAACGCCATGCGGGCTAAAGCGACGCCTCGCCCGAATAAAAAGCCCGGCCTGATGGCCGGGCTTTTTATTCTGCAGGCTTAATCAATCCGCCAACGGCTCGCGATTCGGCAGACGATAGATCCAGATGCGCCGCAGCACCGTCGCGAACTGCGCACTCAGCCGACCGCTGTTGTAGGTCTGCCCGTAACGCGCGGCGATCTCGCGCACCTCCACCGCCATGGCGGCATAGCGACGGGCCGGCAGGTCGGGGAACAGGTGGTGTTCGATCTGGTGGCTGAGGTTGCCGGTGAGAATATGGAACAGCCTGCCACCCTGCAGATTGCTCGATCCGCGCAACTGGCGCAGATACCAGTGGCCACGGGTTTCGCCCTGCAGCACCTCGCGCGGGAAGACCGCGGCCTGCGCAGTGAAGTGGCCGCAGAAGATGATGCTGAAGGTCCACAGATTGCGCAGCAGGTTGGCGGCGATATTTCCCGCCAAGACCGCCAGCCCATTGGCGCCGAGCGGCAGGGCCAGCAGCGGGAAGAACAGGTAGTCCTTGGCCCACTGCCGCAGCAGTTTGGCCTTGAACTGTTGGAGCAGCGGCCTGACTTCCTCCTTGGAAATCTTGCCCTTGTAGAGCTTGTCCAGGCGCAGGTGCTGGATCCCTATCGAGTACTGGAACAACACGGCCTGGATCGTCACCCACAGCGGCTGCCAGCGGTAGAACGGCTTCCAGCGCTGCTCGGGGAACAGCCGCACCAGGCCATAGCCGACGTCGTCGTCCATGCCCAGCACGTTGGTGTAGGTATGGTGGATATGGTTATGGGTATGCCGCCAGAAGTCGCCGGGGCCGGCGATATCCCAATCGTAGCTGCGCCCGGCGAACTCCGGATCGTTCATCCAGTCGTACTGGCCGTGCATGACATTATGGGCCAGCTCCATGTTCTCGAGGATCTTCGCCAGGCCGAGCAGGACGGTGCCGAGCAGCCAGGTCGGCGGGAACCAGCCGAACAACAGCAGCGCCCGGCCACTCCAGGCACAGCCCCGGGTGACGGCGCGGATACGGCGGATATAGCGGGCATCCTGCTCGCCCAGCTCGGCCTGGGTCCGTTGCCGCAAGGCATCCAGCTCGGCGCCGAAGGCCTGCAGCTCGGCGGCGGAAAGGTCGCGGTCGATGCGCATGGCGATCTCCTTATCGGTCATAGGGTGCGGTGTAACGCCGGTTATACATCCACCGCCACATCGCCCTGGGGGGCGCTGACGCAGAGGCGGATCGGCTGATTGGGTTCGCTGAACAGGGCGCCGCTGCGCAGATCGCGCACCGCACCGCTGAGCAACAGACAGGTGCAACTGGCGCAAATGCCCTGGCGGCAGCCGTGGGCCGGCCGCAGGCCTTCGGCTTCGGCCTGCTCCAGCAGGCTGCGCCGGCTGTCGCCCTGAACCTCCCGTTGCGCGCGGGCGAAACGCAGGCGCACCGGACGCACGGGCTCGGCCTGGTTGAAGGCCGGCGGACTAAAGGTCTCGACCTGCAGCTGACCGTCGCGCGGCGCGCCGTGCCACCAGCCCTGCACCTGCTCGACGAAGCCCGCCGGGCCGCAGGCGAACACGCTGCGCCGCTCGACATCGCCCAGCTCGTGCAGGTGCTCGGCGGCAAAGCGCCCACTCAGCTCGCCGGCCTGCGCCGGGTCGCCGCTCAGGGCCCAGCGCACCCGCAGATTGGCGTGCTGCGCCTGCAGGGCCTGCAACTCGTGGACGAAGGCGCGCTGGCCGTGCCGGCGCACGTAATGCAGCAGGGTGACGGGGGCGCCGAAGCCCTGCGCCAGGGCGCCGCGCAGCAAGCCGAGCAGGGGCGTCAGGCCGCTGCCGGCGGCCAGCAGCAGCACGCCCGGGGCCTGTTCCACCCAGCACAACTCGCCGAACGGCTGACCGATCTCCAGCACCTGGCCGACCGCGACCCAATCCAGCAGACGATTGGACAGACGACCGCCGGGCTGGCGTTTGATGGCGATCTCCAGACTGCCGTCGGCATGCAGTGCGGTCAGGCTATAGCTGCGGCTCAGGCGCACCCCAGCGACCTCCAGATACAGCCGCACATGCTGGCCCGGCCGCGCCCCACGCCAGTTGCCGTTAGGTTGCAGAGTCAGCGCCAGCATGTCGTCGGCGACCCAGCGCCGCCCCTGGACGCGGGCGAACACCCGGTTCAAGCGCCAGGTCGGATTGAGCAAGGCCAGCAACCCATCGATTTCGGCTTCGCGCAGCCAACGGCGAGCGGCCAGGGCGCGCAGCGGGCGCAACCAGGGCGCGAGGTAACGCACGGCAGACAGCGGGACAAGAGGCATGGCATGGACTCTCAGTGAACAGTTGTTCACTAACCTGACAGAGACGAAGCACTCCAGTCAACACTTGTTCACTGAAACCGGTTCGACGCCCGCAAAGCCCATTTGTTAAAGTGCCCGCAACTCCTTGAAAATCAGCCCTGCATGTCGCCGCGCACCCTCCAAAAACAGCAAACCCGCCAGGCCTTGATGGATGCCGCGCGCAACCTGATGGACAGCGGCCGCGGGTTTGGCAGCTTGAGCCTGCGCGAGGTGACCCGCAGTGCCGGCATAGTGCCGACCGGCTTCTACCGGCACTTCAGCGACATGGATCAACTCGGCCTGGCGCTGGTGACCGAGGTCGGCGAAACCTTCCGCGAAACCATCCGCAGGGTGCGGCATAACGAATTCGAACTGGGTGGGTTGATCGACGCCTCGGTGCGCATCTTCCTCAGCGCCGTCAGCGCCAACCGCTCGCAGTTCCTGTTCCTCGCCCGCGAGCAGTTCGGCGGCTCGCTGCCGGTGCGCCAGGCACTCGCCACCCAGCGCGAAGGCATCACCGCCGATCTGGTCGCCGACCTGCAATTGATCGACAAACTGCAACACCTGGACACTCCGGCCCTGGCGGTGCTCGCCGACCTGGTGGTGAAAACCGTGTTCGCCACCCTGCCGGAGCTGATCGACCCGCCCGCCACGGAGCTGCCCGCACACCTGACCCCGCAAGCGAAGATGATCCAGCAGCTGCGTTTCATCTTTATCGGCACCAAGCACTGGCAAGGCCTGGGCAGCGCACAGGGCTAAAGCTCGACGCGCAAATCGCATAGCCGCAAACCCAGGCGGCGTGTGGATACCCTGCTGCGCGGATTGAGGGCGAATCCGACATTTCTCCGCCGTTGTCGGACGCCATGTCTTGTTGCCCTCGTTCTCTCGTCACACCTTTGTCATAGTCTGGGCGTTTGCTGTGCCACGCCCGCCACCTTGTCTGGAACACGCCATGCTGCGCTTCGCCCGCTTCCTGCTCGCTCCACTGCTACTGATAGTTGCCGCGCTCGGCGTACTGGCTCTGACCAGTACGCCTACCAGCACCCCGGCGGTGCTCGCGACCCTGGGTGACGAGCCGCTGGTGATCGCCCATCGCGGCGGCCGCGGGCTGTGGCCGGAAAACAGCCTGTTCGCCTTTGAGCGGGCCAACGCGTTGGGCGTCGACATGCTGGAAATGGACCTTCGGCGCAGCCGTGATGGCGAGTTGGTGGTGATCCACGACGCCAAGGTCAACCGCACCACCAATGGTTCGGGCCAGGTCGCCGAGCTCGACCTGGCCGAGCTGCAAGCGCTGGACGCCGGCTACCGCTGGAGCGCCGACGGCGGCGAAAGCCACCCGTACCGCGATCAGGGCATCCGCATCCCGACCTTCGCCGAGGTGCTCGCGCGCTTCCCGCAGAAGGCCAAAGTAGTCGAGATCAAGGTGCCGGATATCGGCATGGAAGCGCAGTTGTGCCAGTTGCTCGAAGCCAGCGGCCAGCGTGATCGGGTGCTAGTCGGCAGCTTTTACGAGCGCAGCCTGCAACAGTTTCGCGAAGTCTGCCCGGGCGTGGCCACCTCCGCCGGGCCGACCTCGGTGCGCCTGCTCGTCGCGTTGAATTGGGTCGGTCTCGGCACGCTGCTGTCGCCGTCTTACCAGGCCCTGCAGATCCCTTTACGCAGTGGCAGCCTGGAAGTCGCCAGCAACAGCCTGCTCGACACCGCACAGGCGCGCGGCCTCAATGTGCAGCTGTGGACCATCAACGAGCAGCCGGCGATGCGCCACCTGCTCGACATGGGCGCCCAAGGCCTGATCACCGATTACCCGGATCGCGCCCTGCAACTGCTCGGGCGCTCGACCCAAGTCAGCGCGCTGAGCGCTCAATAGCGAAGCCCGCCCACGACTGGCTCACCGGCATCAACTCCAGGCTGTTGATGTTGATGTGGGCCGGTTGGTTGAGCACCCAGAAAATTGTCTCGGCAATGTCTTCCGATTGAATCGCCTCGGCGCCCGCGTAGGTCGCATCGTACCTAGCCTGATCACCGCCGAAACGCACCAAGGAAAACTCGCTCTCGCACAGCCCCGGCTCGATATTGGTCACCCGCACGCCGGTGCCTTGCAGATCGCAGCGCAGGCTCAGCGAGAACTGCCGCACGAACGCCTTGGTCGCGCCATATACATGGCTGCCCGGATAGGGATAACTGCCGGCGATCGAGCCCAGGTTGAGGATGCTCGCGCCACGCCCATGGGCGATCAGCCGCGGTAGCAGCAGGCGGGTGCTGTACATCAGGCCCTTGATGTTGGTGTCGACCATGGTGTCCCAGTCATTCAGATCGCACTGCGGCGCCGGGTCCGTACCCAGCGCCAGCCCGGCGTTATTGATCAGCCCGCGCAGCTTGGCGAACTTCGCCGGCAAGGTGGCGATCGCCGCCTCCATCGCATGCCGGTCCCGCACATCGAGTTCCAGCGGGTACACATCGGTGAGTGCCGACAACTCATCACAGAGCGCCTGCAGGCGGCTCGCGCGGCGGCCACTGAGCACCAGCGACCAGCCGGCCTGGGCAAAGCGCCGAGCACAGGCTTCGCCGAAGCCGGACGTGGCGCCGGTAATAAACAGGGTCGAAGTCATAGCGTTCTCCTTGAGCGACTACTCGCCGCGAAACCCAGCCATCAACATGGCCAGGCACAACGCAGCCCTTGGGTAGCGCGCAACAGCGTCGGGCTGCGCGCTCAATCAGCCATAGGGTACGCCATCGTTTTCAGCTTGGCGCGGCGGCACGCAAGCTGATCCACTCCCGCCAGCGAACATATGGTCAAAAAACGTACAGTTTTGCCGAAGCCACGCCAGGCGAGGTTCAAGCCCAGCTTTACCCACCTTATCCACAGTTCGCTCCACAGGCTCCTGGGATAACTTTTCCACAGCGGCCTCAGGCTTGCGCTAAATCCTTGAAAAAGCAGCTTTATCCCTTGACTCCGAAGTGACAGACGTGCCGCCCATGGCAATTCAAGGCGCCTGATCAAATCCTAATCAATCGGCGCAAAGCCTTACCGGCTATGGGCTCGAGACATTGCTCCCGCACTTACCCACAGGCCTACCCACAGTAGTTGGGGGCAACTCTGCAAAGTGCATCAAACGACAGTGGATAAAGTGGATAAACCGCTGTTTTAACTCTAAAAACCCTATTGATCAAAAAATCACCAAAGCCCGCAAGAGCGCTACCGCTATGGCTGCCTGATAGCTCTACCCACCTTATCCACAGAACGCCCCACAGCTTTTGGGGACAACTTTGTGCTTTTACGCAAGCATGGGCGATGCGGCGATGGACAATCTTGCTCTCACAGCACCGGCGGCTGCTCGAGCAAGGCCCGGGCGGCGATCAGGTCTTCCAGGGCATAGCCCACCGACTTGAACAGGGTGATCTCCTCTGCGTTGTCGCGCTGCCCACGGCCGTGCAGCAGGTCGCTCAGCTCGAGATGGATGTCCGCCTCGGTAATCGCGCCCTCGCCGAGTGCAAACAGCAGGTCACCCGCCTCCTCCAGCGCACCTGCGCGGGTGTCCACGACAATCCGTGCGCGGGCGACCGCGGCCGAATCGGTCTCACGCATGCTCGGCAGAAAGGCCCCGACCAAATCCAGGTGCGTACCCGGCTTGAGCCAGGCGCCCAGCACCAGCGGGGTGCGAGAGTTGGTCACACAGGTGATGCTGTCGGCCTGCTCGACACTGCGTTGCAGGTCGGCTGCGGCGCTGACCGGATAACCTTCGCCAGCCAGCTGTTCGACCAGCGCCGCGACTTTTTCCGCACTGCGCCCCCAGATCTGCACCTGCTGGTAAGCGCGCACCGAGCAGTGCGCCCGCACCATATGCGCCGCCAGGGTGCCGCTGCCGACGATCAGCAAGCGCTGCGCATCGCGGCGCACCAGGTAGTCCGCGGCCAGTGCGGAGGTGCAGGCGGTGCGCCGTGCGGTCAGCTCCGAGGCTTCCAGCAGGGCCAGGGGCTGGCCGCTGACGTCGTCGAACAGGGCGAAGACCGCCGCTACCGAAGGCAGGCCGCGCGCGCCGTTGTGCGGAAACACCGTGACCAGTTTCACACCGATGCCCTGGCCGCTTTGCCAGACCGGCATGTGCAGCAAACTGGCCTCGTCAGGCAACGCCTGGCAGCCACGCACGGGCGCCTCGCAAGGCTCGGCCAGGCCTTTTCGCAAGGCTTCGATCAGTGCGGGATAAGCCAACGCCGCAGCGACGTCGGCATTGGTGAAAAAACGCAGGCTTTGCATCGAATGACTCCTTGGGCCGCCCCTCCTTCACCTCGCGCACCGGAAGAGGTCGACAAGATCGATGGGGAGGAAAACGGCAGCATTGCGGTTTGCGTTGAAGGTGGCGGCGGTGCATCCCTCACCGCCAGCCCTCTCCCCCCATCGGAGGGAGGGGGCGACCAGCACTAATGCCCGCCGAGGTAGGCGTTACGCACTTCCTGATTGACCAGCAGTTCCTGCCCCGTGCCGGTCAGGCGAATCTCGCCGTTGACCATCACGTAGCCTCGATCGGAAAGCCGCAGCGCATGGTTGGCGTTCTGCTCCACCAGGAAGATGGTCATGCCGGTCTTGGCCAGTTCGCGCAGGGTCTGGAAGATCTGCTTCACCACGATCGGCGCCAGGCCCAGGCTCGGCTCGTCGAGCAGCAGCAGCTTGGGCCGACTCATCAACGCCCGGGCGATGGCGAGCATCTGCTGTTCACCGCCGGACATGGTCATCGCCCGCTGATTGCGCCGCTCCTTGAGCACCGGGAACAGATCGAACATGCGTTGCATATCCTCATCCGCATGCTCGTCGCCGATTGGGATGGTGCCCATCAGCAGGTTTTCCTCGACGCTCATGTCGGGGAAAACCCGCCGCCCTTCCGGTGACTGCGCCACGCCGTTGGAGGCGACGTAGTGCGACGACTTGTGGGTGATGTCCGTGCCGCGATAGATGATCTGCCCGGCCGCCGCCCGCGGCTGGCCGAAGATCGACATCAGCAGGGTGGATTTACCCGCGCCGTTGGAGCCGATCAGGCTGACCGTCTCACCTTCGTTGATATGCAGCGACACCTGCTTCAACGCCTGGATCGGGCCGTAGAACACGTCTATGGCTTTTAGTTCGAGAATGGGTGCGCTCATGCCGCCGCCTCCTTGCCCACGCCGTTGGAGGAGTCCACCCAGCCCAGGCTGACCGTCTCACCTTCGTTGATATGCAGCGACACCTGCTTGAGCGCCTGGATCGGGCCGTAGTACACATCGATGGCTTTCAGTTCGAGAAGTGGCGCAGTCATACCAGCTCCTCCTCGTCCGCGCCCAGATAGGCGGCGATCACCTTGGGATCGTGGCGGATCGCCTGGGGCGGCCCTTCGGCAATCACCTCGCCATGGTCGAGCACCACTATGTGATCGGAAATGCTCATGACCATGCCCATGTCGTGCTCGATCAAGACCACGGTGAGATCGTGTTCGTCGCGCAGCAGCCGGATGATGCGGCTGAGCGCTTCGGTCTCGGCCGGGTTGAGGCCGGCCGCCGGTTCGTCCAGGCAGATGATCTGCGGCCGCGTGCACATGGCCCGGGCGATTTCCAGGCGGCGTTGCTGGCCGTAGGACAGTTCACCGGCCAGGCGGTTGGCGCAGTCCACCAGCTCGACCACTTCCAGCCAGTAGAAGGCGTGGTTCAGCGCCGCCTCTTCGGCCTTGCGAAACCCCTTGGTATTGAAGATCCCGGCGAGCATGTTGTGGTTGATCCACATGTGCTGCGCCACCAGCAGGTTCTCGATCACCGACATTTCCCGGAACAGGCGAATGTTCTGGAAGGTCCGTGCCAGCCCCGAGCGGTTGACCAGATGGGTGCCGCCGAACATCTTGTAGAAGAGCCGGCTGCCGAGGGTTTTCAGGGAGATGAAGTCCGTCGCCCGGAAGGGCTCACCGAGCACCTTGATCACGTCGGTGGTGGCGCCACGGGCCTGCATCTTGATGCTGCCGCCGGTGGCTTTGTAGAAGCCGGTCAGGCAGTTGAACACCGTGGTCTTGCCAGCGCCGTTGGGGCCGATCAGGGCCGAGATGCTGTTGCGCTTGATCTTCAGGCTGACATCGTTGAGCGCCTTGATCCCACCGAAGTGCATCATCAGGCGGTCCACGGACAGGACGATTTCGTCGCTCATGGCGCTACTCCCTTACGCGGAACGAAGCCACTGCGGCTGATCCGGATCAAGCCACGCGGACGCCAGATCATCATCAGCACCATCAGCAGGCCCAGCAGCAGCACCCGGTATTCGGCGAAGGTGCGCAGCAACTCCGGCGCCACCGTCAGCACGAAGGCGGCGATCACCACCCCCACGGTCGAGCCCATGCCGCCGAGTACGACGATGGCGAGCACCATCGCCGACTCGAAGAAGTTGAACGACGACGGGTTGACGAAGCCTTGATAGGTGGCGAAGAACACCCCGGCCAGGCCGGCAGTGGAGGCACCGAGCATGAAGGCCGAGAGCTTCACCAGCACATGGTTCAGGCCCATGGCGCGGCAGGCGATCTCATCCTCGCGCAGCGCTTCCCAGGCGCGGCCGACCGGCATCCGAGTGAGGCGGTGCTTGATGTAGAGCACCAGCATCACCACTAGGAACAGCACAACGTAGATGAACAGGAACTTGATGTTGGGGTTATAGGCGAGGCCGAAGAACTCATGGAACGGCACCCCGCCATCCTTGGCCCGACGGGCGAACTCCAGGCCGAAGAAGGTCGGCGACGGCGCCGGCATGCCATTCGGGCCGCCGGTGAAGGACAGCCAGTTGTTGAGGATCAGGCGGATGATTTCACCGAAGCCGAGCGTGACTATGGCCAGGTAGTCGCCGTGCATGCGCAGCACCGGAAACCCCAGTAACGCCCCGGCCAGCGCCGCCATCAGCGCCCCCAGCGGCAGCACCGTCCAGAAGCCCAGGCCGAGGTACTCATAGCCCAGCGCCAGCCCGTAAGCGCCGATGGCGTAGAACGCCACGTAACCGAGGTCGAGCAGCCCGGCCAGACCGACCACTATGTTCAGGCCGAGGCCGAGCAGCACGTAGATCAGGCCGAGGATCACCACCGTCAGCAGGTACTTGCTGGCGAAGAAGGGAAAGATCACCGCCAGGACTATGACCAGCGGGATGATCCAGCGCAGGCGGGTCTTGTAATCCGGCGCCAGCACATGCACACCCGAACCGGTGGTTTCGAAGGTCTCGGCGATGGCCAGGCCTTTGCTGGTTTGCATGAACAGGCTGATGGCGAAACGGCCGAGCACCACCGCCGCGATGATCCAGCCGACCCGCGCGAACTGCAGATTGAAGTTGTAGCCGTCGAGCACTACCCCGACGATCGGGCCGAATACGATCAGCGCGATCAACCCGGCGAGAATCGCATCGACCAGACTCTTCTTGAGGTCCAGAGACTTGCTATGAATGGCTGCGGACATGCTTACACCTTTGCCACGTGTGGGCGACCGAGTAGCCCTTGTGGTCGAAAAATCAGAATCAGCACCAACAAGGAGAAGGAGAACACGTCCTTGTAGTCGGTGTTGACCATGCCGGAGAACTGCGCCTCGGCCACGCCGAGAATGATGCCGCCGAGCATCGCGCCGGGCAGCGAGCCGATGCCGCCGAGCACGGCGGCGGTGAACGCCTTGATGCCGATGATGAAGCCGGCATAGAAGTCGAAGGTGCCGTAGTTCATGGTGATCAGCACGCCGGCCAACGCGGCCATGGCGGCGCCGATGACGAACACGTAGGAGATCACCCGGTCGGTATTGATGCCGAGGATCGAGGCCATCTTGCGGTCCTGTTGGGTCGCCCGGCACATCCGCCCGAGCTTGGTGTGCTGGATCACATAGGTCAGCACGCCCATGCCGAGGAAGGAGGCGATCAGGATGAAGACCTTGGTATAGGTCAGCTGCACATAGCCCTCACCGATGCTCAGCTTCAGCGCGCCGTCGAGCAGCGTGGGCACGCCTTGCTGGCGTGCGCCCTGGCTGATCTGCACGTAGTTCTGCAGGATCAGCGACATGCCGATGGCGCTGATCAGCGGGGCCAACCGGGTCGAGTTGCGCAGCGGTTTATAGGCGATGCGCTCGATCACCCAGCCGTACACGGCGGTCACCAGAATGGTGAACAGCAGTGTGCCGAGGATCAGCAGCGGAAAGGATTCCAGGCCGAAGTAGGCCAAGAGCGCCAGGGTGATGGCCGAGAGGTAGGCGGAGATCATGTACACCTCGCCATGGGCGAAGTTGATCATGCCGATGATGCCGTAAACCATGGTGTAGCCGATGGCGATCAGGCCGTAGACCGACCCGAGGGTCAGCCCGTTGATCATTTGCTGCAGGAAAATACCGTCCATTGACTCAGTCTCGTCTGTTGGGGCAACCGGCCTGGGGTTCGGCCGGTCTCCTCAAGTGAAATCAGACGGGTACTGCTGAACAACCTCGGCACTGAATGCGGCGGTGAGCGCGGTTGACGACTCAGCAGTTCCCGGAAGGCACCAACCGCTCAGGCGCGGGTAGCATCTGAGCGGTTAGCCGAGCCAGGAACCTGTCGGGCTTAGGCGTCCGTAGCGAGAAAGTCTGGGATTGAGACTGTTTTTTCACTCAGCCGAGGCGAATAGCCATTCTCTTTAACGAGGCTGAGTGAAAAAACGGGCCAATATCCAGGCTTTCGCAGTAGGACAGTCCTAAGTCCGACAGGCTCCTAGAGCTTACTGCTGGTGGTATTTGCCCTGCGCGTCCCACTCGTAGACCACGTAGTCGGAGACCTTCAGGTCGCCCTTCTGGTCCCATTCCTTCTTGCCCAGCACGGTCTGCACCGGATGGCCTTTCAGCCACTCGCCGGCCTTGGCCGCATCGTTAGCGCCGGCGCCATTGAAGCCCGCCGCCAATGCCTGCAACGTGGCGTAGGCATACAGGGTGTAGCCTTCCGGCTCGAAGCCGCCGGCACGGAACTTCTCGATCACCGGCTGGCCGTCCGGAATCTTCCGCGGGTCGGCGCCGAAGGTCATCAGCACGCCCTTGGTGTACTGCGGCCCGCCGGCGGTGGTGACCAGTTCGTCGGTGACTATGCCGTCGCCGGAGAGGAAGACGGCGGTCAGGCCCTGCTCGCGCATCTGCCGCACCAGCGGGCCGGCCTCCGGGTGTAGGCCGCCGAAGTAGACCACTTCGGCGCCGGAGGCGCGCAGCTTGGTGACCAGCGCGTTGAAGTCTTTCTCGCCGCGGGTCAGGCCCTCATAGAGCACTTCCTTCACGCCGCGCTTGGCCAGCTGGGCCTTGGTCGCATCGGCCAGCCCCTGTCCGTAGGTGTCCTTGTCGTGAAGGATGGCGACCTTCTTCGCCTTCAGCGTATCGACTATATAGTTGCCGGCGACTATGCCCTGCTGGTCGTCACGCCCGCACATGCGGAACATGCCGGACAGGCCACGCTCGGTGACCACCGGGTTGGTCGAGCCGGGAGTCATGGCGAGCACGCCCGCCTCGTCGTACACCTCGGAAGCCGGGATGGTCGAGGAGGAGCAGAAGTGGCCGACCACGGCCAGCACCTTGTCCTGATCCACCAGGCGGTTGGCCACGGCCACGGCCTGTTTCGGCTCACAGGCGTCATCGGCCTTGACCAGCTTGATCTTTTCCCCATTGATGCCACCGGCAGCGTTGATGTCTTCCGCCGCTTGGGAAGCACCGCGCCAATATTGTTCACCGAAGGATGCGTTGGCGCCTGTGTGAGGGCCAGCTACACCGATTGTTACGTCCGCCTGTGCGACGGCAGAGATTCCTAATGCAGTGGTAACTGCGAGAGCCAGAAAGCCTTTTCTGAAAATCTTCTGCGACATGGAGTTTTGCTCCTGAGGGGTTTGAGTTGCGCTCGTACTTCGGGGAATAACGAGAGCAAGTGGCGTGCCATTATTTTTTATATTTTGAGATCGCCCTTAACGTCTTTTTTGTGCGCTGCTTACCTCATATTAAGTGTTTTAAATCAGATACTTACTCAAATAAAACAGGAAGCCTAAAACATCTCTTGACGCAGCATCGGCGCAATCCGTCAATACGATAAGTAACAATAGACAGAGGGCTGATATTTGCACATGCCTGGTGCGCAATCCACTGTCCCGCGCACTGCGGCGAACCGCCCGAAAAACCGTGAAAATCCCGCCGTGGTTCGAGCCAAATCCGCGTAAACCCCAGCCCCCAAAACACCGGCCTCAGTGCCGCACAGATGCCCCGGAATGATCACCGCAAAAACGACCTCCAGCATTCAAATAACGACACGCAAACATTGCCCCGCGTGATACAGCGAGAAGCCCGCCTCATACAAACAACTGCGCAGGCCGGCCGCGGTAACGCTCCGCATGGGCTGTAACGGCATAGGTAACGCTTGCGCATCCCCACTCACCAGGTAATCGGCGAAGGCCTTGCCCACCACACTGCCGGTGGTGACCCCGCGACCGTTGTAACCGGTCACCGCGACCAGGCCCGGCGCCGGCTCGAACAGGCGCATCAGGTGATCGGGCGTGAAGGCGATGGTGCCGGTCCAGGTGCTTTCCCAGTCCACGCGTCCCAGCTCGGGAAAGTAATGCTGCTGGATCCGATCGGCCCAGGCCCGCAGGAACCAGGCCGGTTTACTCGTACCACTGCCGAGGCTGCCCAGCAGCAGACGGCCCGCGGCATCCCGGCGAATACTGCTGAGCACTTGCCGAGTATCCCAGGACCCTTGGCCGCCCGGCAGGATGCGCGCGGCCGCTTCGCTGTTGAGTGGCGCGGAGGCGACCTGATAGTAGAAACCGGGAAAGAAATTGCGCCGCAGTTCGCTCCACTCGCCTTCGGTGTAGGCATTCGAGGCGATCACCACCTGCTCGGCATTGACCGCGCCGCGCTCGGTGATCACGCACCAGGTCGAGCCTTGACGCTCCAGGCGGGTGACCGGCGAATGATGGAACAACTTGCCGCCCAGCTGGGTTACCGCCCTCGCCAGGCCGCTGGTGTACGCCATCGGATTGAGCGTGCCGGCGCGCCGATCGAGCAGGGCCGCCGCAATCCGCCGGGTACCTGTCGCTTCGCTGCACGCCGCGCCGGTCAACATCTCCACCGGCGCACCGCGACGCTGCCACTGCCCGCAACGGCTTTGCAGATCGGCCAGACCGCGCGCGTTATGCGCCATGTGCAGGGTGCCTTCGCGGCGTGCCTGGCAGTCGATGGCGTATTTGTCGATCAGCGAAAACACCAGTGCCGGTGCCGCCCCCATGGTCGCCACCAGCTTGCTGCCGACCGCCTGACCCAGCCCGGATTCGACCTCGTCCGGCGCGATCCACATGCCGGCGTTGACCAGCCCGACGTTGCGCCCCGAGCCGCCATGCCCGGTTTCGTGAGCCTCCAGCACGCACACGCTTTTACCTTGTTCGAGCAGGTGCAGCGCGGCGGACAGCCCGGTGATGCCGGCGCCAATCACGCAGACATCGACCTTCAGCTCGCCGCTCAGGGCGTTGGCTGTTGGCCGCTCGGGCGTCAGTTGTTCCCACAGGCATTCTTGGCGCAGCGTCATTCCCGAATCCTTATCGACATAGTTCCTGTAGGCGCGGCGTTAGCCACACTTACGCAGGCAACTCGAACAGCGTCGCAACTCAATCAAAGCTAATACCTTGGGCCAACGGCAGTTCGTGGGAGTAGTTGACCGTATTGGTCTGCCGGCGCATATAGGCGCGCCAGGCATCCGAGCCGGACTCACGACCGCCACCGGTTTCCTTCTCGCCGCCGAAGGCGCCGCCAATCTCCGCGCCGCTGGGGCCGATGTTGACGTTGGCGATGCCGCAATCGCTGCCGAGCGCCGACATAAACAGCTCCGCCTCACGCACGTCGGTGGTGAAGATGCAGGAGGACAGCCCCTGGGGTACGGCGTTGTTCAAGCGCAGCGCTTCGTTGAAATCGCGGTAGCCGATCACGTAGAGAATCGGCGCGAAGGTTTCAGTGCAGACCACTTCGCTCTGCTCCGGCATTTCGACTATGGCCGGCGCCACGTAATAGGCGTCGGGGAATTGCTCGGCCAATTGCCGGGTGCCGCCGAAGACCTTGCCGCCCTCGCTCGACGCCTGCTCCAGCGCGTCCTGCATGCTGTCGAAGCCGTGCTTGTCGATCAGCGGGCCGACCAGGTTGCCTTCCAGCGGGTGACCGATACGCACCTTGGCGTAAGCGGTCTGCAAGCGGCTGACGATCTCGTCTTTGACCGACTCATGGGCGATCAGGCGCCGCAGCGTGGTGCAACGCTGCCCGGCCGTGCCGATGGCGCTGAACAGGATGCCGCGTACCGCCAGATCGAGATCGGCGCTTGGCGCCAGGATCATCGCGTTGTTGCCGCCCAGCTCGAGAATCGAGCGGGCGAAACGGGCCGCCACTTTCGGCGCCACTTCACGGCCCATGCGGGTGCTACCGGTGGCACTGATCAGCGCCACGCGCGGATCGTCCACCAAGGCCGCGCCCGCCTCCCGCGCACCGATCATGACTTGGCTGAGATAAGCCGGCGCCTCACTGAATTGCTTGGCCACGCCATCGAACAGCGCCTGGCAGGCCAGTGCCGTCAGCGGCGTCTTTTCCGAGGGCTTCCACACCACCGAGTTGCCACAGACCAGCGCCAGCGTGGTATTCCAGGCCCATACCGCGACCGGGAAATTGAAGGCGCTGATCACTCCGACTACGCCAAGCGGGTGCCAGGTCTCGCGCATATGGTGGCCGGGGCGCTCGGAGGCGATGGTCAGACCGTAGAGCTGGCGCGACAAGCCGACGGCGAAGTCGCAGATGTCGATCATCTCCTGCACCTCGCCCAGACCTTCCTGGGTGATCTTGCCGGCCTCCCAGGACACCAGCTCGCCGAGTTCGGCCTTGTGCTGGCGCAGCGCTTCACCGAACAAGCGGATCAGCTCGCCGCGACGCGGTGCCGGCACCTTGCGCCAGGCCTGGAATGCCTGCTCGGCGCGGCCGATCTGCTGCTCGACTTCGGCGCCACTCTGCAGCTGCACCGTGCCGATCTGGCTGCCGTCTATGGGTGTGTGGACGGCATGACCGCCCTGTTGATAACGCTGCGGGTCGACGCCCAACTTATCGAGCAATGAGGCAACCATGAGTTCTGCACCTGAAGTGATTGAGGAATGGCAAGCAATGACAGCAGTAATAGCTGGACTGTTGCGCGCCAACAAACGACCTTTACTCCGTATATCATTCCGTTTAGTCATGCTTAAACCTTCCCCAATCCAATGAGGCTCGCCATGCTCAAGCGCCATATGCCCTCACTGACCGCCCTGCAATGCTTCGAAGCCGTGGCGCGGCACCTGAGTTTCACCCGCGCCGCGGAAGAACTGAGCCTGACCCAGAGCGCCGTGAGCAAGCAGGTCGCGCAACTCGAGGAACTGGTTCAGCATTTGCTGTTTCGCCGCGTGCGCCGCAGCCTGCAACTGACGCCCGCCGGCTCGCTGTACCTGGTCGAGGTGCGCAAGATCCTCACCCAGGTGGAGATGTCCACGCATTACCTGCGCTCCTACGGCGGCGAGACCGAGGTGCTGCGGGTTTCCACGCTGCCGACCTTCGGCTCGCGCTGGCTGATCCCGCGACTCAAGGGCTGGCGCCTGCGGCATCCGAATATCCATCTGGATGTGCGCAATGAGCTGGAACCCGACGATCTGGCGCAAGGCCGCAGCGACGTGGCCTTCTTCTACGGCCAGAGCGCGCGACCCGGGGCCGAGTGCATCAGATTGTTCGGCGAGGAAATGGTCCCGGTCTGCGCGCCCAGCGCCTTGCCGGCCGAACCTTTCAGCGATCCGACCCAGTTGACCGAACTGGTGCTGCTGCAAAACGCGACCCGCCCGGAGGCCTGGCACGAGTGGTTCCAGAGCCAGGATCGGCATACCGAACACAGCTATCATGGGCCACGCTTCGACACCTTCTACATGTGCATCCGCGCCGCCCAGGTCGGCTGCGGCGTCGCGCTGTTGCCGCGGTTCCTGGTGGAGGAAGAGCTGGCCGAAGGCAAGCTGGTGATCCCTTGGCAGCACAGCCTGGCGAGCAGCAATGCCTACTACCTGGCCTATGCCGAACAGGCCGCCGAGGTGCCGAAGGTGCGCGACTTTGTGCGCTGGATACTCGAACACCTCGAGGTGCCGCCAGAGCTGTAGGCGGCGTTACCCTGCCGACGGCTGCCGGCTGCTCGCTGGCGCACGAAGACCGCAGCGGCCAACAAGAATAAATGGAATGAACCCGGCATTTTTTTTCACTTGCGACCCGCGCCTGGGCCGGCTTTTATACAGGCTCGCCTTCACCGTCAGAGCCGCCGACACCATGCCCACCTCCACACGCCTGCTTAACCTAGTCGCCTCGGTCATTGGCCAACCTGCCGCCGACTGGGTCTTCGCCCACGTCGAAATCCCCGAAGGGTTGCAAGGCTTCGCCAACAGCGAGCAAAGCCTGCACCGCGCCTGGCTGGCCGAGGCGCTTAACCTCTGCCTGTTCCACAAACTGGTGGAGGCAGTGCCAGCCGGACGAATTTATGTAGAAGAACAGCTTATGCAAGGCCGCAAGGTGAGCTTCGACCACGGCGCTATCCGCACCGTCGACTGGCCGGAGAACGGGGACTTGCCACGCGGTCGCCAGGCCTTCACCCGCTTGCTGGAGCCGCTGGGCTTTACCGATGTGCGCACCTACCCGCTGACCAAGCTGAACATGACCGGCTATGCCTATCGCCAGCAGGACCTGCCGGCGGATATCGCCCAGTTCTTCGTCTCCGAGCTGCATCCGGGGCGCTTCGGCGAAGCCTTCCAGCAAGCGGTCAGCCGCGTCGTCGAGAGCAGCCGCGACCCGCTGCAAGCGGAGCATCTAAGCATACTCAAAGGCCTGCGGCTGACTCGCCACTGCAGCCAGGAACAAGCACAGACCCTGCTGCCGGCGCTGTATTTGGCCTTCGACTGCCAGCATGCCGTGGTGCGGGAAAGCGACTATCGACTGCTGCTCAGGGAAAGCGCGGAAATGGCCTGGATCGCCACCGAAGGCAATCGCTTCAACCACCTCACCGACCGGGTCGGCGATCTCGAACGGGTGGTCGCAGAGCAAAGGGCCAAAGGCCGACCGATGAAGGACAGCATCGAAGTCTCCAGCTCTCGCCGGGTCATGCAAACCGCCTACAAGGCGGTGCAGGTACAGCGGACTTTTCTCGACGCCGCCGGCCAACGCGTCCAGCGTGAAGTACCGGGCTCCTTCGTCGAATTCATTCAACGCGAGATCGACGACGAGACGGGGCAGCTCGACCTGCATTTCGACAGCAGCAATGCCCAGGGCATCTTCAAGATGACCGATTCGCGCAGCGCTCGCTGACTGTAGGGCGTACTCGCGAAGCAGTACGCCAGCCGCCCAATCAGCAATGGCGGGCTGTTCGCTGCGCTCCCGAGGCCGCCCTACGGAGCTATCGCCGCCATTGAGCCAATCAACAGGCGTTAAGCCCATCTGCAGCCTTAGCATGGCGGCAGCGCTACTATTTTGTAGAAGCCCACCTGTTTGGAGAAACCCACATGCCCCTCACCGACTTGATGCGCAGCCTGCTCGCCGCCTATGCCTGCGGCGCCAGTGGTGCCTGCCCGGATGAACGACACCCCGCCTAACGCTTGGTCGCCGACACCGCAGCCATTACTCTGTGGGCATTCCCAAGCCGAGCCGAGGCAGGCGCCTAGTCGAGGATGGACGGTTCAGAGGGGTTGCAGGCCATGAGTAAGAGGAACCTCCTGCTAGGCAGCGGCGTGCTGCTAGTCGCCCTGCTGGCCTGGCCTGCGGTGAAGCTCCTGTGGTCTGGCTATGGCGACTTCGCCTGCTCCGTCTACCCACCTGGCTGCCCTCTGGCCCCACGCTCGGCCAACCTCGAACGCGTGCACATCACACTCTCGACCGGCACGGCCAAGGGCCGTGAGTTCAGCGCGGCGCCTGAAGGCAGTGCGCGACGAATAGTCCAGCTGGACATACCGCGCGCCTACCTGAACTGGACTCCCTACATCCACGAGCAGCCGCAGCACGACATCGAGTTCGATGCCGGCGGCCCGGACCTGGCGCCGCTGAGCCTATGGATGCAGCAGCTCAATGCGGGCGGCGCGAGCCCGCGGGGAACGCAGGCTGCCAGACACCCGTTAAAACAACGGGTCAAAATCACACTGAGCCTAAGGCTCGACTCGAATCAGCCTGACTGCCTGGGCGGTTTCTGTGGCAACACGCCCGTGGAAAGAGGCCTGAACTACGAGACCGGCACTATCTTCACCGAAGAAGTAAGCAATGCCGCGAGTAGCTTTCGCATCTTCCGCAGCGCCCCGCCACCGGCACAAGGCTCGGCCTGGAGCGACCAACAGCTGCTGATTGCCAATCCTGGGCAGACTGCGGAGTTGCTCTACATGGTCTGCGACATCGACCCGCAAGCCGCGTTCAGATGGTGCCGGGCCAACAGCATGCTGGATAAGGATCTAGCCCTTACTTACGAGTTCGAAGCGTCTCGACTGGGTCAGTTTCAACAGTTGGATAAGCAGGTTAGAACCCTGGTCAAAGGCCTGATTATCTCGGATCAGAGCTTCCCCGAATCACCGCAATAACCCCTCGCCCGGCATACGGCGCAAGCTCCTCCGTTTAATTGCGCCGTACCCAATCCAGGCAGCGCCACTGCCGGCCCAGTCGCAGCTAGCTCGCTTGCTGCATGATCACCGTCTGCGCCGGCATTGGCGCCGGGAAGCCGCCTTCGCCGAGGGCATCTTTGATCGTTTTGTTGGTGTCGAAATACACCTGCCAGTACTGGTCGTTATGGCAATACGGACGTACCGCCAGCACCGGACCGAGCAGGTTGAACTCGAGGATCTCGACATCCACCGCAGGCTCGGCCAGGACGTTGGGGATCGCGGCGATACGGCCTTTCAGCAGCGCGATGGCCGCCGGATAGTCCGCCGCACCCGACAGCTGCGCCTTCAACTCCACCCGGCGGAAGGAGTTATGGGAGTAGTTCTGGATGTTGTCGGAGAAGATCTTGTTATTGCCGACCAGGGTCAACACGTTGTCCGGGGTGTTGATCGCGGTGACAAACAGGCCGATTTCGACCACGGTGCCGGTCACGCCGCCGGCGCTAATGAAATCGCCAACCTTGAACGGCCGCAGCACGATGATAAAACCGCCCGCCGCCAGGTTCGCCAACAGCCCAGACCAGGCCATACCGATGGCCAGCCCGACCGCCGCCAGCAACGCCGCGAAGGTCGTGGTCTGCACCCCGAAGAAACCGAGGATACCGATCACCAAGATGATGTTCAGCGTCACGGTGATAAAGGAGCCGACATAGCGCAGCACGGTCGGGTCGACCTTCTGCCGGCCCAATGACTTCTGCACCAGACCGACGGCGAAACCGATCAGCCAGCGGCCGATCACCCAAAATGCAACCGCCGAGAGAATCTTGATGGCAAACGCCGCGCCGTACTGCGAAGCCAGATTGACCAGCGAATTGATTTTTTCCGTACCCACATTAACGATCGTTGTTTCGTCCATGGTTATGCGCCTAGTGCTGGGGAATGACTCAAAAACGCTAGCACGCCAAACGCCGGCTGGCTGGAAACTTAGGCGCCGCGGATAAGGCCGCAGAGCGGTTGCTGGGCCGCTGGCCGGACTGCGCAAGGCTAAACCCTGGCAAATCCAGCGGCGCCGGAGCCCGGGTCTGGCTGCCGAGGTGCGCTAGCCGGAGCGTTCAGGGACTTTTGCGCGGATAATCGCGTTTAAATCGGGGCGAATCGTCGAGAACAACCCAAAGTCGAAGGACTCACTGGCATAATCCATCCAACATCGCCCCACGAGAGAGGATCACCAATGGCCAAACCTAATTATTCCTTCGCCAAGCGTCAGCGCGATCTCGCCAAAGAGCAGAAGAAAGAGGAAAAACTGCAGCGTAAAAACGCCGCTCAGGCCGAACAGGCACAACTGGAGCAAGCCGAGTCGTCCGCCGACGAAACTGCCGATCAAGCGCCGACAGACGAAGCCCCTAACGCCTAATCCCCGTGCCAGCCCCAGGCCCGATACCCTGCAATTCTCCCGCGCACGACCGTCAACAACCCTTCTGCGCCGCTCTCGCGCAACTCAAAATGCGAAGCGCTCAATGCAAAACGCCAGCCCTAAGGCTGGCGTTTTGCTGATCGCGGCGAATTAACGCGGCACTACGGGCCGCTTCACTGGCTTCTTGCCTTTACCCTTGCTCGCATCGGCACGGGCCTTGGCTTCTTCCTTGCCCTTGGCGAAAGCGGCAGCCTTGGCGGCCTCGCGCTTGTCCCAGGGGTTGCTGCCGTCACTGCCGCGCGGGGGTAAGCCGGTGTGCTGGGTCAACAGCGTCTGGGTCTTACCGACCTTGTGGCTGCCGGCCGGGGTGGAGTTCTTGCGCCGTGCGCTCTGGTAGCTGTCGGTGGCCGGCTGATGCAGCGGGATCAGCTGGTTCTTGCCCGGGCCGATCAGGTCGGCACGGCCCATGCGGGTCAGCGCCTCACGTAGCAGCGGCCAGCCCTTCGGGTCGTGGTAGCGCAGGAAGGCCTTATGCAGGCGGCGCTGCTGCTCACTCTTGACGATATTCACCGTGTCACTCTTATAGGTGACCTTACGCAGCGGGTTCTTGCCGGAGTGGTACATGGCGGTGGCGGTGGCCATCGGCGAGGGGTAAAAGGCCTGCACCTGATCGGCCCGGAAGCCGCTGCTCTTGAGCCACAGGGCGAGGTTCATCATGTCCTCGTCGGTGGTACCCGGGTGCGCGGCGATGAAATAGGGGATCAGGTACTGCTCCTTGCCCGCCTCTTTCGAGTACTTCTCGAACATCCGCTTGAACTTGTCATAGCTGCCGATGCCCGGCTTCATCATCTTGTTGAGCGGACCCTCCTCGGTGTGCTCCGGGGCGATCTTCAGGTAGCCACCGACGTGGTGGGTGACCAGCTCTTTGACATACTCCGGCGACTCGACCGCCAGGTCGTAACGCAGGCCCGAGGCGATCAGGATCTTCTTCACGCCCGGCAGTGCGCGGGCGCTGCGATACAGCTGGATCAACGACGAGTGGTCGGTATTCAGGTTCTCGCAGATGCCCGGGAACACGCACGAAGGCTTGCGGCAGGCGGACTCGATCTCCGGGCTCTTGCAGGCGATGCGGTACATGTTCGCGGTCGGTCCGCCGAGGTCGGAAATCACGCCGGTGAAGCCTGGGACCTTGTCGCGGATCTCCTCGATCTCGCGGATGATCGACTCTTGCGAACGGTTCTGGATGATTCGGCCTTCGTGCTCGGTGATCGAGCAGAAGGTACAGCCGCCGAAGCAGCCACGCATGATGTTCACCGAGAAACGGATCATGTCGTAGGCCGGAATTTTCTCCTTGCCGTACGCCGGGTGCGGAATGCGCGCATAGGGCATGCCGAACACGTAGTCCATCTCGTCGGTGGTCATCGGGATGGGTGGCGGATTGAACCAGACATCCACCTCGCCATGCTTCTGCACCAGCGCACGGGCGTTGCCCGGGTTGGTTTCCAGGTGCAACACGCGGTTGGCGTGGGCGTACAGCACCGAATCGCCGCGGACCTTCTCGAAGGACGGCAGGCGGATCACCGTCTTGTCGCGGGTCAGCCGGGGGTTCGGCAGCAGCTGCACGACCTTGGCTTCCTGCGGGTCATCCGCCGGGCCCTTGTCCTGCTCGATGGCGCAGGCCTGGGTGTCCTGGGTGTTGACGTAGGGGTTGATGATCTTGTCGACCTTGCCCGGCCGGTCGATGCGGGTGGAGTCGATCTCGAACCAGCCTTGCGGGGTATCCCGACGGATAAAGGCGGTGCCGCGGATATCGGTGATCTCTTCGATCTTCTGGCCGTAGGACAGGCGCTGGGCGACCTCGACTATGGCGCGCTCGGCGTTGCCGTACAGCAGAATGTCGGCGCAGGCGTCGATCAGGATCGAATGGCGAACCTTGTCCTGCCAGTAATCGTAATGGGCGATGCGCCGCAGCGAGGCCTCGATCCCACCCAATACGATGGGTACGTGCTTGTAGGCTTCCTTGCAGCGCTGGCTGTACACCAGGCTGGCGCGGTCCGGGCGCTTACCGGCCAGACCGCCCGGGGTGTAGGCGTCGTCCGAGCGGATCTTCTTGTCGGCGGTATAGCGGTTGATCATCGAATCCATGTTGCCGGCCGCGACGCCGAAGAACAGGTTCGGCTCGCCGAGCTTCATGAAGTCGTTTTTGCTGGTCCAATCGGGCTGCGCGATGATGCCGACCCGGAAGCCCTGGGCCTCCAGCAGACGGCCGATGATGGCCATGCCGAAGGACGGGTGATCGACGTAGGCATCGCCGGTGACGATGATGATGTCGCAGGAATCCCAGCCAAGCTGATCCATCTCTTCCCGGCTCATCGGCAGGAAGGGTGCGGGCCCGAAACATTCGGCCCAGTACTTGGGATAGTCGAATAACGGCTTGGCTGCGTGCATGTCGGTGACCGATGGCGTTCAAGAGGAAAATCGCGGGCGCGGAATATAGCACAAATTTTAACCAAATCCGACCGTGGCGCTGGGCCTTAGCCGCGCCCACAGAAGCGAAAGAGTTTGTCTGACACTTTACGATCATAGGCACGGCTTGTGGTTATACTCGGCCGGAAATAATACCGCCCGGCCCTATAGAAGCCGGGTATATGGAGCCTGAGCGGTGCGGTGTTTAATCTCCCTAAGCATCCTGTTGTGCCTGGCCGGCATCGGCGGCTGGGCCAGTGCCGCCCCCATAGTGTTGGAACGCGCCAGCAGCGGCTTGTCGCTGAATGCACAGATCGAGCTGCTGGAGGATAGCGGCGGCCAGCTGACGATCGACGACATGACCGACCCGGCGGTGCAGCAACGCTTCCAGCCGGCCGCCGGGCGCACCAGCGTCGGCCAGAGCCGCCACCCCTGGTGGATCAAGCTGCAGTTGGCGCGCGCCAGCGACGCGCCGCGCGACTGGTGGCTGGCGGTCGGCGCCGTCACCCTGCTCGATCTACGCGTTTATCTGCCGGACGACCGTAGCGGCTGGACCCAGCGCCAGGCCGGCGAGCGGGTCGCCCATGCCGCCGGCCGCGACCATGACTATCGGCGCATGCTGTTTCGCCTGCCCGAACTCGGCGAGCAGCCGCTGACGCTCTACCTGCGCAGCTACGACCCAGCCGGCAACTCCTTCCCGCTGAACATCTGGCAACTGAGCGACCTGGAACGGCAAGCGACTCACGAGAACCTCGCCCTCGGCCTGATCTACGGAGTGATCCTCGCACTCCTTCTGTACAACCTGTTCATCCTCCTAGCCCTGCGCGACCGCGCCTACCTCTGGTACGTGCTGGCCACGACCGGCGGCCTGGTGTTCATCCTCAGCATGACCGGGCATGGCTTCCAATACCTCTGGCCGGACGCCGCAGTGCCCGTCTGGCTCGACCGCATCACCCTACCCTCGCTGTGGGGCCTGTTCGTCACCCGTTTCACCCAGGAACTGCTCTACACCAAACGCGGCCTGCCCTGGGCTCATCGCCTCCTCGGCGCCGGCTGCGCCCTCTACCTGGTGGCCCTGCTGATCAACGCCCTCGGTCTGCGTGCCGAGGCCGCGTTGCTGATCGCCCTGATCCCCATCGCGACCGTACCCACCGCCCTGATCAGCGCCAGCATCCGCTGGTACCAGGGTTTCTTCCCGGCGCGCCTCTACCTGTTCGGCTACGGCTCCATCCTCACCAGCACCGTGATCCTGCTGCTGCGTGCCGCCGGCATCATCCAGCCGGGCAACTTCACCGCCTACCTGTTCCCCCTGGCGGTGGCCGCCGAGTCGATCCTGTTCTCCTTCGCCCTGGCCTACCGCATCCAGATGCTCAAGCAGGAAAAAGCCGCCGCGCTGGAGCTGGCCGACCGCGAGAAAACCGCACGCCTGACCCAGATGCAGACCAGCGCCGACGAGCTGCAGACGGCCGTGGCCCTGCGCACCGCCGAGCTGGCCGCGGCCAATCTGAACCTGTGCGAGCGTGAGCAGGCGTTGCAGCATGCGGCCTTCCACGACCCGCTGACCGATCTACCAAATCGCCGCTATCTGATCGAACGCGTCGAAGTGGCGCTGGCCGATGCACAACGGCGCGCGGAGACGGCGGCCCTGATGCTGATCGACCTGGATCATTTCAAACCGATCAACGACAACCATGGCCACGACGCCGGCGACCTGATGCTGCGCACCATCGCCCAGCGCCTGAGCCAGCATGTGCGCAGCAACGACATGGTGGCGCGCCTGGGCGGCGACGAGTTCGCCGTGCTGATCGGCGGGCCGGAGGCGGAACAGCATGCTCGCGAGATCGCCGAACGCCTGCTCGCCGAGCTGGCCCAACCGGTGCTCTACGGCGCGCTGCAACTGGTGGTGACCATCAGCATCGGGGTGGCGCTCTACCCGCGCCATGGTGAGCAGTTCACCAGTCTGTACAAGGCCGCCGACGGCGCACTGTACCGGGCCAAGGCGCGCGGCCGCTCGGGCTTCGCCCTGTGTGGCGCCGCTGGCGAGCCGAGCACTGACGCTTGCCTGCACCTGGATGTGCTGAAGGTGCCGAACGGGCTGCTTTGAGGACTTGCCATGCTCTGCCTACGACGCCGAGCGAGCTGCTGTCGGGTGCGATTTACACACCCTAGAAGTGGTAACGCCGCGGCACGCGGGCGGTGACCTTGGTCAGCAGCTCGTAGCCGATAGTGCCGCAGGCCTGGGCCAACTCATCGACCGGCAACTGCGCGCCCCACAACTCGACCGCATCGCCCAACTGCGCCTCGGGACAATCCGTCAGATCGACCGCCAACATATCCATCGACACCCGCCCTGCCAACGGCACACGCTGGCCGCGCAGCACCAGCGGCGTACCGGAAGGCGCATGCCGCGGATAACCGTCGGCATAACCGCAACTGACCGTGCCGATCCGCGAAGGCCGCCGCGCGACCCAGCCGGCACCGTAGCCGACACTCTCGCCAACCGCGACGTCGCGCAGGCCGATCAGTTGCGCGGTGAGACTCATGGCCGGGCGCAAACCCAGCTCCTTGGCCGTCAGTTCGGCAAAAGGCGTGGCGCCATAGAGCATGATGCCCGGCCGCAGCCAATCCATATGCGCCGCCGGGATGGTCAGGATGGCCGCCGAGTTCGCCAGCGAGCGCTGCTGGAAATCCAGGTCGAGTAGATCGAGGAAGGCCTCCACCTGTTGCTCGGTGAGCGGATGACCACGCTCATCGGCACAGGCGAAATGACTGAGCAGATTGAGCTCGGCGACCTGCGCCGCGCCAGCCAGACGCCCATGCCAATGCCGCAGCCGATCCGCCGTAAAACCCAGCCGGTGCATGCCGCTGTCGAGCTTGAGCCAGACACTCAGCGGCCCCGGCAACTGCGCGGCGAGCAAGGCCTCGGCCTGCTCCGCGCCCTGCACCACCACATCCAGAGCCAGCTGTGCAGCGGCCTGGTACTCCGCCGGCTCGAAGCAGCCCTCGAGCAACAGGACCCGCGCCTCGGCATTCACCCGCCGCACCTCGGCCGCCTCTTCCAGGCAGGCCACCGCAAAGCCATCGGCCTCCGGCAGGCTGCCGACCACCTCGCGCACGCCATGCCCATAGGCATTCGCCTTCACCACCGCAAACGCCTCACGCCCCGGTGCGCAGCGTTTGGCGAGCGCGTAGTTATGGCGAATGGCAGCCAGATCGATGGTGGCAACAAGCGGGCGCATGCGACGTCGTCCTAAAACAAAACGGGCGCCCAGTTTAACCGCTGGCGCCCGTTTTATTGAGGTAAACCGCCTGCCAAACCGCTCGACGCCGACTGTGCCGCGCGCAGTAGGTTTGGCGGGAGACCTACCCGGCCGGGTTATTCGTTGTCGTCGAAGTTGTAGCTACCTGGGGCGAGGTTCTCGAAGCGGGTGTACTTGCCGAGAAACGCCAGGCGGATAAAGCCGATCGGGCCGTTCCGCTGTTTGCCGATGATGATTTCGGCAATGCCCTTGTGCTCGGTCTCCGGGTGATACACCTCGTCGCGGTAGACGAACATGATCACGTCGGCGTCCTGCTCGATCGCACCGGACTCACGCAAGTCGGAGTTTATCGGACGCTTGTTCGGCCGCTGCTCCAGCGAGCGGTTGAGCTGCGACAGGGCCACTACCGGGCAGTTGAACTCTTTGGCCAGGGCCTTCAAGGAGCGCGAGATCTCGGAAATCTCGTTGGTGCGGTTGTCGCCACCGGAGCCCGGGATCTGCATCAGCTGCAGGTAGTCGATCATGATCAAACCCACCTCACCATGCTCGCGGACGAGCCGGCGGGTACGCGCGCGCATTTCCGAGGGGCTGATGCCGGCGGTGTCATCGATGAACAGCTTGCGGTCATTGAGCAGGTTGACGGCCGAGGTCAGGCGCGGCCAATCGTCGTCGTCCAGCTGGCCGGAACGCACCTTGGTCTGATCGATGCGGCCCAAGGAGGAGAGCATCCGCATCATCAGCGATTCGCCGGGCATCTCCAGGGAGTACACCAGCACCGCCTTGTCGCTACGCAGTACGGCATTCTCCACCAGGTTCATGGCAAAGGTGGTTTTACCCATCGACGGACGACCGGCGACTATGATCAAGTCGGCCGGCTGCAGGCCGCTGGTTTTGTCATCGAGATCGGTGTAACCGGTGGACAGGCCCGTGATGCCGGCGCCGGTATTGAACAGGGTATCGATACGATCGATGGCCTTGGTCAGCAGAGCGTTGACGCCGACCGGGCCGCCGGTTTTCGGGCGCGCTTCGGCGATCTGGAAGATCTGCCGCTCGGCCTCGTCGAGAATCTCAGCCGCCGCCCGGCCCTGCGGGTTGAAGGCGCTGTCGGCGATCTCGTTACTGATGCCGATCAACTGGCGCAGGGTGGCCCGCTCACGGACGATCTGCGCATAGGCCTTGATGTTGGCCACCGACGGGGTGTTCTTCGCCAATTCACCGAGGTACGCGAGGCCGCCGGTCTGGGCAGTCTGCCCTTCCTTGTCCAGTTGTTCGGACAAGGTCACGACGTCGAACGGCTGGTTATGGTCGGCCAGCTTGGCGATGGCGCGGAAGATCAAGCGGTGGTCATGCCGATAGAAGTCACCATCGGACACCTGGTCCAACACCCGCTCCCAGGCGTTGTTGTCGAGCATCAGACCACCGAGCACGGCCTGTTCGGCCTCGATGGAGTGCGGCGGCACCTTGAGGGCGGCGGTTTGCAGATCGTACTGCTCGGGGGCGGAGATATCGTTCATGGCCACACAGAATCAGGGGTACAGAAAGACAAAAGGCACGACTCCGCTCACGCGGGGCCGTGCCCGATGTTAACCGCCCGGCACTCGAGGTGCCAGGCGATTGGTGTTGCTTAGGCAGCCACCACGACAACGCGGACGGTTGCTTCGACGTCGGAGTGCAGGTGCACAGCAACGTCGAACTCGCCAACGTGACGGATAGTACCGTTCGGCAGACGAACTTCGCTCTTCGCCACTTCCACGCCAGAGGCGGTCAGGGCATCGGCGATGTCGTGAGTACCGATCGAACCGAACAGCTTGCCTTCGTCACCGGCGGTGGCGGTGATGGTCACCTCCAGCTCAGCCAGTTGGGCGGCGCGAGCTTCGGCAGAAGCTTTCTTGTCTGCAGCCAGCTTTTCCAGCTCGGCGCGACGCACTTCGAACGCAGCAACGTTCGCAGCGGTAGCGGCGGTGGCTTTGCCGAACGGCAGCAGGAAGTTACGACCGTAACCGGCCTTAACATTCACTTTATCGCCCAGGTTGCCCAGGTTGGCGATTTTTTCCAGCAGGATGACTTCCATTTGGGTCTTACCTCTTAACTTTTAACCTTCACCGTTCGCAGGGCCGGCGCCGTTCTTGCGCGCCAGGCGTCCGCGAAAATCAATCAGACTGTCGACAATGGCCAATACCACGAGTAACGGATAGATCAACTGCATAAACAGCAGCAGGGTTACGTACAACCCGACCAGCCAGAACTTGCCTAGTCGCCCTTCAGCCACCAGCCCATGCAGCAAGGCCAGCCCGGCGAACGCCAAGGGTACACTGCACAACGGTGTCAGCATCGCCAACTGCGAGCCCAGATTGGGCCCCAGCAACATGCTCACCAGCAGCAACATCGCCAGCGCTGACGGCAGTCGCAGCGCGCGGAATTCACGGCCAAAACCACCGGGGTTATACAACGCCGCCTGCCAATAACGCCCAAGCATCAGGCATAGCAGGCTGACGATCTGCAGCACAGCTGCCAAAAGTCCGATCAGTACAGGCGCCAGCAAGGCATCCAGATGCGCTCGCTCATCCACCGATAACTGCTGGTGGAGTTCACCGAGCGCTTGCGGCAAGAGTTTCTGCAACTCTCCCACCAGCGCCTCGATGAATTCGCGGAACACCGCACCCAAGACCAAGCCGTACACCAGGCCTAAAGCCACGCTGCAGAGCAACACCCGAGTCCAGGACTGGCCGGCGCGCAACATCAACGCCAGCCCCAGCGATCCGAGCAACACCAACAAGGTGCGCGGCTCGCCGAAATACCACCAGACCAAAGCCGGTAGCAGGGCCCAAACCAGGATGCCAGCAGCATCGCTCAGACCGCGCCGCAGCAGCACCAGGCAACCTGCGGCAGCACTTAACCAGAACAGCAGCGGCAACGCCGCAGAACCCACCACTACGAGAGTGGCCTGCATGCGACCGCGCATGATGAACTCAGCTAAGGCGCGCATGCGATCTATCCCTTACTTCTTGTCGACCGTCCGGTCTCAGCGGCCGTGGCTGTCGGTGTAGGCCAGCAGGGCCAGGAAGCGGGCGCGCTTGATAGCGGTGGCCAGCTGACGCTGATAACGAGCCTTGGTACCGGTGATACGGCTAGGAACGATTTTGCCGGTTTCGGACACATAGGCTTTCAGAGTGTTGAGATCTTTGTAATCGATCTCCTTCACGTCTTCAGCGGTGAAACGGCAGAACTTACGACGACGGAAGAAACGTGCCATGAGAGTGGCTCCTCAATAGATCCGTGGATTACTCGTCAGCGTTATCGCTGTCGCTGTTGTCACTGTCATCGCCATCGACGGAGTCAGCGCTTTCAGGACGATCACGACGCTCGCGGCGCTCGCTACGATTTTCCTCAGCCTTGAGCATCTCGGACTGGCCGGTTACGGCTTCGTCGCGACGGATGACCAGGTTACGGATCACGGCATCGTTGTAACGGAAGTTGTCTTCCAGCTCAGCCAGGGCCTTGCCGGTGCACTCAACGTTCAGCATCACGTAGTGAGCCTTGTGAACATTGTTGATTGCGTAGGCCAGCTGACGGCGGCCCCAATCTTCCAGGCGGTGAATTTTGCCGCCGTCTTCTTCGATCAGCTTGGTGTAACGCTCAACCATGCCGCCGACTTGCTCGCTCTGGTCCGGGTGAACCAGAAAGATGATTTCGTAATGACGCATAAATGCTCCTTACGGGTTGTAGCCTGCCGCCAAAAGCGGTCAGACAAGGAGTGAATGACACTGTGTGTCTTGCCGAACTGAAAGGCACATAAGCGCCTGCCGTCACGGCAAGGGGCGCCATTCTAGAGAAGGGCCCTGGGCCGCGCAAGGCAATTGGTGATTATTTGAACAGCAGGCTCAGGCTAGACCAGGGCTTTGGAGCCGCCCTGACCTAGCCTCGAACAGACTTACTTCGGTGCCTTGGCGCGACGCTGACGCATGGCCTCGAACAGGCAGACGCCCGTGGCGACAGACACGTTGAGGCTGCTGACGCTACCGGCCATCGGCAGACGCACCAGGTAATCGCAATGATCGCGAGTCAGCCGGCGCATGCCCTTGCCTTCGGCACCCATGATCAAGACGGTCGGGCCGGTCATATCCTGCTGATAGAGCTCCTGCTCCGCCTCGCCCGCCGTACCGACCACCCACAGACCGCGCTGTTGGAGTTTTTCCAGGCTGCGCGCCAGATTGGTCACGGCCACCAGCGGGATCACCTCCGCCGCACCACAAGCCACCTTGCGCACCGTGGGATTGAGGGTGGCCGACTTGTCTTTCGGCACTATAACCGCCAACGCCCCCGCCGCATCGGCCGTACGCAAGCAGGCACCGAGGTTGTGCGGGTCGGTCACGCCGTCCAGCACCAGCAACAACGGCGGGCCTTCGGCGCGATCCAGCAGCTCCTCGAGCATCGCCTCGCCCCACACCTGGCTGGGGCTGACCTCCGCCACCACGCCCTGATGCACACCCTCGACCCAGGCATCCAGCTCACGGCGCTCGGCCTGGCCTACCGACACACGCGATTGCGCCGCCAGCTCGATCAGCACCTGTACGCGCGGATCATTGCGACCCTCCGCCAGCCAGATCTGCTTGACCCGCTTGGGGTGATGGCGCAGCAGCGCCTCTACGGCATGCACGCCGTAGATTTTTTCCAACTGACTCATGACTTGGCCTTAGGTTTACGCGCCCCGCCGCTCTTCCCGGCGGGCGCAGAGCCGGACTTGGCCGGCCCTTTACGATGACTGCTTGGCTTGCCCGGCTTGGCTCCGTTTTTGGCTGGCGCGGCAGCACCCGCCTTAGCCTTGCCTGAGCGACCGCCGCCCTTGGCCTCGGCCAGCAGCGCCTGCTTCACCTCACGGCTTTTTCTCACATCGGTATTGGCCAGGAGCGCATCGCCCTGGGCCGAGGCGGTCTTCTCCGCCCGCTCGCGACCGCCTTTAGCGGCAGGCGCAGCGCCACGGCCCTTACGACCGATCGGCGCATCCATCACGCTTTGCGCCAGCTCGAAGTCGATCTTGCGCTCGTCCAAATCGACGCGCATCACCCGCACGTCGACGCTGTCGCCCAGACGGAAGCTGCGACCGGTGCGCTCGCCAGCCAGGCGATGATGGACCGGGTCGAAGTGGTAGTAGTCGCCCGGCAACGCCGTGACATGCACCAGCCCCTCGACGTAGATGTCTTTCAACTCAACGAACAGACCAAAACCGGTCACCGCGGTGATCACGCCCGGGAAGGTCTCGCCGACCCGATCTTTCATGAACTCGCATTTGAGCCAGTTCACCACATCACGCGTGGCCTCATCCGCGCGCCGCTCGGACAACGAGCACTGCTCGCCCAGTTGCTCCAGCGCCGGCTCGTCGTAGGGGTAGATCCGCGCCTTCGGAATCGTCATCGCGCCCGCACGTTTGACGTGCGGCGTATCAGCCTTGGAGCGAATCACGCTGCGAATCGCACGGTGGGTCAACAAATCCGGATAGCGGCGGATCGGCGAGGTGAAGTGGGTATAGGCCTCGTAATTCAAGCCAAAGTGGCCCTGGTTGTCGGCGCTGTACACCGCCTGACTCAGCGAACGCAGCATCACCGTCTGAATCAGGTGATAGTCCGCACGCTCGCGAATGCTCTCGAGCAAGGCCTGGTAGTCCTTGGGCGACGGGCCTTCTTTGGCCTTGCCGCGGTGCAAGGACAGGCCGAGCTCGGTCAGAAAGGCCTTCAACTTCTCCAGACGCTCTGGCGGCGGGCCGTCATGCACGCGATAGAGCGCTGGGATTTCGTGCTTCTTAAGGAACTCTGCGGTGGCCACGTTGGCGGCCAGCATGCACTCCTCGATCAGCTTGTGCGCATCGTTACGCGTGGTCGGGCGGATTTCCGCGATCTTGCGGCCCGAGCCGAAGATGATGCGGGTTTCCTGGGTTTCGAAATCGATGGCACCACGCTCGTGGCGCGCCGCCAACAACACCTGATAGAGCGAATAGAGCTGTTTGAGGTGCGGCACTACATCCGCGTACTCGCTACGCAGTTGCTTGGCTTCAGTGCTTTTCGGCTGTTCCAGGATCGCGCTGACCTTGTTGTAGGTCAGGCGCGCATGGGAATGGATCACCGCCTCGTAGAACTGGTAGTCGGTCATCTTGCCGGTTTTCGAGATGGTCATCTCGCAGACCATGGCCAGACGATCGACCTGCGGGTTCAGCGAGCACAAGCCATTTGACAGCTGCTCCGGCAACATCGGTACCACGCGCTCGGGGAAATACACCGAGTTACCGCGTACCTGGGCCTCGTCATCCAAGGCCGAGCCGATTTTGACGTAGTGGGAAACGTCGGCGATGGCTACATATAAGCGCCAGCCACCGGAGAACAGCCGCCAGTTGCTGCCGCTCTTCTCGCAGAACACCGCGTCATCGAAGTCGCGCGCATCTTCACCGTCGATGGTGACAAACGGCAGATGCCGCAGATCGACACGCTTCTCCTTGTCTTTCTCTTCGACCTCCGGCTTGAGCTTGGCGGCTTCCTTGAGCACGGCCTCCGGCCACACATGGGGGATATCGTAGCTACGCAGCGCGACGTCAATCTCCATCCCCGGCGCCATGTAGTTACCCACCACTTCGACCACATCACCCTGGGGCTGGAAGCGCGGGGTCGGCCAGTGGGTGATTTTCACCTCAACGAACTGACCCTGTTTGGCGTTGGCATTACGCCCCGGCGTGACCAGCACTTCCTGCTGGATCTTCGGATTGTCGGCAACCACGAAGCCGATGCCGCTTTCTTCGTAGTAGCGACCGACGATGCTTTCATGGGCCCGGGCAATCACTTCGACAATCGCCCCCTCGCGGCGGCCACGCCGATCGAGGCCGGAAACCCGCGCCAAGGCACGGTCACCGTCGAATACCAGGCGCATCTGCCCTGGACTCAGGAACAGGTCATCGCTGCCATCGTCGGGGATGAGGAAGCCGAAGCCATCGCGATGGCCGCTGATGCGACCGAGGATCAGATCGAGCTTGTCCACCGGCGCATAGGTGCCGCGACGGGTGTAAATCAACTGGCCATCGCGCTCCATCGCACGCAGCCGACGACGCAGGGCTTCCAACTGCTCTTCAGTGGAGAGGCCAAATTCTTCCACCAACTGCTCGCGGTTCGCCGGCGAGCCACGATCGGCGAGGTGCTGCAGAATCAGCTCGCGACTGGGGATGGGGTTTTCGTATTTTTCCGCTTCACGGGCGGCCTCGGGATCGAGGGATTGCCAATCGGCCATTAGAGAGAGTTCGCCTTATCTATATAAAGTATTTTTGCCATGCGCCTATTGAAGCGCGAAAACGCTATCTTGGTCTGCCCGATGGCATGAATAAAGTTTTTTTTCACATCAGGGGTTTACAACCTTTCAGCTGGTCCGTATATTTCGCGCCCACAACGACGGCAAACGTTGTTGTAGTTGAAAGTAGATGAGCAATCAACGAAATCAACGCCCAGGTGGCGGAATTGGTAGACGCACTAGGTTCAGGTCCTAGCGATGGCAACATCGTGGAAGTTCGAGTCTTCTCCTGGGCACCAATTACAGACCAAGGATCTACCAATCCTTGGAAACAGAGAAACCGGCCTAGCGCCGGTTTTTTTGTGCCCGCGAATCGATACACCGCTTGCGCACTTCCGTCGAAACGCCCTGCGACAATATCAGCCAATAAAAAGCCGAGCACCTGCTCGGCCTTTCGCTCTCCCGCACTGCGCTTCGCGCCTGATGAGCCGCCCCGCTCGCAGCAGGCACGTCATCGACCGTCGGCCGCAGGCGCGCACTATCGCGCAGCGTCTGCAAAGCTTCGCCAGCCTGCGCGACAGCTCCCCCCCTAAAACGACAAAGGGCCGCACATGGCGACCCTTTGTCAGATTACGGCACTCAGGCGAACGGATGACGCAGCACGATAGTCTCGTTGCGATCCGGGCCGGTGGAGATGATATCGATCGGCGCACCGACCAACTCCTCCACACGCTTGATATAGGCCCGCGCATTCGCCGGCAGCTCATCCAAGCTCTTCGCCCCCAGCGTCGACTCGCTCCAGCCCGGCACTTCCTCGTACACCGGCTGCAGGCCGATGTAGCTATCAGCATCGGTCGGCGCATCGATCACCGCACCGCGCTCATTCTTATAGCCGACACAGATGCGGATAGTCTCCAGACCATCGAGCACATCGAGCTTGGTCAGGCACAGGCCGGAAATGCTGTTGATTTCGATCGCGCGACGCAGGATGACCGCATCGAACCAGCCGCAGCGGCGTGCACGACCCGTGGTCGCGCCGAACTCATGACCACGCTTGGCCAGGAAAGCGCCCACCTCGTCGAACAGCTCGGTCGGGAACGGACCAGAACCAACACGCGTGGTGTAAGCCTTGGTGATGCCGAGAATGTAATCCAGGTACATCGGGCCAAAGCCAGAACCGGTGGCGATGCCGCCAGCGGTGGTGTTGGAGCTGGTGACGTAGGGGTAAGTACCGTGGTCAATATCCAGCAACGAACCCTGGGCACCTTCGAACATGATGTCCTTGCCGTCACGGCGCAGGTCGTGAAGAACAGCCGTCACGTCGGCCATCATCGGCTTCAGCAGCTCGGCGTATTCCATGCACTCGTCCAGAGTCTTCTGGAAGTCGATGGCCGGCTCTTTGTAATAATTGACCAGCACGAAGTTGTGGTAATCGAGCAACTCACCGAGCTTGGCAGCGAAACGCTCACGGTGGAACAGATCACCGATACGCAGACCGCGACGAGCCACCTTGTCCTCGTAAGCCGGGCCGATACCACGACCGGTGGTACCTATCTTGGCTTCGCCACGGGCCTTCTCGCGCGCCTGATCCAGCGCCACGTGGTAGGACAGAATCAGCGGGCAAGAAGGGCTGATACGCAGGCGCTCACGCACCGGCACACCTTTTTCTTCCAGCTTGATGATCTCGCGCATCAGCGCATCCGGCGCGACTACCACGCCGTTGCCGATCAGGCACTGCACGCCCTCGCGCAAAACGCCCGACGGAATCAGGTGCAACACGGTCTTCTCGCCGTCGATCACCAGGGTGTGGCCTGCGTTGTGACCACCCTGATAACGCACCACGGCAGCGGCATGCTCGGTCAGCAGATCGACGATCTTGCCTTTGCCCTCATCACCCCATTGGGTGCCCAGGACTACGACATTCTTACCCATAACACTTGTCCTCTTCGCGGAAGCTTGATGCCGGCCGCGGCCGGCGGAAAAACTTAAGATGCCAGCGGCACGACCTGCCAGCGCCCATCATTCAGCACCAACTGACGATCACAGCCCGCCTCGCGCGCAGCAGCCACATCCTGACCAGGCAGCGCTTGAACCACACGGGAATTCTCGCTACGCAGCCGCTGAACGGCCTTCCATAGATAGAGATCATGGTTGTCCGGCGCCCAAATACCCGCGGCCGGCTCATCCAGCTCCATTTGCCCCAGGCTCACCAGGGTTTTCAGGTCGGTGGAAAAGCCTGTCGCCGGGCGCGCCCGGCCGAAATCCGCACCGATATCATCGTAACGGCCACCCTGAGCGATCGACTGGCCGACCCCCGGCACGAATGCCGCGAACACCACACCGGTGTGGTAGTGATAGCCACGCAGCTCGCCGAGATCGAAATACAGCGGCACTTCCGGGTAACGGCGGCTCAGCGTATCGGCGATGGCGATCAGATCATCCAGCGCGGCATGCACCTCATCCGGCGCCTCGACCAGACAGGCCTGAGCCAGATCCAGCACATCGCGCTCACCGCAAAGCTCTGCCAGCGCACGCAACATCTTTCTCAGCTCGGGCGGTAACGTCTCGGTCAGCGTCGCCACCTCATCGACAGCCTTGCGCTGCAGCGCATCGAACAGCTGCTGCTCGACCTCGCCAGAAAGACCGGCAGCACGCGCCAGGCCGCGGTAGATACCGACATGCCCCAGATCCATATGCACATCCGGCACGGCAGCCTGCTCGAGCATTTCCAACAGCAGGCTGATGACCTCGACATCACTGGCCGGACTGGCATCCCCATACAGCTCGGCGCCCAACTGAATCGGGCTGCGCGAAGTGGTCAGGGCCCGCGGCTGAGCATGCAGCACGCTACCCGCATAGCAGAGGCGACTTGGCCCCTCGCGCCGCAAGGTATGCGCATCGATACGCGCAACCTGCGGCGTGATATCGGCACGAAAGCCCATCTGCCGACCGGTCTGCGGATCGATCACCTTGAAGGTGCGCAGATCCAGATCCTGACCGGCGCCAGTGAGCAGCGATTCGAGGTATTCGATATGCGGCGTAACGACGAACTCATAGCCCCAGCGCTGGAATAGATCCAGGACCTGGCGGCGCGCCGCTTCAATGCGCGCCGCTTCCGGCGGCAGTACTTCTTCGATGCCATCTGGCAGCAGCCAGCGGTCTACCGTTGCCATTTCGCCATTCCCCTCTTGATCCGGGCGGCGAGCCGTTAGGCTCTAGTGAAGCCAATATAGGAGGGCCGTTCCCAGCAGCATGCTGGCTAGCCCGATTAGGCGCAGGTGGCGATCAGGCAGCTGCAACAACTGCGTGAACGTCTCGCGCCAACCTCGTGGATAAAGGAAGGGCAGGATGCCTTCCAGCACCAGCAACAGACAAAACGCTATGCCGAGTTCCTGCCACATGATTCCCACAGACGCAAAAAAGCCGGGATTTTCCCGGCTGGCCTATGATAACACGTTTCCTTAATCGGTCACCCCGGCGGACGACTGGCGCCCGCCGGAGCACTGATTACGGTTTGGACTTTTCCAGGTAGCGGAAGAAGTCGCTACTCGGGTCCAGCACCAGTACATCACGCTTATCCGCAAAGCTTTCACGGTAGGCGCGCAGGCTGCGATAAAACGCATAGAACTCCTGATCCAGACCGTAAGCCTTGGCGTAGATGGCTGCCGCCTTAGCGTCACCGTCACCGCGCGTCTCTTCCGCCTCACGGTAGGCTTCAGCCAGGATCACGCGCTTCTGCCGATCGGCGTCAGCACGAATACCCTCAGCCAACTCCTTACCCTTGGCGCGATGCTCACGGGCTTCACGCTCACGCTCAGAGCCCATGCGATCGAATACGCTGCGGTTAACTTCTTTCGGCAGGTCGATGGCCTTAACCCGCACATCCACCACTTCGATACCCAGCTCGCGCTGCGCCGCTTTGTTAAGGGTCGCGGTCACGTCAGCCATCAACGCATCACGCTCACCCGACACCGACTCGTGCAGGGTGCGCTTACCAAACTGGTCACGCAGCGAGGCTTCAAGGCGGCGCGACAGCCGCTCATCCGCAATCTGCTTAAGACCAGAAGTCGCGGTATAGAAACGCTCGGCGTCCAGCACTCGCCATTTGGCGAAGGCATCGACCATCAACGCCTTCTTCTCCAGGGTCAGGAAGCGCGAAGTGGAGGAATCGAGCGTCATCAGCCGGGCATCGAACTTGCGCACCTGGTTGACGTACGGAACCTTCGCATGCAGGCCAGGCTGCACGTCCGCCTGGACGATACGACCAAACTGCAACAGCACCGCGCGCTCGGTCTGAGCGACGATATAGAAGCAATTCCAAGCGACCAGCGCGACTACCACGCCGACAATCAGGGCGATCAGCGATTTATTGCTCATCAGCGAGTCTCCCTCGAACGCAGATCACGCTGCTGCAACTCAGCACTCACGCGTGATCCCAGATCACCACTGGCGGCGCTCGCAGGAACACCCGGAGCGGCAGTGCCACGGCTGTCGATCATCTTATCCAGCGGTAGATAGAGCAGATTGTTCTGCCCCTGCTCGCCAGTCACTAACACTTTGCTGGTGTTGCTCATCAACTCTTGCATGGTGTCCAGATACAGACGCTCACGCGTCACCTCCGGCGCCTTGCGGTACTCGGCGACCAATTTGCTGAAGCGATCGGCCTCACCGGTGGCGCGGGACACCACTTCATCGCGGTAACCGCTGGCGTCTTCGATCAAGCGCTGAGCCTGACCGCGGGCCTCGGGCACCACGCCATTGGCGTAGGTTTCCGCCAGATTGCGCTCGCGCTGTTCGTCTTCACGGGCACGAATCACGTCATCGAAGGCTTCCTGCACTTCACGCGGCGCCGCGGCGCTCTGCAAGTTCACCTGGGTCACGGTGATACCGGTTTTATAGGTATCCATGAAACGCTGCAGGCGCTCTTTGACCTCGCTGGCCATCAGCTCACGACCTTCGGTCAGCACCTGATCCATCGCCGTGGAACCCACCACGTGGCGCACGGAGCTGTCCGTAGCCTGCTGCAGGCTAACTTCCGGCTGGTCAACGTTAAGCACGAAGTCCTGCAAGTTGCTGATCTTGTACTGCACAGTGAGCGGGACTTCGATGATGTTTTCATCTTCGGTGAGCATCTGCCCCTGCTTGCTGTAAGCACGCTCGCGGGTGACGTTCTCCTGATACTTACGATCGATCGGCGGGAAATAGAAATTCAGGCCCGGGCCGACCGTTTCGTAGTACTTGCCGAAGCGCAGCACAACGGCCTGCTCCTGCTCATCCACGACATAAACGGCGCTATACAGCCAAACAGCAGCCAGCAACCCCAGACCGATGGCGAGCAAGCCGAAGCCACCACCACTGCCCAAGCCGTCCCCGCCGCCACGTTTCTTACCGCTGCCGAACAGCCCATTCAGGCTTTCCTGCAACTTGCGGAAGGCTTCGTCGAGATCAGGCGGCCCCTTGCGGTCGCCGCCTTTGCGCCCACCCCAGGGATCCTGATTGTTCGAGTTGCCACCCGGCTCATTCCAAGCCATAGCGCTCTCCATACTGATAAAGCAAAGACGCACCCACGGCACGCCCGCCAATGCTACAGATGCCGGTCACTAGCAGCAAAGCCGCAGTCGCAGGCTTTATTGCAAAGTGTGTTGCTCGAGAAACTCTGACGGTTGCCAGCCTTCGCGACTGATTAACCGATGTAGCTCAACCCGCGGCACGCGAATCGCCAGCAGGCTACCGCCCTCCTCGTCATGCCCTTCGCTTTGCACAACACCCAAAGCAAAAAATTGTGCCCGCAGCCTACCAAGACGCTGCGGCAAACACAGGGTGCCGACAAACAAATCCTCACCCAGCAATTCGGCAATCGCCTGACGCAACAAATCCAGCCCCCGCCCATCACGGGCCGACAGCCAGACTCGCTGCGGTTTACCTTCGGCATCACGCTGAATCTGCGGCTCTACGCCTTCGAGCAGATCCAGCTTGTTGTAGACCTCGAGAATCGGCAGAGCTTCGGCGCCGATCTCGGAGAGCACCGCCATGACCTGCTCGATCTGCTGCATGCGCTCCGGCTCATGGGCGTCGATCACATGCAACAGCAGCTCGGAGTTGCTCGACTCTTCCAGGGTAGCGCGAAAGGCCTCGACCAGCTTGTGCGGCAGATGACGGATAAAGCCCACGGTATCGGCCAACACCACCGGCCCCAGATCATCTAGCTCCAGACGACGCAGAGTGGGATCAAGCGTCGCGAAGAGCTGGTCGGCGACGTAAACCTCGGACGCGGTCAGCGCATTGAACAGCGTGGACTTGCCGGCGTTGGTGTAGCCCACCAGAGAAACCGAAGGAATATCCGCACGCTTACGCCCGCGCCGCGCCTGCTCACGCTGGCTGCGAACCCGCTCGAGCTTTTGCTTGATCTGACGGATGCGCACACGCAGCAAACGGCGGTCGGTTTCCAGCTGAGTTTCACCTGGGCCGCGCAGACCAATACCGCCTTTCTGCCGCTCCAAGTGAGTCCAGCCGCGCACCAGCCGGGTACTCATGTGATCCAACTGGGCTAACTCAACTTGCAGCTTGCCCTCATGGGTACGTGCGCGCTGAGCAAAAATATCGAGAATCAGCCCGGTGCGATCAAGCACGCGACACTCGAACACGCGTTCGAGGTTGCGTTCCTGACTGGGCGTGAGGGTGTGATTGAAAATCACCAGATCGACCTGCTCAACCTTGATCAGGCCGCGTAACTCATCGACCTTGCCACTGCCGATCAGGTATTTAGCGGTCGGCCGATGACGCGGTACGCTAATAAACGCCACCGTGTCCGCACCCGCTGAAAGCGCTAGTTCCTGAAACTCCTGTGGATCTTCGCGCGCCTCGGGATCCTGGCCGTCCAGATGAACCAGGATCGCCCGCTCACCCCCTTCATGACGCTCGAAGAACAAGGCAGCCTCCTATCAGGCGTTACCTGGCTCGGCTTCGGCTTGCTCGCCTTCAGTCGCGCTAGGCAGACGAACCGGACGGCTCGGCACTACAGTGGAAATGGCGTGCTTGTAGACCATCTGGCTGACAGTGTTCTTCAGCAAAATCACAAACTGGTCGAAGGACTCGATCTGGCCTTGTAGCTTGATGCCGTTAACCAGATAGATCGAAACCGGTACGCGTTCCTTACGCAGGGTATTGAGGTAAGGGTCTTGTAGCGAATGCCCTTTTGACATGTGCCGCACTCCTTTGTGGGTCAATAGTTGTAGTAATAAAAAGTACATGACTTATGCCGTCTCCCCCCAAGGATAGACGGCTACAAGCAAGGTCTCAGTTCAATATGGAGACCGATGCCAAGTATTTCAAGGCGCGCGGCAGATTGTCGCAAGCCAGGCTATCCAACCAATGTAGATCAGACCAGCTACGCAGCCAGGTGAACTGCCGCTTGGCCAATTGCCGCGTGGCGATGATGCCACGCTCGACCATCTCCGCCCGATCTAGGTTGCCATCCAGATAATCCCAGACCTGGCGATAGCCCACCGCACGAATAGACGGCAATCCCGCATGCAAGTCGCCGCGCTTGCGCAGGGCTTCGACCTCTTCGATAAAGCCCTGTTCCAACATCAGCTGAAATCTTTCGGCGATACGCGCATGCAGCACCTGACGCTGCGCTGGCGCTATCGCCAAGCGCGCGACAGTATAAGGCAATTGCTCGTGGCCTGATGCGTCTAAACCGGAGTTTTGCCCAGCCTGACGCTGACGATGTGCGGTCATCGTCAAGCCGCTGACACGAAAGACTTCCAGCGCGCGGGTCAGTCGCTGCGGATCATTCGGATGGATACGTGCCGCCGACTCCGGGTCGACCGCCGCCAGCTCGCGATGCAGCGCCTCCCAACCCTCGACCGCAGCGCGCGCCTCCAGCTCGGCACGCACCTGCGGATCGGCCCCCGGCATATCCGCCAAGCCTTCCTGCAACGCCTTGTAATAAAGCATGGTGCCGCCGACCAGCAACGGAATCCGCCCCCTGGCCGTAATCTCGGCCATGGCCGCCAGGGCATCGGCGCGAAACTCGGCGGCCGAATAGCGCTCAGCCGGGTCGCGGATATCAATCAGGCGATGAGGAAACTCCGCCAGCAGTTCTTTCGACGGCTTGGCCGTACCTATATCCATCCCGCGGTAGATCAACGCCGAATCGACGCTGATCAGCTCGCAGGGCAATACCCGGGCTAGCTCGATGGCCAAATCGGTTTTGCCGGCCGCGGTCGGGCCCATCAGAAAGATCGCCGCAGGCAATCGGCTGGACATAAACAGTGCTCTTAGCGGCCGCGCAGGAAAAGTTTGTCGAGATCATCCATGCCCAGCTGCGTCCAGGTCGGCCGACCATGGTTGCACTGGCCACTGCGCTCGGTGTGCTCCATATCGCGCAGCAGAGCGTTCATCTCCGGCAAGGTCAAACGCCGATTGGCACGTACCGCGCCGTGACAGGCCATAGTGCCGAGCAGCTCATTGAGATGCGCCTGAATGCGGTCACTGGTGCCATATTCCAGCAGATCGGCCAGCACATCGTGGACCAGGCGATTGGCCTCCGCCTGCTTGAGCAATGCGGGGATCTGCCGAATCGCCAAGGTTTCCGGGCCAAGACGTTGCAACTCGAAGCCCAAACGCTGGAACCAGGCGCCGTGCTCTTCGGCGCAATCCGCCTCGCGCTGGCTGACCGCAATCGATTCGGGCACCAGCAAGGGCTGACCACTCAAACCTTCGCTGGCCATGGCGACCTTCAAGCGTTCGTAAGTGATGCGCTCATGGGCCGCGTGCATATCGACCAGCACCAGACCCTGGGTGTTTTCGGCGAGGATATACACGCCTTTCAGTTGGGCCAGGGCATAACCGAGCGGCGGCACATCGCCCTGGCTGTCCGGCAACACCGCCGCAGGTGTACCCGGCAGCGGCGAGAAAAACTCCCGGTAAGCGCCCTGCGCCTCAGCCGCCGGCAGGCTCTGACCAGGCCGCGGGGCCGAATAGCCGCCAATTGGCGCGCGCCAGCTCGACTCGGACACCGGTCGCTCCAGCACATTGGCCGCCAGGCTCATCTCGTTCTGCGGGCCGAACTCCCCCGCCGCCTGACCGGTCGGCCGCAACATGCCCGCCACGGCTGCCGGCGCCGCCAACTGATCTTCCGGGCGCACCTCGCCGAGGGCGCGATGCAAGGTGCCGTAGAGGAAGTCATGCACCATGCGCCCGTCGCGGAAGCGCACTTCATGCTTGGTCGGGTGCACGTTGACGTCGACGACCGCCGGATCGATCTCGAGAAACAGCACAAAGGTCGGATGGCGACCATTGAACAGCACATCGCGATAAGCCTGGCGCACCGCGTGGGCGACCAGCTTGTCGCGCACCATGCGGCCATTCACATAGAAATACTGTAGATCCGCCTGGCTGCGCGAAAAGGTCGGTAAGCCGACCCAGCCCCACAGGCGCAAGCCGTTACGCTCGATCTCGATCGGCAGCGCCTGCTCCAGAAAAGCCGGCCCACAGACGGCCGCCACCCGCCGCGCACGACCAGCCTCATCCGGCGCCTCGTGCAGCGCCAGCACGTTTTTACCGTTATGCCGCAGATGAAAGGCCACATCGAAGCGCGCCAGGGCCAGGCGCTTGATGACTTCCTGCAGGTGGTCGAATTCGGTTTTCTCGGCGCGCAGGAACTTGCGCCGCGCCGGGGTGTTGAAGAACAGATCGCGCACTTCCACCGAGGTGCCGACCGGGTGCGCCGCCGGCTGCACCCGTGGCGCCATGTCACGCCCTTCGGTTTCCACCTGCCAGGCCTGGTCCGCCCCGGCGGTACGCGAGGTCAGGGTCAGGCGCGCCACCGAGCTGATCGAGGCCAACGCCTCGCCCCGAAAGCCCATGCTCATCACCCGCTCGAGGTCTTCCAGCTCACGAATCTTGCTGGTGGCATGGCGCGCCAACGCCAGCGGCAGATCGTCGGCGGCAATGCCGCCACCGTCATCGCGCACCCGCAGCAACTTGCTGCCGCCCAGTTCGACATCCACCTCGATGCGCTTGGCGCCGGAATCCAGACTGTTCTCCAGCAACTCCTTGATCACCGAGGCGGGCCGTTCGACCACTTCACCGGCGGCAATCTGGTTCGCCAGCCGCGGGCTCAGCAGCTGGATACGCGCCTGCTCTTTCATCGAGGGCTCATGGCTGCTCATGGCTGCGCCGCCAATGCAGTCGCCGGGATCTGCAGATTCTGGCCGACCTTGATGCTGTCGGACTTCAGGCCATTGGCACTGCGCAACGCCGGCAGGCCGACCTGGTAGCGTTGCGCAATCAGCGCCAGGCTCTCGCCCGAGCTGACCACATGCTCGCGCGGCCCCGGGGCAATCTTGCCCTCATCACGCAACCAGGCGATGTAGGTCCCAGGTGGCGGATTTTGCTGGAAGAACTGGCGGATGCCGCTGTGAATCGAACGCGCCAAGGACTGCTGATGGCCGCCCGCCGCCAGCTTCAGAGCCTCGTTAGGGTTGGAGATAAAGCCGGTTTCCACCAGGATCGACGGAATGTCCGGCGACTTCAGCACCATAAACCCGGCCTGTTCCACCCGACGCTTGTGCAACGGGGTAACCCGGCCCAAGTTGCTCAGCACCTTTTGCCCAACGTTCAAGCTGGAGGACAACGAGGCGGTCATCGACAGATCGAGCAGCACGCCAGCCAGCATGCGGTCTTTGTCATCCAGGCTGACGTTGCCGGCGCCACCGATCAGGTCGGAGCGGTTTTCACTGTCGGCCAACCAGCGCGCGGTTTCTGACGTCGCCCCACGATCGGACAAGGCGAACACCGAGGCGCCGAACGCCGAGGCACGCGGCGCGGCGTCGGCATGGATGGAGACGAACAGATCGGCACCTTTCTTGCGCGCAATCTCGGTGCGCTTGCGCAGCGGGATGAAGTAGTCGCCGGTGCGCACCAGTTCGGCACGAAAGCCTTTGTCGGCATTGATCTGCCGCTGCAGTTCCTTGGCGATGGCCAGCACCACGTCCTTCTCACGCGCGCCTTTCGGGCCAAGCGCGCCGGGGTCTTCGCCGCCGTGCCCGGCGTCGATGGCGATGACGATCTCGCGCTTGCCGCTCGGCAATGGCGTCAGCTTGGGTGCCGCCTGGGTCGGCGAGACAGGAACCGCCGGCGCGCTGGCGGTCGTCGTCGAAGGCAGATTGGGCGCACTGTCGGCGCCCTGGTCGAACAGGTCGATCACCAGGCGGTCGCCGTATTGCTGATTGGGCGCCAGGCTGAAGCTTTTCGGTGTCACCGGTGCCGAGAGGTCGATGACGATGCGCAGGTCGGTCGGCGTGCGTTGCGCGGAGCGCACGCTGGTGATCGGGGTATTGGCGATAGATAGCTGTTCGAGCTTGGTTGCCAGCTGCGCGCCGTTGACATCGATGACAATGCGGTTCGGCGCGGTCAGGGTGAAGACGCTGTGCTGCACCGGGCCGGACAGGTCAAACACCAGCCGAGTGTTATCCGGTGCCCGCCACAGCCGCACACTACGGATATCCGCGGCGGCAAAAACGTCGACGGCCAACGCCATAAGCAGCACACCCACCCCGGTAAACAGCGCGCGCATGCGCATACCCAACCCCACTCTCTTATTCATGTCCTATGGCCAAGGCGGCACACCAGGCCTCGCCGCGCACGCTCTGCGGCGTCAAGCGCAGCAAACGGCCGTCTTCTTGCGGGGTAATGGTAATGGTCAGGTCGGCCTTTGGCAAAACGCCAGCCCCACGCTGCGGCCACTCGATCAGACAAAGAGCATCGCCCTCGAAGTAATCACGGATGCCGAGAAACTCCAACTCCTCTGGATCGGCCAGCCGGTACAGATCGAAGTGAAAGGCCCGTAGATCGCCGAGCTCGTAAGGCTCGACCAGGGTGAAGGTCGGACTCTTGACCGCGCCGACATGCCCCAGACCACGAATAATCCCGCGTGACAGGGTGGTTTTACCGGCCCCCAGATCGCCGTGCAGATAAATAATCCCGCGACCACCGGTCGCCTGGGCGATTCGCGCGCCCAGCACCAGCATCCTGGCTTCGTCCGCTGCATACAGGGTTAGTTCAGACAAGGCGACTGTTCCTCTAGTAACTGACGAATGACCGCGATCAGGTCGCTGGCGGCCAGCCCGCGGCCCTGCGCCCCGAGACGCTCACCGGCCGTGGCGTGCAGCCAGACCGCCAGGCTCGCAGCCTCGAACGCCGGCAAACCCTGGGCCATCAAGGCGCCAATCAACCCGGCCAAGACATCCCCCAGGCCGGCGCCGGCCATGGCCGGATGGCCGCGATCGCACAGCCCCAGCCGCCCGTCCGGCGCGGCGATCAGGCTGCCGGCGCCTTTGAGCACCGTGACTGCCGCGTATTTTTGCGCCAGCGCCCGCGCCGCGGCGGGGCGATCGGCCTGCACCTCGGCAGTCGAAATGCCCAACAAGCGCGCCGCCTCGCCCGGATGCGGAGTGATGACACTGTCCGCGGGCATCGGCAGCGCTCCCGCCGCCAACAGGTTAAGCCCATCCGCATCCCAGACCTGTGGCCGCGCACAATTCGCCGCCACCGATAACAGACTGCGCCCCCAGGCGCCCTGGCCCAAACCGGGGCCCACCACCAGCACCTGCGCGCGCGCGGCCAGGCCCAGCAATTGATTGGCCGAAGCCACCCCCAGGCTCATCAGCTCCGGCCGCCGCGCCAGCGCGGCGGGCACATGCTCCGCCCGCGTCGCCAGGGACACCAGCCCCGCACCACTGCGCAACGCGCTTTCTGCCGCCAGCAGGGCCGCGCCCCCCAGCCCGTGATCGCCACCGACCACCAGCAGATGGCCAAACTGGCCCTTGTGCGCAGCACGCCGACGCACCGGTAGCCGCGGCAGATTGCCGAGGGCCAAGCGCTGCGCCTGGGCTGGCATCTGCGCCACGAGCTGCGGGGCCGCCTGCAAATCATCGAACACCAGCTCGCCGACCAGCCCTGGCGCATCGCCGGTAAACAGGCCGATCTTCAAGCCGACAAAGCTCACCGTCAGCGCAGCGCGCACCGCCACCCCCAACTCGCGGCCGGTGTCGGCGCAGAGCCCCGAGGGCAGATCCAGCGCCAGCACCGGCAAACCACTGGCATTCAGCAGACGGATCGCCTGGGCATACGGTTCGCGCACCGCGCCGCGCAGACCGGTGCCGAGCAAGCCATCGACCAACACGCCGGCCAGCTCGGCGCATTCGCTCCACGGCTGAATCATCACCCCGGCTTGGCGCGCCGCATCGCGCGCCAAGCCGGCGTCGCCCGCCAGCTGCGCCGGGTCGCCAACCGCCAGCAGCTGTACGCGCCAGCCGGCACGCATGGCCAAGGCCGCCAGCAGATAAGCATCGCCGGCGTTATTGCCGCGCCCGGCCAATACCGTCACCACCTCGGCCGCCGGCCAGCGTCGGCGCAGCGCACGCCAGGCCGCATGGGCAGCACGCTGCATCAGCTCGAAGCCGGGCGTACCGGCGGCGATCAGGCGCGCATCGAGGTCGCGCACCTGGGCGGCGCTATATAAAGCAGTCGGAAAAGCGTCGTGAGAATGCGGCATGCGTCGGTCGGCTCAGATGTCTGGCAGAATTATACCCACCTCCGCCCCGGTTTCCTGTTCGAATGTCCACCTCCCCGCTCGATCTCGCCGCGCTCGCCCAGTCGATCAAAGACTGGGGTCGAGAGCTGGGCTTTCAACAGGTCGGCATTGCCGGGCTGGATCTGGCCGAGCACCAGGCGCATCTCGAACGCTGGCTGGCCGCCGGCTATCAGGGCGAGATGGACTACATGGCCGCCCACGGCAGTAAACGCTCGCACCCGGAGGAACTGGTGCCCGGCACCTTGCGGGTGATCTCGCTGCGGATGGATTACCTGCCCGGCGACACGCTGATGGCGCAGCGTCTGGGTCAGCCGGAGACCGCCTACGTGTCGCGCTACGCGCTGGGCCGCGACTACCACAAGCTGATTCGCAAGCGCCTGCAACAACTGGCCGAGCGCATTCAGCAGGCGATTGGCCCGTTCGGTTATCGGGCCTTCGTCGACAGCGCCCCGGTGCTGGAAAAAGCCATCGCCGAACAGGCCGGGCTCGGCTGGATCGGCAAGAACACCCTGGTGCTTAACCGCCAAGCCGGCAGCTATTTCTTTCTCGGCGAGCTGTTTGTCGACCTGCCGCTACCGGTTGATCCGGCACACGGCAGCGAACATTGCGGACGCTGCAGCGCCTGCCTGGACATCTGCCCGACTGCCGCCTTTGTCGGCCCTTATGTGCTGGATGCACGGCGCTGCATCTCCTACCTGACCATCGAGCTGAAGGGCCCGATCCCAGCGGAGCTGCGCCCACTGATCGGCAACCGGGTGTTCGGTTGCGACGACTGCCAGATCGTCTGCCCCTGGAACCGCTTCGCCCGCCCCACCAGCCAGGGCGACTTCCAGCCACGGCATAATCTGGATAACGCCGAGCTGGCCGAGCTGTTCCGCTGGAGCGAGGAGGAATTTCTCAGCCGCACCGAAGGCTCACCGCTGCGCCGCGCCGGCTATGAGCGCTGGCTGCGCAACCTGGCCGTCGGCCTGGGCAATGCGCCTTCGAGCATTCCGGTGCTGGAAGCCCTGGAGGCGCGCCGCGCACACCCCTCGGAGCTGGTGCGCGAGCATGTCGAGTGGGCCCTGAGCCGGCACGGCCGCTAATCTCGATCAGAACTTGATGAAGTGTTCGCGGTAGTGCTTGAGCTCGGCGATGGAGTCGCGAATATCGTCCAGAGCCAGGTGCGCGCCACTCTTCTTGAAGCCGTCGTGCACCTGCGGCGCCCACCGAGTGACCAGCTCCTTCAGGGTGGAGACGTCCAGGTTGCGGTAGTGGAAGTAGGCTTCCAGCGTGCCCATATGGCGATACAGGAAGCGTCGATCCTGACAGATGCTGTTGCCGCAGATCGGCGACTTGCCCTTGGGCACCCACTGCTCGAGGAAGGCGATGGTCTGCGCCTCCGCCTCCGCCGCGCCGATCGTGCTCTCGCGCACCCGTCGGGTCAGGCCAGAGCCGCCATGCTGCCGGGTGTTCCACTCGTCCATGCCGGCGAGAATTTCATCGCTCTGATGCACGGCGATCACCGGCCCTTCCGCCAGCACATTGAGGTTGCTGTCGGTGACTATGGTGGCCATTTCGATGATGACATCGGTGTCCGGATTCAGACCGGTCATTTCCAGATCGATCCAGATCAAATTTTGCGGGTTTTGCATAGCGGCGCTCCTCGGCTTAGCTGCGCAGTTTAGCCTAGGGCGCGACATCTCGTCCGCCGTGGCGAACCAGGCTATCGCCATGCCCGCTACGAACTTAAGCCAGCCGGCAGCGTGCTAAACTCGCCGCCGACCGACTTATCCGCCGCCTTATCTATTCGCTGTTTTATTTATCGGAAGCCCCATGGCCAAACGCCAGCTCAACCGTCGCCAAAACTGGCGCATCGAGAAGATTCAGGGTGAGCGCGCCGCGCGCGCCGCCAAGCGCGAGTCGCAGACGCTGGATGCGCTGGAAGGCGGCGACCTCGGCCCCGAGCAGATCGGCCTGGTGATCGCCCACTTCGGCGTGCAGGTCGAGGTCGAGGCCCAGGACGGCGAGCTGGCCGGGCAAGTCTTCCGCTGCCACCTGCGCGCCAACCTGCCCACCCTGGTCACCGGTGACCGGGTGGTCTGGCGCGCCGGCAATCAAGGCATCGGGGTGATCGTCGCGCAACTGCCGCGCAACACCGAACTGTGCCGCCCGGACAGCCGCGGCCAATTGAAGCCGGTAGCGGCCAACGTCGACCTGATCGTCATCGTCTTCGCCCCGCTGCCCGAGCCGCACGCCAATCTGATCGACCGCTACCTGGTCGCCGCCGAACATGCGGGCATTCGTCCACTGCTGCTGCTGAACAAAGCCGACCTGATCGACGAGAAAAACGCCGTGGCGCTGAATGCGCTACTCGGCGTCTATCGCCAACTGGGCTACCCACTGCTGGAGGTTTCCGCCCACCAGGGCGGCGGCATGGAACAGCTCCAGGCCCTGCTGGACGGGCATGTCAGTGTCTTTGTCGGCCAGTCCGGCGTCGGCAAATCCTCGCTGGTCAACAGCCTGCTGCCGGAGGTCGACACCCGCGTCGGCCCACTGTCGGAACTCACCGGCAAAGGCACGCATACCACCACCACCGCCCGCCTGTTCCACTTCCCCGGTGGCGGCGAGCTGATCGACTCACCCGGCATCCGCGAGTTCGGCCTGGTGCACGTCAGCCGGGATGATGTCGAAGCCGGCTTCATCGAGTTCCACGACCTGCTCGGCCACTGTCGTTTCCGCGACTGCAAGCATGATCGCGAGCCCGGCTGCGCGCTGCTGCAAGCCCTGCAAGAGGGCCGCATCCAGCCGCAGCGGATGGCCAGCTACCGGCATATCCTCGCCAGCCTGCCGGAAACGGAATACTGAGACTAACAGGCCGCGATCAACCGCGGCCTGTTAGGCGTGCGGCCCCAGGGAGTCGTGGTGCGCCCTTGAACTTTCAGCTAAGCGCGAATCCGAGCCGAGCTCCAAGCGTCGCAAGAGTCGACCCGCACGCTTGCCACCCGCTACGGGCTGAACGAGAAGACCGTCGCCAAATGGCGCACCCGCGCCGAGGCCAGCGGGCAGACCTTCAGCAAAACCGTGCAATCTATTGAGCGCGCCGCGGCCTGCTTTGCCGAACGCGGGCGCTAGCCTTTCCGCTACAATTCGCCCCTTTCCCTGATTCGGAGGCCTTCCATGTCCGCCTTCTCTACCTTGCCCCTGGTTATCGAACCCGCCGACCTGGCTGCGCGCCTGGCGGCTCCTGAGCTGATCCTGGTCGACCTGACCAGCGCCGCCCGCTACGCCGCCGGGCATATCCCCGGTGCGCACTTCGTCGACCCGAAACGCACCCAACTGGGTCAGCCGCCAGCGCCGGGCCTGCTACCGGCGCTGGCGCAACTGGAGGCCCTGTTCGGCGAACTGGGGCATAACCCGGAGGCGCTGTACGTGGTCTATGACGACGAAGGCGGTGGTTGGGCCGGACGCTTTATCTGGCTGCTGGACGTGATCGGCCATGGCCGCTACCACTACCTGAATGGCGGCCTGCAGGCCTGGCTGGCGGAGGCTCGCGAGCTGTCCCAAGTCACCCCGGCCAGCGCCGGCGGTCCGGTTGCACTGGCGTTGCATGACGAGCCGAGCGCGACCCGCGAATACCTGCAAAGTCGTCTAGGCGCAGCCGACCTGGCCATCTGGGATGCCCGCGCACCGAGCGAGTACCGCGGCGAGAAAGTCCTCGCCGCCAAAGCCGGGCACATTCCCGGCGCGATCAATTTCGAATGGACGGCCGGCATGGACCCGGCGCGCGCCCTGCGCATCCGTGAGGATATGCCGGCGATTCTCGAGAGCCTGGGCATCAGCAAAGACAAAGAAATCATCACCCACTGTCAGACTCACCACCGCTCGGGCTTCACCTATCTGATCGCCAAGGCCCTCGGCTATCCGCGGGTAAAAGGCTATGCCGGCTCCTGGGGCGAATGGGGCAATCACCCGGACACACCGGTCGAGCTGTAAGCCCTCGTCTTTCCGAGGCTCTCCACTTTTTAAGGACACCCATGAAACAGCGTTTGTTTATCCTCAGCCAGTACCTGCTGCCCCACCACCTGCTGTCGCGGCTGATCGGTTGCGCCGCCGAATGTCGGGCCGGCTGGCTCAAGAACCGCCTGATCACCTGGTTCGTCCAGCACTACCAGGTGAACATGAGCGAAGCCCAGGTCGAAGAGCCGACCGCCTACGAGCACTTCAACGCGTTCTTCACCCGCGCCCTGAAAGACGGCGCGCGCCCGCTGGATGACACCCCTGGGGCGATCCTCTGCCCGGCTGACGGCGCCGTCAGCCAGCTCGGGCCGATCGAACACGGGCGCTTGTTCCAGGCCAAAGGCCACGGCTTCAGCGCACTCGAACTGCTCGGCGGCGATGCCGAACGGGCCGCGCCCTTTATGGGCGGTGAGTTCGCCACTATTTACCTCTCGCCGAAGGACTACCACCGCGTGCACATGCCGCTGGCGGGCACCCTCAAGGAGATGGTTTACGTGCCGGGCCGGCTGTTCTCGGTCAACCAGAGCACCGCCGAAAATGTTCCCGAGCTGTTCGCCCGTAACGAGCGCCTGGTGTGCCTGTTCGACACCGAGCGCGGGCCGATGGCCGTCGTCTTGGTCGGCGCGATGATAGTCGCCGCGATCGAAACGGTCTGGGCCGGCCTGATCACACCGCCCAAGCGCGAACTGAAGACCACCCGCTACGATGCGGCGGCCCGCGCGCCAGTTGAGCTGGCGAAAGGCGCGGAACTCGGCCGCTTCAAGTTGGGCTCCACCGCTATCGTGCTGTTTGGCCCGGACCAGGTGAAATGGTCTGAAGAGTTGCTAGCCGGCAGCGCCGTCCGCATGGGCCAGCGCCTTGGCAACGGGCAGTAACCGCTCGACTGCGCGGGCGGCCTCGGCGGCCCGCCAACCCCACGCGCGTCGCACCGGGCAGCCGGCAAGTCGACCCAGGGCGTTAAATCCGCCGCGGGCTGGCACAGCCCGACAACCCTTGAGGTCACAGTATCGACTGGCCTCAATGTTACTGGCCGCCCCAGAGCAACGGCACACACCATCCCGATGGTGGGCTGCGAGCACCTCAAGATACTGCTAGAGTTCGGCAAAGCCCAATGCGTAGAACCACTCGTCGCGCCCTGCGGCGTTGGAGTATCCAAGCACATGGATCAACAGAGCCCCCACCTGCTCTTACGTGTCCCGACACCCGACCAGCAGAAGCTGTCCTTCTGCGACTCCAGCCCTGGCGACCTGAAACGCTGGATCGCCCGGCTGCCGAAGGCCAACCTGGGAGAAACCGCGCGTCAGCTCTATCAGGCCCTGGTGGAACTCAATCAGCTGGTGACCCCGGCGGAAAATCGCCTACAGCTGCTGGAGTTGCTGCGCACGGAAGTCTATTTCGTCTGCAAACACCTGGAACGGCACTTCCTCAACCAAGCGATAGTGCTCGATGAACGCCCGCGCAAAGTCGCCAACCTCTGTCAGGCGCTGCAGAACCATCTGGCCGCCGGCTACAAACTGATCATTGCGCAAGAGGCTCCGCGCGCGCCCCGCGAACGCGCCCAGCTGCAATTGCTGACGGTCGCCTTACAGCGCGCCGCGCACAGCCTCTGCGGCCCACTGATTCGTGCCAGCCAACTCTACTGTCCGGTGCCGGAGGGGCTGTGGCTGGAGCTGCATAAGCTGCATCAAATTGCCCACGAGCGCGACCTGCACGCGATCGTGGTGCGCGACCCCATGGCGCGCCACAGCAAAGGCTTGAGCGTTGAACAGACCTACCTGATCGCCTTGTTGCTTGGCTGCGCCCGCAGCAACCAGATGCGCCAGAGCGGCATTGCCCGCCTGGCGGAAATCCTCGAGTCCTGGAGTGCATTGGTGCACCTGCAAGCGGCCGGCGAGCCCAGCAGCCTGTTCGCCGTTGCCACGCAAATCGATGGCCCGCCGCGCTACAAATCGTTGTTTCAGCAAGGCGAACTGCACAACCTGCTGGGCATCGATCCGCAACCCCTGGTCGATGCGCTCAAGGAATACCTGCTGTTACCCGCAGAAAGCCGCAACGCCGCCCGCCTGCTGGTCCCTGAGGGCTTGAGCCTGGACTTGCTGCAACATCTGAGTTCGGCCTGGGGTGATATTGCCGAGCGCACGTTCCAACGCAGTGCTGGCCAGGGCAGCCTGACCCTGAGCCTTGGCATGAGCGCAGCGCATTACTTCCTGGCCGGGCAAAAGCCCTTCAACGAAGTACTCAAACGTCCAGAAGAAGCACAAGCGGCCATTTTCAAACCAATGACCACCGATATACCGGACATTTGGCGCAACGCCTTCGATGCTCAGCCGACCAGCCACTGGGAAAGTGGCGCGCCCCTCGAGGAGATCCAGTACCAGCGGCCGGTCGTCGAGGGGCAAGAACCGCCGCCCAGCGTCCCCGGCGAGAACTACCCCACCTTCGAACTGGCGATCGTCAACCACAGCCCCGGCGGCTATTGCCTGAGCTGGCCGAAAGAGGTCCCCAGCCAACTCCAGGCCGGCGAACTGCTGGGCGTCCAAGACGCTCCCGAGCAGAGTTGGAGCATCGCCCTGGTGCGCTGGATTCGCCAAGTGCGCGGCGGCGGCACCCAGATAGGCATTGAGCTGATCGCCCCGCACGCGCGGCCCTGCGGCCTGCAGCTGCTGCGTAAGGCCGAGCAAAATAGCCAGTACCTACGCGCCTTGTTGCTCCCGGAAATCAGCGCAATTTCTCGCCCGGCGACCCTGATCACGCCACGCCTGCCGTTCCAGGAGGGCCACAAAGTGCTGATCAACTTGAATGGTGAAGAACGGCGCGCGGTCTTGAGCCGCCGGCAGACCAGTACCGGCAGTTTCAACCAGTTCGAATACCGCATGGTCGAACAAACCCCGAATGACCACGGGAGGCCGGTCACAACCCCGACAAGCCAGAACAGCGGCGGCGAGGAAGACTTTGACTCACTCTGGAAGTCGCTGTAGATTGCCGGCACACCCACTTTTGTCGCCTTTTCGCGCCCGTTCGGCGCAGTTTAAGCACACACCATGGCCATCGAAAAAAAAACCATAAGGCTGCTGATTCTCGAGGACTCGCAGAACGAAGCCGAGCGTCTCGTCAGCCTATTTCGCAATGCCGGTCACGCCACTCGCGTGCACCGCCTGACGTCCAGCGACGACCTCGCCGCAGCTCTCCAGCAGAGCTGGGACCTGCTGATCGCCGCCCCCAGCAGCGAGCTGCTTGAGCCCAGCGAGGCGATCAGCGCGATCCGCCGCCAAGCTAAAGACATTCCCCTGATCCAGTTGATCGACGGCAATGACGCCGACGCCATTACCGAAGCCTTGGCACTTGGCGCCCAGGATGCCGTGCCACAAGGTGAGGACGAGCGCCTGATCCTGGTGGCGAACCGTGAGCTGGCCAACCTGGAAGAGCGGCGTGCCCGCCGCGCCGCCGAGGTCGCCCTGCGCGAGGCGGAAAAACGCTGCCAGCTCCTGCTCGACAGTTCGGTGGATGCCATTACCTACGTACATGACGGCATGCACATCTACGCCAACCGCGCCTACCTCGAACTCTTCGACTACGAAGATGCCGACGAACTGGAAGGCATGCCGATGATCGACCTGATCGCCAGCAGTGATCAGGGCAACTTCAAGGATTTCCTGAAAAACTATCAGAGTGCCGAGGGCGGCGCCGAGCTGCTCTGTGGTGGGGTCAAGGCCGACGGCCAGAGCTTCCAGGCGCGCATGAACTTCTCGCCGGCGACTTACGACGGCGAACCCTGCATTCAGGTGGTGATCCGCGCGGAAAGCGGCAACGCCGAGCTGGAAGAGAAACTGCGCGAAATCAGCAGCCTGGACCTGGTCACCGGCCTGCATAACCGTAACCACTTCCTCGAGCAGCTGGATTGCGCCGCAGAGCGCGCCGTGAATGCCGGGCAACCCGCCAGCCTGGCCTACATCCGCCTCGACCGCTACACCAGTCTGCTGGCCGAAACCGGCCTCGCCGGCATCGACCTGCTGTTGACCGACCTGGCCAACCTGCTCCGCGCTCACTTTGCCGGCGAAGCGCAGCTGGCACGCTTTGGCGACGACGTTTTCACCGTACTGCAACCCGGACAAACCCCCGAGCAAACTCAAGCGGGCCTGGCTGAATTACTGAAGAAAGTCGAAAGCCATATGTTCGATGTCAGCGGCCGAACCGTGCAGACCAGCCTGTCGATCGGCATTGCCGGGCTCAACGAAAAAACCCCGAAAGCCCAGGAAGTGGTCGAGCGCGCCCGCCGCTGTGCCGACGAACTCAGCGAGGGCAACGCCCTCAAACTGTTCAACCCGGCGCAGGAACTGGCCGCCGCCGCCAACCGCGGCAATATCGTCGCCATGCTGCAACAGGCGCTGGAGAGCAACAGCTTCCGCCTGCTGTTCCAGCCGATCATCAGCCTGCGCGGCGACAGCCACGAACACTATGAAGTGCTGTTGCGCCTGCTCAATGCCCAGGGCGAAGAAGTGCCGCCGCGTGAGTTCCTCGGTGCCGCCAAGGAAGCCGGCTTGGCCGAGAAGATCGACCGCTGGGTGATACTCAACGCCATCAAGCTGCTCGCCGAGCACCGTGCAAAAGGCCACAACACCCGCCTGTTCATCCACCTGTCCAGCGCCAGCCTGCAGGACCAAACGCTACTGCCTTGGCTCAGTGTGGCGCTGAAGGCCGCACGCCTGCCTTCCGATGCGCTGGCCTTGCAAATCAACGAGCCCGATGCCATTGCCTACCTGAAGCAGGCCAAGGCACTGACCCAGGGACTGGCCGAACTGCATTGCAAGGTCGTCCTCAGCCAGTTCGGTTGTTCGCTCAACCCGTTCAACACGCTGAAGCACCTGAGCATCGACTTCGTCAAAGTCGATGGCTCCTTCTCCCAGGATCTGTCCAAGGCGGAGAATCAGGACACGCTGAAAACCTTGCTGACCAGCCTGCACGCCCAGGCCAAGTTGACCATAGTGCCCTTAGTCGAGAGCACCAGCGTGTTGGCCACCCTCTGGCAAGCCGGGGTCAACTATATCCAAGGCTATTACCTACAACGGCCCAGCCAGTCGATGGATTACGACTTCTCCGCCGGCGACGAGTAACCCTCGACAGCACAGCCCTGCGCATGAAAAAAGCCGCCCGAGGGCGGCTTTTTTCATGCGCAGGAGCACTCAATCCTGACCATCGCGATCGCGGTAGCCCAACAAATAGAGAACCCCATCCAAACCCAGGGTCGAGATCGCCTGCTTGGCCGACTGCTTAACCAGCGGTTTGGCGCGGAACGCCACCCCCAGACCGGCAATCGCCAGCATCGGCAGATCGTTCGCTCCGTCGCCGACGGCAATGGTCTGCTCCAGACGCAAACCTTCCTGCTGCGCCAACTCCCGCAGCAAATCCGCCTTGCGCTGGGCATCGACGATCGGCTCGATCGCCACGCCGGTGAGCCGACCGGCGACGATCTGCAATTCATTGGCGAAGACGTAATCGATGCCCAGCTTGGCCTGCAACTGCCTGGCGAAGTAGCTGAAGCCGCCGGACAGGATGGCCGTTTTGTAACCCAGCCGCTTGAGCTCGGCGAACAGCGTTTCGGCGCCCTCGGTCAGCCGCAGAGACGCACCGATCGCCGCCAACTCGCTCTCGGGCAACCCCTTAAGCAGCGCCAGCCGCTCTTTGAAGCTGGCACGAAAATCCAACTCGCCGCGCATGGCTCTTTCGGTGATGTCCACGACCTGCTCACCGACGCCAGCCACCTTGGCCAGTTCGTCGATGACCTCGGCCTCGATCAGCGTGGAATCCATATCGAACACCGCCAGGCGGCGATTGCGGCGAAACACCGAGTCCTGCTGGAAGGCGATATCGACGTTGAGCTCCTGCGCCACGCTGAGGAACTCGGCACGCAGCGCCAGCGGATCAGCCGGCTCTCCGCGCACGGAAAACTCGATGCAGCCCTTACTCTGCTCGGCCGGCGTGTCCAACGGCATGCGTCCGGACAGACGATCGATATGGTCGATATTCAGGCCGTACTTCGCGGTGATCGAGCTGACCCGTTGCAACTGCTCGGCGGTCACCTTGCGCGTCAGCAGGGTGACTATATGCCGCGGCTTGCCTTGGCCGCCGACCCATTGCTGGTAATCACTCTCGGAGACCGGGGTGAAGCGCACCTGCTGATCCAGCTTATAAGCGGTGAACAGCACATCCTTGAGCACCATCGAGGCCTGCTCGGTGCCCGGAATCTCGACCAGAATGCCGAACGACAGGGTGTCGTGAATCACCGCTTGGCCGATGTCGAGGATGTTCACCCCGCCCTGCGCCAGCACCCCAGTAATGGCAGCGGTCAGGCCGGGACGATCTTCACCGGTGATGTTGATCAGGACGATTTCACGCAAGGCGCAGCTCCTGGGGTCTGTGGCCCATGAAAAGGCGCACATTCTAACCACTTTCGCAGCCATACGGGCACGCACGCGCTTTGCCCACCCCTGGCCGGTCGTTATACTGCGCGGCAACTCCATTCGAGAAGAGCCGAGCTCTGTGAACCGGCCCGCGCCCGTCAAACCCGATAATTTCTTCCTGCTGATCTTCCACGCCCTGCGTCAGCGGCGCGTGCCATTGGCCCTGCGCATTGCCAGCCACAGCCTGCTGCTGGTCGCGCTGGCACTGGTGATCTACGCCTTGGTCATGGGCATGCAGTTCAAGCAGGCCATGCAGCAGCAGGCCGACGCCCTGGGGCAGAGCCTGATCACCCAGACCGCCGCGTCGGCCACCGAGTTGCTGGTGTCGAATGACATCCTCAGCCTCAACGTGTTGCTCAACAACCTGGTGAAGAACCCGCTGGTAGCCCATGCGGCCATCTACAGCGTGGATAACCGCATCCTCGCCGAAGCCGGCTCGCGGCCGACCCAGGGCATGCTTGGGGAAGCCGAAGGCCTGTACTCGACGCCGATCACCTTTCAGGAAGTGATCGCCGGACACCTGCGCATCAGCCTGGATATGCAACAGTTCCAACAGCCAATGACCATCAGCTTGCAGAGCATGGGCTTGCTCAGCCTGATCCTGTTGGCGCTGACCCTGTCCTTGAGCCTGCGCCTGGGCCGGCATATCTCCACGCCCTTGCTGCAACTGCGCCTGTGGTTGCGCGATCCGGACGATCCAGCCCCTGGCGCCGGGCGTCAGGACGAGATTGGCGACTTGGCCCGCCAGCTCCAGGCCCGCCTGGTGCCGGAGAAGCCGCAGCCCGAACCGCCGGCGGCACCTGAATACAGCGCAGCCGACTACGCCGAAGACAGCTACGGCGAAGAAGAGTATGCCGAAGAGGACGCGGACTACCTCGACGCCGCCGGTACTGAACCGGCCTTCGAGATCCGCGACCTGCGCGATCCCAGCTTCGATACCGATGACGAATACGCCGAAGCGCCGCGCCGCTTGGCCGGCGCCGAGGAGGACGACCCCTTCGCCGACCTGCGCGCCCCGCAACATGACGCCACGCCGGGCCTCGCCCCCGTCAGCAGCGAGCCGCAGCAAACCGCGGTGCTGGCCATCCAACTGGGTGCCCAGGAGCAATTGCGCCGCCTGCCGCGCGCCCGCCTGATGGATCTGTTGCAACGCTACCGTGACTGCCTCGACCAGGCCGCCGCGCTCTACCAGGGCGTACTGCACACCCTGAACGACGGCAGCAGCCTGATGCTGTTCCACAGCCAGGACAGCGGCGAAGACTACCTGACCCACGCCATCTGCTGCGGCGAGCTGATGCGCGCCCTCGGCCATGCCCTGCAGATCGAAGTCGCCGACAGCGGCATCACCCTGCAGCTCCAACTCGGCCTGACCGCCGGCGAAGACTTGCTCGACCTGAGCCAGGGCGAGTTGCTGCTCAGCGATACCGCCCAGGATGCCCTGGCACTCTCCCAGCACAGCCGTAACCTGCTGCTGGTCGAGCGCAGCATTGGCGATGACCCGCTGCTGCGCCAACGCGTACGCATCCGCGCCATCGCCAGCCCGGAAGGCGCCTGCTGCGTCGAACGCCTGCTGGAGCCCTACCCCTCGCTGCTGGAGCGACAACTGGCGCGCATGCACGAGCAGCCGACACGCTCCTGACCCTCCTTATCACTCATCCGCTGCCGGTGCCGGCCTTGCGCCATGCTAGCCAGCGACACGCATAAAAAACCGCATTCCGCGGGCTTTTTTACTGAATCGCTAGAAGCGAAACACTTCCACATCGGTTCGTACCGGCGCCGCCTTGGGTATCTGTGGCCCGCTGGGCCGAGTACGCGCCGGGGCTGCGGGCGCCGCCTTGCGCGGCTCCTCGGCCTGCGGCTCGGACAACGGCTGGATAGCCGTCGCCAGCTGTTCCACCAAGCGGCGCAAGACCAGGCTTTGCGCACGCACCTGATCGGCGGCGGCCCCCTGATGGGGCTCCTCCAGATGGATTAAGCGGCTGTCGCGCAACTGACCGCGCTTATCCAGCAGGCGCCACTGCGCATCCAAGACCGCCGGCTGCTGCGGCCCGGAATCCAGACGGGTGATCGAGAGCACTACCTGCACATCCGGCACAAAGCCCGCTGCGCTCGGCGCCAGCACCAGACGCTGAGTGTCCAGACGCCACGCCAGTTGGCGCAACAGCAACTGATCGATATCGGCACCCAGGCTACCGGCCCAACGTGCCTCGGTGGCCGAGGTCAGGCTGCCGTCGGGCTGGCGCTGCAACAGCGTCTCGCGCTGCAGATAATCGGCAACCGAGACCGGCCCCAGCAACACGGCCAACCCCTTGCTCGACGCAGGCACGCCCGGATTGCCGCTATCCAGCTGATAGAGCGTCACCGGCGGCTGGCTGACGCAACCGACCAGGCCGAGCAAGCCGCTCAGCAACAGGACCAAGGGAAAACGCGACACCATCATTCATCTCACCCAAGCGGCAGCCCGATGGCCGCCGGCAGTCAAAACGCCGTACTGAAAGGTTCCAGGACGGCCTATCATCCGTTAATCCACCGCGCGACTCCAGCCTCTCGCGGTCCGACGCGACCGGCAGCCTCGGCTCTACGCCTCGACCAACAGCCCATCGACGCGCTGGAAGCCGCGTGGCAGCTTGTTTCCGCGCCGGCCACGCTCGCCCTTGTAGTGCTCCAGATCATCCGCCTTAAGCGACAAGGTGCGCTTGCCGGCTTGCAGCACCAAGGTTGCCCCGCTCGGCACTACGGCGAGATCGGTGAGGAACTCCTCACGGCTGGCCACCCGCTCGCCGGGAATGCCGATGATCTTATTGCCTTTACCCTTACCCAGCTGCGGCAGGTCGCCGACCTTGAACAGCAGCAGGCGGCCCTCGGTCGTCACCGCGGCCAGCCAATCCTCTTCACGATTGGCCACCGGCCGTGGCAGCAGCACTTTCGCGCCGTTCGGCAGGCTCAGGAGCGCCTTGCCGGCTTTGTTCTTGGCCTGCAGATCCTCGCCTTTGACGACGAAGCCGTAACCCGCATCCGAGGCGATCACATACAGCGCCTCGTCATCCGGCAACAGCACGCACTCGAAGCTGGCGCCCGGCGGCGGCGTCAGCCGGCCGGTCAGCGGCTCGCCCTGGCCACGCGCCGACGGCAACGAATGCGCCGCCAACGAGTAGCTGCGTCCGCTGGAATCGATAAACACCGCGTACTGGTTCGAGCGGCCCGGAGCGGCGGTCTTGAAGCCATCGCCGGCCTTGTAGGACAGGCCCGTGGCGTCAATGTCGTGACCCTTGGCGCAACGCACCCAACCTTTCTCCGAGATCACCACGGTGACCGGCTCGGTCGGCATCAGCTCGGTTTCCGACAACGCCTTGGCCTCGGCCCGCGCAACAATCGGCGAGCGACGGTCATCGCCGTAAGTCTGCGCATCGGCGAGCAACTCGGTACGCACCAGCTTGCGCAGCTTGTTTTCACTGCCGAGCAGAGCCTGCAGGCGCGCCTGCTCCTTGGCCAGCTCTTCCTGCTCGCCACGGATTTTCATCTCTTCCAGCCGCGCCAACTGGCGCAAGCGGGTGTCGAGGATATAGTCGGTCTGCTCTTCGGTCAGGCCAAAGCGCTCCATCAACACCGCTCGGGGCTGATCCTCGGTGCGGATGATGTGGATCACCTCATCCAGGTTGAGGAAGGCGATCAATAAACCTTCCAACAACCGCAGGCGCTTCTCGACCTTGTCCAGACGGAACTGCAGGCGCCGGCGCACGGTGCCGATGCGGAACACCAGCCATTCGTGGAGCAGTTCGCGCAGGTTCTTCACCTGCGGCTTGCCATCCAGGCCGATGATATTGATGTTGACCCGGTAGCTGGACTCCAGCTCGGTGGTGGCGAACAGGTGCTGCATCAGCTCGTCCGCATCGACGCGGTTGGAGCGCGGGATGATGACGATGCGGCACGGGTGCTCGTGATCCGACTCATCGCGCAGGTCGGCGACCATCGGCAGCTTCTTCGCCTGCATCTGCGCGGCGATCTGCTCCAGCACCTTGGCGCCGGAGACCTGATGCGGCAGCGCGGTGATGACGATATCGCCATCCTCGACGCGATACACCGCGCGCATGCGCACCGAGCCACGGCCGCTTTCATAGATTTTCAGCAGGTCGGCACGCGGGGTGATGACCTCGGCTTCGGTCGGATAATCCGGCCCCAGCACATGCTCGCAGAGCTGCTCGACCGTCGCATTCGGCTCATCGAGCAGGCGCACGCAGGCCGTCGCGACCTCGCGCAGGTTGTGCGGCGGCACGTCGGTGGCCATGCCCACGGCGATCCCGGTGGTGCCATTCAACAAGAGGTTGGGCAGCCGCGCCGGCAGCACGGCCGGCTCATCGAGGGTGCCGTCGAAGTTTGGCACCCAGTCCGCGGTGCCCTGGCCCAGCTCGCTGAGCAGCACCTCGGAATAACGCGACAGCCGCGCCTCGGTGTAACGCATGGCGGCGAAGGACTTCGGATCGTCCGGCGCCCCCCAGTTACCCTGGCCGTCGACCAGGGTGTAGCGGTAGCTGAACGGCTGCGCCATCAGCACCATGGCCTCGTAGCAGGCCGAATCGCCATGGGGGTGGAACTTGCCGAGCACGTCACCGACGGTACGCGCCGACTTCTTGTGCTTGGAGTCGGCGTCCAGGCCCAGCTCGCTCATGGCATAGACGATCCGCCGCTGCACGGGCTTCAAGCCGTCGCCGATATGCGGCAAGGCGCGGTCCATGATCACGTACATGGAATAGTTGAGGTAGGCCTGCTCGGTGAAATCGGCCAGGGAGCGTCGCTCCACGCCGTCCAGGCTCAGGTCCAGGGAGTCGCTCATGCGTGCCTCATTGAGTAATGGTCTGACGCAGCACCAAGGTGCCGTCGCGCTGGGTGAATTCGAGTTGTTTCAGCGCACTCATGCCAAGCAGCACTTCGTCGCCGTCCATGCCGGGGGCGACCAGCGCGCGCACATCCTGCAGGACGATATCGCCTAGCTGCAGGCGCTCGAGATGGGTGCGATAGCCGGTACTCCGGCCATTGGCGGTATTTAAGGTGACCGGCGCACCGCGTTTGAGGCCGAGACGCTTGGCCAGTTCGGCCGGGACCGCCACATCGGTGGCGCCGGTGTCGAGCAGGAACAGCACGGCTTGACCATTGATCTGCCCGCTGGAGAGGAAATGTCCCTGGCCATTGCCAGCCAACCGCACTTCGATATAACCCTCGCCGCGGGACGAGGCCGGCACCTGGTTGGGGTTGCGCTGCTCGTTCTCCCACCGACCAAAGAAATGCGTGGCCAACAGCAGGCCGGCGCCCCAGGCCAGCACCAGCATCACCCGTCCAGCCCGCCGACCGGCGGTTTGCGCCGTCATGGCGTAGCGCCCCAACCGCCGGCGGGGGCGGCGAAACGCCAGACGATCGGCCGCGTCTCGCCATCGCCACGGGCCTTGCCGCCGTTATCCACGCCGATCCAGGCACCTTGCGCATCGAGCCACAGCCCCTCGGCAGCCCCGAACGGTTGGCTATAACGACGCGCGTCGGTCAGCGCTTCCTTGGCGAACGACCAGCAGCGCTCGACCTCGCCACTCGCAAGCGTACGCCGGCAGATGCGCTGCGTCAGGCGCTCCAGGGTAAACAGCCGGTTCTGCAAGAGCGCGACATCGGAAAAATCGCGGGCGCGCGGCGGGCTGTCGAGCTGCGCTGGCGGCGCCTCGTTACCGCCCTCGCCGAACAACACGCAACCGCCGCTGCAGCGCCAGCTCGACTGCTGTTGGTGCAACACCAGCAAGCCACGGCGCTCGCGCTCGGCGGCCAGCCACAGACGCTCACCGGCCGGATCGACGGCCACACCTTCGAACTGCGCATTGAAATGCAACAACATGCCACTGGCGCGCGCCTGGCGCACCAGGTTGGGCGGCAGACTCAACCAGCTCGCCGTGCCCGCCAGCGGGATCTGCAGCACCCCGGCGTGGGCTTCGCTGAGCAGATAGCGATTGCCTTTGGCATCGCAGCTCAGGCCTTCGAAATCCATGGCTCCGCCACGTACCAGGCTCGCCACCCAGGTGCGCATGCGCAGCCCCCAGGGCAAGCCGTTGTCCGGCGGCGCGGGGGCCTGGAACAGTTCGGCTTCGGCATGCAAGGCATCAACGCCAGCCGTCAGCCGGTACAGTCGGTCATCTTCACGATCGGAAACCGCCCACAACGCATCGCCGCACCAGGCCAGCCCGGACAAGTTGCCGCCGCGCATGCCCTCGACCGGCTGCTCTGCCAGCAGCTGCAACTCTTCAGCGGATTGCAACGCGTCCAGCGCTTGCGCCAGTGCCGACGTGGCCATCAGCAGCAGCGCGGCGAACAGCCTCCGCATCAGGCCAGAACCTCGGCCAGGTCGCCCTTGGACTCCAGCCAGCTCTTGCGATCACCGGCGCGCTTTTTCGCCAGCAGCATGTCCATCAGCTCCTGGGTGGCGTCGAAATCTTCCAGGGTCAGCTGCACCAAACGGCGGGTGTTGGGGTCCATGGTGGTCTCGCGCAGCTGCGGCGGGTTCATCTCACCGAGGCCTTTGAAGCGCGTGACTTGTGGCTTGCCGCGCTTCTTCTCGGCCACCAGGCGGTCGAGAATGCCATCGCGCTCGCCTTCGTCGAGGGCGTAGAAGATCTCCTTGCCCAGATCGATGCGGTACAGCGGCGGCATCGCCACATAGACGTGGCCGGCATCCACCAGCGGCCGGAAGTGCCGCACGAACAGGGCGCAGAGCAAGGTGGCAATGTGCAGGCCGTCGGAGTCGGCGTCGGCGAGGATGCAGATCTTGCCGTAGCGCAGCTGAGTCAGGTCGGCCGCGCCCGGGTCGACGCCGATCGCCACGGCGATGTTGTGCACTTCCTGACTGGCCAGTACTTCGCCGCCATCGACTTCCCAGGTGTTCAGAATCTTCCCGCGCAACGGCAGGATCGCCTGAAACTCCTTATCGCGCGCCTGCTTGGCCGAGCCGCCGGCGGAATCGCCTTCGACCAGGAACAGCTCGGAACGTATTGGGTCCTGGCCGGCGCAATCGGCCAGCTTGCCGGGCAAGGCCGGGCCCTGGGTGACGCGCTTGCGCTCGACCTTCTTGCCGGCCTTGAGCCGACGGCCGGCGTTGTTGATCGCCAGCTCGGCCAGTTGCAAGCCCAGCTCCGGGTGCTGGTTGAGCCACAGGCTGAAGGAGTCCTTGACCACCCCGGAGACGAACGCCGCCGCCTCACGGGAGGACAGCCGCTCCTTGGTCTGCCCGGAGAATTGCGGCTCCTGCATCTTCATCGAGAGGACGAAGGCGATGCGCTCCCAGACGTCTTCCGGCGCCAGCTTGACCCCGCGCGGCAGCAGGCTGCGGAACTCGCAGAACTCGCGCATCGCGTCGAGCAGGCCCTGACGCAGGCCGTTGACGTGGGTGCCACCCTGGGCCGTGGGGATCAGGTTAACGTAGCTTTCCTGCACGCTCTCGCCACCTTCCGGCAGCCATAGCAGCGCCCAATCCACGGCCTCCTTGTTACCGGCGAGGCTGCCGCAGAATGGCTCATCGGGCAGCCGCTCGACTTCCGTGACCGCATCCACCAGATAGGAGCGCAGGCCGTCTTCGTAATACCAGTCGACGCGCTCGCCGCTGGCCTTGTCCTCGAAACTGACCGCCAGCCCCGGACAGAGCACGGCCTTGGCCTTGAGCACATGCTTGAGACGGCTGACGGAGAACTTCTGGGTGTCGAAATACTTGGGGTCCGGCCAGAAATGCACGCTGGTGCCGGTGTTGCGCTTGCCGACGCTGCCGATCACTTCCAGCTCGCTGGCCTTGAAGCCATCGCCGAAGGTCATGCGGTACTCGTTACCATCGCGCTTGACCCGCACCTCGACGCTGGTCGACAACGCGTTGACCACGGAGATGCCGACGCCGTGCAAGCCACCGGAAAACTGGTAGTTCTTGTTGGAGAACTTACCGCCGGCGTGCAGCTTGGTGAGGATCAGTTCGACTCCCGACACCCCCTCCTCCGGGTGAATGTCCACCGGCATGCCGCGCCCGTCGTCGCTGACTTCCAGCGAGTTGTCCTCATGCAGGATCACCTGCACCGATTTCGCATGGCCGGCCAGGGCTTCGTCGACGCTGTTGTCTATGACTTCCTGGGCCAGGTGGTTGGGCCGGCTGGTGTCGGTGTACATGCCCGGGCGCTTGCGCACCGGGTCGAGGCCGGAGAGGACTTCGATGGCGTCTGCGTTATAACTGGCCATGGGGTCTCGTATCGTCAGTCGTTAAAGGTCGGAAAAATCGAAATCGCGCCAGTTGGCGGAGGCAAAACCGGCGAAAGCCAGCAGCGCGGGCAAGCGGCGGGCAAAACCCTGAAAGCCATGCTCGCCACCGGCCTGGATACGCAGCGCACAACCGCGGTAGTAAGCCTCGGCCTGGCGGTAATCGAGAGTCTCGTCGGCGGTCTGCAGCCACACCTGATAACGTGCCGGATCATGTGGCGGCGGCACTTCCAGCTCGGCCAGAGCCGCCACGTGCTCGGTCGTCAGCTCCCAGGTCTCGCCGCTGTAATAATTCTGTTGCGTGCCGAGGTGGCCCTCGAACAAGCGGTGCGGGCAGACCGCCGGATTGATCAGTACGGCCTTCAGGCCATGCCGCTCGGCCAAGTGGGTCGCATAGTAGCCGCCAAGGGAGCTGCCGACCAGCACCGGCCGGCCTAGCTCGGCTATGGCCGCCTCAAGCTGCTGGATGGCTTGTCGCGGGTGATGGTGCAGGGCCGGCACGCGCAGCTGTCCGGCCCACCCCAAGCGCTCCATCACTTGCAGTAATTGGCGGGCCTTGAGCGACGCCGGCGAGCTGTTGAGGCCGTGGATATAGAGAAGGGAGGGGGATTCCGTGAGCACGCGGGCGATTCCTGGATCGTTTGCCGCGCACTTTAGCAAAGCCTCGCGAGCCTTGGTCAGCCAACTTTATGACGCGAGATGAGCAAACCCAGGCAATCGCCTCAATAACCTTTGACGCTGTAGTCCACGACGAAAGGGATACCGGTAACCCGTGACACGCCGGTTTCCAGCCGGCCATCGGCATGCAGGCGCAGCCAGCGATAGCCCGGCGCCTCCTGATCGACCTGAAACTCCTCGCTACCGGGGGCGAACTGCACGCAGGTCGACGGCGTGGCGAGCATGCGCACGCCGTTACGCAGTTGGTCGAACTCCTGATGGATATGCCCCCAGAGCAAAGCCCGCACCTGTGGGAAGCGATCCAGCACGGCGAACAATTCCTCGGGGTTGCGCAGCCCGATCGGCTCCATCCAGCGGCAGCCTATCGACACCGGATGGTGATGCAGGCAGATCAAATGGTGGCGTTCGGGGGCTTCGCTCAACGCCCGAGCGAGCAAGCGCAGTTGCTGCTCATCCAGATAACCGGGCACCGCGCCGGGGATGGAGGAGTCGAGGACAATGATCCGCCAGCCACCGAGATCCACCACCGGTTCCAACAGATCCGTGTCGACGCAGGCGCTGCGCATGGCCGGCAGCTCATCGTGATTCCCCGGAAACCAGCGCGCAGGTGCCGGAATCACCGAGGTCAGTTGGCGAAAGCGTACATAGGACTCAAGCGAACCGTCCTGCGAGAGATCCCCGCTGGCCAGCATCAGGTCAACCTGTGGTTGTTCTTCGAGCACTCGATCGATCACCCGCTGCAGGCTGTCCTGGGTGTCCATGCCGAGCAGTTTGCCGTGGGCGCCAGCAAACAGATGGCTATCGGATAACTGCACCAGCAGCACCGAGGAATCAGCAGCGAGAGTGGGCGAGCTCGGCAAGGGCCGTCTCCTTGAGCGGGATCGATGGAATTATGGTGGCTCCAGCGGGTAACGGTAAAGCCGCGTTGTGGGCATAGATCACAGTTAGCACGCGCCAAGCAATCGGCGCCGGCTGATTTTGCTAGCGCACCGGCTCCAGTTCGTGACCACAGGCCAGGCAATGGCTCAGCCACTCGCCGAGAAACAGGTTGAGCTGGGTCTTCTCATCCGGCTGATGCATCGCCGCATTCGGGTAGGGATAAATGCTACGAAAACGCCGCGCGTTCTCCGCACTGATCACCTCCGCCATGCGTGCATCGTGGTAGACCCGCACTTCCAACTGCGGCACCGGCAACCAGGGCAGGCTGTGTTCCTGGCGCACTTGCAGGGTGGTGGTGTAGGGGCAGGCCTCCAACACATCCAGCGCCAGCACCCCGAGCAGACGCTCGCCCTGACTCAAGGCCACCCGCCGCGAGCCTGGTTCGTCACGCATCGCCGGCAACAGGCGCATCAGCCGCGCGTAGTTGGCCTCACAAGCGGCTTGCAGCTCGATCAGGTCGACCCGGTAACGTTCACGCAGCAGGTTCACACCCACAGTCCCCTCACTTCGGCACGATTGAGTGCCAGCCATTGCAACGCAATGATGCTCGCCGCGTTGTCGATACGCCCATCGCGCACCGCCGCCAAGGCGTCCTCCAGCGGCAAGACATGCACGCGGATGTCCTCCCCCTCCTCGGCCAGCCCGTGCACGCCACCGGCGCCCGCACTGTCGCAGCGCCCGACAAACAGGTGAACCCGCTCGTCCGAACCGCCCGGCGACGGGTAATACTGGCTGATCGGCCACAACGCGCCGAGGGTCAAGTCGGCTTCCTCTACGGCTTCGCGGCGGGCCACCTCTTCCGGCTCTTCATCCTGGTCGATCAAGCCGGCCACCAACTCCAGCAGCCAGGGATTCGGACTCTTATCCAGGGCGCCGATGCGGAACTGCTCGATCAGCACCACGCAATCGCGCTGTGGGTCGTAGGGCAACACGCAGACCGCATCATGCCGCACGAACAGCTCGCGACTGATCTGCGGGCCCATGCCACCCGCGAACAGACGATGACGCAAATGCACACGATCGAGTTGGTAGAAACCGCGGAAACAATTTTCTCGTTCGACGATTTCGACCGCCTCTGGGCCTGGGATAAAAGTGCCGCTCATCGGTTCCCCACTCCTGACTGGTTCGAGCCTGAAAAGTCCTTGGCTTCACGTCATCCTAGCGCGCCTGTTCAACCACCGCAGCCCCTTTCAAGATTGCCCTTGGGCTGCCAGGATATCCGCCCCATTCACTTAGCCTAGCGGCGAACTCGGCTCGCCACCGACAGTCGAACCCCGACTTTCATTGAAAACCCGGAACCGCCAAGGAATGCCATGCACCTGCTTAAAATCACCCTATTCGTCACCCTGGCGCTCACTTTAGGCGGCTGCCAGAGCCTTTTTCAGGCAACCCCTAACGCGCCTATCAACGCCGAGCGCTCGGCCTGGGAACACAGCCAAGCCGGCTGCCAGGGTGACGACTGCCCACTGGTCAACATCGACACCCTGAGCTTCGCCGAGGAGCCTGCGCTCAACGGCCTGATCGAGCATGAGCTGCTGGACATGACCGGCAACGCCCCGGACGCCCAGCTGCCCGCCTCGCTAAAAGCCTATGAACAAGCCTTTCTCCACGCCGCGGCGCCCGGCTGGAGCAGCTATTTGCAGGCGAAAGTACGCGAGCAGCATGACGGCCTGGTGATCATCGAGCTGTCCAGCTACCTGTCCACCGGCGGCGCCCACGGCATGCCCGGGCGACGTTTTATCAATTACGACCGCAAGCTGCACAGGGCGCTAACCCTGCAGGATATGCTCTTGCCTGGCCAGGAGCAGGCCTTCTGGCAAGCCGCACAGCTAGCGCACCAGGGCTGGCTGGTGGCGAACCAGCTCGACCAGGACCCCGAATTCGTCAAGAGTTGGCCGTTTCAACCGACCGCGAACGTGGCCCTGACCTTCGGCGCAGTGACCCTCAAGTACGAGGTCTACAGCATCGGCCCCTACGCGTCCGGCCATCCCGAGCTGAAGATCCCCTACCCGCGCCTCAACGGCATTCTCAAGCCGCAGTATTTCCCCGGTCGGGGCTGAAAGATCACCGGAAGAACAGTACCCCCAAGTCAACTGCGGCTATTTGCTCACGACGAATAAACCGCCTTGCGCGCGCTCATGCTCCCCAGACCGAATTGCAATACGCCGGCCAGCACCAGGGCCGGCAAGGTCGCACCGACGTCCGGATAAAAATGCGCCAGCAGGTGGTAAGTCACCACGCCGCCGGCCCAGGCCGAGAGCGCCGCCCAGCGTAACCCTGCAGGCGCCGAACTGCTGGCGCGGCGGCGCAGGATGAAGTGGTCGACCAGCACCACACCAAACAGCGGCGCGAACACCGAGCCGATCAACAGCAGGAAGTTCTGGTATTGCGCCAGCGGCGCGAACCAGGCGATCAAGGTGCAGACCGCACCGATGATCAGCGCCAGGCGCTCCACCGACAGCGGCAACAGGATAGCGGTGGAGACCGCCGCCGAATGGATATCGGCGAAGGCTTTTTCCGACTCATCGAGCAGAATCAGCAGCAGCGGGATTCCCATCCCCGCCCCGGCCAGGGCCAGCAGCAAGGTATTGACGTCGCCGCTCGCGGCGAATGCCAGGGTGTAGGCCACGCCCAGGCACATCAACCAGAAGTTGCCGAGGAAGAAACCCAGCACTGTGCCACCAAACACGCCGCCGGCGCGTTTGCCAAAGCGCGAGTAATCGGCGATCAACGGCAGCCAGGACAGCGGCATGGCGATCGCGATATCGAAGCCCAGGGCGAACGGCAGCGAAGCATCGCCAGTCCGAGCCCATAGCGCCGGCAGATCGGCCTTGGCCAACAGATTCCAGGTCAGCCAGACGCAGGCGGCGAGCAGCAACCAGATACCCCAGCGGCGCAGCACCCGACGAACGAAGGCCAAGGGCCCGCTGACCGCCAGCAAGGTCGCCAGCGCGCCGAAGGCCAAGGTCCACAGCGTCGGGTTGGCCCACTGGCTCTCGGCGCCAAAGTTGCGCGAGCCGAGCAAACTGGCGGCATCGCGCATGACGATGATTTCGAAGGCACCCCAGCCGATCAGCTGCAACAGGTTCAGCAAGGCCGGCAAGGCCGCACCGCGACGGCCCAGGCTGAGTTTGAGCGCCGCCATCGAGGCCAGGCCGGTATCGCTGCCGATCACCCCGACTGCGGCAAGCAACAGCACACCGACGGCGCTGCCGAGCAGAATCGCCAGCAGCGCGCCGGCCATGCCCAGCCCCGGCGCCAGCAGTGCGCCGGTCTGCAGCACCATCAGGCCGATGCCGAGGGAGAACCACAGGGAAAACAGATCACGCAGGCCAAAGACCCGCTGCGTGAGCGGAACCGCGATGGAGGGTGCGTAAGTACTGAGAGGAGCTGTATTCACGATGGCAACTGCCTGGAAGTGATAAATAGAACAGCCCCTCACTGGCGTGAAGGGCTGATGCTCAGCAGATTTGTGATCGTTCCCACGCTCCGGCGTGGGAACTATCTTATCGGTCAAACCTTCTTGTACAACTGGCTACCTTCCTGGCGGAACCGTTCGGCCTGCTCGCGCAAGCCATCCTCGACCGCCACATCGACGGCTTCGATACGCTGGTTGGCGGCGTATTCGCGCACTTCCTGGGTGATCTTCATCGAACAGAACTTCGGCCCGCACATGGAGCAGAAGTGCGCGACCTTGGCCGAGTCCTTCGGCAGCGTTTCATCGTGATAAGCGCGCGCGGTGTCCGGGTCGAGGCCGAGGTTGAACTGGTCTTCCCAGCGGAACTCGAAGCGCGCCTTGGACAGCGCATTGTCACGGATCTGCGCGCCCGGGTGGCCCTTGGCGAGGTCGGCGGCATGGGCGGCGATCTTGTAGGTGATGATCCCGGTCTTCACGTCATCCTTATTCGGCAGGCCGAGGTGCTCCTTGGGCGTCACGTAGCAAAGCATGGCGCAGCCGAACCAGCCGATCATCGCCGCGCCAATGCCGGAGGTGATGTGGTCATAACCGGGCGCGATATCGGTGGTCAGCGGGCCGAGGGTGTAGAACGGCGCCTCGTCGCAGCACTCCAGCTGTTTGTCCATGTTCTCCTTGATCAACTGCATCGGCACGTGGCCGGGGCCTTCGATCATGGTTTGCACGTCGTGTTTCCAGGCGATCTTGGTCAGCTCGCCGAGGGTTTCCAGCTCGCCGAATTGCGCCGCGTCGTTGGCGTCGGCAATCGAGCCCGGACGCAGGCCATCGCCCAGCGAGAAGCTGACGTCGTAGGCCTTCATGATTTCGCAGATGTCTTCGAAGTGGGTGTAGAGGAAGTTCTCTTTATGGTGCGCCAGGCACCACTTGGCCATGATCGAACCGCCCCGGGAGACGATGCCGGTGACGCGCTTGGCGGTCAGCGGCACATAGCGCAGCAACACCCCGGCATGGATGGTGAAGTAGTCCACGCCCTGCTCGGCCTGCTCGATCAGGGTGTCGCGGAACAGCTCCCAGGTCAGGTCCTCGGCGGCGCCACCGACCTTTTCCAGTGCCTGATAGATAGGCACTGTGCCGATCGGCACCGGCGAGTTGCGGATGATCCACTCGCGGGTCTCGTGGATGTGTTTGCCGGTCGACAGGTCCATCACCGTGTCCGAGCCCCAGCGGATGCCCCAGGTCAGCTTGGCCACTTCTTCCTCGATCGAGGAGCCGAGGGCGCTGTTGCCGATGTTGCCGTTGATCTTCACCAGGAAGTTGCGGCCGATGATCATCGGCTCCAGCTCCACGTGGTTGATGTTGGCCGGGATGATGGCGCGGCCGCGGGCGATCTCCTCGCGGACGAACTCGGCGGTGATCTCCTTCGGAATGCTGGCGCCGAAGCTATGGCCGGCATGCTGCTGATCGAGCAGACCGGCGGCGCGGGCTTCCTGCAGCTTCATGTTTTCGCGGATCGCGACGAACTCCATCTCCGGCGTGATGATGCCCTGGCGGGCATAGTGCATCTGGCTGACGTTGGCGCCGGCGCGGGCCTTGCGCGGGTTGCGCACATGGGCGAAGCGCATGGCGGTCAGCTCGGGATTGCTCAGACGCTCCTGGCCGAAGTGCGAACTCAGGCCGGCAAGCCGCTCGGTATCGCCACGCGCCTCGATCCACGCTGAACGGATATCCGCCAGGCCCTTGCGCACATCGATCTGCACGGCCGGGTCGGTGTAGGGGCCGGAAGTGTCGTAGACCAGCACCGGGGCATTGATCTCGCCGCCCCCCTCTACAGAAAAACCGGTCGGCGTGACGTCCAGGCTGATCTCGCGCATCGGCACCAGAATGTCCGGGCGCGAGCCTTCGACGTAGATCTTCTGCGAGCGCGTGAAGGGTTGTACCGATTGCAGGTCGACCTGAGCGCTTTCACTCAAGTTCTTTTGTTGTTGTACCGTCATCATGGCTCTCCAAACATCATCCAGGGCGTGGATTGTCGGAGCGAGCCTGATCGGGCGGGGGCGTTGGCGCACCAGGGCTGGTGCTAGAGGACTCGCCGGGGGAGACGAGAAATCTTGTTCCCTACGCAGGCGCTAACCTGATCAGGTTCAACGGGATCCGGATTTATCCGATCTCAGCCTTCAACTCAAGGCACCCCGACAAGAACCTGGCCAGTCTAATCAAGCCGCGCCGAGAAAACCAACCCGCAAGTCAAAAAAACCTGACCAGCCCGTCGGAAAGTGACGCGCGATAACGGTGCAGCCAATTGTTCCCGCGGCGCAACATAGCTTGTTGCAAACTACACTCACGCCGCTATCTGCGCGCTTGACCCCCTTGACCGCGCCCCTTAGCCTTGCCTATCACCGCCCCCATCACCCTCCAACAGGGGCCAAACAATTAGGATGATTAGCATGCTGCGCAGACTCTCACTGGCACTCGCCGTGGCCTCCGCTTCCAGCGGACTGGCCTGGGCAGAGGAAGCCCCCCTGTCAGCCAAGACCGACCTGGTCAGCGTCTACCAGGAGGCCGTGAACAATAACGCCGATCTGGCCGCCGCCCGGGCCGATTACCAGGCGCGCAAGGAAGTCGTACCGCAAGCCCGCTCCGGCCTGCTGCCGAACCTGTCTGCCGGCGCCGACCTGAGCGACACCCGCACCCAGCTGGATCAGCCGTCCAGCACGGCCAACCGCAGCGGCACTGTGTATCAAGCCACCCTGAGCCAGCCGATTTTCCGTGCCGATCGCTGGTTCCAGCTGCAAGCCGCCGAGGCCACCAACGAGCAGGCGGCTCTGGAGCTGTCGGCCACCGAACAGAACCTGATTCTGCAGAGCGCCGAAACCTACTTCTCCGTACTCCGCGCCCAAGACACCCTGGCCTCGACCAAGGCCGAGGAAGCGGCCTTCAAGCGCCAACTGGATCAAGCCAACGAGCGCTTCGATGTCGGCCTGTCGGACAAGACCGACGTCCTCGAAGCCCAGGCCAGTTACGACACCGCACGGGCCAACCGCATCCTCGCGCAACGCGCGGTGGATGATGCCTTCGAAGCCTTGGTCACCCTGACCAACCGCGACTACAACGCCGTCGAAGGGATCAAACACACCCTGCCGGTGCTGGCGCCGACGCCGAATGATGCCAAGGCCTGGGTCGATACCGCCGCGCAGCAGAACCTCAACCTGCAGGCCAGCAACTACGCGGTCGATGCCGCCGAAGAGACCCTGCGCCAGCGCAAGGCCGGCCATGCGCCGACCCTGGATGCGGTCGCGCAATACCAGCGCGGCGACAACGACAGCCTCGGCTTCAGCAACAACAGCGCGTCGGGCACCACAGGGTTCGGCAGCGACGTAGAGCAACGCAGCATCGGCCTGCAGCTGAACATCCCGATCTACAGCGGCGGGCTGACCAGCTCCCAGGTGCGCGAGTCCTATCAGCGCCTGAACCAGGCCGAGCAACTGCGCGAAAGCCTGCGCCGGCAGGTGGTCGAGAGCACCCGCAACCTGCACCGCGCCGTCAATAGCGACGTGGAAACCGTCCAGGCCCGTAAGCAGTCGATCATCTCCAACCAGAGCGCCCTGGAAGCCACGGAAATTGGCTATCAGGTCGGTACGCGGAACATCGTCGACGTGCTCGACGCCCAGCGTCAGCTCTACAGCTCGGTGCGCAACTACAACGACGCGCGTTACGACTACATCCTCGACAACCTGCGCCTGAAACAAGCCGCCGGTACTCTCAGCCCGGCAGACCTGGAAGCCCTGGCGCGCTTCCTCAAGGCCGATTACAACCCGGACCAGGACTTCCTGCCGCCGGACCTGGCCAAAGCCGCCGAAACCAACCTGCGCTCCAACCCGGAATATTGAGTTAGCACCACGCGCAAGCCGGCGCAGGGCGGACTCAGGAGCGCAGCGAACAGTCCGCCGCCTGCAATGGCGTACTGCTGCGCGAGTACGCCCTACCGCTGCAGGGCTTCGCTGAGCTCAGCCCAACCTACGGCGCAGCAGCGCTGGCCAGCAGACGCGCCAAGCCCTCGAGCAGACGCGCCAGCGCACCCTGGTTACGCTCCAACACCGCCAGCCCAGCAGCGCGCATCCGTTCGGCCGTCTGCGGCTCGTGCCACAGCGCGGCAACCTGTTGCGCCAGCTGCGCGGCGTCCATCACTTCCAGCAGCGCGCCGGCCTCACGCAGTTGCGCGGCGATCTCGAGGAAGTTGAACAGATGCGGCCCAGCCAGCACCGGCTTACCCAGGGCCGCCGGCTCCAGCAGGTTATGCCCGCCATTGGGCACCAGGCTGCCGCCGACCAGGGCCACATCGGCCAAGGCATAGAGAAACAGCAACTCGCCCATGCTGTCGCCCAGCAGCACGGCCGTCTCGGCCGTCGGCGCCACCGCACTGGAGCGGCGCACGGTGGTCATGCCGGATTTTTTACACAGTTCGAACACGCTGTCGAAGCGCTCGGGATGGCGCGGCACCAGGATCAGCAGCGCGTCGGGATCACGCTGGCGCAGCTGTCGATGCGCGGCGAGGACCAGCTCATCTTCGCCGGCATGGGTGCTGGCGGCGATCCACACCGGCCGCGCAGTGGCCTGCCAGTCCGCGCGCAAAGCCGCCGCGCGCAGCAACAGTTCGGGGTCGATGCTCAGGTCGAACTTGATCGAACCGGTCACCGTCACGCACTCCGCGCGCGCGCCCAGCGCCCGGAAGCGCTTGGCCTCGGCTTCGGTCTGCACCGCCAGCCAGCTCATCTGCGCCAGCATCGGTGCCGTCAGCCCGGCGAAGCGTGCATAACCGCGGGCCGAACGCTCGGACAGACGCGCATTGGCCAACACCACGGGAATCTTGCGCAGCGCGCATTGGTGAATGTGATTGGGCCACAACTCGGTTTCCATGATCACCGCCAGCTTCGGCCGAGTCCGCTCGAGGAAACGCGCGGCCGCCCACGGCAAGTCATAGGGCAGATAGCAATGCTGCACACGGTCGCCGAACAGCGCCCAGATACGCTCGGAGCCGGTCGGCGTCATGCAGGTCACGGTGATCGGCAAGTCCGGGTAACGCAGCAGCAGCTCGCGGATCAGCGGCGCGGCGGCAATGCTCTCGCCCACCGACACCGCATGCACCCAGATCCCGCCCGCTTTGAGTGGCGGCAGATTGCAGGCAAAGCGCTCGCCGATGCGTTTGGCATAGGCCGGCGCGCTGCGCGCACGCAACGCCAGACGCAAGCCGATCAGTGGAAGGCCGAGATGAAACAGGGTGGTATAGAGGCTTCGATTCATGGTCGCGGAGTTTACTTGGTTAGCCGGGTAGATGAAGACTCTAGTGCGCGCAGGCCGAGCGCATTCGGTTCAACCAATCGCCTGCAGGTGCTCGGCAAAACACTCGGCCAGCCAGCGCGCCGCCGGGCCCAGCGCTTCATCCCGACGACAGACCAGCTCCACCACCAGGGGCGGCGGCGTCCAATCGCTGCGCAACTCGACCAGTTGATTCTGGTAGGTCGGGTACTGCACCACATGGCGCGGTAGCCAGGCCCAGCCGAGGTTGCGCATCAGCAGTTCGGCCATGGCGTAGAAGCTGTCGGTCCGCCAGACCGCCGGGCTGATCTGTTCACCGCCGGGGTAGTGGCTATCTTGCGGCGCCATCAGCAACTGCCGATGGCGCGCCAGTTCGCGGCGATCGGCATAGCTTGAGCCCGCCAGCGGATGACCTGCGCCACAAACGGTGACCATCTCGATGGTACCGAGCCGCTGCCGTTCCAACGCCTCCGGCATGCGCTCATGGTGGAACAGCAGGCCGAGGTCGGCACGCCGTTCCAGCAGCTTGCGCGCCACATCGCCCTGGGCGCCGCTGGCCAGTTGCACCTCCAGCAGCGGGAATTGCCGGGCCAGCGCCTCCAGGCTGTCGAGCACCGGCTGGTAAGGCATGGCTTCGTCCTGTGCCAGCCGCAAGCGCGCCTCTTCGCCGCGCACCAGGCCCAGCGCGCGACCTTCGAGCCGCTCGCACTGCCGCAGAATTTCCCGTGCGTCCTCGAGCAATGCCACACCAGCCTCGGTCAAGCGCGGTTGGCGGCCGCTGCTGCGCTCGAACAACAGCATCCCCAGATCCGCCTCCAGTAGCGCAATCGCGCTACTGACCGCCGACTGCGCGCGATTCAGTTGGCGCGCCGCGGCGGAGAACGACTGCCGCTCGGCGACGCTGACAAACAAACGGAGCTGATCCAGATTCCACTGCATAGCCACTCAACCCATCTTTAAAGCAGATAGGTAATGACTTTATCCCATCAGCCAAAAGTTTAGAATCCCCGCCATAACCCACAGGAGCACTCCCCATGTCCGGCTATCTCTACTTAGGCATTGCCATCGCCGCCGAAGTGGTGGCGACCACCTCGATGAAAGCCATCGACGGCGTGAGCAAACCGCTGCCCTTGCTGCTGGTCATCGCCGGCTATGCCATCGCGTTCTGGATGCTGACGATAGTGGTGCGCACGATTCCGGTGGGCGTGGCCTACGCCGTCTGGGCGGGGCTGGGCATCGTCTTGGTGAGCATCGCCGCGGTGTTTATCTACGGGCAAAAACTCGACCTGCCCGCCGTACTCGGCATGGCCCTGATCGTCGTCGGCGTGGTGGTGATCCAGCTGTTCTCCGCCAGCACCGGGCACTAGCATTTGTAGGCTGGGCTTCGGCCCACCACGCACCTTGGAGCGGTGGGCTGAAGCCCAGCCTACATGGCTAGCCCCCGGCCTCGGGTTATACTGCCCGCCAGTTTTCCGACCAAGGCAGTTCGCTCCATGTCCCAGGCCCTTTCCACTGACGTGTTGATTGTCGGCGGCGGCATCGCCGGCCTCTGGCTGAATGCCCGTCTGCGCCGTCAAGGCTTCGCCACCCTGCTGGTGGAAACTGCCAGCCTCGGCGGCGGGCAGAGCGTGAAGTCGCAAGGGATCATCCATGGCGGCGCCAAATACGCCCTGCATGGCGCCCTGACCGGCGCCTCGGAAGCCATCGCCGACATGCCGCGGCGCTGGCGCGAGGCGCTGGCCGGCGGCGGCGAAGTGGATCTGAGCGGCGTGCGCCTGCTCTCCGCTGCGCATTACCTGTGGTCGCCCGGCACCCTGGCCGGCAACCTGACCAGCTTCTTCGCCAGCAAGGCGGTGCGCACCCGCGTCGACCAGGTCAAAGGCGCCGACCTGCCGCCCGCCCTGCAACACCCGCAATTCAAGGGCAAGGTCTATCGCTTGAGCGAACTGGTGCTCGACGTTCCGAGCCTGATCGAGCGGCTGGCCGAGCTGGCCGGTGACAGCCTGCTGGCCGCCGAACGCCTTGAACCCTTGCACGAGAACGGCGAACTGGTCGGCCTGCAGGTCGACGGCCGCGAGATCCGCGCGCAACGCATCGTCCTCAGCGCCGGCGCCGGCAATGCTGCCTTGCTCAGTGCCCTCGGCCTGGCGCAACCGGCCATGCAGCGTCGTCCCTTGCATATGGTGCTGGTCAAGGCGCCGAGCCTGAAACCCCTGTACGCCCACTGCCTCGGCGGCGGACCGAAGCCGCGCGTCACCGTCACCAGCCACCCGGCGGCCGATGGCCAATGGGTCTGGTATCTCGGCGGCGACCTGGCCGAAGCCGACGGCGTGGCCCGCGATGAGACGGGGCAAATCGCCGCCGCGCAAAAAGAGTTGGGCAACCTGCTGCCCTGGGTCGACCTCAGCCAGGCGCGCTGGGCCACCCTGCGGGTCGACCGCGCCGAGCCGGCACAATCCGGGCTGGTGCGCCCGGACAACGCCTTCCTCGCCGAGCAGAACAACGTACTGGTCGGCTGGCCGACCAAGCTGGCGCTGGCGCCGGACTTCGCCGACCGGGTGCTGACGGCGCTGGCGCGCGACGGCATCCAACCCCGCACGCACCCTGCGCTGCCGGCCCTGCCGCGCCCGCCCGTCGCACCGGCGGTCTGGGAGGCGCTACTGCCATGAACACCTTGCACGACCTGCACCGCCCGCTGGGCAGCACTGGACTGTTGGTCTCGCCGCTCGGCCTCGGCACGGTCAAGCTCGGCCGCGACCAGGGGGTGAAATACCCCAACGGCTTCAGCATTCCCGATGACTCCGCCGCGCGGCAACTGCTCAAGCTCGCGCGCGAACTCGGCATCAACCTGATCGACACCGCGCCAGCCTACGGCAACAGCGAAGAGCGCCTCGGCCCGCTGCTGCGCGGGCAACGCGAGGATTGGGTGATCGTCAGCAAGGTCGGCGAAGAGTTTGAAAACGGCCAGTCACGCTTCGACTTCTCTGCCGCGCACACGCGTTTCTCTGTCGAACGCAGCCTGAAGCGCCTGCACACCGAGGTTATCGACCTGGTGCTGGTGCACTCGGATGGCAACGATCTGGCGATCCTGCGGGACGGCGGCGTTTATCAGACCCTGGCGGAGTTGAAACGCGAAGGGAAAATCCGTGGCTTCGGCCTCTCCGGCAAGACCGTCGAGGGCGGTTTGCTGGCGCTGGAGCAGGGTGACTGCGCGATGGTCACCTACAACCTCAATGAACAACATGAGCGCCCCGTGCTGGATTACGCCGCCAGCCACGGCAAAGGCATCCTGCTGAAAAAGGCCCTGGCCAGCGGCCACGTCTGCCTGGAGCCGGGCGTCGACCCGGTGCGCGCCAGCTTCGAGCTGATCTTCGCCCACCCCGCGGTGACCAGCGCGATAGTCGGCACCATCAACCCGCTGCATCTGTCCCATAATGTTTCGACCGCCGCCAGCGTGATCCGCGAACTGTCCTAGCCTGCGGCCGACCCCGACGCAAGAAGGAGCCGAGATGCCGCGCACCCTCGTCCGCAAGGACCCCAGCAGCTTTCAGACCCAAGCACTGCTCGTCGAGGCCACTCCTACCGGGCTGAGCTACCAGGGCCTCGGCCGGCCGCTGAACTTCGGCCAGATGCTCGAACGCCGCCAGCCGATTGCTATCGCCAGTAGTGAGTGTTTTGCCGTGGAGCTGGCCAACCTCGGGGTCTCGGTGCGCCTGACCCTCAGTTGGCAAGGCCACGACTACTGGGTGCTGGTGCGGCAGCGGCGCCAGGATCGCGGCGACGTGGTGCTGAAGTTGATCTCCGGTTACGTGCCGGCCCAGGAGCTGAATTTGCCCTTGCTCGCGGCGATTCAGGAAGTCGCCGAGGAGTGCCTACTGGAAACGCCGCAAGGCTGGCTCGGCGGGCGCTTCGGCGACACCTGGCTGCCGACCCCCTATCGAGGCACCCTGCACTATCGCGAGGCCATCAGCTTCAGCCTGAGCCCGCTGTCCGGCGCCGCCCGGCCGGTACGCTGCGGCAACCTGACCTTGCTCGAGCGGCCACGGGCCTATGTCCATCTACCCACCGCCTCGCTGCAACTGGTCTACGACCTGCGCCTGGAACTGCCGAAAGAAGCCAAACGACTCAGTTTGTTTCATGTCGATGAGCGCCTGGAAAACGGCCAACTGGTCGCCCGCCTCGATCGCCGCCGCCCGAATCTGTACCTGATCCCGCTGGAGCATGGCCGGCCCTGCGCCGAGCTACTGACCCTGAAACAGGGCAACCTGCAACCCGCCAGCAGCCGCGGCATCTGGCTGGCGGAAAGCTTCGCGCCGCAAGACGGCTGGCTGGTACGCGATGAGCGGATTCGCTGGAAGGACTGGCTGGCGCAACAGCATCTCACTCAGCCGGCCGCAAAAAAGCCCCAGCGGCAGGTTGCCGCTGGGGCCAAATCGGCTTGCCGGTAAGCGAAGCGGCTATTTGAGCTCGCTGGAGTTCTTACCCAGCAGGCGCCGGGCGACGATCAACAACTGGATCTGCTGGGTGCCCTCGAAGATGTCGAGGATCTTCGAGTCCCGTGCCCACTTCTCCAGCAGTTCGTCCTCGGCATAACCCAAGGCGCCCACCAGCTCCACGCATTTGAGCGTGACTTCGTTGGCCACCCGTCCGGCTTTGGCCTTGGCGATCGAAGCCTCTTTCGAGTTGGGCAGTTGGTTGTCGGCCATCCAGGCCGCCTTCAGGGTCAGCAGGCGCGCGGCTTCCCACTCGGCTTCCAGGCGGTACAAGGTCGCCTCGGCATGGCTGACCGCCAGCAAGGGCCTGGCATAGTCGAGCCGGCAGACTTTCTGCAACAGTTCACGGGTGCGATCCAGCGCCGCCTTGGCCACCCCGATCGCCATCCCCGCCACCAGCGGGCGGGTGTTGTCGAAGGTTTCCATGACCCCGGCAAAGCCTTTCTGCACATCGATCTGCGGGTTGCCGAGCAAGTTGCTGGCCGGCACCCGGCAGTCGCTGAAGCTGATCGAGGCGGTGTCGGAGGCCTTGATCCCGAGCTTCTTCTCCAGCCGGGTCACCACCATCCCGGGCGTGCCGTGCTCGACCACGAAGGACTTGATCGCCGCACGGCCGAGGCCTTTATCCAGGGTCGCCCAGACCACCACCGCATCGGCGCGCTCGCCCGAGGTGACGAAAATCTTCTCGCCGTTGAGGACGTAGTGCTCGCCATCCTTGCGCGCCGTGGTGCGGATCGCCGCAGAATCGGAGCCACAGCCTGGCTCGGTGATCGCCATCGCCGCCCAGGTTCCGCCGAAGCGTTCAAGCTGCTCATCATTGGCCACCGCCGCGATCGCCGCATTGCCCAGCCCCTGCCGAGGCATGGCCAGCAGCAGGCCGACGTCGCCCCAGCACAACTCGATCACGCCCAGGCAGGCCGACAGGTTGCCGCCGTTCTTGATCCCGCTTTCCACCGACGTCGCGGCGCGGCGCTTGCTGGCCGAGGTCGCGCCGATGGCTTCCGGCGAGCCGGCGTTCATGCCATCGAGCAGCGCCGCGAGCAGATCCAGCTCTTTCGGGTAGGCATGCTCGGCCTTGTCATACTTGCGCGAGATCGGCCGAAAATAATTGGCCGCCACCTGGTGCGCCTGCTTGACCAGACCGGTGAGTTTCTTCGGGGTTTCCAGGTTCATCCGTATCGTCCCCTTAAAGCTGTAGGCCGCCGGCCATGACGGCCACGGCGCGCAGATCCCGGTACCAGCGTTCGGCTGGATGCTCTTGGGTAAAACCGTGGCCGCCGAGCAGCTGCACGGCATCGGTACCGATCTTCATCGCCTTCTCGGCGCACAGCAACCGCGCCAGGTACGCCTCGCGATGGAATGGCAGACCCTGCTCGGAGCGGGCACAGGCGCGCCAGACCATCAGCCGCATGGCGTCCAGTTCGACGGCGATATCCGCGACCATAAAGGCCACACCCTGGCGGTGGCTGATCGGCTCACCGAAGGCCAGCCGCTCGTTGCAGTAGCCGACCACATAATCCAGGGCCGTCTGCGCCGTACCTACGGCCAACGCACACCAGGCCAGCGCGGCGTGGTCGAGGAAGCTCTGGTAATCGAAATGCTCCGCCGCCAGCCGCTGCTCGACCGCGACTTTGACGTTCTTCAACTTGAGCCGTGCGGTCGCGCCAGCCTTCAGCCCCATGGCCGGCTCCGGATGCCGCTCAAGCCCCTTGGCGCCGGCTTCGACAATGAACAAGGCGGGGCCGTCCTCGGCCTGCGCCGCGACTATCAACTGGCTGGCATCCAGCCCGCGCAGCACCAGGCACTTCTCCCCGGACAGGCGATAGTGTCTGCCCTTGCGCTTGGCCCGCGTGCTCAGCTGCAGCGGGTCGAACAGCACTGTCGGCTCATTCACCGCAAGCGCCATGAGCGGCGCCGAATCCTCACCGACGAACGCCGGCAACCAGCGCGCCTGCTGCTCGGACGAACCCCAGCGGCGAATACAGTTAGCTGCGGAGAGCGGCACCAGCAGAGCCGCCGCCAGGGACAGGTCGCCCTTGGCCAGCGCCTCGGCGATCAGTGCGTTGCTGACCGTGGTGCGCTCACCGGCCATGCCACCATGCACTTCGCCAACGCCATAGTGGCTCAGGCCCAACTCCTGCGCCTGCTTGAGCAACTCGGCGGGCAGCGCCGCATTGGCGTCGGCCTCATGGGCCGCCGGGCGCAGCACTTCGCTGGCGAAACTTTCCAGCATCGCCACCAGCATCTGCTGCTCGGCGGACAACGACAGGTCGAACAGCGCATCCGGATCGACCTTGCGCGGGCCGCGACTGTGCTTCAGCGCGCGCTCGGCGGCCAGGCGGAAGCTGGCGCGAGTACCGCTGTAGATCAGCTTTTCGAAGGGTTTGCGCAGCTTCAGGCGATCCGGCCAATCGGCCTGGGCCAGACGGCTCAATAGGGCCAGGGCGCGGCCTTGTACATCGGCATTCATGGGCATCTTGTTCCACAGCGAATGAAGATGCCCGGAGCATGCGCGCGGGAACTACCAGCGACTATGACCGCCCCGCCGCCAGCGACTGGCAGGTCAGCCAGTCGTTACCGGCGTCACAACTGCCGCGTCCGGCCAGCGCGAGCCACCCGCAGCGCACTATCGGCCACAAACGACAACGCCTCGGGGAACGAGTCCACGAGGCGTTGTTCTATCAGACCATGTTGGTGTTTAGCCGACCGGCATTATCCGATTTGAGTTCAGGAGCGCTCGCGGATCTTGTTGACTATGGCCGTGGTCGAGCTGTTTTCCACCAGGCCCAGCACCTTGACCGTGCCGCCGTAGGCCCGGACTATCTCGGCGCCGACCACCTGGTCGATGCCATAGTCGCCACCCTTGACCAGCACGTCCGGCTTGAGCAGGCCGAGCAACCGCTCGGGGGTGTCTTCACCGAAGCTCACCACCCAGTCCACCGCGCCCAGCCCGGCGAGCACGGCCATGCGCCGGTCAACGCTGTTGATCGGCCGGCCCGGGCCTTTCAGCCGGGCTACCGAAGCATCATCGTTGATCGCCAGCACCAGCCGGTCGCCCTGGGCCCGGGCCTGCTCCAGATAGGTCACATGGCCGGCATGCAGAATGTCGAAGCAGCCATTGGTGAAGACGATTTTCTCGCCGTGGGCGCGGGCATCCTCGATGCTGGTCAGCAGTTGCTCGAGGCTCAGTACGCCGCGCTCGGAACCCTGCTCGCGCTGCACCGCCCGACGCAGTTCGGGGGCGCTGATGGCCGCCGTGCCGAGCTTACCGACCACTATGCCGGCGGCCAGGTTGGCCAGGGCCACCGCCTGCGGCAGCTCTTCGCCGGCGGCAATGGACGCCGCCAGGGTGGAAATCACCGTATCGCCCGCGCCGGTGACATCGAACACTTCCCGCGCCCGCGCCGGCAGATGCAGCGCCGGATGCCCAGGGCGCAGCAGGGTCATGCCATGCTCGCCACGGGTCACCAGCAACGCGCCGAGCTCCAGCTCGCGCATCAGTTCGGCGCCTTTGGCCACCAGCTCGGCCTCATCGGCGCAGCCGCCGACTATGGTCTCGAATTCGTTCAGGTTGGGGGTAATCAGGCTGGCGCCACGGTAGATGGCGAAGTCCTTGCCCTTGGGATCGGCCAGCACCGGAATGCCGCGAGTACGGGCGGCCTGGATCAACACCTGATGGTTCTGCAGTGCGCCTTTGCCGTAGTCCGACAGCACCAGCACCTTGACCCCGGCCAGCAGGCTTTCGACCGAGGCCGTCAGGGCGGCGGCGTCGGTGGCGAACGGCTCTTCGAAATCCATGCGCAACAGCTGCTGATGGCGACTCATGACCCGCAGCTTGACGATGGTCGGCTGCGTGGCGATGCGCTGAAAGTGCGCATCCACCCCGGCGGCAGTCAGCCGCTCGGTCAGGCTGTCGGCCGCTTCGTCCTGCCCCGTCACACCGACCAGGCGCGCCGGCGCACCGAGCGCGGCGATGTTCAGCGCGACGTTGGCGGCACCGCCCGGCCTATCCTCGATCTGCTCGACCTTGACCACCGGCACCGGCGCCTCCGGGGAGATCCGCGAGGTACCACCATGCCAATAACGGTCGAGCATGACATCACCGACCACTAAAACAGCGGCCTGATCGAAACGGGGCATGGACAGCTTCATGGGATCTCCGGGGGCCTCAAGTGGCGGGCACGTAGTCTATCAGGCGATACCTACCGGCGCGCCTTCATCCAGGCCCATCGCATGCAAGCGCGCATAGAAACCGTTCTGCGCCAGCAGCGCGGCATGGGTGCCACGCTCGACGATCTGCCCCTGATCCATCACCAGAATCAGGTCGGCTTTTTCGATGGTCGACAAGCGGTGCGCGATAACCAGCGTGGTACGCCCCGTCATCACCCGATCCAAGGCGGCCTGGATATGCCGCTCGGACTCGGTGTCCAGGGCCGAAGTCGCCTCATCCAGCACCAGGATCGGCGCATCTTTCAACAAGGCCCGGGCAATCGCCAGACGCTGGCGCTGCCCGCCGGAAAGCAGCACGCCATTCTCGCCGACCTGGGTATCCAGGCCGAGCGGCAACTTGTCGATGAACTCCTTGGCGTAGGCCGCCTCGGCGGCCCTTTCGATATCCGCGCGCGGCGCGCCGGCCAGATCACCGTAAGCGATGTTGTTGGCCACGCTGTCGTTGAACAGGGTGACTTGCTGGGTGACCAGGGCGATATGCCGGCGCAGGTTGCGCAGCTTGTAGTCCTCGACGTCGACACCGTCGAGCAGAATTTGCCCGTGCTCATGGTGATAGAAGCGCGGAATCAGGTTGGCCAGGGTCGACTTGCCGCTGCCGGAGCGACCGACCAGGGCGATCATCTGCCCGGGTTCGGCGCTGAAACTGATGTCATTGAGCACCGGCTTCTCACTGCCCGGGTACTGGAAGCTCAGGTTGCGCACCTCCAGGTGCCCGCTGACCCGCTCACGCTCGACACTGCCATGATCGACTTCGGGGGCTTCGTCGAGTTGCTCGAAGATGCTTTCGGCGCCCGCCAGACCTTTCTGGATGGTCGAGCTGACTTCGGACAGCTGACGGATCGGCTTGGGCAACAGACCGGCAGCCGTGATGTAAGCCACCAGATCGCCCGCCGTAGCATCGCCACGCAAGAACAGCACCAGGAACATCAACACCGCCATGGCGCTGTAAATCACCAACTGCAGCATGGGCGTATAGACCGCGCCGGTTTTGGTCATGCGCAATTGCTTTTCAGTATTATCTTCACTGGCTACAGTAAAACGCTTGGACTCATAGGGCTCGCCACCGAAGCTGCGCACCACCCGGTAGCCCTGGATGGTTTCAGAAGCGACATGGGTGACGTCGCCCATGGCCACCTGGATCTTCTTGCTTTGCTTACGAAACTTCTTGCTGGCGCTACCCACCATCAGCGCAATCAACGGCAGAATGGCCAGCATTACCAGGGTCAGTTTCCAGTTCATCCATAGCAGGTAAGCGAACAGGAAAACGACTGTCAGTCCCTCGCGAATCACCACTTTGATCGCATCGGTTGCGGCACCGGTCACCATGGTGACGTTGAAGGTGATGCGGGAAATCAGATGCCCGGAATTGTGATTGTCGAAATAGCGGTTGGGCAGCACCAGCAGGCTGTTGAACAGTGCGATGCGCAGATCGTGTACCAGGCCGAGCGAGACTTTGGCCAGGAAGTAGTTGCCCAGATAGGAACCTATCCCTTGCCAGGCCGCGATCAACACGATGAGCAGCGGCACCATCTGCAACATCTGCAAATCGCGTAATACCGGCACATTCGGGAACAGCACCGCACTGGGATTAGACAAGCCATCGACGAAGTACTTGAGGATTCCCGCCAGCATCGGTTGGGTCGAGGCAAAGATGATGTAGCCAAGGATGCTAATCAGGAACATGCCGGCATAGGGCCTGACATAACCCAGCAGGCGGAGGTAGATCTTCAGGCTTGAGGTCTGGGAAGCACTTGGGTGCTGGTCGGTCATGCGTTCACGCTTCGACTGTGCCAAAAAGGTCACCGAGCTTAGCACAGCGGCGGCTGCCTCTTCCCGGCGGATGCATTAAGATGGCAGGCCTCATGAACCGATCACGGCTGTTCAAGTGCAGATATCGCAATCCCCGATGAGCTCCGCTCAATCGTTTCTGGATAACTTCATAGCTCCTCGCTGGCTGGTGCTTGGTTACCTGGTGCTCCTGACGGGGCTGTTCTGGGTCGCCACCGGCAGTCTGTATACCAAGCTCTACTACGGCCTGATGGCCACACCTGCGCTTATCGGTCTGATCATCGCGCCGCGCAACCTGGCCATGATCCTCCGCGAACCCATGGTGCTGACCTTTCTGGCCTTCTCGGCCTGGCTGCTGCTGAGCCTCACCTGGACTCGGACAGATAACGACCTTATCGGGCTGGCCAAACGCCCTCTGTACGTTTTCATGATGTTCGCGGCCTGCGCATTGATCGCCTGCAAGGACGAGCAACTGCTGCTCAAGGCATTGCGCATCGGCGCCGCACTGGCGGCTCTGGCCTCCCTGGTCAATCTGGCTCTCTACTTCGCCACCCCCCCGGCAGAGGGGCGCATGATCGGTACCGGCGGGTTGCGCAACCCCCTGCTCACCTCCCATGTATTCGGTTTTTTCTGCGCCTACTGGATCGCCGCCTGGCTGACCCGCAGCGAACGCCATGAGTGGCTGCCCGTGCTGCTCTCACTGCCCCTCCTGGCGGCCCTGCTGGCCACCGGATCGCGGACCCCGCTGCTGGCGCTGGGCTTGACCAGCGTCTGGATGCTGGTCATGACGGGGCGGCGCGCGCTTTATCTGGTCGCGGCGCTGGTGCTTGTCACCGGCATCGGCATCGTATTGATGCCCGAGGCCTTGCTGCAACGCGGCGCCTCCTCCCGCCCCCAGCTCTGGAGCGAAGCCATTCGCCAGGCCGGCGACCACCTTTGGTTCGGGCATGGGTACGACAGCAAGTTTACGTTCGAGGTGGGAGGAGTCATAGAAGTCCTAAGCGACCCGCACAACGTCGAGCTAGCCGTCCTCCTCGAACTCGGCCTGGTAGGCCTGGTTCTGTGGCTGCTGATGTATAGCCTGGCCTTTCTACGCTGCCTGCAACTGAGGTACGACAGCAAGTTTCAGCTGGCCTCGGCCCTGGTTGTCTACGGCCTGTCCGCAGGACTGACCGAAGGCAGCAGCTTCCTCTCCAGGCCCAACGAAAACTGGTTCATCATCTGGATACCACTTTCCCTGGTAGCCGCCCTGTCCATCAGTCAGCGCCTGCAGAGCAAGCCATGAAAACCCTGAGCGTAGCGGAACTCGAAACCCTTCTGGAGGGTGCCCAGACCATCGAGGAGGATGGCCTGGGGCTGAAGGTGGCCCGCCTGCAGGGCGGCGACTTCCTCAAGCTGTATCGACGCAAGCGCCTGCTGTCGTCGGCCCTTTGGTCACCACCCGCGCGCCGCTTCGCCAGAAACGCCGAGCAGCTGCAGCAGCTCGGTATAGCGGCCCCGGCCATTGAGGAGCTCCTGCTGATCCCAGGCCGCCGGCTGAACGGCGTGCGCTACCGGCCACTGCCAGGGGAAACCCTGCGCAATCGCTGGAGGGACCTGACAGATGAAGCACGGGAAGCCGAGGTCCAACGCTTTGGCACCTTTCTCGGGAGACTGCACCAACTGGGCGTGTATTTTCGCTCGCTGCATTTGGGGAATGTGCTGCGGCTACCCGAGGGAGACTTTGGCCTGATCGATCTGTCAGACATGAAAATCGAGAATCGCCCGCTGGCTTCCTGGAAGCGTCGCCGCAACTTCCAGCACATCCTCCGCTACCAGGAAGACATTGCCTGGCTTACCAGACAGCACCGCCAGGCCTGGATCCGGGGATATGCACAGAGTTGCGGCAACACCGCGGCCATCCAGTTCGCCCGTAACCTGCAGCGAATCCACCCCCTCACTGCCCCTGCCAGTTAGGCGCGCCTAGCCAAACAACAACCGCCCCAAGGCCCGCAGCGTCTTACCGTTCCAGTAACGCATCGGCAGTTGCCCAAGGAGTTCGCGCACGAGCGCCTTATCATCGCGAGCGCACTTGAGCAGCATCGAGTTGATGAAGCGCGCGCAGACCTGGGGATAGGCCGGGTGATCGTCGAACCGCGCATAGGTGCTGAGCACGGTTTCGATCATGAAACGCCGATTCTTGTAGGTGTTCGCGCCGTGCACACGGTATTTCGCCAAGACCTCGGGCAACACATCGATGAAGTAGCCGGCGCGGGTGATCTTCAACTCGACCAACAGATCCTCCAGGCGGATGCTCGGATCGAACCCGCCGACCTCTTCCAGCGCTTCGCGCCGGAACAACAAGGTCGGCGCAGGAGCACCGGCCTTATCGGAATTGAACACATCCTCGAAGTTCAGGCGCCGGAACGGCCGCTCCCGGTCGCGCTTGGCCAGGGCATTCCCCTCGGCATCGATGTGCTGGATATTGCCAGCACAGATGCCGACCTCAGGCTTGCCCTGCATATGGGTCACTTGGGTAGCGATCCGCTCGGGCAGCATGATGTCGTCGGAGCCGAAGGGCGCTATCAGGCTCCCGCGTGAGCGCGCGACACAGTCATTCAGAGTCCGCGCGAGCCCCTGGTTGGCCTGGGCCCGGAAGTCGAAACCATGCCGCGCCTGCAAAGCCCGGATGCGCTCGACGCTGTCGTCACTCGACCCATCATCAACGACCAGCAGCTCGATATTGGGATAGGTCTGAGCCAGGACACTGTTGATACTGGCTTCGATATAGGCGGCATGGTTGTACGAGGAAATGATCACACTGACCAAGGGACGATCGTTCATCTCAGGCATTCTTGGAAACCTCGCCAGCAAGCATCTCGACCAGCAGTTCACGGTATTGCCGGCGGAAATCCTGAATGGCGTGGGCACTGCAGAGGTAGGCGTAGCAACGCGCCCCTTCTGCGGCACGGGCTTCTGGGCTCATGGCGAGAGTCTCGCGTAACCTCTCGGCCAGCACCTTGAATTGCCCGACAGGAAAGACCCGGCCGCCACAATCTTCGAGAATCGACTTCAGACTGTCGATATCCGAACCGATCACCGGCAGATGGCCACTCATGCCCTCCAGCAGCGCCAAGGGCAGGCCTTCGCTCAGCGAGGGCATGACGAAGGCATCGAAGGCGCGCACGTACTGCAGGGCGTCATCCCTTGCCCCCAACAGCAGGGCTCGCCCCTGCAAGCCGAGTTCGGCTATCGCAGCCTCGAGCTCCGGGCGCGCACGACCTTCGCCGATGATCACCAGCAGTGCCCTCGGGTTCGCCTCCTTCACTTCGGCGAATGCCCGCAGCAGGTGGATATGCCCTTTGACCGGCACCAGCCGGCCGATGGCCCCGAAAATGAATGACTCCCCCGGCAGACCCAGCAGTTCACGCGCCTTATCCCGAGCATACTGAAGGCCTTCGGCCCTGGCGATATCGATGGCGTTGTTGATCTGCTTGGTGTTGGCCAGGGTGAATCCCGCCCCTGAGCGAATCAGATAATCACGCACTGCCCGCGAGACCCCGACAAGTCGCCAGGCAGGGCTCAGCAGACGACGAGCCTCCCAGCGACGATAGGGGCGGTCATATTCACCAAAGCCATGGGCAACGCCGATACAGGCTTTAATCCGCAGCCAGCGGTTGAGCAACATGATCATGTTGACGGGTTTGAAACGATGGGCGATGACCGCGTCATAGCCCTCGGCCCGGCAATGCCGGTAGAGCCGCCAGAGGGCCAGCAGGCGCAAACCGCTGACCGCCTTCTTGCTGAAACCGAAGTAAAGCGAGTGTTCAGCTTTGCTCACGGGTTCCCCGGCACCAGGGCGGCCACGCAGAAATGCCGTAGTGACTTCATATTGATCAGCAGGCAGGGCCTGGATGATCTGCTCCGCCAGGTCAGAGGCGTTGACGTTGTAGTAGTTCTGCAGTTGCAGGACCTTGATACGGCGACTCATAGACGCCCCCCTAACCACAGGCGCAGGGCTTTGCGCGCATAGGAGCCCTTGAACAGCACTCGCCAATCCCGCTTGAACGCGGCGCGGAAGTATTCCTTGGCGGCAGCAGCATCACCGGCTAGATAGGCGCTGCGGAACAGCGACAGGCTGCGCTGCACATAGAACTCGGACTTCAACACCTGGAACTGGGCGCCCAGCCGCTGCGGGGAAAACACTTCATCGACCAATGCCAGGCCGCCTGCCTTGGCATGGCTGAACTGGTGGCGCAGGCTGTCATCATGCTTGTGGACCAGCGCCAGAGGCTGCTCCAGCACAGTGCACGGGTAATTGGCCAGTGCCTGGGCGAACACCGGAATATCCTCGGCGCTGCGGAAAGTCTCCGGGTAGTCACCGCGGCTGAAGACCTCGCGATGCATGGCGCAGGCGCCGTTGGAGAGCGCGAGGCGCTTGCCCAGCAGATAAGCCCGCAGCCGCTCCAGCGGCGCCTCCGGCAGTGCTCGGGGCAAGTGCTCACGACGCTTGCCGTCGGGCCAAACACCGACATGCCCGCCGATCACCAGACGCGTCTGCGGCTGCGCCGCCAGATGCGCCCCCAAGGCCAGCAGAGCGCCGGCTGCCAACTCATCGTCGGCATCGAGAAAGACCAGATAGTCGCCAGCCGACTCGCGGATACCGACATTACGCGCCGAAGATGCGCCTCCATTGGCCTTGTGGATGGCCCTGAAACGCCCCGGATAAAGCCCCAGGAGTCGCTCCAGGACCAGCCGCGTGCCATCGGTCGAGCCATCGTCGACGACCAGCAACTCGACATCCTCGCAGGCCTGCACCAGCACCGATTCGACCGCGCGCGACAGCACGCTCGCATAGTTGTAGGCGGGGATGACGATTGAAATAAGAGGATCGGTGGCATCGCGAGTAGCGCCCATCAGACAACTACCTCGAGCTTGGCAACCAGCCGCTTAAAGGCCCTCTGCGCGCGTGACACGCTGAGAAAGGCCATCCAGGCGTGCTTGATTGCACCCAATGAGATGCTCGGCCGCACGACTTCGTTGCGGCCCCAGCCCGGTCGCCAGCAGAAGCCATCCCGCCGTTTGCGATAGATGGTCAGCACCGGCACCCCCAGGGCCGAGGCCAAATGCCCAACCCCGGAGTCATTGCCGATCACATAGCCCGACTCATAGAGATAGGCGGCCAACTCCTGGGTATCGGCGAATTGCGGAACGGCGAATTCCGCCTCGAAGCGCGGCGCCCACTCCGCCCTTTCCTTCGGCGACAACACGAACTGCGGGTCGAACCCCTGCTGCCTCAGGCGACGGGCCAGGCGTAGGTACTTTCCATAGGGCCAGTTCTTCTTCGCATTGTATGAGACCGGATGCAACATGACGCGACGCTGGTGCCGTCGCGCGACAAATTCGCCGGGCACCGCGAAGCCGACCTCCGGCGAGGCATTCTGGATGGCCAACTTGGTTCGGCAAAACTCGACTGCTTGCTCGACCATAGTGACGCTGTCGTCATTGATGGTACGAATGGGGCCGGCGCAGGCGGCCAGCGCCCGCATCAGGCTCGCCTTGTCAGCCCCCAGGCGGGCGGATAAGCGCTCGCCGTGATCCTGTATATAGTCCTGTTTGACCCGCAGAGTGCCGACGAAGACACAGCGCTGAGCTAACCAGGCCGGATCTTGCTTGAGACTGGTGACTATGCTGCCGCAGTCCGAAAGCACTAGATCATAGGCCTCACAAAGAGCCTGCGTCTGCTCGGGCGCGGGAAAAGGCAGGACTCGAATACTCGGCAACCAGCCCGCTAAATGCGCCAGATGATTGCTCAGCAGCGTGACTCTATATCCGGCGCGCGCCAGGTTATTCGCGACTATCAGGTAGATCAGGCTATCGCCCAGGCCCAGAGACGGCACGACACCGATATGACAGTCGGCCTTGCTAATCGGCGACCCCACGATCGCCGGCAATGCGCCCTCATTCGCTCCGACAGTCATACCGGCCCTACTCCTTAACCACCAGGATGTCTTCCATGATCAGATACTGCAGGTCCGAGCCGAAGAACATGTTCAGCGCGTCGGTTGGCGAGCAGATCATCGGCTCACCGCGGCGGTTCAGCGAGGTGTTCAGCGACACGCCGTTGCCGGTCAGTTTCTCCAGTTCGAGCATCATGTCGTAGTAGCGCGGGTTGTACTCGCGCTTGAGCACCTGGGCCCGCGAGGTGCCGTCCTCGTGCACCACTTCGCTGACGCGGCTCTTCCACTCCTCATTGACTTCGAAGGTGAAGGTCATAAACGGGCTCGGGTGATCGACCTTGAGCATCTGCGGGCCGACGGTGTCGAGCATCGACGGGCAGAATGGCCGCCAGCGCTCACGGAACTTGATCTGCTCGTTGATCCGGTTGGCCACCCCGGGGATGCTCGGGCAACCGATGATCGAACGGCCACCGAGCGCACGCGGGCCGAACTCCATGCGGCCCTGGAACCAGGCCACCGGGTTGCCGGCGACCATGATCTCGGCGATGCGCTGCGGCATATTGTCGATACGGTTGAACACCGGTTTGCTCGGGTGGCGGGCGCAGGCGGCGATCACTTCTTCGTTGGAATAGGACGGGCCGAGGTAGACGTGCTCCATCTTCTCCACCGGCACGCCGCGCTGGTGCGAGATGTAGGCGGCAGCGCCGACTGCGGTGCCGGCATCGCCGGACGCGGGCTGGACAAACAGCTCTTTAACATCGTCCCTGGCGATGATCTTCTGGTTGAGCTTGACGTTCAGCGCACAGCCGCCGGCGAAGGCGATCTTGCCGGTCTCGCGGATGATGTCGCCCAGGTAGTGCTCCATCATCTGCAGCGCCAGCGTCTCGAACAGCGCCTGCATGCTGGCGGCGTAGTGGATGTAGGGGTCGTCGGCGATGTCGCCCTGACGCTTGGGCCCCAGCCACTCGATCAGCTTCTTGGAGAAGTAGAAGCCCTTGCCGTTTTCTTTATAGCGGCGCAGGCCGATGACGTTGGCGTACTCGGTGTTGATGATCAGCTCGCCGTTCTCGAACGTGGCCAACCGGGAGAAATCGTACTTGCTGGCATCGCCGTAAGGGGCCATGCCCATCACCTTGAACTCGCCGTCGAGCATCTCGAAGCCGAGGAATTCGGTGATCGCGCCGTACAGACCGCCGAGCGAGTCCGGGTCGTAGAATTCCTTGATCTTGTGGATCTTGCCGTTCTCACCGTAGCCGAAGAAGGTGGTGGCGTACTCACCCTTGCCGTCGATGCCCATGATCGCGGTCTTCTCGCTGAAACCGGAGCAGTGGTAGGCGCTGGCGGCGTGGGCCAGGTGGTGCTCGACCGGCTCGATCTTGATCTTCTTCAGGTCGAAACCGAGCTGCTGCAGGCACCACTGGATGTGCTTGTAGTAGCGCTTGTAGCGCCGATTGCCCATCAGGATCGCGTCGAGGGCGCGATCCGGCGCGTACCAGTAGCGCTTGGCGTACTGCCAGCGGGCCTTCTCGAAGATGCTGATCGGCGCGAACGGGATGGCCACGACATCGACATCGCTCGGCTTGATCCCGGCCTGTTCCAGGCAGAACTTGGCCGACTCGTAGGGCATGCGGTTCTTCGCGTGCTTGTCGCGCACGAAGCGCTCTTCTTCGACGGCCGCGATCAGCTTGCCGTCGATGTACAGGGCGGCGGAAGGATCATGGCTGAGAGCGCCGGAAAGGCCGAGAATCGTCAGTGCCACAGAAAAAGCCTCTTTAAAGCAGCTGTCTACTTGCAGCAGAACGCGTGCAGCGACAGCAGTCGTTTATATACGCAGCCCGGAGCGGGCTCTTGCTTGCAGCTTCAAGCCTCGGGCTTCAAGCCGGCCTTGGGTAAACGTTGATCGAGCAGCTTGAAGAGCCTTGAATCCGCCGGCCAGTTGCGCAAGAAGCGCGCACGGTCACGGCCATAGGCCGGCGCAAAACTGTCGGCGCTGCGGTGTTGCTGCATGGCATCCAGATCGATCAAGGCCCAGCGACCGGCCTGCCACAGCAGGTTGGTCCCCTTGAGATCGCCATGACTGATGCGCTCACGCAACAAAGCCGCGAATAACTCATCCAGCGCCTTGAGTTCGGCCTCTGGCGGCAAACCAGCCTCGTCCGGATTGTCCAGACAGGGCTTAAAGCGCGCGATTATATCCTCACCGGCCGAGTGTTCGGTAACCAGATAGGCACGCCGGCGCAGCCAGAATGTGCGCAGCTCCAACACGGCCAGGGGTTTGGGTGTGGCGATACCGAGAAAGTCCAGGCGATTGCCCTCGCACCAACTGTGCCAGGCTCGGCTCGGCCGCCAGAAGCGTTTCAGCCAGTGCACGACGCCTTTGATGTTATAGCGCTTGAGCACCAGCCTGCGGCCGTCCACCTCGACCCGCGCCACGGTGGAGGAGCCACCCAGCTTGAGCGGCTGAGCGGCGGCGATGGCGGCATCGGGGTCGGCCAGCAGCGGCGCCAGCGCGCTTTCGTCCTGACGCCGGACTACCCGCAGGGCAGACGCACCGCGCCGCACACTGAACAGGCTGCAGTCGCGCCCGAGCTTGCGCAGGTAATCGCGCAACCGCCAGCGCCGGACGTTGCCGACCTCCTTGAGCAAGACCTCCAGCGGCAGCGCGTGTTCGCCATTGACCAGCAGGTAATGCACCAGCAGCTCTTCGATATGGAGATCCAGGCTGGCCGGCAACTGGGCGAAGAACACGCCCAGGTTGGCCAGCACCCGGTCGCGCGACAGCGGCTGACCCGGTGTTTCGGCGCGCACGCCGCCGCCGTCGATCAAATACAGCTGCCCCTTGTGCCGCAGCAGGTTGTCCAGGTGCAGGTCGTCTTGCCACAGCCCCTGGCCATGCAACCGGGCAATCACCGCTAGCGCTTCGCCCAGCAACGCCTGCTGGGCATCGCTCAGCAATGGTTGCGACTCCAGCAGCCGCCACTCATCGCCCAGACCGCACGCATCGGTCAGGTAGTCGAACAACAGCCAACCGCCCTCGCCGGCGCGAAAGCCTTGATCCAGCAACTGCGGTGTGTGCAGCCCCTGCTGCGCGAGCAAACGCGCGCCCTCGGACTCACGGGCAAAATGCCGCGCGGCCTTGCCGCCGACCAACAACTTGGCCAGCACCGGCCGACCTTGCCACTCGGCCTGACCGACATAGCGCTGGCCCGGCAGCACGCGCAGCAGGCTGTCGAGGCGCAGCGGCTGCCCCGCCGCCTTGAGTTCCAGCGGCAGGCTCGGCGTGCGGCCGGCGCGGCGCAGTTGCTCGAGCCTCACCGACGCGACTCCTTGTTGTGCCGCCGCGCGCCAAGACGTTGCCACCAGCGCTGCACATCGCCGCCCGAGCCTACGTAAGCGAGGAGCAGCTCACAGACCTCGGCCTCACTCCAACTGCTCGCCCGCCGCAGCAGCGGCTCCAGATCCTTGATCCGATCACGTTCACCGAACCACAGCGAGCGGGTCTTTTCCAGATCGATCAGCTGCGCGGCAAACTCACCGTCGCGTTCACGTAGGAAAATATGTTTGGGATAGAAGCAACCGTGCATCTGCCGCGCATCGTGCAGACGCCGGACCAACTCGCCACAGGCCCGCAAGATGGCCATACGTTGCGCTTCACTGCGCTCGGTCCAGCCCTGCAGCCAGTGCTCGAGGTCCTGCCAGCCATCCAAGGCCCGGGTCAGCAACAGCGCACGCTGCTCGCCGGCCACCCGCCGCTGGGCAAAAAACGCCGCCCGCAGCGCCGGGATGCCGAGCTGGCGATAACGCTGGATGCTGCGGAACTCGCGGGCGAAGGTCGGCTCACCGAACGGGCGCCTTAGGCTGCGGCCCAGGTAATTGCTCTGCCGCTTGAGGTAATAGGCCGCCTCGCCCAGCTCCAGGCGATACACGCAGCTCCAGCCGCCGCGCTCGGTATTCGGTTCGTCCACCGCCGCAAGCGTCAGCGCCCACAACGCCTCATAGCTGGCCAGCCCATGCTGCTCGAGGAGCGCACTATCCTCGCTGGCGATAAAATCCTTCATTCACGCCCCTCGAAGAATTTGACGATCTGTCGAATGCTGTTCTTGTCGCAACCATCCAGGCGTTGGCGCCCCCGGTATTGCAGGTAGAAGCGCAGGCGCTGGCTGCGCGACAGCTTGTACTTGGCCACCTTATCCAGGCAGGCCAGATCCTTGATGATCCGATAGCGCAGCAATGGCCCCCACCAGAAGCTGCCGGTCGGGCAGTCGATCAGAAACAGCTCGCCCTGGCCGTTGACCAGCAAGTTGCGCCACTTCAGATCGTTATGGGTGAAGTGCTGCTCATGCAGGGTGCGAGTTGCCAGGGCCAACTGCCGGCTGACCCCGTCCACCCAGGCGCGATCCCGCAGGCAGGCATCGTCACGCAGCGCCAACTGGGCCATGTCTTCGGTGCCGGCCAGCTCACGGGTGATCAGCGCGCCGCGGACAAAGGCACCGGCCTTGCGCTCCAGCCCATAGGCCACGACGGGCGCGGAGGGGATGCCCCACTTGGCGAAATACTTGAGGTTCTGCCACTCGGCCTTGACCCGCGGGCGCCCGATAAAACGGCGCAAGCCCTTGCCGGCGCCGTGATAGCGCTTGACGTAATAGCGCCGCCCGTCGCATTCGACGCGCACCACCTCCGACAGCGGGTCGCGGGTGATGTGCTCGCCCGGCAAGGCGAATACCGCATCGAGATCGGCAAAGGCGGCGGCCAGCGCTGGCGACGCGCCCTCGGTCAGCCGCCACTCACTCATGGCCTGCTCCCGGCGCATATTTGCGGGCATAGCGGGCCAGTAGTTTGTCCGCCTTGCGTTCCAGCCAGATCAGCAGTTGCGCCTCGTCGCGCAGAATCTGGCGCAGTGGCTGGCGGCCTTCTGCTGCCTGACCCTTTGCTGCATGACCCTTTGCTTCATAAAAATAAGCGCGCAGGAAGCGCAGCTTATCGCGCCGGGTCAGGCCGAGGTTAAGGGCGGAGAAGTACAACCCGGCCAGGTCCTTGTCGCGCCAACGGCGCGGCGTGACTCTGCGGGTCTGGGCGCGGTGCAGGTCGATCAGCGACAGCCTGAAATCATCGGCCGCGACCGGCTTGTCTGTGTGCAGCAGGAAGTGGCAGATATAGCAGTCGCGGTGATTGACCCCGGCGCGGTGCATAGCGCCGGTCATCCGTGCCACCTCGGCGATCAGCGCGTGCTTGAGCGCGGGTGCGGGCGGGTTCTGCGGCCAGTCGAGGCTGAAGTCTTCCAGGCTGACGGTGGGCGCCAGCTCCTCGGTGACGATAAAGGAATGCTGGGTCGCCGGGTTGCTGCCGCGTGAACCATAGGCCACCGCGGTCATGGTCGGCACGCCGACCTGGTGCAAACGCTGGATCGCCGCCCACTCCTGACCCGCGCCGAGTACCGGCAGCTTGGCGGTGAGCAGGTTCTTGAAGATTTCCGCCCAGCCGATGCCACGGTGAATCTTGACGAAGTAGCCACGCCCTTCGACCTCGGTACGCAAGGTTCGCCGACCTTCCAGCTCGCGGTAGACCTGGCCCTCCAGGCGCTCCACCTCGGCGAAGGCGTCGCGACCGGCCCACAGGCGCTGGAAGGGTTCAGCCAAAATGAGTTTCAAGCCTGCTTCTCCGCCAGAATCACATCTGCCGCGCGCTGCGGCAGGCTATAGAGGTCGGCCGTGTCGGCGAATGCCAGACCATTACGCGCCCAAGTCGCTCGCTGCGCCGCATCGCCGAGCATCTCGCTCAGCAGACGGTTGAGTCGCTCCTGTTCGAACGGGCTCGGCACGACCCGGCCACAGTCGGCTTCCTCGATGTAATGGGCATAGCCGCAGACATCGCTGACCAGTACCGGCAAACCGGCGACCACGGCTTCCAGCAATACCGTGCCGGTGTTCTCGTTGTAAGCCGGGTGAATCAGCAGATCGGCGCCGAGGAGGAAGCGCGGAATATCGCTGCGGCCCTTGAGGATCTGCACCTGGTCGGACAGGCCCAGCGTCTTGATCTGCAGCAGGAAGGGCTTGGGATCGTCCTGGCCGATAACGATCAGCCGGGTGCGCCGCTTCAATTCACGCGGCAACGCCGCCAGCGCCTTCAGGCTGCGATCCAGGCCCTTGGTCTTGAAGCCGGAACCGATTTGCACCAACAGCAGGTCATCATCCGCCAGCTTGAACTCGCGGCGGAACTCGGCGCGAATCTCGGCGGCATTCGCCGGCGCCCGGCGATCCGGCGCGATGCCCGGCGGCAACAGGTGAAAGCGCTGCGCCGGGGTGGCGTAATGCTTGACGAACAACGGCTGTTGCACCTCGGAGATCATCAGCACCGAGGTTGCAGACTCGGGCGCAAACACCGCGCGCTCATAGTCGGAGAAGTGCTTGTAGCGGCCCCATTTGCGGTACAGGGAGTTGCGCAGGTTCTGCGCCTTGTCCTCGAAGCAGCCATCGGCGGCGTAGTACACGTCCAGCCCCGGCATCTTGTTGAAACCGACCCGCCGATCGACTGGGCGCTTGGCCAGATCGGCCTCGACCCAGGCCAGCAGCTTCTCGTTGCGGCGGTGATTGAACAGCGCCTTGACTGGTGCCACCAGCACCTCGAAACCCTCGGGCACCTCACCCTCCCAGATCAGCGTGTAGACGCGGATCGCGTGCCCACGCCGCTGGCACTCCAGGGCGATGCGCAGGAAGTCGCGCTGCAGGCCGCCGAACGGGAAGTACTTGTAGAGCACAAAGGCCAACTGCATCAGACGCTTTCCTCGGCGAGCAACAGCGCTTCCAGCTCGGTCGCCACACGCTGCGGATTCAAGCGGGTAAAGCACAAGGGCCACTCGCGTTTAAGATCATGCCAGCGCTTATCTTCAGCCGTCGGCTGGTAGGCGCAGGTCTTTTTCAGGCAGGGCGCGCAGGGGAAGTCGCTGGCCAGATGAATTTGCGAGCGCCCATAGGCACCGGTCAGGCCCGGATTGGTGGGGCCGAACAGCGACAGAGTCGGCACATCCAAGGCGGCGGCCAAGTGCCCGAGACCGGTATCCACCGCCACGCAAGCGCGGGCGCCGGCCAACACCTTGGCCATGCCCGCCAAGGCTAATTTGGGCAGTACCGCGGCGTTTTCCAAGCCGGCGGCAATCCGTTCGGCGCGCGCCTTCTCGGCCGGATTGCCCCAGGGCAAGCGTACCGCCCAGCCCAGCGCACCCATGCGTTCGGCGAGTTCGCGCCAGTAGGCTTCCGGCCAATGCTTGGTGTCCCAGGTGGTGCCATGCAGGAACAGCAGGTAGGGCGCGCCGGCCGGCGTACCGGCCAGTTGCGCGCGCTTGAGCCCGTAATCACCCACCGAGCTGGGCAGCGGATAGTCCAACGCCTGGGCAAACAACTGCCGCACGCGCTCGACCGCATGCTGCCCCCAGGGCACCGAGTAGCCACGATCATACAAGCGACTGGCCAGCGGTTCGCGGGCCGAGGCGCGGTCCAGCCCGGCCACCGGCGCCTTGACGTAACGGGTCAGCCAGGCGCTTTTCAGCAGGCCCTGGGCATCGATCACCAGGTCGTAATCGGTCTCGCGCAGACGCCGCTTGAACCGCCGCCAGTCGCCATTTTTCAGGGTCTGCCAGAGATTCTTGCGCCAGCGGCGGATCGCCACCGGAATCACCTGCGCCACCGCCGGATGCCAGGCCGGAATCTCGGCGAAGCCCTCCTCCACCACCCAATCGAACTGGATACCGGGAATCGCCCGCGCCGCATCGGTCAGCGCCGGCAGGGTATGGATCACATCACCCAGCGAGGAAGTCTTGACCAGCAACACCCTCATTCGGTGACCTCGATCGGGTCCGCGGCCAGCCGATCCAGCGCCTCGATCACCGGCCGCGGCTTGAGTTCGCGCAGGCAGTTGTAGTGGCCGAAGCGGCAGGTGCGGTCGAAGCACGGGCTGCACTCTAGCCCTAAGCGGACGATTTCCACCTGTTCGGCCAGCGGCGGGGTGAACTGCGGCGAGGTCGAGCCGTAGACCGCCACCAGCGGGCGGTTCAGCGCGGCGGCGACGTGCATCAAGCCGGAGTCATTGGAAACCACAGCGGAAGCCGTGGACAGCAGGTCGATCGCCTCGGCCAGCGCGGTTTCGCCGGAGAGGTTGCGCGCTTCTTCACGCAGGCCGGGGATCAGCCGCGAGCGAATCTCTTCCCCGACCGCGTGATCGTTCTTCGAGCCGAACAGCCAGACCTGCCAGCCGGCACGGATCTTCAGCTCGGCGACCTTGGCGTAATGCTCGCTGGGCCAACGCTTGGCCTCGCCGAACTCGGCGCCGGGACAGAGCGCCAGCACCGGACGATCCAGGCTCAGGCCGAACTTGGCCAAGGCGGCCTCACGACTGGCCGGGTCGATCCGCAGGCTCGGCCGCGGATAGGGCGCAGGCAGTGCGGCGCCGGGCTCATAGGCCAGCGCCATAAAGCGCTCGATCATCAGCGGGTAGCGGTCCTTGTCGAGCGTGCGGATATCGTTGAGCAGGCCAAAGCGCAGCTCGCCGCGCCAGCCGGTACGCTTGGGAATCCCCGCGAACCAGGGCACCAGCGCCGACTTCAGCGAGTTGGGCAGGAGAATCGCCTGGTCGTACTGGCCGGCCAGCGACTTGCCGACCCTGCGCCGGGTAGCGATATCCAGCACGCCATGGCCGAGCGGGAAGCTCAGCGCCTGCCGCACCTCGGGCATGCGCTCGAGGATCGGCCGGCTCCATTCGGGCGCCAGCACGTCGATCAGGCACTCGGGATGGCGTTGTTTCAGGCACTGGAACAGCGTCTGCGCCATTACCATGTCGCCAACCCAGCTCGGCCCTACGATCAGTATTTTCATGCTCTTTCCAGAAACGACCAGGGAGGCCTAGAGCCTCCCCGTCACAGCCTTATCCGATGCTTATTTAACCAGGGTGCGCCATTCGGCATGCGCCGCGGTCTTGCCGGTGACCAGATCGAAGTAGGCCTTCTGCAGCTTCTCGGTGACCGGACCACGGCGGCCGATACCAATCTGCCGGCCATCGACTTCGCGAATCGGCGTGACTTCGGCGGCGGTGCCGGTGAAGAAAGCCTCGTCGGCGATGTACACCTCGTCGCGGGTGATGCGCTTCTCGACCACCTGGATGCCCAGTTCCTCAGCCAGTTGCAGCACCGTGTTCCGGGTGATGCCATTGAGGCAGGAGGTCACTTCCGGGGTGTAGACCACGCCATTCTTGACCAGGAAGATGTTCTCGCCCGAACCCTCGGCCACGTAGCCTTCGGTATCCAGCAGCATGGCCTCGTCGGCACCGCCGGAGATGGCTTCCTGCAGGGCCAGCATCGAGTTGATGTAGTTGCCGTTGGCCTTGGCGCGGGTCATCGAGATGTTCACGTGGTGGCGGGTGAAGGAGCTGGTGCGCACCTTGATGCCGACCTGCAGGGCTTCATCGCCCATGTACGCGCCCCAGTTCCAGGCCGCGACTATCAGGTGCACCTTCAAGCCGGTGGCGCGCAGGCCCATGGCTTCAGAGCCGTAGAACACCATCGGGCGGATGTAGGCGCTTTCCAGGTTGTTCTCGCGTACCGCGGCGCGGGTCGCCTCGTTGACTTCTTCTTTCGAGAACGGAATCTTCATGCCCATGATATGGGCCGAGTCGAACAGCCGGTCGGTGTGGGCCTGCAGGCGGAAAATCGCCGTGCCTTGCGGGGTGTTGTAGGCCCGCACACCCTCAAACACGCCCATGCCGTAATGCAGGGTGTGAGTCAGCACATGGGTGGTAGCATCACGCCACTGCACCAGTTCGCCGTCATACCAAATCACGCCATCACGATCGGCCATCGACATAATTTCGCTCCTCAAGAATTCTCTACAACCAAGGCTCGCCCCTTTTATTAACGCTAAGGCGCGTGACGGCTCTTGGGCACTTTGAGCGAGCCGCCTCGCGGCTCGCCGGAATCATCAACTCAGCCCTAACTCGCGCCAGATCCGCATCACTTCACGGCGTTCGAGGTGAAACTGCTCGCCACTGACGATGCCCGCCTGTTTCTGCAGGGCCAGGCGATGGGCCGCTGCGCGATAGGCCTTGTAGACCTCCCGCAGCAGGGTGGCATCTGTGCTCGGGATCAGCCCGGCATGCTCCAACCCTTCTAAAATGCGGATGTTATCGGTGTACTGCAGCAGCGCCGGATACTGGTGCGACCAGGCCAAGGCCGCGTATTGCACCATAAATTCGATATCGACGATACCACCGGCGTCCTGCTTCAGATCGAACGGCGCCGCGGCCTCGAAGGCATTGGCGGCGGTGCCGGCGGCGGTTTCCTTGGAGCCGAGGTTGTCGCGCATCTTCGCGCGCATCTCGCTGACTTCCAGCCGCAGCCTGGCCAGATCGCGGGCCCGCCCGAGCACCTGCGCGCGCACCTGCTCGAACGCCGCGGCGACCCGCGGACAGCCCACCAGCACGCGCGCGCGCACCAGCGCCTGGTGCTCCCAGGTCCAGGCCTCGTTTTCCTGGTAGCGCTGGAAGGCGCCGAGGGAGCTGACCAGCAGCCCGGAGGCGCCCGACGGCCGCAGGCGCATATCGACCTCGTAGAGCTGGCCGGAGGTGGTCTGGGCGGTCAGCAGATGGATGATGCGTTGCCCCAGGCGGTTGAAGAACTGCGCGCCGTCGATGGGTTTGGCACCATCGGTTTCCGCCTGCGGATCGCCATCGTGTACAAACACCAGATCCAGGTCCGAGCCATGGCCGAGCTCGAGACCTCCGACCTTGCCGTAGCCGACGATGATGAAGTCCGGATCGCACAAGCTGCCATCGGCGCGCCGCGGGGTGCCGCTTTTCGCCACGGTCTGGCGCCAGGCCAGCGCCAGCACTTGTTCGAGGATCGCCTCGGCCAGCCAGGTCAGGTAGTCGCTGACCTTCATCAACGGCAAGGTGCCGGCGATCTCCGAAGCGGCCACCCGCAGGCGATGGGCCAGTTTGAAATGCCGCAGCGCCTCCATCTGCTGCTCCAGGTCATCCTCGGGGATGCGCGTCAGCCGCTCGCGCAGCTCGGCGGCCAGCTCCGGCGCCAAGGGCGGCTTGAACAGGCGCCCCTCGTTGAGCAACTCATCGAGCAACAGCGGGAAACGGGTGATCTGCTCGGCGATCCAGGGGCTCGCCGCGCACAGTGTCAGCAGGCGCTGCAAGGCGCTGGGGTTTTCCGTCAGCAACACCAGATAGGCCGAACGCCGCGCGACCGCCTCGATCAGCGGCAACACCCGCTCCAGCACCAGATCCGGATTCTCGCGCTCCACCGCCTGTGCCAACAGCCGCGGAATAAAGGCATCCAGCCGCTCGCGACCGAGACGCTGCATGGCCCGCACCTGATTGCTGGCACGCAGCCCGGCCAAGCGTTGCCAGGCCGACTGCGCCTCGGCAAAGCCGGCTTCGCGCAGTTGCCGGCAGGCGGCCTCTTCATCCAGGGCATCCTCCCACAGCGGCAGCCACTCGCCGCCGACGCAGACCGCCGCCTCAACCCCCTCCTCCTCGTCGGGATCGGCGATGACCTGACGGAAGTGCCAGTCGACCCGCCCACGCCAGTACATCAACCGCTCGCGGAAGGCCGTCCAGCCGTCGAAACCCATGATGAAGGCGACCCGCGCACGGTCTTCGAGGCTGTCCGGGAGCATCTGCGTCTGCCGGTCGGCAATCGCCTGCAGGGCGTGCTCGGTGTAGCGCAGAAACTCATAGCCGGCGCGTAGCTCCTCGACCACCGCCGGCGGCAGGTAGCCCTGGCCTTCGAGGGTCTTGAGCACGTTCAGCAACGGTCGCTGTTGCAGGCTGAGGTCGCGACCGCCGTGGATCAGCTGGAAGGCCTGGGCGATAAACTCGACTTCGCGGATGCCGCCAGAGCCGAGCTTGATGTTCTCGGCCATGCCTTTACGGCGAACTTCCTGCTGGATCAGCAGCTTCATCGCGCGCAGCGCTTCGATGGCGGAAAAGTCCAGGTAGCGCCGATAGACGAACGGCCGCAACATCTCCAGCAGTTGCGCGCCGGCGACCTGATCGCCAGCGACCACCCGCGCCTTGATCATGGCGTAGCGCTCCCAGTCGCGGCCCTGATCCTGGTAGTACTGCTCCAGCGCATTGAAGCTGAGCACCAGCGCACCGGCCGAGCCATAGGGGCGCAGCCGCATGTCGACGCGAAAGACGAAGCCGTCGACGGTGATCGCATCCAGCGCCTTGATCAGCCGCTGGCCGAGGCGAATGAAGAACTCCTGGTTATCCAGCGAGCGCTTCACCCCTTCGGTCTCGCCCCCCTCCGGGTAGGCGAAGATCAGGTCGATATCCGAAGACAGGTTCAGCTCGACCGCGCCGAGCTTGCCCATGCCGAGCACGACCATCGGCTGCACCTGCCCGGAACGCCGACCGACCGGCGTGCCGAACTGCGCGCAATGCCGCGGGTACAGCCATTCGTACGCCAGGTCGATACAGGCGTCGGCCAACTCGGAGAGATCGCGACAGGTCTCCGCCAGATCGGCCTGACGGGTGATATCGCGCCAGATGATCCGCAGCTGCTGGCGATTGCGCTGACGCCGCAGGCGCCGCCCCAACTCATTCTCATCGGCGCACTCGGCCAACGCCGCGCGCAACTGGGCACGCAATTCGCCGACCGGCAGCGCGCGCTCCAGTTCGCCGCTGTCAGCCAGCGCCAGCAACATCTCTGGATCACGCGCCGCTTGCTCGATGACAAAGTCGCTGGCCGCCGTCACCCGCTCGAACGCCGCCAGCCGCGCCGCCGGCCAAGCGGCCAGGCGCTGCGGCGCTGGCGGGGATAAGGCAGCGACCGCGGCGCGCAACGACTGCTGCGCACGACTGACAAAAGACTCAAGCGAGACCGGCAAAGCGGCGAGCGAGGGCAGGCTCATGATCTATCCTGTGATCGGCGTACTGCTGGCGATTGACCTGCCAACTGTCGCAGTTTTTTGGTGTTAACGCTGAAGGCTCTGTAGTTTTACTACTAAAGAATGTGTCGAGAGGGCTGAAATGGCCGTCTATTTGTAGTAAAACTACACGAGGCCGGTCCTACCTCCGGTAAATCCAAGAATTCACGTCGCCCGCCCAAAAGGCCGGCCGCGAACCCAGGCTCCCGATTCTGGAAGCCTTTCCGCCCTGGAGCAAGCCATGCAAGACCTCGATCCCGTCGAAACCCAGGAATGGCTGGACGCGCTTGAATCCGTCCTCGACCGTGAAGGTGAAGACCGCGCGCATTATTTGATGACCCGCATGGGCGAACTGGCCACCCGCAGCGGTGCACAGTTGCCCTATGCGATCACCACGCCCTATCGCAACACCATCCCCGTCACCCACGAAGCACGCATGCCTGGCGACCTGTTCATGGAACGCCGCATTCGCTCGTTGGTGCGCTGGAACGCACTGGCCATGGTCATGCGCACCAACCTGAAAGACCCGGACCTGGGCGGCCACATCTCCAGCTTCGCGTCCTCGGCGACCCTATATGACATCGGCTTCAACTACTTCTTCCAGGCGCCGACCGAAGAGCATGGCGGCGACCTGATCTACTTCCAGGGCCACGCCTCGCCCGGCATCTACGCCCGCGCCTTTATGGAAGGGCGGATCAGCGAAGAGCAGTTGAACAACTTCCGTCAGGAAGTCGATGGCCAGGGCCTGTCGTCCTACCCGCACCCCTGGCTGATGCCGGACTTCTGGCAGTTCCCCACCGTGTCCATGGGCCTGGGCCCGATCCAGGCGATCTACCAGGCGCGCTTCATGAAGTACCTGGAACACCGCGGCTACATCCCGGAAGGCAAACAGAAGGTCTGGTGCTTCCTCGGCGACGGCGAGACCGACGAGCCGGAATCCCTCGGCGCGATCGCCCTGGCCGGCCGCGAGAACCTCGACAACCTGATCTTCGTGGTCAACTGCAACCTGCAGCGCCTGGACGGCCCGGTGCGCGGCAACGGCAAGATCATTCAGGAACTGGAAGGCGTGTTCCGCGGCGCCGGCTGGAACGTCAACAAGGTGGTCTGGGGCCGGTTCTGGGACCCGCTGTTCGCCAAGGACGAGGCCGGCCTGCTGCAGGCGCGGATGGACGAGGTGGTGGACGGCGAGTACCAGAACTACAAGGCCAAAGACGGCGCCTATGTGCGGGAGAACTTCTTCGGCGCGCGTCCGGAACTGCTGAAGATGGTCGAAGACCTCTCCGACGACGAGATCTGGAAACTCAACCGTGGCGGCCACGACCCCTACAAGGTCTATGCGGCCTACCACCAGGCGGTCAATCACAAGGGTCAGCCGACCGTGATCCTGGCCAAGACCATCAAGGGTTACGGCACCGGTGCCGGTGAAGCGAAGAACATTGCGCACAACGTGAAGAAGGTCGATGTCGAGAGCCTGAAGCTGTTCCGCGACCGCTTCGACATCCCGATCAAGGACGATGAGCTGGAGACGCTGCCGTTCTTCAAACCCGAGGAAGGCAGCGCCGAAGCCCGTTACCTGGCCGAGCGCCGCAGCGCCCTCGGCGGTTTCGTGCCGCAGCGCCGGGCCAACAGCTTCAGCATCCCGACGCCACCGCTGGACACCCTGAAAGCCATTCTCGATGGCTCCGGCGACCGCGAAATCTCCACCACCATGGCCTTCGTGCGGATCCTCTCGCAGCTGGTCAAGGACAAGGAGCTGGGTCAGCGCATCGTCCCGATCATTCCGGACGAAGCCCGCACCTTCGGCATGGAAGGCATGTTCCGCCAGCTCGGCATCTACTCCTCGGTCGGCCAGCTGTACGAGCCGGTGGACAAGGACCAGGTGATGTTCTACCGCGAGGACAAGAAGGGGCAGATCCTCGAGGAAGGCATCAACGAGGCGGGCGCCATGTCCTCGTTCATCGCCGCCGGCACCTCGTACAGCAGCCACAATCAGCCGATGCTGCCGTTCTACATCTTCTATTCGATGTTCGGCTTCCAGCGTATCGGCGACCTGGCCTGGGCCGCCGGCGACAGCCGCACCCGCGGCTTCCTGATCGGTGGTACCGCCGGCCGCACCACGCTGAACGGTGAAGGCTTGCAGCACGAAGACGGTCACAGCCACATCCTGGCGTCGACCATCCCCAACTGCCGCACCTTCGACCCGACCTACGGCTACGAGCTGGCGGTGATCATCCGCGAAGGCACGCGGCAGATGATCGAGGAGCAGCAGAACGTCTTCTACTACATCACCGTGATGAACGAGGCCTATGTCCAGCCCGCCATGCCGGCCGGTGTCGAGGAAGGCATCATCAAGGGCATGTACCTGCTCGAGGAAGACAAGAAGGAAGCCGCGCACCACGTCCAGCTGCTGGGCTCGGGCACCATCCTGCGGGAAGTGCGCGAAGCGGCGAAGATCCTGCGCGAAGAGTTCAATGTCGGCGCCGATGTCTGGAGCGTCACCAGCTTCAACGAACTGCGCCGCGACGGCCTGGCCGTCGAGCGCCGCAACCGCCTGCACCCGGAGCACAAGCCCGAGCAGAGCTACGTCGAGCAGTGTCTGTCCGGCCGCCAAGGCCCGGTCATCGCCTCTACCGACTACATGAAGCTGTTTGCCGACCAGATCCGTCAGTGGGTCCCGAGCAAAGAGTACAAGGTGCTCGGCACCGACGGTTTCGGCCGCAGCGACAGCCGCCAGAAGCTCCGGCACTTCTTCGAGGTCGACCGCAACTTCGTCGTTCTCGCAGCCCTGGAAGCCCTGGCCGACCGTGGCGACATCGAACCCAAGGTGGTGGCCGAGGCCATCGCCCGGTTCGGCATCGACCCGGAAAAACGTAACCCCCTGGACTGCTGAGGAGCGGAACGATGAGTGAACTAATTCGCGTACCCGACATCGGCAGCGGTGAGGGTGAAGTGATCGAGCTGATGGTCAAGGTCGGTGATCGTATCGAGGCCGACCAGAGCCTGCTGACCCTCGAGTCGGACAAAGCCAGCATGGAAATCCCCGCGCCCAAGGCCGGGGTGATCAAGAGCCTGAAGGTGAAGCTGGGCGACCGCCTGAAGGAAGGCGACGAACTGCTGGAGCTGGAAGTCGAAGGTGCCGCCGCTGCGCCGGCTCCCGCGCCCAAAACCGAGGCGGCAGCCGCTGCCGCCCCGGCCAAAGCCGCAGAGCCTGCTGCTCCGGTTGCCGCCGCGAGCGAGTCGCTGCAGGATATTCAGGTCCCGGATATCGGCTCATCCGGCAAAGCCAAGATCATCGAACTGCTGGTCAAGGTCGGCGACCGGGTCGAAGCGGATCAGTCGCTGCTGGTACTGGAATCAGACAAAGCCAGCATGGAAATCCCTTCGCCGGCTTCCGGCGTGGTGGAGAGCCTGAGCGTCAAGCTGGACGACGAAGTCGGCACCGGCGACCCGATCCTGAAACTCCGGGTAGCCGGCGCAGCAACGCCAGCCGCCCCTGCGCCGGCATCCGCCGCAGCGGCCAAAGCCGAGGCGCCAGCGCCCGCTGCCGCAGCCCCGGTCGCCAAAGCCGAGCCGGCGCCGGTCGGCGCACCGAGTCGCGAGGGTCGCCGAGTTCATGCCGGCCCCGCCGTGCGTCAGTTGGCCCGCGAGCTTGGCGTCGAGTTGGCGGCCGTCAGTGCCACCGGCCCGCACGAGCGCATCTTGAAAGAAGACGTGCAGGCCTACGTCAAAACCATGATGCAGAAGGCCAAGGAGGCACCGGCCGGCGCAACAGGGGGCGCGGGCATTCCGCCGATCCCAGAGGTCGACTTCAGCCGCTTCGGTGAAATCGAAGAAGTGCCGATGACCCGCCTGATGCAAGTGGGCGCCAGCAACCTGCACCGCAGTTGGCTCAACGTGCCGCACGTGACCCAGTTCGATTCGGCCGACATCACCGAGCTGGAAGCCTTCCGCGTCGCGCAGAAAGCCGTGGCCGAGAAAGCCGGCGTGAAGTTGACCGTGTTGCCGCTGCTGCTCAAGGCTTGCGCGCACCTGCTCAAGGAGCTGCCGGACTTCAACTCTTCGCTGGCGCCGTCGGGCAAGGCCATCATCCGCAAGAAATACGTCAACATCGGCTTTGCCGTGGACACCCCGGACGGCCTGCTGGTGCCGGTGATCAAGGACGTCGACAAGAAGAGCCTGCTGCAACTGGCTGCCGAGGCCGCCGAACTGGCGGAAAAAGCCCGGACCAAGAAGCTCTCCGCCGACGCCATGCAAGGCGCCTGCTTCACCATCTCCAGCCTCGGTCACATTGGCGGCAGCGGCTTCACGCCGATCGTCAACGCGCCGGAAGTGGCGATCCTCGGGGTGTCGAAAGCCACCATCCAGCCGGTCTGGGATGGCAAGGCGTTCCAGCCCAAGCTGATGCTGCCGCTGTCGCTGTCCTACGACCACAGAGTCATCAACGGCGCCGCCGCCGCGCGCTTCACCAAGCGTCTCGGCGACGTGCTGGGGGATATCCGCACGCTACTGCTGTAAGGCTTAAGTTTTTACTTTCGAGCATGCCACGCTCGTACCTCAGCCCCGCCTCTGGCGGGGTTTTTTTTGCCTCGCGCCAGCCAGGACTATCACCGTCATCCCCGCGAAGGCGCACTACTGTCCGGAATATTTTCATCAAAACAGCACCGGCTGTTTTGCATGAAATTCATTCATGCGACATCGTCGCTCTCGCGCCATCCAGGCGGCGGTCTCCGGGCGGCTGAACAAGCTGACCCGAAGCTCCGCCAGCACCTGCCATAAGCTGGCACTCAAACCATGGCGTTTCTTGTAAAGCGCCAACAACAGGTAAGCAATCAGCGCCGTCAGCACTTGAATTTTCACGGCGTTTTCGCTTTGACCTAAGAACTGCTTGATCCCCAAATGCTGCTTGATCCATTTGAAAAACAGTTCGATCTGCCAGCGGTCCTTGTAGCGCTGGGCGATAACGCGCGCCGGGCTGTCCAGATCGTTGCTCGCCAGAATCAACGACGTTGAGTGCTCGGGGCGGGCGATTTCGAGGTAGCGCAGTGGCTGGGTATAAGGGTTCTTACGCTTGGCTCCCGGGTGCTTGTGCTTGAAGGTGACCAGGCAATCGCTCAGCACCTGCTCAGCCTCTTCTGGGGCAATCACTCGATGCTCCTGAATGTGCAACGCCGCATTGCGCTTGAAGCGCGTGACGAACCGGGCGCCTTTCTGGTCGAGTTGATGCCACCAACTGTAATCGCAATAGCCTTTGTCGAAGACATACAGCGCACCTGGCTCAGGCTCGAGCCGGTGCGCCTCATCGATATCGTTGACGTTGGCCGCCGTCATCGAGTGCCAGACCGGCGTCGGCTCGTGTGCCGAGACCAGCAGATGCACTTTCATCCCCTGGGTATTGCGGGTGCGAGTGGCCGAGGTCCAGCTATCAAAGCCCCGCCCCTTAAGAGTCAGGGACGTCGAGTCCAGCAGGTAAAGCAACGCCTGGCCGTCACGGCGCAGCTGGCGGCTGGCCTGTCCCATCAGCCATTTGGCGGTTTCCTGGAAGGGTTCCACCGAGCGCTTGGCATTGGCATCGGCGAGCGTGGAACGACGAATCGCCCGCGTGCCCAGGTGGTAATGGTGCCGCTGCTGGCTATTGAAACCGGCCTCCAGCGTGCGCAGGCTCGAACTGCCACTGAGCTGCGCGAACAGCATGGCCAGCAGCTGATCCCAGCAACCAAAGCCCTTGCTGTGCTTGTTGGCGTGCGCCTTATCCACCTGGCGATCAAACGCACCACGGGGCAGGCCTTTCATGAGCATCTGTAATCGACTTATGCTGAACATGTTGCGGGTCTGTTTTTGAGTTGGCGCTCAGGGGATTACCCCGTAAAAACAGTACCCGCAACCCTTTCATCGATTTCCTGCCAATTTATTCCGGACAGTAGTGCGCGAAGGCGGGGACCCAGTCAACAGCAGCGCGCAGCTAGCCTTTCTGCAAATTACGCAGCAGAAAGGACAGCGCCTTGGCCAGTTCCGCGGCGCCGTCATGGTCACGCCTGATGCTCAGCCACGGGCTGCCATCGACCGGGCTCTTGAACACGCAGACCTGCTCGGTCAACGGGCAGTCGTAACGGATATAGGGATCGAGGCCGAACACCGATAAGCGCTGATTGCGCACCGCCAGGGTCATGTCCTGCGCCGCGCGAGTTTGTTCATGGACCAACAATTCGCCCGGGCCACTGACGCTCAGTTGGTAGACCCGATCATGCCGCTCACGCTGACCGACCTGATAGGCGGCGCGCACGGCATAGCTGCGTAGCAACTCATTGCTGTGGGCCAGCAAGGCCTGGCGCTCGTCCTTAGTCAGGTAGAGGCGCTTCAGCTCGCTCAAATAACGCGCCGGCTCCGCACCGTTGAGTGCCGCCGACTCGGCCGCGTGCAGCGCCGGCGTGGCCAGCACTGCAGTGACCAGCCAGGTAGTGAATAACGCCAAAGTCCCCAGCCGCCTTGTCAGTCTCGATCGCATGATGCACCCCTGCCCAACGCTCTAGTGAAGAGGGCCATGGCCCCACTCGGTCAGCATACTGGAAGCGAGCCGCCCGATGAAAACCCATACCGATGCCGCCAGCCTGATGGAGCCCGCGGCGTTATCCTTGCCGACCAACGGCCTGAGAGCGAGGTAACGCCGGGCCTTGCATTTGGTCTACAAAGACATATCTCCTAGACAATCATCTCCCCTTAAGGAGCCGCCTGATGGTGCTGCGTTCGCAAATTCTCGCCCACAAACTCGACCTGCCGAGCGCCGCACAGGCCTTACCGGGGCGTGACCGCCCAATGCCGGTGCCGGCCAGCCACTTCGTCAACGGCCATCCGCTGCAGGGCCCGTTCCCGGCGGGCCTGGAACAGGCGATCTTCGGCCTGGGGTGTTTCTGGGGCGCCGAGCGGCGTTTCTGGCAACAACCGGGCGTGTGGACGACAGCTGTGGGTTACGCCGGCGGCCAGACGCCGAACCCGACCTACGACGAAACCTGCTCCGGGCTGACCGGGCATAGCGAAGTGGTGCTGGTGGTCTTCGACCCGCGCGCGACCAGCTACGCAGCGCTGCTGAAGGTGTTCTGGGAAGCGCACAACCCGACCCAGGGCATGCGCCAGGGCAACGATATCGGCACCCAGTACCGCTCGGCGATTTACGCCACCAACGCCGAACAACTGGCCGCGGCCAAGGCCAGCCAGGCCTTATTCCAGCGCCAGCTCGAGGCCGCCGGCTTCGGCCCGATCACCACCGAAATCGCCGCGGCGCCGCCGTTCTACTACGCCGAGGCCTACCACCAGCAGTACCTGGCGAAGAACCCGGCCGGCTATTGCGGCCTGGGCGGCACCGGGGTGTGCCTACCGGCTTGACCCGGCGAAAGGCCGGGGCCACCTCGTAGGAATGTAGGGTGGGTTAGCCGGAGGCGTGACCCACCCTACGACTTGATCTCCGTTGTTAGAAGATACTTTTTTCAACAGTTAACGACGACATGGCCAAACAAATCACTACGACCCCTTTAGTCATCCTACGACCCCTTTGGTCATCGGCTAAATCGCGGCTGAAAAAAAAACCAGCGCATGGCTGGGCTTAGGATTTCTTCGGTGGGCGGGAAGTTAATCGGTCCGGTTATTAAGTGCTGCGGGTTTCACCCTGCCTACTTGGCTGTAATCAGCGTCTTAAGCATTTTAGTGATTGCTAGGCCTGCCGCCGGTAGCCAACCACCAAAAATTAGCCCCGAGAAAAGAAGCCCCGCCCCATACAAAGCCAAATTCTCTTCTAACCAGCGGAGCTGTGTTTCCCAAAATCCTGAAACAAAAACAGACTCCAATATAAAATTAGAAGCCACGCTTGCAATGAGGATTATAGAAAGCCTTGCTAAAAGAAAACTCCACCCCTCTCTTTCTCCAAAAGTACAGTGCGCCATCAAGCATAGAATTTGACTGAAAGCGAAGTAATGCCAGAAGTCATACCGAGCAATGGTCTCTTTCGCCCAATAGAAAGAAACCACTGAAAGGCAAACATAGAGAACACCCTCCCAAGGGGTGATGTGTAATCGTTTATTTTTTATTTGCATAATCAATCAAATTCCCCGGAAGCCAGGTGCCTGCTGGAACATGTGGAAATGCTTGAGAGCCGCCGATAACGCCTGAAACCATTACTGCGCACGTCCCTCCTATAGGGGCACCGCCACGATCTGAAGCTGTTTTTTCAAATTCTTTTTCTTCAGCGGCGGTCGTTTGCTTACACGACTCCTCAACTTTGTCTCCATTTTTCTCGTGGTATTTTCTGTATGCGTCTTTAGACGCTCCATTACCAGTAAGTAACTCTCCTGAACCAGCACGATTATCTGTGGCGTATCCCCCCGCTGGGTCATATATCCACGGGCCAGATTCTCCGCTAGAGCCATACAATGCAGCATGATCCGCAACCCCAGACGCACCTCTCGTAACAATGACGCACGTTTCTAAGCCATACATATCTACAAAGCTAATGGGGTTACCTTTTACATACCCGTAGGTATTCAGCCCGCCATCCAACCCAATCGGATCACTTTCGACATAGCGCCCGGTCTCCGGATCGTAATCGCGGAAGTAGTTGTAAACTAATCTCCGGTACCACCCCTGGCCTTTTGGCTACCTATCAGTCACTCAATCCCAAGAGAAGCCTACTGCGGGCGACCCAACGCCACCTCCGATTCCGGTTCTTCCGGCGCATGCAGATCGGCGTAGATGTTCTCTGCTAGCGCAATATCTTCATCCGTCAGGTGCTGGAACAAACTCGTCCGCTTACGCTTGGAGACACGCCCGCTGTTCTCGTAAATCACCGCGATAATCAGTTCAAGATCCCGGTTCGACAGATCCAGTTCGCGATTCATTTGCTCTTTGAATCTATCACGGCGGACGAGATGGTTGACCTCATCACGCATGAGCCCATCCAGAACTCGTGCAGCGCTTTTATTGACCTCGCCTTGCAGATCAGTGAAGTCCAGGTGGGCGAACAGATGGGCATGCGCCTCATCCAGTTCAGGGTCGCTGGCCAAGTCCCTCCGGTGGTACTGCGTAGCGCTAAGTAGCCGCCGTGACAGTGCGTCGAGCGTGCCGATATAACTGTCCAGATTGACCAGGAGGCCGGCGGAGATCGGCAGGATGATTCCCTGCAGCTTGAGGCCCTCATTGGCCAGGATGTCCTGCATGATGAAGCGGGACAACCGGCCGTTTCCGTCCATGAAAGGATGGATGTAGATGAAGCTGTGCGCGATCGCGTTTAGCTTCACTAGCGCAGGGGCATCGCTGCGCATGACGCGCTCACGCATGACGAACCACTCCTCCATCATCTCAGGCACTGTTTCCGGCGTCGGAGGGATTAGATGGATGAGATCCCCGCGACCGAGCCAGTTCTGCAGGTGCCTGTATGCACCAATGGACGGATCGGGACGGCCAGTACCGAGGGCTATCCGATGAGTCTCGAACAAAAACTCTTCGTCTAGTGAGCGCTGGCCCGCCTGTTCCAGCACTCGCACAAATCGCAAGATTCGATCAGGCGCCGGGCGCTCGTGCTCGATTTCGTATGAGCTGCGGGTCTCGGTGGTCAGCAGGTACTGCGCCGCTCTAGCAATCTCGGTGACTGAGAAATCAATCATCTGGTCATGCATGCGCTCGACTATTTGCGCATTCAAAAGACTGTCGTCGGCCCAGCCCTGGCGGGTAATCAGCGCTGAAAGCTGAGGCGTTCCCAGGAGATTCATCCGCACGCGATGCCTGCGCGACATCTCATCTGGGCCGGTGAAATACTTCTCCGGTGGGAGCAGGTGCTCATAGGGAATGTTCTGGGCTGCGTCGGGCAGAGGCAACTGGTGGCCTGCAATGTTCTCGCAGATATACCAGAGCCGGCGCAGATAGCCGCTGGCTGGCTTCTCAGCGATCGCAGCAGCCAGGTCATCCCGAACAGCGGGAATCTGGAAGGCGCGCTCCAGGACACCCAGATTTACCCCTTCGTACGAGAGCGCAAACAGCATCTGGTCGATGGGGCGGTGCTCTCTGGCGTACCCCTTGGTGAAGACCTCTACTTTCACTCCACCGGCGGACTGAGAGAGCGCTTGGCGCGAGCCTATGACACACTCATGATCAAGCGGCACGCACCGAAGATCGAGGGCGTTGATCAGCCAGCTGTATCCGGCTCGCTCAATGGGTTGCCGCATGGCGAATTTCCTATAAGAAGCGCGAGAAAATTATAATTTACACGCATTTCCGTAAAAAACTTATAGCTGATTACCCAGGCCATGAGAATGACAGAGCTGGCCAAGGAGACGAGCCAGACCGCCGGCACTGCCTCAAGGTTGACTGCGCACCCCGTCACCATTAGCCTTGGCATCAAGAATAACCCCCACGCCTCGGGCGGGACTCGTCCCGTACTGCGCACCAGGGGGTTAGTTTTTTCTGCCCTCCCAGCACGTCCTCCAGTGCTCGCGCTGCTCAAAACGCATCAGCGCGCTCAAAAGACAAAGCCATACGCCAAGGCGTGGACTTCACCAGACGTGTGGGGCTATGCAGTCCTGACTTCGTTCAGCAGTTCGGGGTGGCGATCAAGCACTTTGAGCAGTTTCACCAGGGCCAGTGGCGGCTTGGTTTTGCCGTTCTCGTAGCGCGAGAACGCATTGACGCCACCGCCGAAAATCTCGGCCGCTTCGCGCTGGTCAAGGGCGAGCTTCTTGCGGACGCTAGTAATAAAACCCGGATCGACAATCGAAGCATTCACCTGCTTGTTAAATCCCAGCATCGCCGTGCTGACGCGGGCCGACTCGCCTGCATCAAGAACCACTTCGCCACAGGCCGGGCAGAAGTCGCCGGTTACTGCCGGAATGGTGGTCGATTCGCTTTTGTAGGTGTACGGCATATCACGGGTGTCATGTACCAGTTCTGCCGCTGCACAAGATGGACATTTCATGTTCATAGCTCCTTGAAGGACACGATGAGCACATCATCAATGACCGTGAGTTTCAGATAGACCTCTCCGGCTTCCGTGTTAGTCCGGTACACGTCTTGCCAGACCGTATGATCGGCGTGCGTGGTCATGCTTTTGTAGAAGTCTGCCGGGACCAGCGCCATGACAACGCCGACGATCCCCTCAAAGTCGAACCCCAACGCCGCCCCGCCAGCCAGGGCGGACATGGTTGAGCGCACTTTCCTTGCTTCGACCAAGGCTTTCACGACTGACAGCTTGCAGTGTGGGGTTCTTTTTTCCATACAGCTCACGCTAACCTACTAGGTTATATTTGGCAACTTGGTTAATCGTCTTGAGGTAGGATTTTTCGAGTTACACGGACTCGCCTAAACTTCTTTCTCCGGCCGGAGTCTTGGGCTGCCGGGTGCGTCCGGCCGTACACGCCCTGCAGATCCGTGACCGTCACATGCGCGTAGATCTGGGTACTCTCGATGCACTGATGACCCAGCATCTCCTGCACATAACGAATGTCAGCACCATGGCGCAGCATGTGCGTCGCCGTTGCGTGACGGAGCGCGTGGCAGGAGCCACTCTTGCCGATCCCGGAGCGCCGGATATAACCACCCACAAGCGTGGTCAGTTTGCTCTTCTGGATGCGCTTGCCCGTCTCACCCAAGAAGAGAGCCTCGCCGCTGGCCATCGTCACCAAACGGCCACGGAGCTCGGTCAGATACTTATCAACCCAATCGAGTGCACGCTGCGCAATTGGAACCCGTCGATCCTGTCCACCTTTCCCTTTGCGCACAGTTACCAGCTTGTGTTTGAAGTCCACGTCCCGGATATCCAGCCCGGCCAGCTCGGCTCGGCGTATAGCCGTGGCGTAGTAAACCTCCAAGATTGCGCGGTCCCGCAATCCCATACGACCTTTCGTGAGCGTCTGGTGCAGGATCGGGTCTATCTCATCCTCGTCAGGAATCTGCTTGGGTATCTTGCGATTAACCTTGGGCAGCGGAAACTTGGAGTAGTCGTCCGAAAGCACAATGCCGTAGTAGTGCAAACGCTTGAGCAGGCCTGTCACGGCCATCAATCGCATGCGCTGCGTCGAGAGCTCCAAGGGGGTATTGTCACGATGCTTGCGGTACCGGTACACGTATTTGCGGTAGCGCTCCAGGAGCGCCAGATCAACCTGTGTCACCTCGCTGATGCCTTGCTGCTCACTCCAATGCACGAACATCTGCAGCAGCGCTGCCTTAGTGTTGGCCGTTGCATCACTTTGCCCGAGCGCTAGGCAATCCTCGATGTAAAAGGGCACGCACGCTAACAGGCTGGTCGAATAAGTCTCAGCAGCCATGATCACCTCCCGTGCTTTCCGGCAACGCCAAGGCGTTCTTGAGGACTTGCGAAAGAGCCTTATCAGGATCGCTAACCGTCGAGACAAAGCGGTTGCCATCCAAGCCCTGGGGAAACAAAACCAAACGCACTTCGATGCCGCTGTCAGCAAGCAGATGGGTGATCCGATGCACCTCATCCAGCTCGGGACGGGAAGTACCGAAGGCGATGTAGATCAGCCTGACCAAGCTGCTCTGCAGGATACTCAGGTGCTCTTCGTCGAAGCCAGCAAAACCCATGATGGCGGCCACGTTGGTATATCCGTGACACCACCAGGTCAGCGCTTCCACTGGGCTTTTGCAGAGAATCAACTCGGTAAATTCGAACAACGCCTTCTGGTTGAAAAAACCACTGTGCTCCAGATGCCAGTGCACGTGATAAGCCGAGTGCGCGGTCAGCTTGGGCGTAATCCGACGCCCATAGCACCCCAGGATCTTTCCGTCCTGATTGAGCATCGGAAACACCAGCGCACCACGAAACAGCTCGTGCCCAGAGTCCCTCAGCAGACCGACTCGCATCAGCGCACCTCTGACCGTCTCTTCCTCCAGAAGGCTCAGATTGCGTAGCTGCACCCCCAGGGATCGATCCGCCAAGCCAAGCCGGAACTTCGCCAGAAGATCAGGTTGGTAGATACCTCGGCCCTGCAGATAGGCCAACGCCTTCGTGTGGCTGCACAAGGTCTGCGAGTAGTAGTCGAGCACCTGATTGACCACTAGGTTATCCGCCATACCGTCGTTGTAGGAGCAACGGGCGATCGGCTGATGAATCACCACATCTTGATGCTGAGTTTGATGGGGCTCGTACATGACTAAGCCCCCCCATCATCGAGACCGAGCTTCTTGCGCATGGAATCGCCGCGCATCTCGATCTTGTGCGCCCGGTGCACGATGCGATCCAGAATGGCATCCGCCAGGGTCGGCTCGTTGATGTACTCGTACCACTTGGCCACCGGCAGTTGGGAGGCGATCAGGATGGCGCCGGCTCCCGTCCGGTCATCGACGAATTCCAGGAGATCCTGTCGGCCGATATCGGTGAGCGGTGACATGCCCCAATCATCGAGGATCAGCAGGTGGCATTTCGCGAGCTTGCTGCGGAAGCCGGCAAGAGAGCCGTCAGCCCGGGCAATTTCGGTTTCCTCCAGCAATCGGCTGACGCGGTGATAGGCGACGGAGCAGCCGCGGCGAATGGCTTGCATGCCAAATGCGCACGCCAACCAGGTTTTACCGACGCCCGTAGGCCCGCTGATGAGCAGGTGTTGATGGCGCTCTATCCACTGACATTGCCCCAGCGACAGCAGCTGAGGCTTGTCCAAGCCACGCCGTGGCCTGTAGTCGATATCCTCCAGGCAGGCATTGCGCATCTTCAACTTTGCCTGTGCCATCAATCGCCGCTGACGACGATTGTCACGGTCGTGGCATTCGGCCTCGACCAGCAGAGCAATGCGATCGCTGAATGGCAGGCTCTGAGTACTGGGACTCTCCAGCTGTGCAGCCATGGCGCTGGCCATGCCACATAACTTCAGCCCCTGGAGCTGCTCGATAGTTTGCTGCTCATTCATGGCGGCTCTCCCCGGCGTAGTAGTCGGAGCCGCGTACATTTGCATGGGGCGGGATCAAGGTGGCAGCGGGATGCACTGAGCGGTGCAGCTCATCCAGCCGGTGTAGCAGGATGGAACGTAGGCTTTTGATCGTGGGCGATTGGATGGCCAACGCCCGCGCGCAAGCCGCCTCGACCCTGGCATTGCCGTAGTTCTTGGCCAGGTGCTGCAACTGCTGACAGGCCTTGCTGCCGGCGATAGAGAAATCAGCCTTACCGTGAAACTGCGCCTGCACGACCTCCGCGGTAGCAGTACCGAGGCCATAGGCCCATTCGAGGTAATGGTGAGCGGTTCGCGAGGCGTAGGCTTGGTGAGCCTCTGGGCGATGATTGGGGTTAGTCGTCGCGGTCCCTGGCGTGTCGTCGCGAGGGTGAATGGCTACCCGCTTGTTCAGGTGGAACAGGGCAATGGTCGACGGGCTGACCCGGGCCTCCACTCGCTCGCCCACCAAACGCCAGGGCACCGAGTAGGCGTGATTCAGCACATAGACGTGATAGTCCGGACCGACCTTCTGAGCGGCCATCCATTCGCCGTACTCGTAGGGGGCTGGTGGCAGTGGTTTCAACGCTGGTTTGTCCAGTTCCTGGAATCGCTCGAAACGATTGCCGGGCAGGCGCTTGAAGGAACGCCGATTCAATTTCTCCAGCAGCTCAGCCAAAGCAACGTTGATCTCTTCCAAGCTGAAGAACTGCCGTCGACGAAGAGGTACGGTCACCCACTGCGTGGCTAGTTTCACACCGAGCTCTGCTTTGGATTTGTCCTGCGGTCTTCGTACCCGAGCCGGCACCACCACAAAACCGTAGTGCTCTGACAACTCCTGATAGGTCTTGTTGATCACTGGCTCACTGCCTGGCGTGATCACCGCGGACTTAAGATTGTCCGGGATGACCGTCTTCGGGACACCGCCGTAGAACTGGAACATCCGGTTGTGTGCATCAATCCAGTCCGATGACTGCTGGCTGGCACAGGCCCAGGCGAAAAGGTAGTTAGAACAGCCCGGTGCAGCGACGAAGACCTGGGCTTCGCGCTGCTTGCCTTGTGCGGTGTCGAACCACGAAATGGTCTGGCCAGCGAAATCCACAAAGATGCAATCGCCTGCGTAATGGACCTGTCGCATGGTGATATCGATCTTGCTCAGGAACTCGCGGTAGTAGTAGGTGAACTGTGAGTAGGAGTAGGCCGCGGACTTGAGCTGATCGCGGTATTCGTCCCAGAGCTGGATCAAGGTCTGGTGCTTGGCCTGCATCAGCTTATGGATGGCCACCCAGTCCGGCATGACCTTGCCATTCTCCTGCTGCCTGACCGCGTGAAAGCAGGTTTTTAGCTGACGATCATCCATATCTTGGATGGTGGCCCAATCCCATTCGTTGGCTTGCGCGACGGACACAATCTTTCTAGCGGTATTGATGGAAACGCTCGCCAGCTTGGCAATTTGTCGGTGACTCATTGCAGAGCAGCAGTGGAGATGCAACGCCTTACGGTAGGTTTGAACTTGCATGGCTGTACCCTCCACGAAGCCGGATCCAGCTATTCAAAGGGCGAGCTGGGCCGGCATCGCAAGACGCAATCGAAAAAAGGATACAGAGAGGCCCCGAAGCCAGAATCTGCAAACTGGCTCTCGTCTTGACAGACCGGGCTTCGGGGATAAGACTTAAGGCAGTCGGCCTCAAATCGACTGTCTGAAAGGGCCTCTGGGATTGCACTCCCGGGGGCTTTTTCTTATCCGCGCCTCACTGTGTTGGTTACGCGCGTGGTAGCTAGCTCATCAGGGATCACCTCCTTACTCGCGATTGAGTGAAACGCCGAGCGCGGCATTGAAGCGCTGCTCGGCCAAGTAGCGGGCAACATCCTTCACCAAAGCGTGCTTTCCACGCCGGTGCTCCAGGTTAAACAGAGGGACTGCGACGGTGTTTCGCATCCGCGACTGCCGGAAGGCCTCTTTCGACGTATAGCCCAAAGCACGCAGTAGCTCATCTCCTCTCATGACAGGGCCGTAGCGGCCCAGCAAATCGCTCTCCAGGCTTTTGGCGAGCTCATCAATCAGCAGGGCTTTCTCGGCTTCGTCCATCGTGGCGGTTCCAAGTCGTGCGGTATTAAAGCGTTACCTCATGAAGTCTATTCCAAGCCCTAGATGGCTGCATTTCGTCGTGTTGCCCGAGGAAATCCCAGAAAACTGAAAGACTGCGGCTAAATTTTCTTACTCTGCCCACAAAGGGAAAGGGCTTCGCGAGAAAGCGTGCTATGCACCACATGTGGTGCATAGCTTTGATTTTTGGATAACCGTTTAAACCAATTTTTTATGTCAAGAAATCCCGTAATAGCGATTCGCAGCAAATATTATGTGAGTGCGCTGCTGTATCGGCTTGGAATTGAAAAAGTCAGCCATATCCCCAAGGCGCTTAAAAAGGTAGCCGGCAGTGCGACGAATAATGAGTACTCTAAGTATCGATCTGGCTTATATCGATATTGGGATGGCGAAAATATAAGAAACCCCAAACTTGTAACAACTATTGATGAATTGCTACCTGGCACAACCCGTATCCTTCAGCATCCCATCTGGCCTTTGCTCTCAATACCTAGTCCAGAAGAAAATGAACTGGTCTCTCTTGCTCGAAATATAGAACCTGGCCTTCAAAAATATATTCTCAAACATGATGAAGCCACGCGAACTGTGAGTTTCAAGAATCTCTCAAGAGATCGTCATTGGTTCCGGGGAGGATCATCATTTCGTCAGATGATTGATAGGCGCGGGCTAGACGAACTAGCCGCACTACTAATCGCCACCCGAGCACATGAATTTCATGGGGCTTATAGAGTATCTTTTTGTCTGAGAGGTATTATCAGTGAATTTTTCGCAGAAATCAGCCAATTAAGTGAATTCAAATTTGTTGTCATCCCGCTATACATGCAGGTGCATAAATTATTTATTGAAAGTATCTACAAGCATCCGCACAAAAGGGATGGAATGCTTGATCATATCCAGAAAGATTTACCTGGGAGCCTTGACTACATGCTAGGTCACATTAAAAAACTTTCATCTATAAAAGTGAGCCAGCGAAGCCAATACAGCCAAATACTTAAAGGAAATAGACCTCTATAGGCGAGGCGCTTCAATTGACTACGCCATTGCAATCTATCTCGCTGGCTAATCTAGTCTGTCGACCTGGGCTGCCGACACACTCTTTGGAAGGCCATAGCTCTGCCGCACGAGCTCAATCGCCTGCTCAATAGAGATGTCGCCTGCCACAAATCGCGCCAGCTGTTCTGCTGCAATCGGAGTCTGCTGGCCGCCCTCCAAGGCGACCGTCGCCCGAGCGTATCGGACAGCAGCCTCTCGGCGCTTTTGTTCAGCGCTAGAAATCACGACATGTCTCCATGCGAATCCAGGCCCCCAAGCCGCAGAATGAAAAAGATCGCACCAAGGCGACCTCTTCGGAGGCGTTTAACTACAACATCCACAGCTCTTCAGGCGTGCGCCATTTGAGAAAGTCACTGGGTAAGGCCCACCATTGATAACCGGTACGCAGCAAATACAACACCGCGCACCAAACCTCATACAGATCCATCGTCCGGGGTTTGGTTCGCTTGCGAGCCTGTTCCAGCAGCGGGCGTATCTGCTCGAACCGCTCACGGCTTATATCGCTGGGGCATATTTTCTTACGCATCTCCATTATCCAATTTTGGCGAAAGATCGTGAACAGTTTCTTAAAACGACGACTCCGGAGAGAGATGCTTTAGCAGAAGCTCAAGCTTTTGCAGGAGTTCGTCGAAGGTGATTACCTCGACGTCCTTTTGGGCGCACCTAAAAGTTTCGAAAGAGCGCAGCAGCCTTGGCTCAGTGGGGAGTTTACCTGCGATAACCACGCAGCGGGTGTTGTCTGGCCTAGTGCCGGCGAGCACCTCGTCTTCGCGATGTATTCCCCACGTCGTCTGCAGCGAGTGGCGCTGGTACAACACCTGACTTACTGCACCGCTTAACTCTGAGTCCGGGGCATGAACACCGCCGCCGCGGCGGTACTCAGTCTTCTGCACCAGAGAAGTGCTTGGCTTCTTGATCTCGACTATTACCAGAACCTGGCCGGCGCCCCGAAACAAGTAATCGCCTATTTGGGCCCCCGCACCTTTGATCCCACTGGGCTGAGCATGAAACTGGCTGCACACGAGGTGTACTGGCCCACAGAACAGCATGGTTAGGATAAAGATATTCTGGTCGAAAAATTGCTGCCAAGCCCTCTCGGTAAGGTTCTTGCCAAGCATATCGCTGAACTTATCGATCATTTGCTGAAGGGAGACCCGCTCGATCTCGGCATGCAGCTCCATCAAGGCATGAGGCTGCTCGGTGGCCAGAGCCGGAAGATCCTGACGAACTTGCACAACTGTGCGCCGCCTGGCTTCAACTGCGGCAGCCACAGCGCACCGTGGAGTCATGAGATTGAGAGGCGTAAGGTTCACCAGCTCATCCGACCTGGCAATGGCCGAATACAGTTCTGGATCGTGTGTTTCGGGGATTTCATCAGTAACGATGTGCTGCTTGGTGTTTAAGAGGTGGTCGCGACCGTGCGTCGTAGCGCGTGCACGATACAGACGCGCACCTTGCAGTAAAGGCGCCAACTGGGCTGCGAGGGCTCGGTCGCGCACCTGCCACGTCAACGGCGTCGACTGCGTGAACAGCCCTTTTATTTGCCCAGCAATCAACGAACGTTCGACGTCGGCTGCTCGCGCCTGCGGCAGACCGGCACGAGTGCAGATGGTGCGCAGATCCAAGGGAACATCAAGGGAGCCTTGCCCGGCTGCTTCGCACAGCGAGGCGCTTACTTCGCAGTGAGGAGCGAGCACATCAAAGGTGCTCAGCAGTTCACCTTTCATTGGCTTCATTGACCACCTCAAGGAAACCGCGGATGCGCTGCCCCTTGTGAGTTGAATCTTCGCGGGGCGGCGGACCGCCTTTCAATACGGCACGAGACAGTAGCTGATTCTGAGCGAGACAGGAGGTCTCGGGAATCATGATGCAGTCTGGACAGGCTCCGCCAGCCGTGTCGCAAAGTCGACCCGAGTTGCAGCGGTGTGTTGAGGCCTCAAGCAAACGCGAAAGGAATCGATTGTTCTCGTTGCGCCAGAGCGACGATAGGTTACCCAGATCCATGGTCGTGCCGTTTCGATACACCACGAATGCCAGATCCAGTGGAAAGATGTACTCACCCATAGAGCCTAGATCCAGGCCCGACAGCTCAGCCACGTTTTTCATGAGTGTATGTGCATAGGTGTGCAGCAACGTGTAAACGTAGCGGTAGGTCGACGCATCCCCTTCTTTCAGGAGGGAGAAGTAGCGCCCGAACGGCTGCGCGACCTCCAGTAGCCTACCGCCCAACTTGACGGAACTGCTATCGTCCCAGTTCGGCAGGTCAAGTACTCCGACGGCCTGAAGCCACTTGTAGACAGCGCTGGGGTCGAGTCGAACATAAAGCGCCTCGTTAGCCTGCGTCATGACGTAGATAGGCCGCTTGCCGCTGCGCAACGGCTCGAACAGCCTCAAACGAACAGGCATGTCCTGGTTACGCTTGTTCAGAGTCGGGGTCGCGGAAACACGCGTATATCCGTGGGTGAAACGACACAGGTCAAATTCGCGAACGAGCCCTAAATCGGCGATACCGAGTTTGGCCATCAGACGCTGGGTTTCGACCTCCTGAGCAGCCTTGGCGCTCGCATCCTTCGGCGCAAGATCGTTGTCCAGATGGTTGAAGCGCACGAACTTGGCGCGGCCACCATCAGGCGGGGCCGAGAGTTTGCCCCTGTTAAATGCTTCGTGCTCGGTTGCAAGAACGAAGGGGTCGAAACGGCTAGTGTACTCACTGCGTTGCGCAAGTTGCGCACTGACTGTCGGCGGGAGGTCGACACACGATCGCACGAGAGGTGGCTCGCTGGTGGTCCATCTCGTCACGAGCTTCTTTAGCTCGTTTTCCATCATCATTTGACTTGCAGTATCTTCCATCCCGCCGGCTAGGTCGCGCATCCGCGAGAAGCTCTCGTACGATTCCCACTCGCTGACCTTTCCTGCTGCAAGTAAAGCCGACTTCATTTCGTCGGGTGTGAGCTCTAGGCCACCGAACCGAAACTGCCTTCCGATAAATGCTGCGAGCTCTGCCTCTCGTTGCGGCTCAAGCATCGTGATGAGCTGATGCTCAGATTCTGGGAACAGCACAAACTGCTCCGACTGCGCATAATACGCGGATGACGCACGATACGAGATAGGCTCCATGCGGCGTTCACCCACGCGGGCACTGGACTGATCCCTGAAGATCTCCGTCGTGAACTTGTCATTTTGGCGCCACTCGTTCGATCCCCTGTGCCCGCATGTAGGGTTGGCGCAGTAGAAGTGCCACTGACCGATGCGCGGCGAGTCGGTGTTGAGCTTGAAATCGTGCCCGCCGCATACCTTGCACTCTTCGCCATAGAGCCTTCGGGTGTTGTTGCGGTCATCCCACTCCCACCGGCCGGGAGTAACAGGCATCCACTCACCGGACCAGTGCACGAAAATAACGTCGACCTGCCGCCACTGGCACGATCCTTTTGTATCAGCAGCCGTGCAGCGGGCTTTTCGCAGCTTGTCCATGTTCTTAGCCAGCTCATGGGCTGACTCGAATCGCCTGAAAAGACTGCACTTGTTGCAAACGAAAGTCAGCGGCGAAGGTGCATACCCCATTCGCAACGGGCTCAAAAACGCCAAGCGGTCTATGCCCAACGGAACCACAGAGGCCTCCTGAAGAAGGGACTCGTCCAGGCACTGATGAGGGGCTATTTGACGCTCGCTAGTGCCCACCGCATACGCTCGAGCGAACCAACTCTGCCAGATTTCCTGCAGCCTCAGGATGACTTGCGACTTTGTTGCCGGTTGAATGGGGGCGTCGTCCACCACTGCTGAGAGATCTGGGATAGAGATGCACGCCCCCAGACCGCCTTCGAAGGTGAAGAAGGCTCCAGGGGCATAGGCAGCTCCCAATTGGCCTCTTGAGCGCGCCATCGTCGGCGCATTGAGCGTCTTGCCTTCATCGTCGTTCGCCAGGAAGCTTCTGCGTGCTGCCATCTCAGTCACCTGTCTGCGCGTTGTCCACGCTATCGTTGTTAGCCACACCGTGTCGAACGAGATCCATCACCAGTTGAACTTCGCCATGCGACTGGTTATTGCCTGCCATGTCACGAGTCGATGCCTGTATTACTCCGCCTTGATCGACGTCGCGCAGCGATGTCATCGGCTTGAGTATCAAATCCGTCTGGGCTTTGAAGTACCCGTCCATGGTGCCACTGCCCCAGACCGGGCTGCTCCAGGTGTTCACAATAAGGTTGCGAGTCTTCTGGTCGATGCGTGCGCGGTAGTGCTCTTCTCCCTCGGGCGAGAATGCCCCACGCAACCCCACGGCGAGCTCGACGAATTTGTCGATTTCGTCGATGAAGGCGTCGCCTCGAGACTTGAACTCCTTGCGGACATTGGGAATAACACTGAAGTCTGGCATCTTGCTTTTCTCGTCCTCTGGCAGCCGAATTAGCTCGCAGCTGGGAACCACGCCTAGCAGGTATGCCTGGAGCAGGCTCGGGAACACCCGCTCTACGGCGCGCTCCGCCCAGCGGTCTATAGCTGCCGGCTGAACCATACGCTCCAGAAAGCGATGAAAAATGTCGAACACGTGAACGATATGCCGGTCACGACGACGTTGAGGCGTTGGCACTAGGACGACGAAACCGATATGTGTACGCCCGACGCGCGAAGAAGCTTGGATGTACTCGGCAATATCTGAAGGCATACCGGCGAAGAACATGGAATTGAACTCGTCGACATCAACGCCGTGCGAGATCGCCGAAGTTGCGATTACCGAACGCAACTGCTCTCGCAACGGTGGTATAGGCTGTCCAGGAGCAACACGGCTCTGCGCAGTATCCACAACGCCTTGGATTTCGCCTTGCTCCACCGAGCCGGTTATAAGCCGGGTGTCCAGCCCCCCTAGGTCGATGCCTTCATTGAGATGCCGCTTGCGGGTTTCCTCCGCCTCTGCCGCCATGATCTGGTCGCCGCCCTTCTTGTTGGTGACGTAGGTCAGCGCAATGCGGTGAAGATCGATAAGTGTGACCAGCGACGAAGCGCTTGCCGAGGATAGAGCCTGCCTGTGTAGCGCCTCAAGCGCCCCCGGAGAAACATGATCCATAAGCATTTGGCGCGCCGACTGAAACGACTTGTCAACGTCGCTTACCAGGTTGTCAAACAGACGTGTGATGATCAGGTGAAAGCCTGATAGCACCGCTACGCTGGTCGACGTGTGCGGCTTACCATTGGTCATGAAGGCCGTGTACACACGGGCCTGCCGGCTTGCCACTTCGATGTCAGGATGAGCCTGGCGCTGTTCTTCTTGGGCCAGCGCAGGCGTCGCATAAAAGGACTCATAAAGGGACGGGCCGGGCTCCGGAAATTGGGTTGCTGGAGTCGAGCGCTGATACAGGTGCTCCAACTGCCTCTCGGGCTCGGATACCGTAGCAGAGGCGGCGATAACCTTGGCCCTACGCCTTTGGCCTTGTTTGTCTACTGCTACCAACTCGCTGAGCGGCTTGGCCAGGTACTCAAAGACCGCATCCAGCGTGGACTCGAACAGGCCGGCAAAAGTACCCAGCGACTCGTCGAGCAGATGTGCCTCATCCTGGATGATGAGGCTCGGGAAAGGATCGTGAAAGATGCGTCTGCCGGAAGCGTAGGCCGGGTAGACTCCAACCATGCCCTTGGCTGCAGGACCCGCGGCCAACTCCCGGCTCTCAGTTGGTACATGCAACCGCCCATTGGCCGGATTGACCCACGGCGCAGCACCGAACATTGCATATATGCGTCGGATAGTCCGACTCGAGTGGCCGATAAGGGCCAGTTTGTCGACCGTGCCCAAGAGGACGGACGGTGCCAAATCGTAGATGTCGTCATCAACGATGTAGAACGGCAATGGCCTCCACTGCCCCTCGTTGGAATCGCAACGAATGTCAGTGCATACGTGGCCCAGCGTCTGGTCTCCGTGGTCGACGAATAGCCGCAAAGCAGTTTCGCTGCTGCAGAACGGGCACTTGGGAAGTTTGCGCCATGCACGCATGGCCGCCGAGTACTTGGCGTCGTTCTCGCGAAGGGCTTCCTCGTCAGCCAAGACGGGCGGCGCTGACGACACAGTCGGGATGCTCCTGACACCCTTGTCACTGTGGCGGTTCGGGGAGCCGCCGCTGCCGACCCAAAAGCCGATGGACAGCGAGTCGCCGCCATATCCTTTATCACGGCGGACTCGCTCTCCGTGCGCCAACACGCGCGCACACCGCTGGGCTTGCTGAATCGTCAGCAACCGCAGTGGGTAGCGAATCAGGGCGGTCACACCGCGGTGTTTTCCCCTCAGCCGGTCGAGCATGAGATTAAACACCAGGAGGCCGAAGAACGCCTCAGACTTTCCACCGCCGGTGGCAAAATACAATAGCGTGACAGCGTCATCTCTACACTCGTCGTAGAAGTGCGAGAACTCTGGGATACGCGAAGCTAGTGCGGGGATGTTGGCGATGATGAAGGCCAGCTGAAACAGACGCCACTCGTTGTCATCGCCCCCAAAACGGGCCTTCATGAAGTTAGCCATCGTCTCGTTCATGGCGAGCCATGCCTCATAGACAATGGCCTTTGGGTCGGCCTGTGGGCCACGTTCACGCCAGGCTGAGCGTGACTCGTCCAAGCATTCCAAGCCCGCAGCTACTGCCTTCATCTCGGAGGCCCATTTCTGCAGATCCAGCCGGAAACACTCCTCTTCGCGAGCGATGCCGGCCGCATCGGAGGGTGCTAGTCCTTCAGCGGGGTTCACCTGTGCCGGAAGGCCGTCGAGCCACTCCTGCATGGCTGACACCAGCGGTGCTAAATCGTCCAGCCCATCGGGTTGCGCGAGCGAGCGCACTCGACGCTGAACCCCATTAGCGCTCGTAGGAACGATACGAGGCTGCGTGTAACGGGGCGTCCACGTTGTCTCGAGTACCCGAATTGCAGGGTCGGAGTGCACTTGCACGACGCCACAGTTGTGGCCCATAGCCGGATAGGCCAAGTACTTGTTGTAGCGGTAGGACGGGTCGATGCGCTCCAACTTCAGCGGGTGATGAAGCGAAGTTGGAAGCTGTACCCGAAGAGACACGAGGAAGACAGACTCTTCAGTCTCATCGACATGCTGGCCCGGCATGTCGCTGATATTCTCAAGCGCAAGGAACAAGCTACGCTTGGAGGGGTCGACCCAGTCGTTGTGAAGCTCTAGATCCCAGCCCAGCTGAATCTGCGGCAAAGCGACGCGCAGCTGAGACTTGCGCACCATATCGAGAAAATCGGCCCACTTGGTGTATTGGCTGGCGGGAATGGTCAGCTGGTGTCGATATCCCCAAGCCTTGCCACCCGTGTCTGGTTCGTCGCTTTGAGCCCAGTCCTGCAGCCGCTTAGCCACCGTCTCATTCATCCGGACGACGTGGTCTGCGATGTCGAGCTGAAGAGCTTCGTTGGACTTCGAGGTGTCAAGCTCCAGCGGAGGGAGCTCCACATCCAGTCGCATCCACTTGTGCGGTACAGTTAATGGCTCGAAATGCTCGTCCTTGATAGGCGGCGCTTCCCCTGCATTGACGGGAACTCCTTCTCTCGTACTTTCGCCAGAAGCGTCAGCGTCGCCTAGCGGTACATCTTCGGTTTCGGCCGCATCCTGCGGGAAATCTGAGGTCAGTAGTTGCCTTGGGATACTCTTGGCTGCATAGACCTCATCAACGACCTTGGAGCGAATCGCCGCCCAACCGGGATGCTTCCACTTCGAGGCGTACTCTCCTTTGACTTTCTCCCATGCTTCATCCAATCGACGGTTGCGTTCGACTTTAATCTCGTCAACCACTGACTGGCGCAGCATGAAGACGGGCCGGCAGTTCGGTCTCCTCAGGTCTTCCTCGCGGGGCAATACTCGGACGTACATGCACAGCCTTGGGAATACAGTCATCACCGAGCCCAAGCCGGCGTTAAGCTGCATCTGCAATCCGTGCGACGAGACCCAGATGGGAGACGTCACCTCGTCGTCTCCGGACGTGCTGTGCTGAGGCAACAAGAAACCGGAACTCAAAAGTGCCCTTGGTCGGGCACCGAAAAGGTACTGACCCGTGGGCCCTTGCCCACTGATTTGTGCGTAAGTCAGGTTCAGGAGGCTATCGACAACCGCCTCTTTAAGGGTGGAGGGAATCTCAACAGGGTCGATACGATTAGTGGGCTGACTCATTGTTGCGATTCCTTGAGGGGGCCGACATACTCGACTATGGCGACGTTCTCACGCGCCTTCTCGAACAGCTGAGACAGCGTTTGCCGCTTGATGCTTGAATTGGCCATGGCGGACTCAGGCTGCAAGAGCATGTATGCATAAATATCAGAGACATGGCGACCATCCATTCGGCGCGAGTTACGCACCGCCATGATCACGCGCTGCCACTGGTAGGCGGCCTCCAGCGCAGAGAACCCAAGTACCTGTGCAAACGACTTGAAAGCCTCCTCACGCAATGGTGCTTGCGGACGAAGCTGCTCGAACGGTGTATCTGGCGAGTGTCCGAGGTCAATCCAGTGACGCATCGCCTGAAGACTTGGCAGCTTACTTTCCAGGTGCGGGTCGAGCGCAAGCATCTCCTCGCGAATCGCTCGTACCTTGTCAGAAAGTGTTGCCTGCATGAACCGCTGCGCAAGGCGCTTTTGCACCTGTTCGTGATAGCTGCGTAGGGCCGACTCGAACGTTTTGTCTGATTGGATCGGTACGCCTGCGTCACGCAGCACCTGCTCTACCATCTCGCGTAGCTCGGCCGACATGATAAACACCTTATCTCCGGCCTCCAGTGAGCAAACCTGACACGTCCTGAATCCTGCATCTGACGCATGCTGCGAAGCAGGGTCGTAAACATACATCTCCGATGTGTCATGGCGGAACTGGGGGGCTCCGGTGTCGAACTGAATAAACCAACAGCCTTGCTCGACCTCATGGCCGGACGGCGTGCCATCCGATGACAACTCAACACGGAAAGTGGGCAGCACGTAATCGCCGGTGGAAAGGACTGAGGCGTCCTCCGGCAAGTCCTTCAGCTGTCGCAGGATGGACTCCATCCTGGGCTTGTAGGACTTGAATTCCGGCATGTGCTCGACAATGGGTTTGAGCGTGGCACGTAGGAACTGACCAGCTCGCTGGGTCAGCAGAAGCACCGAGTGCGCGGGGACACGACTGTCCGTTAACAACAGGCGTAGGCAGTCCTCGTTGAGCCCGGCAAACACAAGTGTGGAACCTAACAGTCCATCAAGGTGCTCTTCGAGATTTGTAGCGGACAGCAGGTGCACGCGCCCTTGGAAGGAGCCGTAAGTCGCACCTTCCGGATACTGGTCATACAGAACAAGGAAGCGCTCGGCCAGGCGCAGGTACAGGGTGCTGGTAAACACGATGGCCACGCTACGCTTCTTGCTCGTTGCAATGCTCGCGACGAGCCCGGCTAGCTTGTGGGCAAAAGGCGTAGCCTCGTAATAGTTGCCGAATAGCTGCGAGCCGCGCTCGAGACAATCCATAAGAGCGGGGCGCTCTCCTCCCACACCGACGCTTTGCTCGAACTCATGAACGGCCCCCATATGCCCGGGCCAGTCGAATGCAGCCCGTGTTCGGCCCGATACATCGAGCCCAGCCAGATACTCCGACATGTGCCGAACGCCGCAGGGGAGCGCTGCCAAGCGAGAGAGAAACGAGGCTGCTTCAACGAGCGGTCGAGCGGCTTCCTTACCCCCAAGGGCAGCGTTGGCGATACGCACGAGCTTATTCGCAGCTTTGGCCGCATCCGCATCTACGATGTGGACGTCGAACTCGCGCGGGTCCGGGTGTTGTGCCTCCTGAGCGCCCGCTGCAAGTAGCCCCGCACCACCTACAGTGCTCGGTATACCCAAAATTTTGAACTCGTGAGGCGTGTGCCATCGACTAGCAGAGTCACGCTTCTGGTTCTGTTCCCAAAGTTCTTCCTTGAGCCTGTAAGCGGTGTGTGGCTCGTCTGTGACAATGATGACCCCTGGGGGGGCGTCGCAAAAAACGTCCTCCAACATTAAACAGAAACGCGCCAGTCGCCTCTTCCAGCCTGGAGCTTCAAGGCGCACAGCTCGGGTGGCTTGCACGAGCACCACCTCTGGGGAACCGAGCTTAGCTAATGCCTTGAGAGCCTGGCGAAGTTCGCTCTCTTGCATCCTCCCATCCAGCGCGAAGAGAGCGTCCGGCGCAGTACGAGGATCGCCAATAATGGCGCTGTTCATCTGCAAAGCCTCCTTGGCTTTCCCTCGCCTAGAGAGCTTCGCTCGAATGAGCGCAAGAAGCTGAGAGTCGCAGGGCTTCCACCCAGTGAAATCAGGCGTAGCAAGGTAGTGAGGCAGTAGCTCTCCAATCGTTGGATTGAACCGCTCTCCCAGGATTTGAGGAAGGCCGTGATCGTTCAGCCAGAAGTAAAACGGATCCTTGCCAGGCATCGGCCGGATGACGCGTGCGTTGACGTCAACCTCTACCAGATCCTTAACAATGCGAAGGATGCTGGCCCGGTCAAAATGGATGTGGTTGAGACTATGGAAGGCATTGGTTTTGACGGGAAAAAGCAGACCGCGAACACCTTGCTTGTCGCCTTGGTGCCAGCGGCTCAACGTGGCAAGCGCGTGTACGAGGGGCAACGTTTTGAGCGATGCTGGCCAGACCATTGCTATATGGCGCGAGCGATGCTGGGCCGCGTGCAGATACAGGTCGGCCAACGCCACCAACGCTCTTGAGGGTTCGCTAGGCTGCGTATTGTCGTCCTGGAACAGCGCAATAAGTGCCTCATCGGTACGAGATACGATAGGACGGGGAGGCACCGTTTCACATGGGGCGGGCGGAGGACGACGCACGCGGGATGGCGGCGCAGGCTTTGCCTGTGCGGTAGGTTTACGGGGAGTGAGCAGCTTCGCCAGCTCTTCGCGCCTTCGCTTCTCGGCTTCCCACAGATCGTTGAGCTTCTTCCTTGATGCCATATGTCTTCTTGGGTAGACAGTTTCCAGAGTATTGGGAGGATAAGCTAAGTACCTACTCCCCGACCAACGCCTTATGTGCTGCACTGGCCATATCGTAGCCCTGCTCGAGGTAGCTCCTTAGCCGGTCCGGATCAGGAAGCCGCAGCTGACTGAGTTCGAAAACCGATACATTGGTCGCCCCCGAGATACATCGGAAGTAGCGGTCCACCGTAGGCGTTCCGAGTAACTGCGCCAGCTTCTCAGGTGCGAGCGCAGGATTAGGTATCACCTGCTCGAGGATGACCGTATGGTTCTCGCCAACGAATCCGCCGTAGGTATCGATAAGTTGAGTCGGAACTGCTGCGGCAACCAGCCGTCGCGGTTGGTCATTGGAGGTCACGCGCTGCAGCAAGACGCTGGGTCTGCGTACGATCGAGCGATGATCCTTCGCTCCCATGTTCACGAAGCACCGCTCCTTGTTAGCCTTGGGCGCACCGGAGAATCGCAGGGTGCCGTCCGGCGCAATGTCGCTGGACCAGAGCAGCGGGACGGCCGCGCCGCCACGAGCACGCGCGGCGCTTTTCGCCGACGCGTACGTCGTGCGCGTATCGCGGTTCCAGACGAAGGCACCGATACGCGTCGTATATCCGTAGTCCGCGAGACTCGCTTGTGACTTGGCAGTGCTCCTTAGCAGCGCGACGTCGCTTTCGGTGCGAGGGATGGGCCACGCGGCCCCCGAGCTGGGGAGGACACACCGCCCTACGTCGACGTAATTACCGTCTCGTGAGACAACCGAAACCTCTGCCTCGATCGTCGGTGCGTGCCCGGCTTCTTCACGGCGTGCTAGGGTCAGCGCCGTCTCCTGCTCGACATCAATGAACACACCTAGACGGTCGCTCACCATGCCGATGCTAAGCACCGTGGTCTGTGTCATCAAGAACGTGCGCAGCTTCGAGAAGTTTTGACCAGACAAGAAACTCGTCGGGGTCACCACTGCACAGACGCCTCCGGGGGCCAAGAGCTTGACGCACAAGGCAATAAAGAGTGCGTACAGGTTCGGCTGCGCCTCAATGACGTGAGTGAACTCGTCGAAGTACTCCTTTACTTCCGCCGCAGGCATCTTCCTATACGGGGGGTTACAGAGCACCACATCAAGGGTTCCCAACAGGTACTTTGCCTGCAGGAGAGAGTCACCATGGTATATCTGGAACTTCGGACGTTTACACGTTGCGATAACCTCATCATGCAACGCCATTAGCAGGAAGTGCTTCGACAGTTCGCATAGCGCAGCATCCTTGTCAAACCCCAGCAGGTGCTTTTGCACGTGTTCGAGTATCTGCGCCGCGCTTGCTCCCTGGTGAAGAAGCCCATCGCGCATACGCATCGCAATAGGCGCTAAGAACGCAGCACCGCCGCAAGCGGGATCGCAGAAGTTTCGAGTGGCAAAGTCCACGCCGCTTGTTGACAAGTCGTCGAGCAGGCGTCTTGTCAGAGAGGGTGGCGTAAAGAACATCGCCAGCCGCTTGCGATGCTCTTCTCCTAAAAGTTGGGCGTATGCCGAGGAGAACCAGTAGGTAGACTCGAGCAGGTCTTGGCCCTTCACGAAGTCTACAAACGCGCACACCGCTGGCTCGTCCTTCAACGCCGCTAACACGGGCAGGCCGGATCCCGGCAGACCGGGGAAGGAATATTCGCACCACTTCGCCAGTGCACTGCCGATGATCAAATCAGGCCCGAGCTGCGCCTCCTGCATGACTATTCGCAGGCTACGGACAAGGCGGTTAAAGCGGGTCTTATGTGGTAGAGCCATTGGCGGGCACGAGTCAGGTCAGCGAGTAAATTTCCGGAATGTCCGGTATTGGTCCCCATGCAGGGCTACTTTATATCCGAGAAAGCTAGGTCCGCTCTGTGAGCCGTAGCCAGTAGACTCCCCATCGTCAAACATTCGATTTGCCAAATCAATGTTACCTGAGATGTAAGCTCGAAGGAGCACCGCTCTAGGGTAAATTGAAATATCACCGCTAGCGGCCGCTCTTGATCGAAAGCGTACCAACCGTGGTTATTTACTATGAGGCCAGCGGATATGGACGCATGAGGATGACTGTTATGGAGTACTAGCAGCAGAGTGTTCAGACTTTTTCGGTTTTAAGTATCAACTCAAACCAGCAGATCGTATTAAATCTTCCGGCCCCTACACCTGTAGGGGCTGCACTAACTTGAACACCCTTCTGGTCAAGGTTGATACCTTGGGCCGGAAAAGTCTGAACACCCTGCTGGTGAAATTGATACAGCAGGCGCCAGTCTGACTCGAAGAGTGGTGGCTGGTCGAAGGCGTAGGAAATTAAAGGACGTTTTGAGAGCGGGGCCGGGAATCGAGTGCTACGGCCGCAGCAGTAACACTCTGTCCCGCGAGGATCAGTTAGTACGCCCGAAAAAGCTAGGCACACTGAATCTGATACCTAGCGCTAGGGGCTAGTATTAATAAATACGCTCATCAAAGCCAGGGGTAGACATCATGACAAGAATGCAGAGCATATCTAGGGCAACTTCGTCTGACTGCTTTAAAGCCTTTTCTGGATTCATCGGAACTAGCTTGTTTGTCTTGGAATCAAGCTTTTTTGAATAGTATGGAGGAAGTGGTGACCATCGCTCTGTATGGTGCTGTCTGCCATTTTCGATGATTTCGAGCTTCCATATCGCGCCATCGAATCCAATGCGATCTACCTCGGTAGGTCTCTCAAAGAAGTTCGAGGCAGACTTCATCTTCAATATATTCTTTACTTGATTTTTTGGTAAGGAAATTTCTTTGGCAAGAATTATCTCGCTACCATCTTTCAGTTTTTTTGTTGTAGTGATTGTAGTGTCTTTTTTAGCGGTATGTTTTATATGAGAAGATATCGTTTCTCCATTGGCTCTACTCATAGTTAAGACTAGGATGAATTCAGGCTCTGCTACAGGTACTTGATTTGCTTGTACAGCAGTTATTTGGAACAATGCGCCTGCTAGACTCAGAATAATTACTGATAGGGCTTGGCGCGCTGGATTGAATATTCTTTTCATGATTATTGGCTCACAGGCGGGCGTGGAGAGTAAGTCCAGTTAGTTTTTGGATCATATACTTGAACCTTCCCGTCATGGCCGACCTTTGATACGGGAACTTTTAGTTTCTCAGATATTAACTTGTCTTGGGAGCTTATATTTGTATTGCCTGGGTGGTTATGCCCATGCTCCAGCGGGGGCTTGCCTGGGAGTGGCTCTTGCGGGGTAACGAGGCTTGGTTCCTCATCTGTAGATAGGTCCGTATATGCATATTTGGTGCAGCCATTAGCCTCCATTTTGTAAATGTAGGCGGTATATTCGTTACCGGTTTCAATGCCTTTTAATCGGATATCCTCAAGCATTTCGAATCGCGCTAGCGCAAATGTGTCATATGGCGTGTGAGGTGTGAGGCCCAAGAAGTCCGCGTAATTGATCGGATTGCCTAGAACATACCCAAACGTATTAAGCCCGCCCCCTAGCCCAACTGGGTCACTTTCGACATAGCGCCCGGTCTGCGGGTCGTAATCGCGGAAGTAGTTGTAGTGCAGCCCGCTCTCCTGGTCGTAGTACTGGCCGGGGAAGCGCAGGTTGATCACGATGAGGTTGTTGGTGGCTGCGCCGGCGCCAAAGGCGTCGCTGTTCCAGTACCACAGCAGCTGCTGGTCCGGGTCGGTGGCCAAGCGCGGGGTGTTGAGGTGGTCGCTGTGCAAGTAGTACTGGCGGGTGTAGAGAACAGTCACACCATCGGTGGCGTATTTCAGCTCATAGCTGGCTAGGGGCATACCCTCCAGCCAGATCCAGTATGTCGCCCGGTATTTCTTGCCGTTGGGGTTGTACTGCACTTCGCCGAGCAGTTGGCCATCGGCACCGTACAGGTAGGTGGTGGCTAAGGCGACGCGGCCGCTACTGTACCGCTGCTTCAGGGTGCGTTGGCCGAGAGCGTTGTAGCGGTAGTCGGCGGACAGCGTGGTAGTGGTGGTGGGGATGAACGCCTGCTTCAGGCGGCCTTGCTCGTCGTAGGTATAGCGCCGGCTCAGGGCATGTTGCAGGGCGTTGCCGGAAGCATCCATCTGCACCGTGGTGCTGACATTCTTGAGCAGGCGATTGCTGTTGGTAGCTATGACCAGGGGCTGGGCGGTTGCAGCCCCTTCAACGCCGTCGGTGAGGCGGTAGGTGCGGCGCTGTTTACGGTTACCGGTGGCGTCATAGCTGTAGGTCTTGCGCTCGTTGGCGGCCTTTTCTTCGGTGAGGCGGTCGAGGGCGTCGTACTGGTAATCCAGGGTGCCGAACAGACTATGGGCGTGCCGGGTGATATTGCCGTTGGCATCGTGCTGGTAGCCACTCTGCCAGACACCGACCTGTTGCTGGGTGAGCTGGTAATCCTGGTCGTAGCTGCGGCTGAGGCTGATGCCGTTGCCCCAGGTCAGGCTGTTCAGCGGGCCGAACGGCAGGTAGCTGATCTGGCTGGCGATTGGGGTCGGTGCATTGCTGCCCACGGTCAGGCCGACCTGCTCGACTTGGCCGGCGGCGTTGCGCGAGTACTCGACACTGAAGCCGTCCGGGTAGGTGATGCGGGTCAGTTGGTTGGCGCCGTCGTAGGCGTATTGCAGGCGGTCGTACCGGTCGCTGCCCAGCACCTCCACCGAGCGGATCTGCTCGATCAGATTGCCGCGCCCGTCATACGTGTAGCCGAGCACACCGCTGGCATCCTGCACGGCGGTCAGGCGGCCTATACCGCGGTTGCCCTCGGCAGTCATGTCGTGGTGGTACTGCACGTTCAGCGCCGGGTTGGCCGGGTAGCGGCGGGCGATCAGGCGGTTCAGCGCGTCGTAGGCATACTCGGTGATCACGCCACGCGCGTCGGTCTTGCTGATGACGTTACCGGCGGCATCGTGGCTGAAGGTGGTGGTGCCGCTGTCCGGGCTGATCAGTTGAGTCAGGTTGCCGAGGCCGTCGTAGACATAGCGGGTGGTGACGCCGCGCGGGTCGCTGACCTGGGTCAGGTGGTCCTGCGCGTCATAGGCCAGGGCGGTGACCCCATTGAGCGGATCGGAGCTGGCGACCAGACGGTCGAGGGCATCGTAGGCGCGGACGTGACTGTTCTGCTTGGGGTTGGTACGGACGGTGGGGTTGTCGTTGAGGTCGTACTGGACGCGACTGGTCTGCCCGGCGGCGCCGACCGAACGGAGCAAGCGGCCCAGTTCGTCATAGGCCCACTGCTGCTGTTGGGTGAGGTTGTTGGAGGCGTCCTTGATCCGTTGGGCGGTGCGGTTGCCCATGGCGTCCAGATCGTATTCGACGGTCTCGCCGAGGTTGTTGGCAATGCGGGTCAGGCGCCGCGCATCGTCCCAGCTGTAGGCCAGCCAGCTGCCGTCACCGCGGGTGACCTTGGTGATCTGGCCCACGGCATCGTGCTCGAAACTGGTGGTGCTGCCGGCCGTGCTGACCGAGGCCAGCCAGCCCTGCGGGGCATAGGTGAGGCTGGTGCTGACGTTGTTGGCGTCGGTGATGCTCTGTGGATGGCCGTCGGCGTCGTAGTTCGACAGCTGGGTGAGATGGCCGAGGGCGTTGGTGACGCTGGTCAGATGCCCCTGCCCGTCATAGGCGTAGCGGGTGATGTCCGCCACATCGGTGCGCGGGCCGTCGGCCGTTTCGATCAGGCCCTGGCTGGTGTAGCTGTAGCTCCAGCTGCGCTCGGCGGCTTGGGTGGAGGGCCAGCTCAACGCGCTGGCCAGGGCGAGCGCGAGCAGGCTCGCGCGGTGCAGAGTCTTGTTCATGTTTCAGGTCCTTCTGAAATCAGCGATCGGTCTGGGTCTGGCTGAGTTGCCGGCCTTGGGCGTCGTAGCTGTAGGTGGTGATCCGCCCCGGCTCGGTGACAGTCACCGGCAGGAACAGCGTCGGGTGCCAGGCGGTGCTGATGGTGCGGGCCTGCGGCGTGCCAACGGCTTCGGTGCGGCCGATCTCCAGGCCACGCTCGTTGTAGTCGTAAGTGGTGACGAAGCCCTTGTTATCGGTCTTGGTCTTGAGCAGGCCGCGCGCGTCGTAGGTGAAGCTCGAGTTGCTGTTGGGGCAATTGGCCGAAGGCTCGCCTTCAATGGCAGTGACGCGCTTGATGCCACCAATCGCGGTGAAGCGGTAGACGGTGGTTTTGCCCAACTCGTTGGTCACCGTACTGGAGCCGTCGGCGTTGTAGGCCACCGTCCCGTGCTCCACGCCGCCGGCGTGCTCGCTGCTGATGGCCCGACCCTTATCGTCATACGACCAGGTGGCGTAACGCACGCCGCGTTCGTCGGTGATGCCGGTGAGCAGGTTGGGGTTTCGCGGGTCTTCGTAATGGAACTGACGCTGCTCGGTTTGGCCGCCGCGGGTGCGGGTGAGTTGGGTCAGGCGTTGGTTGGCGTTGTAGCTGTAAGTGATTTGCAGCGAGGGGGTACTGAGGCTCAGTGGTTGGTGCTGGGCATCTTCGGTAAAACTCAGGCTGTGGCCGAGGTTATCGGTCACCGTGACCTTGCCGCTGACATAGGTCAGTTGCTGTGTAGCCCCGGCGGTGTTCGCCCAACGGGTCAAGCGGCCGGTGGCATCGAAGCTGAAGCGCTCGTTGTTCTCGGCGGCATACAGCCAACCATCGGCCGTCTTAACCAAATTCCCCAACTCGGTCGGCGCCGCCGTTACCGTCGAGCCGTTTACGGTAAAGAAGGATTCGCGGCCGTGGGCCATGACTAGCGCAAGGTTAGTCCCGGCAAAGCGCAGATAGGTCGAATGGTTATGCCGCCAGAGGCCGTCGAGGCTGTTATAGGTGCGGGTGAAACTGAGGGTGGATATGCCGCTGCTTGGGTAATCGGTTTCAGTTTGGAACTTGTTACCAATCGCGATATTGATGGGGTTAAATGCGCAACTCATAGGGGGCGGCGGGCCTTTTTGCTCGTCGTTGGCGCATTCGCCAGTTGCGGAGTTATATTTAGAGTTGGCAGGACATGAATCACCATAACGATGAACATTGGATATCTTAGCTGTAAAGGTGGTATTACCCGGATATTTAACAACGCATACAACTGCTGATTCATTCAAAAAAATCATACTTTGAAGAGTGGCACCAATACCACCCCACGCAATGCCTGCTAAATAAGTACAAGCGGCAGAGGCGGAGCTAAAACTACCCGTGCCAACATACCTCCAATGATAATCAACAGCACCAGCGCTTTCGAATGCAAATAAAAAATGAATAATAACTAGACGTTTAAAAACGACAGGAGAACAAAGCCGCAAGAGCCACTGAAAAATAATAAGGAACAGACCACGATTAGCGATCCGTTGCGCTTCGGAGAATCCATTGAGCGCAAACAAACTCAGGAGGTGCAAAGTTTTGTTCATCTTCAATTCCCTTTGAAAGCAGTGATGGATAATCGCTCGGGCCAAGCCGTCGGCGTAGCTAGGCGCAGTGGTCGCGGATAATACGGTTCTGCTTGGGCACTGTCACCGCAAGAAGCGCTGCGTGCTCTCAGGTTCAGGCAGAAGGCGTGAGAGCTTTTTATCGGGTGATCGCCGGGCTGGCCTCAAGGCGAGGGGCTATTGGGCGGCCGGGAGTCTGGCCTTCGATTGCAGAAAGCCTGAGGTGATTGGCCCTATCGGCCAGCGCAGCTGTCGCGGCCAAGGCCCCTCCCAGCAAAGCGGCACTGGGTTCTTGCTGCGGGATTGGTGACGTTCTCGGGTTCGGTTTCGCGGATAAATCCGCTCCTACAAAAACGCGTAGGGTGGGTTAGCCGCGTAGCGGCGTAACCCACCTGCTTGAGGAATTTCCAGCGGCCTACAAGGCTTTAAAACGCTGGGTATCGCTACGCTCCACCCATCCTCAGTGGCTGCGGCTGGCAGCGCAGCCTACCGGCGATGACCGCTCTTCCGTTCAGCCTTTAGCCTTTAGCCTTCAACGGCTTCTCGGTTTTTGGTGCGATCAATCGCACAGCCTAGGCTTTCTCCTCGATCAGCCAATCCATCCGCCAGCCGCCCTGGGTCTGCGCCAGTTTCTCGGCCAACCAGGGCATGAGCTGCTTGAGCTCTTCTTCCAGCCCCCAGGGCGGGCTGGCGATGACCAGACCCGAGCCGTTCAGACCAAACTCGGCGCTGTCGACGGGATGCACGTACAACTCGACGCGCAGCAACTTGGGTGCGCCACTCTTGGCCAGGTCGTTATAGAAGCGCTTGAGCTGGCGCTGATCCTTGATCGGGTACCAGATCGCCGCCACCGTCTGGCGCATGCGACTGATCGCTTCCTTCAGCGCGTGCGCGCAGCGCTGCAACTCATCGGCCTGTTCGAAAGGCGGGTCGATCAGCAGCAACGCACGCTTCTCGGCCACCGGCAGCAACGCCCGTGGAATGTGCCAGCCTTCGCCCAGGTGCACCGCGACGCGGCGGTCGTGCTTCATATTGTCCTTGAGCAGGCGACCATCTTCCGGGTGCTTCTCGTTCAGGTGCAGACGGTCCTGCGGGCGCGTCAGCTGGCGCGCCAGCTCGGGCGAGCCCGGGTAGTAACGCAGGCCGCCGCCGGGGTTGAGCTCACGCAGCACGCGCAGGTAATCGGCGGCCAGCGCCGGCACATCGGCGGCTTCCCACACGCGGCTGATCCCCTCCAGCCACTCGCCGGTACGGCTGGCCTGGTCACCCTTGAGATCGTACAGGCCGATGCCCGCGTGACTGTCTAGGTAGGCGAACGGCTGTTCTTTACGGCCCATCAGGGCGATCAGACGGGACAGCAGCAAGTGCTTGAACACATCGGCATGATTGCCGGCGTGGAAGGCGTGGCGGTAGTTCATGGAAGGCTCCTCGCGAGGCGGCGAATTCTACCAAGGCCCTGGCCCGCTCGCCTGTGGGTTTTGCGCCTTTATCACTCCGATGGATGTTGCTAGGCGCGGTTCATTCACCGACCTAGACTCCAGCGATCCCATTGGAGGTGCGCCCATGTCCGAGACCCTGCTCAGTTCCCGCAACCTGGCCTTCGAGCTGTACGAAGTACTGGACGCCGAAGCCCTGACCCAGCGCGAACGCTTCGCCGAGCACAACCGCGAAACCTTCGACGCCGCCCTCGGCACGGCACGCAGCATCGCGGAAAAGTTCTTCGCCCCGCACAATCGCAAGGGCGACGAGCACGAGCCGGAGTATGTCGACGGCGCCGCCGTGCTGATCCCGGAAGTCAAACCGGCGGTCGACGCCTTCCTCGAAGCCGGCTTCCTGAATGCCACGCGCAGCTTCGAGCAAGGCGGGATGCAGCTGCCGACCCTGCTGTCGCAGGCCTGCTTCGCGCATTTCCAGGCGGCCAACGTCGGCAGCTCGGCCTACCCCTTCCTGACCATGGGTGCGGCCAACCTGATCGAGACCTTCGGCAACGAGGAGCAGAAGCAGCGCTTCCTGCAGCCGATGATCGAGGGTCGCTTCTTCGGCACCATGGGCCTGACCGAACCGCACGCCGGCTCCTCCCTGGCGGATCTCCGCACCCGCGCCGAACCCGCTGAAGACGGTACTTACCGCATCAAGGGCAATAAGATCTTCATCTCCGGCGGCGATCACCCCTTGAGCGAGAACATCGTGCACATGGTGCTGGCCAAGCTGCCGGATGCACCGCCCGGGGTGAAAGGCATCTCGCTGTTTATCGTGCCTAAGTTCCTGGTCGACGCCGATGGCTCGCTGGGCCCGCGCAACGACGTGCTCCTCGCCGGCCTGTTCCACAAGATGGGTTACCGCGGCACCACCTCCACCGCGCTGAACTTTGGTGATAACGCTGGGGGCGATAACCCCGGCTGCGTCGGCTATCTGGTGGGCAAGCCCCATCACGGCCTGGCCTACATGTTCCAGATGATGAACGAGGCGCGCATCGGCGTCGGCATGGGCGCGGTGATGCTCGGCTATGCCGGCTACCTGTATTCGCTGGACTACGCCCGCGAGCGCCCGCAAGGCCGGCTGCCGGACAGCAAAGACCCGACCACGGCGCCGGTCAGCATAGTCCAGCACGCCGATGTGAAACGCATGCTGCTGACCCAGAAGGCCTATGTCGAAGGCGCCTTCGACCTGGCACTGTATGCCGCGCGCCTGGTCGACGACACCCAGACCCTGGAAACCGCGGAGGCCCGTCAGCAGGCTCACGAGCTGCTCGATCTGCTCACCCCGGTCGTCAAGTCCTGGCCCTCGGAGTTCTGCCTGAAGGCCAACGAACTGGCGATCCAGATCCTCGGCGGCCACGGCTACACCCGTGAATACCCGGTGGAGCAGTACTACCGCGACAACCGCCTGAACCCGATCCACGAAGGCACCCATGGCATTCAGTCGCTCGACCTGCTCGGTCGTAAGCTCGCGCAGCACGGCGGGGCCGGGCTCAAGCAGCTCACCGCCCTGATTCAGGGCACGTGCCAGCGCGCCGGCCAGTACGCTTCGCTGAATGCGCTGCGTGCACCGCTGGAAAAGCTCCTCGCGCAGCTGTCCAGCGTCACCCTGGCGCTGCTCGGCGACCTGGCCCAAGGCCAGGTCAGCCAAGGCCTGGCCAACTCGGCGCTGTACCTCAAGGCCTTCGGCCATGCGGTGATTGGCTGGCGCTGGCTGGAACAGGCGATCCGCGCCGAAGAGGGGCTGGCCAAGGGCAACGCCGCCGACCTCGACTTCTATAAGGGCAAGCTGCAGGCCGCGCGCTACTTCCTGACCTGGGAAGTACCGAGCTGCCACCACGAGTTGGCGATCCTGGAAAACCGCGACGACTGCTGCCTGACGATGCAGGACGCCTGGTTCTAGATCGCCCATAACCCTCGCAACCAATGCCCCGCCCTGTGCGGGGCGTTTTTTTGACAGGCCGCTCGAGGCACGGGTTAGAATCGCCTGGCATGGGTACTGCATACGCCGCACCTATTCCGTCTTTCTGTTACCACCTGGAGCCCGCCCGTGGATGCAAGCGCCGTCAACAGCCTGTTTCTGATCGGTGCGCTGCTGGTGGCCGCGAGCATTCTGGTCAGCGCGTTCGGCTCGCGCTTCGGCATCCCGATCCTGGTGATTTTCCTCGCGGTCGGCATGCTCGCCGGCAGCGACGGCTTCGGCGGCATAGTCTTCACCGATTACTCCACCGCTTACCTGGTCGGTAACTTGGCGCTCGCGGTGATCCTCCTCGACGGCGGCCTGCGCACCCGCGTGTCGAGCTTTCGCGTGGCACTCTGGCCGGCCTTGTCCCTGGCCACCGTCGGTGTGCTGGTCACCGCCGGCCTGACCGGCGTCGCCGCCGCCTGGCTGTTCGACCTGAGCTGGCTGGAAGGCCTGCTGATCGGTGCCATAGTCGGCTCCACCGACGCCGCCGCGGTATTTTCCCTGCTCGGCGGGCGCGGGCTGAACGAGCGGGTCAGCGCCACCCTGGAGATCGAGTCCGGCAGCAACGACCCGATGGCGGTGTTCCTCACCGTGACCCTGATCGAGATGCTCGCCAGCGGCCAGAGCGGCTTCAGCTTCAGTTTCATCGGCCATCTCTTCAGCGAATTCGGCATCGGCGCCGTGCTCGGCCTCGGTGGCGGCTGGCTGCTGCTCAATTTGGTCAACCGCATTCATCTGGCTAACGGCCTCTACCCCTTGCTGGTGGTCAGTGGCGGCCTGCTGATCTTCGCCCTGACCAACGCCATCGGTGGCAGTGGCTTCCTCGCCGTCTACCTGTGCGGCCTGCTCTTGGGCAACCGGCCGATCCGCAGCCATCACGGCATCCTGCATATGCTCGACGGCCTGACCTGGCTCAGCCAGATCGGCATGTTCCTGGTGCTCGGCCTGTTGCTCACCCCCCACGAACTGATGCCCATCGCCCTGCCGGCACTGGGTCTGGCGCTGTGGATGATTCTGTTCGCCCGCCCGCTGTCGGTGCTCCTCGGCCTGTTGCCGTTCCGCGCCTTCCATGACCGCGAGAAGGTCTTCATCGCCTGGGTCGGCCTGCGCGGCGCGGTGCCGATCATTCTCGCGGTGTTCCCGTTGATGGCCGGGCTGCCGAATGCCCAACTGTTCTTCAACGTCGCCTTCTTCATCGTCTTGGTCTCGCTGGTGTTGCAGGGCACCAGCCTGCCCTGGGTGGCCAAATGGCTGCGGGTGACTGTGCCACCGGACCCGGCCCCCATCTCCCGCGCCGGCCTGGAGATCCACCCGACCAGCCAGTGGGAGCTGTTCGTCTACCGCCTCGGTGCGGAGAAATGGTGCATCGGCGCCGCCCTGCGCGAGCTGAGGATGCCCGAGGGCACGCGCATCGCCGCGCTGTTCCGCAGCCGGGAGCTGCTGCACCCCTCCGGCAGCACCACCCTGGAGGCCGGTGACATCCTCTGTGTGGTCGGCCACGAACATGACCTGCCGGCGCTCGGCAAGCTGTTCAGCCAGGCGCCGGAGCGCGGTATGGACCTGCGCTTCTTCGGCGACTTCGTCCTCGAAGGCGACGCCGAACTGGGCGCGGTGGCCGCACTCTATGGCCTGAAGCTCGAGGCTAGCGACGGCAACCTGTCGCTCGGCCGCTTTATCGCCAATGAGATCGGCGGCGAACCGGTGGTCGGCGATCAGGTCGAGTGGAACGCCCTGACCTGGACGGTCGCCGTGATGGAGGGGAACAAGATCCGCAAGGTCGGCGTCAAATTCCCCGAAGGCGGCCCCCCCGGGCCAGGCCTGTTCCTCTAAACTCCAGCACCTCACGAGCCGCGCGATCAGCCCCCATGCCATTTTTACCTAGCCTTTTCATTGCCAGCCTGCTCGCTCTATGCCTGAGTACCACGCCGCTGCAGGCCGCCGAACCCCCGACTAGCAGTGCCGTGCAGAGCAGCCTGGACAGCCTCGAGGCGCGCAAACTGCCCGAAGCCGAACAACAGGCGGTCAAACAAAGCCTCGAAAGCACCTTGCGCTGGCTCGCCGTTAAAGAGGACAGCGCGCAGCGCTTGAGTGACCTCCAGCAGAAACTGGCCGAAGCGCCGCGGCTGATTAGCGAAGCCCAGCGCGAACTGGCCAAGCTTAAAGCCAGCCCGCCCATCGTCATCGCCCAGCGCTATGCCAACAGCTCGGAGCCGCAACTGGAACAACAGTTAAGCGACCGCAGCAGCCAACTGAGCGACTGGCAGCAGGCGATCGCCGAGGCCAACAGCCAGATCATCACCGCCCAGACCCGCCCCGAGCGCGCTCAGGCGGAAATCAGCGGCAACCAGACCCGTGCCCAGGAGCTCAACGGCCTCCTGAAGAATGGCAAAGACGGCGGTAAGCCGCTAAGCCCCGAGCGCCGTGACCAGCTCAACGCGGAACTCGCCGCTCTGACCGCGCAAACCTTGCTCCGCCGTCAGGAGTTGGCCGGCAACAACCTGCTGCAAGACCTTGGCAACAGCCAGCGCGATCTGCTGAATGAGCGCATCATCCGCGCGGAGCAGGAAAGCCGCGACCTGCAATCGCTGATCAACGACAAGCGCCTCGCGCAATCGGAACAGACCGTCGCCGAGCAGTCGCTGGAGGCGAAGAAGGCCGGCTCCGGCAGCCTCCTGGCCAGCGAGAGCGATGCCAACCTCAAGCTCTCCGATTACCTGCTGCGCACCACCGACCGCCTCAACCAACTGACCCAGCAGAATCTGCAGACCAAGCAACAGCTGGACACCCTCACCCAGAGCGACCAGGCCCTGGACGAGCAGATCAGCGTGCTCAAGGGCAGCCTGCTGCTGGCGAAGATTCTCTATCAGCAGAAGCAAGCGCTGCCGCAGCTCAAACTCGACCGCAACCTGGCCGATGAAATCGCCGACATCCGCCTCTACCAGTTCGAGGTCAGCCAGCAGCGCGAGCTGGTCAGCAATCCCACCACCTATGTCGAGCAGTTACTGGCCAAGCAACCGGCCGAAGAAGTCACCCTGCAATTGCGCAAGACCCTGCTGGAGCTGATCACCACCCGCAGCGAGCTGCTGGAGCGACTGAACCGTGAGCTGAATACCCTGCTCAACGAGTCGATCACCCTGCAACTGAACCAGAAGCAGCTGAAGAGCACGACGCAAGCCTTGCGCGCGACCCTCGACGAACAGATGTTCTGGATTCCCAGCAATAAAGTGCTGGATCTGAGCTGGTTCAAGCTCGTGCCGCAGCGGCTCGAACTCCAACTCCGCTCGATGCCCTGGGGCTCGGGGATCCGCGAGCTAGGCTCCGGCCTGAGCGACCGCCCGCTGCTGTTCTTGCCGCTCTTGCTGCTGATCGGCGCGCTGCTGTGGAAGCGCAACTACCTCTCGCAAAAGCTGGCGGAGCTGCATCGGGACATTGGCCACTACAAGCACGACAGCCAGTTGCACACCCCCTTGGCGCTGTTGCTGAATGTCCTGCTGGCCCTGCCGGGCGCGCTGTTCCTCGCGCTGTGCGGCTTCGCCCTGCAAATGGACGCCAGGGGGCAGAACGCCACCCTGGGCGCGGCCCTGATGGAGATGGCCCAGGCCTGGCTGGTGTTCTATACCGCCTACCGCATCCTCTCGCCCGCCGGCGTCGCCGAATTGCACTTTCGCTGGGCTCGGCCGCAAGTCGAGTTCCTGCGTGTTCAGACCCGCCGCCTGGGTCTGGTGGTCCTGGCGCTGGTCGCCATCGTCACCGTGGCCGAACATCAGCCGGCGGCCCTGGCCGAGGACGTCATCGGCATCGGCGTGGTGCTCACCTGCTATGCCTTGATGACCTGGCTGATGAGCAGGCTGCTGAGCGGCCCGATGGGCGAGCACCCCTCGGCCTTCCGCCTCTTGATCGTTGTAGGCTTCACCGCGCTGCCGATCGCACTCTTCATCGCCGTCGGCTTCGGCTACTACTACACCGCGCTCAAGCTCAGCGACCGCTTGATCAACACGCTCTACCTGCTGATGCTCTGGCTGGTGGTGGAGGCCACCTTCGTCCGCGGTCTCGGCGTTGCGGCGCGGCGCCTGGCTTACCAGCGCGCCCAGAGCAAGCGCCAGGCGCCGGTCAAGGAGGGGGCCGAAGGCGGCGAGGTGCTCGAGGTGCCGACCCTGGACATCGAGCAGATCAACCAGCAGTCCTTGCGCCTGATTCGTCTGGCCTTGCTCGGCGTCTTTGTCGTCGCGCTGTACTGGGTCTGGGCCGACTTGATCTCGGTCTTCGCCTACCTGGATAACGTCACCCTGTACGAATACACCAGCGGCACCGGCGTCACCGCCAGCCAAGTGCCGATCAGCCTCAGCGACCTGCTCGGCGCGCTGCTGATCATCACCCTGACCGTGGCCCTGGCCCGTAACCTGCCAGGCCTCTTAGAGGTATTGGTGCTGTCGCGCCTGACCCTCGCACAGGGCAGCGCCTATGCCGCCACCACCCTGCTGTCCTATGCCATTGCCGGCATCGGCTTCGTCGCCACGCTATCGGCGCTGGGGGTCAGTTGGGACAAGCTGCAATGGCTGGTGGCCGCACTCTCGGTCGGCCTGGGTTTCGGCCTGCAGGAGATCTTCGCCAACTTCATCTCCGGCCTGATCATCCTGTTCGAACGCCCGGTGCGGATCGGCGACGTGGTGACCATCGGCAACCTGTCCGGCACGGTCAGCCGGATTCGGATCCGCGCCACCACCATCACCGATTTCGACCGCAAGGAAATCATCGTCCCGAACAAGACCTTCGTCACCGACCAACTGATCAACTGGTCGCTGACCGACACCGTCACCCGCGTCATCATCAAGGTCGGCGTGGCCTACGAGACCGATCTGCCACTGGCACGCAAGCTGATGATGCAAGCCTGCGTGGAGAACCCGCGAGTGCTGCGTGATCCCGAGCCGCTGCTGTTCTTCCTCACCATCAGCCCCAGCACCTTCGATTACGAACTGCGTTTCCATGTACGCGAACTGGGCGACCGTAACCCGGCGACCGACGAGATCCTCACCCGCATCGCCCTGAGCTTCCGCGAGCAGGGTGTGGAGATGGCCTTCAACCAACTGGATATCTTCGTCAAGAACCTGCAAGGCCAGGAGGCCCAGTTGGTCGCCGGCAAGTCATTACCGCCGCCGCAGCTGCCCTAGCGCCACTGGCGGGCAGGCGCCTGGACGCACTCGAGCAATTCCGAGGACAATACTCGGAATTACTGGAGGCGCATCTTGTTGAAGTCGCTCACCGATCTGACCTTCGATAACCGCTTCGCCCGCCTGGGCGATGCCTTCTCGACCGCAGTGTTACCCGAACCCATAGCCGAGCCACGCCTGGTGGTCGCCAGCCCGGCGGCGTTGGCCCTGCTCGATCTCGACCCGGCTCAGATTGAGGAGCCGGTGTTCGCCGAACTGTTCAGCGGGCACAAACTCTGGGAACACGCCGAGCCACGGGCGATGGTCTATTCCGGACATCAGTTCGGCTCCTACAACCCGCGCCTGGGCGATGGCCGTGGCCTGTTGCTGGGCGAAGTCCTGAATGACGCGGGCGAGCACTGGGACCTGCACCTCAAGGGCGCCGGGCAGACGCCCTACTCACGCATGGGCGATGGCCGCGCCGTGCTGCGTTCGTCGATCCGCGAGTTTCTCGCCTCGGAAGCCCTGCATGCGCTCGGCATTCCCAGCAACCGGGCGCTCTGCGTGACCGCCTCGAGCACCCCGGTCTGGCGCGAGAAACAGGAGCGTGCGGCCATGCTGCTACGCCTGGCACCGAGCCACGTGCGCTTCGGCCACTTCGAGTACTTCTACTACACCAAACAGCCGGAACTACTGAAGCAGCTCGGCGAGCACGTGCTCAACTGCCATTTCCCCGCCTGCCTGCAGCAGCCCGAACCCTACCTGGCCTTCTTCCGTGAAGTGGTCGAGCGCAACGCCGAGCTGATCGCCTACTGGCAAGCCTATGGCTTCTGCCACGGGGTGATGAACACCGACAACATGTCGATCCTCGGCATCACCTTCGACTACGGCCCCTATGCCTTTCTCGATGATTTCGACGCCAACCACATCTGCAACCACTCGGATGACAGCGGCCGCTACTCCTTCAGCAACCAGGTGCCGATCGCCCACTGGAACCTCTGCGCGCTGGCCCAGGCGCTAACGCCGTTCATCGGCGTCGACCAGTTGCGGGAGAGCCTCAACCTGTTCCTGCCGCTGTACCAGGCCCATTACCTCGACCTGATGCGCCGCCGCCTGGGCTTGAGCCAGGCCGATGAGCAAGACGCGGCCTTGGTCGAACGCCTGCTGCAACTGATGCAGGGCAGCCCGGTGGATTACAGCCGGTTCTTCCGCGAACTCGGCGACAGCGCCCCGAGCCTGGCGCTCAAGCGCCTGCGTGAAGACTTCATCGACCTGTCGGGTTTCGATGCCTGGGCCGCCGACTATCAGGCCCGCAGCGCCGCGGAAGGCGTCAGCCAGGTGGACCGGCAACGCCGCATGCACGCGGTCAACCCGCGCTACATCCTGCGCAATTACCTGGCACAACTGGCCATCGACGCCGCCGAACAAGGCGACTACAGCGAAGTGCGGCGCCTGCATGCGGTGCTCAGCCAGCCCTTCGAGGAGCAGCCCGGCATGGAGCGTTACGCCGAGCGCCCACCGGAATGGGGCAAGCGCCTGGAGATCAGCTGCTCGTCCTGACACGCCCCCTTGCAGCAGCCAGCCCGGCGTTATTTTCCAGGCGCCAACAACCACTCCAGCCCCATCGCCACATGCCGCTCGCTGCTGTCGATCAGCGGCAAGGGGCTGGTTACGCCCTCCAGCAGCAGGCCAATTTCCGTGCAACCGAGAATCGCCGCCTCGGCCCCTTCTGCGCGCAGGCGCTCCAAGCTTTGCAGATAGAAGCTGCGCGCAGGCGCATTGAACTGCCCACAACACAGCTCCTGAAAAATCACCCGATCGAGCTCGACCTGGTCCGACGCCTCTGGCACCAGCACCTGGATACCGAAGCGCGCGCTTAACCGCTCACGGTAGAACGCCTCCTGCATGGTGAAGCGGGTGCCGAGCAAGGCCGCCCGCTGCACACCGTCCAGCTGCAGGGCCTGGCCCACCGCATCACCGATATGCAGCAGGGGAATCGTCAGCGCGGCTTCGATCGCCGGCGCGACCTTGTGCATGGTGTTGGTCGCCAGCAGCAGAGCCGTCGCCCCGGCACGCTGCAGGCCCTCGGCCGCACGGGCCAAACGCTCACCTGCGGCAACCCAGTCGCCGGTTTGCTGCAACGCGGCGATTTCCGCGAAATCCACCGAATGCACCAGCAACGGCGCCGAATGCAGACCACCCAGGCGCTCACGCACGCCCTGATTCAATAGCCGATAGTAGGTTGCCGTGGACTCCCAACTCATCCCACCCAGCACGCCCAGTGTACGCATCGCATTGTCCTTTTTTAGTCCATCTGTGAGCCTAACCCCCTGGACAGAGTGGTCACCAGATACAGGCAGCGCCCCGGCGAGCGGTACAGCGGCTCTCAATAACCTAAAAGCATATAATGCTGCTCAATTATTCTTAGACTCTCTAAGCAAAGCCCACTATCTTGGCGCCCGTGCGGCAAACCGCCCGTCATCTTCCAGCCCAGGCCAGCTGTACATGAAAATCCGCGATCTCGACTTCACCGCTAACCCGATCAATGCCGAACACGAGGCATTGGGTTTACCGCCAGTTGAAGATCTCGTCTCGCACCCCGCCAATCACCCAATACTCAGAGCGGCCATGTGGCTGGCGATTGCCATACTGCTCAGTCTGCTGTCGTTCCTGGCCTGGCGCCTGTTCTTCGGCGACCATGAAAGCAGCGGCCTCGAGATCATCGAGGGCGCGCTGCACAGCCCGCTGTTCTGGAGCGCCGTGGCCGTCGGCTTTTTCGCCCAGGCCATCGATGGTGCCCTCGGCATGGCCTACGGCATTACTGCCACGACCTTTTTATTGGGCGCTGGCGCCTCGCCTGCCGCGGCCAGCGCCAGCGTGCATATCGCCGAAGTCTTCACCACCGGCTTGTCGGGCATCTCTCACGTCAAATTGGGCAACGTCAACAAATCCCTGTTTCTGCGCCTGCTGATTCCCGGCATCATCGGTGCCGTATTGGGCGCGGTGGTCATCACCCAATTCGATGGCAAGGCGCTGAAGCCGTTTATCTCCGCCTATCTGCTGCTGATGGGGCTGTACATTCTGAGCAAGGCGTATCGGCATGTGTTGCACAGCAAACAGCCCAAACACACGGCCAAGCTGGCCCTGTTCGGCGGCTTCGTCGACGCCGCCGGCGGCGGTGGCTGGGGCCCGGTGGTGACCAGCACCCTGCTCGGTTCCGGCAGCGACCCGCGCACCACCATCGGCTCGGTCAACTTCGCCGAGTTCTTCCTGACCATCGCCAGCGCCACGTCCTTCATCCTCCTGGCCGGTCAGCCGAGCACCTGGCTATTGGTCGCCGGGCTGGTATTCGGCGGCTTGTTTGCGGCGCCGTTTGCCGCACTGCTGTGCAAAAAGCTCCACGCCAAAACTCTGCTGACGATAATCGGCAGCCTGATTAGCCTGCTCAGCGCCTACAACCTGTACACGGCGCTGGCCTGAGGGGCGTGCCAGCGACCAAGTTGTGACGCTTGATATCCGCCATGCCTGGCTCCAGATAGTGGTTATACCGCCCTGGAGCCTGTTATGCCCGCCCCTCTGCTGATTCCCTGCCCGCACTGCAACGGCCTCAACCGCATCCCCGGCGAACGCCTCGGTGATACACCGCGCTGCGGTCGCTGCAAAGGCGAGGTCCTGCCCGGTAAACCCTTCGACCTGACGCACAGCAGCTATGCCAGCCAGCTCAAAGGCGACCTGCCGCTGCTGCTGGATGTCTGGGCCAGTTGGTGCGGGCCCTGCCAAGCTTTTGCGCCGATCTTCCAGCAGGCCGCCGGGCAGTTAGTTGGGCGCTGCCGCCTGGCCAAGCTCGATAGCGAAGCCCATCAACCGCTGTCGGCACAACTGGGCGTGCGCTCGATCCCCAGCCTGATCCTGTTCAAGGGCGCTCGTGAACTGGCACGCCAGAGCGGCGCCCTGCCGTTGCCGCAGCTGCTGGCCTGGCTACACAGCCACGGCATCTGAACACCCAGCGCTCTGCAAAACCCTGTGTGAGCATTTCGGTCAGCCGCGGCGAGCACCGCGGTCATTGCCGCAGGGTGGGTAACGGCTAGGCTGGGGAACCATCGATAAGAAGGAGCACGCCATGCCGTTTCCCATTGAGATCGCCCGCCAGTTCACCGAAGAAAAGATCGCCTTCGTCAAACGCCTGAACCTCAAGGCCGAGGTGCTCGAGCCGGGCTTCGTCCGCCTGCGCGTGCCCTTGGCGGGCAACGAGAACCACCTCGGCAGCATGTACGCCGGCGCGCTGTTCACCCTGGCGGAAATCCCCGGCGGTGCGCTGTTTATCACCAGCTTCGATGCCAGCCGCTTCTACCCCATAGTCAAAGAAATGAACCTGCGCTTCCGGCGCCCGGCCACCGGCGATATCTGGGTCGAGGCGCGCCTCGACGCGGAAGACATCGAACGCCTGCAAGCAGAGGCGGCGAGCCACGGCAAAGCCGAGTATTTGCTGGAGCTAAAGCTGCTCGATGCCAGTGGCCAAGTAGTGGCCGAAAGCCGCGGCCTCTATCAATTGCGTGCGCACTGACGCATGACCTTGCTCTAGATCAAAATGGCAACTATTGAATATAAGTTAACTCCCTGAAGAATCGAGTCGGCCAAGCGCACGGAGGGGTCGCCCCATGGTCATCAAACATATCCTTATCGCCCATGACTTACGCAGCACCGCGGATCTCGCGCTACGCCGAGCCGCCCAACTGGCGCGCCAGCATCACGCCCGCCTGACCGTGCTGCATGTCAGCGAGAGTCCGCAGCCGGCCGCCGTACGGGAAAAAGCCGAGCAGGCGCTCGACAGCAGCCTGACCCGCTTCGCACCGCCCGGCAGCGAGCTGCGCCTGCAGATCGGCCGCCCGGCCGATGTGGTCTTGAGCCAGATCGAGGAACTGCAAGCCGATCTGCTGGTGCTCGGCGCCCACCATCATCGCCACGAGTTCTTCTCCGGCACCACCCTCGACCGCATCGCCCGCGGCTGTCCGATCCCGCTGCTGCTGGCCTCGGTCGACGACGACAGGCCCTACCAGCGCGCCCTGGCCGCCTTGAATTTTTCCGTCTGCGCCTGCAATGCGTTCGGCCATGCCTACCGCCTGCTGCCGACAGCGGCCGAACTGCATGCCCTGCACGTGTTCGAGGCGCCCAGGGGCAACCCAGCGGAAGTCGAGGCCCTGCTCGCCACCCAACGCATGCTGATCGAGCAATTGCTGCTCGACGAAACGCGGAACCTGCCGGCCAAGGGGCCCAGGCTCAGCCACGAGGTCCAGTTGGGCAGCCTGCCGCGCACGCTGCATGAGGCCATCGGCACCCACCAGCCGCAACTCCTGGTGCTCGGCAGCCATGGCCGCAGCGCCCTGTTCCAGGCCCTGCTCGGCAGCCTGGCGCAACACTGCCTGCACAAGGCGCCCTGCGATGTGTTGGTGACGCGGTAGCGCACCAGCGCCCAAACGAAAAAGGGCGCCGAGGGCGCCCTTTATTCTTGCAGCGGGCTGTTAGCCCTCGCTTTCCAGCAAACGGTGCAGCTCGACGAACTGCTGAGTCAGCTTGTGCCGCGGCTCGAGGAAGATCAGCGGGGTGCAAGCCTGGTGCGACTCGCGCATCTTCACCGAGCTACTCAGATACACCGGCAACACCGGCAGATTCTCGGCGATCAGCTCATCCAGCAACTGCTGCGGCAGCGTCGCGCGCGGCTGGAACTGATTGACCACTATGCCCTCGACTTCCAGCCCCTCGTTGTGGTCCTCCTTCAGTTCGTCGATCTCGGCGAGCAGGCCATACAGCGCCTGACGCGAGAAACTGTCGCAATCGAAGGGGATCAGGCAGCGGTCGGCGGCGATCAGCGCGGAAACCGTGTAGAAGTTCAGCGCCGGCGGGGTGTCCAGGTAGATCCGGTCGTAGTCCTCGGCCAAGTCATCCAGCAGCTTTCGCAGCTTGTTGATCTTGTGCTTGGCCTCGAGCTTGGGCTGCAGATCGGCCAACTCGGCGGTGGCGGTGACCACATGCAGGTTGTCGAACGGGGTCTCGTAGATATCGACCTTGCCCTTCCTGGCAAAAGCCCCGGCGGCCAGGGTCTGCTTGAAAAAGTCGGCGATGCCCATGGGAATCTCGTCGCCGGTCAGGCCGGTGAGATACTGCGTCGAGTTGGCCTGCGAATCCAGGTCGACCAACAGCGTGCGATGCCCCTGTGCCGCACTCACCGCCGCCAGGTTGCAAGCGATACTGGACTTACCCACCCCGCCTTTCTGATTGAATACCACGCGCCGCATATCGCACCTCCCTGAGAACCTGCTCAATATCTGCTGCGCTTGGCCATGCTGCGTTGAAAACAGGCTCGGACTGCTCATTTACCACTCGTAAACTCCGCGCCCTCGCCTGTTTTCGCCTTGCCTGGCCTGCGCTCGCGACGATCTTGAACAGGTTCTGAACCGTCGAAGCCTGGGATTCTAAGCAAAGCGCGTGACGAGGGCGAGGTGGATAGTCGAACGGTGACCAGTGGCGCGGTTATTTCCCGCAAATACCGGCACACTGGCCGCCCATTTGCGCAGTTGGCGGGCAAAATGCGGCTTTTCGCCGTCATCGACAGCCCCGCGCCTCGCCCGGAATAATGCAGCCAACGTTTGCCTGAGGGTCGCAGGGCCTGGATAATGCCCGCCCTTTGCTATGGCGCTATCGACAAGGCCTTTGTCGTTCAGGAATCACCCTCGTCGACATGAGTGTCCACAGGGGCCGAAAAGAGCTCTTCGCCCGATGCATTTCAGTATTACTCAATGGCGCGCCTGGGCCCCCGGACTAGAGAGCCTGCACGACTGGCAAGCCTGGGCTCGGCAGCCGTGGCGGCCGGCCGCTGGCGCGGCGCAACCGGACGTGGCGTTTCTCCCCGCCCTGCAACGCCGCCGTCTCAGCCGCTTGGCGCGCATGGCCTTCAGCGTCGCCTGGCCCCTGGCCGAATCGCGCGTAGGGCAGCCGCAGCTGCCACTGGTATTCGCCTCCCGGCACGGCGAAACCCCACGCACCTTCGCCCTGTTGAGTGACCTGGCCGAGCAGACGCCGCTCTCACCGACGCAGTTCAGCCTCTCGGTGCATAACGCGATCATTGGCTTGTGGTCGATCCTGCGCGGCGACACCAGCGAGATGACCGCATTGGCCGCCGAGGGTGACGGCCTCGAGCACGCGATCCTCGAAGCCGGCATGTTGCTCACGGCAGGCGCGCCGGCGGTGCTGGTGGTGATTGCCGAGGATCTACCGCCAGCGGCCTATGCCCCCTGGATCGACGACGTGCCGTTTCCCTATGCCGTTGGCCTGTTGCTGACGCCCGGCACGGACTGGCAACTGAGCCTCGGCGAAAATACCGCGCCCGCACCAACGGCCGAGTGGCCGCATGCCCTGAGCCTGCTGCACACCCTGTTAAGCCACCACTCTCACTGCCAGCATCATTGGAAGAGTCGCGCATGGACCTGGCAACACAAGCCCTGAAGCGGCGCGCCAACGCGCCCTACCCGTGGCGGCTGCTCGCCACCGGCGCCAGCTTCGCCCTGTTCGGCCTCGGCGGCCTGTGCCTGCGCGTGCTGGTTTTCCCGCTGCTGGCGCTGCTGCCGGGCGATGCCCCGAGCCGGCGACGCCGGGCGCGCGCCACCATCAGCCGGCTGTTCTGGCTGTTCGTGCAATTCATGTATCGCAGCGGTGTGCTGACGTTTGCAGTGGAAGGCGCCGAGCGCCTGGGGCGACCGGGTCAGCTGATCATCGCCAATCACCCCTCGCTGATCGATGTGGTGGTACTGGTCGCGCTGATCCGCGACGCCAACTGCGTGGTCAAACAGAGCCTGTGGGACAATCCCTTCATGCGCGGGCCGATCCGCGCCGCGTGTTACATCAGCAACAGCGGCAGCCTGGACATGCTCGACGAAGCCGCCGACGCCCTGCGCCAAGGCCAGACGCTGATCGTCTTCCCCGAAGGCACCCGCACCACGCCCGGCCAAGCCCCGCAATTTCACCGCGGCGCCGCGGCCATCGCCCTGCGCGGCGCCAGGCTGGTCACCCCGGTGGTGATCAGCGTCAGCCCGACCACCCTGACCAAGGCCGAGCCCTGGTACCGCATTCCGTCGCGACGTTTCCACTTTCAGCTGCGCGTCGGCGAGGATATCGACCCGCAACTGTTCGCCGCACAGGGCCCCGCGCCCAGGGCCTCACGCAAGCTCAACGAGCATTTGCACCAGCATTTCATTAAGGAGCTCGGCAAAGATGAGCGATCTGCAGCTTGAGATTAAAACGCTGATCATCGAGGCCCTGGGCCTGGAAGACCTCGGCCCAGACGACATCGACGCCGAGATGAGCCTGTTCGGTGAAGGCCTCGGCCTCGACTCGGTCGACGCCCTGGAGCTGGGCCTGGCGATTCAGAAGCGCTTCGGCTTCAAGATCGACGCCGACGCCAAAGATACCCGCAAGCATTTTACCAACGTGGCCAGCCTCGCCGTCTTCGTGACCGCCCAGCAAGCCGCGTGAGAGAGAACGAGCATGCAAAACCGTGACGAAATTTTCAGCACCCTGCGCGACGCCCTGGTGGAACTGTTCGAGCTCGAACCCGAGCGGATCGACCTGCAAGCCAACCTCTATCAGGACCTGGAAATCGACAGCATCGACGCCGTCGACCTGATCGACCACATCAAGCGCAAAACCGGCAAGAAACTCGCCGCCGAGGAGTTCAAGGCGGTACGCAGCGTCGGCGACGTGGTCGAGGCGGTGTATCGCCTGGTCAATGCACCCGCGGCATGATGAGCCGACTGATCGGTCTGGTACTGCTGTTGGCCGGCCTGAGCTACCCCTTTGCGGTGTATTTCGGCCAGCAACAGCTGTCGCCGCGCGTCTTCGCCCTGCTGCTCGGCGGCCTCTGGCTGGCGCGGCTGCTGAGCCATGCGCAGCGCCCCGGCAGCCGCTGGATGGCCGCGGCCGCGTTGGTGTTCTGCCTGCTGCTGGGGCTGGCGGACAACCCCGAACTGCTGCGCTGGTATCCGGTGCTGATCAGCCTGTTCTGCCTGGGCCTGTTCGGCCTCAGCCTTAGCCAGCGCTTCGGCCCGCCGCTGGTCGAGCGCATTGCGCGCCTGCGTGAGCCGGAACTGCCGGAAGTTGCCGTGCGCTATACCCGCCAGGTGACCAAGGTCTGGATCGGCTTCTTCCTCGGTAATGGCGCCCTCGCCAGCGCCTTGACCCTGTGGGCGCCGCTGAGCTGGTGGGCGCTGTACACCGGGCTGATTGCCTACGGGCTGATGGGCCTGCTGTTCGCCGGCGAATGGCTGGTGCGCCAGCACGTGCGAGGCCTGGCATGAACTGGCTCGGTCTTGAGCGCTTACTGCTGGCGGAACAACCGGCGCGCCCGGTCACGCTGGAGCCCATGCTGCTGCACGCAGAGCTGCGCGAGCAGGCGCTGCGCCTGGCCGCCGGCTTGCAAGCGCGGGGCGTCCGGCGCCTGGCCGTGCACCTGGAGGATGCCGCCGAGCTGGCCATCGCCCTGCTCGGCGCCTGGCGTGCCGGGGTCAGCGTGCTGCTGCCGGCCGACCTGCAGGCGCAAACCCGCCAGCGCCTGAACGCCGAGGTCGACCTCTGGCTGAGCGATCAACCCGGCGACGCCAGCCTGGCCAGCCTGCTCGCCGAGCCGCTGCCGGGTGCCCTGCTGGATCTTGAGCACTGCCGCCTGACCCTCTGTACTTCAGGCTCCAGCGGCGAGCCCAAGCCGATCGACAAATCCCTGCGCCAGCTAAGCAATGAAGTCCAGGCCCTGGAGCGCCTGTGGGGCGCCGAGCTGGGCAATGCCTGCATCATCGGCAGCGTGGCCGCGCAACATATCTACGGCCTGCTGTTCCGGGTGCTCTGGCCGCTGTGCGCCGGGCGCGTATTTATCCGCCGCGCGCAGCCATTCCCGGAAGACCTGCAGCGCGCCAGCCTTTCTCTAAGTTATCTCGGGGGCTGTGGAAGCGTAGCGAGCGAAGATGAGGCAAGGCAAAAACAGGCGAGGCCGCGGAGTTTACGAGCGGTAAATGAGCAGGCCGAGCCTGTTTTTAACGCAGCATCATGCGCGAAGCCCGCAGTAGCTTCCGCGGCCCCCGACTTTGCCTGGGTTGCCAGCCCCGCCCTGCTCAAGCGCATGGGCGACAACCTCGACTGGCCGGCGTTGCGCCGCGTACGTCGGGTGTTTTCCTCCGGCGGCGCACTGCCACTGGCAGCCGCGCAGCAGTTGCAGGCGAACCTCGGCCAGTGGCCGACGGAGATCTTCGGCAGTTCGGAAACCGGCGGCATCGCCTGGCGCCAGGGTGCCCGCCTGTGGCAACCCTTCGTCGGCGTGCAACTGAGCCTGAATAGCGCAGGCGCGCTGCGCATCCAGTCGCCGTACCTGCCCAGCGGGCATATCGAACAAACCGCCGATGGCGCCAAGCTCGAGGCCGACGGCCGCTTCGAACTGCTCGGGCGCCTCGACCGCATCGTCAAGCTGGAAGAAAACCGCATCTCCCTGCCGATGCTCGAACAGGCCCTGGCCAGCCACCCCTGGGTAGAGGAAGCGCGCCTCGGGGTGGTTCAGGACAATCGTGCCTACCTCGGCGCCCTGATCGCCTTGAGCGACGCCGGCCTGCACGCCTTGCGCAATCAGGGCCGGCGCACCTTGACCGGCAGCCTGCGCCAGCACCTCAGCGAACACTGCGCCGCGCTGGCCCTGCCGCGCCGCTGGCGCCTGGTGCGCCAGCTGCCGCTGAACGCCCAGGGCAAGCTGCCGCAGGCCGAGCTAGAGGCGTTGCTCTATGCCCCGCGCCCCCTGCAACCGCAGTTGCTCAGCCAGCGCGAAGAAGACGGCCAGTGGCAACTGGAGCTGGAAGTACCGCTGGATCTGGCGCACTTCACCGGGCACTTCCCGCAAACCCCGGTGCTGCCCGGCGTGGTGCAGATCGACTGGGCGCTGAGCCTGGCCCGGCAACTGATGTGCCTGCCGCCGCGCTTTGTCGGCATGGAGGTGCTGAAGTTCCAGCAACTGGCCCGCCCCGGCGACCGCCTGCACCTGAGCCTGCGGTTCGACGCTTTACGCAGCAAGCTGTACTTCAGCTATCGCCATGGCGCAGCCAACTGTTCCTCCGGGCGCATCCTGCTGGGGCCGACGCATGTCTGAAGTCCGACTCTGCACCGTGATCCCGGTGTACAACCATGAACAGGCGGTGAGCGCGGTGCTGCAGCGGCTACTCGCGGCCGGACTGCCTTGTGTCTTGGTGGACGACGCCTCGCGGCCGAGCTGCGCCCTGGTGCTCGATCGACTCGCCGAGCAGCCGCAGGTCCACCTCGTTCGCCTGGCGGAAAACCAGGGTAAAGGCGGCGCGGTGATGGCCGGCCTGCGGGCAGCGGCGAACCTGGGCTTCAGCCATGCCCTGCAGGTCGACGCCGACGGCCAGCACGACCTGCAAAACCTCCCACAGTTTCTCGCCCAGGCGCGCCAGGCGCCGCAGGCCGTGATCTGCGGCTACCCGCAGTACGACGCCAGCGTGCCCAAGGGCCGCCTGTACGCACGCTATGCGACCCACGTCTGGGTCTGGATCAACAGCCTGTCGCTGAACATCCGCGACTCCATGTGCGGCTTTCGCGTCTACCCGTTGGCGCCGACCCTGGCGCTGATCGACTCGGTGCAAGTCGGCACCCGCATGGACTTCGACACGGAAATCCTCGTGCGCCTGAGCTGGCGCAATCAGCCGATGCACTGGCTGCCGGTTCGCGTGCATTACCCGGCGGACGGCGTCTCGCATTTCCGCCTGCTGCAGGACAACCTGCTGATCTCGAAGATGCACGCCAAACTGTTCTTCGGCATGCTCTGCCGCGCGCCGCTGATACTTTGGCGGCGCTGGTACGGGCGGCGCAGGTGGCGCGGATGAGCCGCGAACACTGGGCCAGGCACGGCGAACGCGGCAGCTTCCTGCTGATGCGCTGCACCGCCTGGGCCGCGCGCCACCTCGGGCGGCGGGCGCTCAGCCCGCTGCTGCATCTGATCGTGCTGTACTTCTTCCTGTTCGGCCGCCGCGCCCGCCTGAGCATCTGGGACTATCAGCAGCGCCTCGCCGCCTGGAGTGGCCGCAGCGAACTGCGGCCGACCCTGAGATCGATCTTCGGCCAATTTATGGCCTTCGCCGACGCCCTGCTGGACAAGCTCGACGTGTGGAACGGCCGCCTGCGCCTGGAGCAGATCGACATCCGCGACCCGGCCAACCTGCGTGCCCAGCTGCGCGGCTCGCGCGGGCAGATGTTGGTCGGTGCGCACCTGGGTAACCTCGAGGTCTGCCGCGCCCTGGCCGAGCTCGGCGAGCAGGTGCAGATGAACGTGCTGGTGCATACCAAGCACGCCGAACAGTTCAATCGCCTGCTCGGCCAGGCTGGCGCCAGCCACCTGCGGCTGATCCAGGTCAGCGAGCTGGACCCGGCGATCATGCTGCAACTGAGCCAGCGCCTGGAGCGCGGCGAGTGGCTGGCGATCGCCGGTGACCGGGTGCCGCTGCACGGCGCACGCACCGCCAGGGTGGATTTCCTCGGCCAGCCCGCCGACCTGCCGCAAGGCCCGTGGCTGCTGGCCGGACTGCTGCAATGCCCGATCAATCTGCTGTTCTGCCTGAAGCACGAGCAGCGCTACCAGCTGACTCTCGAGCCCTTCGCCGAACGCATCGAATGGCGCCGTAGCGAGCGCGAGCAGGTGATCCGCCACTGGGCCCAACGCTATGCCGAGCGCCTGGGCCATCACTGCCTGCAAGCGCCGCAACAATGGTTCAACTTCTTCCCTTTCTGGACTACCCATGACGACAGATCAGCCTGAAGCCGTAGTCTTCGGTGAGCGCCCGCTGAGCATCGAGCAGGTGGTCAGCCTCGCCGAGCAGCACAGCCCGAGCCAGCTGCAAGGCGACGGCGCGTTCCGCCAACGCATCGCCAAGGGCGCGCAGTTCCTCGACTCGTTGCTGGACAAGGAAGGGGTGATCTACGGCGTCACCACCGGCTACGGCGACTCCTGCGTGGTCGCGGTGCCGCTGGAGCAGGTCGAAGCGCTGCCGCGGCACCTGTTCACCTTTCACGGCTGCGGCCTGGGCAAGCTGCTCGAACCGGCGGCCACCCGCGCGGTGCTGGCGGCGCGTTTGCAGTCGCTGTGTCAGGGCGTTTCCGGGGTCCGTATCGAGCTGCTGGAGCGGCTGCAGGCCTTTCTCGCCCACGACATCCTGCCGCTGATTCCCGAAGAGGGTTCGGTCGGCGCCAGCGGCGATCTGACGCCGCTGTCCTACGTCGCGGCGACCCTGGCCGGCGAGCGCGAGGTGCTCTGGCGCGGCCAGGTGCGCAGCGCCGCCGAGGTGCATGCCGAGCTGGACTGGCAGCCGCTGACATTACGGCCGAAAGAAGCCCTGGCGCTGATGAACGGCACCGCGGTGATGACCGGCCTGGCCTGCCTGGCGTTCTCCAGAGCCGATTACCTGCTGCAACTGGCGACCCGCATCACCGCACTCAACGTGGTGGCGTTGCAGGGCAACCCGGAGCATTTCGACGAGCGCCTGTTCGCCGCCAAGCCGCACCCGGGGCAGATGCGGGTCGCCGCCTGGTTGCGCCAAGACCTGGCCATCGACGCGCCGACCGCGCCGCTGCACCGCCTGCAGGATCGCTACTCGCTGCGCTGTGCGCCGCATGTACTGGGCGTATTGGCCGACAGCCTGAGCTGGCTGCGGCAGTTCATCGAAATCGAGCTGAACAGCGCCAACGACAACCCGATCATCGACGCCGAAGCCGAGCGCGTCCTGCACGGCGGGCACTTCTACGGCGGACATATCGCCTTCGCCATGGACAGCCTGAAGAACCTGGTGGCCAACGTCGCCGACCTGCTCGACCGGCAGCTCGCCCTGCTGGTGGACAGCCGCTACAACCACGGCCTGCCGAGCAACCTCTCCGGCGCGCCGACGGCCACGGCGATGCTCAACCACGGCTTCAAGGCGGTGCAGATCGGCACCAGCGCCTGGACCGCCGAAGCCCTGAAGAACGGTATGCCGGCGAGCCTGTTCTCACGTTCAACCGAGTGCCATAACCAGGACAAGGTCAGCATGGGCACCATCGCCGCCCGCGACGCCCTGCGCAGCCTGGAGCTGTGCGAACAAGTCGCCGCCGCCACCCTGCTGGCCGCCAACCAGGGTGTCTGGCTGCGGGAGCGCGAAGCCGAGGCGCGGCCATTGCCGGCGCCGCTGGCGAACATGCGCGCACAACTGGCCGAGGACTTCCCGCCGGTGATCGAAGACCGCGCCCTGGAAGCCGAACTGCGTCTGTGCCTGGCGCAAATCCGCAGCCGGCACTGGAGGCTCTATGCGTAATCCAGCTTTTGTAGGGTGCGCCATGCGCACCGCAATTACGCATGTCCTCGCGGTGCGCACAGCGCACCCTACGCCGTGTGCAGGTTGTGTTTATGCGTAGCCGCGGCGCGGTGCAGGCCGAGGTCGAAATCCTCGTACCGTTCTTCGACATCGACTCGATGGAAGTGGTCTGGCACGGCCATTACGTCAAATACCTGGAGGTCGCCCGCTGCGCCCTGCTGGACAAGCTCGAACACAACTACACGCAGATGCGCGAGGCTGGTTACGGCTGGCCGATCATCGATATGCAGCTGCGCTACATGCGCGGCGCGCGCTTCGGCCAGCGGCTCAGGGTGCGCGCCGAGCTGGTCGAGTGGGAGAGCCGCCTGAAGATCAACTACCTGATCAGCGACGCGCAAACCGGTGAGCGCATGACCCGCGGCAGCACAGTGCAGGTAGCGGTGGAAATCGCCACGCGGGAAATGCTGCTGGCCTCGCCCAAGGTATTGGTCGAGGCGGTTGAGCGGGTGTTGCGGTGAGCATTCGAGCAACTCCATTCGCGTTCCTGCTGCTGGCGCTATTCTGCGCGCCCCTCGCCCACGCCTTCGACCTTCAGCAGCTCGCCGCCCAGCTGGCGAAACCGGCGGTGGTGCGCGGCGAGTTCATTCAGGAGAAGCACCTGCGCGCGTTGCCGCAACCACTGACCAGCAGCGGCCACTTCGTGCTGGCCAAACAGCACGGCCTGCTCTGGCTGCTGCAAAGCCCGCTGCAACAGGACTACCGCATCAATGCCGCGGGCATTTCCCGGCGCGCGGCCAATGGCTGGCAAGCCCTGCCGCAACAAGGCGCCAGCGCGCAGCAGAACCGCCTGTTCCTCGCCGTACTGCAAGGCGACAGCAGCGGCCTGCAAGATGATTTCGACCTGGCCCTGAGTGGCGACACCGGCGCCTGGCAGCTGAAATTGACGCCGCGGGCCGCACTGCTCAAACAGATATTCACCACGATCCATATCGAAGGCGGCGCCCTGGTACAGCGTATCGAGCTGCTGGAAACCCAGGGCGACAGCACCGTCATGCGCATGCCGGGCAGCGTTGCCGACACCGAGCTGAGCGCAGTGGAGCAGCATGACTTCGCTGAATAAGCGCCGCTGGAGCGCCCTCGAGCGCCGGCTGCCGCGCCTCTTCGCCCTGCTGTTGCTGGCACTGCTGGCGCTGGCCGGTTGGCAGTGGCGCGATGGCCCACCGGTCTCGGCCAATCTGCTGGAGCTAGTGCCCACAGACGCGCCCGACGCCCTGGAGCAACTCGCCGAACAGCGCATGCAGGAGCCGCTCAACCGTGAGCTGGTGGTACTCATCCGCCATGCCGATAGCCAACGTGCCATCGCCATGGCCGCCGAGCTGGGCGAAACCTGGCAAGCCAGCGGGCTGTTCGAAAAGGTCCAGTGGAACCTGCAAGCCGACTTTCCCGCCCTGCGCCAACAACTGCTGCAAAGCCGACTGGCGCTGCTCGGCGCCGCCGACCGGCAATTGCTGATCGACGCCCCGCAGGCCTTTATCGAGCAGCGTGTGCAGGCGCTGTACGACCCCTTCGCTGGTTTCAGCCTGGTCGGCGCGGACCAGGACTGGCTCGGCCTGACGCAACTGATCCAGCGCAATCTGCCGCGCAACGGCAACGTAACGATCGACCTGAACGGCGCCTTGCTGGCGGAAAACCAAGAGCAGAATCAGCCGCAAACCTGGGCCTTTCTGCGGGCGCGCACCCTGGGCAACGCCTTCGACGGCAACCTGCCCCAGCAAGTCGCAGAGCAGGTGGCCAGCGCCCGGCAATTGGTGCAGGCGCAAGGGGGTGAATTACTCGCCACCAGCGGCCTGCTCTACGGGGCCCATGGCCAACAGCAGGCCAGCCATGAGATGAGCCTGATCGGCGGAATCGCCAGCGCCGCCGCCCTGTTGCTGATGCTGGTGGTGTTTCGCCGGGTACGCATAGTGCTGGCCTTTATTCCGGCCCTGGTCGGCGTGCTCGCGGGGCTGGTCGCCTGCGTGGCGTTGTTCGGGCACATCCATGTGCTGACGCTGGTGCTGGGCGCCAGCTTGATCGGCGTGGCCATCGACTACCCGCTGCATTACCTGTCGAAAAGCTGGACCTTGCAGCCCTGGAATAGCTTGACCGCATTGAAAGCGACCCTGCCCGGGCTGAGCCTGGGTTTGGCAACCAATGCCATCGGCTATCTGGCCCTTGCCTTCACCCCATTCCCGGCGCTGCAACAGGTGGCGGTGTTCTCGGCTGCGGGCTTGCTCGGCTCCTACCTCTGCTCGGTGTGCTGGCTGCCGGCACTGCTCGGCACTGCACCGCTGCGCCCCTGGCCGGCGCCGCTGCGCTGGGCACAACGCCTGCTGGATTTGCGGGCGAGCTTGCTAGAGCGCATCGGCACGCCTTGGCTACTCGGCGCCTTCCTGCTGTTTTGCGCCGCTGGCGTGGCACAACTGACGACCAAGAACGACCTGCGCCAATGGATCAGCAACCCGCCGCAGCTGCTCAGCGAAGCCCAGGCCATCGGCCGCATCATCGACTTCCAGCCGACCAGCCAGTTTTTCCTGGTCCGCGCCGCCGATCAGCAACAACTGCTGCAACGCCAGGCGCAGCTCGGCCAGCGCCTCGATCGACTGGTGGCCCAGGGCAAGCTCGGCAGCTACCTGGCGTTGAGCCAGCTGCTGGCCCCGGCCGCGGAGCAACAACGGCTGCGCCAGGCGCTCGCGCAGTTGCCGGCCCATGCCCAGGCGCTGCAGGCACTGGGCGTCTCGGCACAGGCGTTGGCGGCAGAAATACAGCAGCTGCAGGCATTGCCCGAGCAGGACCTCGAGCAAGCCTTGGCCGGGCCGCTGGGCGAAATCTGGCGGCCGCTATGGCTGGGCGAAGACAGCAGCCAGGCAGGCGTTGCCGGCTTGGTCAGCCTGCAGGGCTTGAGCGACACCAGTTTGCTCGCCGCCCAGGCGCAGGGGTTGCCGGGCGTGCAGCTGGTGGATCGGCTGGGTGAGCTGAATCGCCTGTTCGCCGGCACGCAGATCAGTGCGGCGCAACTCAAGCTGCTGTCCTGTCTGTTGATCCTCGCTTTGCTGTGCCTGCCGTTCGGCCTGCACGGCGCGTTGCGCACCTTGGCCGTGTCGCTGCTCGCCGCCTTGGCCAGCCTGGCCAGCCTCGGCTGGCTCGGTCAGCCACTGACCTTGTTCAGCCTGTTCGGCCTGCTGCTGGTCACCGCCATTGGCGTGGATTACGCGATCATCATGCGCGAACGGGTCGGCGGCGCGGCCACCAGCCTGCTCGGCACCCTGCTCGCGGCGCTGACCACCTGGCTATCCTTCGGCCTGCTGGCGCTGTCGAGTACCCCCGCGGTGAGCAATTTTGGCCTGGCCGTCGGCCTCGGTCTGGTGTTCAGCTTCCTGCTGGCGCCCTGGGCGGCCAGTGAAGAACAAGCGCAAGAACAGTTGCAGCCGGAGCCGGCACTATGAGCATCGGGCTGTTCTGGCTCGCGCTACTGGCGCTATTCGCCGTCGCCACCTGGCTCGGCGCACGGGTCAAGCTGATCCCGATCGTCAGCCAACTGCTGCTGGCCAGTCTGGGCATCCCGGCTTTGCTGTTGTTCTGGGTCGAGCCGCACTGGCAGCTGAGCGCCGCGCAACTGCTCGCACCGGCCTGGCTGCAAGCACTCTACGGACTGAGCTTCGCCCTGCTGCTCGGCCACATCCTCAGCGATGTGATCGACCTGGAGCCGAGCCCGCAAAGCCTGAAGATCGCCCTGCCGAGTTTCGCCCTGCCGTTCTGCTGCGGCCTGGGCTGCGCGCTCTGGCTGTTACCGGCGCAGTCCTGGTTGAACAGCGTGGCGATCGGCCTGCTGTTTTCGATCACCGCGATCCCGGTGCTCTACCTCTATCTACAGAACATCGGCTACCCGCCGGCCGCAACCAAGCGTCTGCTGCATGCGGCGATCCTGATGGACGTGCTGTGCTGGAGCCTGTTCGCCCTGGCCCAGGGCAGCAGCCAGCCCGAGCAGTTGCTCTGGCCCCTGCTCGGAGCGCTGTTGCCGCTGTTGCTGCACAAGCTGCTACGGCTGCGCCACGGGCTGTTTTACAGCCTGCCGTTCTTCGCGCTGATGCTCCTATTGCAGCAACTCAAGCTCAACGCCCTGGTCTTCGGCATCGGCTACATGCTCTGCCTCGCCGGGCTCAAGCAACCCTTCCAGCTGCCGTTGCCGAAACCCCTGTGGCAGTGGCTGCAGAACGGCTTGGCGATCCCGCTGATTCTGGCCTGCGGCGTGTTGCAGGTGGACTTCGACAATGCCTGGCAAGACTATTCCTGGCTCTATCTCGGCGCCCTGCTGGTGCTGCCGGTACTGAGCAAGTTGGCCGGCAACTGGCTGGGCCTGAGCTGGGCCGATCCGACGGCCTCCCTGCGGGTGAAGTGGCGGGAAAGCCTGCTGCTGAATATCCGCGGGCTGACCGAGATCGTCTTCCTCAACCTGCTCTTGCAACAACAGCTGATCGACGCCCAGGTGTATTTCAGCCTGCTGCTGATGAGCCTGTTTTCCACACTGCTGCCGGCCCTGCTCGGCATCCGCAAAGCCCGCGCCGAACAACCCGCGGCAAGGAGCTCCTATGGTGCCGTTTAACCGGGGGCCGAAGCCGCGATGAGCCGCCTGCTCTGGCTGCGTCTTCATTGGCTGCCTCTGCTGCTGTTGCTGACGGCCTGCGCCCAGCCAGCGCCGTTGCCCAGCGCCGCGCCGGCACTGGCGTGGCCGCTGCAACTGCATGTGCAGCGCGAGCAGGCCGGGCAGACCCAGGACTGGCTATTGGTGGTGCAGAAAGAAGGCCCGGCACTGCGCTGGTCGCTGCTCGACCCGCTGGGAATTCCGCTGGCCCGTCAGCTATTGAGCGGCAGTCAGTGGCAAAATGACGGCCTGCTGCCACCCAACCAAGAAGCCCGTGAGCTGTTCGCCGCCCTGCTGTTTGCCCTGACCCCGGAAGTAGAACTGGCGCAGCGCTATGCCGCCGACTGGCAGGTACAGGGCCAGCAACGCAGGCTGCGCGAGGCCGGCAACCCACGCTGGCAGGTCAGTTACCAGCAACCCCAGAATTTTCGGCTCAAGACCGCCAAGGGTCTGAGCTATCGCGTCGAGACGCTGCAATGATCGAGCAAGGCCCATCCCGATGACCGCGTACCTGAATGCCCTCGGGCTGCTCTGCGCGCTCGGCAGTGGCAAGCAGGCCGTGGCCGAGCGGCTGTTCGCCGGCGACGCCTCAGGCCTGCGTCACCAAGACGGCTGGGTGCCGGAGCGCAGCCTGCCGGTCGGCGCAATCACCGGCGCCTTGCCCGAGTTGCCCGGTGTCGGCGCGGCGCAGGCGACTCGCAACAATCGGCTGCTACTGGCAGCCGCCCTGGAGATCGACACGGACATCCAGCTGGCCATCGCCCGCTATGGCCGTGGGCGGATCGGGGTGATCCTCGGCACCAGCACCAGCGGCATCCATGAGGCCACCCAAGGGATTGCCCGCTACCTGCAGGACGGCGAGTTCCCCGCCAGCTATCACTATGGGCAACAGGAACTGGCCGCCCCGGCCGCCTTTCTCGCCGACTGGCTGCAGCTGAGCGGCCCGGCCTATGTGATTTCCACCGCCTGCACCTCCAGCGCCCGCGCCCTGCTCAGCGCCCGCCGCCTGCTCGACTCGGGCCTCTGCGATGCGGTGCTCTGCGGCGGCGTCGACTCGCTCTGCCAGCTGACGCTGAATGGCTTCGGCTCGCTGGAGGCGCTGGCAAGCGAACGCTGCAATCCGTTCTCGCGCAACCGCGCCGGTATCAATATCGGCGAAGCGGCTGTGCTGTTTCTTATGACTAGAGAGCCGATGACGAAAGAGCGACTAAGCCAAACGGCCGCACCGATAGCCCTGCTCGGCGCCGCGGCCAACTCCGACGCGCACCATATCTCCGCGCCGGACCCCCAGGGCCGGGGCGCCCAGCAGGTGATGCGCGCGGCCCTGGCCGACGCCGGCCTGGCGGCCGAGCAGATCGATTATCTGAACCTGCACGGCACCGCCACCGGCCATAACGACGCCATGGAAAGCCTGGCGGTCGACGCGGTGTTCCCTGCGGGCGTGCCCTGCTCTTCGACCAAGCCGCTGACCGGCCACACGCTGGGGGCGGCAGGTGCATTGGAGGCCGCGTTCTGCTGGCTGAGCCTGGCCACCGAGAACCACGAGCAGCGCTTGCCGCCGCACCTGTGGGACGCCGAGGCCGACCCGCAACTGCCCACCCTCAAGCTGACGACGGCGCAGAGCCGCCTGGCTGGCGCCACGCCACGGCGGATGATGAGCAACTCCTTCGCCTTCGGCGGCAGCAATATCAGCCTGGTGCTCGGTACTCTGGCGGAGAACACGCCATGAGCCTCTGGCCCATCGCCGAACTCATCCCCCATGCCGGCGACATGATCCTGCTGGACGAAGTACTCAGCTTCGCCGCCGAAGAGGTCACCACCCGCCTGCGCGTGCGCCCCGGCGGCCTGTTCAACCAGGCCGACGGCAGCCTGCCGGCCTGGGTCGGCGTCGAGCTGATGGCGCAGAGCATCGCCGCCTATGCCGGTTGCCAGGCCCGGCAGGCCGGGGCGCCGGTGGAGCTGGGTTTTCTCCTCGGCACCCGCAGTTTTCAGTGCAACGTCGAGGCCTTCCCGGCCGGGGCCGAGTTGCAGATCCACGCCAGCCGCTCGCTACAGGACGACAACGGCATGGGCGTTTTCGAATGCCAGCTGAGCGGTCCCGGTATTCATGCCGAGGCCCGCCTCAACGTGTTTCGTCCACCCCAAGTGGCCAGCTACCTTGAAGAGCCCGCACATGACTGAATCGATTCTGGTAACCGGCTCCAGCCGCGGCATCGGCCGTGCCATCGCCCTGCGCCTGGCCCACGCCGGCTATGACCTGGTGCTGCACTGCCGCAGTGGCCGGGCCGAGGCCGCCGCCGTGCAGGCGCAGATCCAGGCCCTCGGTCGCCAGGCGCGCATCCTGCAATTCGATGTGGCCGAGCGCGCCGCCTGCCGCGAACAGCTGGAAGCCGATGTCGAAGCCCATGGCGCCTACTACGGGGTGGTCTGCAACGCCGGCCTGACCCGCGACGGCGCCTTCCCGGCGCTGAGTGAAGAGGACTGGGACTTGGTCATGCGCACCAACCTGGACGGTTTCTACAACATCCTGCAGCCGCTGATCATGCCGATGATCCGCCGCCGCAAACCGGGGCGGATCGTCTGCATCACCTCGGTGTCCGGGCTGATCGGCAACCGCGGCCAGGTCAACTACAGCGCCTCCAAGGCCGGCGTGATAGGCGCGGCCAAGGCCCTGGCGATCGAACTGGGCAAGCGCAAGATCACGGTCAACTGCGTCGCCCCCGGGCTGATCGACACCGCCCTGCTGGACGAGCAGGTGCCGGTCGAGGAGATCCTCAAGCTGATCCCGGCCCAACGCCTGGGCACGCCGGAGGAAGTCGCCGGCGCGGTGAATTTTCTGATGTCGGATGAGGCGGCCTATATCACCCGCCAAGTCCTCGCGGTCAACGGAGGGCTCTGCTGATGAAGCGCGTGGTCGTCACCGGCATGGCCGGCATCACCTCGCTCGGCAGCGACTGGGCCAGCATCGAGGCGAATTTCCGCGCCAACCGCAGCGGCATTCGGCGGATGCACGAATGGGATCGCTTCACCGAGTTGAACACCCGCCTGGCCGGGCCGATCGACGATTTCGCCGTGCCCAAGACCTGGACCCGCAAGCAACTGCGCAGCATGGGCCGGGTCTCGCGGCTGGTGGTGCTGGCCGCCGAGCAAGCGCTGGCGGATGCCGGACTGCTGGATGACCCGAGCATTCAGGATGGGCGGATGGGGGTGGCTTGCGGCTCGTCCACCGGCAGCACCGACGAGATGAAAACCTTCGGCAATATGCTTATCAACTCGGTCGCCGATGGCCTCAATGCCAACTCCTATATCCGCATGATGCCGCACACCACGGCGGCCAATATCAGCATCTTCTTCGGCCTCAAGGGCCGGCTGATTCCGACCTCCAGCGCCTGCACCAGCGGTAGCCAGGGTATCGGCTATGCCTATGAGGCGATCAAGTTCGGCCGCCTGCCGCTGATGCTCGCCGGCGGTGCCGAAGAACTCTGCCCGACCGAGGCCATGGTCTTCGACGCGCTCTATGCCACCAGCCTGAAAAACGATGCCCCGCACACCTCGCCACGCCCCTATGACAGCGGCCGCGATGGCCTGGTGATCGGTGAGGGCGCCGGCATCCTGGTGCTCGAAGAGCTGGAGCACGCCCTCGCCCGTGGCGCGCGGATCCATGCCGAGATCGTCGGTTTTGGCAGCAATGCCGACGGCCAGCACGCCACCAAACCGGAACAGCTGACCATGCGCCGGGCGATGCAGCTGGCGCTGGAAGATGCCCACCTGCCGCCTGCCGCCATCGGCTACGTCAACGGCCACGGCACCGCCACCGAACAAGGCGACATCGCCGAGAGCCTGGCCACCAGCAGCCTGTTCGGCGCACGCATGCCGATCAGCTCGCAGAAGAGTTTTCTCGGCCACACCCTTGGAGCCTGCGGCGCGCTGGAGTCCTGGTTCAGCATCGAGATGCTCAACCGCGACAGCTACATCCACACCCTCAACCTCGAGCACATCGACCCGGCCTGCGGCGAGCTGGACTACCTGCGCGGCGAGGCGCGGCAGATGAGCAACGAGTACGTGATGAACAACAACTTCGCCTTTGGCGGGGTCAACACCTCGTTGATCTTCCGGCGCTGGCGCTGAAGCCTGCGTTATCGAGCCCGTCATCGGTGCCAGGTTTCCCTGTGTGGCCCTCCAGCATTCGCTGGGCAAACTCCTTGGCAACGTAGGGTGGATAACGCTCTTTTATCCACCAACGAAGCAACCGGGTCCCCCGGTGGAAAACCGCTTTACGGATTTCCACCCCTACGCAACGGTTGGAGCGACGGGGACAACACCCGAACTATCCACTCGCCGGTATTGGGTGAAGGACAATGAAAAAGGGCCGCATCAGCGGCCCTTTTTTATTGGGATCACTCAAAGATGATATTGCGCCGAGAGCTCGTGCACCGCCTCGAGAAAGGCGCCCGCGTGAGCGGGGTCGACTTCCGGGGTGATGCCATGACCGAGGTTGAAGACATGGCCGCTGCCCTTGCCGTAGCTGGCGAGAATCCGCTCCACTTCGGCACGGATCGCGGCAGGCTGGGCGTACAGCACGGTCGGGTCCATGTTGCCTTGCAGGGCCACCTGGTCGCCGACGCGACGGCGGGCGTCGCCGATGTCGCAGCTCCAGTCCAGGCCCAGGGCATCGGCGCCGGTGGCCGCCATGTCCTCCAGCCACAGACCGCCGTTCTTGGTGAAGAGGATCACCGGCACCTTGCGGCCGTCGTGTTCGCGGATCAGGCCCGTGACTATCTTCTGCATATAGGCCAGGGAGAACTCCTGGTACGCCGCAGCGGACAGGTTGCCGCCCCAGGTGTCGAAGATCTGCACGGCCTGGGCACCGGCGAGGATCTGCCCGTTCAGATAAGCGGTCACCGCCTGCGCCAGCTTGTCGAGCAACAGGTGCATGGCTTGCGGGTTGTCGTAGAGCATGGCCTTGGACTTGCGGAAGTCCTTCGATGAACCGCCTTCGACCATATAGGTGGCCAAGGTCCAGGGGCTGCCGGAGAAGCCAATCAGCGGTACGCGGCCATTCAACGCGCTACGGATGGTGCGCACGGCGTTCATCACATAGCCGAGGTCTTGTTCCGGATCGGGAATCGGCAGCGCCTCGACATCGGCCAGCGTGCCGATGACCTTCTTGAAGCGCGGGCCTTCACCGGTCTCGAAATACAGCCCCTGCCCCATGGCATCCGGAATGGTCAGGATGTCGGAGAAGAGGATCGCCGCATCCAGTTGCGGGTAGCGATCCAGCGGCTGCAGGGTGACTTCGCAGGCGAACTCGGGGTTCTGCATCAGGCTCATAAAGTCACCGGCTTTGGCGCGGCTGGCGCGGTACTCCGGCAGGTAGCGACCGGCCTGACGCATCATCCACACCGGGGTGACGTCGACGGGTTGCTTGAGCAGGGCACGAAGGAAGCGGTCGTTCTTCAAGGCAGTCATGGCAGCGTCCAGCAAAAAAGTGTGGGCATTTTCGCAGAGCGCACAGCAAAAGGCACGGCGAGGGCCGTGCCTTTTATCTAGCGCGACGATTTGACTCGCTCGCAACGCTGTCTGGCCATGCGAGCGGTAGGGTGGATGTCGCTTTTCAACATCCACCTTTTGCGCGCCGGGCTGGCGGATGTGAAAAGCGACATCCGCCCTACACCAACCTCAGACTCCGAGGTAATCCAAGATCCCTTCCGCAGCTTGGCGACCCTCGAAGATCGCGGTCACCACCAGATCGGAACCACGCACCATGTCGCCACCGGCGAAGATCTTCGGGTTGCTGGTCTGGTGCTTGAACTGCGACTGTTCCGGCGCCACCACCCGACCCTGGTTGTCGATGCTGATCTCGTGCTGCTCGAACCAGTCCGCCGGGCTTGGACGGAAGCCGAAGGCGATGATCACGGCGTCGGCCGGGATGATCTCTTCCGAACCCGGAATCGGCTCAGGGCTGCGACGGCCACGGGCATCCGGCTCGCCGAGACGGGTCTCGACCACCTTCACGCCTTCGACCTTGTCCTCGCCGACGATGGCGATGGGCTGACGGTTGTAGAGGAATTTCACCCCTTCTTCCTTGGCGTTCTTCACCTCTTTACGCGAGCCCGGCATGTTCTCTTCGTCGCGACGATAGGCGCAGGTCACGGCCTTGGCGCCCTGGCGAATCGAGGTGCGGTTGCAGTCCATCGCGGTGTCGCCACCGCCCAGCACCACGATCTTCTTGCCCTTCATGTCGATGAAGTCTTCCGCCGCCTTCTCGAAACCGAGGTTGCGATTGACGTTGGCGATGAGGAAGTCCAGGGCGTCATACACCCCCGGCAGATCCTCGCCGGGGAAGCCGCCCTTCATGTAGGTGTAGGTGCCCATGCCCATGAACACCGCATCGTAGTCGGCCAGCAACTGCTCGACAGTTACGTCGGTGCCGACTTCGGTGTTCAGGCGGAACTCGATGCCCATGCCGGTGAAGATTTCCCGGCGACGGCTGAGTACGGTTTTTTCCAGCTTGAATTCGGGAATGCCGAAGGTCAGCAGACCGCCGATTTCCGGGTGCTTGTCGAACACCACCGGACTCACGCCGTTACGCACCAGCACGTCGGCACAGCCGAGACCCGCCGGACCGGCACCGATGATCGCGACCTTCTTGCCGGTCGGTTTGACCTTGGACATGTCCGGACGCCAGCCCATGGCGAACGCGGTATCGGCGATGTACTTCTCCACCGAACCGATGGTGACCGCGCCGAAGCCGTCATTGAGGGTGCAGGCACCCTCGCACAGACGATCCTGCGGGCATACGCGGCCGCAGACTTCCGGCAGGGTATTGGTCTGGTGCGCCAGTTCGGCGGCGGCCAGGATGTTGCCTTCCGAAACCAGCTTGAGCCAGTTCGGAATGTAGTTGTGCACCGGGCACTTCCATTCGCAATACGGGTTGCCGCACCCCAGGCAGCGATGCGCCTGGTCTGCGGCTTGCGCTGGCTTGAAGGGCTCGTAGATCTCGACGAATTCCTTCTTGCGCTGGCGCAAGAGCTTCTTCTTCGGATCCTTGCGCCCGACCTCGATGAACTGGAAGTCGTTATTCAGACGTTCAGTCATTTTAAAACCTCATCAAGCTGTAGGGCGTGGTCACGCTAATCACGAGTCGCGTTAGCTCTGCGACCACGCCCCCTAGGCGCAAATTATTGTGGGTTGGCACGGGTGCTGGAGAGCAGCGACCCCAAGCTGGCGGCCTTCGGCTTGACCAGCCAGAACTTGCGCAGGTAGTCGTCGAGGTTTTCCAGGAGGTTGCGGCCCCACTCGCTGGAAGTTTCCTGAACATACTCGGCAAGCACGCGCTGCAAGTGGCTACGGTAGGACTCCATGGCCTCACCGCTGATCCGCTGGATTTCCACCAGTTCGTGGTTCACCCGGTCAACGAAGCTGTTGTCCTGGTCCAGTACGTAGGCGAAACCGCCAGTCATGCCGGAGCCGAAGTTGTAGCCGGTCTTGCCCAGTACGCAGACAAAACCGCCGGTCATGTACTCGCAGCAGTGGTCTCCGGTACCTTCGACCACTGTGTGCGCACCGGAGTTACGCACGGCGAAACGCTCGCCGGCCGTACCCGCGGCAAACAGCTTGCCGCCGGTGGCACCGTACAGGCAGGTGTTGCCGATGATGGCGCTGTCCTGGGTCTTGAACGGGCTGCCCTTGGGCGGGGTGATCACCAGCTTGCCGCCGGTCATGCCCTTGCCGACGTAGTCGTTGGCGTCGCCCTCCAGGTAGAGGTTCAGACCGCCGGCGTTCCACACGCCGAAGCTCTGCCCGGCAGTGCCCTTGAAGCGGAAGGTGATCGGCGCCTTGGCCATGCCCTGGTTGCCGTGCACTCGAGCGATTTCACCCGAGACCCGGGCGCCGATGGAACGGTCGCAGTTGCAGATGCCCAGATCGAACTCGGCGCCAGTCAGGCCGTCGATGGCCGGCTTGGCCAATTCGACCATCTGCTCGGCGAGTTTGCCGAGGTCGAACGGCGGGTTGCGGTCAACCTGGCAGAACTGCGGCTTGTCGGCCGGGATATGGTCACTGCCGAGCAGCGGAGTCAGATCCAGATGCTGCTGCTTCTCGGTTTCGCCCGGCAGCATTTCCAGCAGATCGGTACGCCCGATCAGCTCTTCCAGGCTGCGCACGCCCACTTTGGCCAGCCACTCACGGGTTTCCTCGGCGACGTAGGTGAAGAAATTCACCACCATGTCGACGGTGCCGATGAAGTGATCCTTGCGCAGCTTGTCGTTCTGGGTGGCTACGCCGGTGGCGCAGTTGTTCAGGTGGCAGATCCGCAGGTATTTGCAGCCCAGGGCGATCATCGGCGCGGTGCCGAAGCCGAAGCTTTCGGCGCCGAGGATGGCCGCCTTGATCACGTCGAGGCCGGTTTTCAGGCCACCGTCGGTCTGCACCCGGACCTTGCCGCGCAGGTCATTGCCGCGCAGGGTCTGGTGGGTTTCGGCCAGGCCGAGTTCCCACGGCGCGCCGGCGTACTTGATCGAGGTGATAGGCGAAGCACCGGTGCCACCGTCGTAACCGGAGATGGTGATCAGGTCGGCGTAAGCCTTGGCGACACCGGCGGCAATAGTGCCGACGCCCGCCTCGGCCACCAATTTCACCGAGACCAAGGCGGCCGGGTTGACTTGTTTAAGGTCGAAAATCAGCTGCGAGAGGTCTTCGATGGAGTAGATGTCATGGTGCGGCGGCGGCGAAATCAGGGTCACGCCAGGCACGGCATAACGCAGGCGCGCGATCAGGCCGTTGACCTTGCCACCCGGCAGCTGACCGCCCTCGCCGGGCTTGGCGCCCTGGGCGACCTTGATCTGCAGCACTTCGGCGTTGACCAGATACTCCGGCGTGACGCCGAAACGGCCGGTCGCCACCTGCTTGATCTTCGAGCTGCGCACGGTGCCGTAACGGGCCGGGTCTTCGCCACCCTCACCGGAGTTGGAGCGCGCACCGATGCGGTTCATGGCTTCGGCAATGGCTTCATGGGCTTCGGGCGACAGGGCGCCGAGGGAAATGCCGGCGGAGTCGAAGCGCTTGAGAATGGCGTCCAGCGGCTCGATTTGGTCGAGTGCCAGCGGCTGATCGAGCACTTTGACCTTGAGCAGGTCGCGGATCATCGACACCGGGCGAGTATCCACCAGGGTCGTGTACTCCTTGAACTTCGCATAGCTGCCCTGCTGCACTGCGGCTTGCAGGGTGTTAACCACATCCGGGTTGTAGGCGTGGTATTCGCCGCCGTAGACGAACTTCAGCAGGCCACCCTGCTGGATCGCTTTACGGTTGTTCCAGGCCTCATTGGCCAGCAGCTTCTGTTCGGCCTCGATATCGACGAAGCGCGCACCTTTGATCCGGCTGGCGACGCCGCGGAAGCTCAACTCGACCACTTCCTCGGACAGGCCGACGGCTTCGAATAGCTGCGCACCGCGGTAGGACGCCACGGTGGAGATGCCCATCTTCGAGAGGATCTTCAGCAGGCCTTTGGAGATGCCTTTGCGGTAGTGCTTGAACACCTCATAGAGGTCGCCGAGCACTTCACCGGTACGGATCAGATCCGCCAGCACTTCGTAGGCCAGGTACGGGTAAACCGCCGAAGCACCGAAGCCGATCAACACCGCAAAGTGGTGAGGGTCGCGGGCGGTGGCGGTTTCCACCAGGATGTTGCAATCGCAACGCAGGCCTTTTTCCACCAGACGGTGATGCGCGGCACCCACGGCCAGCGAGGCATGCATCGGCAATTTACCCGGAGCGATATGCCGGTCGGTCAGCACCAGCAGGGTCTTGCCGCCACGCACGGCCTCTTCCGCCTGATCCGCGACATTGCGTACCGCCGCCTCGAGGCCGAGGCTCTCGTCGTAGTTGAGGTCGATGACCTGGCGCTCGAAGCCCGGCGTTTCCAGGGCCATCAGCGAACGCCACTTGGCCGGCGAGATCACCGGCGAGCTGAGGATGACGCGGCTGGCATGGGCCAGCGATTCCTCGAAGATATTGCGCTCGGCGCCCAGGCAGATCTCCAGCGACATCACGATGGCTTCGCGCAGCGGGTCGATCGGCGGGTTGGTGACCTGGGCGAACTGCTGACGGAAGTAGTCGTAGGTGGAACGCACGCGCCGGGACAACACCGCCATCGGCGTATCGTCGCCCATCGAGCCGACGGCTTCCTGGCCCTGCTCGGCCAGCGGCCGCAGCACCTGATCACGCTCTTCGAAGGTGACCTGGAACATCTTCATGTATTGCTTGAGCTGCTCGGCGTCATAGCTGGCCACACCATGGTCGTCTTCCATGGTCGCCTGAATACGCACAGCGCTCTTGCGCAGCCACTGCTTATAGGGGTGGCGCGACTTCAAGCGGTTGTCGATATCATCGGTGCTCAGCACCTGACCGGTCTCGGTATCCACGGCAAGCACCTGCCCCGGGCCGACGCGACCTTTGGCGATCACCTCATCCGGCTGGTAACCCCAGACGCCGATCTCGGAGGCGATGGTGATGTAGCCATTGCTCGTGGTGACCCAACGCGCCGGGCGCAAGCCGTTGCGATCGAGCAGGCAGACGGCATAGCGGCCATCCGTCAGCACCACGCCGGCAGGGCCGTCCCACGGTTCCATGTGCATGGAGTTGTATTCGTAGAAGGCACGCAGGTCGGCATCCATGGTTTCGACATTCTGCCATGCCGGCGGAATGATCATACGGATGCCGCGGAACAGGTCCATGCCGCCGGTGACCATCAACTCCAGCATGTTGTCCATGCTGGAGGAGTCCGAACCGACGCGGTTGACCAGCGGCCCCAACTCGTCCAGATCCGGCAGTAGATCGTTGCTGAATTTGGTGCGCCGGGCCTGGGCCCAGTTGCGGTTGCCGGTAATGGTGTTGATCTCGCCGTTGTGGGCGAGAAAACGGAACGGTTGGGCCAGCGGCCACTTCGGCAGGGTATTGGTGGAGAAGCGCTGGTGGAACACGCAGATCGCGGTCTGCAGACGCTCGTCACCCAGGTCCGGGAAGAACTGAGCGAGGTCGACCGGCATCATCAGGCCTTTGTAGATGATGGTCTTGGGCGAGAGGCTGCAGATGTAGTGCTCGCTGTCGGCCGCGTTGGTCACCGAGGAGCGACGCCGGGCGCAGAACAACTTGATCGCGAACTCCTGGTCGCTGAGGCCTTCGCCACCGATGAACACCTGCTCGATCTGCGGCAGGCGCTCCAGGGCCAGGCGGCCCAGCACGCTGATATCCACTGGCACCTTGCGCCAGCCGATCAGTTGCAGACCGGCCGCCTGAATCTCGTGATTCATGTTTTCACGGGCGGCGCTGGCCTTGGCTTCGTCCTGATTGAGGAAAACCATGCCCACGGCGTACTGCTTCGGCAGCTCAACGCCGAACTGCTGCTGGGCGATAGCGCGCAGGAAGGCATCCGGCTTCTGCATCAGCAGGCCACAGCCGTCCCCGGTCTTACCGTCGGCGTTGATCCCGCCGCGGTGAGTCATACAGGTCAAGGCTTCGATGGCCGTCTGCAGCAAGTGATGACTCGCCTCGCCCTGCATATGGGCGATCAGGCCGAAGCCGCAGTTATCCTTGAACTCATCAGGATGGTACAGACCTGCTTTCATAGGGACTCTCACCAGGCAAACTTTATCTATTTCAAACACTTACCTTGCGCGCAGGTCATTGCGCCAGCTTTGCGCAGGCAAAAGGGGGGTCATTGTACACAGCCACACAGGGGCTCACAAATGCCTCGCGGCGACACCGCGAAACCTTATGTCGCTTTTTTAGAAGAATTAGACCGAATGGTCGTGCTAACGACCACCCAGTCATTATGATCGAGCGCTCAGCGCATCAGCGCGCCTGAGCCTCCTGCTGGATACTGGCAAAACTACGCGGCCAGGGCTTGCTCGCCTGAACCTTGGCCGGCAAGGCCTTGACTGCCGCCTGCGCAGCATTTCGAGTCGCAAAGCTGCCATAGGTCACCACATACAGCGGCTGCCCTTGGTGCATTTTTTTGAAGTAGCGGTACTCGCCGCCCTGCTGACGCACAAAGGCTTGAGCACTGCTCTCCGAACGAGTCCCCAAGATCTGCAGCGCATATTTCGTCCCAGCCTGACTGCGATACCAGCCAGCTCCTGCCGCCGGCACACTAACGGCCGGCTTTTCCACTGGCTTAGCGACTGACTTCACCGGCACTGCAACCGGTTTAGGCGCAGGAACAGGAGCTGGAGCCGCGGCTGCCGGCTTGGGCGCCGAAACAACAGCAACAGCAGCACCTGTCGGCTGACTCGGCACAGGCACGGGGACCGGGCGAGCTACCGGTGCAGCTACCGGCGCAACAGCAGCAGTCGGAGCAGGCCCTGCCACAACACCCAGCGGCGGCGCGACGCTGGTTACAACCGGTGGCGCCAAGCTGGTCGCCGGCTCAGTCGCACCCGCTTCTTCGCCATCCGCCAAGCCGGCGGCCTGAGCCAAAGGCTCGCGAATGACTGGCTGCGCTTCACCCACTAAAGGCAGCGGCAACGGTTGAGTCGAGCCGGCAAATTCGATAGCCGGGCCATTTTGATTCGACTCCACTGCTGGCGCTATGCCCTCCGCCACCGGAGTGGCCGTGGAGCCAAGCGGCAATTGGGCCACCGACGGAGCCGTCGGCTCACTATCGGTACGCCCCTGCATTAACCAAGCGGCGCCAACAGCCACAGCGACCACGACCAACGCCAACAAATGCTTCTTGGGCAGATTGAAACTGAAGCCCGGACGCTGAGCGGCACCGCGCCGCGCCAGCATCGCCTCGATCAAGGTATCGCGCGCAACCTGATTGATCGCCCCAGGCCAGCCGCCAGACTGCCGATGGATATCAGCCACCTGCTCATCGGACAGAATCTCCACCCCCTGCCCTGCGCCATCCAGACGCTGTGCCAAATAGTCGCGAGTTTCATCTTCGCTATAAGGCTGCAACTCAATGGCATGGAAACGCTCCTCGCCATCCGCTAGCAACTCGAGACGCGGCAGCAGTGCGGAGTCGCCAAACAAGAACACATGCGGTCGCCCCTCGGCATTCCCGGCGGCCAGCACCAACAAGGCATCCAGCGCGGAATCATCCAGCGCCTCAGCGTCATCGACCAGCAGATAGACCTCTTGCCCAGTCAACGACAGCTGCGCGACCTGAGCTAAAACGGCCTGAACCTCAGACTGCGAAGAGTTCAAACCCTGGGCAATCTGCCGCATCAGCCCGCCAGCATCAGCCGCACCACGGGCAGAGACCACCACGCTATGCACCGCCTGCTTATTGGTGCTAGCCACCAGCGCTTGGCGCAGCAGGGTCTTACCACTCCCCTGCGGCCCACTAACAACCAGCAATAACTGGCTGTAACGCGCCAGATGGTGAAGCTGACCCAGCACCGGCTTGCGTTGCGCCGGGAAAAACTTAAAGCCGGGCACACGCGCCGCAAAAGGATCGTGACTGAACTGGTAATGGCCGAGAAGGGCCTCATCGGCATGCAAACTAGTCATGGGACTCTCAATTTAGTCTTTAAGCTGTTCCACCAACGCGCGGTAATCCGCAGCCAAGGTGGCATCCAAAATCTCGCGCGGAAAATCGCCAGTCACTACGGCATCGCCCATCTGGCGCAACAACACCAAACGCAAGCGACCACCCAGGACTTTCTTATCGACCGCCATGTGCTTGAGAAAATCATCCGCCGTCATATCCTGCGGCGGTATCACCGGCAGCCCTGCCCGCTGAAATAGGCGGATCGCGCGATCGCGCTCGGCAGCCGTAATCCACCCCAGGCGCTTGGACATCTCCAAAGCCATGACAGTACCAGCGGCAACCGCCTCACCATGCAACCAGACACCATAGCCTTGCTGCGTTTCTATGGCATGCCCGAAGGTGTGGCCCAGGTTAAGGGTCGCGCGCAATCCTGACTCACGCTCGTCGGCCCCGACAACTCGGGCCTTGGCCGCACAGGAGCGTTCAATCGCCTCGGTCAACGCCGCCTGATCGAGCCCGCGCAAAGCCTCAATATTGGCCTCAAGCCATACCAGAAAGGGCTCATCGCAGATCAGGCCGTATTTGATGACTTCCGCCAGACCCGCCGACAGCTCACGCGCCGGCAGCGTCGCAAGAGTCGAGGTATCAATCAGCACCGCTTTCGGCTGATAGAAAGCACCCACCATGTTCTTGCCCAGCGGATGATTGATCCCGGTCTTACCGCCCACCGAGGAGTCGACCTGCGAGAGCAAGGTGGTCGGCACCTGAATGAAGTCGACACCGCGCTGATAGCAGGCCGCAGCAAAACCGGCCATATCACCGACCACGCCGCCGCCCAGGGCAATCACCGTGGTGCTGCGCTCATGCCGCGCCGTCAGCAAGCCATCAAAAATAGTCTGCAGCGTCTCCCAGCCCTTGAAGACCTCACCATCCGGCAAGATGACCGTAGCCACCTCGAAGCCCGCTAACGACCGAGTCAGCGCATCCAAATAGAGGGGAGCTACGGTTTCATTGGTAACGACAGCCACTTGCCGCCCAGCGATATGCCGCGCGAACAGCTCGACCCGGGCAAGCAAATCTGCCCCTATGTAGATGGGATAGCTACGTTCGCCAAGCTCGACCTGAAGAGTTTGCATGGGGCCCCCGCGTTAAAAGGGCCCTAGGATAGCGCAATTCCGCTTACGCTTTAACGTGGAGGCAGCGCCTCGAGGCGTTCGAGAATTTCCTGCACCACCATGCGCGGCGGACGCTCGTCGGTTTCAATCACCACATCCGCAATTTCACGGTAAAGCGGATCACGAATACGCATCAACTCACCTAGCACCTTACCCGGGTCAGCCGTGCGCAATAGGGGACGATTCCGATCCCGCGAGGTGCGATCTAACTGCTGCTCCACAGAGGTATGCAGATAGACAACCCGCCCTCCAGTACGAAGCGCAGAGCGGTTTTCTGGCCGCAAGACGGCACCACCACCAGTAGCCAGCACCACCCCATCCAACTCACAGAGCTCGGCAATCACCGCTTGCTCGCGCTCACGAAAGCCAAGCTCGCCCTCGACATCAAAAATCCAAGGAATATTGGCCCCAGTACGCTGCTCAATTTCCTTATCAGAGTCTTTGAACGGCAGTCTCAGCTCTTTAGCAAGCAGCCGCCCGATGGTGCTCTTACCGGCGCCCATCGGGCCTACGAGTATCAAATTTCGCACTGAATTAACGGCTCACAGCAATAGCCTGGTTGTTCATGATACGCGGGGTGAGGAACACCAGCAGCTCGGACTTCTTATCCTGCACCACATCGCGCCGGAACATACGCCCCAAGAAGGGCAGATCCCCTAGGAACGGCACTTTATCTACAGACGTGGTCTGAGTATTGGAGAAGACGCCACCGATCACTATGGTTTCCCCATCACTCACCAGTACCTTGGCGTTGACCTCGTTTTTCTTGATCGGCGGCACACCATTCAAGGCATTTGAAAAGTCCGGCTCATCCTTCGTCACCTTCACCTCCATAATAATTCGACTATCTGGAGTGATTTGCGGAGTCACCTCTAGAGACAACGAGGCCTCTTTGAAGGACGTGCTAGTGGCACCACTGGAGCTGGCCTCCTGGTAAGGAATTTCAGTACCCTTGAGGATTTTCGCCGTTTCCTTATCAGAGGTCACGACCTTAGGCTGGGAGACAACTTCCCCGTTTCCGGTTTTCTCCATCGCCGACAACTCCAGATCAAGAATCGTATTATCCGTAATGAATCCCAGGTTCAACCCAGAAGTATTACCAGTCACGCCCATATCCACAAATGTACCGGCGTCAATTTCAAGTGGATCAGAACCCTTGACCAAGCTATTGCTTCCGCCCACGACAAAATTATTATCACCGACACTTACACCGCGCCACTCAACACCCAGCGCCTTGTCATAGTCGACACTCGCCTCGACAATCCGCGCCTCAATCATCACCTGGCGAACTGGAATATCCAGTTGTGCCACGATGCGACGCAACTCATCAAGCTTGCTCTGAGTCTGGTAGGCAATAATGCTATTAGTTCTATCATCTACAGTAATAGAGCCCCGCTCATCCGCATTATCGCTACCGCTGGTTACCGACTGGAAGAGCTTCGCAATATCTGTAGCCTTCGCATAGTTAACCTGAATCAATTCGCGACTCAGGGGCGCAAGCTCAGCAATTTGCTTCTGCGACTCCAGCTCCTGGCGCTCACGAGCCGCAATTTCATCCGCCGGCGCAACCAGCAGGACATTGCCCACCTTGCGCTTATCGAGACCTTTGGTTTTCAGCACCAAATCTAACGCCTGATCCCACGGTACATTTTGCAAGCGCAGGGTGATATTACCTTGCACGGTGTCGCTCGCCACCAAATTCAAATCCGTGAAGTCGGCAATCAACTGCAAGACCGAGCGAACATCAATATCCTGAAAGTTCAAGGAAAGCTTCTCGCCGCTATAGGCAAAACGCTCTGCCTTACGCTTCTCTACATCTGTTTGACTTAGCGGCTTGACACTGACTGTCAGCTTATTATCCGTCTGATAAGCCAAGTAGTCATAGAACCCCGTCGGCTCGATAGTAATAGTTGCTTTATCTCCTGCCCCAGCAGCACTGACAAACTGGACCGGAGTTGCGAAATCCTTGACATCCAAACGTACGCGCAGAGATTCTGGCAACTGAGTCTTCGCAAAGCTCAAGCTAATTTTGCCACCCTGCTCTTGAATATCTGGACTTACCGAAGGATCCGACAGCTCGATAACAACATTACCCTCACCCTGCTCGCCGCGCTGGAAGTCGATATTGCTAATCGCCTTGCCAACGGGCGCGTAGGTTTTTTTCGAAGTTACTTGGGCCTGCATATTAACAGGCGCAACAACGGGGGCGGCAGCTGCAACATTGCCTGCACTATCACCCACTACGACATACAGATTATTGCCTTCAGCGCGAGTGCTGTAGGGAACCAAGGTCGAAAGATTAATAATCAGTCGCGTGCGGTCCTTGGCCTCGACCACCGTAACACTGCGAGCATTACCGACACCTAACTCACGATTCTTCGAACCCAGTCGACTGGTTACGCCCGGCAAATCAAGAGCAATACGTGCAGGCTGTTCGATGGTGTAGCCACGCGGCGCCGTCACGGGTTCGTCAAACGCCAGCTTTAGCTCCACCCGATCACCAGGCAACGCCGCGACATCAAGAGTTTGCAGACTGGCCGCCAGCAGGGCCGGCGACATCACAGCAACTAACAGGGACATGCAGAGGCGCGAAAGAGAGCTATTCATTCTCAGGTTCCGTTGTACCGACCGGTAATTATTTTTCATACTTCACCCCGCCCTTAAGAGCGCTCCTTGAGAGAGAGGCTTCGCGGCCGCTCCAGCCAGCCGCCTTCACCATCAGGAACAATTTCGATCACATCGACTTTCGCTTCATTAATTGCCAAGATGCGACCATTGTTGCGCCCCAGGTAATCACCCACTTTCACCCTGTGCACACCACCAGCACCATTAACCAGAGCGAACATTCCGCTATCGTTAGAGAGCGTTCCTACCATCTCAAAGACTTCAATATTGAAGCCCTCCAGAAACTGTTTGACCCGAGTCTCATCAGGCTTGATCTCTTGAGAGCCTTTCGGCCGGCTAACCAGATCAATTTTCACTGGCGGCTGGAACGGCGGCCGCAACGCAGCTGCGCTGTAAGTAAACGCCTCGTACGGCTGAAACTTCGGTGAGGGTTCAATAGAACCCTTAGGGCGAGCACGAACCTCATCCATGTAGGCCTGAAGATCATTGAAGTCGCCACTCGAACCACAGCCGGCCAAACTAACCAGCAACAGACCGCACAACATCAGACGGGAGCTCTTCATTTTTTCAGCCCCTTATCGTTATAACGGTAAGTCTTGGCGAGAATATTCATGCGCAACTTTGGGGTACTGTCCGCACTAAGTGGTTTAATCTCGAAATCATGCAGAGTCACGATTCGCGGCAAACTGGCCACACCACTGACAAAGGTCGCCAGATCGTGATAAGCGCCAACAACTGAAATCTGTATTGGCAACTCGATATAAAACTGCTGTGCGGCTTCCGGCAGCAGTTTTATTTCCTCAAACTCCAACCCACTACCCAGACCTGTACGAGTTATATCCTCCAGCAATCCAGGCACCTCGGTATCACTAGGCAACTGTCGCAACAGAGCACCAAAAGAGACCTCCATCTCTTTCATTTGCTCTTTATAAGCCTCTAGATTGGCGGCTTGAAAGGCCTTCGTGGAGAACTGCTGCTTGAGGGTCTCTTCCTCACTACGCTGCCGCTCCAACTGCGCTTGCAGATCCTTAAGATGGAAGTTGTAGCCCAATGCCAATACCGCAACCAGCAATAAAAAGCACGCTATAACTTTAACCGCAGCCGGCCAGGAACCTAGATTATTAACATCAAGATCCCCAAGGTTAATCTTGCGCAAATTCTCGAGAGAGTCAGCCAGGCTCATTTCTTGGCTCCTTCTGCTTCAATCGACGGCTGCGTTTGCTGCACGGTCAGCTGGAAGATATTGGCCTGATCTAGCGCCCCCGCGGTAATAGCCTTGACCGCGGTCAGGTTAGGTGCATCCAGCCACTGCGAAGCATCCAGATTACGCATCAAATTAGAGACCCGATTATTCGACTCAGCCGCCCCTTCAATGGCGATGTTTTTACCTGTCATTTTCAGCGCACTGAAGTAGACACCATCAGGTAAAGTGCGCGCCAGCTGGTCGAATACCCGCCCAATAATTGGACGATTGCCTTGAAGATCCTGAATAATCTTCATCCGCTCTAGAAGCTGTTGACGGCGCGTCTTAAGCTCACTGATTTCTTTAATGCGCGCATCCAGCACTGCGATTTCTTTACGCACATAGTCATTGCGAGCGTTTTGTTGTTCGATGGCGCCATTCAGATACTGGTCGCCGAGAAAAACCGTGCCGCCTGCCACGATCAATACGCCGGCCAATGTGACCAGAAAGCGTTGCTTGCGCTCCTCGCGCAGCTGCTCCCGCCAGGGAAGTAGGTTGATGCGCGCCATCAGTCGAAACTCCTCATCGCCAGACCACAAGCAATCATCAGCGCCGGAGCATCACTTGCCAAAGCCCCCGCATTGACCTTGCCACTAAGCGCCATATCAGCGAAGGGATTTGCCACCAGGGTCTGCGTACCGATTTTTTGTTGGATCAGCCGGTCCAGATCGGGAATCGAGGCCGTACCCCCCGCCAACAGGATGTAATCGACATCATTAAACTGGCCAGCCGCGAAGAAAAACTGCAACGAACGGGAAACCTGCTGCACCACCGCCTCTTTGAACGGCTGCAACACTTCGCTGTCGTAGTCATCTGGAAGGCCGCCCTGCTTCTTGGCAAGCCCAGCCTCCTCTACGGACAACCCATAACGACGCTGAATCTCTTCGGTTAGCTGCTTGCCGCCGAAGAGCTGCTCACGGGTATAAATCGTCCGACCATTGTGCAACACGCTCAGCGTGGTCATGGTCGCCCCGATATCGACGATCGCGACTGTCAGCTCGTCATGCCCGCTCCCCAACTGAGCCGCCAGCAAGCCGTAAGCCCGCTCGAGAGCATAAGCCTCGACGTCGACGACTTTCGCCGTCATACCGGACAGCGCAAGTGCCGCCTCACGAACTTCGACGTTTTCCTTACGGCATGCTGCAAGCAGCACATCGACCCGTTCAGAATTGCGCGCCGAAGGCCCCTGCACCTCGAAGTCGATCGCGACCTCTTCGAGCGGATAAGGAATGTACTGGTCGGCTTCGATCTTCAGCTGGCTCTCCAGATCATCGTCTGAGAGGCCCGCCTCCATCTCGATGGTTTTGGTAATGACGGCCGAACCAGCGACCGCTACCGCTACCGTTTTCACCCCTGTCTTGGCCTTGGCCAAGACTCGAGATAACGCCTGCCCCACGCCTTCCAGCTCAGCGATATTTTTCTCGACCACAGCATTTGGGGGGAGTGGCTCGACAGCGTAGGCCTCTACTTTGTAGCGGCTTCCTGAGCGACTCAATTCAAGGAGCTTGACTGAGGTCGAGCTGATATCGATCCCCAGAAGCGTGTTCGCTTTCTTATTGAAGAGCCCTAGCACGACCGATTTCCTATTGGCATCCGCGACTTACGGACTATTTATGTTTTTTCACATTAAATAACAGTCTTGACATAAGCGCAAATGGCTACCCAGGAAAAAAAACGCTTATAATGTGAACAGTTTTTCCCTTTTAACATCGCCTTCCGCTTAACTCTTTCTTTTATTTGGAAATCCAAAAATCTTGATGCGTCTGCTGAAGTTTTTCTGGTGGTGCTGTGTCGCCGTTTTTTGTGGGCTGTTGCTCAGTTTCAGCGGCGCTTTTCTCTACCTGAGCCCTAGCCTGCCCTCCGTCGAATCGCTCCGCAGCATTCAACTGCAGATTCCCCTCCGGGTCTATAGCAGCGACGCCAAGCTGATTGCCGAATTTGGCGAGATGCGCCGCTCGCCCATCCGCTTCGCCGACATTCCACCCGATTTCATCAAAGCCCTGCTATCCGCCGAAGATGACAACTTCGCCAATCATTATGGCGTCGACCTTACCAGCCTGATGCGCGCTGCCACGCAATTATTAAAAAGCGGTCAGATTCAGTCTGGCGGCAGCACCATCACCATGCAGGTGGCGAAAAACTTCTTCCTCACCAGCGAAAAGAGCTTTTCGCGCAAGATCAATGAAATCCTTCTTGCGTTACAGATTGAGCGCGAGCTCAGCAAAGATGAAATCCTTGAGCTCTACGTTAACAAGATCTACCTGGGCAACCGCGCTTACGGCATCGAAGCCGCGGCTCAGGTTTATTACGGCAAGTCCATGCGCGACCTCAGCCTGGCGCAGATGGCAATGATCGCCGGGCTACCCAAAGCGCCGTCGCGCTTCAACCCATTAGTGAATCCGCAGCGCAGCCAAGAACGTCGCGACTGGATTCTTGGTCGCATGTACAAGCTTGGCAAGATTGACGAGGCGCGCTATCAGGCCGCCCTCCATGAGCCGATCAATGCCAGCTACCATGTCCCCACGCCGGAGCTCGCAGCCCCTTATGTCGCGGAAATGGCGCGCGCCGAAATGGTTGGGCGCTATGGCAGTGATGCCTACACGGAAGGCTTCCATGTCACCACCACGGTTCCCAGCACATTGCAGGAAGCGGCCAACAGCGCAGTCCGCAGCGGACTGATCAATTACGATCAACGTCATGGCTATCGCGGCCCAGAGACGCGCCTCCCAGGCATGACCCGCGAGGCCTGGCAACTGGAGCTAGCCAAACAGAAAACATTGAATGGCCTCGAGCCCGCGATCGTCAGCCAAGTGGAAAAAAGCGGAATTCTAGTGCTGACCCGCAGCGGCCAGGAAGAGGCGGTGAGTTGGGACAGCATGAAATGGGCGCGCCCATTCCTCAACACCAACAGCCTCGGCCCACGCCCCCAGCGGCCCGAAGATGTCACCCAGGTTGGCGACCTGATCCGCGTCCTGCGCCAAGAGGATGGCAGCCTGCTCTTCAGCCAGTTGCCTGCCGCGCAAAGCGCGCTGGTCTCTCTGGACCCGCAAAACGGAGCTATCCGCGCCCTGGTGGGCGGTTTCTCCTTCGATCAGAGCAACTACAACCGCGCCGTTCAAGCCAAGCGCCAGCCCGGCTCTAGTTTCAAACCCTTCATTTATAGCGCCGCGCTAGACAAGGGCTACACCGCCGCGACCCTGGTGAATGATGCGCCCATAGTGTTCCAGGAAGCCGGCATGGACGAAGCCTGGCGCCCGCAAAACGACACCAACACCTTCCTCGGCCCGATCCGCCTACGCGAAGCCCTGTACAAGTCGCGCAACCTGGTTTCGATTCGCTTACTGCAAGCCATCGGCATCGAATACACCCTGAATTACGTCAGCCGCTTCGGCTTCAATAAGCAGGACTTGCCACGTAACTTCTCCCTGGCCCTTGGCACCGCCAACCTGACACCATTGGAGATCGCCGGCGGCTGGAGCACCTTCGCCAATGGTGGTTACAAGGTGCAACCCTATCTGATCGAACGCATCCATAGCCGTAACGGCGAGCCACTGTATATCGCCAATCCCGCCAGGGTTCCCAGCGGCGCGACGGCCCAGGCTGGCACCGCGACTACGACCGAGCCTCCAGCCCCCAACAGCGAAAACACTGCCGAGGCCCCTGCGCCCAACCTGGAGCCCGTGGTCGCCGAGCGGATCGTCGATGCCCGCACCAGCTACATCATGACCAGCCTGCTGCAGGACGTGATCAAACGCGGTACCGGGCGCCGCGCTCTGGCGATGGGCCGCAGCGATCTGGCCGGCAAGACCGGGACCACCAACGAGTCCAAGGACAGCTGGTTCTCCGGCTACAACGCCGACTACATGACCACGGTCTGGACTGGCTTCGACCAGCCGGAAAGCCTCGGTCGCCACGAGTTCGGCGGCACCGTCGCCTTGCCGATCTGGATGAGCTACATGAGCGCCGCGCTCAAAGACAAACCCGCGCATCTGCTGCCCGAGCCGGAAGGCTTGCTAACCCTGCGGATCGACCCCCTGAGTGGTCGCGCCGCTACGCCGGGCACGCCGGATGCTTACTTCGAGCTGTTCAAGAGTGAGGACACACCGCCACCGATGAGCGAACTCGATCCCAACCTCGCAGTACCCGGCAGCCCACTCCCGGCTGACGAAGCCGCGCCTATCGACCTGTTCTGAGGTAGCAGCACGCACTAAAAAGCCCCGCAGATGCGGGGCTTTTTAGTGCAAGCGAAAACGCCTTAGCCGTTGAACACGTCATCCACTGACTTCAGCGGATAGTGCTTCGGATAGGGCAGCGTCGCCACGCCGCTCTCGATCGCAGCCTTGGCCACGGCATCGGAAATCACGGTGATCAGGCGCGCATCCATCGGCTTCGGAATGATGTACTCGCGGCCGAACGCCAGCTTGATCCCACCATAGGCGTCGCAGACTTCCTGCGGCACCGGCAGCTTGGCCAGCTCACGCAGGGCCACGGCGGCGGCGATCTTCATCTCTTCGTTGATGCGAGTCGCGCGAACGTCCAGCGCGCCACGGAAGATGAAGGGGAAGCCGAGCACGTTGTTCACTTGGTTCGGGTAATCCGAACGGCCGGTGGCCATGATCACATCGTTGCGCGTGGCATGGGCCAGTTCCGGGGCAATTTCCGGATCCGGGTTCGAGCAGGCGAACACGATCGGATTCGACGCCATGCGCTTGAGGTCTTCGGCGCCGAGCAGATTGGCCCCGGACAGCCCCACGAACACGTCGGCGCCGTCGAGCGCATCCGACAGCGAGCGCTTGTCCGTCTCGTGAGCGAACACCGCTTTGTACTGGTTCAGGTCGTCGCGACCAGCGTGGATCACGCCCTTGCGGTCGACCATGTAGATGTTCTCGATATTCGCCCCCATGCTCACCAGCAACTTCATGCAGGAGATGGCTGCCGCGCCGGCGCCGAGGCAGACGATCTTGGCTTCCGGCAGGGTCTTGCCGACGATTTCCAGGGCGTTGAGCATGCCGGCCGCGGTGACGATGGCGGTGCCGTGCTGGTCATCATGGAACACCGGAATGTCGCACTGTTCGATCAGCGCGCGCTCGATCTCAAAGCACTCTGGCGCCTTGATGTCTTCCAGGTTGATGCCACCGAAGGTGATGGAAATGCGCTTAACGGTATCGATGAAGGCCTGCGGGCTTTCCGAGTCGACTTCGATATCGAATACGTCGATGCCGGCGAAGCGCTTGAACAGCACACCCTTGCCTTCCATCACCGGCTTGGAGGCCAGCGGGCCGAGATTACCCAGACCGAGAATCGCTGTACCGTCGGAAATCACCGCTACCAGGTTACCCTTGCCAGTGTATTTGTAGGCCAACTCAGGATCGCGGGCGATCTCACGGACGGGCTCAGCCACACCCGGGCTGTAGGCCAGCGACAGATCGCGGGCGGTTGCAGTGGGTTTGGTCAGCTCGACACTCAGCTTCCCGGGACGGGGATTGGCGTGGTAGTCGAGAGCGGCAGTTTTCAGATCAGACATGTTGGCATTTCCGCTTTTTTTGCTGTTGAACAGACAGGCAGCCGAGGATACGCAAGATGCAGAAACCTCACAAGACTGAGCAGTCAGCCGCGTCAAGGCCTCTAGCGTAAGACTTTAAGCCAATCGCCAGGACGCGGCTCGCCGCTTGGATAGAGATGATTGAGCAGGCGCAAACGGGATTCCGCGTCGGCCGGCAGCTTACTTTCCTGGGCTAACGCCGAAATGCTTTGCCCGTTTTTGGCCTTAACCATATGCAGCCGCAACGGTTGCGCGAGCTTACGCTCATCGTCCTTAAGCGGGCGAAAGCTCTTGATCACCTTGAGGAAGTTAGCGTCCTCGGTTTCCAGCGAGGCAGGCGCCTTGACCGCAGCGACAAAGAGGTAAGCCTGTGGCCCCTTGAAGAGCACCGCCACACGCCTCGCCGCACTCCCAGGCATAACCGCGGTGTAACCTTGCAGCCCCGCCTGTTGCAGCTCCTCCTCTGCCGCCAGGCGCCGCCCGCCCGCCCGCTGGCGGAGGAACTCTGCCGGCGTCTGGCCTGGCTTGGCCTGCTCCAGGCTCATGACGATAAAAGCCTGTTGATCCGCGCTATGCCCAATCAGCGCATCGGGCCGATTGAGCAGCGCCCAACCCTGCGGGTAGTTCAAGGTGAACCCCAGGCCGGCATGATAGAACTGCTGACCCCGACGCACGCCGGTTGCTTCCGAATCGCCGAACGGTAGGCCCTCCAGGTGCTGCAAAAAGACCTCCCGATTGACCTCCTGCTGCCCGCTAGCCAGGGCCCGGGCCGGACCTACCACCTGTTGCAGCCGCTGATCGTTACCCGGATGGGTATCGAACAAACCATGGTAGCCGCTGGCCGGTGCGGGCCGGCCGCTCTTGGCCGCCTGATCGCGGGCGAAGTCGTCCTGGCTCTTCAGCACCTCCACCACTTCGATCATCGCCTGCGGGTCATAGCCGCTGCGCGCCAGGTACTGAGCCCCGAGGCCGTCCGCCTGCAACTCCATGTCGCGACCATAGCCACGGACGAAAGCCGAACCTAAAGCGCCAGTCAGATCGCCCGCCGCACCCACCCCGGTACCGATCGCGACCGCCTGCCCCAGCAGACCCCAGGCCTGCGACTGGCTCTGCTGCTGGACACTGTGACGAGCGGTGACATGGCCGACCTCATGCCCCAGCACCGCGGCCAATTCGGCTTCCGAGCTGAGGTAGGCGAGCAGCCCGCGATGGATATAGATGTAGCCTCCCGGCAGGGCGAAGGCGTTGATATCCGGGCTGTCGATCACCGTGAAGCGATAGCTCAAGTTGCTGCGATGGCTGTGTTGAGCCACGCGCTCGCCGACTTGCTGCACATAGGCCTGGAGCTTCTCATCGGCATAGCGTGGGTATTGCTTGGCGATTTCCTGGCTGTAACTGCGACCGAGATTGAGCTCCTGCTGCTCGCTCATCATCACGAAGTTGCTCTCGCCCGTCGCCGGGTTCAGGGCACAACCACTCAACGCTGCCAACAGCAGCAGCAAAACCGACAAACGCACACTCATGGCAACACCTCAAGCATCGCCGCATGGGTCAGAGGCAACATCCAGCGGGCTTGTCCTGCTTTTACGCCGCCACGGCGGGAGCGGTCAATCACCCAGCCGCGCGCCTCAACCCGCCGGCCAGCCAGGCCCTGCAAGCGCTTGAGATCGAATTGGCCGAGCCACTTCGGCGCGATATGCAGCACCAGAGAATCGTCCAGCTCCAGCCACAATCCGCCGCGATTGCGCTCGACCTTAGCCACCTGCCCGCGAATCAAGGCGAAGCCACCGGCACTCAGTTGCTCCGGCGTCTGCACCGGCGACTTGCGCCAGAGCCCGAGTTGTGCGGCCCGCGCAGCGCGCTCGGCGGCCTGCTGGCAACTCACCAGCGCCACATTCGGCGCCACCGCCACCAGATAGCCCAAACCCTCGGCCAGCAACTGCGCCTCCAGATTACGCCCCTGGCGGTCATAGGCGTGCGCCAAGGTGCGGCCGTAGTGATCCTTAGCCTCGCGCCCCGGTTGCAAGCCGATACGCCCGTCGCTGGCGCCGACCAGCGCTTGCAGACGGTGCCGGGCCAGCTCGGCAAAGGGCTCGGCCGAACGCCCGTGATGCGCAAGCTCGGGGGCATTCAAGCCAATCAAACGCACGCTGCGGCCGTCGCTAAGCTTTAGCGTGTCGCCATCCACCACTCGCTGCACGCCGACGATCGGCAACCCGGCCGGCGCCGGACACAATGCCTGGGCCGGGAAAACGGCGGCGAGAGAAACGAAAAAGGCGCCCGCAAGGGACGCCTTTTTCAACAGCGCGGAGAAGCCCATCGGGCCTTCCGAGACAGCAAAGCCACTTAGGCCTTGGAGCCGAACACACCAAAACGCTGCTTGAACTTGTCGACACGACCGCCCACGTCCAGCACTTTTTGCTTGCCGGTGTAGAACGGGTGGCACTCGTTGCACACGTCCAGGCTCAGCGGCTTGGCCAGGGTGGAGCGAGTTTCGATCACGTTGCCACAGCTGCAGGTGGCGGTGATGGCTTCGTAGGTCGGATGAATATCGGCTTTCATGGTGTATTCCTCGGGTCTGACGTGCCGCCACCCAACACTATTGTCGAGTACCGCACGGAATTAGGCCGCGGATAATACCAGAGCGCCGCAGCGACGCAAGTCACTCACGACGCCGGTCGTCGTCGGGCTGCGTGCTAAGATCGCGCCTCGCTTACGTCAACAGAGCCCAGGAGCTCCCTCGCGTGCCCGACGCCATTCTGCGCCTCGCCCTGCCCTCGCCGCTGCGCCGCCTGTTCGACTATCGGGCGCCGGCCGGCCTGCAGCGCGCCGCCTTGCAGCCGGGTATGCGCCTGCGCGTGCCGTTCGGCCGACGCGAGATGATTGGCATTCTGGTCGAGGTCAGCGATCACAGCAAGGTGCCCGCAGACAAACTGAAAGCGGCGCTGCAACTGCTCGACGCGCAGTCGCCGCTGCCCGCGGCCTTGTTCAAGTTGTGCCTGTGGACGGCGCAGTATTACCAGCACAGCCTCGGCGACACCTTCAGCTGGGCGCTGCCGACCCTCTTGCGCCAGGGCGAGCCGGCCGAAGCCCGGCAAGAGCGCTTCTGGCATCTGACCGAAGGCGCCCGCCTCGACGATCCGCGCCTGGCTCGCGCACCGCGGCAACGGGATGCCCTGGCGACCATCGCGCAGCATCCCCAGGGTGTGCCGCACCAACTGCTCAGCCAGTTGCAGTTGAATAAAGACAGCCTCGAACTGCTGCGCGAGAAAGGCCTGGTCCGCATCGAGGTCCGCCGCCACGCCGCGGGCGCGCGCCACGCCAACTGGCTGGCGCAGCCGGAGCTGCCGCTGAACCCCGAGCAACGCGCGGCGACCGAGGCGATTCGGGCCGGTTTCGACAGCTTCAACGCCTTTCTGCTGGCCGGGGTGACCGGCAGCGGCAAGACCGAGGTGTATCTGCAACTGATCCGCGAAACCCTGGAGGCCGGCAAACAGGCGCTGGTGCTGATTCCGGAGATCAACCTCGGGCCGCAGACCCTGGCGCGTTTCGAGCGGCGCTTCAATGCCCGCATCGCCCTGCTGCACTCGGCGGTGAACGATCGCGAGCGGCTGGACGCCTGGCTGGCGGCGCGCGATGGCGAGGCCGACATCATCATCGGCACCCGCTCGGCACTGTTCACCCCGATGAAGAACCCGGGGCTGATCATCATCGACGAGGAGCACGACGCCTCCTATAAACAGCAGGAAGGGTTGCGCTACCATGCCCGCGACCTGGCCTTGGTCCGCGCGCGACAGGAAAACATCCCGATCGTGCTCGGCTCCGCCACCCCCTCACTGGAAAGCCTGCAGAACGCCCACGCCGGCCGCTACGGCCTGCTGCGCCTGACCCAGCGGGCCGGCGGCGCCCAGCAACCCCGCTTCTTGCGCCTGGATATCAAGAGTCGGCCACTGGACAGCGGCATCTCCGGCCCCATGCAGCAGGCCATCGGCCAGACCCTGGCGGCCGGCCAGCAGGTGCTGGTATTCCTCAACCGCCGCGGCTTCGCGCCGACCCTGCTGTGCCACGACTGCGGCTGGCTCGCCGAATGCCCGCGCTGCGATGCACGGATGACCGTGCACCAGCGCTCGGGCGAGTTGCGCTGCCACCACTGCGGCCATGTCGAACGCCAGCCGAGCAACTGCCCGCAATGCGCCAAGGTCGATCTGCGCCCGGTCGGCGCCGGCACCGAGCGCGCCGAAGAGCGCCTGGCCATCCTCTTCCCGAATGTCCCGGTACTGCGCGTCGACCGCGAAAGCACCTCGCGCAAGGATGCGATGCAGCAACTGTTCACCACCATCCAGCGCGGCGAGCCGTGCATCCTGATCGGCACGCAGATGCTCGCCAAAGGCCACCACTTCCCTCGGGTGACCCTGGTGTCGATTCTGGATGCCGACGGCGGCCTATTCTCCGCCGACTTCCGCGCCAGCGAGCGCATGGCCCAACTGATAGTACAGGTCGCCGGCCGCGCCGGCCGCGCGGAAGAGCCTGGCCGGGTGATCATCCAGACCCACCTGGCCGACCACCCGCTATTGGTGCAACTGACCGAACAGGGCTATTTCGCCTTCGCCGAACAGGCCCTGAGTGAGCGCCGCGCCGCCGGCCTGCCGCCTTTTTGCCACCTCGCGCTGCTGCGCGCCGAGGCCCATAAACCCGGGCAGGCGGAAGGTTTTCTCGATGAGGCCTGCACCGAGGCCGAACACCTGCTGCGCGAGCTGAACCTCGGCGGCATCGAACTCCTCGGCCCGGTGCCGGCGCCGATGGAGCGCCGCGCCGGCCGTTATCGCGCGCAATTGTTGCTGCAGGCCAACGCCCGCGCCCCATTGCATCGCCTGCTCGGCAGTTGGCTGCTGGCGCTGGAAGCCATGCCTGCGGGTCGCGCGGTGCGCTGGTCGCTGGATGTCGACCCGATAGACCTGTTCTAGGAGTCTGTCAGCGCCTACAAAAGCACCGCTCAACCCTTCGCCCCGTTAGAGCAACCGACCACTGCGGTTGGCAAGGCCGTCATGGCCACGGATAATGGCCAATTTTCCACCCGCTTCCCGGCGCACTGTCGCCCCGATGGCCGCACGAGCAGACCATGAAAGACACCATTCGCCAGTTGATCCAGCAAGCCCTCACCCGCCTCGTCAGCGAAGGCGTGCTGCCGCAAGGCCTCAGCCCGGCGATTCAGGTCGAAAACAGCAAGGACAAAACCCACGGCGACTTCGCCAGCAATATCGCCCTGATGCTGGCCAAACCGGCCGGGCTGAAGCCGCGCGAGCTGGCCGAGAAGCTGATCGCCGCGCTGCCGGCCAACCCGCAGATCACTAAAGTCGAGATCGCCGGCCCCGGCTTCCTCAACTTCTACCAGGACAGTCAGGCCCTGGCTGGCCGCCTCGACGCCGCCCTGGCCGATACCCAACTTGGCGTGCGCAAAGCCGGCCCGGCGCAACGGGTGGTGGTCGACCTGTCCTCACCGAACCTGGCCAAGGAAATGCACGTCGGCCACCTGCGCTCGACCATCATCGGCGACGGCGTGGCGCGGGTGCTGGAGTTCCTCGGCGACGAGGTGATCCGGCAGAACCACGTCGGCGACTGGGGCACCCAGTTCGGCATGCTGCTGGGCTATCTACAAGAGCAGCAGGAAAAACCGGAAAGCAGTGAAACCGAACTGTCCGACCTGGAAGGCTTCTACCGGGCGGCCAAGCAGCGTTTCGACGAGTCTGCCGAGTTCGCCGACCGTGCCCGTGAGCTGGTGGTGCAGTTGCAGGCCGGCGAGCCCGAGTGCATGCGCCTGTGGCAGCGCTTCAATGAAATTTCCCTGGCGCATTGCCAGCAGGCCTACGACCGCCTGAACGTCAAGCTGACTCCGGCCGACGTCAAAGGTGAAAGCGCCTACAACGCCGACCTCGCCCAGGTGGTTGCCGACCTCAAGGCCAAAGGCCTGCTGGTCGAGAGCAACGGCGCCCAGTGCGTGTTCCTCGACGAGTTCAAGAACGCCGAAGGCAACCCGCTGCCGGTGATAGTGCAGAAAGCCGGCGGCGGCTATCTGTATGCCACCACCGACCTGGCGGCCATGCGCTACCGCAGCCAGGTACTGAAGGCCGAGCGCGCGTTGTATTTCGTCGACCAACGCCAGGCCCTGCATTTCCAGCAGGTGTTCGAAGTGGCACGCCGCGCCGGCTTCGTCCACCCCGGCATGCAACTGGAACACATGGGCTTCGGCACCATGAACGGTGCCGACGGCAAACCCTTCAAGACCCGCGATGGCGGCACGGTGAAGCTGATCGACCTGCTCGATGAAGCCGAAGAGCGCGCCTACACGCTGGTCAAAGAAAAGAACCCGGAACTGGCCGAAGACGAGTTGCGCACCATCGCCCGCGTCGTCGGCATCGGCTCGGTGAAATACGCCGACCTGTCCAAGCACCGCACCAGCGATTACAGCTTCAATTTCGAGCAGATGCTCAGTTTCGAAGGCAACACCGCGCCCTATCTGCTCTACGCCTACACCCGCGTGGCCAGCGTGTTCCGCAAGCTGGGCAAGGACTACGCCCAGGTCGACGGCCAGATCAGCCTCGCTGCCCCGCAGGAACAAGACCTCGCCACCAAACTGGCGCAGTTCGGCGAAGTACTGCACAACGTCGGCGACAAAGGCACGCCGCACATTCTCTGCACCTACCTCTATGAGCTGGCCGGTTTGTTCTCCAGCTTCTACGAGCACTGCCCGATCCTCACCGCGGAGTCGCCCGCACAGCAGCAAAGCCGCCTGCGCCTGGCCGCACTGAGCGGACGCACCCTCAAGCAAGGCCTGGAGCTGTTGGGTCTGGAAACTCTGGAGCGCATGTAAGTTGGCGGTCAAGAAGAAAGCCGCACCCAAGCGCGGCGCCAGCCGCTATCAAGCGCCACCGCGGCAACCGGTGCCGGGCTGGGTCTGGCTGGCCTGCGGCCTGGCCATCGGCGCCCTGATGGTGTTCTTGATGCAGCTGGAGCCGGGCCGTGGCGAGGTCAAACGGCTCAAGCCCGAGCAGCAAGGCGCCAACACGGCGTCGGCGCCAAAAGCACCGGTTAGCGCGCCAACTCCACAGCAACCGGTGAAGCCGAAGTACGACTTCTACACCCTGCTGCCAGAATCCGAAGTCATAGTCCCACCGGATGCCGTGCCGGAGAAAACCCCGCCGGCACCGACCCCGGCCGAGCTGGCCAAAGCCGACGCGGCCCGCGCCGAAGCGGCGTTGAAAGGTGAAACGCCACCGCCGCTGACCGTGGCCGTCAAAGCCGCGGTGACCCAGTACTTCCTGCAAGCCGGTTCGTTCCGCAAGCAGGAGGATGCCGACAAGGTGCGCGCGCAGATCCTCCTGCTCGGACAAAACGTGCAGGTGGAGTCCGGCACCGTGCGCGAGGAAACCTGGTACCGGGTGCTGGTCGGGCCGTTCAGCAACCGTGAACAGCTCACCAGCGCGCAGAAGAAGCTCGCCGGCAGCGGCTTCAGCAATCTGTTGTTACAGCAACGCCAGAGCCGTTAAGCCGCTCCTCACGCCCGCCGGTTGAAATGCCGGCGGGCGTCCCCCATATGAGTTTCCATTAGGGCATTTCGCCCCGCTGCGTGGAGACTCCCCCTTGACCACCATCGTTTCAGTCCGCCGCCACGGCAAAGTCGTCATGGGCGGCGACGGCCAGGTGTCCCTCGGCAACACCGTGATGAAAGCCAACGCCAAGAAAGTCCGGCGCCTCTACCACGGCCAGGTGATTGCCGGTTTCGCCGGCGCCACTGCGGATGCCTTTACTCTGTTCGAGCGCTTCGAAGGGCAGTTGGAGAAACACCAGGGCCACCTGGTACGCGCCGCCGTCGAGCTGGCCAAAGAATGGCGCACCGACCGCTCACTGAGCCGCCTGGAAGCCATGTTGGCGGTCGCCAATAAAGACGCCTCGTTGATCATCACCGGCAACGGCGACGTGGTCGAACCCGAGGAGGGTCTGATCGCCATGGGCTCCGGCGGCCCGTTCGCCCAGGCCGCCGCCCGCGCGCTACTGATGCACACCGACCTGTCCGCCCATGAAATCGCCGAAACCGCCCTGGGTATCGCCGGTGACATCTGCGTCTTCACCAACCACTACCTGACCATCGAGGAGTTGGACCTCGCTGACTGAGGCCCGCCAAATCTTATGCCTATGACTCCCCGCGAAATCGTCCACGAACTCAGTCGCCATATCATCGGCCAGGACGAGGCCAAACGCGCCGTCGCCATCGCCCTGCGCAACCGCTGGCGGCGCATGCAGCTGCCGACCGAGCTGCGCGCCGAGGTGACGCCGAAAAACATCCTGATGATCGGCCCAACCGGCGTCGGTAAAACCGAGATCGCCCGCCGCCTGGCCAAGCTGGCCAACGCGCCGTTTATCAAAGTCGAAGCGACCAAGTTCACCGAGGTGGGCTACGTCGGTCGCGACGTCGAGTCGATCATCCGCGACCTGGCCGATGCCGCGATCAAGCTGTTGCGCGAGCAGGAGATCGTCAGAGTCCGCCACCGCGCCGAAGATGCCGCCGAAGAGCGCATCCTCGATGCACTGCTGCCGCCGGCACGTCCCGGCTTCAATGAGGACCCGGTGCCGAGCCATGACTCCAGCACCCGCCAACTGTTCCGCAAGCGCCTGCGCGAAGGCCAGCTGGACGACAAGGACATCGAGATCGAGGTCGCCGAGCATCCGGCCGGCGTCGAAATCATGGCCCCGCCCGGCATGGAGGAAATGACCAACCAGTTGCAAAGCCTGTTCTCCAACATGGGCAAGGGTAAAAAGAAAAGCCGCAAGCTCAAGGTCAAAGAAGCCCTGAAGCTGGTCGGCGACGAAGAAGCCGCGCGCCTGGTCAACGAGGAAGAACTCAAGGCTCGCGCCTTGGAGGCGGTCGAGCAGCACGGCATCGTGTTTATCGACGAGATCGACAAGGTCGCCAAGCGCGGCAACTCCGGCGGCATCGACGTCTCCCGCGAAGGCGTGCAGCGCGACCTGCTGCCGCTGATCGAAGGCTGCACGGTGAACACCAAGCTGGGCATGGTGAAAACCGACCATATCCTGTTCATCGCCTCCGGTGCCTTCCACCTGAGCAAGCCGAGCGACCTGGTGCCGGAGCTGCAAGGCCGCCTGCCCATCCGCGTCGAGCTGAAGGCGCTGAGCCCGCAGGACTTAGAGCGCATCCTCACCGAGCCGTACGCCTCGCTGACCGAGCAATACCGCGAGCTGCTGAAGACCGAAGGCCTGGAAATCGAATTCACCGAGGACGCCATCAAGCGCCTCGCCGAGATCGCCTGGCAGGTCAACGAGAAGACCGAGAACATCGGCGCCCGCCGCCTGCACACCGTCCTGGAGCGCCTGCTGGAAGAAGTCTCGTTCAGCGCCTCAGACCTGGCCAGCGCGCACAGCGACAAGCCGATCCATATCGATGCGGCCTATGTGAATAGCCACCTGGGCGAACTGGCGCAAGACGAAGACCTGTCGCGTTATATTCTGTAGGGATGCCCTGCAAGGCGGCTGAAGCGTTAAGCGCTTTAGCCGCCCCACCTCTAGCCGGAGCCTCGAAGATGCGCGTTCCCTCGGCCATCGAGCTGCACAAAGCCTCGAAGACCCTGACCCTTAAATATGGGCCCGACGAGGTCTACAACCTGTCCGCCGAGTTCCTCCGCGTGCACTCACCCTCGGCCGAGGTGCAGGGCCACGGCAAGCCCATACTGCAAGTCGGCAAGCTCGGGGTCGGCCTGAACAAGATCGAGCCGGCCGGGCAGTACGCACTAAAACTGTGCTTCGATGACGGCCATGACAGCGGTTTGTTCACCTGGGATTACCTCGACCAACTGGCGCAACGCCAGGAACAGCTGTGGGCCGATTACCTCGCCGAACTGGCGCAGGCCGGAAAATCCCGCGATCCGGCCGAGTCGGTGGTCAAGCTGATGCTCTGAGTCCTGACTCACCCATGGTTAGGGCGAACTTTCTAATCCGTCTCGGCATACTCTCCCGCGCGCACGGCCAACTGACTGGCCTGCTTGCGAAAACTCGTAAACTCGGGTAACCAAGGAACTGGCAGGTTCCGTGCATTTGGCTCAGCCACATGCAATGAATGATGCGGAGTTCGCTCCGCCCCCGGTAACCCGAGCAGTACTAGGCCCTAAGCCCTGTGTCACCGCGCACAGCCGCACGCCGGTATCCGTCTCAGGACAATGGAGCGTCGTAGATGAGCAACAAGAGTAACGAAGACCTGCAGCGTCAAGCCTCGGAAAACACCCTGGGCCTCAACCCGGTGATCGGCTTGCGCGGCAAAGACATTCTGGCTTCTGCCCGCATGGTGCTGGCCCAGGCCATCAAGCAACCGATCCATAGCGCCAAGCACGTTGCCCACTTCGGCCTGGAGCTGAAAAACGTCCTGCTCGGCAGCTCGGAACTCCAGCCGGAAGGTGGTGATCGCCGCTTCGCCGATCCCGCCTGGAGTCAGAACCCGCTGTATAAGCGCTACCTGCAGAGCTACCTGGCGTGGCGCAAAGAACTGCACGACTGGGTTGAGGACAGCAACCTGTCCGAGACCGACACCAACCGCGGCCACTTCGTGATCAACCTGATGACCGAAGCCATGGCGCCGAGCAACAGCATGGCCAACCCGGCGGCGCTCAAGCGCTTCTTCGAAACCGGCGGCAAGAGTCTGCTCGATGGCCTCGCCCACCTGGCCAAGGACATCGTCAACAACGGCGGCATGCCCAGCCAGGTCAACATGGATGCCTTCGAGGTCGGCAAGAACCTGGCCACGACCGAAGGCTCAGTGGTGTTTCGCAACGACCTGCTGGAGCTGATCCAGTACCAGCCGAGCACCGAACAAGTGCACGAGCGTCCGCTGCTGGTGGTGCCGCCGCAGATCAACAAGTTCTATGTGTTCGACCTGTCGCAAGAGAAGAGCCTGGCGCGCTTCTGCCTGCGCAACGGCCTGCAGACCTTTATCGTCAGCTGGCGCAACCCGACCAAGGCCCAGCGCGAGTGGGGCCTGTCGACCTATATCGAGGCGCTGAAAGAAGCCATCGACGTGATCCTGGCCATCACCGGCAGCAAGGACGTCAACATGCTCGGCGCCTGCTCCGGCGGCATCACCACCGCCGCCCTGCTCGGCCATTACACGGCGCTCGGCGAGAAGAAGGTCAACGCCCTTACCCTGCTGGTCAGCGTGCTGGACACCAAGCTGGATACCCAGGTCGCCTTGTTCGTCAATGAACAAACCCTGGAAGCCGCCAAACGCCGCTCCTATCAGGCCGGCGTCCTGGAAGGCAGCGACATGGCCAAGGTGTTCGCCTGGATGCGGCCGAATGATCTGATCTGGAACTATTGGGTCAATAACTACCTGCTCGGCAACGAGCCACCGGTGTTCGATATCCTCTACTGGAATAACGACACCACCCGCCTGCCGGCGGCTTTCCACGGCGACTTGATCGAGCTATTCAAAACCAACCCACTGACGCGGCCACAGGCCCTGGAAGTCTGCGGCACGCCGATCGACCTGAAGCAGGTGACCGCGGACATCTTCTGCCTGGCCGGCACCAACGACCACATCACTCCCTGGGAAGCCTGCTACCGCTCGGCGCGGCTGTTCGGCGGCAAGATCGAATTCGTGCTGTCCAACAGCGGGCATATCCAGAGCATCCTCAACCCACCGGGCAATCCGAAAGCGCGCTTCATGACCAGCGACAAGCTGCCGGCTGATGCGAAAGTCTGGCAAGAAGACGCCACCAAACATGCCGACTCCTGGTGGCTGCACTGGCAAGCCTGGATGGCCGAACGCTCCGGCAAACTGAAAAAAGCCCCCAGCACCCTCGGCAACAAAGCCTATCCGGCTGCCGAGGCGGCGCCGGGCACTTACGTGCATGAGCGCTAGGCAAGGATGAACGCTCGGCGTGCAGCCTCGACAACCGAGCCGGCACCCAACGCAACAGCTTGCGTCACACTGCCCGCGGCACTCGGAAGTGCCGCCCGCCGCTCCAGCCGTTACCGGCCAGGGCGGCAGCCACGAAGCCTGCAAGGGAGGCCAGCTTCGTCATTCTGGGAAAGCGCTGGACCGCGTTCCCAGCAGTTCAATCCATAGGGCTCTGCGCATGCCGTTACCTTTTGTTTTTCGCACCATCGACCTCGACGGCCAAACCATCCGCACGGCCGTCCGCCCGGGCAAGGCGCACCTGACCCCGCTGCTGATTTTCAATGGCATCGGCGCCAACCTGGAGCTGGTGTTTCCGTTCGTCCAGGCCCTCGACCCCGATCAGGAAGTGATCGCCTTCGACGTGCCGGGGGTCGGTGGCTCCTCGACACCCAACCAGCCCTACCGCTTCCCAGGCCTGGCCAAGCTCGCCGCGCGCATGCTCGACTACCTGGATTACGGTCAGGTCAATGCGATTGGGGTGTCCTGGGGCGGCGCCCTGGCGCAACAGTTCGCCCACGACTATCCCGAGCGCTGCAAGAAGCTGGTGCTCGCCGCCACCTCGGCCGGCGCCATCATGGTGCCGGGCAAGCCCAAGGTGCTCTGGCGCATGGCCAGCCCACGACGCTACATCCAGCCGTCTTACGGCGTGCAGATCGCCCCGCATATCTACGGCGGGGCCTTCCGCCGCGACCCCAATCTGGCCCTGGCGCACGCCAGCAAAGTGCGTTCCTCGGGCAAGCTCGGCTACTACTGGCAGCTGTTCGCCGGCCTCGGCTGGACCAGCATCCACTGGCTGCACAAGATCAGCCAGCCGACCCTGGTGCTGGCCGGCGACGATGACCCGCTCATCCCCCTCATCAACATGCGCCTGCTGGCCTGGCGGATTCCGAATGCCGAGCTGCACGTGATCGACGACGGTCACCTGTTCTTGATCACCCGGGCCGAGGCCGTCGCGCCGATCATCATGAAGTTTCTCCAGGAGGAGCGGCTGCGCGCGGTTATGCATCCGCAGCCGACCCCGCTGCGCGGTCATTGAACACCGCCTTGAGCCCGCGCACCCATCCCGTACGACGCCGACCCACTTGACCCAATAGCGAGCCTCGTGTAACACAGTCGTTTGTTTGCGCGGTTGTCTGGAATGCACCTCCGGCGCGCCTTGGTACAAGCCTTGCTGCTTACCAATTGACGTTGAGTCCCTTGATGGTTTGACGACGGAGTGTTGCCTCATGCGAGACAAATCTGCTGCGGATCCTGTGCCCGTACCCGCAGCCTTTATAAATGCGCAGAACGCCATGCTCGGCCTGCGCGGCCGCGATCTGTTTGCCACCGTGCGCTCCCTGGCCCTGCAGGGCCTGCGCCGACCGCTGCACAGCGCCAAGCATGCGCTGGCCTTCGGCGGCCAGCTGGGCCGCGTGCTGCTCGGCGACACCTTGCATAAGCACAACCCCGACGATCCACGCTTTGCCGATCCGGCCTGGCGTCTCAACCCCTTCTATCGCCGCAGCCTGCAGGCCTACCTGGCCTGGCAGCAGCAGCTGAACAGCTGGATCGACGAGAGCAACCTGCCGGCGGATGACCGCGCCCGCGCGCGCTTCGTCGCGACCCTGCTCAGCGATGCGCTGGCGCCCTCCAACAGCTTGCTCAATCCGCTGGCGATCAAGGAGCTGCTCAACAGTGGCGGCAGCAGCCTGTTCAAGGGCCTGCGCCACTTATCCGACGACCTCCTGCACAACCACGGCCTGCCTCGCCAGGTCAGCAAACACGCCTTCGAAGTCGGCCGCAACCTAGCCGCCACTCCGGGTGCGGTGGTATTTCGCAACGAGCTGTTGGAGCTGATCCAGTACACGCCGATGAGCGAAAAGCAGTACGCCCGCCCGCTGCTGATCGTGCCGCCGCAGATCAACAAGTACTACATCTTCGACCTCAGCGCGGAGAAGAGCTTCGTCCAGTTCGCGCTGAAAAACGGCTTACAGGTGTTTGTCATCAGTTGGCGCAACCCCGACGCCCGCCATCGCGAGTGGGGTCTATCGAGTTATGTCCAGGCCATCGAAGCGGCCCTCGATGTGACCCGCGCCATCAGCGGCAGCAAAGAGGCCCACCTGATGGGCGCCTGCGCCGGCGGCCTGAGCATCGCCGCCCTGCAAGGCCACCTGCAAGCCAAACGGCAGCTGCGCAAGGTCTCCAGCGCCACCTACCTGGTCAGCCTGCTGGACAGTCAGGTCGACAGCCCAGCCATGTTGTTCGCCGATGAGCAAACCCTGGAAGCCGCCAAGCGCCGCTCCTATCAGAAAGGCGTGCTGGATGGCCGCGACATGGCCAAGGTCTTCGCCTGGATGCGTCCGAATGACCTGATCTGGAACTATTGGGTCAACAACTACCTGCTCGGCAAGCAACCCCCGGCCTTCGACATCCTCTACTGGAACAACGACAACACGCGCCTACCGGCCGCCCTGCACGGCGATCTGCTGGACTTCTTCAAGCACAACCCGCTCACCCATCCTGGCGGCCTGGAGGTCTGCGGCACCCCGATCGACCTGCATAAGGTCACGGTCGACAGCTTCAGCATCGCCGGCATCAACGACCACATCACGCCCTGGGACGCGGTCTATCGCTCGACCCTGCTGCTCGGCGGCGACAGTCGCTTCGTGCTGTCCAACAGCGGGCATATCCAGAGCATCCTCAATCCTCCGGGCAATCCCAAGGCCAACTATTTCGAGAGCGGCAAACTCAGCTCCGACCCGCGCGCCTGGTACTTCGACGCCAAGCAGACCAGTGGCAGTTGGTGGACGCACTGGCTGGAATGGATTCAGCAACGCTCCGGCGAACAACGGGAAACCCGGCTGGCGCTGGGCAGCCAGAACCATCCGCCGATGGAGGCAGCCCCCGGCACCTATGTGCATGTGCGTTAGACCTTGGCTTAAACTTTGAGAAGGCCGGCCGGAGACCACCCGGCCAGTTACCGTCCGCCTTCCGGCGGCCTGCATAAGAAGATTGGATGAAAACCCGCGACCGCATCCTCGAATGCGCCCTGACGCTGTTCAATCAGCAGGGCGAACCCAACGTCTCCACCCTGGAGATCGCCAATGAACTGGAGATCAGCCCGGGCAACCTTTACTACCACTTCCACGGCAAAGAACCGCTGATCATGGAGCTGTTCGAACGCTTCCAGAGTGAGCTGGCGCCGCTGCTCGACCCGCCCGCCGATGCACGCTTGGATGTCGAGGACTATTGGCTGTTCCTGCACCTGATCGTCGAACGCCTGGCGCACTACCGCTTCCTGTTCCAAGATCTGTCCAACCTCGCCGGGCGCCTACCCAAGCTGGCGCGTGGCATCCGCACTTGGCTGAACGCCTTGAAGCGCACCCTCGCCTCACTGTTGGCCCGTTTGAAGGCCGAGAATCAACTGGTCAGCGATACCCAGGCGCTCGGCCTGCTGGTCGAGCAGATCACCCTGACCCTGCTGTTCTCCCTCGACTACCAACGCATCCTCGGCAGCAGTGGCGAGATTCGCCTGGTGGTATTCCAGGTGATGATGCTGGTGGCGCCGCACCTACGCGCCGAATCCCGCCAGGCGGCCGAACATTTGGCGCAGCGCTATTTAGACACCTAAACACGCGCCGAAACGCAAACGCCCGGCACTAGGCCGGGCGTTTTTGGTCCTGAAAGACTCAGGACGGGTTGCTTGGCGTCACCGCCGCGGTGGATGCCGCCGGCGTGGCAGCAGGCGCGACGGCCGGTGTGGCCACAGGCGCAGTAGGCTTGGCGGCTACTGGCTTAGCGGCGGCCGGTTTCACTGCGGGTTTGGCCGCTGCTTTGGGCGCGGCTTTGACTGCAGGTTTCGCCGCGGGCTTGGCGGCGGGTTTAGCTGCCACCTTGGCCGCAGGTTTCGCCGCGGCTTTTGCGGCTGGTTTAGCGACGGGTTTGGCCGCAGCCTTAACGGCAGGCTTAGCCACCGGCTTAACCGACTTGGCGGAAATGCCGGTCAGTTTTTCCAGCTGCTTGGTCAGGGCCTCTACCTTGCCGTGCAACTCTTTCACTTCGTTGCGGCTCGGCACGCCCAGACGCGAGATCGCGCTGTTCAGACGCTTATCAAACGCCTCTTCCAACTCGCCCCACTTGCCCAATGCCAGGCCTTTGACTTCATCGACCTTGGATCGGGCCGACTTGGCCGAGGACTTCACGGCATCGACTTGTTTGTCGACTTCGCTCTTGGCCAGCTTCTCGGCTTTCTCGCCATCTTGGACCAGGGTGTCGAACAGCTTGTTGCCGTCCTTGCTGATCTTCGAGTAAGCACCTAAGCCAGCCAGCCAGATTTGGCGCGAGTATTTTTCGACTTCGCCAATCCAGGAGCTGCTCTGTTTTTCGACTTTCTTTTTAGCGACCATCCCGCTCTCCTTATTGAGTCTTAGCGACACGTGCAACCAACGCATTCAGCACGTCCAGCTTAGCAGAGAGCGCATCGACGTCCTGACGCGAAGGAATGCCGAAACGATTCAGCGCACTGGCAACCCGGCGATCGAAAGCTTGCTCGATTTTGTCGAGCTGCACTTCAACTTTGCCTTTAACGCTAGTCACGTTATTGCTCACGCTGCTCTTCACCGTATCGATCTGGCTGTTCGCCGCCTCGACCTGCCCGCTGAGCAGTTTCTTGCCTTGCTGCTCAACGCCTTCGCCGGCCTTGACCAGCTCTTTCAGGTAGCCTGCGCCTTCCTGACCGGCTTTGGCGTAGGCACCCAGGCCCGCCAGCCAGATTTGCCGGCCGTAATGCTTAACGTCGGTCAGCAGGTTGGTTTTGCTTGCGGCTTTCTTTTTGATCGCAACTTTGGCCATGGTGCACCTCACACGCAAAAGGTTTAAGGACACGCCCACGAAATGCAGGCTTGAGTGCAAGGTAACGAGGAAAATTAGAATCTACATACTAAGCGGCGAAATCAGCCGGCTCAGACCAGATACTCATCCAGGCCTTTTTCGATTTCACGCTTGATCGTGCCGCTCAGGGCCGACAGCAACAATCCCAGACTCAGCTCGACGCGCACCCGGTCGTCACCGACCGCAATCCGCCCCTCGGCACCGCTGCGCTTGAACTCGAGCACATCGCCAGCCCACTGGTAGCGCACGTCGTACTCACTGGCCAGACGCGCGGCGAGTTTCTCCGCTTTCGCACGGGCGGCCTCCCGGCCAAGGGAATGCGAACGTTCGACGGTAATGCGGGCCATGGGCAACTCCTGACTGCGACCTTAGGTCGCGCGACTATAGCAGCCCGCGCCAGCTTGCACGCCAACCACAGGCGTCCGTTGCCAAGACAAAGCCGGTCACCGGGATTAGAATGGCCGGCACTTTCTTCCGGTGACAGCGACATGAACGATCCGCGCAAAGGCAGTGATGCCGAACCGACCACCCACTTCGGCTACCAAAACGTGCCGGAAAGCCAGAAGGCCGACAAGGTCGCCGAGGTTTTCCACTCCGTGGCGGCCAAGTACGACCTGATGAATGACCTGATGTCCGCCGGCGTGCACCGCCTGTGGAAGCGCTTCACCATCGAACTGTCAGGCGTGCGCACCGGCAACCGCGTGCTGGATATCGCCGGCGGCACCGGCGACCTGACCAAGCAATTCGCCCGCCTGGTCGGCCCGACCGGCGAGGTGGTGCTGGCCGATATCAACGCCTCGATGCTGAAAGTCGGCCGCGATCGCCTGCTCGACCTGGGCGTGGCCGGCAACGTCAAATTTGTCCAGGCCGACGCCGAGAAGCTGCCGTTTCCGGACAACCATTTCGACTGCGTGACCATCGCCTTCGGCCTGCGCAACGTCACCCACAAGGAAGACGCCCTGCGCTCGATGCTGCGCGTGCTCAAACCGGGTGGCCGCCTGCTGGTGCTGGAGTTCTCCAAGCCGACCAGCAGCCTGTTGTCCAAGGCCTATGACGTCTATTCGTTCAGCCTGCTGCCGATGATGGGCAAGCTGATCACCAACGACTCGGAAAGCTACCGCTACCTCGCCGAGTCGATCCGCATGCACCCGGATCAGGAAACCCTCAAGGCAATGATGGTCGAGGCCGGTTTCGAGCGCGCCACCTACCACAACATGACTGGCGGCATCGTCGCGCTGCACCGCGGCATCAAGCCCTGATGCTGACTCAGGCTCTGCTGGCCGGCGTTGAGCACGGCGTCAATCGTGTGCTGCGCCTGGACAGCACGGCGCTGCCACGGCTCGAGCGCCTGGCTGGCAAGGTGATCGCGGTGGACTGCCGTGCCCCAACCGCGCAGCTGTTCATTCTCGCCGATGGCGCTGGCCTGCACTTGGCGGCGAACTGGGCAGGCGACGTCGCTTGCCGCCTGCGCGCGCCGGCTGCCAGCCTGCTGCGCCTGGCCACCAGCCAAGAGAAAACCGCCGTGCTGCACAGCCCGGCAGTCGAACTGCAGGGTGACAGCGGCGTATTACTGGAGCTCGCCGGCATCCTTCAGGATCTCGAGCTGGACTGGGAATACGAGCTGGCCCGCTGGCTTGGCCCGCTGGGTAGCCAGTTGCTCGGCGGCCACCTGAAAAGCCGTGTGCGCTGGACCAGCCAAAGCCTCGACAGCCTGCGCCAGAACCTCGCCGACTACCTCAACGAGGAGTCGCGCAGCCTGGTCGGCCAACGCGAAGCCGAAGCACGCTTCGCCGAATTGGATGGCCTCAAACTCGCCCTCGATCGCCTCGACGCGCGCTTCGAACGCCTCACCGTCACACCCCCCCTCACCCAAAAGCCTAGCGAACCCGCATGAAGCTGCTTGCCGTCCGCCGTCTGTTGCGCATCCAGCGCGTGGTCATCCGCTACCGCCTCGATGACTTGCTGCTCGAGCTGCCGTTGCCCTGGTGGCTGCGCGCGCTGAGCTATGCCCTGCCCTGGCGCTGGTTGCCGCGCACGGCGCTGCCGCTATCGCGCGGCGAGCGGGTGCGCCTGGCGCTGCAAGACCTCGGGCCGATCTTCATCAAATTCGGCCAATTGCTCTCCACCCGCCGCGACTTGCTCCCCATGGATATGGCCGACGAACTGGCCAAGCTGCAGGATCAAGTCCCGCCCTTCGACCCCGCCCACTCGCTGGCGCTGATCGAGGAGCAACTGGGCGCCAAGGTCAGTGCGGTGTTTGCACGCTTCGACAGCCAGCCGCTGGCCTCGGCTTCGGTCGCCCAGGTGCACGCCGCGCAGCTGAAAAGCGGCGAGGAAGTGGTGGTCAAGGTGATTCGCCCGGGCCTCAAGCCGGTCATCCGCCAGGATCTGGCCTGGCTGTTCCTGCTGGCCAAACTGGCCGAACGCATCTCCACCGACGCGCGCCGCCTGCACCCGGTCGAGGTGGTCAGCGACTACGAGAAGACCATCTACGACGAACTCGACCTGCTCCGCGAGGCGGCCAACGCCAGCCAGTTGCGGCGTAACTTCGAGGGCTCGCCGCTGCTCTATGTGCCGCAGGTGTACTGGGACTGGTGCCGGCCGCAAGTGCTGGTGATGGAGCGCATCTACGGCATTCAGGTGACCGACCTGGAAACCCTCGCCGATCAGCGCACCGACATGAAACTGCTGGCCGAGCGCGGCGTGGAAATCTTCTTCACCCAGGTGTTTCGCGACAGCTTTTTCCATGCCGACATGCACCCCGGCAACATCTTCGTCAGCACCCGCCAACCGTGGAGCCCGCAATACATTGCGGTCGACTGCGGCATCATCGGCAGCCTGACTCCGGAAGATCAGGACTACCTGGCGCGCAATCTGATCGCCTTCTTCAAGCGCGATTACCGCAAGGTCGCGCAACTGCATATTGACTCCGGCTGGGTACCGGCGGAAACCAAGGTGAATGATTTCGAGGCGGCGATTCGCACCGTCTGCGAGCCGATCTTCGAGCGGCCGCTGAAAGACATCTCCTTCGGCCTGCTGCTGCTGCGCCTGTTCCAGACCGCGCGGCGCTTCAATATGGAAGTCCAGCCGCAGCTGGTGCTGCTGCAGAAGACCCTGCTGAATATCGAAGGCCTGGGTCGCCAGCTCTACCCGGACCTGGATCTGTGGAGCACCGCGCAGCCGTTCCTCGAACGCTGGATGCGCGAGCGGATCAGCCCGAAAAGCCTGCTGCACAACCTGCAGGCCCAGGTCGAGCAGGTGCCGCACCTGGCGCACATGACTCGTGAGCTGCTCGAACGCCTGTCGCAGCCGCAGCCCACGGCCCCCGCGCCAACCCGGGGCGAACAGCGCGATGGCTGGCTGTTGCGCCTGACCGGTGCCGCGCTGATGGCCGGCGGTGCCAGTCTGGCGGCAAGCTGCGCCTCGCTGGCGGCGCTGAGCGCCTGGCCGGCCTGGATCATGCTCGGCGCCGGGCTCTACCTCGTCGTGCGCCGATAGCCAGAGCGGCGACGCGCTGGCACACTGGGTTATTCAACGCTCACGATCACCGCGAGTTACCCGCGCCAATATGTGCACTAACGGCTACGCATTAACGGACAACCCATGAACGACTGGCTGGACGACATCAACTGGAATGCCGAGGGCTTGGTTCCGGCCATCGCCCAGGATCACAAAAGCGGCCGCGTGCTGATGATGGCCTGGATGAACCGCGAGGCGCTAAGCCTCACCGCCAGCGAGAACCGCGCCATCTACTGGTCACGCTCACGGGGCAAACTCTGGCGCAAGGGCGAAGAGTCCGGCCATGTGCAAAAACTGCACGAGCTGCGCCTGGACTGCGATGCCGACGTCGTCATCCTGATGGTCGAGCAGATCGGCGGCATCGCCTGCCACACCGGGCGGGAAAGCTGCTTCTATCGGGTATTCGAAAATGGCGCCTGGAAGATTGTCGAGCCAGTCCTGAAAGACCCACACGCCATCTACAGTGCACACAGCTCAGCAGGACACCGCCATGAGTGACACCCTGACCCGCCTGGCCGCAGTACTCGAGGCCCGCAAAGGCGCCGCGGCCGACAGCTCCTACGTGGCCAGCCTGTACCACAAGGGCCTGAACAAGATTCTGGAAAAGGTCGGCGAGGAATCGGTGGAAACCATCCTCGCCGCCAAAGACGCTGCCGTCAGCGGCGACTGCAGCGACCTGATCTACGAAACCGCCGACCTCTGGTTCCACAGCCTGGTCATGCTCGCCGCCCTCGGCCAGCATCCCCAGGCGGTGCTGGATGAGCTGGATCGGCGCTTCGGTCTGTCCGGGCATGCCGAAAAGGCCGCCCGCGAACCTTCGGCATAACGCATTTATTGAGAGGAGCAGCTCCATGGGTATTTTTGACTGGAAACATTGGCTCGTTATTCTGATCGTCGTCGTACTGATCTTCGGCACCAAGAAGCTCAAGGGCCTGGGCAGCGATATCGGCGAGACGATCAAAGGCTTTCGCAAGGCCATGAGCGACGAGGAGAAACCCAGCGAGCCGCCGGTGCAACCGAGCGCGCCGCTGAACCCGCCGCACACCATCGACGCGCAAGCGCAGAAAGTCGAAGAGCCGGCGCGCAAGGACTAGCAGTATGTTCGATATCGGCTTCTCCGAACTGCTGCTGGTCGGCCTGGTTGCGCTGCTGGTGCTCGGCCCCGAGCGCCTGCCCGGGGCGGCGCGCACGGCCGGCCTGTGGATAGGTCGGCTGAAGCGCAGCTTCAACGCGATCAAGCAGGAAGTCGAGCGCGAGATCGGCGCCGACGAGATTCGCCGCCAGCTGCATAACGAGCACATCATGGCGCTGGAGCAGGAGGCGAAAAACCTCATCGCCCCGCCACAGCCGCCGGCTGCCGTCGGCGAGCCTGTCACCAGCGAAACGCTGGTTGCCGAGACGCCGACTGCTACGCCGCCCGGCAGCGTCGACCTGGCCGCAGCCACACCCAGTGCCCCCGAAGCCTCTCAACCGCCGCGAGCCCCATGAGCGACCACAAGCCGGAACACGACCAGGAAATGCCGCTAGTCTCGCACCTCACCGAATTGCGTTCGCGCCTGCTGCGCTGTGTGGTGGCGGTGCTGCTGCTGTTCGGCGGGCTGTTCTACTTCGCCCAGGACATCTACACGGTGGTTTCGGCGCCGCTGCGCGCCTATCTGCCGGAAGGCGCGACCATGATCGCCACCGGCGTCGCCTCGCCCTTCCTCACGCCATTCAAACTGACCGCCTGGGTCGCACTGTTCCTCAGCATTCCGGTGATCCTGCACCAGGTCTGGGGCTTTATCGCGCCTGGCCTGTACAAGCACGAGAAGCGCGTGGCCATGCCCTTGCTGGTCTCCAGCATCCTGCTGTTCTACGGCGGCATGGCCTTCGCCTACTTCCTGGTATTCCCGCTGATTTTCCACTTCTTCGCCAGCGTCACCCCGGAAGGGGTGGCGATGATGACCGATATCAACGAGTACCTGGATTTCGTCCTGACGCTGTTCTTCGCCTTCGGCGTGGCCTTCGAGATCCCGGTAGCCACGGTGCTGCTGATCTGGATCGGCGTGGTCGACGTCGTCTACCTGCGCAAGATCCGCCCCTATGTGGTGATCGGCTGCTTCGTGGTCGGCATGGTGCTGACCCCGCCAGATATCTTCTCGCAGACCCTGCTGGCGGTGCCGATGTGGCTGCTGTTCGAGATCGGCCTGTTCTTCGGCGGCATGATCCGTAAACGCGGCGAGCACCCGGATGATGCCCCAGTCAGCCCCGACGACGGCGACCAACCGCCCGCGACCCAGCCGTGAATCTGCTGCTGCTGGAGGATGCCGACTTTGTCGCGGCGGATCGCGTGGTTCTGCAGGGCCGCCGCCTCAAGCACCTGCAGGAAGTGCATCGCGCCGAGTCCGGCGACAGCCTGCGCGTTGGCCGCCTCAACGGCTTGATGGGCAAAGGCCAGCTGCTGCGCCTCGAGGCCCAGGAGGCCGAGTTGCAGATCAGCCTGGATCAGCCGCCGCCGGCCAAATTACCGCTGACCCTGCTACTCGCCCTGCCGCGGCCGAAGATGCTCCGCCGGGTGCTGCAAACCGTCGCCAGCATGGGCGTACCACGGCTGATTCTGCTCAACAGCTACCGGGTGGAAAAGAGCTTCTGGCAGACACCCTTTCTCGAACCGGCTGCGATCCATGAACAACTGATCCTCGGCCTCGAGCAGGCGCGCGATACGCGGTTGCCGCAAGTGCTGATCGAGAAGCGCTTCAAGCCCTTCGTCGAAGATCGCCTGCCGCAACTGGCGGCGGGCAGTCTCGGGCTGGTCGGCCACCCTGGCGACTATCCGGCCTGTCCGCGCGCCGTCGAACAGCCGGTGACCCTGGCCATCGGCCCGGAGGGCGGCTGGATTCCCTACGAAGTCGAGAAGCTGCACGCGGCGGGCTTGCAGCCGGTACAGCTCGGCGAACGCATCCTGCGGGTGGAAACCGCCGTCACCGCACTCCTCGCCCGGCTGTTTTAAATCGGCCGCAGGGCTACCCCCGCGACTTGGCGTGCCAATGTGCCGGTAACAACTGGCCCTGCAAGGCCGGCGCCTCATGCACATCCACATCCCGCGGCGCCAGCGGCTCACCACACTCGGAGCACACCAGCACGCCGTGCATGGCCTGCCCGCAGGCCTTGTGCACATGACGAAGCGGCGCACCCTCGACACCGCTCATATGCCGGTCGCCCCAGTTCACCAGCGCCAACACCGCCGGGTACAGCTCGCGGCCCTTGGCGGTCAGCCGGTATTCCTCGCGCAGCGGACGCTGCTGATAGGCCTGTTTAACCAGCACTCCGGCCTCGGTCAGCTTCTTCAGCCGATCGGCGAGCACATGCCGGGTGACGCCCAGGCGTTTTTCGAACTCATCGAAACGCCGCACTCCGAGAAAGCTTTCCCGCAGCACCAGCAGGGTCCAACGATCTCCCACCACCGACAAGGTGCGCGCCAGAGAGCAGGGTTGTTGATCGAGTTCTTCCCAACGCATGACGAAACCTCTGTAAGCCGATGACTCACCATAGCTTGACAGGTTCTAAAAAGGAACTGACTATTCGACAGGGTTCCAAAATAGAACTTAGGAGAAAGCCATGACTGCACGCAAAGCGATACTAGTGATGGGCGCCGGCGATGCGACCGGTGGAGCGATAGCGAAACGCTTTGCCCGCGAGGGCTATGTCGCCTGCGTGGCGCGACGCCATGCCGAGAAACTCGAGCCTTTGGTCGATGAAATCGTCGCCGCCGGCGGTACGGCGCGCGCCTTTGGCTGCGATGCGCGGGTGGAAGAACAGGTGCTCAACCTGTTCGAAACCATCGAACGGGAGATCGGCCCGCTGGAAGTGGTGGTGTTCAACATCGGCGCCAACGTGCAGTTTTCGATCAGCGAAACCACCGAGCGGGTCTACCGCAAAGTCTGGGAAATGGCCGCCCTGGCCGGTTTTCTCACCGGCCGCGAAGCCGCACGGGTGATGCTGCCTCGCAAGCGCGGCAGCATCATCTTCACCGGCGCCACCGCCTCCCTGCGCGGCCGCGCGAACTTCTCCGCCTTTGCCGGCGCCAAGTTCGCCCTGCGCGCCCTGGCCCAGAGCATGGCCCGCGAGCTTGGGCCGCAAGGCATTCATGTCGCCCACCCGATCATCGATGGTGCCATCGACACCGCCTTTATTCGCGAGACCTTCCCCGAACTGTATCGGCTCAAGGAACAGGACGGCATCCTCAACCCCGAGCATATCGCCGAGACCTACTGGCAGATCCATTGCCAGCCTCGCGACTGCTGGGTGCATGAGATGGACCTGCGGCCCTGGCTGGAAACCTTTTGAACAGCGGCTGCCCGTTTAACCATCCGAGACCAATAAGATGAGCAGATCCGTAGAGTTCTTTTTCGATTTCGGTAGCCCGGCCACCTACCTGGCCTGGACCCAGCTGCCGAAAATCGCCGCCGAGGCAGGCGCCGAGATCACCTGGCGACCGATGCTGTTGGGGGGCGTGTTCAAAGCCACCGGCAACCAATCGCCAGTCACCATTCCGGCCAAAGGTCGCTACATGCTGCAAGACCTGGCGCGCTTCGCCCAGCGCTATGGCGTGCCCATGGCCTTCAATCCGCACTTTCCGATCAACACCCTGACGCTGATGCGCGGCGCCGCCGGTTACCTCGATACGCCGCAGTTCCAGTCTTATCTGAAGGCGGTATTCGAAGCCCTGTGGGTCGAGCAGAAAAACCTCGGCAAGCCGGAGGTGGTGGCCGAGGTGCTGAGCGCGGCGGGGCTGGACCCGGCGGAGTTCGAACGGCTGGTGAATGACGAGGCCGTCAAGGAGCGGCTGAAGAACGCCACCGAAGAGGCGATCCGGCGCGGCGCGTTCGGCGCACCGACCTTCTTCGTCGGCAACGAAATGCACTTCGGCCAGGATCGCCTCGACTTTGTCGCCGAGGCACTGAATAAGACCTGAGATGACCAGTAAGGCCTCGCAGATCAACGCCGCGAGGCCTTACGCATGACCTACAACACCTGCTTGAGAAACGCCTGCGCCCGCGGATCTTTCGGCTGGGCGAAGAACTGCGCGGGAGCGGCATCCTCCAGCAGCTTGCCGTGATCGAAGAACAGCACGCGGTCCGCCACTTCGCGGGCGAAGCCCATCTCGTGGGTGACGCAGACCATGGTCATGCCTTCCAGCGCCAGGGTCTTCATCACGTCGAGCACCTCGCCGACCATTTCCGGGTCGAGCGCCGAGGTCGGCTCGTCGAACAGCATCACCTTCGGCTCCATGCACAGCGCCCGGGCGATGGCCACCCGCTGTTGCTGGCCGCCGGACAGGCGCGAGGGGAACTCGTCGGCCTTCTGCGCGATGCCGACCTTGGCCAGCAGCGCCCGCGCCTTCTCCTCGCGTTCGGCCTTGCCGCGCTTGCGCACCACCTTCTGCGCCAGGCAGAGGTTCTCCAGCACGGTCATGTGCGGGAACAGGTTGAAATGCTGGAACACCATGCCGACTTCGCGGCGGTAGGCGTTGACGTCGGTCTTCGGGTTGGCCAGGTCGAGGCCGTCGATGCTGACCGAGCCGGAGTCGAATGCCTCCAGGCCGTTCAGGCAACGCAGGAAGGTCGACTTGCCGGAGCCGGACGGGCCGATCACCACCAGCACCTCGCCCTTGTCCACCCGCGTGCTGACGTTATCCACCGCGCGCACCACCTGCCCACGGGTATCGAAGACTTTTACCAGATCGCGAACTTCAATCACTTTGCGCGAGCCTCCGTTCGAGCCGGCTGGCGATTTGCGACAGCGGCAGGTTGATAACCAGGTACAGCGCGGCCACGCAGAACCAGATCTCGAAGGTCGAGAACGAGGTGGTGATGGCCTCGCGACCGCTCTTGGTCAGTTCGGTGATGGCGATCACCGAGACCAGCGAGGTGTCCTTGACCAGGCTGATGAACTGCCCGGCCAGCGGCGGCAGCACGCGTTTGAACGCCTGCGGCAG
>NZ_SCMP01000007.1 GCF_005502935.1 Pseudomonas sp. 2FG
TGCCTGATCAGCCCTGGCGATAGGGGAGCAGGCCGCCCGCCTCCTCGGCGTAGGCCCGCACCCCGGCTCGTTCCTGCTCGAGAAAATCCGCCACCGCCGCGCGCAGCCCAGGGTGCGTGAGGTAATGCCAGGAGCGCGTGAGCACCGGTTCGAATCCGCGAATCAGCTTGTGTTCGCCCTGCGCACCGGCGTCGAAACGTTGCAAGCCCTGGCCGATTGCGTAGTCCATGCCCTGGTAAAAACAGGTCTCGAAATGCAGCCGATCGAACTCCGCCAGGCAGCCCCAATAGCGCCCGTAGAGGCTGTCGCCCGCGAGCAAGCTGAAGGCCATCGCCACCGGGCGTGCGCCCTGACGCGCCAATACCACGCGGATCGCCGCCGGCATCCGCTCGGCCAGCAGGCTAAAGAAGCTGCGCGTCAGGTAAGGCAGCTGCCCGCGTATGGCATAGGTATTGGCATAACAGGCGTAGACGAAATCCCACTCGGCCTCGCTCAGTTGCTGACCCTGCCGCCAGTCGAAGTCGATGCCCTGCCCCGCCACCTGTTCGCGCTCTTTACGGATTTGCTTGCGCTTGCGCGAGGCCAACGCCGCGAGGAAATCCTGAAAATCCCGGTAGCCATGGTTGCGCCAGTGGTACTGACAGCCGAGCCGCTCCAACCAACCCTCACGGCCGCACAGCAGCGCATCCGCCAGGTCATCGGTGAAATTGATATGCAGCCCGGACAGGCCCTGCACCGCCAAACCCGAGCTGAGCTGGTCGAGCAACTGACCCGCCGCGTCGGGATAGCCGAGCAGGCGCGGGCCACTGACCGGCGAAAACGGCACGCCACAGAGCAGCTTCGGGTAATAGGCGATGCCGGCGCGCTGGCAGGCATCCGCCCAGCCATGGTCGAACACATACTCCCCGTAGGAGTGCGCCTTGACATAGGCCGGCAGCGCGGCCAGCAACTGGCCTTGGGCGTCGACCCATACCCGATGGGATGGGGTCCAGCCGGTACGCCCACCGACACTGCCGCTGTCTTCCAGCGCAGAGAGAAAAGCGTGACTCAGGAAAGGTTGCGCGCTCGGTACCAGGGCGTCCCAGGCGGCGGCATCCAGGTCGGCAAGGCGCTGCAGGATCAAATTCGACATGGGCGAAGTCTGGCCTGTCGCGCAGCCGAAAAAAAGCCCCGCACAAGGCGGGGCTTAAATAAGGAGCGGAGCCGTTGGTTACTTGAACTTAGAACACGTACTGAGCGCGGACTACAAAACCATCACCGTCGTCATCGCCAGCACGGTTGGTGATCTTGTCGGTTTTGGCCTTGGTGTACATGCCGCTGATTTTGACTGCTTCGTTGGCGTACCAGTTGACACCCAGGTTATGCACCTTGGCTTCGGTGTCCTCGGCTTCACGCAGGAAAGTACTGGTGGCGCTGGTCACGGCAACATCGTTGTCTACCGAGAGGCTGTCATAGCGGTAGTAGACTTCCCACGCGCCGATTTCCTTGTTGGCCGGCTTGATGGCGTCGAACTTGCCCATCTTGTAGCCACGCGCCTCACCGGTGAGGGTGTAAGCGACCTGGGCGTAGAAGCCATCACCTTCCAGGTCCGACTGAGTACCAGCCGAGCTGGTTTCACGCTTCATCCACTCACCCTGGAGGGAGAGCGGGCCCATGGCCCATGCAGCTTCCAGACCCCAGGCGGTATCGTCGTCCCAGAACTGGGTAGCGGAGTTGGTGCCGCCGAAAACGGCGCGGTTACCTAGGTTATCTTTGGCGTTGCCGCCGTTGGTGTCGACACCACGCATGCCCAGACGCGAACGGTAACGCACGTCGGCAGCTGTTACATCATCCAGGTTACGTTGCGCGAAGTTGACCCCGAAGTGCAGCACCTTGCCCGCTTCAGCCATCGGCGCGAATACGCCGCGGGCGTTGAACTGCTTGACGCTGTCGCCTTCGTCGTCGTTGGCGTCCTTGCTCGATACGCTGGTGGAGACGTAGGCGTAGTTGCTGATCAGCGCCTGCACTTGCAGACCCAGGCCGTCCTGGTGGGTGTTGGCCCAGTCGATCAGCTCGTTAGGGGCACTGCGCTCGAGGGCGGTCACCCACTTGGAGCTGGTGGCCTTTTCCAGGCCGAAATCGGGGTCGAAACGACCGGCGCGCAGGGTAATGGGGGCGAAGCCGATGTAGCTGAAGGAGGCCTCGTCGAAGTTACCGCTGGCCGGGGCACCGCTGCCGTTGCCAGAGTTTTCCGAGAAGTCATAGGCCACGGAGTAAAGCCAATTGGTGTAGGCGATCCCGGACAGCTCGAGGTAGGCGCGGCGGAAATAAGCGGCATCGCCGGTGTCGCCGTTACGGGTATAGAAACCGTCGAAGCGACCGTAGTCAGCCTGCAGGCGACCACCCAGCTTGAAGCCGAAGGATTTGTCAGTAGTGGCGACTTCCAGGCCACCCTTGGTTTTGACAACGATGTCAGCGCCGTCAGTGGTTACGGTACCGGCGAAAGCCTGGGCGGAAATGGCCAGGGCCAGGGCGCTGGCGGCAACACCGGCCCCCATCCCAAAGAATGAGTGCTTACGGATCATCGAAAATTCCCCTATTGGTCTTTGAAAAACACCCGAGCAGCAGGCTCGTTTGTGCTGGAGGGGAATCTTGGCGGCGGGTTATTTCAGCTCAGTTGCTTTTATATAAATGTTTTATGACAAAGGAACTTTTTTACTTCGAATAGGAATAAGAGAGAAACCGCTCTAGAGCGCGCACCCCAGACGTTTTTCGCCGACCTTGCCTTCGCCTGAAAGGCCAGCGGAAGCACCCGAGCTTTGTCTCCAACTGTGCCCAGCACCACTGAAAACAGCGCCAGCAACATCAGCAGACAGATCACCGCGAACCCCATACCGTTATTCCGCACCACAAGCTTGCCGCTGCGGGTCAGCCCGCCGCTGGCAGTGCGAAGGCCTCCATCATTGCCCCTTTTAAATCTATTTATTCGATCAAAATAGCGCAATTTTTCCGCTTTTTTAAATAGATTAATTGATCGATTATCTGGCCATCACCAGCGGCTTCCCACCGCCTGAGACTCGAAAGCCGGTGTTTCGAGCAGGCCAAACGAGCGCCACCTGGATACCAACGGAGGACACCGAGCATGATCGAATTACGACCCTTTGAGCAGTTGGGTGGCGCTAATCACGGCTGGCTCAACGCCCGTCACCACTTCTCGTTCGCCGAGTATCACGACCCCAAGCGAATGAACTGGGGCCAACTGCGGGTCTGGAACGACGATGAAATCGCCCCCAATTCGGGCTTTCCCCGTCATCCGCACCGGGATATGGAGATCATCACCTATGTCCGCGAGGGCGCCATTACCCATCAGGACAATCTCGGCAACCAGGGGCGTACCGAAGCCGGCGATGTGCAGGTGATGAGTGCCGGCAGCGGGATCGCCCATAGCGAATACAACCTGGAGTCGGAAACCACCAAGATCTTCCAGATCTGGATTCAGCCGACCGAGTTCAATGCAGCGCCGTCCTGGGGCGCCAAACCCTTCCCGAAAGGCGAGCGCGCTGGCGCCTTCGTCACGCTGGCCAGTGGTGACAAAGCCGCTAGCGAAGCCTTGCATATCCGCGCCGATGCACGCTTGAGCGCGGCAACGCTGAAGGCCGGCCAGCACGCCGAGTATCGCCTGGGCGACCAGCGCAAGGCTTACCTGGTGGCCGCCAGCGGGGTGATCAGCGTCAACGGGGTAGAGGCCAAGGCCCGTGATGGCGTCGCCGTCAGCCATGAGGAGGTGTTGTACTTCAGCGCCATCGAAGACAGCGAAATCATCCTGGTGGATGTGGCCTAAGCGGCGGGCAGCAGATGCACAGGCCATGTCAACGCGGCGGCACTCAAGCTAGGCTAGTGATCTTTCTCAACCTACCGGTGCCGCCATGACCCACGAACCGTCAGATACACCGCCCAGCGCAGAGCCGCTAAACGCTGTCGAAGCCCGTATCCTCGGCTGCTTGATCGAGAAACAGGCCACCACGCCGGAAACCTATCCGCTGACCCTCAACGCGCTGGTCCTCGCCTGTAACCAGAAAACCAGCCGCGAACCGGTGATGAACCTCAGCCCCGGGCAAGTCGGGCAGAGCCTGCGCAGCCTGGAAGCCCGCGGCCTGGCACGGCTGGTCATGGGCAGCCGCGCCGATCGCTGGGAACAGCGGGCCGATAAAGCCCTGGAGTTGGTCCCTGCCCAAGTGATACTGATTGGCTTGCTGCTCTTGCGTGGCCCGCAAACCCTCAACGAGTTGCTCAGCCGCAGTAATCGCATGCACGATTTCGAGGACGCCGAACAGGTGCAACACCAGCTTGAGCGTTTGCAGACGCGCGGCCTGGCCGGCCAACTGCCACGCCAGTCGGGCCAGCGCGAGGATCGCTACATGCACCTGCTGGGCGACCCGGCGGATCTCGCGATCGCCCTGGCGACAAGACACGTCCACGTCGACAAAGCCGAAAGCGCCACGCCATCCGAGCCATCCGACTCCCGCCTGGAAGAACTGGAAGCCCGCGTGGCCGCCTTGGAAGAGCGCCTGGCCAGGCTGGAGTAGGCCAAGCCCCGCTTTTGTAGGAGCGGCCCATGGCCGCGAAGCTACTCGATGACGGGCTTATCTCGAGTAGCAAGACGACCCGAAAACCATTGCGGGCTCAGAACGCCTTGCGCTGCTCGGCTAAACGCGTCGCCAACGCTTCCAGTTCGGGAATCGCGGTATCCGGCAGCTTGCGCAGCACCGCTTGGGTCAGGCGCATCTGGCGGATAAAGCGCCGGCATTTCCAGCAGATCGTCAGATGGGTGCGCACCGCTATCCGCTCGCGAAGGCTCAACTGAGCGTCGAGATAATCGCTGGAGTTTGCCACCAATTCCTTACAACTCAACACTGGCCTGTCTCCTCGAAATGTTCCAGGGTGGCGAACACCTTCAGCCGTGCGCGGTGCAGCAGTACCCGGACATTGGAGAGCGAAATCTCCAGAAGATTACAGATCTCTTCCAACTCAAGGCCCTGGCGCTCGCGCAGCAGCAAGACGCTGCCTTGCAACTCGGAGAGGCTGCTCAAGGTTTTTTCCAGGCATTCGCGCAGCTCGTCTTCGGTCAGCAAGGCTTCCGGCGAGTCGTGGTGCCAGGCAAAAGGCGCCGCCAGCCAATGGCCATCCTCGGCAAACCGCGAGTCATCGATGGTGCCGTGCGGTGCCGGCAGATCATCCAGCAACAGCTCACGGCGATTCTGCTTGAGCCGGCTCTTGGCGGTATTGGCGGTGATGGTCAGCAGCCAGGTCTTCAGGCTGGAGCGGCCCTGAAAGCCGTCCAGGCTACGGACTACGGCGAGCCAGGCGTCCTGCACCACCTCATCGGCGTTGCGGCTGCCGACTATGGCATAGGCCACCGCCCGCATGGCGCCCTGGTAGGCCGCGACCAGCTCACGGAACGCCTGCTGCTCGCCGGCCAACAGGCGCGGCAGCAGATCGCTGTCGAGCGGCGGGCTCATCAGTGTTTACGCAGGATCACGCTGCCAATGGAATAACCGGCGCCGAAGGAGCTGAGCACCCCCAACGCACCGCTCGGCAAGTCATCCTGGTGCTTGTGCAAAGCGATGACCGAGCCGGCCGAACTGGTGTTGGCGTAGCTATCGAGAATCACCGGCGCCTCATGCGCCTGCGCGTCACGGCCAAGCAGCTTCTTGGTGATCAGCAGGTTCATGCTGAGGTTGGCCTGGTGCAGCCAGAAGCGTTTGATGTCGGAGACATTGATGTGGTTCTCGCGCAGGTGCGTACCCACCAGCTCGGCGACCATAGGGCAGACGTCGCGGAACACCTTGCGACCTTCCTGCACGAAGAGTTTGTCCGGCGCCCCTATGCCCTCTTCCCCGGCGCGGTTGAGGAAGCCGAAGTTGTTGCGGATGTTGTTGGAGAACTGGGTCAACAGCTTGGTACTGACCACATCGAACTGGTGCTTGGAGCTGGCCAGCTCGGCGCGCTCGAGCAGCACGGCGGTGGCCGCATCGCCGAAGATGAAATGGCTGTCGCGGTCACGGAAGTTCAGGTGGCCGGTGCAGATCTCCGGGCTGACCACCAGCACCGCGCGGGCCTGGCCGAGCTGCACGCTGTTGCTCGCCGCCTGGATACCGAAAGTGGCGGATGAACAGGCCACGTTCATGTCGTAAGCAAAACCCTGAATACCCAACGCGGCCTGGACTTCGATGGCCACCGCCGGGTAAGCGCGTTGCAGGTTCGAGCAGGCGACTATCACCCCATCGACATCCGCCGCGGTTTTGCCGGCACGCGCCAGCGCCTCTTCCGCCGCGCCGACCGCCATCTGGCAGAGGACGCCCCACTCGTCGTTGGAACGTTCTGGAATCCGTGGCGCCATGCGCTGCGGATCGAGGATGCCGGCCTTGTCCATCACGAAGCGGCTCTTGATGCCCGAGGCCTTTTCGATAAAGGCAGCGCTGGACTCGGTCAGCGCCTGAACTTCGCCACGTTCGATGGCCGCCGCGTTGTCGGCGTTGAATTGCCGCACATAGGTATTGAAGGATTCCACCAGCTCATCGTTAGAGATGCTGTTTGCCGGGGTATACAGGCCGGTACCGCTGATGACGACGTTATACACGGTCGTTCCTCTTGCAAGCTTATTGATCGGAATGGCGGCTATTGTGCCCGAAAACAGGGAAAAACCCCCAGACTTCCAGCCCGACGTTCGTCAGGGCATTATCGCCAGCCGCTTTGGCTGAACAGTCGTACCGCATAACGAAATGAGCAGTACTGCAAGGTAGCCTGAAGGCTGAAAGTGACAACCCTGTCTGCGCACACCTGTCGCCTCTGTGTTCGGTCTATGCACCCAGGCAAACCAAAGCCCCTACGCGCCCCAACTATTCACGGCCACTCAGCGCGTAAAAAATATTTGACTTATTGATCGATAAAATACTCATAAATGTCTTATAAATCATAATGTTGATCGAATAAGTAAATCCGTCTCGGACAGCTTTTGGTCGAATATTCTTAACAAAACCACCTGATTTGTTTGACATATTTTACGGCTTTGGCAGACTGCCTCCAGGGTTACAACTGCCTGGGAGCCCTCGTGAGCAGGTTCAAGCGCCTGTCCACGCCCTGCGCGTGGCAGCGGAAACGCCCACACGCCAGCGGTTCCATCCGTCGCACCGCGGCGGCAGGCAGAACCCGCAACAAACAGGAGGCGCCGAGGCGACACCGGCCCTTCCTGCACAGTAATGGCAGGCGCCGGCCTGCCCCAAGGTGACATATGTCCAACAACAACACTGGCAACACCCAGAACGCAAAACGTAAACCCGTCGTCCTTATGACCATGGGCGCCCAGGAGCGCAAAGGTCATGACTATCAGGTGATGACCAAGAAATACATGAGCCCCCTGGTCGAGATCTCTGGCTGCGTGCCCCTGCTGGCACCCACCTGCTTCGGTACCGAAGACCTCCAGCAATACCTGTCCATGGTCGATGGCATCTACCTCACCGGTGCCGGCAGCAACATCGACCCGGCTCTCTACGGCCAGGAGAACCTGACGCCCGATAAGGCCCAGGACCAGGACCGCGACCTGTTCGACCTGCCGCTGATCCGCGCCGCACTGGACATGGGCCTGCCCCTCTTCGGCATCTGCCGCGGCATGCAGGAACTGAACGTCGCGCTCGGTGGTGACATGCATCAGAAGCTGTACGAGACCCCCGGCCTCAACGACCACCGCGAAGACACCACGACCCCGGTGGCCGAGCAGTACGCCGACATACACCCGGTGCGCCTGGTACCCAACACCTGGTTCGCCGAACTGATGCAGCAGGATGAAATTCCAGTCAACTCGCTGCACGGCCAGGGCATCAAGACCCTGGGCAAGGGCCTGCAGGCGCTGGCACACGCCGAGGACGGGCTGGTAGAAGCCATCCACCTACCGGAACTGCCGCAATTCACCCTCGGCGTGCAGTGGCACCCGGAGTGGCTGGCCGCGCAAAACCCCCACTCCGTGCGCCTGTTCCAGGCCTTCGGCGAGGCCTGCCGTAACCGCGCCGAGCAGCACAGCCGCTAAGCCAGCCCTGGCTACGACCGGCGCCGGCCTCGCCCTTGAGGCGGCCTGCGCCGGCCCCTGAACTAAGACGCTGTAAACCGCGGACCGGGCTGGCGCCTGTCAGGTCTGGCGGATCAAGCTGACAATATCCGCCAGGCGCGCGCCGACGTGCGCCTCGAGCCCCTGGATGTCGCGCTGATGCTGCTGTTGCAGCTCGAGGTGCTGGGCGCACAGCTGCAGCGCCGTCATCACCAACAACTTGTCGCCCAGCAGCGCCGGGGACTTGGCCTTGGTCTCGGCCAACAGGCCCTTGAGCAACTGCGCCGAGGCCAGCAAGGCCGGCGCCTGCCCGGCAGGCGCCTTGATGCTGTAGTCACGGCCCAGAATCGAAACGACCGTCAGCGTTTCGCCCTCGCCACTCATGCGTTGGCCGGGCTCGGCTCAACCTTGCTGCCGCCAGCCGTGGCCAGCTCAACCAGCGCCTGAATGCGCACCAGCGTCGCGCTTTGCAGGTCATCCTGCTCCAGCGCGCTCAACTGCAGGCTTTCATTCTCATCCTTGACCTGAGCCAGCTCGGCACTCAACTGCACGTTGGCACTCAACAGCGCCTGATTGGCCAGCACCAGCTCACCGACCAGCTGCTCCAACTGACTTAACGACTTTTCCAACATATTGATTACCCAGGCTTTTTAGCGGGCCGCCACAATAGAGAAAAGCCCCCGCAGAAGCCAGACATCTGACCGCCCGATGGGCACCGCACGTCTGTTAATGCCGCGAATTCGCCCACAAACGCGCCCGAAGGCCTGAGCGGGGCAATAAAGCTGAACATTTGGCCGAAAAACGCCCTGCAGAACAGTGGTTCAGCTTGGGCCGGGGCAGCGCCCCTTTCAGCAGGCCAAACGTAATCGTTGTGTAGAGGGTTGAGCGGCATGGATGCCGCGCAAGCTGCGATGGGCCAGGGATGGCCCTTCGCGGCGGGCCCTCGGAGCGGCGATGGAGTGAGGGAACCCGGCGCGCAGCGCAGGGCCGGATGGCGGGGCAAGCCCTCTTGGTTACTTCTGGGGCGACTGCCAGAAGTGACCCGCCGTAAAGGCGGAACAAGATCGTAAGGCCAGCGAAAGTGCGGCGTTTGTACGCAGCTGGTGGGTTACGGCCTGCGGCCTAACCCACCCTACGCGACTGCCAGAAGTAACCCGCCGTAAGGGCGAAACCATAGCGATGAGGCGACGCAGATGCGGCGTTCGAGTGCGCTATCAAGCGTTAGCTGCACTATCGCTTCGCGGCTGAAGCCGCTCCTACAAAAGCAGACGGCGGCGGTTCGCGATCATTGGCGTACTACCTTCGGCGAGTAGCGCCCTACGCAGCCTTGTCACTAAACGTCAGGCCTCCACCAAACTCCATTGTTTGCTCACACGCTTATCCGACACCGGCAGCTTGGTGCCCAGTTGCTGGGCAAACAGCGACACGCGATATTCCTCCAGCATCCAGCGATAGAGCACCAGCTGCGGATCGCGCTTGCCTTCCTGCGCATGCTTGGCCGCGCGCGCCTGGTACTGGGCCCAGCAGGCGTTCAGCTCGCCGCTCCAGACCCGGTCTTTCTGCAGCTGCGCGGAAAGTTTGTCGAAGCGCTGCTCGATGGCTTTCAGGTAGCGCGGCAACTCCTTCAGCCACTCCGCCGGGGTTTCACGGACGAAACCCGGATAGACCAGGTTGGCCAACTGCTGCTTGATATCGTTGAGCGCCACCGCCTGGGCCAGGTCGATCTTGCCTTTGAAGCGTTTCTGCAAGGCGTGCCAGAGCTTGAGAATCTCTAGGGTCAGGCGCGCCAGGCGCTCGGCATGCTCGGTCCAGGCGCCGCGCTTCTGCTCGGCCAGGGCCAGCAGCCCGACGCCATCGCGCGGCAAGTTGCTTTCGCCCTCCAGCACGCAGCTGTCCAGGCTCGCCAGCAGGATGTCTTCCACCAGCGCCTCGACCCGGCCCAACTCGCGGTGCAGCAGGCCCAGGTCGGTCAGCCCCGGCAACTTGCCACGGAGGAACTTGGCCGGTTCGGCCAGCTGTTGCAGCAACAAGCGCTGCAAGGCCCGGCGATGCTGGTACTCGGCCTCGGCCTGGGTCGGGAAGCGCCCCTCCTTGACCGTGCCGCCCTCTTCCACCAGCGCCGGATACACCGTCATCGACAGCCCGGCGATCTTCTGTTGGGTTTTCTCGGCCACCGCGGCGAACCGCTTGGCCTCCACCGGCCGCTGTTCTTTCTCGGTGCGCTGCACCGCCAAGGCCGCCTGGCTGGCCTCGGCGAAACGGGCCGTCAGCTCGGCCAGGTCGCGGCCTTCACCGAGGAACTTGCCCTGGGCATCGACCACTTCCAGATTGATCCGTAGGTGGCTGTCCAACTGCAGAGCGGCATCACGCCAGGCCTCCTCGCCGACGCGCACCCCAGTCATCCGTAGCAGCTCGCGGCCGAGTGCTTCCGGCAACGAGCCTTCGGCGAAGCCGATGCGTTGCAGCGCGGCCTTGACGAAGTCCGGCACCGGCACGAAGTTCTTGCGCACGGCTTTTGGCAGGTTGCGTACCAGGGCGATGCACTTGGCTTCCAGCAGGCCCGGCACCAACCACTGCAGACGCTCTGCTGGTAATTGCGGCAACAAGGGCGCCGGCACCCGCAGGGTCACGCCATCGCGTGGGTGATTGGGTTCGAAGTGGTAGGTCAAGGGCAGTTCCAGCTCGCCCAGGCGCAGCTTGTCCGGGTAGTGCGCGGCGGTGACTTCGCTGGCGTCCCGCGCCAGCACATCTTCCTCGCGCATGATCAACAGTAGCGGGTTCTTCGCGCTCTCGATCTTGTACCAGCTCTCGAAGGTCGCGGCCTGGTGGATCTCGGCCGGCAGGCGCGCCTCATAGAAGGCGAACAGGGTTTCCTCGTCGGCCAGGATATCGCGCCGGCGGGCCTTGGCCTCCAGCTCGTCGAGCAGCTCCAGCAGCTCTTTATTGGCGCTCAGGCACTTGGCGCGGGATTGAATCTCGCCGCGCACCAGGCCTTCGCGAATAAACAGCTCGCGCGACACCAGCGGGTCGATCGGCCCGTAATGCACCGGGCGGCGCCCGACCACAATCAGGCCGTAGAGGGTGATCTGCTCGTAGGCGACGACCTGCCCACGCTTCTTCTCCCAATGGGGTTCGAAGTGATTCTTCTTGATCAGGTGGCTGGCCAGGGGTTCGATCCAGTCCGGCTCGATCTTCGCCACCTGGCGGGCAAACAGCTTGGTGGTTTCCACCAGCTCGCCGGCCATCAGCCATTGCGGGCGTTTCTTGCCCAGGCCGGATGAGGGGTGAACCCAGAACCGCCGCTGGCGCGCGCCGAGGTAATCGCCGTCTTCGGTTTTCTGCCCGATCTGGCTGAGCAAGCCCGACAGCACCGCCTTATGCAGCCTGGGGAAGTCCGCCGGCTCTTGGTTCAGGCTCAGCTGCAAGTCGCGGCAGATCAGGCTCAACTGCCGATGGGAGTCGCGCCACTCGCGCAACCGCAGATAGTTCAGGAAGTTCTTCCGGCACCAGCTGCGCAGCGCGCTGGAGCCCAGCGCCAGGCGTTGCTCTTCGAAACCGCGCCAGAGATTGACCAGCCCGGCGAAGTCGGAGTCCGCGTCTTTCCACTGCGCGTGGGCCTGATCGGCGGCCTGCTGACGTTCCGGTGGCCGCTCGCGCGGGTCTTGCACCGAGAGCGCACTGGCGACCACCAGCACCTCTTGCAGGCTGCCTTGCTTGGCCGCCTCCAGCAGCATCCGGCCCAGGCGCGGGTCCACCGGCAGGCGCGCCAGTTGGCGACCCAATGGCGTCAACTGGCCTTCGCGATTGACCGCCGACAGCTCCTGCAGCAGGTTGAAGCCGTCGCTGATGGCCTTGCCATCCGGCGGCTCGATAAAGGGAAAGGCATCGATCTCGCCCAGGCGCAGATGGAGCATCTGCAGGATCACCGCCGCCAGGTTGGTGCGCAGGATCTCCGGGTCGGTGAAGGCCGGGCGGCCGTTGAAATCCTCTTCGCTGTACAGGCGCACGCAGAGCCCTGGCTCGACCCGCCCGCAACGACCCTTGCGTTGATTGGCGCTGGCCTGGGACACCGCCTCGATCGGCAGGCGCTGGACCTTGGCGCGGTAGCTGTAGCGGCTGATCCGCGCGGTGCCGCTGTCGATCACGTAGCGAATGCCCGGCACGGTCAGCGAGGTCTCGGCGACGTTGGTGGCCAGCACCACGCGACGGCCCGGATGCGATTGGAAAATCCGCTGCTGCTCGGCCGGCGACAGGCGCGCATAGAGCGGCAGAATTTCGGTGTGCTTGAGCTGAGCCTTACGCAGCATCTCCGCCGCGTCGCGGATCTCCCGCTCGCCGGGCAGGAACACCAGCACATCGCCGGGGCGCTTGCCTTCACTGCGTTCCAACGCCGCCAGTTCATCCAGGGTCGCGAGGAGCGCCTGATCGACCGACAAATCATCTTCGAGCCTATTACCCTCCTCGTCCTGCTCGGCCGTCAGCGGGCGATACCAGGTGTCGACCGGGAAGGTGCGCCCGGAGACTTCGACGATAGGCGCAGCGTTGAAGTGCTGGGAGAAGCGCGCCAGGTCGATGGTCGCCGAGGTGATGATGACTTTCAGATCGGGGCGACGCGGCAGCAGGGTTTTCAGGTAGCCGAGGAGGAAGTCGATGTTCAGGCTGCGTTCGTGGGCTTCGTCGACGATGATGGTGTCGTACTTTTCCAGGTAGCGGTCGTGCTGGGTTTCCGCCAGCAGGATGCCGTCGGTCATCAACTTGATCAGGGTGTTGGCGTCACTCTGATCCTCGAAACGCACCTGATAACCGACCAAGGCGCCCAGCGGCGTCGCCAACTCCTCGGCGACCCGCGTGGCCACACTGCGCGCGGCGATGCGGCGCGGCTGGGTGTGGCCAATCAGGCCGTGCCGACCACGGCCGAGCTCCAGGCAGATCTTCGGCAACTGGGTGGTTTTGCCCGAGCCGGTTTCACCGGCGATCACCACCACTTGATGCTTTTCGATGGCCGCCTTGATCTCGTCGCGCTTGGCGGCAATCGGCAAGGCGTCGTCGTAGCGGATCGCCGGCACGCTCAGCCGGCGCGCCTCGACCTTGGCGCAGGACTGCTGGAAGCGCTCCAGCCATTGCGCCTGCCTGGCTTCGTCCGGCTGCTTGCGCAGTTCGTGCAACTGGCGACGCAGGCGATGCCGATCGGCCAGTAGGGTCTGCTCGAGGTTTTTCAGCAGGGAGTCGAAGGCGGGAATCGGGTCGGTCATCAGGCAGCCGTGGACGGTTTCATGAAGGGCGCGATTGTCGCAGATTTCGCCGATAGGCGGCCAAACCGTTGCCCCCCTGCCAACCCACTGGCGCCCTGCCCGGCGGGCGAGTGCGCGCTACCAGAGCTGGAGTGCGCCCGCACAGCGCCTCAGAAGGCCGCGTCGCGGTAGACCTCCTCGCCGCCGAGCAGGGTCCAGAGTACCTTGGCTTGGCCGATCTGCTGGACCGGCAGCTCGAAGATGTTCTGGTCCAGCACCACCAGATCGGCCTGCTTGCCGACCTCCAGTGAGCCGGTTTCATCCTCTTGGCGCAGGGTATAGGCGGCGTCCAGGGTGTAGGCCTGCACCGCCGCTTCCAGGTTCGGCAGGCTGCGCTTACCCAGACTCAGGGCGTTCTGCATGATGCCCAGGGGCGACAGCGGGTTGACGTCCCAGTCGGAACTCAGGGTGACGCGCGCACCGGACTCATACAGCTCACGCAGCGGCAGCATCTGGTAGGCGCGCTGGCCGATCATCGGCACGTTGTCCTTGAGGAAGGACGGGGCGAAATACGGACTCGGCTGGAAGTCGGCAATGACGTTCAACTCACGAAAGCGCGGAATATCGTCGTTATCGACCAACTCGACATGAGTGATGCGATGGCGGCCCTTACCGCCGGTGGCCCCGATGGCATCCAGGGCATCGCTGACGGCTTGGTCGCCGATGGCATGGATATGCATGTCAAAACCGGCCTTGCTTAGCTCGCGGGTGTAGCGTTCGAGGCGCCGCGGTGTGAAGTAGTACAGGCCTTTAGGATCGACGCCGGGCAAGCTTTGGTTATAGGGTTTTTGCAGCCGCGCTGTGGTGTTGTGAGTGATGCCGTCGACATAGAACTTGATCTGGGTGACGCGCAGCAGGCTGTCGTCATCACCAGGCTGATACATGGCCTTGAGCTCGGCCAGCTGCTCGTCGTCATCCAGCGTCGGGTAGGCCCACAGACCCAGCGAGGTGCGCGCCTTCAGCTCGTCGTTACGCGCGGCCTTCTGCCAGGCGTCGAGATAGCCGCGACGCCAGAACACCCGGGCATCGGCCACCGAGGTGATGCCGTTCTGCGCCAGTTCGTCCTGGCCGGCCAGCACCGCCTGGTAATACACCTCTTCGAGCGCCTTGGACGGCGGCAAGGCCTTGTCCAGCGCCAGGTCGCCGGCGTTGTCCAGCACCAGGCCGGTCGGCTCGCCGTCCTCGCTGCGCAGGATCACGCCGCCAGCCGCGGTCGGGAGTATCGGCATCGATGCCCGCCAGTTCCAGTGCCTTGGAGTTGAGCCAGTAGGAGTGTGAGGTTTCCTCCATCATCGCCACCGGACGCTCGGGGATGATGGCGTCCAATAGTTCTCGCGGGGTCTTTTTATCCTCCAGCAGGCTGTGCAGGGCGAAGCCCCAGCCCAGCAGCCACTCGCCGTCATCCTTGCTGTTGCAGGCTTTTATCTCCTGCAGCCACTGCTGCACCCCTTCCGCGGAGTCCAGCTTGCAGTCGCCCTGGGCTTCCGAGGAGGCGTCCAGCACATGGGCGTGGGTATCCTGGAAGCCGGGCAGGACCAGGCGCCCCTCGAGGTCGACCTGCTCGGTTTCTTCGTCGACATACTCCGCCAGCTCATCCTCATCCCCTACCGCGAGGATCTTGCCGTTCGCGTCTATGGCCAGCGCGCTGGCCCAGGGCTGTTTGGAATTGACGGTGTAGATATGGCCGTTGTGCAACAGCTGGGCGGCCGGTTCTGCAGCCCACAGGCCGGAACTGGCGAGCATCAGCAATCCGCTAATCGGCAAAGAAATGCGCATGAAAACACCTCATAAAAAACATCAAGACCAGCCCAGCAGGCCGAGATTTGTTCACACCCAACACCAGGGTCGACGTACAAAGGTCGTCGCCCCGGGGGTGAGCCACTCGCTGCCTTGCAGGTCAGTACAGGGTTACAGAATATCCAGCGGGTACGAGGTGATGATGCGAATCTCGTCGTTGTCAGCGCCGGAGTTGGTGCTGTTCATGGCGCTATTGCCACGATAGGTGGCTTGGCGCAGGGTCACCGACAGATCCTTGGCCGGGCCGTCTTGCACGACATAGGCGACCTGGATATCGCGTTCCCATTCTTCGCCGTCTTGCAGATCGTTATAGAAACCGTAAGCGCCCGCCGCATCGGCATGGCTGCCGTCTGCTCCGGTGCCTTTGACGTAGCGGGTCATAAAGCTCAGGCCAGGAACACCAAAGCTGCTGGCGTCGAGGTCATATTGCAGTTTGTAGGACTTCTCGCCTGGAGCGTTGAAGTCGGCAAACTGTGAGGAGTTGGCCAGCCAGATCGAGCCCGCCGGATTGAACTTACCCGCACCGGTCTCTACCCCCAGATAGTCGAAGGGCGTGCTGCCATTGATGCGCTGGTGGGCGAAGGTGAAGCTGTGCGCGCCGGTGACCAAGGCCAAGGCCATGCTGTAGGCATCGGTGTTGATCTTGCCGGCTTTGGCATCCCCGGCATCGTCGGTTTTGTAGTAGGCGATGCTGGTATTCAGCGCGGTTTCTTCACCCAGCGCCCAGCTGTGATACAGGTCGGCGTAGTACTGTTGCCACACATCCTCATAATTGGACGCATGCAGGCCGCCCGACAGGGTGTCGCTGAAGCTGTAGTCGCCGCCAATATAGTCGGCGCGATTAAACTTAGTCTGGCCGTAAGTGGTGCCCAGATTGCCATCTTGATTGCTGCTGTTTTCGGCATTGCCCGAGGTGAAGTGACCGCCTTGCAGCGCCAAACCTACGATTTCGTTACTGCTGAGCATGGCGCCGGTGAAATGTTGCGGCATCAGATACAGGTCGCTGTAACCGAATACCGGGCTGTTCGGTTGCAGGTTGCCGGCTTTCAGTTCGGTTTCCGAAACCCGTACTTTGACTGCGCCGCCAGCCAGACCGTAGGCGTCCTGGCCTTGGCAGCTGCCGGTGATGGCATCGCAATGGCTGCCACTGCCCGGCAACACGTTGCTGCCACCAGTGCCTGCGCCGCCAGTGAGGCGCACGGCGCCATTGGCAAAGGCGTCAATGCCAAAGCCAAGGGTGCCTTGGGTAAAGCCGGAGGTGAAGCTGAGCATTTCAGCCTGGCCCCACTCGTTGGCGTAGTTTTGGCTTGTATCGACGCCACCATTTGCGGCCGCGTTATTGTTATTTTTGAAGTTACGGTAGAAGGCGACGTTACGACTCAGCAAGGTGAGCGTGCTGTCTTCGATAAAACCTTTGGATTGGCCCTGGGTGGAACCCTGCATGCCTTGCGCCAGCTGCTCGAGCGCTGGGCCTTCGGAACCAACTTTCGAGCTTTCATCAGCGGCGTAAGCCAGTTGGCTGCTTGCTGCCGCAATGGCCAGCGCCAGCGCGCCGCACATCTTGATTTGCATTGAAACTACTCCTTGGTTTTTTATTTTTAGAAGACTGTCTACCCGCCAGCCGTTGGTCAGCGCCGAGGCGCGCGGGGAGCCCAGGCAAGGCAAGGCAAGGCTTGTCGGCGACGAAGGCGCGAACACAGATGTTTATCTCGCTCAATCGGGATATGGGCTATTGCATCGCCGCGACAGCGGCTCGCCATGGGTTCGCCCGCACAATGATGAAAGCTGTGCGGGCTGGCCGCCTGGGCAGTCAAACCAGCGGCATGTTCTTGGTCACGCAGTGGATACCGCCACCGCCGGCGGCGATCGGGTCGATATTCACCTGCACCACCACGCGGCCTGGATACAGTTTGATCAGCAAGTCTTTGGCGAACTTGTCGGCGGCGGTGTCGCCGAACTGCGGCACTATCACCGCACCATTGATCGGCAGGTAGTTGATATAGCCCGGGGCGAAGTCCGGGTTGTTCTGGGTGTAGACGTTGCTGCGCAGCTTCAAGGGTGGCGGCAGGGTGTGCACCTGCAGTTTGGTGCCGTCGGCATCGGTAGCGTTCTTGAGGATCTCCAGGTGGATGCGGGTCACCGCGTAGTCGTAGGACTTGGGGTCGTTGTCCAGGTTGGCCACCACCACGCCCTTGCTGGCGAAGCGCGCATAGAAGTCGACATGGGCATCGGTGATGTCCTTGCCCTTGATGCCCGGCAGCCAGATGATCTTGCGCAGGCCCAGATTGGCCTTGAGTTCCGCCTCGATCTGCGCCTTGCTCATGCCCGGATTGCGGTTGTCGTTGACCCAGCAGCTCTCGGTCATGATCGCGGTGCCGTGGCCATCCACCTCGATGCCGCCGCCCTCGCCGGTCAGCTGGCTGGCGATATAGGTGGCATAGGTCTCATAGCTGAGCGCATCGGCGACCTGGGTGTCGCTGGCATGCGCCTGCTTGTTGCCCCAGCCGTTGAAGTTGAAGTCCACCAGGCCACGCCCGCCCTGATCGTCGACCACGAAGCAGCCGCCATAGTCGCGCATCCAGATGTCGTCCAGCGGCATGGTCAGGAACTTGATGTTAGTGGTGCCACATTTGCTCTTGGCCAGCGCCAGCTGGTTGGCGCGGCACAGCACTGTGACCGGCTGGTACTTGGCGATGGTCTTGGCCAGCAGGGCAACGCAGTTATTCACCGGGGTGGCCCAATCCTCCCAGACCGCTGCCGAGGCGCCAAAAGACAGGAAGATGCGCTCCTGCTGGGCGTTCTCATCCGGCATGTACCAGCTGCCACTGAGGGCTGCCCGTGCCCGCGGGGCATTCAACCCCAGGCCCATACTGGCCACCGCGCCGAGACCGGCCACGGCGGAAAGCTGCTTGATAAAGTCACGACGCGTAGACATGGATTCTTCTCGCTCTGCTTTGTTGTTTTTGTCTGGTTGCCGCCCGCGTCACTGCGCGCTGGCGGTCTTGAACTTGGTCCAGATACGCATGCGCGCGCGCATGTCGCGCTGCGGGATGTCCTTGCCCGGGATCAGCCGCTCGTAGGTGGCCTCATCCAGGTAGATGTCCGGGTTGTTGCGCATGTCGGCATCGACCATGGGGCGCGCCTTGGCACTGGAGGTCGGGTAGCCGGTGAAGTTGCTGATGGCCGCCATGTTCTCCGGGCGCATGACGAAATTGATGAAGGCGTAGGCGTATTCCGGATGCTGGGCATCAACCGGAATCGCCATGGTGTCCATCCACACCGTGGTGCCTTCGCGCGGGATGCGGTATTGGAAGTCGACCTGCTTGCCGGCCGCATCCGCAGCGCGTTGCGCCTGGGTGACATCGCCGCTGTAGCCGAGCGACAGGCACAGGTTGCCATTGACCAGGTCGGTCACCGGCTGCGACTGGAACTTGCGGATGTAGGGCTTGATCGCCAGCAGCAGCTCGGTGGCGGCCTGCAGATCTTCCGCCTTGGCGCTGCGCGGCTCGCGCCCCAGGTAGTTGAGCGCCACGGCCAGCACCTCGTCCGGCGAGTCGATCATGGAGATGCCGCAGTCGGCGAACTTCGCCGCCAGCTCCGGCTTGAACAGCAGGTCCAGGCTGTTCACCGGGGCATCCGGCAGCCGCTTGGCGATCATCTCGGCGTTGTGGGTCAGGCCGATGGAGCCCCAGGTGTAGGGCACTGTGGCGTGGCGCGAGTAGGGATAATGCGTTTGCAGCCGCTGCAAGCCCGGCTCGATGTCGGCCAGCGCGGTGAGCTTGGACTTGTCTAGTTTCTGCAGGCTGCCGGCACGCATCAGGCGCTCGGCCACGGTGTCGCCCGGGAAGATCAGGTCGTAACCGCTGTTACCGGCCATCAGCTTGGCCTCCAGCACCTCGCTGCTGTCCATGGTGTCGTAGATCACCTTGATCCCGGTTTCGGCGGTGAACTTGGTGAGGGTGTCCTCGGCAAAGTAGTCCGCCCAGTTGAACAGCTTCAGGGTCTTTTCCTCGGCCTGCGCGGACGGCAGGGCACAGCCGAGCGCCAGGCCCAGCGAACAGAGCAACAGCTTAGGGTTAGCTTTCATGGTCATGCTCCTTGGGTGTTCCAACGTGCATTGGGTTGGCGGCCATCGAGTCCCAGCAGCGGCCCGTACATTTCCGGCCGGCGATCGCGGTAGATGCCCCAGGTCAGGCGTTCCTCGCGCATGGCCGCCAGATCCAGGCTCTGCACCAGCACGCCGGCGCTGTCGCGGTCGGCCTCGGCCAGCAGCTTGCCCTTGTGATTGCTGATAAAGGACGAGCCGTAGAAGCTCATCTGCAAGGCCGGGTCGGTGCTCGCCACCTCGCGGCCGACACGGTTGGCGGCGACCACCGGCAGGATGTTGGCGGCGGCATGGCCGCGCATGGTCATCTGCCAGTGCTCGCGCGAATCCAGCGCCGCGGCGCCCGGCTCGGAGCCGATGGCGGTGGGGAACAGCAGCACCTCGGCGCCCATCAGCGCCAGGCAGCGGGCGGTTTCCGGGAACCACTGGTCCCAGCAGATGCCCACCCCGAGGCGACCATAGGCGGTATCCCAGACGCGGAAGCCGGTATCGCCGGGGCTGAAGTATTCCTTCTCCTGGTAGCCGATGGCGTTGGGGATGTGGGTCTTGCGGTACACCCCGAGCAGACGGCCATCGGCATCGGCCATGCTCAGCGAGTTGAAGTAGGCGTTGCCGGCCTTCTCGTACCAGCTCAGCGGCAGCACCACGCTCAACTCCTTGGCCAGCGCGGCGAAGCGCTTGAGCACGGCGCTCTGGCCGTATTCCTCGGCCAGCGCCAGGTGCTTGTGGTTCTGCTCGATGCAGAAGTACGGGGTGGCGAACAGCTCCTGCAGCAGTATCACCTGGGCGCCCTGGGCTGCGGCCTCGCGCACCAGCTGCTCGGCCTGGTCGAGGTTCTTCTTCAGGTCCCAGCTGCAGGGCATCTGAGTGGTGGCGATAGTCAGCATGCTCATGACCTCACCCCTTCAGCGGCCAGGCCGGCTGTTGTTGGGTGATGCAATGCACGCCACCGCCGCCGTGGGCCAGGTGGTTGATCTGCACCGGCACTATCTCGCGCCCCGGGAAGGCCAGGCGCAGTACCTCGGCGGCTTCCTGGTCGGCGGCGATGCCATAGGCCGGCATGATGACGGCACCGTTGGCGATGTAGAAATTGGTGTAGGAGGCGCAGAACACCTCGGCCTCGGTGTCCACCGCATCGCTGGCCTCGTACAGCTCCAGCAGCTCGAACTGGCGGCCACGGGCATCGCTGGCCAGCTCCAGGGCGCGACGGTTCTCGCGCACCACCTCGGCATAGACCGAGGCCTGGTCATGGGTGGCATCCACCAGCAGCGCGCCGGGGCGGGCGAAGGCGCAGACGCCATCGACGTGGCCATCGGTCATGTCGCCAGTGACATGGTCCGGGTCGCCCGGCAGCCAGATGGTCTTCTTGACGCCCAGCAGACGGCTGAAGATTTCCTCCATCTCCGCCTTGTTCATGCCCGGGTTGCGGTTGGGGTTGAGCAACACCGACTCGGTGGTGATCAGGGTGCCGTCGCCATCCACGTGGATAGCGCCGCCTTCGTTGCTCAGCGGCGTGCCGAAGCACTCCAGGCCGAGGCCATTGAGCACCCGCCGGGCCAGGCTCTCGTCCAGCTCATGGGCCGACTTGCCGCCCCAGGCATTGAAGCGCCAGCTGACCCCGGCCAGCCCCAGCTGCGGGTGGCAGACGAAGCTCGGCCCGGAGTCGCGGCACCAGCTGTCGTTGACCGCCAGCTCGAGCAGCTCGATATTCGGCCCGCAGAGCTCCCGGGCACGGGCCAGGGCGGAAGGATCGACGACCATCTTCACCGGTTCGAAGCGGGCGATGGCATTGGCGACGCGGGCGAAATCCTCCTGGACCTGCGGCAGCTTCACCCCCCAACCGGACTCCCAGAGCGGCTGATTGTGCGGCCAGACCATCCAGGTCGCGGCGTGCTTGGCCCATTCGGCTGGCATCAACCAACCGCTCTGCTGTACTTCGTTCTGCTGCATGACAAGTGCCTTTCAGTTAAGTCATTGTTATCACTGAAAACCGCGAATGCGGTGATGGCATGCATGCTAAGCCTGTAAAAATGGCGCAACAAACGATAGATTTTGCCGACAAATGATTAGCGGAGCTTATCGATATGCTCAAACACTGGCCGCCCCTGAACGCCCTGCGCGGCTTCGAAGCCGCCGCCCGCCTCGGCAGTTTTCACAAGGCCGCAACTGAGCTGCACCTCACCCAGTCGGCCATCAGCCAGCAGATCCGCAGCCTCGAGGCCTACCTCGAACAACCGCTGTTCTATCGCAGCGGACGCAGCGTCAGCCTGACCGATGCCGGCTTCGATCTGCTCAGCACCACCCAGGCGCTGCTGCAGCAGTTGGCGGTGGGCATTCGCCGCCTGGAGCAGTACCACAAGCCCAATCAGCTGGTACTCAACACCACCCCGGCCTTCGCCCGCCACTGGCTGCTGCCGCGCCTGGGGGATTTCCGCCGCCAGCATCCGGAGGTCGATCTCTGGCTGTTCAGCACCGACGAAGCCCCGGACATGGCCAGCCAGACCATCGACCTGGCCGTGCGGGATGACCTCAGCGCACAGGCCGAATGCAGCTTCAAGGTGCTGCACGCCGACCGCCTCTACCCGGCCTGCCATCCCAGCCTGCTGGCGGTACCCGACGAGCAGCGCACCACCCTGCACGGCGAGCGGGAAATGGACTGGAGTCACTGGGCGGTGGAAGCCGGCATCGATGTCGGCCAGCACAGCCACGGGCTGAACTTCTCCGACCCCGGCCTACTGCTGGATGCCGTCTGCGCCGGACTCGGCATCGGCCTGGTCAGCCAGTTGCTGAGCCAGCAGGCCCGCGCCGGCGGCCTGTTGCAGCCGCTGAATGAGCGCAGCATCCGCGGCCCGAACTGGGCCTGGCTGATTCATCGGGACAGCGAAAACAGCCCGCTGACCCGCAGTTTCTGCGACTGGCTGCAGGCCCGTCTGGAGGAGAAAACCGCCACATGAAAAACGCCACCCGGAGGTGGCGTTTTCGTCGTCAGCGCGGAGGCGGATTCGAGCTTATTTCTTGCCGAGCTTCTTCAGCTCTTCGTCACGCAGTTCGCGTCGCAGGATCTTGCCGACGTTGGTGGTCGGCAGGCTCTCGCGGAACTCCACGGTGCGCGGCACCTTGTAGCCGGTGACGTTGGCGCGCATGTGCTCCATCACCTGCTCCTTGGTCAGCGTAGCGCCGGGCTTGGCGACCACGAAGAGCTTGATCGCCTCGCCGGATTTCTCGTCCGGCATCCCGATGGCCGCGCACTGCAGCACGCCCGGCAGGGTCACCAGTACGTCTTCCAGCTCGTTCGGGTAGACGTTGAAGCCGGACACCAGAATCATGTCCTTCTTGCGGTCGACGATGCGCATGTAGCCGTCGTCCTGAATCACGGCGATGTCGCCGGTCTTCAGCCAGCCAGCGGCGTCGAGGATCTCGTCGGTGGCGTCCTGGCGCTGCCAGTAGCCCTTCATCACCTGCGGGCCTTTGACACACAGCTCGCCACGCTCGCCCATGGGCAGATCGTTGCCGGCATCGTCGATGACCTTGCACTGGGTCGACGGCACCGGAATACCGATGGTGCCGATCTGGATGTTCTGCAGCGGGTTCACCGACACCACCGGGCTGGTCTCGGTCATGCCGTAACCTTCGCAGATGGCGCAGCCGGTGACTTCCTTCCAGCGCTCGGCGGTGGCCAGTTGCAGCGCCATGCCGCCGGAGAGGGTGGCCTTCAGCGCGGAGAAGTCCAGCTTGCGGAACGCCTCGTTATTGCACAGGGCGACGAACAGGGTATTCAAGCCGACGAAACCGCTGAACTTCCACCGCGACAGCTCCTTGATCATGGCCGGCAGGTCGCGCGGGTTGGTGATCAGGAGGTTGTGGCCGCCGATCAGCATCATCGCCATGCAATGGAAGGTGAAGGCATAGATATGGTAGAGCGGCAGCGGGGTGACCAGGATCTCGCAACCGTCATTCAGGTTGACGCCCATCAGCGCCTTGGATTGCAGCATGTTGGCCACCAGGTTGCGGTGGGTCAGCATGGCGCCCTTGGCCACCCCGGTGGTGCCGCCGGTGTATTGCAGCACGGCGATCTCGCCGCTGCTCGGGTTGGCTTCCTTGACCGGCTGGCCGCGGCCCTTGGCCAAGACCTGATTGAATTTGACGGCGCTCGGCAGATTGAAAGCCGGCACCATCTTCTTCACGTACTTGACCACGCTGTTGACCAGCAGGCGCTTGAGCGGCGGCAGCAGGTCACCGACTTCGGTGATGATGACGCGCCTGATCCCGGTTTTCGGCAGCACGGCTTCGGCCAGGTGCGCCATGTTCGCCAGGCACACCAGCGCCTTGGCGCCGGAATCGTTGAACTGGTGTTCCATCTCCCGCGCGGTGTACAGCGGGTTGGTGTTGACCACGATCAGCCCGGCGCGCAGGGCACCGAATACGGCAATCGGGTATTGCAACAGGTTCGGCAGCTGCACGGCGATACGGTCGCCCGGTTGCAGGTCGGTGTGCTGCTGCAGGTAAGCCGCAAAGGCTCCGGACAGTTCATACAACTCACCATAGGTGAGCGACTTGCCCATGTTGCTGAAGGCCAGCTTGTTGGCGAAGCGTTCGCAAGACTGTTTCAGTACCGCCTGAATATTCGGGTACTGATCGGGATTGATTTCGGCAGCAACCCCAACAGGGTACTTATCCTTCCAGAAGTTTTCGGTCATGGAAGCCCACTCCTAAGCAACAGCTAATCTTCACCGCGCAATGGCGGTTGTTTATTGTGTTTTATCCGCTTTTTGCCGGCTGGCAGGCCAAAAAGCGGGCCGAGAGTAGCAGCTTTGCCAGAGAGCGCCTAGCACCAAACACCGCCTGACCAGTCAAAAAAATGACCGAAAGCCAGGCTTTCGGTCATTTTTTAAACAAGCCCTCAGACAAGCCGATGGACGGCCATGCCTCGCCGTTTTTAGGCGATATCGCGCAACTCGCGACGCAGGATCTTGCCCACCGGCGTCATCGGCAGCGCGTCCTTGAAGACGATGTGCTTGGGCACCTTGTAACCGGTGAAGTTTTCCTTGCAGTAGGCCTTCAGCTCTTCCGCGGTCAGCCCCGCCTCGCGCGCCACCACGAACAACTTGACCGCCTCGCCGGACCTCTCGTCCGGCACCCCGATCGCCGCGCAGCTGGCCACCTTCGGATGGGCCATGACCACGTCTTCGATCTCGTTCGGGTAGACATTGAAGCCGGAGACTATGATCAGGTCCTTCTTGCGGTCGACGATGCGCACGAAGCCGTCCGGGTCGATCACCGCGATGTCGCCGGTCTTCAGCCAGCCCTCGGCATCCAGCACTTCGGCGGTGGCGTCCGGGCGCTGCCAGTAGCCTTTCATCACCTGCGGGCCCTTGACGCACAGCTCGCCGCGCTCACCGAGGGCCAGCTCGTGGCCGTCGTCGTCGATCACCTTGAACGCGGTGCCCGGCACCGGCATGCCGACCGTGCCTAGCCGCGCCTTGGAGCCATAGGGATTGACGCTGGCCGTCGGCGAGGTCTCGGTAAGCCCGTAGCCTTCCGTCACCGGACAACCGGTGATGGCCTGCCAGCGCTCGGCGGTCGCTTTGACCAACGCCGTACCGCCGGAGTTGGTGACCTTGAGGTTGGAGAAGTCCAGGTTCTTGAACTCTGGATGCTCCATCAACGCGACGAACAGCGTATTGAGGCCGAGCAGCGCCGAGAAGCGCCACTTCTTCAGTTCTTTGATAAAGCCGGCAATGTCCCGCGGGTTGCTGATCAGCACGTTGTGATTGCCGTTGACCATCATGCACATGCAGTTCGCGGTGAAGGCATAGATGTGATAGAGCGGCAGCGGCGCGATCATCACCTCCTGTCCTTCTTTCATCAGCGGCCGACCGCCCGCGTCGTGCTGCGACAGGCAAGCGTCGACCTGCTGCATATTGGCCACCAGATTGCCGTGGCTCAGCATCGCGCCCTTGGCCACACCGGTGGTGCCGCCGGTGTATTGCAGCACCGCGATGTCGTCCAGCGTCACCTTGACCGGCTTCAGCGGCTGGCCCTGGCCCTGCTGCAGCGCGTCCTTGAACGCCACCGCCTGCGGTAGCTGGTAATCCGGCACCAGTTTCTTGACCTTTTTCACCAGGGTGTTGACCAGCCAGCCCTTCAGTGCCGGCTGCGGGTCGCCCATCTTGGCCTCGATCAGGAATTCGATTTCGCTGTCCGCCAGCACCTCTTGGACCAGCTTGCCGAACATATTCAGGTACACCAGCGCGCGCACCCCGGCGTCCTTGAACTGGTGACGCATCTCGCGGGCGGTGTACAGCGGGTTGGTGTTGACCACCACCAGGCCGGCACGCATCGCGCCGAATACGGCGATCGGGTATTGCAGGATGTTGGGCATTTGCACGGCGATGCGGTCGCCGGGCTTGAGGTCCGTGTGCTTTTGCAGGTAACCGGCGAAGGCGCCGGACAGGCGATCCAACTCGGCGTAGGTCAGCGTCACGCCCATATTGCTGAACGCCGGGCGGTCGGCGAATTTCTTGCACGAGCGCTCGAACACCTCGATCACCGACTTGTAGGCGCCCAAGTCGATCTCATTGGGTACGCCGGCCGGGCGTTTGTCGCTCCAGAAATCAGGTTGCATTGTTCTTATCCTCATTACCTGAAAATGTCTGGCCCGCACGGACGGGGCTGACGGGAACTTAGCAGCTCTGGGCGCTAGCGCAAATACTTGGGGATGCGTCATTGACCGCGTGAATCTTGGTTCAAGCGGCGCAACCAGACTAACTCAGGACAGACTGGGACAACGCCACATGCTGGCTCTACAATGCCAAACCCTCAGGGCATAAGGATTCGCCATGCTTCACGATGATTTTTGGCTAACCGCCAGCGATGCCGCACCGCTGTACGTCAATCGCTGGTTCGCCGCGCAACCGCCGAAGGCGGTGGTGATGGTCGCCCACGGCATGGCCGAACACAGCGGTCGCTACGCACGCCTGGGCGAAGCCTTGGTGCAGGCCGGCTATGAGCTGTATGCGCACGATCAACGCGGCCACGGCAAGACGGCCCAACGTGGCGTGCTGGGGATGTATGCCGAGCAGGCGGGTTGGCAACGGGTGGTCAGTGACCTGGCCAGCCTCAACCACCATATCCGCCAGCAGCACCCGCACGTGCCGATCTTCTTACTCGGCCACAGCATGGGCAGCTATATCGGCCAGGCTTACTTGATGCAGCACAGCTGCAGCCTGCAGGGGGCGATCCTCTCCGGTTCGAACTACCAACCGCTTGGCCTGTACCGCACGGCCGCCGCCATTGCCCGCTTCGAGCGCTGGCGCCAAGGTCCGACGGGGCGCAGCGCGCTGCTCGAGTTTCTCTCCTTCGGCTCGTTCAACAAGGCCTTCAAGCCCAACCGCACTACCTTTGACTGGCTGAGCCGCGACCCGGCCGAGGTCGACAAGTACGTCAACGACCCGTTGTGCGGCTTTCGCTGTACCAATCAGCTGTGGCTCGACCTGCTCGACGGCCTGCAGCAGATCACCCCGCTGAAGCGTCTGGCGCAGATCGACGCCGACCTGCCGCTGCTGGTGATCGGCGGCGCGCGTGACCCGGTCAGCGCCGGCAAACGCCTGCAAGACTTGGCCGCGGCCCTGCGCCAGGCGGGCCAGCAGAATGTGCAACTGAAAATTTATCCGGACGCCCGCCACGAACTGCTCAACGAGAGCAACCGTGACGAGGTGACCAGCGACCTGATCGACTGGCTGAACCAAGCCCTGACCCATAGCCGGCGCAGCCAACCACAAACCAAGGAGACCGCATGAGCCAGAGCACCAACACCCCCTACGAAGCCCTCGAAGTCGGACAAACCGCCAGCTACAGCAAAACCGTGGAAGAGCGCGATATCCAGCTGTTCGCCGCCGTCTCCGGTGACCACAACCCGGTGCACCTGGACGCGGACTATGCCGCCGGCACCCTGTTCAAGGAGCGCATCGCCCACGGCATGTTCAGTGGCGCCCTGATCAGCGCCGCGGTGGCCTGCGAGCTACCGGGGCCAGGCACCATCTACCTCGGCCAGACCATGAGTTTCACCAGACCGGTGAAGCTCGGCGACACCCTGACCGTGCGCCTGGAAATCCTGGAAAAACTGCCGAAATTCCGCGTGCGCATCGCCACCCGCGTGTTCAACCAGCGCGACGAGCTGGTGGTCGACGGCGAAGCGGAAATCCTCGCCCCGCGCACCCTGCAAACCGTCGAGCTGACCGAGCTGCCGCCGATCCGCATCGGCTGAGTGGCCACTGTTGCGCTGCTCAAGCTTGAGCGCCCTCGCCCTTTGGAGAGCCAGGCGGCAATAGCCACGCCTGCCCCGCCCGCCTCGGCGGGTCAGCTCCGCCCGGAGGAAGCAGGGCATTGAAAAAAATGGGCGACCGAAGTCGCCCAAATGCCTTGCGTGCCCGAGGTCTGGAACCACTAACGCGATTTGCGCTTGTGCGAGTCTTTCCAGATGAAATAAGCAAAACCGCCGAAGAAGGCGAGAATCAGGCCGACGGTGCCGATCCCTGCGAGTACCACTACATCAACGAACATGACGGCCTCCTGCGCTAAGCCTGAAAGGAATAGCTGCAGGGTACGCAGAGACGCGGGCGGGAAAATTGATCGAGATCAATACTGCCCGGGGCTGGGCAGTGGCACTGAGGAAAAACTGATCTGGATCAACCGATCAGCCTTTCGTGCAGGTAAAGCACCCTAAGCCGGCGCAGGGTCAACGCTTTTTCGGTTTGCCCTTGGGCTTTTTCTTCGCCTTGGACAGCGGCAACGCCTGCTCGAAAGCCTGGCGCACTTCGTTCAGGCGCTTTTCGTTGAGATCATGGATGCGCTTGTCGCGCTCGGCGCTGAAGTCGATCAGCTTGTCATCGTGGCTCATATCTACGACCGGATCAGGCGGAAAGTCAGATTCAGGCGCGGCGCACAGGCTTGGCGCGTCTTCGCGACTGGGTGTCGCCAATGATGCTGCGTCGTGCCGGCCATGACCAGCAGAGATCCATGGCCCAGTGCCAGCGAGTGCTCGATGCGCGTCTGATGGCGGAACGCAGCCTGGCGCTGCCACGGATTTCGGGACAGACCAATACCCGAAGTCCTATCTGGGTCATGGGCGATTGAGCCTCCAGGCCATCCTCTTCGACTTTTTTTCCTGGGATAGTAAACAACCGTCCTGGTACACCAGAACTTGGCTACCTTGCGCGGTGTACACAACCAAACCATTCGGCAGGTACTCCACGTCTATAGCGGCCTCTGGGTCACCGCCACCGGCGACTATATGAATCATTGCGCCGCTCTCGATCCAGAATTCGCTGGATTTTGGCTCAAGCACCAGTAATGCCTTTTTACTGGCACCATTGATGAATCTGAACTCTCGAAAATTACTCATCCCGATGTCCTCTGACAAAAAGTCAATGGCGCTATAGAGCCTTAATCCGACTAGAGAAATAGGCTCTCACGACTGGCTTTTCCTAATTGCCTCCAACTCTTACGAATTACCCCCGGCAACTCACAAAACCCTTAAGGTTTTGTGAGCAATAGGCCTTACCCACCTTGCAGGGGGCGGCCAGGTAATCCAGCGACTACTTGCAATTGGATCGGGGGCTAATGGGTGCTCAGCACAAGGCCTCCTCTGTGAGCCTGTGCTTGGCGGACAGCGGCACCGCGCGCACTTGATCGCCGGCGGTGAGTTGCAGGCGTTTGGCGGTCTGCTGATCGACCACCAGCGTGCCGGCCGCGACTCGCGCAGGAGCGGCGGTGATCCGGCAACCGGCCAACTGACGATTGTGGATCAGATAGGGGGGGGCATCCTCCCCGGGCGTGCCAATCGCCAGCACCAGCGCCTGGCTGTCGCGCACGGCACGGATATTGGCCGTCTCGCATTCGATCAGCGGGCCGCCGTCGAAGATGTCGATGAAGTCCTGATGCCTGAAGCCTTCGGCCTTGAGCATGCCCAGCGCGGGTTCGGTGTTGGGATGCACACGGCCAATTACCGCCCGGGCGGCTTCCGGCAGGAAGCAGGTGTAGAACGGGAACTTGGGCATCAACTCGGCGATAAAGGCCTTGTTGCCGATGCCGGTCAGGTAGTCGGCGCGGGAAAAATCCATCTTGAAGAAATGCCGGCCCAACCCCTCCCAGAAGGGCGATACGCCCTGGGCATCGGAGTAACCGCGCATCTCGGCGATGACCTTGTCACCGAACAGCTCGGGGAACTCGGCGAGGAACAGGAAGCGCGCCTTGGACAACAGCCGACCGTTGAGTCCGCTGCGGTGTCCGGCATGCAGGAACAGTGAGCACAGCTCGGAGTTCCCGGTCATGTCGTTGCCCAGGAACAGGGTGGGCATTTGTCGATTGATGCTCAGGCTCTGCGAGGCCCCCACGGTGAGGCCCACGCGAAAGTTGTACCAGGGCTCGCGCAGGCCCACCGCGCCTGCCAGGGCGGAAATGCCGACGACTTCGCCGGCATCGCTTTCCAGCACGAACAGATAGTCGGCATCCGCTCGCTCCGCCTCTCCGGCAAAGGTTTTCTCCGCCCAGCTGACCCGGTGTTCCAGGCGCGCTGGATCAGCCGGCAGCGTGGTCAGGCCCGTACCGGCACTGCGCGCCAACTCGAGCAAAGCCGGCAGATCCGCACGGCACACGGGACGAACGATCATGCTGCTTCCTCCATTGCTATCAAGCGAAGGGTGTCGCCCTCATCGAGCAAAAGCGCCGCCGCCGTGGACGGCGACAGGGTCAACGGCCCCCCTTCCTGCCAGTGCAATTGCGTGACAGTCGCACGGAATTCCCCGAGCTTCTGGTTGCTCAGCAGGTAGGCTTTGCCATCGGCAGCCACGGGGCCCAGGCGAACGGTGGCCAAGCGACTCCGAGCGATACTGCGAAGCGTCGAGGTCTGGGCCTGCAGCGTCGGGCCTGCGTCGAATACGTCGACATAGCGCTCGGTCTCGAATCCCTCGCGCCGCAACAACTCGAAGGTCGCTTGCGCCTGCGGATGGACCCGCCCCAGTACCGCCTGGGCGCTTTCGCTGAGCAAGGGCACATAGATCGGGTAGCGCGGCAGCAATTCGGCCAGGAAGGTACGTTTGCCTTGCCCGCACAGCAGTTCCGCCGTTGCGTAATCCATGTCGAAAAAGTTCCGCCCCAGCGCTTCCCAGAATGCGGAGTTACCGCTCGAGTCACTCTGCCCCACCATTTCGGCGACTATCCTGCGGCTGAACAGCTGAGGCCGTGCGGCGATGAACATGAGTCGCGCACGAGAAGTCAGCTCGGCAAATGGCCCGCCGACCAGCTCATCCTGCACGTGGAAACTGCTCAGCAGAGAGCTGCCGCTGAGGTCCTGGCACAGCGCTAGGACACCCACCTTATTCTTGACCTGCAACTTCGCAGAGGCATGCACGAAGACCTCGTTGCGAAAGCTGTAGAACGGCTCGAGTACCCCGACTCTTGCCGTCAACGCAGAACAGCCGAGCAACTCGCCGCTGGCCAGATCCTCCAGCACGAAGAAATAGCTGGCTTCGTCTCCTGCGCTTTGAGGGTCTTGAAATGACGCTTGCGAATGCCGCAGTTTTTGCTCGAGGGCGGCCAGGTCATTCGGCAGCGAGGCGACCCCCAGCAGGCTCTGTTTTGCCAGACTCTCTACTTGCGGCAGGTCGGCCATGCGTGCCGGTCGAATGATGTGCATGGGCTCACTCCCGACCCGCTGTGCTGGTTAGGCTGGAAAGCGCACGCTCGAATCGCGCCAACCCCTCGTCGATGTCGGCCGCAGACACAATCAAGCTGGGGGCGAAGCGCAGCACATCCGGGCCGGCCTGCAGCATCAACAGGCCTTCCTTGGCAGCCGCATTCAGTACGTCCTTGGCTCGCCCGCGCCAGCTGTCGTTGAGCACGCAGCCGATCAGCAGACCGAGCCCGCGCACTTCGCCGAACACGCCATAGTGCTCAGCCAACTGTGCCAGGCGACTGTTGAAATGCTCCGCGCGCTGTTTGACGCCGTCGAGCAGTGCCGGGTCGTTCACCAGGTCGAACACCGCCTCGGCTACCGCACAGCCCAGCGGGTTGCCGCCGTAGGTGGTGCCATGGGAACCCGCCACCAGATGTTGAGCCAGATCCTCACGAGTCAGCATGGCGCCAATCGGGAACCCACCGCCCAGGCTCTTGGCGCTGGTCAGGATGTCCGGCGCAACGCCGAAATGCTGATAGGCGAACAGTTCTCCGCAGCGCCCCACCCCGGTCTGCACCTCATCGAAAATCAGCAGTGCGTTGAATTGGTCGCAGAGGCGCCGAGCACCGTGCAGGTAGGAACGCTCCGCCGGCAGCACGCCACCCTCCCCCTGTATCGGCTCGAGCACCACGGCGCAGGTCCGCTCCGAAATCGCCTGCCGCAGCGCGTCAAGATCGTTGAAGGGTACATGGCTGATGCCTTCGATCCTCGGCCCGAAGCCATCGGAAAACTTAGGCTGGCCGCCAACGCTGACGGTGAACAGGGTTCTGCCGTGGAAGCTGTTCAGGGCTGCGATGATTTCGTATTTCTGCGCGCCGTAGCGGTCATGCGCCACGCGCCGGGCCAGCTTGAATGCGGCCTCGTTGGCCTCCGCCCCGGAGTTGCAGAAGAAGGCTCGGTCGGCGAATGTCGCCTCCACCATCTTGCGCGCCAGACGCAATGCCGGCTCGTTGGTAAAGGCGTTGGAGATATGCCAGAGCCTGTTCGCCTGCTCGGTGAGCGCACTTACCAACGCCGGATGGGCATGGCCGACTACGTTGACCGCTATGCCACCGGCGAAATCGATCAGCTCACGGCCACTCTGGTCCCACACCCGCGAACCCTCACCGCGCACCGGGATAAAGGGCGCCGGTGCGTAGTTGGGCACCATAACGCGGTCGAAGTCGTCCCGGTCGACCGGTGCCCGGTCCTTGCGCCGCGGCAGATGCACTTCGGCCAGCATGCAGCGGGCGCTGCCGCCACCGATGCGTTCGATGGTGTCGATGTTCACCGGCAGCGGCTTAGCGTGGCGCTCGATGAGCTGGCGCTGGCCGGCATCCAGGGAGTTCCATGCGGTGCGCGACATCACCAGAATCGGCTCACCTGCGTGGTTGTGCACTTCCAGCATGTTGCCGGCAAAGGACTCGAGCTGATCCCAGGTCAAGGCGAGGACTTCCTTGCCACTGGAGCGCAGTTGCGCCTCGAGAGCGGCGCGCTCCTGGGCATCGCTGAGCGCCTCCAGGCAGACCACCGCCAGGCGGCTGCCGACACTCATCATCACATTGGTGTGGTAGATCGCCACCCCGCCGCGGTCGACGGCGTGAAAGGCGCACAGGCGGTAACCCAAGCTCTCCACGAATCGGTGCAGGGCCGAGTCATGGGTCCGGGTCGAGTAGCCGGCGTAGCAGATGCGCTGCTCGCGATCCAGCACCATGCTGCCGGTGCCTTCCAGGAAGAGCTCCTCCTGCTCCAGCGCGGTGAAGTCGAGTACCCGCTCGATCGCGTAATCCCGGAGCAAAGTCTCCAGCACGCCTTTGTCGCGCTCCAAGCGGCGGTTGTGCCCTTGCATCGGATAGAGCACCAGAGTGCCGTCGGCATGGCTGCTCCACCAGTTGTTGGGAAAGATCGAGTCCGGGGTATGCGGGGCGACACTATCCTGGGCCACCAGTACCTCGACGCCCTGTTCACGCAAGGCCGCGACATAGCCGTCGAACTCCTCGAGCGCACGGGCCTGCGCCTCTTCTGGCGCTAGTGCGCGCTGCTGGAACCGGTTGTTTTCGGCGGTATCCAGGTTGAAGGAGAATCGCGTGGGCCGAATCATCAAGACGGTATTGGTCGTTTGCATGGGAGCCGCTTCGTGAGTGGAGAGTGAGGCGTCCATTTTCCCTTCACTGGTGCGGCGGACCCGGCTGATATTGATTGGGCATGCGACCAAGAACGCCGAAGGATGCATCTACGCAGCCGATTCGGCTCTTCGCCAATGCCAGGCCGCACCTCACCCAACCGCGTACCTGGGCAGACCGCGTCGGCGCGATCGCCCCCATCAGCGGCGCAAACGGCATTGCTGTCGTTTCCCCCTCATCATCAGCGCAATCCGCTGCGCAAACGCCCGGACTAGACACAAACGCACGGTGCCTATCCATGAGACTTCCCAGGCTGATCGGCATGCTCCGGTTGAAGCCCGCTGCAGCGGCTTTCGACCTGCGGACAAGGTCAGCGCCCATCAACCTGTATGGAAGCTAGATATGAAACCTTTCAACCTGAGTACCCTGGCCCTGGCCCTGGCCCTGGCATTGGCCGGCTCCACCCACACCCTGCATGCCGCTCCGCTGCTCGACCCAGGCACCGATAACCCGCCAGGCCACTCACGCATCGCCGAAAGCAACGCCTGGCTGGAAATCGACAAGGCCGCCTTCGAAGGCAACATCGCCAAGATCCAGCAGCGGCTGGCCGGCAAGAGCCAGATCTGCGCCGTGATGAAGGCCGATGCCTACGGCACTGGCATTGCGCTACTGATCCCTTCCGCCATCAAGATGGGCATCGACTGCATCGGTATCGCCAGCAACGAAGAGGCCCGCATCGCACGCGAGAAGGGCTTCAAGGGTCGGCTGATGCGCCTGCGCAGCGCCGGTGTGGGTGAGGTGGAGAATGCCTTGCCCTATGGCATCGAAGAACTGGTAGGCAACCTGGAAGTCGCCAGACAGCTCAACGCACTGGCCAAGCGCAGTGGCAGCAAGCTCACCGTGCACCTGGCCCTGAATTCGGCGGGCATGGGCCGCAACGGCCTGGAGATGAGCACGGCGCAAGGGCAGCGGGATGCCGTGACAATGGCCCGCATGGACGCTCTGCAAATAGCTGGGATCATGACCCACTTCCCGGTGGAGGAACGCGAGGATGTGCTGAAGGGGCTGGCGCGGTTCAAGGAGCAGTCGGCCTGGCTGATCGAGCAGGCCAAGCTCGATCGCAGCAAGATCCTCCTGCATTGCGCCAACACCTTCACCACCCTCGAAGTCCCCGAAGGCTGGTTGGACATGGTGCGTCCGGGCGCAGCCCTTTATGGCTACCCGGTCGGCGGTCATCATGAGTTCCAGCGCGTCATGCAGTTCAAGTCGCAGGTCGCCGCCGTCAACGCCTACCCGGCGGGCAGCAGCATCAGCTATGACCGCACCTTCACCCTGAGCAAGGACGCGTTGATCGCCAATATCCCCGCCGGCTACTCCGACGGCTATCGCCGCGCCTTCTCCAACAAGGCCTCAGTGCTGATTCGCGGCCAGCGCGCGCCGGTGATCGGCAAGGTCACCATGAACACCCTGATGGTGGATGTCAGCGCCATCAAGGGCGTACAGCCAGGCGACGAGGTGGTGCTGTACGGCAAGCAGGGCACTAACGAAATAACCCAGACGGAACTGGAAGAGATCAACGGCGCCCTGCTGGCCGACCTCTACACCATCTGGGGGAACTCCAACCCGAAAGTGCTCAAGGCCGAATAGCGGTCGGGGATTCCTGCAGTGAAAAGGAAGCGCCGATGCGCTTCCTTCTTAGCCCTTGCACCGGAGTTTCAGCTTAAGCAACCGCCGCAGCCACACGCTGCGCCCGATCCTGGGCGACGCACTAATGCCGGGCTACTCCACTGCCGTCTTGACTACGGCCAGTTCCGGGTGGCTGACCAGCTTGTCGATATGCAACTCGGGGTCGTTGAACCAGACCTCGGTGAGCACACGATAGTGTTCCATGTCACGGCAGCGCATGCGCAGGCCGTAGTCGAACGCCCCGCTAATCAAGCGACACTCGAGCACCTGCGGACAGCTGCGCACACAGGCCTCGAATGCCTTCTGCGCAGCCCTGCCACTCTGGTTCGACAGCGCCACCAACACGAGCAGGGACAATCCAGGCGTCAGTTTTTTCTGATCGATGATGGCGGAGTAACCGCGGATTACACCCAGCCGCTCCAACTTGCGGACACGCTCCAGACAGGGCCGCGGAGTCAGGTGGACTCGTTCCGAGAGTTTCTGGTAGGTAATTCGCCCCTCGTGGCGCAACACCTCGATGATCGCCTGATCTATGCGGTCAAGAGCGATCGACGAGTCCCCTGGTTCCATCATTACGGCTTACCTCACTTCAAACGGCCGGAGAGGAACTGCTGCAACCGTTCGCTTTGCGGGTTATCGAGCATGTCGGCAGCGCCCTCCTCCTCGACTCGGCCTTGATGCAAGAATAGAACCTGACTGGAAACCCGCCGCGCGAACTCCATCTCGTGGGTCACCATGAGCATGGTGCGGCCTTCCTCGGCCAACGCTTGAATCACCTTGAGCACCTCGCCAACCAGTTCAGGATCGAGCGCCGAGGTCGGCTCATCGAACAGCATGACATCCGGCTCCATTGCCAACGCGCGCGCGATGGCCACCCGTTGTTGCTGGCCACCCGAGAGGAACGCCGGGTACTGTCCGGCAACGCGTTGCGGCAGGCCCACTTTATCCAGGTAGGCACGCGCACGCTCTTCAGCTTCACCCCTGCTTAAGCCTAGGACACGACAGGGCGCCAACGTGATGTTGTCCAACACGCTCAGGTGGCTCCACAAATTGAAATGCTGGAAGACCATCGCCAGCCGGGTGCGCAGTTTCTGCAGCTGAGTGTCGCAAGCAGGACGCATGGCTCCCGCTGGCCCACGCATACGAATGGTTTCACCGTCCAGGGTGATGGCGCCTTCATCGGGTTGTTCGAGAAAATTGATGCAGCGCAGCATGGTGCTTTTTCCAGATCCACTCGCGCCGATCATGCTCACCACATCACCGGACTTTGCCTTGAGCGAGACCCCCTTGAGCACTTCGTTGTCGCCATAACGCTTGTGCAGAGACTCAACGGCCAGCTTGTACATAACGCACTCCTGCTGCTGTGCCCCTATGGGCACAGCACTGTAATTGTAGGTTTGGGTGGGTGCCGCTTGGGCCCCACCGGAGGAGATTTCGACTCAGCGGACCGGTCCGAGGAAGGCCATCCAACGCGTCTCGGCGACACGGAACAACCCGACCAGAGCGAAGGTAAGCCCCAGGTAGAGAAGTGCGGCGATGCCGAACGACTGAAAGGTCAGAAAGGTCGCAGCGTTAGCATCTCGGGCAACCTTGAGGATGTCCGGCACGGTAGCGGTGAAGGCTACGGACGTCGCATGCAGCATGAGGATCACCTCATTGCTGTAATACGGCAGGGAGCGACGCAAAGCCGAAGGCATGATGATGCGGACGTACAGCCGCCAACCGCTCAACCCATAGGCACGCGCCGCCTCGACTTCGCCATGGGGAATGCTGCGAATCGCACCGGCAAAGATTTCCGTGGTGTAAGCGCAGGTATTCAAGGTGAAGGCGAGCAGCGTGCAGTTCATCGCATCGCGGAAGAAAGCATCGAGCAGAGGCTGCGAACGCACCTCGGCGATTCCGTAGATACCGGTGTAGATGATGAGCAGTTGGACGTAGAGCGGCGTGCCCCGGAACAGATAGGTGAAAAACTGCACCGGCCAACGCAGAACTCGACTTTCCGAGGTGCGCGCGATCGAGAATGGCAACGACAGCAGGAAGCCAACGCCGATCGAGAAACACAGCAACCACAGCGTCATCGCCAGACCGGTGATGTCGTAACCGTCACTGTAGAGAAAGGGTTTCCAGTATTCCTGAAGCAACTCAATCATGACTATGCCCTCTGACACCCAGGTTGTAGCGCCGCTCGAGCCAACGCAGCACAAGGTTGGAAGCACTGGTGATAAGCAGGTAAAGCAGTGCCGCAAGAATCAGGAAATAGAGCATGTTGAAGGTGCTCTTACCGGCGTCCTGGGCCGCCTTGACCACATCGGAAAGCCCGATGATCGAGACCAGAGCGGTGGCCTTGAGCAGCACCAGCCAGTTATTGCCCAGACTGGGCAAGGCATAGCGCATCATTTGGGGAAAGAGCACATGGACGAACCGCTGGATACGGCTAAGACCAAATGCGGTGGCCGCCTCCAGCTGACCCCGCGGCACGGAAACAATGGCGCCACGAAAGGTCTCGGTGAAGTAGGCACCATAGATGAATCCAAGGGTCACGATGCCGGCACCGAAGGGATCGATCTCGATATAGGCCCAACCCATGGCCTCCGTGAGGCTGCTCAGCCAGCCCTGCAAGCTGTAGAAAATCAACAGCATCAGCACCAGGTCGGGTATTCCACGGATCAGGGTCGTATACAGGGTTGCCGGGATGCGCAGGATGGCCAGTGGCGAAAGTTTGGCTGCGGCGCCGAGCAGTCCGATAAGGATGCTCAGCGCCAATGACAGTACGGATAGTTTTACGGTCACCCAGGTGCCGTGCAGCAGCAGTGGGCCGAAGCCCTGCAAGCCCAGTGCGTCCAGGCCCAGGTATTGGATGAGGTTGTTCATGGGGGCTACCTAACTCGATACATTACGACGCTCCGTTCTACTTGGGAGGACTCCGGATCACTCCCAAGTAGATGGCTTGCGACTATCAGTTGCTGTAGAGATCGAGATCGCCGAAATTTTTCTTCTGGATCTGCTTGTAGGTGCCGTTTTCGTGCATGGCCTGAATGGCCGTGTTGAGCATGGATTTCAGCTCATCGTCACCCTTGCGGAGACCGATGGCGATGTCCGAGGGCACCAGGGGGTCACTGATACCCTTGCTGCTTTGGAAGTCCGCACCCTGCGGCGACTTGAGGAAGCTCAACTCAGCCTCGAGCATGTCTTGAATGGATGCGTCCAGGCGGCCGGAAACCAAGTCCGCATAAACCTGATCTTGATTCTGATAGGCCTTCAGTCGAACACCACCCGGGGCCAGTTTTGCCTTTGCGTAGGCCTCCTGGATGGTGCCTTGCTGGAAACCGATAGCCTTGCCCTGCAGTGACTCAGCGGTTGGCTCGAGCCCGGAACCCTTGCGAGTGACGATCGAAGTCGGGCCAGAGAACAGACGGTCAGAGAAGTCGATTTGTTTCTTGCGTGCTTCAGTTACCGTCATCGAAGACAGCACCGCATCGATCTTGCGCGCCTTCAAGGCAGGAATCAGACCGTCGAAGTCATTCGTAACCCACACACACTTGACCTTGAGCTCCGCGCAGATGGCATTGCCCAGATCGATATCGAACCCTTGCAACGAACCATCCGCGGCTGTTGATTCGAACGGTGGATAGGCCGGATTTACGCCAAAGCGTATTTCCTTCCACTCTTTAGCAAGAGTGGCGCCGGAGGAAAACACCAGAGCAATTGCAGACAAGGCCAACCATTTTATTTTTTTCATGAGTAGGGTCCCAGGTTTGATTAGATTTATCGTGAGTCAATGATGCGTTGATCCACACTTTTCGACAGGAGCAGAAAAACCTCTGAAGCACGAACCGCCGAAGCGGCGCTTTTGTTGTGCCTCGTGTTACACCCGAACATCACACCGGGATACCCCAGTTCAATCGAATCAGATAAAGGCAATCCAACTCGAGTTCAGGCGCAATCCAGAATGCACCCAGTTGAATGCGCTTTGGTGTCGTAAAACCTCTGTCTGACTGCAGATTTTTGCTGCTGGAGAGGCACGCGCAGCCGATTCTGTCGCAAAAAATCACTTCTCTGCTTCAACCTGTATTTACGACCCCTGAACGGCCATTCGCCAGGCAACATATTCAGCACCTCTTCGCAGCCCGCCTTTGGTCAGACTGTCGGCCGTTCGGACGCCGACTCGAGACTGCGCTCGCTACACTTTTGACTTAAGTCTCGCCGGCAAGTGCACTAGCGCCTTTGGCCTGGGCGCAGCGTTCCGTTACCATAGTCGGCTTTTTCATCGCGGGAGACAGGCATGGCGCAGCAGTATGAACCGGGGCAACGCTGGATCAGTGACAGCGAAGCGGAGTTGGGCTTGGGAACCATCCTGGTACAGGACGGCCGCATGCTCACCGTGCTCTACCCGGCCACTGGCGAGACCCGCCAGTATGCGACGCGCAATGCTCCGCTGACGCGGGTACGCTTCTCCCCCGGCGATGAGATCACTCACTTCGAAGGCTGGAAGCTGACCGTTCAGGAAGTCGACGACGTCGACGGCCTGTTGGTCTACCACGGCCTCAACGGACAGCACACAAGCGTCAGCCTACCGGAAACCCAGCTGTCCAACTTCATCCAATTCCGTCTGGCCAGCGACCGCCTGTTCGCCGGGCAGATCGACCCGCTGCCCTGGTTCGCCCTGCGCTACCACACCCTCGAACACACCAGCCGCCTGCTGCAGTCCTCGCTCTGGGGCCTGGGTGGCGTGCGTGCCCAACCGATCCCGCATCAGCTGCATATCGCTCGCGAAGTGGCCGACCGCATCGCCCCGCGGGTCTTGCTGGCGGACGAAGTCGGCCTGGGCAAAACCATCGAAGCCGGTTTGGTCATCCACCGCCAACTGCTCTCCGGGCGCGCCAGCCGGGTGTTGATCCTGGTGCCGGAAAACCTCCAGCACCAGTGGCTGGTGGAGATGCGCCGGCGTTTCAACCTGGACGTCGCGCTGTTCGACACCGAACGCTTCATCGAAAGCGATGCCGACAACCCCTTCGAGGATTGCCAGTTGGCCCTGGTGGCCCTGGAATGGCTGTGCGAAGACGAGCGCGCCCAAGATGCACTGTTCGCCGCCGGCTGGGACCTGCTGGTGGTCGACGAAGCGCACCACCTGGTCTGGCACCCGGAGCAGGCCAGCCCGCAATACGCACTGGTCGAGCAACTGGCGGAAGTCATCCCCGGCGTCCTGCTGCTCACCGCCACCCCCGAACAACTCGGCCAGGACAGCCACTTCGCGCGCCTGCGGCTGCTCGACCCGAACCGCTTCCATGACCTCGAGGCCTTCCGTGCCGAAAGCGCCAACTACCGGCCAGTCGCCGAGGCGGTGCAGGAATTGCTCGATCAGGGCCGCCTCTCCCCCGTGGCGCACCAGACCATCCATGACTTCCTCGGCGCCGAAGGCGAGACCTTGCTCGCCGCCGTCAACGCCGGCGACAGCGAGGCTTCGCCCCGTCTGATCCGCGAACTGCTCGACCGCCACGGCACCGGCCGCCTGCTGTTCCGCAACACCCGTGCCGCGGTGCAGGGTTTCCCCGAGCGCGAGCTGCACCCCTATCCGCTGGAAAACCCGGATCAGTACCTGGAACTGCCGCTCGGCGAGCACGCCGACCTCTATCCGGAAGTCAGCTACCAGGCGCAGCCGGAGACCGGCGAGGAAGAGCGCTGGTGGCGCTTCGACCCGCGCGTCGACTGGCTGATCGACACCCTGAAGATGCTCAAACGGGTCAAGGTGCTGGTGATCTGCGCCCACGCGGAGACCGCCATGGATCTGGAAGACGCCCTGCGCGTGCGCTCCGGCATCCCCGCCACGGTGTTCCATGAAGGCATGAACATCCTCGAACGCGACCGCGCCGCCGCCTACTTCGCCGACGAGGAGTTCGGCGCCCAGGTGCTGATCTGCTCCGAGATCGGCAGTGAAGGCCGCAACTTCCAGTTCTCCCACCATCTGGTGCTGTTCGATCTGCCCTCGCACCCGGACCTGCTCGAACAGCGCATCGGCCGTCTCGACCGGATCGGCCAGAAACACCGCATTCAGTTGCACGTGCCCTATCTGGAAAGCAGCCCGCAAGAGCGTCTGTTCCAGTGGTATCACCAGGCACTGAACGCCTTCCAGGCGACCTGCCCGACCGGCAACGCCCTGCAGCACCAGTTCGGCCCGCGCCTGCTGCCGCTGCTGGAAAGTGGCGATGACGACGAGTGGCAAGCCCTGGTCGAGGAGGCCAAAGCCGAGCGCGAACGCCTCGAAGGCGAGCTGCACGCTGGGCGTGACCGTCTGCTGGAGCTCAACTCCGGCGGCGCCGGTGAAGGCGAGGCGCTGGCCGAAGCGATTCACGAGCAAGACGACGAATTTGCCCTGCCGATCTATATGGAAGAGTTGTTCGAGGCCTTCGGCATCGACAGCGAAGACCACTCGGAAAACGCCCTGATACTGCGCCCCAGCGAGAAAATGCTCGACGCCAGCTTCCCGCTCGGCGACGACGAAGGCGTGACCATCACCTACGACCGCAATCAGGCGCTATCGCGCGAGGACATGCAGTTCCTCACCTGGGAACACCCGATGGTGCAAGGCGGCATGGATCTGGTGCGCTCCGGTTCGATGGGCAACACCGCGGTGGCGCTGATCAAGAACAAGGCGCTGAAACCCGGCACCGTGCTGCTCGAACTGCTCTACGTCAGCGAAGTGGTCGCCCCACGCGCCCTGCAACTGGGCCGCTACCTGCCGCCGGCGGCGCTGCGCTGCCTGCTGGACAGCAGCGGCAACGACCTGGCGAGCAAGGTCTCGTTTGAAAAGCTCAACGACCAACTGGAGACCGTGCCCCGCGCCAGCGCCAACAAGTTCGTGCAGGCCCAGCGTGACGCGCTTAACCCGCAGATCAATGCCGCCGAAGCGAAGATCGCCCCACGGCATGCCGAACGGGTCGCCGAAGCCAAGCGCCGGCTGGCTGCGGATACCGAAGAAGAGCTGGCACGCTTGACCGCGCTGCAAGCCGTCAACCCAAGCGTGCGTGACAGCGAGCTGGAGACCCTGCGCCAGCAGCGCGAGCAAGGCCTGGCCATGCTCGACAAGGCCGCGCTGCGCCTGGAGGCCATTCGCGTGCTGGTCGCGGGGTAACCTGCTGCTGCGGATACCCCCGCGCTATTCGCCCGACCTAAAACGACCAGGCCCGCATCTGCGGGCCTGGTCGTTTCTGGCTCAGGCCGCTGCGGCGTCGGCCAGCGCCTGGCGCATGCTCGCCGCATCGCGACCGAAACAGCGGGAGGCCTGGAACAGCGCGAGCATGGTGAGAAACAACGCGATCGGGATCAGGTACAGGGCACCGTGCAAACCCACCGCCTTGAACGCTTCGCTCATCTCGGTGGCGCCGGCGGCAACCATCGCCGAATGGGCAAAATGGTCGGAGAGCAGCCCCACCACCACCGGCCCCAGACCACCACCGAGCAGGTACAAACCGGCAAAGAACAGCGCCATGGCAGTCGCGCGCAAACGCGGCTCGACCACATCCTGGATCGCGGTATAGACGCAGGTGTAGAAGTTGTAGGCGAACAACCAGCCGCTGCTGAACAGGGCCACGAACACACCGATGCTGGTCTGCCCCAGCAGCAAGGCGTAAGCCGTGGCCAACGCCGCGACTAGCATCGACCCGGCGCCGAACAACAGCCGGCCACGCTCGGACCTCAGGTGCAAACGATCGGCGATCCAGCCACCCAAGGTCAGGCCAACCAGGCCGGTCAGGCCGACAATCACCCCGGTCGCCACCGCCGCCTGCCCCAACGGCAGCAGGAAGTAGCGCTGCAGCATCGGCACCATGAACGAATTACAGGCGTAGGTGGCAAAGTTAAAGGTCAACCCGGCAACCACCAACCACCAGAAGGTGCGGATTGTCAGCACCCGCCGCAGTGGCCGATCGACCGCTGCGACCGCCACCTTTACCGTCTCCGCCGCACCCCGTTGCGGCTCGCGGATCAAGAACATAAACAGCGCGAGGGTCACGCCGGGCAGCGCGGCGATAAAGAACGGCGCCCGCCAGCTACCAAAGGCTTCAACCATCGCGCCAATGCTGAAGAAGGCCAGCAGCAGCCCGAGCGGTAAACCCAGCATGAACATGCCCATCGCCCGCGCCCGCTTGTGCGCCGGGAACAGATCGCCAATCAACGAGTTGGCCGCCGGCGCGTAGCTGGCTTCACCAATGCCCACGCCCATGCGCACCAGCAGGAAACTCCAGAAGTTCCAGGCCAGACCGTTCAGCGCGGTCAGCCCGCTCCATGCCAGCAACCCCCAGCCCATGATCTTGCGCCGCGCGCCGGTATCGGACAGCCGCCCCAGCGGCACGCCGGCCATGGCATACACCAGGGTGAAGGCGGTACCGATCAGGCCGATCTGGAAATCGCTGAGGCTCCACTCCAGACGGATCGGTTCGATGATGATGGCCGGAATGGTGCGATCGAAGAAGTTGAACAGATTGGCGAGAAACAGCAGGAACAGAATGCGCCAGGCATTGCTGGCTTGCGGAGCTTGCGGCATGGATCGGGCTCTCTTGTTGTTCTTAACTGGCTCGCTACAGCGCAGAACTAAATACACCCTCTGAGCGAACCATTGAGCCTGCAATCTAGAGCCTGCGCCGCAGCCTGTCTGCGATCATTCGCGACATAGATGCAAGAGCATGCAACAGCGCAGGCAAGCCCCGCCAGCGCTCGACAGCCAACCTAATGCGCCAGCGCCTTACCGATGCCACATGCCTGCTGCGAATGCTTTAGATCGACTGGATATAACCATGATTGCCAGATGTTTGGCATAGCCAACCCGTCAAACCTTGCAGAACCCGCGCACCTTCTATACTGATGCCAAGTTGCCACGAGCCCTGCCGCCAGATGGTGCTGGCTGCAAAACCTCAGGAGCATGTGCGCTATGGACTGGCTGGGCTTGCATTTTATCTCTGAACTGCCAGCAGGCGGGCAGCTCATTCTCCACTGTAGCTACAGTCCCTTACTGGTGTTTCTGGCTTATGTGGTCGCCTCGGCCGCCAGCTTTTCTGCCCTTAACTTAGCGGAACGCGTGGGCCATGCCGAACGCCACGGTGCACGGCTGATGTGGCGCTGGGTCGGCGCCTTCTGCCTGGCCGGCGGCATCTGGTCCATGCACTTTATCGGCATGCTGGCCTTCCAGGCTCCGGTCTCGATCCACTACGACATCCCGACTACCGTAGCCTCGCTGTTGATCGTCTTCATTGCCGCGTTGCTGGCCATGCACACACTGGGCCACGAGCACTTGCGCCCGCCTCAGTACTGGCTCGCGGCCCTCTGCATTGGCCTCGGCATTGCCGCCATGCACTACAGCGGCATGGCCGCAGTACGCTCCCCCGCCACCCAGTATTACCAGCCCTGGCTGTTCGCCTTGTCGATCCTGATTGCCATCACCACCAGCCTTATCGCCCTGCTACTGGCCCGGTATTTCCGCAATGGCGATGGTTTTTCCCACCAGATCTTGAAGTACCTGGCCAGCCTAGTGATGGGCGCAGCCATCGTCTCCATGCACTTCACCGGCATGTGGTCAATGAACCTGGTGGTTCCACTTGGCACCCCCTTACAACTGCAAACCGCCGACAACAGCCTACAACTGGCGCTGACCATCGGCCTGATAGCGCTGCTGATCATCGGTAGCGGCCTCAGCGCCGCCTGGGCGGACAGGAAACTGGAGAGCAAGGAGCGCGACTTGCTGCGGGTTAGCGCCCTGCTCAGCCAGCTCGAGCACGCCCGCGCCTCGCTGCAGCAAGCCGCCCACTATGATGTGCTGACCAACCTCCTCAACCGTCACGGTCTCAACCAGCTTTTCGCGGAAAAGCTGCAAGAGCATATCCAGCGTAACCAGGCCTTGGCGGTGATGTTTCTCGATATCGATCACTTCAAACGGATCAACGACAGCCTCGGTCACGATGCCGGCGACGAGATGCTCCAGGTGGTCGCCGAACGCCTGCGCAGTACCGTGCGCGGGCACGATGTGATCGCCCGTCTCGGTGGCGATGAATTCTGCATCCTGGTCAGCCTGCGCAGTGGCGATGAGGCACGGCAACTGGCGCAGCGGGTGATGGCGAAGATGAAAGACCCGATTGCCCTGTCTGGACGCAGCCTGGTGATGACCACCAGCATCGGCATCAGCCTGTTCCCGGCGGATGGCCAAACCTGCGAGGAGCTGCTCAAACACGCGGATCTGGCGCTCTATCAGTCCAAAGGCAGCGGGCGCAACAGCCTGCACTTCTTCAGCTCGCACCTGAAAGCCAAGGTTTCCCTCGAGCTGCAACTGGAAGAGGAGTTGCATGACGCACTGCAGACAGACAATGGCCTGCAACTTTACTACCAGCCGATTCTCGACCTGCACAGCGGCCAGCTCAGCAAGCTGGAAGCCCTGGTGCGCTGGCAGCATCCGCAGCATGGCCTGCTGACGCCGGATCGCTTTATTGGCATCGCCGAAGCCAACGGTTTTATCGCCGAGCTGGATGCCTGGGTACTACGCCGCGCCTGCCACGACCTTAAGCTGCTGGGTGACGCAGGCTTTGTCGAGCTGAAAATCGCGGTGAACTGCTCGGCGCTCAACCTCGGCCGCAATGAACTCGTGCAGGAGGTGCGGGACGCCCTGCTGAGCACCGGGGTGCAGCCCCAGCGACTGGAACTGGAGGTCACCGAGAACGCCCTGATGGGCAATATCAACCGCGCCGCAGAGCTGCTGCAGCAGATCCGCAAGCTTGGCGTAGCCCTCTCGATCGACGACTTCGGCACCGGCTACTCATCGCTGGCCTACTTGCGGCGTCTGCCGCTGGACACCCTGAAAATCGATCGCTCCTTCGTCCAAGACATCCCGGAATCCCAGCAGGGCATGGACATCGTTCAGGCCATTATCGGCATGGCCCACACCCTGAAACTCAAGGTGGTCGCCGAAGGCGTGGAAACACCACAACAGCTGGAGTTTTTACGTGAGTACGACTGCGACTTCATCCAGGGCTATCTGCTTAGCCGGCCGCTGCCGCTGCCGGTGCTGCGAGACCTGCTGCATAGCTTCAGCACGGCGCCCCTGAGCGCCGAGCCTGCCCCCGTGAGCAACTGACCTTGCCGCTTCTCCCGCCAGACCGCCAGCCAGCCAAGCGAGTCCTGACTGGCACTGCTCGGCCGATACTCCGCCGCCAACCAACCGCTATAACCTATCGCCGCCAGCACCTTGCGCACAGCCCTGAAATCAAGCTGTCCAGTACCCGGCTCGGCACGACCCGGGCAATCGGCGAACTGCACATGGCCTATCCGCCCCGCCAACAGCTGAATACCCGCCACCAGATTCAGCCCTTGCCGGGCCATATGGTAGAGATCGAACTGCGCCGCACAATTGGGGTGATCGACCGCACGCAATAACTCATCCAGCTGTTCCGGCGTATTGATCAAAAACCCCGGCAGATCCAGCGGATTGATCGCCTCACAGAGCACACGGATACCCAACGGCTGAAACGCCTCGGCGGCGCAGCGTAGATTGCCGACCAGGGTAGCTAGCGCCTGTTCGCGCCCGCAGCCCTCAGCCAGTCGCCCGGGCAGTACGTTGACGCATGCCGGACGCACCACTGTGGCATAGGCCAACGCCTGTTCCAGCGCGGCCTTGAACTCGGCCTGACGCGCAGGCACGGCGGCCAACCCAGCGCCGCCGCCGAGCAAGTCCCCCGCCGGCAGGTTGATCAGCACCAGCGGCATGCCCGTTGCCGCCAAGACCGCGTTCAGCTCGGCAGCCTGCACCTCGTAGGGAAACTGGATTTCCACCCCATCGAAGCCCGCCTCGGCCGCTGCGGCGACCCGCTGCAGCAACGGCAGCTCGGTAAACAGCAGGGACAGATTGGCGGCAATCTTCACACCTTTTTCTCCCGATACAGCTCCACCAGCGTCGCCGGATCGCGCTCGAGGTTGCCTTGGCTGCTGCCGTGCAGGCGCATCAACTGCGCCGCCAGGGCGCTCAGCGGTGTGGCCGAATCATGCTCGCGGGCAAGCTTTACCGCGGTATCGAGATCCTTGAGCAGCGTGCGAACATGCCACTTGATCGGTTCGAAGCGACTTTCCGCCATCTGCGGGGCGAGAATTTGCAGCGGCTTGGAGTCGGCAAAACCGCCGGCCAAGGCAGGCGCAAGCAAGCTGGCGTCGACCCCTGACTTCTCCGCCAGGGCCAGCACTTCGGCGATGACCAGCGCATTGCAGGCGACTATCATCTGATTGCAGACCTTGGTGACCTGGCCCGCACCGACCGCCCCCATGCGCGTCAGGCGCTGGCCCAGGTTCAACAGCATCGGCCGTACCCGCTCCACGTCCTGCACGCGGCCGCCGGCCATGATCGTCAGCGTACCGGCCTCGGCGCCCGGGGTGCCGCCCGACACCGGCGCGTCCAGCCAGTGCATGCCGGTGCGGCTCTCCAGCTCGGCCGCCATCTCCCGCGTGGCCGCCGGCTCCAGACTGGAAAAATCCACCAGCAGTTGCCCTGGCTTGGCCCCCTCGACCACCCCGCCGGCACCGAACACGACCTTCCTTACCACGCGCGTGTCGGCCAGGCAGAGCATCACCACATCAGCCGCCTGACACAGCTCAGCCGGGCTGAACACTTGCCGCGCACCGGCGGCCACCAGCGCCGCGCATTTGTCTGGCGAACGGTTCCAGACTGCCAGCGGATAACCGGCGGCGAGCAGGCGTTGGCACATCGGCAGGCCCATCAGACCAATGCCAGCGAAGGCGAGAGAGGGTAAAACGGCGCTCATGCAAGGCTCCAATAGCGGTGGCAAAGCTGTCATCTTAACTTTCCAGTAGGAGCGGGCCATGCCCGCGATGCTTTTGCTTGAGGAGCCTTCGCGGGCATGGCCCGCTCCTACGAAGAGCAGTAGTCCAACTCAACACAAACCTTAGAACTTAGACGTCGCCCTTCAGCAGACGATCAAGGTCCACCGGTTCGCCGGAGTGGGCATGCAGCTTCACGCGGATATCCTCGAACATCTCATCGAACTCTTTATGGTTGCGCAGGATCGGCCCAAAACTCGGGTGAAGGCCGTGCTTGGCCGCGATGCGCGTCGCGACGCTGGCGAAGTTGAAGGCCATGTCACGGCGCAACTCGAACTCTTCCTCGAAGGTCTTCCCCGCGACTTCACCAAGCATCCGGAAGTGCAGCAGCGCCCCCTCTTTCGGATCGTTACGCACCTCGTAGTAGAGGTCGATGGAAAACTCCGGCTGCCCGGTCAAGCCAGGCAAACCAGCGCGGTGCAGATGACCAGGTTCAAACATGACGGTGCTCCTAAGAATGGAGGACTCTCGGCTCTGGGCAGATCCGAGCTGTTCGCGGCACCGGGATGCGCCGCTGGCAGCTTGAAGGTATCGGTAGGCCCGCTCAGTCTAGCCTGCCCCTGTGCAACTGGGGTTGCACTGGGTCAGCGCGGCGACGGCCCTTCGGCTCGCTCCTGGATCAACACCCAGGGCGCCACCACCACCGCCCACAGCTTGGGGTCGCGTGCCAACAAGTCTTCGGCACGCCGCTCTTCGACCTTACTGACCTGCTCTGCCGCCAGCCAAGTCGCGACTTTCCCCTGCTCGTTCTGCGCCACCGCCAGTGCGACTTCGACCAGATCCATAGTCGCACTGACCCACAGCAAGGCACCGCGGGCGAAGAACGGTTGCAGTTCTTGCCAACTGATCGGCGCCGTTTCTCCAAGCAGCTTGGCGTAGAGGGTGCTAGCTTGTTCTGGTATGGCGGGTTCTGTCATGGCGTGCTCTGTTGTGAATGGCTGAGGTTGTAAATGGCTGAATTGCAAACGGGCGCAATGATAGCCTCGGTCATATTGCAAGCAAGCCGGCCTGACGCCGATAGTCAGCCGCAAGGCACGCCGTTTTTCTATACGTTTATTGCATTTAAGCGACATCAGCCCTTGCATCCCTCCAGTAGCGGCTTTTCAAGGCACAAATCGGCGCTCTACACTGCGCCGGTACAGTTGCCGGGGGTATGACCGGGCTTTCTACCCGGTTCTGCAGCTTAGGCCGCCAGGACTAACAACAACGACAAACATAAGAGTGGAGCACTATGAACAAGGCTACTAAGCAGATTTCCAAACTGTTTGCTGCCATGGCTATGGCCGGCGTCGCCAGCTATTCACTAGCAGCTGACACCATCAAGATTGGTTTGGCAGGCCCGGTTACCGGTGCTGTTGCCCAATACGGCGAGATGCAATTCGTCGGCGCCAAAATGGCCATCGAGCAAATCAACAAGGCCGGCGGGGTTAACGGCCAGCAGCTCGAAGGCGTGGTTTACGACGACGCTTGCGATCCGAAACAAGCCGTTGCCGTAGCCAACAAAATTGTCAACGACGAAGTCAAATTCGTGGTGGGCCACCTCTGCTCCAGCTCCACTCAGCCGGCGTCCGACATTTACGAAGACGAAGGCATTCTGATGATTACCGCGGCGTCCACCAGCCCGGACATCACCGCCCGTGGCTACCAACTGGTGTTCCGCACCATTGGTCTGGACAGCCTGCAAGGCCCAACCGCCGGCAACTTCATCGCCGATCACGTCAAGCCGAAGAAAGTCGCAGTTATCCACGACAAGCAGCAGTACGGCGAGGGTATTGCCACTTCGGTGAAACAGACGCTGGAAAGCAAAGGCGTCAAGGTGGCTCTGTTCGAAGGCATCAACGCCGGCGACAAGGACTTCTCCGCGATGGTCGCCAAGCTGAAACAAGCTGGCGTGGACTTCGTCTACTACGGCGGCTATCACCCGGAACTCGGCCTGCTGCTGCGTCAGTCGACTGAGAAAGGCCTGAAAGTCCGCTTCATGGGCCCAGAAGGCGTGGGTAACAAAGAGCTTTCCGCGATTGCCGGCCCGGCTTCCGAAGGGCTGCTGGTGACCTTGCCGAAGTCCTTCGACCAGGACCCGAAAAACCAGGCGCTGGTCGCCGCCTTCAAAGCGAAGAACGAAGACCCCACCGGCCCGTTCGTGTTCCCAGCTTACGCCGCGGTACAAGTGATCGCCGATGGCATCAAGAAAGCCGGCGACACCGACACCGCCAAGGTAGCCGCCGCATTGCGCGCCAACACCTTCGCCACCCCAACCGGCGACCTCAGCTTCGACGCCAAGGGTGACCTGAAGGACTTCAGCTTCGTGGTCTATGACTGGCACGCCGACGGCACCAAGACCGAAGCCCCTCTTAAGTAACAAGAGGGCGTCCCGCCTGAACCCAAAGCCCACTGCACCTGCGGTGGGCTTTGTTTTAAGAGGTAACCGGGCGCAAGCTCAGCCACAAGCAATGAGCCAAAGCCCACGCGAAAGCCCTCAAAACCCCACACGTAAGCTAGATAGCAAGGCAGATTTGCCCAAGCGAATTTGAACGGCGCAAGCCGGCCCCGGGAGGGGCGAAGCATAGGATGTGCTTCGTGAAGGAGCCGAGTAACAACCGAAGCTCGCCTGCGTTACCACGCAAACGACATTTCCCACCATCCCGTGGGTCGCAGTACAGAATGTACCGCGCGGTTGGAACGAGGACCTGACGCCGCTACCGAGTCGCGCAACAGGTTTTGTAGGTTTTTCAGGAGAGTTGTGATGCCTGATATCTACCATTATTTGCAACAGCTGGTTAATGGTCTAACCATTGGCAGCACCTATGCCCTGATCGCCATTGGCTACACCATGGTCTACGGCATCATCGGCATGATTAACTTCGCCCACGGCGAGGTTTATATGCTGGGCTCGTACATAGCCTTCATCGCCATAGCCGGACTGACCATGCTCGGTCTGGACAGCCTGCCGCTGATCCTGATCGCCGCCTTTGCCGCCACCATCATAGTCTGCAGCGCCTACGGCTACAGCATCGAACGGGTCGCCTACCGGCCGCTGCGCGGCAGCAACCGGCTGATCCCGTTGATCTCGGCCATCGGCATGTCGATCTTTCTGCAGAACGAAGTCCTGCTCGCGCAGAACTCCAAAGACAAAGCGATTCCCAACCTGATCCCCGGCAACTTTGTCTTTGGCGAGAGCACCATGAACGGTGTGGTGATCTCCTACATGCAGGTGCTGATCTTCATCGTGACCTTCCTGGTGATGCTCGGCCTGACCCTGTTCATCTCCCGCTCCCGTCTGGGTCGCGCCTGCCGCGCCTGCGCGGAAGACATCAAGATGGCCAACCTGCTCGGCATCAACACCAACAACATCATCGCCCTGACCTTCGTCATTGGTGCCACCCTGGCCGCCGTCGCGGCGGTGCTGCTGGGCATGCAATACGGTGTGATCAACCCGAACCTGGGCTTCCTCGCCGGGATCAAGGCCTTCACCGCCGCGGTGCTCGGCGGCATTGGCAGCATCCCCGGCGCGATGCTCGGCGGGCTGGTGCTGGGTGTGGCCGAAGCCTTTGGCGCCGACCTGTTCGGCGACCAGTACAAAGACGTGGTGGCCTTCGGCCTATTGGTGTTGGTCCTGTTGTTCCGGCCGACGGGCATTCTTGGCCGTCCGGAGGTTGAGAAGGTATGACTAGCGCTCCTATTAACAAACGGCTCAAAACCGCGTTTTTCAGCGCCCTGCTGGTGCTCGCCGTCGCCTACCCGATACTCGGCCTGAAGCTGACCATAGTCGGCATCGGCCTGGAGGTGCATGGCGCCAGTACCCCGATCCTGTGGGCCATTGCCGCCTGCGCGGTGGCGATGTTCTGCTGGCAGCTGTTCCGTGCGCAGGTTGACGCGGCCTGGGGCAGCATACCCAAACTGCCAAGCGTGCCGTCCACGGCCAGTAACTTCTTGACCCTGCCCTCGACCCAGCGCTGGGGCGTTCTGGGCTTGATCGTGGTCGCGCTGATCTGGCCATTCTTTGGCTCACGCGGCGCGGTGGATATCGCCACGCTGATCCTGATCTACGTGCTGCTCGGCCTCGGCCTGAACATCGTCGTCGGTCTGGCCGGGCTGCTGGACCTGGGTTACGTCGGCTTCTACGCCGTCGGCGCCTACAGCTACGCGTTGCTCTCGCACTACTACGGCCTGGGCTTCTGGATCTGCCTGCCGATCGCCGGGATGATGTCAGCGCTGTTCGGCTTCCTGCTCGGCTTCCCAGTACTGCGCCTGCGCGGGGACTATCTGGCCATCGTCACCCTCGGCTTCGGCGAGATCATCCGCATCCTCTTGCGCAACATGACCGAACTGACCGGTGGCCCCAACGGCATCAGCAACATCGACAAGCCGACCCTGTTCGGCCTGAGCTTTGAGCGTAAAGCCGCCGAAGGCCTGCAAACCTTCCACGAGTATTTCGGCATTGCCTACAACTCGATCAACAAGGTGATCTTCCTCTACCTGGTGGCCCTGCTGCTGTCGCTGTTCGCCCTGTTCGTGATCAACCGCCTGCTGCGCATGCCGATCGGCCGCGCCTGGGAAGCCCTGCGCGAAGACGAGATCGCCTGCCGCGCGCTGGGCATGAACCCCACCGTGATCAAGCTTTCGGCCTTCACCCTGGGTGCCTGCTTCGCCGGTTTCGCCGGCAGCTTCTTCGCCGCGCGCCAGGGCCTGGTGACTCCGGAATCCTTCACCTTCCTCGAATCGGCGACCATCCTCGCCATAGTCGTTTTGGGTGGGCTCGGCTCGCAGCTGGGGGTGATTCTGGCGGCGATCGTGATGATCCTGTTGCCCGAACTGATGCGCGAGTTCAGCGAGTACCGCATGTTGATGTTCGGCGTCTTGATGGTACTGATGATGATCTGGCGTCCGCAGGGCCTGCTGCCCATGCAACGCCCCCACCTGGAGCTGCGCCAATGAGCCGCCCGATTCTCGAGGTAAGCGGCCTCACCATGCGCTTCGGCGGCCTGCTGGCCGTCAACGGGGTGGGCCTGACGGTAAAAGAAAAGCAGGTGGTCTCGATGATCGGCCCGAACGGCGCCGGCAAGACCACCGTGTTCAACTGCCTGACCGGTTTCTACCCGCCCACCGCCGGCAGCATCCTGCTCGATGGCGAGGCGATCCAGGGCCTGCCGGGCCACCAGATCGCCCGCAAGGGCGTGGTGCGGACCTTCCAGAACGTACGTTTGTTCAAGGAAATGACCGCGGTGGAGAACCTGCTGATCGCCCAGCATCGGCACCTCAACACCAACTTCCTCGCCGGCCTATTCAAGACCCCGGGGTTCCGCAAGAGCGAGCACGCGGCGATGGAGTTCGCCGCCCATTGGCTGGAGCAGGTCAACCTGACCGAGGTCGCCAACCGCCCGGCCGGCACCCTGGCTTATGGTCAGCAGCGCCGCCTGGAAATCGCCCGCTGCATGATGACCCGCCCGCGCCTGCTGATGCTCGACGAACCGGCTGCCGGCCTCAACCCCCACGAGACGGAAAACCTCAAGGCGTTGATCGCGATGTTGCGCGATCAGCACAACGTCACCGTGCTGCTGATCGAGCACGACATGAAGTTGGTCATGAGCATTTCCGACCACATCGTGGTGATCAACCAGGGCACGCCCCTGGCCGACGGCACACCGGAGCAGATTCGCGGCAATCCGGACGTGATCAAAGCCTATCTGGGGGAGGCGTAACCTATGTTGTATTTCGATAACGTTTCCACCTTCTACGGCAAGATCCAGGCGCTGCATGGCGTCAGCGTGGAAGTACAGAAAGGCGAAATCGTCACCCTGATCGGCGCCAACGGTGCCGGCAAGTCGACCCTGCTGATGACCCTCTGCGGCTCGCCGCGGGCGGCCAGCGGCAGCATTCGCTACCAGGGTGAGGAGCTGATCGGCCTGGATTCCTGCGACATCATGCGTAAAAGCATCGCCGTGGTGCCGGAGGGCCGGCGCATCTTCGCGCGCCTGACGGTGGAAGAGAACCTGGTGATGGGCGGCTTCTTCACCGACAAGGCCGACTATCAGCAGCAGTTGGACAAGGTACTGCAGCTGTTCCCGCGCCTGAAAGAACGCTTCAACCAGCGCGGCGGCACCATGTCCGGCGGCGAACAGCAGATGCTCGCCATCGCTCGTGCGTTGATGAGCAAACCGCAGCTGTTGCTGCTCGACGAGCCCTCCCTGGGCCTGGCACCGCTCATCATCCAGCAGATTTTCGAGATCATCGAACAGCTGCGCAACGATGGCGTGACGGTGTTCCTGGTCGAGCAGAACGCCAACCAGGCGCTGAAACTCGCCGACCGCGCCTATGTGCTGGAGAACGGTCGGATCGTCATGCAGGGCAGCGGTGAGGCCCTACTCAGCGACCCGAAGGTGCGCGACGCCTACCTCGGCGGCTAAGCCCCCCTCCCCTTGCCGGCCCTGCCGGCAAGGGTTCCCTTCCGACAGAAGCGTCTTCGATACCTTGCTCAATGGCTGGAAGCGACCCATAGCAGACATTCGAGACCGCTCGCACAAACAATCCAGTTGTCCCCCGCTGCCTGCCCCCTACTTCCGATGAGCACGGTTTTTAGGGGAATTACCCATATTTCGCAAGACTATGAGCTGCGTCACCTTTTAGAGCTGGCACCTTGACCGCGAGGAAGAAAGGCGTTTAGTTTGCGCGGCCACGTAATTGATCGAAATTCGTGATTAGGCAAGGGATGGCCTGCACACTGATGCACCCTTTGCTTAATTCTGCCGTCATGCTCGCTGGTTAATTCTATTCAGCGATCATCGGTTAGCGGCTATGGATGCTGGTAAGAAGGGACTCTGATGCACGACGAACACCAAGGAGTGGGTGTTTCACCTGCTGTTGATACCGGCTTGGCCTGTTTGGTCATGCTCGCGCGCTTTCACAATGTGGCCGCTTCCCCCGAGCAACTCGCGCACGACTATGTCGAAGACGGTCGGCCGTTTGCCAAACCCGAGTTGTTGCTGGCATCGAAACAGCTCGGCTTAAAAGCCAAGTTCGTGCGCAGCAAAGTCGAGCGTCTGGCCCACACCCCACTTCCAGCAATTGCCGTCAGCCAAGACGGGCGTTTCTTCATCATCGCCCGCCTGGATGACGGCAAGGCACTGATCCACGACCCGCAGGTACAGCGCCCGGAAGTGCTCAGCTTCTCGGAGCTGGAAGCGCGCTGGACCGGCGAGCTGATCCTGATCCGCTCCGAGGCGTCGCTGGCCGGCGAGCTGTCGAAGTTCGATTTCACCTGGTTTATCCCGGCCATAGTCAAATACCGCAAGCTGCTGGGCGAAGTGCTGCTGGTGTCGTTTGTCCTGCAGATTTTCGCCCTGCTCACGCCGCTGTTCTTCCAGGTGGTGATGGACAAGGTGCTGGTCCATCGCGGCCTGTCCACCCTGGATGTGATCGCCATCGGCCTGCTCGGCATTATGTTGTTCGAGAGCGCCTTGAGCGGCCTGCGCAGCTATGTGTTCGCCCATACCGCCAGCCGCATCGATGTGGAGCTGGGCTCACGCTTGTTTCGCCACCTGGTGACCCTGCCGCTGGCCTACTTCCAGGCGCGACGGGTCGGCGACTCGGTGGCGCGGGTGCGCGAGCTGGAAAACATCCGCAGCTTCCTCACCGGCAACGCCATCACCCTGGTGCTGGATGTGCTGTTCTCGGTGGTGTTCATCGCCGTGATGTTCGTCTACAGCGGCTGGCTGACCCTGGTGGTCCTGCTGTCGCTGCCGTTGTATTTCCTGATCTCCTTCCTGGTCACCCCGGTGCTGCGCGCGCGCCTGAATGAGAGCTTCAGCCGCGGTGCGGAGAACCAGGCCTTCCTGGTCGAGACGGTCAACGGCATCGATACCCTGAAAGCCATGGCGGTGGAGCCGCAGGTCACCCGCAAATGGGACAACCAGCTGGCCGGCTACGTCGCCGCCAGCTTCAAGACCCAGACCCTCTCGACCCTGGCCAACGAGAGCGTCGGCCTGATCGGCAAGCTGGTCACGGTCGCCACCCTCTGGCTGGGTGCGCGTCTGGTGATCGACGGCGACCTCAGTGTCGGCCAGCTGATCGCCTTCAATATGCTCGCCGGTCGCGTGTCGCAGCCGATCATGCGCCTGGCCCAACTGTGGACCAGCTTCCAGCAGACCGGCGTGTCAGTGCAGCGCCTGGGCGACATCCTCAACAGCCGCACCGAGCTGTCGCAGGATTCGCGCAGCGCTTTGCCACCACTCAAGGGCCAGGTCGAGTTCGACCAGGTGCAGTTCCGCTACCGCCCGGATGGCTCCGAGGTGCTGCGCGGCATCAGCCTGACCATTCAAGCCGGCGAAGTGATCGGTGTGGTCGGCCGCTCCGGCTCGGGCAAAAGTACCTTGACCCGGCTGCTGCAGCGTCTCTACACCCCCGAGCGCGGCCGCGTGCTGGTGGACGGCATGGACCTGGCGCTGGCGGATGTCTCCTCCCTGCGCCGGCAGATCGGCGTGGTGCTGCAGGACAACATGCTCTTTCACCGCAGCATCCGCGAAAACATCGCCCTGACCGATCCCGGCGCACTGATCGAGACGGTGATGCAGGCGACCAAGATGGCCGGTGCCCACGAGTTCATCCTCGAACTGCCAGAAGGCTACGACACCCTGGTCGGCGAACATGGCGCCTCGCTGTCCGGTGGCCAACGCCAGCGCATCGCCATCGCCCGCGCGCTGATCGGCAACCCGCGCATCCTGATCTTCGACGAGGCCACCAGCGCCCTCGACTACGAGTCCGAGCGCATCATCCAGCAGAACATGCAGGCCATCTGCCAGGGCCGCACCGTGATCATCATCGCCCACCGCCTGTCCGCCGTGCGCGATGCCAACCGCATCCTGGTCATGGACCGCGGGCAGATAGTCGAGCAAGGCAGCCACAGCGAGCTGCTCAGCCATCAGGCCGGCCACTACTCGCGCCTGCATCGCCTGCAGCAAGGCGGTGTGGCATGACAACGCAGAAATATCGGGTTTGCACTATCAGTCCCCTCGCCCCTCTGGGGAGAGGGTTAGGGAGAGGGGGGCGGACGCAATGACTCACTCCAGCGCCAAACGCGACCTGCTCAACCGCTATCGCCAAGCCTGGCGCCACTCCTGGCGCCAACGCAAAACCATGGATGCACCGTCGCGCCTGAGCTTTGAGGTGCAGTTCCTCCCCGCCGCCCTGGCCCTGCAGGAGCAGCCGGTGCACCCGGCGCCGCGCTACATCCAGTGGACCATCATGGGCTTTGCCGCCCTGGCGCTGCTCTGGGCCTGCCTCGGCGAGATCGACGTGGTCGCCACCGCCTCCGGCAAGATCGTGCCCAGTGGCAAAACCAAGATCATCCAGCCCAGCGACGTGGCGGTGGTCAAGGCCATCCACGTCTATGACGGGCAACAGGTCAAAGCCGGCGAACTGCTGGTGGAGCTGGATGCGCAGATCACCGGTGCCGATGTCGAGCGCCTGAAAAGCGATCTGCTCGCCGCCCAGGTCGATAGCGCCCGCGCCAGCGCACTGCTGGAGGCGATCCAGCACAATCGCGCCCCGGCCTCGCTGACCAACCAGATCCCCCAGGCCACCGCCGAGCAGCAGCAGGCCGCACAGACCTGGCTGCAAGGTCAGTACCTCGAACTGCGCAGCGCCCTCGAACAGAGCGACGCCGAGATCGAGCAGCGACTGGCGGAAATCCAGGCGGCCCAGGCCTGGGTCAGCACGTTAAAGGAGTCCCTGCCGATCACCCGGCAACTGGTCGCCGACTACAAGCGCCTGCTGGACAAGGCCATCGTCGGCAAGCACGCCTTCCTGGAAAAGGAACAGCTGCGCCTGGATCAGGAGCGCGAGCTGGCCATGCAGCAGGCCAAGGTGCTGGAGCTGAAGGCCGCCAAGCTGGAGGCCGAGAGCCGCCGGCAGAGCGTACTGGCGCAGACCCGCCGCGCCATGCTCGACCTGCAACACGAGTCCGAACAACGCGCCGCCGCCCTGGCCCAGGAACTGAAAAAGGCCGAGCAGCGCGACCGCCTGACCCGCCTCACCGCCCCGGTGGACGGCACCGTGCAACAACTGGCCATCCACACCAACGGCGGCGTGGTCACCGAAGCCCAGCCGCTGATGGTGATCGTGCCCACGGATCAGCCGGTGGAAGTAGAGGCCATGCTGGAGAACAAGGACATCGGCTTCGTTCGCCCAGGGCAGGAAGTCGAGATCAAGGTAGAGACCTTCACCTTCACCAAGTACGGTGTGGTGCATGGCACGGTGGTCAGCATCTCCAACGACGCCATCGAGGATGAAAAGCGCGGGCTGCTGTACAGCACCCGGATTCAACTGAAGGAAAACAGCATCCGCGTGGGCGACAAGCAAATCGCTTTGTCGCCGGGCATGGCGGTGCGGGCGGAAGTTAAGACGGATAAACGCAAGGTCATCGATTACTTCTTGAGTCCGCTCAAGGAGTATCAAGATGAGAGTTTGGGTGAGCGATGAGTTGGCGAGTGCCGGGATGCCGAGTGTTGCACTCGGAGTTCGCAGTCACTATATCTTGCACCCTAAAAATAGTTAAGACGGAGACTGGGCGGCCATGAAAAACAGGAATGATTTTTTAGAAAATTTCCAATAATTCTCAAATAGTGAATGAGGGCTAAGCATGTTATTCAAAGAAAGAGAGTCTGTATTTATATTGTTTATTCTTATGTTTTTATTATTGCCCTATCAGGCTGTGTCAAATGAAATCAGCGGGGAAAGTGGCGAAGAAAATATCCAGCGCGAGTTTATAGAATCTAAAACAGGATTTACTGGCTGGAGATATCAAGGAGAATGTGTTGGTGGATCTGCTGGAGCTGGTTACTACAAGCTAACTTATTATTCTCCTCCAAAACGAAAGGATGTGGGCGGATATGGCATCCTTACCACGACTTATAAATCCGCAGAGAAAACTTATTTCGGCTATGAATTGTACCCATTTTCGGGAGCCGATGGATGCGGTTTTATGCAGGCTTCAGAAAGCGGGAGCCTTCTTGTTTTTGATACGGAAAATTGGGCGCTTTCGAAAAGATATCTCGTTTTTATTGATTTGTCGAATAATAAAAAATTGGAATTTACTTACAGTTTGAAAGATTCAAAAGCAATAGTCAGTAGACTTGGAAATGGTTCGTATTTGATATTTGGCTTTGGGTTGTGCCCAGTGAGTGGTGTTAATAGCTGGGTTGAAGATATGTTTTGCAAAGGAGTGACAGCTGATGCGTATATCCGGGCGGAAACGGCTCTAGGAAATGCTATAGGCATGAAGGTGGTGCCTGAAATACCTGGCATTGGAAAGGGAGCTTTTAATTATTACGTAATTTCAAGTGGTCAAAAGGAGGTTGATCGAAATGAGGTTAACGGGATTCTTTCTGCGTATTTAGATACTTTGGTTGACAAGATAAGTATGCTGCGAAATTCCGATTCGAAACAAGATTACTACAATGGCTTATTGGCAATTGATAGTGTCAGGTTGGTTTCTCCTGATCTATGGAAAAAACAAGAGATAAAATATTTTCCAGGGAAAGATGCCGAGTTCATCGGACAAGTTTTCAAAAACTATTGGGGTATTATTTTTAACAATCGCACATCGCGCTAAGACCTAGGAGATATAAAATGGCTTCGGATTTGGATAGCCTGACAAATGATCAAGCGGTTCAAGTGAACAATATTGTTGATATTGGGAACGAGCTTGGTCTAGACAATATTTTGATTGAGGTCGCGATTCTTATTGCAAACGCGGAGTCGGATTTTAATCCTGATGCAGCGGCCGGCACGACCACCGCATCGGGCTTGTTTCAGTACACAAACGATGGCTGGGAGACAGCATGGAATAGATATGTCAGAGATAATCCAGATGATTCATTAGCTGATCAAACGGCTGCAGCAATGAGGAGTAACACAGAAGCTCAGACCAGAGCATTCTATAACGAATTACAAATTTATAACGATGGCTTCCCAGCCGTAATTAATCCCGCTTGGCAAGATGAAGTAGATCAGTTAGTTTCTGAAGGCTATAGCCCGAACACTGATATTAGGCAATATGCCTATCTTCGACATAATACTAACCTCGCTCAGACTCGTCATATTTATGACACTGCAATGGAGCAAGATTTTTATGACGGAGCGAGTGATTTGCGGGGGCAGCTCACTGATGTTGTTCCTACCCCCCCAACCCCGGAGCCCGGAGGAGGTACTCCACCTGGCCCGGTCATAACAGGCCCGACGCCCCCGTCTCCTGACACGGTCATAACCGACCCGACGCCCCCGTCCCCTGACACAGGCATATCAGACCCAGCGCCTCCTTCAGATCCGACAGTTCCACCAGACCAACCCGATTTAACGGGTCCCACACGCTTGTATGACGGCACGTTCAATGAGGATGGGACACCGCATTATCAAGATATTATTAAAGACCCTCTACCTACACCTCCGGGTGGTGGTGGTGGTGGTGGTGGTGGTGGAAGCGATAATGGTGGCGGAAACACCTCCCCGACCCCGCCACCAGCGTCAATCCCCTATGTCAATACTCCCACAAGCTGTGAGCCCATAATCAATGAGCTTCAAAACGATTTAAATAACGCCAAAACAACGGTATCACCGCTTATCCTCGACCTTGACGGCGATGGAGTTGAAACCATTAGCAAAACCGCCGGAATTCACTTCGATCACGACGGTAATGGCTTTTCCGAAACCACCGGCTGGGTCGACAAGGACGATGGTTTGCTGGTTTGGGATCGCAATGGCAATGGTCAGATAGATGACGGTAGTGAGCTGTTCGGTAACTACTCCATCCTTGCTAATGACCTGCGCGCAGCCAATGGCTTTGTGGCCTTGGCCGATCTGGACAGTAACCATGATGGCAAAGTCGATGCCAGCGATGCGGCCTTTAGTCAGTTGCGCGTGTGGAAGGACGGTGACAGTGATGCCAAGTTGGATGCGGGCGAGTTGCTTAGCCTCAGCGAAGTCAATGTTGGCAGTCTAAATACCGCTTATGCCAGTCAGAACCAGACCGATGCACAGGGCAATCAGGTACTGCAAACCGGCACCTACACCGATGCCGACGGCGTGAGCCACAGCATGAACGACGTTTGGTTTAGTGTGGATAAGGCGCGCACGCAAAATCTCAATCAAGTCGCAGTCAGTACCGAAATTGCTGCTCTGCCAGAGGTGGCGGGCTTTGGCAACGTAACTAGCCTGCGCCAAGCCATGGCGCAAGACAGTAGCGGGCATTTACAAGTACTTATTAACCAGTTCGGCCAAGCAACCGACGCGACGGCCCGTGAGGCCTTGCTTAATGAAATTTTGTTTGCTTGGACCGGGGCCAATCAGTACACCGCAAGCAGTCGCGGCGGCTACATCGCCGATGGCCGCAAGCTGTATGCGCTCGAAGCCTTTATGGGTGAAACATTTACTCAGGGGTTCGGCACCAATGCGGGGTTGCACAACCCAGGGCCGAATGCTGGCGGAGTATTGATGCAGGCGTATGACAAGCTGGCGAATTATGTTTCGTCCCAACTGATGGCGCAGACACACTTCAAGGGTTTTTACGACAGCCTGCAACTTACTTGGGATAGCGCAACCTCATCCTACGTGCTGGATGTCAGTGTGTTGGTTAGCAAGTTTCAAGCAGCTTATGAGACGGATCAACCAAACGCCATTCTTACTATTCGTGAATTCGCTACCAATTTAAGTGCCAACGGTTCATCGGGTGCAGAAATTCGGGAAGCATTAATAAGCAAAGGCAATATTAATGCTCAAGGTTTCTTATTCACGTTGGCCACCCTTGCTATGGTTGAACGCACTGGAGACGACAGTGCCAACACCCTAAGCAGTGATGCTGGGGTGAGCACAATTTTTTTCGGTAGAGCGGGCAGCGACACGTTGAATGGCAACAGCGGCGCTGACGTTCTCGATGGCGGCATTGGCAACGATGTACTGAACGGAGGCGCCGGAACCGACACCTACCTGTTGGCTGTTGGTTCCGGGATCGATCGCATCAGCGACTATGACACCACCGTCGGCAACACCGACGTGGCGCAGTTCGGCGATGTGGCGTCCACGGCCATTACTTCACTGGAGCGCAAGGGCAATGATCTAGTGCTCAAGTACGGCAGCAGTGACCAAGTCAGCGTGGCCAACTACTTCAGCGCTGTCGGTTACCAGGTCGAGCAGTTCAAGTTCAGCGATGGCGTCACCTGGGATCAGGCGGCTATCAAGGCCCGCGTACTCACTATCGGCGACGCCGCTGCGAACAGCATCAATGGCTACGACGATGGCAGTAACCGTATTTATGGTTTGGACGGCAACGACAACCTGAGCGGTGGCTTGCAGGATGACCGCCTCGAAGGCGACAACGGCAATGACACCCTTAGCGGCGACGCGGGTGCCGACAGCCTATTGGGCGGTGCCGACAACGATACCCTCACCGGTGGCGCAGGTAATGACACGCTCGAGGGCGGTACTGGCAACGATGCACTGAACGACGCTGTCGGCAACGACACCTACCTGTTTGCCACTGGCTCAGGGATCGACCGCATCAGCGACTCCGACGCCACCGTCGGCAACACCGACGTATTGCAGTTTAGCGATGTGGCGTCCACGGCCATTACTTCACTGGAGCGCAAGGGCAATGATCTAGTGCTCAAGTACGGCAGCAGTGACCAAGTCAGCGTGGCCAACTACTTCAGTAACGCCGTCTGCCAAGTTGAGCAGTTCAAGTTCAGCGACGGCGTCACCTGGGATCAGGCAGCCATCAAGGCCCGTGTACTCACTATCGGCGACGCCGCTGCGAACACCCTCAATGGCTACGACGATGGCAGTAACCGCATCTACGGCCTGGATGGCAACGACAACTTGAGTGGTGGCTTGCAGGCCGACCGCCTCGAAGGCGACAACGGCAATGACACCCTTAGCGGCGACGCGGGTGCCGACAGCCTGTTGGGCGGTGCCGACAACGATACCCTCACCGGTGGCGCAGGTAATGACACGCTCGACGGCGGCACTGGTAACGACCTGCTGAACGACGCTGTCGGTAACGACACCTATCTGCTGGCCACTGGCTCGGGGATCGACCGCATCAGCGACTATGACACCACCGTCGGCAACACCGACGTGGCGCAGTTCGGCGATGTGGCGTCCACGGCCATTACTTCACTGGAGCGCAAGGGCAATGATCTAGTGCTCAAGTACGGCAGCAGTGACCAAGTCAGCGTGGCCAACTACTTCAGCGCTGTCGGTTACCAGGTCGAGCAGTTCAAGTTCAGCGATGGCGTCACCTGGGATCAGGCGGCTATCAAGGCCCGCGTGATCACCGTTGGCGATGCCAACGCCAACAGCATCAGCGGCTACAACGATGGCAGCAACCGCATCTACGGCCTGGAGGGCAACGACAACCTGAGCGGTGGCTTGCAGGCTGACCTCCTCGATGGTGGCGCTGGGAACGACACGCTGAACGGCGGCGCAGGTAATGACACTCTCGACGGCGGTACTGGCAACGACACTCTGAACGACGCTGCCGGTAACGACACCTACCTGTTCGCCAGCGGTTCGGGGATCGACCGCATCAGCGACTATGACACCACCGTCGGCAACACCGACGTGGTGCAGTTCGGCGATGTGGCGTCCACGGCCATTACTTCACTGGAGCGTAAAGGTGTCGACCTGGTGCTGAAATACGGTAGCAGTGACCAAGTCAGCGTGGCCAACTACTTCAGCGCTGTCGGCTACCAAGTCGAGCAGTTCAAGTTCAGCGACGGCGTCACCTGGGATCAAGCAGCCATCAAGGCCCGAGTGATCACCGTTGGCGATGCCAACGCCAACAGCATCAGCGGCTATAACGATGGCGGCAACCGCATCTACGGTTTGGACGGCAACGACAACCTGACCGGTGGCTTGCAGGCTGACCTCCTCGATGGTGGCGCTGGGAACGACACTCTGAACGGCGGCGCAGGTAATGACACTCTCGACGGCGGCACTGGCAACGATGCACTGAACGACGCTGCCGGTAACGACACCTACCTGTTTGCTACCGGTTCGGGGATCGATCGCGTCAGCGACTACGACACCACCGTCGGCAACACCGACGTGGTGCAGTTCGGCGATGTGGCGTCCACGGCCATTACTTCACTGGAGCGCAAGGGCAATGATCTAGTGCTCAAGTACGGCAGCAGTGACCAAGTCAGCGTGGCCAACTACTTCAGTAACGTCGGCTACCAAGTCGAGCAGTTCAAGTTCAGCGATGGCGTCACCTGGGATCAGGCAACCATCAAGGCGCGCGTGATCACCGTTGGCGATGCCAACGCCAACAGCATCAGCGGGTACAACGATGGCAGCAATCGTATCTACGGTTTGGACGGCAACGACAACCTGACCGGTGGCTTGCAGGCTGACCTCCTCGATGGTGGCGCTGGGAACGACACTCTGAACGGCGGCGCAGGGAACGACACTCTCGACGGCGGCACTGGCAACGATGCACTGAACGACGCTGCCGGTAACGATACTTACCTGTTTGCTACGGGTTCGGGGATCGATCGCGTCAGCGACTACGACACCACCGTCGGCAACACCGACGTGGTGCAGTTCGGCGATGTGGCGTCCACGGCCATTACTTCACTGGAGCGTAAGGGCGCCGACCTGGTGCTCAAGTACGGCAGCAGTGACCAAGTCAGCGTGGCCAACTACTTCAGTAACGTCGGCTACCAAGTCGAGCAGTTCAAGTTCAGCGATGGCGTCACCTGGGATCAGGCGGCTATCAAGGCCCGCGTGATCACCGTTGGCGATGCCAACGCCAACAGCATCAGCGGCTACAACGATGGCAGCAACCGCATTTACGGTTTGGACGGCAACGACAACCTGAGCGGTGGCTTGCAGGCTGACCTCCTCGATGGTGGCGCTGGCAACGACACGCTGAACGGCGGCGCAGGGAACGATACTCTCGACGGTGGCATTGGCAACGATGTACTGAACGGCAGCACGGGAAGCGACACTTATCAGTTCGCCGCGGGGGCGGGCGTAGATCGCATCAGCGACTACGACACCATCGTCGGCAACACGGACAAGCTGTCCTTGGGTAGCGATGTAGCCCCTGATCAGCTGTGGTTCCGCCGCACCGGTTCGGACCTGGAAGTCAGCATCATCGGCACCACCGACAAGGTATCGATCAGCAACTGGTACTCAGGCAGCGCTTACCATGTCGAACAGTTTAAAACCTCTGACGGGAAGACTCTTCTGGACAGTCAGGTGCAAAACTTGGTCGACACCATGGCCTCCTTTGGGGTGCCGGCAGGTGGTGAAGGCAACCTTACGACGAGTCAGCGCGATCAGCTGAATGTGGTTATTGCCAGCAACTGGCAATAACACTCAGAAGTAAACAGGCCGGGGCAGCCCTAATGGGGTACCCCGGCCTTTTTTTGTTTAACACATTATTAGTGAGTCGGTCCTGCTAAGGTGCATGCTTTTGAGAGGCCGCTTCTGGCCGATTGCCGCCTATCACGCCAAGCCACAAGTCCTAGGATCGACGCTCAATCGCCCTGGCTCCCGCCAACGAAGAATTACCCCGCGCCAGCGTAGCCTTCGCAATAGAGCGCCATCCAGTCGGCACCCCCACAACCAAATAAGCCCGCGCCAGGCGCCGCGGAAAAACCTAAAATAGCCGCAACCCTTATTCCGCCCCCGCAATCAGAGCGCTCGCTCGAGGCCCCCGTCATGTCAGTCGACTCCCTGCCCGCCACCACCACGAACGCTCAGCGTGCGCAGTTTCTGGCGCGGCTGGAAACCAGCCTCACGCAGAACACCTTCGTCAAACTGGTGCTGGCCAAATACCGTGGCGACGAGGTGGATCTGCAGCGCGTGGTCGCGCGCCTGGTCACGGTCCGCGAGCAGCCGTGCCTGTCCTTTGTCTACAACTACAAGACCCGCGACATCACCAAGAACCTGCCGGTAACTGAGGCCCTTGCCTGCATTGCCGACTTGCTGCCTGCGGCGTTCAAGAATGCCCACCTGCTGTCGCTGACCGATGAGATCCAGTTGGTGTTCGGCAAGAAGGACAAGAGCAGTCTGTTTGTCGGCCAGGCCGTGCAGCGTGAGGCGCCCAGCGCCGAACACAACCGCGAGAAGAAGCGCTTTCTCGAGCTGAACCGGCCGTTTCTGGCGGATCTGGGGGTGACCACCGCCAAGCATGAATTGATCCCGGCGATGGCGCGCAAGTGGAAGCAGATCAACAAGTTCATCGAGGTGTTTTCCCACGCCCTGAGCGCCTCGCCCCTGCGCCAGGATCAAGCCATCCATGCCGCCGACTTCGGCTCGGGCAAAGGCTATTTGACCTTCGCCATGCACGACTACCTGCGCAGCAGCCTGGGGCTGAACGCGACGGTTACCGGGGTGGAGTTGCGCCAGGACATGGTCAAGCTGTGCAACGCCGCCGCCGCGCGCCTGGAGCAGCCGGGCCTGTCCTTTCAGCACGGCGATGTGCGCACCTATACGCCCGCGGCCATCGACATCATGATCGCCCTGCACGCCTGCGATGTGGCCACCGATTACGCGATCCATCTGGGCATCCGCAGCGGCGCCGCCATCATCATGTGTTCGCCCTGCTGCCATAAGCAAATACGCCCACAGATGCACAGCCCGGCGCTGCTGCGGCCCATGCTGCAATACGGCGTACACCTGGGGCAGGAGGCGGAGATGGTCACCGACAGCCTACGCGCCTTGTTGCTGGAAGCCTGCGGTTATGACACCAAGGTGTTCGAGTTCGTGTCACTGGAGCACACCAACAAGAACAAGATGATCCTCGCGGTGAAACGCGCCGAGCCGGTTAACCCGGCCGAGCTGCTGGAGAAGATCCAGGGGATCAAGAGCTTCTACGGCATCGACGAGCATTGCCTGGAAACGCTGTTGAAGGCCGACGGCCGTCTTTAACGCAGGCCGAGAGGTTGTTACCGGGTCGTCCACCCATGGCTAGGCAGACCACCGTTTGCCGGCCGCCCATGGCGAAATCGGCCGATTATTTGGCCATTTTCAAATTGCGCTGTAACAAAGCCGGCGTAGCCCTCTCTACATGGCTAGGCGAGCGACATGGCCCCGGTACGATCGACGCGGCATTGCAGCCATTGCGGTCTAGGCTGCGTAGAAGTACCCGGCACGTTCGATATAAGCCTGGACTCCACCACCCATCCCTGAAAAGAGAACACATGATGAAAACCACTTCCACCAGCACCCTTCAAGCGGCAGCCCTAGCACTGGCTCTGGGCAGCGCACTGACCATCGCCGCCGCGCCGCTCACCGCTCAGGCCGCCGACACCGAGAAATGCTTCGGCGTGGCGCTCAAAGGCAAGAACGATTGCGCCGCGGGTGCTGGCACCACCTGTGCCGGCACCGCGAAAAAGGACCATCAGGGCAACGCCTGGAAGCTGGTGCCCAAGGGCACTTGCGAGAAGACCGCCGTGCCAACTTCGCCGACCGGTTTCGGCCAGCTCCAGGCCTACAAGGAAAAGGCCTGATCGCCCCAGGCCCTGGTTGATGACGAAGTGTGCAGACGATGAAGTTTGATTCGCCGTCCCTCGCCGCGCAGCGCGCTGCACCCGCGTGCGCGGCCAGCCTGCCCGCACGCGCCGGGCTGGGGCTCAAGCCCCAGCATTTTCGGGAAATACTCGAGACCGCGGCCGACATCGGCTTCTTTGAAATACATGCGGAGAATTACATGGTGGCAGGCGGCCCCTTCCACCACTTCCTCGGCCTGATCCGCGCCCGCTACCCGCTGTCGCTGCACGGTGTGGGCCTGTCCATCGGTGCCGAAGGGCCGCTCGATGAAAGCCATCTGGATCGTCTCGCCGCACTTATCGAGCGCTATGAGCCCCAAGCGTTTTCCGAACACCTGGCCTGGTCCAGCCATGGCGAGCTGTTTCTCAACGACCTGCTGCCCGTCGCGTACGACGAGGCCACGCTGAGCCGCGTCTGCGAGCATATCGACCGGGTGCAGACCCGCCTGCAACGCCCCATGCTGCTGGAGAACCCGGCCACCTACGTCGAGTTTGCCCACTCGAGCATGGATGAGGCGGCCTTTATCGCCGAGATAGTCCGGCGCAGCGGTTGCGGCCTGCTGCTCGACGTCAACAACGCCTATGTGTCCAGCATCAATCACCACCGCGATGCGCTCGCCTACATCCGTGCCCTGCCCTTGAGCGCCGTGGCCGAGATTCATTTGGCCGGTTTCGCCGAGGATATCGATGGCGCCGGCGACCGCCTGCTGATCGATAGCCACGGCGCCGCGGTCGATAGCGCGGTGTGGGCACTCTATGCGCAGGTGCTGCAGCTGATCGGCCCGACACCAACGCTGATCGAGCGCGACAACCAGGTGCCGGCCCTGGAGGTGCTGCTCGCCGAGGCGCACCAGGCCGAACGCCTGCTGCACGACCCGCTGGCGAATCGGCCGCAGGCCCTGGCATGAACACTCAGTCCGCCTTCGCCGCCGCCCTGCTCGACCCCGCCCGGCCCTGCCCGAACGGCCTGACAACCTGGAACGGCTCGGACCCGGCCAGCCGCTTCGCGGTCTATCGCAACAACCTGTTCAATTCGCTGATCGACGCGCTGGCGGACAGCTATCCGGTGGTCCACGAACTGGTGGGTGAGGCGTTCTTTCGCGCCATGGCCCATGCCTACGTGCAGGCCCAGCCGCCCCGCTCGCGCCTCCTGGTCCGTTATGGCGAGCACTTTGCGCCCTTCATCGAGCGCTTCGAGCCCGCCCGCAGCCTGCCCTACCTGGCCGACGTGGCGCGCCTCGAAGCCCTGCGCGTGCAGGCCTACCATGCCGCCGACCGCGCGCCATTGGCGGTGCAGGAGATCGCCGCCGCGCTGGCCGAGCCGGAATGCCTGGGCGAACTGCGGTTCCAGCTGCACCCCTCGCTCGGCGTGCTCGGTTCGGCCTTTGCGGTGGTTTCGCTGTGGGCGGCCCATCAGGGCGAGCTGGCGCTCGAGAGCGTCGACCCGCTGCAGCCGGAATACGCCCTGGTGCTGCGCAGCGAGCTGCAGGTGCTGGTGCTCGCCGTGCCGCCCGGCAGCGCGCAGTTCATCCGCTGCCTGCAACAGGGCATGACGCTGGGTCACGCCGCCGAACAGGCACAAGCCGCCGAGGCCGCCTTCGACCTGAGCGCCTGCCTGGCCCTGCTGATCCGCGCGGGCGCCATCAGCCATTTGCACCAGCCTCTCCAGACCAGCACAAGGCCACCGCTATGAACGCTCCTGCACGGCTCGCAACCGCCGCATTTCCCGCCCGCCTGATCGGCAGGCTCATCGACCTGTGCCAGGCTATCCCGCACAGCCTGATCGCCTTCCTCGGACGCTTTTCCATCGCCGCGGTGTTCTGGAAATCCGGGCAGACCAAGATCGAAGGCCTGGCCATCGACCTGGTGTCCGGGACCTTCGAGCTGGGCGTGCCGCGGCTGGCCGATTCGACCATTCCGTTGTTTAGCAGTGAGTACCAGCTGCCCCTGGTCTCACCCGAACTGGCGGCGCACCTCGCGGCGTTCGGCGAGCACCTGTTCCCCGTGCTGATCCTGCTCGGCTTCGCCACACGCTTCTCGGCGCTGGCCCTGTTCGGTATGACGCTGACGATCCAGCTGTTCGTCTACCCGGACGCCTACCCGACCCACGGCACCTGGGCCGCCGTACTCCTCTACCTGGTCGCCCGCGGGCCCGGAGCCCTGTCTATCGACCACCTGATCGCCAAGCACTACCGCTAGCCTGCTCGCTCCTACAAGAGCGAAGGTACTGGAGGCAGGTCCGCTCCGCCCCTAAAGGCCATCCAGCGCCCGTCGGCTCTGCTCGAACCAGGCCAGCAGATAATCCGCCAGCACCTGAGTCCGCTTGGGCAACCCGCTCTGGTAGGGATGCACCAGAAACACCGGGGTGCTACGGGTCTGGTAATCGCGCAGCAGCCAGACCAGGCTGCCGTTCGCCAGTTCCTTGTGCAGCAGGTAGGACGGCAGGCGGGCGATGCCGGCGCCGGCCAGCGCGGCCTTCTTCAGCAGGCTGTAGTGATTGCTCGCCAAGGGCCCCGTCACCCGCACCCGCGACAGTTCGTGCTGGCGGTGGTACAGCCACTCCTCAGGGCCGCTGTAGTGACTGTTCAGCAAACAGACATGGGTACTCAGGTCCTCTGGCAGCGCGGGCTCGCCGTGTCGCTGCAGATAGCTCGGGCTGGCGCAGGTCAGCTCCTGCATGGCGAACAACGGCCGCGCCACCAGCCGATCATCCGCCTGCAAACCGGAGCGAATCGCCAGATCGAAACCCTCAGCCACCAGGTCGCGGTAGGTATTGCTCAGCTCCAATTCAATACGTATCTCGGGGTAGAGCCTGGAGAAATCCAACTGCAGCGCATCGAAGAAGGTTTCACCGAGGGACACCGGCACCGTGATCCGCACCGTGCCGGCCACCTCATCCTTGAGCCGCGCCAGGGTCTGCCGTGCGCGCATGGCCTGGGCGGTCAGCGCCTGGGCTTCCGGCAGCAGCGCGGCGCCGGCGGCGGTCAGGGAAAGCCGGCGCGTGGTGCGGTGCAGCAGGGTCATGCCCAGCCCTTGCTCCAGCAGGCGGATACGCTTGGACAGCTGCCCCTTGCTGCAACCCAGGCGCTCGGCGGCGCGGGTAAAGCTGCCGACCTCGAGCAGCGTGGCAAAGGCGGCCAGATCATCCATCTCGCTCAAGACTGTTTCCTATTGAGAACCAAAGGTTTCTGATTAGCCGGATTATCGGCGACAAATCGCACTCTACACTGAACCTGTAGTGATCACTTTATCCAGGAGCACGTCCATGAGAGTCCTTTTGATCGGCGCCAGCGGCACCATCGGCAGAGCTATCGACCACGAGCTGAAAGACCGCCACGAAATCGTTCGGGTCGGCCACTCCAGCGGCGACTACCAGGTGAATATCACCGACAGCCGGTCCATTCGCGCCCTCTTCGAGAAAGTCGGCCCCTTCGATGCGCTGGTCAGCGCCGTCGGCAAGCTGCACTTCGGCGCGCTGGCAGAAATGACCGAGAAGGAATACGCCATCGGTCTCAAAGACAAGCTGATGGGCCAGGTCAACCTGCTGCTGATCGGCCGTGAATTCATCAATGATGACGGCTCCTTCACCCTGACCTCCGGCATCCTCAGCGAGGACCCGATCCGCGCCGGTAGTTCGGCGAGCATGGTCAACGCCGCCGTCAACGGCTTCGTCCGGGGCGCCGCGATCGAGCTACCGCGCGGCCTGCGGGTGAATGCGGTGAGCCCGAATGTGCTGGTCGAGTCGATGGGCAGCTATGGGCCATTCTTCCGCGGCTTCAAACCGGTGCCGGCGGCGGAGGTGGCGCTGGCTTACGCAAAAAGCGTGGAAGGTGCCCAGACCGGACAGGTCTACCGCGTCGGCTGATCGGCTCATGCGCTCGCCGGCATAACAGACCGGCGAGCGAGCGGGCGGCCGACGATCGACCCGCACGCGAAAGCCATCTTCGCGCGCTGGCGCCGCGTAGACACCTTTGCACCGGATCATCTGCCGCTCCACCCTTGTGATCGTCTATCCGCGTGGGTAACGTGGCCGCACTTGCCAGGAGACCCACGATGCGTGCTGCCCGTCCCTTATTGTTTGCCTTACTACCGCTGCTCGCCAGTTGCCAAATGTTCGGCGAGCAACCGACCACGCCAACGGCCAGCGTGGTGCGTCTGCAAGGTGAGCTAAGCGTCAGCGCCGGTCAGCTGTTGTTGCGCCCCTGCCAGGAACAACGCCGCTTCGTGATCAACGACAGCGGCCACACCGGCCTGCTGCAAGAAGCGGCGGCGTTGCTGGATGGCGGCAAGGGCCCGCTGTTCGCCGACCTGCGCGGCAGCCTGGGCAGCAGCCAAGTGGTCGGCGCCGATGGCCAACTGAGCCTCAGCCAACTGTATCGCGTGCAACGCGAAGGGCGGGGTTGCGACGATCCCAACTTCAAACACCTGACCCTGCGCGCCAGCGGCCATGAGCCCGACTGGCGCCTGAGTGTCAGCGGCAAAGGCCTGGTGCTCGAACGCCCAGGCCAAGAAGCCCTGGCCCTGCCCTACCTGGAAGAGCAACTGCCGGACGGCCGCTTCAACCTCACCAGCGAAGCCAATGGCCAACGCCTGGAGCTCTGGGTGGCCCCGCAGCGCTGCGCCGACGGCATGAGCGGCGCGGTGCAGCACCTGTTTGCCGAGCTGCGCCTGAATGGCAAAACTCAACGCGGCTGTGCCTACTACGGCGGCGCACGCAACGACTGAAGGGCGCATGGCCCGCTCCTACAGGTTTTGCGTTTTTCCAATGCTGAAACCGAGACCTTTTGCCACAGTTCCAAGCGCAGCCTGACGCCGAGCCGCCTAAGCTGAGAGCAACACCACCGCAGGAGACACCCTATGCTGCGTATTGCTCTCAATGGTTATGGCCGTATCGGCCGCGCAGTTTTACGCGCCCTATTCGAACGGGGCTTGGAACACAAAATTCGTATCGAAGCGATCAACGATCTGGGCGATCAGCAGACTCTGGCGCACTTGACCCGCTTCGACTCCACCTTCGGTCGCTTCCCCGGCCATGTCAGCCTGATCGATGAACATCTGTTGGTGAACGGTCAGCCGATCAAGCTGCTACAGGAACGCGATCCGGTCAATCTACCTTGGGCCCAGCTTCGTGTGGATGTGGTGCTGGAGTGCTCCGGTAAGCTGAAAAAACGCGCCCAGGTGGAACACCATCTCAGCGCCGGCGCCCCCCGGGTATTGCTCTCGCACCCCTTGGAAAGCGCCGATCTCACCGTGGTCTACGGGGTCAATCATGACCTCCTGGGTAGCCAGCAAATCGTCTCCAATGCCTCCTGCACCACCAACTGCCTGGCGCCGCTGGCCATGGTGCTGCACCAGACGGTCGGCATCCGCCAGGGTCTGATCAACACGGTGCACGCTTACACCAACGACCAGAGCCTGCTGGATAAGGCGCATGGCGATCTCTATCGCTCTCGCGCCGCGGCGCTGTCGATGATCCCCACCAGTACCGGCGCGGCCAAGACCATCGGCCTGGTCTTACCGGAATTGGCGGGGCGCCTCGATGGCCTGTCCGTCCGTGTGCCAACGCCAGACGTCTCGCTGCTCGACCTGACCTTCAGCGCCGAACGGCCAACCACCCGCGACGCGGTCAATGCCGCGCTGCAACAAGGCGCGGCGCAACTGCCCGGCGGCGTGATGGAATGCAACGCGCTCCCGCTGGTGTCCAGCGATTTCAGCGGTTACCCAGTCTCCTGCGTGGTCGACCTCAGCCACACCCATGTGCAGGGCGAGCTGGTCAAGGTGCTGGCCTGGTACGACAACGAGTGGGCTTTCGCCAACCGTATGCTGGATGTGGTGCTGGCCTGGCTGAAGCCTTGAGCCTGTTAGCCGACAGCCTGGCCCCGACGGCTGATCAATCACGGGTATAATCGCCGCCTCGTGAAAAGCTGCCGGGTTGCCTCCGGCCCTGATACTGGACTGCCTCATGTTACGCATCACCGAACTCAAGCTGCCGATCGATCACCCGGAAGAGGCCTTGCGCCCCGCCATCCTGCAGCGCCTGGGCATCGCCGACAGCGACCTGCTGGACTTCAGCCTGTTCAAGCGCAGCTACGACGCCCGCAAGAAATCCGCCGAGCTGTGCTTTATCTACACCATCGACCTGTCGGTGCCAGATGAAGCCGCGCTGCTGGCCAAGTTCAGCGATGACCGGCATGTCAACGTCGCCCCCGACACCGCTTACAAGCCCGTCGGCCAGGCGCCTGTGGAGTTGGCCAACCGGCCGCTGGTGGTCGGGTTCGGCCCCTGCGGGATTTTTGCCGCGCTGCTGCTGGCGCAGATGGGGTTCCGACCGATCGTCCTCGAGCGCGGCAAAGAGGTGCGCCAGCGCACCAAAGACACTTGGGGCCTGTGGCGCAAGAGCGTGCTGAACCCGGAATCGAACGTGCAGTTTGGCGAGGGCGGCGCCGGCACCTTCTCCGACGGCAAGCTCTACAGCCAGATCAAGGACCCGAAGCACCTCGGCCGCAAGGTGTTGCATGAGTTCGTCAAAGCCGGCGCGCCGGAAGAGATTCTCTACGTCAACAAACCGCACATCGGCACCTTCCGCCTGACCGGCGTGGTCGAGCACATGCGCCAGCAGATCGAGGCGCTGGGCGGCGAAATCCGCTTCGAGCAGCGGGTCACCGATGTGCTGATCGAAGACGGTCAGCTACGCGGCGTGGAACTGGCCAGCGGCGAGCAGATTCGCAGTGAGCATGTGGTGCTCGCCCTCGGCCACAGCGCCCGCGACACCTTCCGCATGCTGCACAGCCGCGGCGTGTACCTGGAGGCCAAGCCGTTCTCGGTGGGCTTTCGCATCGAACACCCGCAATCGCTGATCGATCGGGCACGCCTGGGCAAGTTCGCCGGCCACCCGAAACTCGGCGCCGCCGATTACAAGTTGGTCCATCACGCGAAGAATGGGCGCTCGGTCTACAGCTTCTGCATGTGCCCGGGCGGCACTGTGGTGGCGGCCACCTCGGAACCGAATCGAGTGGTCACCAACGGCATGAGTCAGTACTCGCGCAACGAGCGCAACGCCAACGCCGGCATCGTCGTCGGCATCACCCCGGACGTGGATTATCCGGGTGGACCATTGGCTGGGGTCGAGTTGCAGGAGCGTCTGGAGTCCCACGCCTTCGTCCTCGGCGGCAGCACCTATGCGGCGCCTGGGCAGTTGGTCGGCGACTTTATCGCCGGCAAAGCGACCACCGCACTGGGCAGCGTCGAGCCTTCGTACAAGCCCGGCGTGCACCTGGTCGACCTGGCCACGGCACTGCCGAGCTTTGCCATCGAGGCGATCCGCGAGGCACTGCCGGCGTTCGACAAACAGATCAAAGGCTTCGCCATGCACGACGCGGTGCTGACCGGCATCGAGACTCGCACCTCCTCGCCGCTGCGAATCACCCGCGGCGAAGATTTGCAGAGCCTCAACGTCAGAGGCCTGTTCCCCGCCGGAGAAGGCGCCGGCTATGCCGGCGGGATTCTCTCGGCCGGGGTCGACGGGATTCGCGTGGCCGAAGCGCTGGCGCGCAATATCCTCGGCCTCAGCGATGACGCTTAACGCTACCAAGGGCGCTTAGAGTCCGGCCTGCAGCACGCTTGCAGGCAGCGGATCACCACGCTCGGCGCAGGCCGCCACGGCCTCGATCAAGGGCTGCAACTCGAAGCCCTGAGCCTGCAACCAGGCTTGGTCGTAGTAGGTGGTGGCATAGCGCTCACCGCCATCGCAGAGAATCGCCACCACCGCCCCCTGCTCTCCCGCCGCGACCATGCGCCGGGCGACCAGCAGTGCGCCGATCAGATTGGTCCCGCTGGAGCCGCCGACCCGGCGCCCCAGGCGCTGCGCCAGATAGTGCATGGCCGCCAGCGACAGCGCGTCCGGCACCTTGCACATGGCGTCGATCACCTGCGGCAGGAACGACGCCTCGACCCGGGGCCGGCCGATGCCTTCGATCCGCGAGCCCCAGTCCAGGCGCAAGCTGGCATCGCCGCTCCGGTAGTAATCGAAGAACACCGAACGCTCGGCATCGGCGCACAGCACGCGGGTCGCATGCTGGCGGTAACGCACATAGCGGCCCAGGGTGGCGGTGGTGCCGCCGGTGCCGGGGCTGGAAACCAACCAGCTCGGTTCGGGGAAACGCTCGAAGCGCAACTGCTGGAAGATCGACTCGGCGATGTTGTTGTTGGCCCGCCAGTCGGTCGCCCGCTCGGCATAGGTAAACTGATCCATGAAGTGCCCACCGCTCTCCTGCGCCAGCCGCTCGGACTCGGCGTAGATCTGCGTCGGGTCCTCGACCAGATGGCTCTGGCCGCCATAGAAGGCGATCTGGGCGATCTTCTCCTGGGAGGTCGTCGCGGGCATCACCGCGATAAACGGCAGCCCCAGCAGGCGCGCAAAATACGCCTCGGAGATCGCCGTCGAGCCGCTGGACGCCTCGATCACCGGCGCCCCGGGCTTCAGCCAGCCATTACACAAGGCATACAGGAACAACGAGCGGGCCAGGCGATGCTTGAGGCTGCCGGTCGGGTGACTGGACTCGTCCTTGAAATACAGCTCGACGCCCGGCAAGCCGGGCAGATCGAGGGGAATCAGATGGGTATCGGCGCTGCGCTGAAAATCCGCCTCGATGATCCGAATCGCCTCACGCGCCCACTGCCGTGCCTCACTCATCACTGACCCCTCAATCGAGAATGCCGGCGGGCGCCGGCGGCGTACTGCGCCACTGACTGAGCGCCACGCCAACGAAGACCAAGCCGGCCGCCAGCACTTGCCCAGGACTCAGGCGCTCGCCGAGAAACACCGTGGCCAGCAGCAGGGTGAACACCGGAATCAGGTTGATGAAGCCGGACGCCTGACTCGCCGGCAGGCGGCTGACCCCGAAGTTGTACAGGCCATAAGCGCCGACCGTGACGACCACGCCCAGGTAGATCACCGCGCCCCAGCCGAGGCTGCTGATCTCGCCCGGAACAGCGGCGCTCACGGCCGCCAGTGGCAAGAAGAACAGTGCGCCGATAAAGGCTTGCAGGGCGGTCAGGAAGAAGGCCGAGTAACGCGCCGACAGGTGTTTGAGTAACAAGGTGTAGCCGGTGGCGCAAAGCATGGCCAGCAATTCGAAGAAATTGCCTAGTAGCGGCGCCGGCGCGTGCTCATCCGCCTCGCCCGCCAGGCTCAGCCAGACGGCCCCCAGCACGGCCAGGAGAAAGCCGGCCAAGGTGGTGCGGCTGATCCGCTCGCGCAGCAACAAGAAGGCGCCCACCGCCACCAGCAGCGGCAACAGCGCAGTGATCATCCCCGCCTGCGAGGCACTGGTACGCTGCAACGCCAAGGCCTCGAAGATGAAGTACAGACACGGCTCGCACGCCGCCAGACCGAGCAGATACTGCCAATCCCCGGCACGGTAGTCGATGCGCCCGCGCCACCGCCAGGCCAGGAGAAACACCAGGCTACCGAGCGCCATGCGGCCAAAAATCACCCACATGGGCGAGATCTCCTGGAAGGCCAGCTTCAATGCAATGAAGGAGCTGCCCCACAAGGCCATGGCCAAAACCAAACATCCCCAGGCCAGAGCCTGGCCTTCGCGCTGCTGCATGCCACACCTCCCCAGTAAGGTCGCCAGTATAGGAAGCGGCCCAGCACCCGCACAGTTACAGTGAAGCGGCTATCCTCCCTGCAACTGTTCCGTTGCCGGCTGAACCTTGGCTGAACGGGGCCTGAACACCCTTCATATATAACTTAAACGAATATAATTTTTGTTTTATGAAACAGCTTAGCGGGGTAGGGTTAGCCTCCCCAGACTCATACCAGGAGACCGATTTTGTCTTTGCGTAGCGCCCTCACCCGCTTCTTCCAGCTTGAAGCTGCCAGCGGCCTGTTGTTGATCGCTGCTGCCCTGCTGGCGCTGAGCATCAACAACTCGCCCTTGGCGTTCCTCTATAACGGCCTGCTCGACACACCGGTGGTGGCTCAAGTCGGTGCGCTGAAAATCGCCAAACCTCTGCTGCTGTGGATCAACGATGGCCTGATGGCGCTGTTCTTCCTGATCATTGGCCTGGAGGTCAAACGCGAGGTGCTGGAGGGCCATCTGGCGCAGCCTTCGCAGATAGTCTTGCCAGGTGCCGCCGCCATCGGCGGGATGGTCGTGCCGGCGCTGATCTACTGGGCACTGAATCGTGAAAACCCGGCGGCTATCAGTGGCTGGGCGATTCCGATGGCCACCGATATCGCCTTCGCCCTCGGTGTGCTGGCCTTGCTCGGCAAACGCGTACCGGTCTCGCTGAAACTGTTTCTGATGACCCTGGCAATCATCGATGACCTCGGCGCCATCATCGTCATCGCGCTGTTCTACTCCAACGAATTGTCGACCTTGTCGCTGATCCTGGCCGCCACCTTCCTGGCCATCCTGGTACTGATGAATCGGCTAGGCGTGCGCACACTCGGGCCCTATCTGGTGATCGGCCTGTTCCTCTGGATCTGCGTACTGAAAAGCGGCGTGCATGCGACGCTGGCCGGGGTGGCGCTGGCCTTTACCATTCCGCTGCGCCCCAGCAAAGGCGAGCATTCACCGCTGCTGACCTTGGAACATGGGCTGCAGCCGTGGGTGGCGTTCGGCATTCTGCCGCTGTTCGCCTTTGCCAACGCCGGCGTGCCGCTGGCCGGGCTGAGCCTCGACAGCTTTATGCACCCGGTACCCCTGGGGATTGCTGCCGGCTTGCTGCTGGGTAAAACCCTTGGCGTGTTCGGCCTGACCTGGCTGGCGGTAAAGATCCGCATTGCCAAGCTGCCCACGGGCGCCAACTGGGGTCAGGTGCTCGGCGTCGCGGTTCTCTGCGGCATCGGCTTCACCATGAGCTTGTTCGTCGGCTCGCTAGCCTTTGCGCCAGGCGTCAGCGAATACGTCGGGATGGATCGGGTCGGTATCCTGACCGGATCATTCCTGGCAGCCGTGCTCGGCTATGCCATCACCGCCATGGCCAGCCGCAGGACGAGCTAAACCGCAGGCAGAAAAAAGCCGGCCCCCAGCGGCTGTGAAAAGGGCCGGCTTTTTCGTTCAGAGCGAACGCTTAGTGAGCAACGCGACTGGTGCCGTTGACGCTCATGATGCGTACTCGGTCGCCGACGCGGAAGACTTCATTCTCCTGCACGCCCTGCACATAGGCACGCATGGTGCCGTCGTCTTCACGCACGGTGATTTCCACGCCCTGGGTGCGAGTGAAACCCTCTTCGGTGGCAGCGCCCAGCAAGCCGCCCGCCACCGCCCCAATCACCGCCGCCACCGCGCTGCCACGGCCATGGCCTATGGTACTGCCGCCAATCCCGCCTACCACCGCACCGGCGCCAGCTCCGATGGGGGTTTTCGAGCCTTCGATCTTCACCGGACGCAGGGACTCGATGGTGCCCATGCGCACGGTTTGCACGGTACGCGCTTCGTCACGCGAGTAAGAGTCGCCCGTCAAGCTGGACTGGCAACCGCCCAAGGCCAGCGCCACTGCGGTGAACGAAGCGGTCAACAGAACAGACTTACGCATAGCATTTCTCCCGAAAGATCAGATACCCCATTAGACTCCGCAGCGCCCTGCACTGTCACGACAGACGTAATAAAAATCCATTTCATTCAGCCTTCTGACAGCCGAATCAAGAACAGCGAAAACGCCTCAAGCGCACGCTCTACACCAGTATTCTAGCCGCTTGGAGACTTGCCGGAGATTGGCTCGGGGGAGCACTCAGCGCGGCAGGAGCGCCCATGGGCTATTTCATTAGCCTAGAGCCGCGATTTGCCGCGCTGGTTGGAGAGCGCGGCCACCGACTACCGCGCCAGCATGGACTGATGGCTAGCTCGCCTGCGCGCCTATCACGGCGCCAAACGCTCACGCAGCCAGGCTGCACCTTGTAGCCGATAGTTCAGGCGATCATGCAGTCGGCTCGCGCGCCCCTGCCAGAACTCGATACGCTCGGGCAGCAGACGATACCCACCCCAATGCTCTGGGCAATGCGGCGCCTGGTCGAGAAAACGCTGCTCGGTTTGCGCCAACAGGCTCTCCAGTTCGGCACGATCGGCGATCACCTGGCTCTGCGGCGAAGCCCAGGCGCCCAGGCGGCTACCCAACGGGCGAACCTGGAAGTAGGTGTCGGACTCCGCCGGGCTGACCCGTTCCACCGTCCCTTCGATGCGCACCTGACGCTCCAAGGTCGGCCAGAAGAAGGTCATGGCCGCAAACGGCCTGGCCGCCAACTGCTGCCCCTTGGCGCTCTCGTAGTTGCTGAAGAAGGTGAAACCGCGCTCATCCAGCCCCTTGAGCAACAGCACCCGGCAATGCGGACGGCCTTCGCCATCGACGCTCGCCAAACTCATGGCATTCGGTTCGACCGGCAGTTGCTCGGTCTTCAGCGCGTCCGCAAACCATTGCTGGAACAGCGCGAACGGCTCAGCAGGCGCCTGCGCCTCGGTAAGACCATCACGGGTATAGTCGCGGCGCATATCGGCCAGGGTCCGGGTCATGACGCAGTTCCTGAGACTAAAGTTTTTAAGGCTGGAGTTTCTAAGGCTAAAGTTCCTAGGGCTATGGCTTCTTGGCCGGCTCTACAACGACCACTTCTTTGCCTTTAACTGACTTTTGCACAGCCGGTTTGGCTTTGGCGACCTTGACTGGAGCCACTTTGGCTTTGGCGGCCACGGCAGGCTTGCTCTTGGCCGGGAGCGACTTGGCTTTGACCGCGGCGCTTGGCTTCGGCTCGTTCTGCACCAAGGCTTCGGTGACGGGCTGAGCCTTGGCTGGCTGGCTGTACTTGGCCAAGAGGGCGGACATGGTGGCCTGGGGGGTCAGCAGAATCTCGACCCGGCGGTTCAGCGCGCGCCCTTGCAGACTGTCGTTGGCGGCACGGGGCAAATCCGAACCAAAGCCTCTGACCATCAGACGATTATTCTTCAAACCACTGAGACGAAAAATCGCCGTCACCGACCTCGCCCGCTCCAGGCTGAGTTCACGGTTACGCAACTCATTGCCCGTGCTGTCGGCATGGCCCAGGATCAGCACCGCGACCTGGTTATCGCCTTCAACGAGCTTGGCTACCCGGCTGAATGGCCCTAGGGTGCTAGGCATCAGCATGCTCGGGCGATCCGGATTGAACGCGGAGTCTACCGGCGCAGTGACCACCAGCAGATTCTCGCGGCGCTCCAGCTCGAACTTGCTGCCTTTCAGCGCTTCACGCAGACGCGGCTCGTATTCGTCCAGCCACGCCTGGGTGATCTTGGGGTCTGGCATGGCGACGGTTTTCTTAACGTCCTTAGCTTCTTCCTTTTTGGCACCGAACGGCCACCACCAATGCGTGACTGCGGCTTGGCTTTCGCTCTTGGCGACGACTTGGGCTTCAGTGTTTTGCCCTGAATGGGCACAACCGGCGACAGCGACACATAGAGCGAGAGCTACAGGCTTGCTAGAAAACATTGGACCCCCAAACGAAAAATAATAAAAACGGGTCAGCGGACCCGCACGAACAAGTATTGGCGGCTGGCAATGCTGACCAGCGCTCCCCACAACCAATCCCTGTCGATGACACCACGATCGAAAACCCTAGAGACAGTCGCCCAGCACGCGTGCCAGCTTCTGCGCGCGCGGATCCATCAAGACATAGGGGCCAAGGGTGTTGGTGACAAAACCGAAGGCAACCTTACACTCAGGGTCGGCAAAACCGATAGAGCCGCCGGCACCCGGGTGACCAAAGGCTTGCGGCCCGAGGCCATAGGTGGCGTTCGGCACCGCCGGCTGATCGAGCATGCAGCCGAGGCCGAAACGGGTTTGCGTCAGCAGGGTTTTATCCTCGCCGACGCTGTGCTCGCGAGTCAGTTCGCCAAGCCATTCGCGGTCCAGCAAACGCCCTGCGAGCAGGCCGCTGTAGAAGCCGGCAAGGCTGCGGGCGTTGCCGTGGCCATTGGCTGCAGGCTGCTGCATACGCCGCCATTCAGGCTTGTTGGTGCTGGTCATGATCGACGGCGGATTGGTAAAAGCCCGGGTGCTCATCGAGGTCGGCTCATTCATCATGGTTTTCAGCAGGCGTTGCGCCGCGGCATCGCCGAGATTGCCCTTGGCCCGGGAGATTTCCGCGACCCGGTAGAACTCCGCGTCCGCCAGCCCCAGGTGAAAATCCAGCCCCAGCGGCTGTGCGGTGCGGGCCACTATGCAGTCCCCCGGCCCGCGCCCATCGGCCCGCCGCAGCAGCTCACCGACCAGCCAGCCATAAGTGATCGCGGCATAGCCGTGACCTTCACCGGGCGTCCACCAGGGTTGCTCGGCGGCCAGGGCGCGGGTCATGGTGCCCCAGTCATACAGCGCTTCCGGCGCCAGCAACTCGCGCAAAGCCGGCAAGCCCGCGCGATGGCTGAGCAACTGGCGCAGGGTGATCCGCTCCTTGCCCGCCGCGGCGAACTCCGGCCAGATCCTAGCCACCGGCGCATCCAGTGCCAGCTTGCCTTCGGCGACCAGCTGCAAGGCCGCGACCGCAGTGAAGGTTTTGGTGCAGGAGAACAGATTGAGGATGGTGTCGCTGTGCCAGGGCTGCTCACCGGCTTTATCCGCGCTACCGGCCCACAGGTCGATGACCGTCTCGCCGTCGACTTGAATGCACAGCGCGGCGCCGCGCTCCTGCGGGTCGTCGAAGAGCGCGGCGAAGGCCTCCTTCACCGCTTCGAAGTTAAGGTCGAAATAGCCCTGAATCTGCACGCGCGGCTCCTTGAGCGAATGGTTCGACGCCGAGATGTTCAACGATAAAGCGTCAACAAAGTGGTCGCATTGTTCCCGCCAGCGACGCCCTTGTGAACCCGCCCAAAGGCAGGTTCGGCGTCGCCAGTGGAGGCTTATGGCTTAGCCGGTTGTGGCTCGGGAGTGCTCTCGGGTTGGGCCGCTGCTGGCTTAGCCGCTGCGGCAGGCTTGGCGGCTGCGGCAGTCGCTTCCGGCACTTTGGCCGGCGCTGCCAACAGGGTCTTGCCGACTTGCAGGTTGGCCTTGCGTACCGCCTCGACAAAACCCTGGAACGGCCGGTCGGTAATCCCGACCAAGCCCAAGTGGCCATTTTCACCGTCGAGCCGGCGGCCGGTTACCGGCTGATCGAGGTACTGGAACCAGTGCACCCCGACTATGCTCGGCTCGGCCAATGCCCGCTGGAGGAAATGCGCATAGGCCGGGCCACGCTCTTCCTCTTTGTAGACCTCAGCCACCCCGCCCCAGAACGACCCACGATCACGCGAGCCGAAGTGGAACTCAGCCACCAACAGCGGCTTATCCAACGCGCGTAACGCGGCGAAGTCATAACCCTGTTGCGGTTCGCGAGTGTAGAAGTTGAAGCTCAACACATCGCAATACTGCGCGCAGGAAGCCACCGCCTCCGGGGTACTGGCGGCAAAGCGCCCGCCGAGCAACAGGTGGTTAGGTGCGTGCCAGTTGAGTGCGTCGGCGATGGTCTTGAAGTAGGTGTCGGCAAACAGGCGCTGGAAGCGCTGGAAGTCCTGCTCGATGGCCGGGTGCTCGGGGTTCGGCAGGGGCGCCTCGAAACCCGGGTCCTCCATCAACTCCCAGGCCGGCAGCTCGATACCCCAGGCTTTAGACAGGCCCTGCTGGTTCCGGTATTTATCGCGCAGCAGCTTGAGGAAGGCCCGTTTCGCCGGCACATCGGTGGTCAGCCGCAACGTGCCATAGGCCAGCGCATAGCGCGCCTTGGGGTCGTCGCCAGGACCGGACCAACCCAGTTCATTGTCGGCGAAAAAGCCCAGCAGCCAGGGGTCGTCGCGATGGTCGCGGGCAGCAATCGCCACCGCGCGCTCGGTGGCCATGGCAAAGCGCGGATCGAAGGGGTCGGGCATGCCGCCCCACCAGTCCAGGCCGGTGCTGATGGTCTTGTAATCGCCGCTGATCGACAGCGGAATGGTATAGGGCACACGCTTCTCGGCACCCAGCGCCGGCTCGCTCCAGTTGCCGATGGTGTTGAAACCCCAGGCCTGCAGACGCTCCAGCGTATGGCTGGTCCAGCGCTCGAGGTCGAAGCTCTTGGTCGGGCACGGCGCGACTTCGGCTACCACCGCAGATGCCAGCGCAGCTGGCTTCGGGGCTGCTGGGGCTTGCTCGGTGGCGCTGGTGTCTTCAGCCACAGCGACGGCCGGAGCCGTCTCGGCGCACTTGTGTTCGGAGTAGGTGCGCTGCAGGTTGGCGCCATAGAAGTCGAACCAACGGCCCTGGTCGAAGTTGCGCCCTTTGCCCGCACCAGTACCGCTGTGGTGATTGCTCTTGCCGTAATATGCGGCCAGCGGTTCGCCCTCTTGCGGCAACGCACTGAACATGGCCTCGCGGCCTTCCACGTAAGTGGCGCTGTGCTCGGTACTCACGGCGTTGACGCCGAGGGAATAGAACGGATGCCCCTCGGGGGTGACCAGATACCAGCGGCCGTCGCGCTTTTCAGTACGGAAGAAGCCCTTGGCCTCGAACTCCGGGCCGCCTAGCAGGCCACCGAACCGATCCTGTTTCGGTGGCTTGGCCAGCCAAGCTTGCAGCTGGGTCTTTTCCTTCGCCGCAGCGGCTTTCAGTTGCGCATCGCTGCTGATCTTTTCCGGCCACTGGCCACGGCTGTACTGACCATAGGCATCGACTATGCCGGCAAACAGCGCCTGCTCCGTATCGTCCCCCGTACGCACGCCAAAACGCCCCAGCAGAATGCTTTGCGCGACATCCGGGTGACTCAGAGAGAGGCTCACGGCGGTGACCTTGCTGGCGTCCAACTCACCTTCGACTGTGCTGGCCAGCAACAGGCGCTGGCCATTATGCGTCCATGGCATCGGCGGGCCGGCACGCATGCCCAGGGCTCGGGGCGAAGTGGCGTGCAGCGGCACCAGCAAGGTCTGCGCCGGCCCAGCCGGCAGCGCGATACGGCTGGTGAGGATTTTGCCGTCACTGCTCTCGATACGCACCTCGAGGGTCAGCGCCCAGTCCATCGCACTCTGGATACGCAAACTCATGACCTCCGCTTGCGACCAGTCCCACTGGCCACTCTGTGGCGTCAGCCGCAGGCTCGGGTCGTCACTCGGGTTGAAGGTGACCCGCCGCAGCGGCTCGCTGTCGGCCGCGAGTTCGGCGGTCAAGGCCGGCAAGCTGGCATTTCGCGTCGTCACCTGCACCACATCGGTGGGGCTAACAAAGTTGAACAGCGTCTGCTGTTCGGCCGGCGCGGCAAATGACGGCGCGGCAAACAACAGCGCAAAAACAGTAGGCAGTGAACGGCGAATCATGTGACAGGCTCTCCTAAACAACCAGCCAATGGACCACGGGCTTGCGCAATGATGCCCAGCAGGCCCGTGTCTTATGCAATTTCAGGCAATTTCCCGGCGAAACGGCGGCAAGGCATTCAGAATCGCCTTGCCGTAACGTTGCGTGACCACCCGCCGATCCAACAGAGTAATGGTGCCGCGATCTGCTTCGGTGCGTAGCAGGCGCCCGCAGGCCTGGACCAGACGCAACGAGGCATCCGGTACGGCGATTTCCATAAAGGGGTTGCCGCCGCGCGCCTCGATCCATTCGGAGAGCGCCGCTTCCACCGGGTCATCCGGCACGGCAAAGGGAATCTTGGCGATGACCACATGCTCGCAGTAGGCGCCGGGCAGGTCGACCCCTTCGGCGAAGCTGGCCAGTCCGAACAGCACGCTGGGCTCGCCGTCGTCGACCCGCGCCTTGTGCTTGTTCAGGGTCTCCTGCTTGGACAGGTTGCCTTGAATAAACACCCGCTTGCGCCAGTCGCGCTCCAGGCCATCGAAGACGTCCTGCATCTGCTTGCGCGAGGAGAACAGCACCAGAGTGCCGCGCGAGCCTTCGACCAACTGCGGCAGCTCGCGAATGATCGCCGCGGTGTGGGCGGCGGCATCCCGGGGGTCGGCCTTCAGGTCCGGCACCCGCAACACCCCGGCATCGGCGTGCTGGAAGGGGCTCGGCACCACGGCGGTGACCGCCACTTTCGGCAGACCGGCGCGCATCCGGTAGCGCTCGAAGGTGCCCAACGCGGTCAGGGTCGCGGACGTCACCAGGGCACCGTAGGCGACATTCCACAGATTACGCCTTAGGGTTTCCGCCGCCAGAATCGGGCTGGCGTTGACCTCGATATCGAACAGCGCGCCGCTCTCGGCCAAGGTCAGCCAACGCGCCATCGGTGGGCTGTCTTCCGGGTCTTCCACCGTGAACGCCGTCCACAGCTCCCAATTACCCTGGGCGCGCGCCAGCAAGCTGCCGAACAGTGGATACCATTCTTCCGCCTGGTGGCTGGCGATACCGATGGCACTCTCTCCGTCCATGCCTTCCTTGAGCAGATCGGTGAGGCGGGTGAAGAGGTCGGTCAGGCGTGAAAAGCCTTTCTTCAGCTCGATGCCCATCTCACGCAAGTGCTCCGGCACCAAGCCACCGACGAAGCGATGGCGCGGACGCTCGCGGCCTTCCATGTCTTCGCCGGCCTTGAAGTCGGCCAGCTGTTCGCAAGCGTTGAACATGAATTGCTGTTGCGTGCGCACCTCACGCGCCAGCTCGGGTACCTGTTCGATCAATCGACCGAGATCGCCCGGTAGCGGGTGCTGAGCCAGCAGTTTGGTCAGATTTTTCGCGGTCTGCTCCAGCCAGTCGGCAGTCGCGCGCAGACGGGTGTAGTGGGCGAAATGGCCGATGGCCTTGTCCGGCAGGTGGTGGCCTTCGTCGAACACATACAGCGTGTCGCGCGGGTCCGGCAGCACGGCGCCGCCACCCAGGGCCAGGTCCGCCAGCACCATGTCGTGGTTGGTGACTATCACGTCGACCTTGCTCATCCCTTCACGCGCCTTGTAGAAGGCGCACTGTTGGAAGTTCGGGCAATGGCGGTTGGTACACTGGCTGTGATCGGTGGTCAGGCGCGCCCAGTCGGCATCCTCCAGAGCCTGCGACCAGCTGTCGCGGTCGCCGTCCCACTGGTTCCCGGCGAGCTTTTCGACCATCTGGCTAAAGAGCTTCTGGCTGCCCTCATCCACTGCGATCTTGAACCCCTCTTCGGCGAACAGCTGGGCGGTCGCGCTCTGTGCCTCACCTTCCTGCAGCAGCATATCGAGCTTGGACAGGCACAGGTAACGCCCGCGCCCCTTGGCCAGGGCGAAGCTGAAGTTCAGCCCACTGCTGCGCATCACCTCGGGCAAATCCTTGAAGACGATCTGCTCTTGCAGGGCCACCGTGGCGGTCGCGATCACCAGCCGCTTGCCCGCGGCTTTGGCGATCGGAATAGTCGCCAGGCTATAGGCCACCGTTTTGCCGGTGCCGGTGCCGGCTTCTACCGCCACCACCGCTGGCTCGCTGTCGCGCCGGCCTTCGTCGTCGACCGTGATCGCCCCAAGCACTTTGGCAATTTCAGCGATCATCAAACGCTGGCCATAGCGCGGCTTGAGGCTTTTGGCTTCGAGAAAGCGGGAATAGGCGCCCTGGATCTGGGACTTGAGTTCGGTACTGAGCATGGATTCTGCGGGCGCCAAAAGGCTGGATAAATTTTCAGTAGTTTAACCGGGCGGCTATGATAGCGCGCGTTTCACCAACCGCCGACCGGAGATTACCGAATGACCGTTTATGCTTTTGTCTACGCCCTGCATGTGTTGGCCGCACTGATCTGGGTCGGCGGCATGTTCTTCGCCTGGATGATCCTGCGGCCCGCCGCCGTTAGCGTGCTCGAGGCGCCCGCCCGACTGAAGCTGTGGGCCGAGGTCTTTCGGCGCTTCTTCGTCTGGGTCTGGCTGGCGGTGCTGGTCTTGCCGATCAGCGGGGTCGGCATGCTGCATCTGCGCTTTGCCGGTTTCGAGGCGGCGCCGCGTTATGTGCAGATCATGATGGGGCTGTATATCGCCATGGTCGCGCTGTTCATTCGCGTGCAAGCCCTGCAACTGCCGGAGCTGCGCCGCGCACTGGCAGCGGAAGATCGGCCGACCGGTGGCGCGGTACTGGGCCGCATTCGCCGCCTGGTCGGCTTCAACCTGCTACTCGGCTTGACGCTGGTGGCGATTGCCGCCGCCCGGCCGAGCCTCTGAATTAAACGATCAGGCTAACGTGTCGCAGCCGCTTACTGACGATCTATGCAGCAAGCGGCTTTTGCCGCACTTACTTGCTGGGCTCCTGGCCGAAACGCACCAGATTGAAACTGCCCGCACTGCCGGCAGCCCCTGGCTGGCCAGGCTGACCCGGGCGCCCCGCGCGAGCACCGGCGGCACGATAGAACAAACAGCCCTTGGCCGCGCCACCCGCACCGCCACTACCTGCCTCGCCCGCTGCGCCACCGGCACCGCCATCCAGGCGCACATGCAGCAACTGCGCCGGAAACTCCTCCGGCACCTCTAACCGGACCTGGCCACCGGCCGCTCCGCTCTGGCCATTACCACCGTTTTGCCCGTCATAACCACGACTGGCTTGGCCCCAGGTACAACCTGCCGAATCACCATCGGCGCCATCCAGGCCCCGATAGCCCGGCGCCCCGACACCGCCACGCGCATCCAAGGTCAGCTCGGCAAGCGTGACACTCTCCAAGCGGACGCTCAGATTGCGCCCGGCCGTTGCCGGCTGCTGTTGAGTACCCGTGGCACCACGGGCGTTGATATGACTGCCGGCGCCGAGTTCGGCACGTACCACCTGCAAACGGAACGCCTGCGCGCTCGGCGCAATCGCGATACGCGCGTCACGCCCCAGGCGCAATTCGCCGACGCGGATTTCATTCAGGCTCGAGGGGATCAACAAGGTGCCGTGATCGGCGACTTCCAGGCGATCCAGCAATAGCACGCTGGTTGTGGTCGGCAAACGCAGCAGTGAATTGGACTCCACCTTGACCAGCGCTTCAGCCTGCGCCAATGGGCAGCACAGCACCGCAAGCAAACAGAGGCTACGCATGGCCAGCCTCCTTCTTCACTGCCGGCTGCGGCAAGCCGAGCAAGTGAAAGACCCCAAACAACAGCACCTGCAAGCGATCCAACCCAGGCTGTGGGCGACCTTGAAGGCGATAGTTGAATAGGCTCAACTCGGCCAGATGGGCCAGCAGAATCACCCCGCCGAGGACATAAAGCAGTAGATCGAAAGGTTTTGCGAACGGACTCAACAGATTGACCAGCACTACCAGCCAAAACAGCCCAGCCACTAACTTACCCAGCCTCAGAAACACCTTCATTCTGCCCCCTGTTTATTATTGTGTGGCCTTGCCGCACCTTAACTGCTTCGGGGTAACTGAGACTAGCGGCCGCGAAAAAAACTACGGGAGCCCACAGGCCCCCGTTTTGTTCACACTCTCTAGCACTAGCGATCGACGTGCAGCTCGACCCGCCGGTTTTGCGCACGCCCTGCATCAGTTGCATTATCTGCCACAGCCTGGCTTTCCCCGTAACCGACAGTCGTGAGCTTATTGGCCGGCACCCCCTGACTGACCAGAAAGTCCACCACGCTTTGCGCCCGACGCTCGGAAAGCCCCTGGTTGTAAGCCGTCGAGCCGACACTATCGGTATGCCCGGCAACCTTGACGCCAATCAGATTGGCACTGGTCAAACGATTACTGACATCCGCCAGCAAACCCTTAGCTTGCGCAGTCAGCTCAGCTGAGTCGAAGGCAAACAGCACATTACCCAGATCACTCAGCACGATCACCTCGTCCCGTGCAGCTGGAACCGGCTCTTGCGCCACGACCGGATACTGCGGGAGGGGGCAACCATTGGGATTTACCGGAGTATTGGGCGGGGTATCCGGACAGCTATCACGGCGGTCAAAGACGCCATCGGCGTCGGCGTCACCGTCTTGTGCGTAACAGACCAAGCCGCCAGTCAGCGCGCCGATCGCAGCACCACCGGCTGCCCACGCTGAACTTTCAATTGCGCCCAGGCCGCCACCGGTCAAGCCGCCAATCAGGCTACAAATGGGCCAGTTCCCTTGGTTAAGCACCGCATCTCCCGTACTGGAAGTCGAGGCGCAACCAGAAAGAACACTGCTGACCAGAAGAAGGGGTACCGCAGCCCGTGAGAGTAGCGTTCTCATGGTGGGAATCTCCTGAGTCACCGGCGAATACCGGTAACTCAGGAGTAAAGACCCGCCGCCCAGGTTGCACAAGCCATACCCCAAACGGCGCGGGCCTCTGGTTACGGCTGGGCTTCGACCTCCGCTTCTACGCGACGGTTAATGGCCCGACCTTCAGCGGTAGCGTTATCCGCAACCGGCTTGGACTCGCCGTAACCGACCGCGTTAACACGCTCGCCGCCGACACCGTACTGATCAACCAGCACGTCACGCACGGCGCTTGCACGACGCTCGGACAACTTCTGGTTGTAAGCGTCAGTACCGACGGAGTCGGTGTGACCTTCAACAGTGGTGGAAGTGGCTGGGTACTGGGTCATGAAGTCGGCCAGGCTCTTGATGTCGCCATAGCTTTCTTCTTTGACTTTCGACTTGTCGAAGTCGAACTTCACGTCCAACTCGACACGCACCGGTGCGGCAGGCTCAGGCTCTGGGGCTGGCGCGGGAGCTTCCTCCATGACGACAGCCACTTCCTCGCCCTCACCATGTACCCAGCAATAGGCCGCAGCGGTACCTGCACCAACCACTGCGCCCCAACCTGCCCAGGTACTGCTCTCGATGGCGCCCAATGCGGCGCCGCCCACGCCCCCGACCGCCGCACAGGTCGGCCAGTCGGTCTTTTGCACGCCGGCACAACCGGTCAAAACGCCGGTCAACAAAATCAGGGGTAATGCGGTCCTTGTGATGCTCATATGCAAAGTCTCCTCATAGGATCGGCCCAAACCGACACTCTGGAAGTAAAGACGGTACCTTTAAAATCCGCCAGCACTAGGACGTATCAACGCACCGCGTTAGTCTCTTCAGACTTGATCGAGGATTTTCGATGACTGACAGTTTTTCTTCGCGCACTCCGCAACAAGCGCTGGCCGCCCTGCTTGATCGCTATGCACCCAATCGCTTGTTGCTAGTCGGTGCCAGCGGCCTGCCCGCACTGGAGGCCTTTCAAGACGCGCACCCGGAGAGCCAACTCGCCCACGCGGCTGCCGGCCCACTCCCGGCAGATCTGGCCGCCCAGCGCTTCGATCTGGCACTGATCGCCGACTGCCTGGAGCACCTGCCCAAACGCACCGGCCTGGAGTTGCTCGGCGGGATTCGCAACCTCAATGCCAGCCGCCTGGCCGTACTGGTCGATCTCAACGCCTGTGGCTGGCAAGACACCGACTTCTTCGCCCTGGCCCTGCAAGCCAGTGAACGTTTCCAGCGTGGAGAACAGACCTTGACCTTGTTCACCTACGATCTGCGCGAATACAAACAAGTACCCGACTGGCTGAACGCCAAGTTCTGGGCCAACCCGCAAAACTTCGGCAAGTACTGGTGGTAAACCCATGACTCCGGCCTGCCCCTGCGGCAGTGGCAACCACTTGGACGAATGCTGCGGGCGTTACCACGCCGGCATCCCAGCGCCGAGCGCCGAGACCCTTATGCGCTCGCGCTACAGCGCCTATGTGCTGGGCCTGATCGACTATCTGGTGGCGACCACCCTACCCGCACAGCAGGCCGAGCTGGATTCCGCCGCCATGCAAGCCTGGAGCACGCAAAGCACCTGGCTCGGCCTCGAGGTGGAAAGCGCCGAAGTGCATGGCGGCCAGCCCGAACATGCCTTCGTCACCTTCACCGCCCGCTGGCACGACAGCAGCGGCGAACACACTCACCGGGAGCGTTCGGGCTTCGTGCAGAACAGCGACCGCTGGTACTTCATCGACTCCACCGTAGCCCTCAAGGCCGGACGCAATGATCCCTGCCCCTGCGCCAGCGGGTTGAAGTTCAAGAAGTGTTGTGCCGGGTTCGTGTAAACCGCCGAGGCCTGCACGGCGCACGCTCTTTGACTGAGCAGAAACAGCGAGGCCCGCAGATGCGGGCCTCGCTGTTTTATTCCTGCAGTTTCAGATGCGAGGTGTCCGGCGGTGGGCTCGCGGGGCCAGCTTTGGCCTGGCCCATGTCGCTCCCCGCCGGCGCCAGACTGAACTGCGACAAATCGACCCGCGGCGCAACCGGCTCAGGCTTGTCATCCTGCAGATCGACACCCAGCGGGGCGATGCCGAAGTCCGGCGCCTCGACATCGACGAAAGCCGCCATGTATTCATCGCGCGGCGCCACCACCAGTTTGCGCGGCGCCGCGCCACTGGCCGGCTGCGCGGCGGCCACAGCTGGTGCCGCGTCATAAGCCGGCGGCGGCGCCAGCTCGACTTCTTCGATCTCGACGTCCATGGATTGCACATCCACCAACGCACCGGCACGTTCCAGAGTCGCCCTATACTTCTCGGCAGCGGCGGCATCCAGGTTGTTCTTGATCACCAACCGGCGTCCAGAAAACAGCAAGGCGATGCGCTGGGCATCCGCCTGGAACAGCTTGGCCAGATTGGCTTTGACCAGCTCCAACTGGGCCCCTGGCACCAACTGCCCAGAAAAGGCGATCTCGTAGCGGCTCATGGTCACACTCCTGTCCGAGTCAGCCCTCAGTATGGCGTAGGTTTTTCCCCATAAACAACAAGTTGCAGCCAAGCAGTGGCTTGTTACACACTGGATCGTCAAACGGAGCACTGGAATGCTGCACCCGGCGAAAATGATAAAAATTATCAGCCTATTGATGTTTTTTGGCCTGCTTTCAGGCCTCGCAGGATGCTCCACCTGGTTGACAGGTGACTTTAAGGACCCGGATGTCCGCCTCATCAAAGTTGATGTCATCAAAGCTAAGTTGCTGGAGCAACAGTTTGTCCTGCGCTTTCGCATCGACAACCCTAACTCCGTGAGCCTGCCTGTCCGCGGCCTGGACTACAGCGTGCATCTGAACGAACTGAAGCTGGCCGAAGGCGAGTCCGACGTCTGGTTCAGCGTGCCCGCCAATGGCCACCAGGTGTTCGAGGTACCGGTGCGCACCAACCTCTGGCGCCACCTGAAAACCATCGTCAAGTTGCTGGAGCAACCCGACCAGCCGATCCGCTATCGCTTACAAGGCGAAGTGAAAACCGGCCTGCTGTTCGGCCGTAGCGTGCACCTGAAGCGAAATGGCGAGATAATTCCCGGCGATTTTATTCCGGAGTAACACCCCATGAGCCAAGAACCCCACGTCCACGGTCCTGACTGCCAGCACGAGCATGACCACGATCACCACCACGGCCACGTGCATGGCCCAGACTGCAACCATGGCCACCAAGAGCCGGTACGCAATGCGCTGAAAGACGTGGGCCGGAATGATCCCTGCCCCTGCGGCAGTGCGAAAAAATTCAAGAAGTGCCACGGCGCCTGATCCGCCGCCAGTTCTTCCACCAGGCCCGCCGAATGCGGGCCTGGTGGTTTATACGGCGCAGAGAAGACCCCCTACGCGAGTAAACTCGGTTTCGCGCCGATCCAGCCGCGGCCAAGCAGTAAACCGGCAATAAAGCCGCACCGCACGCTCGTCGCCGCTTGCGCCGCGGCGGACGCCTCACTAACGTAGCGCCTGCCCAATGCCATCCCCCGCAGGAGCTTCACGCCATGGCCTCGCCAGCCTTTCAGCGCTTCCTTCCCCGTTTCGCTGCCGCCGCCGCGCTCACCGCCATGGTCGGCCTGAGCGGTTGCCAGAGTTGGCTGGACAGCCACTATGCCGACAGCCTGCCGCCCACCTCCGGCATCCAACCGGTTAAAGGCCTGGCGCAGAGCGTATCGATCCGCCGCAACGCCCTCGGCATGCCGCTGATCGAAACCACCACCTTCCATGACGCGCTGTTCGCCCTCGGTTATGTGCATGCCAGCGACCGCCTGAGCCAGATGGTCGGCATGCGCCTGATGGCCGAAGGACGCCTGGCCGAGATGGTCGGCCCCGGCGCGCTGGAGATCGACCGTTTCATGCGCGCGGTGAACCTCAAGCAAAGCGCCGAGGTGCTCTACAAGAATGCCTCGCCGCGGATGAAGAAGTTCTTCGAGGTCTATGCCCGCGGGATCAACGCTTACCTGTTCCGCTACCAGGACAAGCTGCCGATGGATCTGGCCGAGTCCGGCTACAAGCCGGCCTATTGGAAGCCGGAAGACTCGGTGCTGGTGTTCTGCCTGATGAACTTCGGCCTGGCGGTGAACCTGCAGGAAGAAATCGCCTCCCTGGTGCTGGCGCAGAAAGTCGGCACCGACCAACTGGCCTGGCTGACGCCGAGTTACCCGGACGAACCGCTGCCGTTTGAAGAGGCCGAGAAGCTCAAGGGGCTGGCCCTCAGCGGGCAGATCCAGGGCCTGAGTGCGGTCAACGCCGCCGCCAGCCAGATCGCCAAACTCGACATGCTCGGTGTCGCGGCGTCGAATAACTGGGCCATCGCCCCGCAACGTAGCCGCAGCGGCAAAAGCCTGCTGGCCAACGACACGCATCTACCGATTGCCATGCCCTCGGCCTGGAACTTCGTCCAGATCCGCGCACCGAAATTCCAGGCCGCCGGCGTCTCCATCGCCGGCGTCCCTGCCGTGGTCGCCGGCTTCAACGGCAAGCTGGCCTGGGGCATGACCATGGTCATGGGCGACAACCAGGACCTGTTCCTGGAGAAGATCAAACGCCAGGGCAGCCGGCTCTATTACCAGGCCGACGGCAACTGGCAGCCGGCGCGCGAACGTCAGGAAACCTTCTTTATCAAAGGCCAGCGCCCAATCCGCGAAACCATCTTCGAAACCCGCCATGGCCCTCTGTTGAACACTGTGCTCGGTGAACGCAAGCACCTGCTGCAACCCCTGCAGCTGGCCAGCGGCTACGGCCTGGCGCTGCAAAGCGCTCAATTGGAGGGCGATCGGACGCTCGATGCCTTCTTCAATCTGTCCCGCGCGCAGTCGGTCGAGCAGGCCTTCGAGGCCACTCGGGAAATCCGTGCCATCCCCTTGAACTTGGTGTTCGCCGATGCCCAGCACATCGGCTGGCAGGTCACCGGGCGCTACCCCAATCGCCGTGGCGGTGTCGGTTTGCTGCCCTCGCCCGGCTGGGATGGCCAATATGACTGGGATGGCTACGCCGACCCGATGCTCCACCCCTACGACCAGGACCCGCAACAAGGCTGGCTCGGCACCGCCAACCACCGCACAGTGCCGCGCGGCTATGGCATGCAGCTGTCCAACTCCTGGTATTACCCGGAACGGGCCGAGCGGATTGCCCAGCTGGCCGGCGGCGGCAAACACGACAGCCAAAGCACGATCGCCATGCAGTACGACCAGAAATCGCTGTTCGCCGGCAAGCTGCAAAGCATGTTCGAAGCGCCCGGCATGGCCCAGCCGCTGAAAAAAGCCATCGACGCCCTGCCCGCTGCCGAGCGCGCGCAAGCCCGCGAAGCCTATAGCCGCCTGATGGCCTTCGACGGCACGCTGGCCGCCAACTCTGCAGATGCGGCGCTGTATGAGGCCTTCCTGCAGGAAAGCGCGCGGCAGACCTTCCTCGACGAACTGGGCCCGGAAACCAGCCCAGCCTGGCAAGCGCTAGTCGAGACCGCCGACCTCTCCTACTCGGCACCGGCCGACCATCTGCTCGGCCGTGAGGACAGCCCGTTCTGGGATGACCTGAAAACCGCACAAAAGGAAGACAAACCGGCCATCCTCGCTCGCAGCCTGGTCGCCGCCCTGAGCTTCTGCGAAGCTAAACTCGGGGCGGACCGCAACGCCTGGCAGTGGGGTAAATTGCACAGTTACACCTGGGCCACCGAAACCACCCAGATGGCGAAATACCTGAGCGGTAGCGACAGCGCCGGCATCAATGCGATCAAGGGCTACCTCGACCGCGGCCCCTACCCGGCCGGCGGCGACCACAGCACCCTGAACGTCTCGGCCTACCACTGGGGTGAAGACTTCGATACCTGGCTGATCCCGGCCATGCGTATCGTCGTCGACTTCGGCCGCGCCGAGCCGATGATCGGCGTGAACAGCACCGGCCAGTCCGGCAACCCGGCCAGCCCACACTACGCCGATGGCATCGACGCCTGGCTGAAGGGGCACTACATGAGCTTCCCGTTCCAATCAGAGAACCTGGACAAGACCTACGGCAGCAAGCGCCTGCTGCTGACGCCGGGCAAGTGATGACCGTTCGTCGACCAGTGCTGAACTAATCTCTCAGCGGTTCGCTCTGAGTAAGTGGACTTACTCCATAGATCTTTTTAAGGGCACCTTCGGGCGCCCTTTCTTTTGCCCGCGCCAAAGCCGCTTGAGCATGCCCCGAGGCCACGCACTGCGCCCGGAACGCTCGATACTGGCTAAATCGCATCATTTTTTGAACTTTCCCGGCATAGGCCACTCAGAACCTATGCATCGTTTGCTTCTCCGGGCGCCACTTTAGGCGCCTATTTTTTTGCCTGGCGTTTGCTGCCTGGAACGGCTCCAACACCGCCGGCCTCTCACGGCCAACGGCAAACAAGGCCCCTGGCCTTTGCAACAGCCATGAAAAAGCCGGGCAAATGCCCGGCTTTTTCATGCGCTTCGAACCTCAGGCCTTCGGCAGGGTAACGCCCAACTGGCCCTGGTACTTGCCGCCGCGGTCCTTATAGGACACTTCACAGGTTTCATCGGATTCGAAGAACAACATCTGCGCCACACCTTCGTTGGCGTAGATCTTCGCCGGCAGTGTGGTGGTGTTGGAGAACTCCAGGGTGACGTGCCCTTCCCACTCGGGTTCCAGCGGCGTCACGTTAACGATGATGCCGCAACGGGCGTAGGTGCTTTTGCCCAGGCAGATGGTCAGCACGTTGCGCGGAATCCGGAAAAACTCCACGGTGCGCGCCAGCGCGAAGGAGTTCGGCGGGATGATGCAGACGTCGCTCTTGACGTCGACGAAGCTCTTCTCATCAAAGTTCTTCGGGTCGACGGTGGCCGAGTTGATGTTGGTGAACACCTTGAATTCGTCGGCGCAACGCACGTCGTAACCGTAGCTGGACACCCCATAGGAGATCAGCCGCTCGGCGCCCTCGGTGCGCACCTGGCGCTCGACGAAGGGTTCGATCATGCCGTGCTCTTGGGCCATGCGGCGAATCCACTTATCCGATTTGATGCTCATGGCGGGCTGTCCTGAATAGCAATTGGTGAAAAAGTGAGCGCATCTTACCGGGAGGCAAGGCGGCGGGCAAAGGTCTGGGCTCTTGCTCGCTCCCTTGGGGAGAGAGGGGAAATTCGCAGCAGATCCGCTTGCAATCCGCAGCGCCCCTCTCCCGCCCTGGCGGGCACCCTATCCCGACGTGAGGAGAGCCATACGTTTCAATCGTCGCTGATGCTGATAGTCGGCATCACCGTTGCACTCTGCTCGCTCTGGGCAATGCGCGCGCCGACGCAGCGCGCGGCTTCCTGATACAGCATGGCGATCTGGCTCTCCGGATCGGCGATGGTGGTCGGCTTGCCACCATCTGACTGCATACGGATGGCCATCGACAGCGGCAAGGAGGCCAGCAAATCCACGCCGTACTGCGCCGCCAGCTTCTCGCCACCGCCCTCGCCGAACAGGTGCTCAGCATGCCCGCAGTTGGAGCAGATGTGCACGGCCATGTTCTCGACCACCCCGAGCACCGGGATGTTGACCTTGCGGAACATCTCCACACCCTTGCGCGCATCCAGCAGGGCCAGGTCCTGCGGGGTGGTGACTATCACCGCGCCGGCCACCGGCACTTTCTGCGCCAGGGTCAACTGGATATCACCGGTGCCCGGCGGCATATCGACGACCAGATAGTCCAGATCGCCCCAGGCGGTCTGGGTCACCAGTTGGATCAAGGCACCAGACACCATCGGCCCACGCCAGACCATGGGCGTGTTGTCGTCGGTGAGGAAGGCCATCGACATGACTTCGACGCCATGCGCCTTGATCGGCACGAACCACTTCTGATCCTTGACCTGCGGGCGGGTGCCTTCCGGGATGCCGAACATGATGCCCTGGCTCGGGCCGTAGATATCCGCATCGAGGATGCCGACCTTGGCGCCTTCACGGGCCAGCGCCAGCGCCAGATTGGCCGCGGTGGTGGACTTGCCCACCCCGCCCTTGCCGGAAGCCACGGCTATCACGTTTTTCACGTTGGCCAAGGCCGGCACCTGGGCCTGGGCCTTGTGCGCGGCGATGACAGAGTCGATTTGCACCGTGGCCTTGGCTACCCCATCGAGGTTTTCCAGGGCCATGGAAAGCATCTGCGCCCAACCGCTTTTAAACAGACCGGCGGCATAACCCAACTCCAACCGCACACTGACCTGCTCGCCGTTAATGGCGATATCGCGCACACAGCCGGCGCTGACCGGGTCCTGGTTCAAATGCGGGTCGGTGTACTGGCGCAGCGCGGCTTCCACTGCTTGACGGGTAATAGTGGACATAAGGAAATCCTGACGGGCATAAAACAGATGGGCGCTATCCTACTCCAGGCACCCCGTTCTCGCATAAGCCCCCACCGGCTGTGAAGCGCAAAACGAAAAGCAGCTGCACCGCCGCTATCGCCCATAAGCTGAATAGGCGCAAGGTCAGCGAACCTCTACGGATGAAAAAAACCCGCCGGGCCTTTATAGTGGCCGACCTCCGTTTCACTCAGATCAGTAGCCGAGCCCCATGTCCGAGCCCCGCAAGATTCTCGTCACCAGCGCCCTGCCCTACGCCAACGGTTCCATTCACCTTGGCCATATGCTCGAGTACATCCAGACCGATATCTGGGTGCGCTTCCAGAAGCACCGCGGCAACCAATGCGTGTACGTCTGCGCGGACGACGCCCACGGTTCGGCGATCATGCTCCGCGCCGAGAAGGAAGGGATCAGCCCGGAACAGCTGATCGATAACGTCAAGGCCGAGCACAGCGCCGACTTTGCCAGCTTCCTGGTGAACTTCGACAACTTCCACTCGACCCACTCGGACGAAAACCGCGAGCTGTCGAGCCTGATCTACACCCGCCTGCGCGATGCCGGGCATATCGCCACCCGGGCGATCACCCAGTATTTCGACCCGGAAAAACAGATGTTCCTGGCCGACCGCTTCATCAAGGGCACCTGCCCGAAATGCGCGGCAGAGGACCAGTACGGCGACAACTGCGAGAAATGCGGCGCCACTTACGCCCCGACCGACCTGAAAGACCCGAAATCGGCGATCTCCGGCGCCACCCCAGTGCTCAAGGAGTCGCAGCACTTCTTCTTCAAGCTGCCCGACTTCGACGCCATGCTGAAAAGCTGGACCCGCAGCGGCACCCTGCAGGACGCCGTGGCGAACAAGATCGCCGAATGGCTGGATTCCGGCCTGCAGGAGTGGGACATCTCCCGCGATGCGCCCTACTTTGGCTTCGAGATCCCCGGCGAGCCGGGCAAGTACTTCTACGTCTGGCTGGACGCGCCGATCGGCTATATGGCCAGCTTCAAGAACCTCTGCGCACGGCGCCCGGAACTGGATTTCGACGCGTACTGGAGCAAGGATTCGACCGCCGAGCTGTACCACTTCATCGGCAAGGACATCGTCAACTTCCACGCCCTGTTCTGGCCGGCGATGCTCGAAGGCGCGGGCTACCGCAAGCCGACCGGGATCAACGTGCACGGTTACCTGACCGTGAACGGGCAGAAAATGTCCAAGTCCCGCGGCACCTTTATCAAGGCCCGTACCTACCTGGACCACCTGTCGCCGGAATACCTGCGCTACTACTACGCGGCCAAGCTCAGCCGCGGCGTCGACGACCTGGACCTGAACCTCGAAGACTTCGTGCAGAAGGTCAACTCCGACCTGGTCGGCAAGGTCGTCAACATTGCCAGCCGTTGCGCCGGTTTTATCCATAAGGGCAACGCCGGAGTGCTGGTCGATGTCAACGCGGAGCCTGCGCTGACCGAGGCCTTCCTCGCCGCCGCCCCGAGCATCGGCGAGGCCTATGAGGCCCGCGACTTTGCCCGCGCCATGCGCGAGATCATGGGCCTGGCCGACCGCGCCAACGCCTGGATCGCCGACAAGGCGCCCTGGTCCCTGGCCAAACAGGAAGGCCAGCAGGACGAAGTGCAGGCCGTCTGCGCCTTGGGCATCAACCTGTTCCGTCAGTTGGTGATCTTCCTCAAGCCGGTGCTGCCGAACCTGGCCAGCGATGCCGAGGCGTTCCTCAATGTCGCGCCGCTGACCTGGGCCGACCACAAGACCCTGCTGGCCAACCACCAGTTGAACGCCTTCCAGCCGCTGATGACCCGCATCGACGCCGCGGCCGTCGCCGCCATGACCGACGCCTCGAAAGAAGACCTGGCCGCGACCGAGGCGGCCCCCTCCGGCAACGGCGAACTGGCGAAAGACCCGCTGGCAGCGGAAATCGAGTATGACACCTTCGCCGCCGTCGACCTGCGCGTGGCGCTGATCGTCAAGGCCGAACATGTGGACGGTGCCGACAAGCTGCTGCGCCTGACCCTGGATATCGGCGACGAACAACGCAACGTGTTCGCCGGCATCAAGAGCGCCTACAAGGACCCGGCCCAACTGGAAGGCCGCCTGACCGTGATGGTCGCCAACCTCAAGCCGCGTAAGATGCGTTTCGGCATGAGCGAAGGCATGGTCATGGCCGCCGGCCCTGGTGGCGAGGAAATCTACCTGCTCAGCCCGGACAACGGCGCCAAGCCGGGGCAGCGGGTCAAGTAAGCCGGCTTTTCGTAGGAGCGAGCATCGCGAGCAGAGCTCGCTCCTACTGCCAGCGTCGGCCGATTACCACTTTCCCGACCCATCGCCGATAATCCACCCATCTCACTCAACGGGCTCTGCGTACGGTCATGACCGAACTCTTCCTCGCCCTGCTCGGCGCAGCACTGGTCAACAACCTCTTCCTCATGCTGCCCGCCGGTGCCGATGCGTTGCGCGCACGGCGCGTGCGGCTGCTGGGCCCGGCCAGCGCCCTGCTGATCCTGTTCGCCACGCCGCTGGCGTGGCTGCTGCAAAGCCTGCTGCTGGAGCCACTCGAGCTCAGCTATCTGCGACTCTTCGTACTCATGCCACTGCTGGCGCCGCTCGCCTGGCTGAGCTCAAAGGTCTTGGCTCGCCTGCGCCCGCAACTGCCCCAGGACGGACTCTGGCCACTGCTGCTCGGTAACGGCGCAGCCCTGGCCGCGATGCTGCTGGCCAGCCAGCCGGCAGCGAGCTTTGCCCTGGCGCTGGCCCTTGGTCTCGGCGGCGGCCTGGGCTTCTGGCTGGCACTGGCGCTGTTCACCGACCTGCTGGGGCGCATCGAACAGGCCGATATACCTGCGCCGTTCAAGGGGGCGCCAGTGATGCTCATCTGTGCCGGGCTGATGGGCCTGGCCTTTCTTGGCTTCAACGGGCTCGGTTTCAATGGGTTCGGTCTCAATGGACTAGGTGCGCCATGAGCAGCCTGATCCGCATCGAGGCCATAGACGCGCTGCTGCCGCAGACCCAGTGCGGCAAGTGCGGCCACCCCGGCTGCAAGCCTTACGCCCGGGCGATTGCCGAGGGCGAGGCGATCAACAAGTGCCCACCCGGTGGTGTCGCGACCATCCAGGCGTTGGCCGAACTGCTGGATGTTCCGGTGCTCCCGCCTGAGATCCCGCCAATTCCGCCGCAGATCGCCTTTATCCGCGAGGCCGAATGCATCGGCTGCACCAAGTGCATCCAGGCCTGCCCGGTGGATGCCATAGTCGGCGCGGCCAAGCAGATGCACACGGTGCTAGTCGACGAATGCACCGGCTGCGAACTCTGCGTCGCACCCTGCCCGGTGGACTGCATCGATATCCTGCCGCTGCCCGAACCTGAGGCTCAGGCCCAACGCCAGCGCGCCGACCAGTTCCGCCTGCGCTTCGAAACCCATCAGGCCCGACTGGAACGGGAAGAGGCGCGCAAACTGGCTGAACGGCAGGCCCGCGTCGAGCGCGCCGCGCAGCCCCAGACGCAGCAGAGCGCAGGAGCGAGCGACCCGGTGCAAGCGGCGATCGAGCGGGTCAAGGCGCAGAAGGCCGCAGCCGGCACCCTCACCGACCAGCAGAAACGCTTGAAGATCGAGGCCGCCATGGCCCAGGTCGCGCTAAGCAAGGCCGAAAAGCAGCTGGCGACCCATGGTACGCCGGCGCTCGAGGCCCAGGTCGCCGAGCTGCGCGCAGCCGCCGTCGCGGCGCAGGCGGCCCTGCAAGCGGCCTCACCGGCAGCGCCCGCCAGCGCCGATGAGGCCGCGCTGAAAAAGGCCAAAATCGCCCTCGCCGTCCGCCGCACCGAGCTGAAAAGCGCCGAACGCAACGGTGTCGAGGAAACCGAACTGATGCGTCTGCGCGCCGCCCTGAGTGACGCCGAGCAGGCGCTACAGGCGGCCGAGGAAGCCAGCGGCAAGCCGCCGCCGGAGCTGGTGCGAATCGACAAGCAACCGGTCGATACCCGCCTGCGCGCACTCAAGACCGAACTGGCCTACGCCCGCGCCGAGGTGAGCAAACTGGAACGCCGCAGCGAGGCCGATGCGGATGCCCTGACCAAGGCCAGGGCCCGGCTGGCCGAGGCCGAGCGGCAGTTGCATGAATACGCCCCGGTATAACCCGGCTTGGGGCCGCGGCTGGCTAGCCTTGGGCGCCGAATGCTGGGCATCGCCAACCTGTGGCGAGGCGACAGAGTGAGCGGCCTCCCCCGCTTCGACCCGCGCCCCAGCATGCAGCTGGTGCTGCTGGCCTGCCTGCCCGGCGCGCTGGCGCTGCTCTGGCAATACGGTTGGGGCAGCCTGCTGCAACTGCTGTTGGCCCTGGCCGCCGCCCTCGCCTGCGAAGCTCTGGTGCGCCAGTTGCGCCACCAACCACTCGACAACGCGCACGCCCTGTTCGGCATCGGCGCCTTCGCCGAAGGCAGCGCGCTGGTCAGCGCCACCCTGCTGGCCCTGGCGCTGCCGCCCTACTCACCCTGGTGGCTGACCCTGGCCGCCAGCGCCTTTGCCATCCTGTTCGGCAAGGCGCTGTTCGGTGGCTTCGGGCAGAACCCGTTCAACCCGGCGATGCTCGGCTATGCCTTCGTCCTGGTGGCCTTCCCGGTGCAGATGAGCCAGTGGCCGGCGCCCGGTAGCGGCCATGGCTTGCTGGCGGCGCTGCAACAGGTGTTCGACCTCGGTTCCGGGCTGGTGGATGGCTGGAGCCAGGCGACGGTGCTGGACAGCCTCAAGCACAACGACCGCCTGACCATCGATGAGCTGTTCGCCGCTCACCCGGCGTTCGGTCATTTCGGCGGACGCGGGACGGAATGGGTCAACCTGGCCTTTCTGCTCGGCGGCCTGTTTCTAGTGCAGCAGCGGGTAATCCGCTGGCAGGCGCCGCTGGGCATGCTCGCTGCACTGTTCGTGGTCAGCCTGCTGTGCTGGAACGGCTCGGGCTCTGACTCCAACGGCTCGCCGCTGCTGCACCTATTTTCCGGCGCAACCATGCTCGGCGCCTTCTTTATCGTCACCGAACCGGTGTCCGGCGCCGCCAGTTCACGGGGCCGCTTGTTGTTCGGCGTCGGCGTCGGGGTACTGGTCTATGTCATCCGCACCTGGGGCGGTTACCCGGACGGCCTGGCCTTCGCCGTGCTGCTGATGAACCTGGCGGTGCCGGCGCTGGAACGGCTGGCCGCGCGCAGTGCGGGAGCCACAGCATGAATAGCCGGCAAGCCGTGACGCTGGCCCTGCTCGCCATCCTTGGTCTGGTTCTGTTGGTCGGCATCCAACAGCTGCTCGCCGAGCGTATCGAGCGCGAACGTCAAGCCACCGCCGAACGCGCCCTGCTCGACCTGTTGCCGGCCGGCAGCTACGACAACCATCCATTGGCCCGGCGCATCGCCCTGCCGGCCAGCGACCTGCTCGGCCAGCCAGCGCCCGAGTTCGCCTATCTCGCTACCTGGCAAGGCGCACCCAGCGCGCTGCTGCTACCAGCCACGGCGAACGGCTACGAAGGACCGATCCGTCTGCTGCTGGCCATAGGCCCGGATGCCCGACTGCTCGGCGTGAAGGTGCTCGAACAGCGCGAGACGCCCGGCCTCGGCGATCTGACCGCGGCCGACAAGCGCCCCTGGCTGCGTGGATTCGTCGGCAAGTCGCTACGCACCTCGCCCGAGCCGGACTGGCGGGTGCGTGCCGACGGCGGCCGGTTCGATCAGGTCGCCGGCGCCACCGTCACCTCGCGCGGCGTGGTCAAGGCCGTGCAGCAGGCCTTGAGCTTCTTCGACGCGCACCGGCAGCGTTTGCTGCAAGCCCCTGCGGATGCAGCACCATGAGGCGCCTGCCCAGCACCCCGCTTAGCCTGCTCGGCCTCGCCCCGCTGCTGGGTGCCAGCGATCTGCTGGTCAAGGCACTGGGGCTCGCGCTAGCCGGCCTGCCGGTGCTGGCCGGCTTTGGCCTGTTGCTAGCGCTCGTGCATAAGCGCATTAATGGAACCACCTATTGGCTGGCCGCGCTGCTGATCGCCTGCACCCTGGTCAGCTGCGCCGAACTGCTGATGCAGGCCTTCGCCTTCGACCTACATCACGCGCTGGGGCCGTTTCTAGCGCTGCTGATCCTGCCTTGTCTGCAACTCGCCCAGGGCGAACCGCAACGCCCCAGTTCTGGCCTGGCACTGGGCCTGGTTTTCGCCCTGAGCGCCCTGCTGCTGGGTGCCTTGCGCGAAGCCCTCGGCAGCGGCACGCTGTTCGCCCATATGGACTGGCTGTTCGGCCAGAACGCCGCCCATTGGCAACTTGGCCTCGCCCAGTTCAGCGGCCTGCAACTGTTCGCCCTCGCGCCCGGCGCCTTTATCCTGCTCGGCCTGTTGCTGGCAGGGGGACGCCGCCTCTTCACCGTGAAAACCGACCACTGATGAACGCCACCAAACGCCACGAAATTTTCCGCCGCCTGCATGAAGACAACCCAGAACCCAAGACCGAGCTGGCCTACTCGTCGCCGTTCGAACTGCTGATCGCGGTGATTCTCTCCGCCCAGGCGACCGACGTCGGCGTCAACAAGGCCACCGCCAAACTCTACCCGGTAGCCAATACCCCGGAGACCATCTATGCCCTCGGTGTCGAAGGCCTGAGTGAGTACATCAAGACCATCGGCCTGTTCAACAGCAAAGCGAAGAATGTCATCGAAACCTGCCGCCTGCTGGTCGAACGGCATGGCAGCCAGGTGCCGCAAACCCGCGAAGAGCTGGAAGCCCTGCCCGGCGTCGGGCGCAAGACCGCCAATGTGGTGCTCAACACCGCCTTCCGCCAACTGACCATGGCGGTGGACACCCATATCTTCCGCGTCAGCAACCGCACCGGCATCGCCCCTGGCAAGAATGTGCAGGAGGTGGAAAAACAGCTGATGAAATTTGTCCCCAAAGAATTCCTGCTCGACGCGCACCACTGGCTGATCCTGCATGGCCGCTATGTGTGCCAGGCCCGCAAGCCACGCTGCGGCAGCTGCCGTATCGAAGATCTGTGCGAATACAAACACAAGACCTCTGACGATTGACCCGCTATTGCTTCACCCAGTAAAGCGATTGAAAAAATCTTTTTTACCCGCCCCGGTTTTGCCGTTATAAGGTGCGCAAATGGCCCTTGTAGCCGGGAGTGAACGTCATGAGCACTAGCAAAGAAGACCTGGAACTCGACGAAGACGTTGGCACCGATGAGGCGGATGATGCGGCAGAGACCCCGGTGGAAGTCGCCAAAACCAATCTGACCAAACGGCGCATCATCGACAACCTCTTGGAAGAGCGTCGCCTGAACAAACAACTGGCCGAATACGACTTCGATCTGTAATCGCCCCATGAAAAAGCCCCGCGATGCGGGGCTTTTTCATTCACGCCAGGAACGGCCTTGGCCGCGCCGGCTTGACAGAACACAGCCGCTCAATCACCGCGGTGCGGTGACAACAGCTCGATCTTATAACCATCCGGGTCTTCGACAAAGGCCAAGAGGCTGCTGCCGTGCTTCATCGGCCCCGGCTCGCGGGTGATCTTGCCGCCTCGCGCGCGGATGTCTTCGCAGGCCTTGTAGACATCGTCGACTTCCAGCGCGATATGCCCGTAACCGCTACCCAGTTCGTATTGCTCGACGCCCCAGTTCTGGGTCAGCTCGATCACGCTATTCTCGGCTTCGTTGCCGTAACCGACGAAAGCCAGGGTGAATTGGCCCTCCGGATAATCTTTGCGGCGCAGCAGGGTCATGCCCAGCACCTCGGTGTAGAAGGCGATGGACTTATCCAGATCGCCGACGCGCAGCATGGTGTGCAGCAGTCTCATCAGGCTTCTCCTTATTCGGTGCCGCTGGTGGCGGACGCAGTAACGAACAACCCCGGCGCTTGGCCGGGGTTGTTTGGTCAGGCTCAGGCTGTTCAGCTTATCAGAACAGCTTGCGACCCTTGTTGGCGGCGATGCGCATGCGCAAGGCGTTCAACTTGATAAAGCCGGCCGCGTCGGCCTGATTGTAGGCGCCGGCATCGTCCTCGAAGGTGGCAATCTTGGCGTCGAACAGCGACTCATCAGACTTGCGACCGGTGACAATGACGTTGCCTTTGTAGAGTTTCAGCCGCACCACACCATTCACGTGGGCCTGCGAGGCGTCGATCATCTGTTGCAGCATCAGACGCTCCGGACTCCACCAGTAGCCGGTGTAGATCAGGCTGGCGTACTTGGGCATCAGCTCGTCTTTCAGGTGCGCGACTTCGCGGTCCAGGGTGATCGATTCGATGGCGCGGTGCGCACGCAGCATGATGGTGCCGCCGGGCGTCTCGTAGCAGCCGCGCGACTTCATGCCGACGTAGCGGTTCTCGACTATGTCGAGGCGACCGATACCGTTCTCGCCGCCGATCTTGTTCAGTGTCGCCAGCACGGTAGCCGGGCTCATTTCGACACCGTCGAGGGCAACGATGTCACCGTTGCGGTAAGTCAGCTCGAGGTAGGTCGGCACGTCCGGCGCAGTTTCCGGCGACTTGGTCCAACGCCACATGTCCTCTTCGTGCTCGGTCCAGGTGTCTTCCAGCACGCCGCCTTCATAGGAGATGTGCAGCAGGTTGGCATCCATGGAGTACGGCGATTTTTTCTTGCCGTGGCGCTCGATCGGGATCGCGTGCTTCTCGGCGTAATCCATCAGTTTCTCGCGTGAGAGCAGATCCCACTCACGCCAGGGGGCGATGACTTTTACGCCCGGCTTCAGGGCATAGGCACCTAACTCGAAACGCACCTGGTCGTTGCCCTTGCCGGTCGCACCATGGGAAATGGCATCGGCGCCGGTTTCGTTGGCGATCTCGATCAAACGCTTGGCGATCAGCGGGCGGGCGATAGAGGTACCGAGCAGGTACTCGCCTTCGTAAACGGTGTTGGCGCGGAACATCGGATAGACGAAGTCGCGCACGAACTCTTCGCGCAAGTCGTCAATGTAGATTTCCTTGACGCCCATGGCCTGCGCCTTGGCGCGTGCCGGCTCAACTTCTTCGCCTTGGCCGAGATCCGCGGTGAAAGTCACCACTTCACATTGATAGGTATCTTGCAGCCACTTGAGAATCACCGAAGTGTCGAGGCCACCGGAATACGCCAGGACAACCTTCTTTACGTCCGCCATGCCATCACTCCACGGGGTTGTACGGAAAACCCGTGATTCTACTGCTCGCGCCGACTGATTTACAGAGGCGCGACGGCTTGTGATGACGAAGCGACAGAACCTGTCGTCGCTGCGACCGCTAAAGCAGGATCAGGAGGTATAGGCGGAACCTGGCTTGCTCGCCAGCACGGCGGACGAACTCTCCGGCGCCGAAATCGGTGATGCTTTGCGACAGGCGGCACTCGAACTGATCGCCCTCGACCGTCCATTCAAGCTTTTCCAGACGCGCCTGAACGCTGATGGCCACGGCCGGCAGGCTGGCGAACAGACAAAGCACAGCGAGATGGCGGGCTCCACAAGGAATAACGGCATGCCTCGGTGCTATCGGTTGAGTCAGGCAAAACTTGATAGCGAGTGCCTGAGAGCGGCTTTTCCGGTAGCATTCCCAGCAGTTTTGCCCGCCTGGAATCCCCCCAATGACCGACCGCCTGACCCTGCTGCGCCCCGACGACTGGCACATCCATCTCCGTGACGGCGCAGTACTGCCGCGTACCGTCGCCGACGTCGCGCGCACCTTTGGCCGCGCCATCATCATGCCGAACCTGGTGCCGCCGGTACGCAACACCGAAGAAGCCGACGCCTACCGCCAGCGCATCCTGGCCGCACGCCCGGCCGGCAGCCGTTTCGAGCCGCTGATGGTGCTTTACCTCACCGACCTCACCAGCGCCGAAGACGTGCGTGCGGCCAAGGCCTCGGGCTTCGTCCACGCCGCCAAACTCTATCCGGCCGGCGCCACCACTAACTCGGACGCTGGCGTCACCAGCATCGACAAGATTTTCCCGGTGCTGGAAGCCATGGCCGAAGTCGGCCTGCCGCTGCTGGTACACGGGGAAGTCACCCGTGGCGAAATCGACGTATTCGACCGCGAGAAGGTGTTTATCGACGAGCAGCTGAGCCGGGTGGTCGAACGTTTCCCGACGCTGAAAGTGGTGTTCGAACACATCACCACCCGCGAGGCCGTGCAGTTCGTCACCGCGGCTTCGGCGAACGTCGGCGCCACCATCACCGCCCATCATCTGTTGTACAACCGCAATCACATGCTGGTTGGCGGTATTCGCCCGCACTTCTATTGCCTGCCCATTCTGAAACGCAACGTGCACCAGGAAGCCCTGCTGGATGCGGCGGCCAGTGGCAACAGCAAGTTTTTCCTCGGCACCGACTCGGCACCGCACGCCCAGCACGCCAAGGAAACCGCCTGCGGTTGTGCCGGCTGCTACACCTCCTATGCCGCCATCGAGTTGTACGCCGAGGCCTTCGAGCAGCGCAACGCGCTGGACAAACTGGAAGCCTTCGCCAGCCAACACGGCCCAGACTTCTATGGTCTGGCGCGCAACAGCGAGACCATTACCCTGGTTCGTGAAGAATGGATCGCCCCGACTAGCTTGCCGTTCGGCGAGCAAAGCGTAATCCCGCTGCGCGCCGGTGAAAAACTGCGCTGGCGCCTGCTGGAGCAAAACACGTGAGCAACGATAACTACGACGACGAACAGGAAGGTCACGGCGGTGGCAACTCACGCCACCCCATGGCCCAGCGCTTTCGCGGCTATCTGCCGGTAGTCGTCGACGTCGAGACCGGCGGCTTCAACTGCGCCACCGACGCCTTGCTGGAAATTGCCGCGGTTACCGTGGGCATGGACGAAAAAGGCTTCCTCTTCCCCGAGCACACCTATTTCTTCCGGGTCGAACCGTTCGCGGGGGCCAATATCGAAGCGGCCGCACTGGAGTTCACCGGCATCAAGCTCGACCACCCGCTGCGCATGGCCGTGAGTGAAGAGGCCGCCCTGACCGACATCTTCCGGGGCATCCGCAAGGCGCTGAAAGCCAACGGTTGCAAGCGTGCCATCCTAGTCGGGCATAACAGCAGCTTCGACCTGGGCTTCCTCAACGCGGCGGTCAACCGCAACGACATGAAGCGCAACCCCTTCCACCCCTTCTCCAGCTTCGACACCGCCACCCTCGCCGGCCTCGCCTATGGCCAGACCGTGCTGGCCAAGGCCTGCCAGACCGCCGGCATCGACTTCGACGGCCGCGAAGCACACTCCGCGCGTTACGACACCGAGAAAACCGCGGAGCTGTTCTGCGGCATCGTCAACCGCTGGAAAGAAATGGGCGGCTGGGAAGACTTCAACGAATAAACGCACACAAAAACCCGGCCTAACAGACTGTGTGAACACCCGCTGATAGCGGGCCAAGCAAACGCCCCGACCTGTTCGGGGCGTTTGCTTTTGTGCGGGTGATGATGGGAAAAACGGCGTTTCAGCGCCATCGGCGCGATGAGCTCGCCGAGAGTCCTCAAGCCCAAGCACCGCAGCCCCGACACAACTCCCACAGCCAGGCCTAAGCTGACAGCGCAGGCCACAGCCGCGCAGCTAGGGCACAACTGTCTTCAGGCTAATGGCCCTTTGACGGCTTCCGCGCGGTTGCCAATACTCACAGCAGTCTGATGCCTCTGGCCTCGAACAAGGAATGCTCATGTGAAGCTGGAACTCAAACACAGCTTGTCGCTGAAGCTGCTCCGCGTGGTGCTGCTTTCAGCACTGGTAGTCGGGGTGGCGCTGAGCTGTGGGCAAATCCTCTTCGACGCCTACAAGACGCGCCAAGCGGTGGCCAACGATGCGCAACGCATCCTCAACATGTTCCGCGACCCCTCGACTCAGGCGGTCTACAGCCTGGATCGGGAGATGGGCATGCAGGTCATCGAAGGCCTGTTCCAGAACGAATCCGTGCGTTTCGCCGCGATCGGCCATCCGAATGAGCCGATGCTCGCGGAAAAGTCCCGCGACCTGATGAAGCGCCCCATGCGCTGGCTGACCGACCCGATTCTCGGCGATGAAGCCACCTTCTCCACCCAACTGGTGGGCCGCAGCCCCTACAGCGAATACTACGGCGACCTGACCCTCACCCTCGACACTGCGCCCTACGGCGAGGATTTCGTCACCAGCTCGGTGATCATCTTCATCTCCGGCGTGCTGCGCGCGCTGGCCATGAGCTTGGTGCTCTATCTGGTCTACCACTGGCTGCTGACCAAACCGCTGTCGAAGATCATCGAGCACCTGACCCACATCAACCCGGACCGCCCCAGCGAGCACAAGCTGCCGATGCTCAAGGGCAACGAGCAGAACGAACTGGGTCTGTGGATCAATACCGCCAATCAGTTGCTCGCCTCCATCGAACGCAACACGCATTTACGCCGTAAGGCAGAAGACAGCCTGCTGCGCATGGCCCAATACGACTTCCTCACCGGCCTACCCAATCGCCAACAATTGCAGCAGCAGCTCGATCAGATTCTCGCCGATGCCGGCCGCCTGCAACGCCGGGTGGCGGTGCTCTGCGTCGGCCTGGACGATTTCAAAGGGATTAATGAACAGTTTAGCTACCAGACCGGCGACCAGTTGCTGCTCGCCCTGTCCGACCGCCTGCGCAGCCACAGCGGTCGCCTCGGTGCCCTGGCGCGCCTGGGTGGCGATCAGTTCGCCCTGGTGCAAGCGGATATCGAACAGCCCTATGACGCCGCCGAACTGGCGCAAAGCGTGCTGGATGACCTGGAAGCGCCGTTCCTGCTCGAGCAGCAAGAGGTGCACCTGCGCGCCACCATCGGCATCACCCTGTTTCCGGAAGATGGCGACAGCACCGAGAAGCTGCTGCAGAAAGCCGAACAAACCATGACCCTGGCCAAGAGCCGCTCGCGCAACCGCTATCAGTTCTATATCGCCAGCGTCGACAGCGAAATGCGCCGCCGCCGCGAGTTGGAGAAGGATCTGCGCGACGCCCTCGCCCAAAACCAGCTGTATCTGGTCTACCAGCCCCAGGTGGACTATCGCGATCATCGCATGGTCGGCGTCGAGGCGCTGTTGCGCTGGCAGCATCCGCAACACGGTCTGGTGTCGCCGGACCTGTTTATTCCGCTGGCCGAGCAGAACGGCAGCATCATCGCCATCGGCGAGTGGGTGCTCGACCAGAGCTGCCGCCAACTGCGCGAATGGCACGATCTGGGCTTCGTCGACCTGCGCATGGCGGTCAACCTCTCCACCGTGCAACTGCACCACGCCGAGCTGCCGCGGCTGGTGAACAACCTGATGCAGGTCTACCGCCTGCCGCCACGCAGCCTGGAACTGGAAGTCACCGAAACCGGCCTGATGGAAGACATCACCACCGCCGCCCAGCACCTGCTCAGCCTGCGCCGCTCCGGTGCGCTGATCGCGATCGATGACTTCGGCACCGGCTACTCGTCGCTGAGTTACCTGAAGAGCCTGCCGCTGGACAAGATCAAGATCGACAAGAGCTTTGTGCAGGATCTGCTGGACGACGAGGACGACGCGACCATAGTGCGCGCCATCATCCAGTTGGGTAAAAGCCTGGGCATGCAGGTCATCGCCGAAGGCGTGGAAAACCTCGAGCAGGAGGCCTACATCATTGCCCAGGGCTGCAATGAGGGGCAGGGCTATCTGTACAGCAAACCGCTAGCGGCCCGCGAGCTGATGCAGTACCTGAAACAATCCCGCCGTGTCAGCAACACCAGCACTAACCCCGCGACACTCTGAGCCCTGCTCGCGATAAGAAGCCCTACGCTTACCTGCGCCACATCCTGGAGCGCCTGCCGCGGGCCAAATGCGTCGAGGACTACGAAGCGCTCCTACCTTGGAACTGCTCGCCCGCCCTGTAGGGTATATGCCCCGCATTGGGTAGGATGGGGCTTTGGAGCGCTTACCCATAAACGACAATGCCCGTATCGCTCGATACGGGCATTGTCTTCATCCATGGCTCAGACTGCTAGGTTTTCACACAGTCTGTAACTGCGGGCTTTTGGTGGGCGCAACAGCCTTACAGCTTGCTAGCGTTCTCAGCCAGGTACGAGGCTACGCCTTCAGGTGTGGCGGTCATGCCTTTGTCGCCTTTCTTCCAGTTAGCGGGGCAGACTTCGCCGTGCTCTTCGGTGAACTGCAGAGCATCGACCAGACGCAGCAGCTCGTCCATGTTACGACCCAGCGGCAGGTCGTTGACGATCTGCGAACGCACGACGCCGTTCAGGTCGATCAGGAAGGCACCACGGAACGCCACGCCGTCTGCGGACTCAACGTCGTAGGCTTTGGCGACTTCGTGTTTAACGTCGGCGGCCAGGGTGTACTGGACTTGGCCGATGCCGCCTTTGTCTACCGGGGTGTTACGCCAGGCGTTGTGGGTGAAGTGGGAGTCGATGGAGACACCGATCACTTCCACGTTACGTGCCTTGAACTCAGGGATGCGGTGATCCAGAGCGATCAGCTCGGACGGGCAAACGAAGGTGAAGTCCAGTGGGTAGAAGAAAACCAGACCGTATTTGCCTTTGATTGCCGAGGACAAGCTGAAGCTGTCAACGATCTCGCCACTACCCAACACCGCAGCTACGTTGAAATCAGGGGCTTGTTTGCCTACCAGTACGCTCATTCGATATCTCCTTGAGTGATGAGTGAGGTGCGAGCCGAGCTAAACCTAGCACCGACAAACGACAGCGCAATGACACGACCCGCTCCAGGAATCATTAATGATACACCTCGATTTTGAGCAAGGCCCACCGCTTTTTGACCCTCCTCGCGCTTATGGGGCACGCACCCCGGATAACCGTTCATCCGGCAGCAGGGCCTCTCGCACAATACTTTAAACATACGTTTTGACAAGCATTCTCATTAACATTAGTATCCTTGGCATCAAGTCATTTCGAGCTTTGGGCCATCCATGTACGTCTGTCTCTGCCTTGGTGTCACCGACGGCCAAATTCGCGATGCGATCTTCGAAGGTTGCTGCAGCTACCGTGATGTTCGCAAGACGCTGGACGTTGCCAGCCAATGTGGCAAATGCGCCACCCTGGCCAAGCAAGTAGTCCGTGAGACACTGACCGAAGTGCAAAGCAGCCAAGCTGCACTGGCCTACCCCGTCGGTTTCGTTTCAGCCTAATTCGAACGCTTTGAACAACCGGACCTCGTGTCCGATTTTTATGCCTGCAATTCAAGCGCTTAGCGGTAAAACGCAGAACTTAAACATTCGTATTCAGATTAATTTTCACTTAAATTTCAATAACTTAACATTTGACAGCCACTATCTGTCGGCCCAAAATTCATAGTCACCTACTCCCTTGCACGGCAGGATCCGACATGAAAGGCGACAAGAAAGTCATCCAGCATCTGAACAAGATCCTCGGGAACGAATTGGTGGCGATCAACCAATACTTCTTGCACGCGCGCATGTACGAAGACTGGGGTCTGAAAAAACTCGGCGAGCACGAGTACCACGAATCCATCGACGAGATGAAGCATGCGGACAAGCTGATCAAGCGCATCCTCTTCCTCGAAGGCCTGCCCAACCTGCAAGACCTCGGCAAAATCCTGATCGGCGAAAACACCAAGGAAATGCTCGAGTGCGATCTGAAGATCGAGCATAAAGCCCACATCGACCTCAAAGACGCCATCGCCTACTGCGAGAGCATTAGCGACTATGCCAGCCGCGAGCTGCTGGAAGAGATCCTCTGCTCCGAGGAAGACCACATCGATTGGCTGGAAACCCAGTTGAGCCTGATCGACAAGGTCGGCCTGCCAAACTACCTGCAGTCGCAGATGGACGAATAAACCGCAGACACAAAAAAGCCCCGCACTGGCGGGGCTTTTTATTGCTCAGGTTTTCTCTACCGAGTCAACCGGCACAGCACTCTGAATCAGGCATCGGCCTTGTGCGTCGCCGCTTTGATCAGGGTTTGCAACTCCCCCTTCTCGAACAGTTCGGCCATGATGTCGCTACCGCCGACCAGCTCACCACCGACCCACAGCTGCGGGAAGGTCGGCCAGTTGGCGTACTTCGGCAGGTTGGCGCGGATTTCCGGGTTTTGCAGGATGTCGACATAGGCGAACTTTTCGCCACACGCCATGACGACCTGCGCAGCTTTCGACGAAAAGCCACACTGTGGGGCATTCGGCGAGCCTTTCATGTACAGCAGAACGGTGTTGTTAGCGATCTGCTCTTTGATGGTTTCGATGATATCCATGGGGTACCTCAGCACTGGACTTTCCGACTCACGGGTCGGCACGGTGGCGGCATTGTAACGGAAAGCCACGCACTTGGCTCGGCCTCCCATCCTTGAAGATTAAGCCGCTTCGACTTCGACGGGAACACCATTCAAGGCGGCATTGCCAGACAACGCATCGAGCTGACGCTCGTCGGTCAAATCATTCGCACTGGCCCCCGGTTGCGCACTGGCGATCGCCATCTGCACCCCCGGCCGGCCATGACCCCAACCGTGCGGCAAACTGACCACGCCGGGCATCATCTCTTCGCTGGCGGCCACTTCCACCTCGATGGCGCCCACCCGCGAGCGCACTCGCACGCGCTGACCGTCGGCCAGACCGCGTTTGGCCAGATCCTCGGGGTTCATCAGCAGTTGATGGCGCGGCTTGCCCTTCACCAGGCGATGGTAGTTATGCATCCAGGAGTTGTTGCTGCGCACATGGCGACGGCCGATCAGCACCAGCTCATCGGCCTTGGGCACGGAGTCTGCGGCGAAGCGCGGCAAATCGCTCAATAGCAAGGCTGGGGCAGCCTGGACCTTTTTGCCAGGCGTCTTCAAACGCTCTGCCAGATTGGGCTTGAGCGCCCCCAGATCGATGCCGTGGGGATGCTCGCGCAGCTTGGCCAACGACAGTTGGTGCTCGGACTTGTCGCCGTAGAGACCGAGACGCAGGCCCATATCGATCATCTGCGCCGGCGCCATGGTCGGCTTCAACTCGATACCGGTTTTGCTGGCGAAGGCCTTGGCCAGACCGACGAAAATTTCCCAGTCGTGCAGCGCGCCCACCGGCTTGTCCAGCACCGGCTCGTTGAAGCGGGTGACGTTGCGCACGGCGAACATGTTGAAGGTGGTGTCGTAGTGGTCATGCTCCAGCGGCCCGGTGGGCGGCAGGATCAGATCGGCATAGCGGGTGGTCTCGTTAATATAGAGATCGACGCTGAGCATGAACTCCAGGCCATCCAGCGCCTGCTCCAACTGACGGCCGTTGGGCGTGGACAGCACGGGATTGCCGGCGACGGTGATCAGCGCACGGATCTGCCCCTCGCCCGGCGTCAGCATTTCCTCGGCCAACGCCGCCACCGGTAGCTCGCTGCCGTACTCCGGAAGGCCGGAGACACGGCTCTGCCAGCGATTGAAGTTGTTGCCAGAGGTGCTGGCCACCAGGTCCAACGCCGGTTCGGTGCAGAGGGCGCCGCCCACCCGGTCAAGGTTGCCGGTGACCAGATTGATCAGTTGGATCAGCCAATGACAGAGCGTGCCGAAGGCCTGGGTGGAGACCCCCATGCGGCCATAGCACACGGCCTTGTCGGCCGCCGCAAAGTCGCGGGCCAGTTGGCGGATCTGCTCGGCCGGCACGCCACAGCGCCCACTCATGGTCTCTGCAGTGAACCCGGCGATGGCCTGGCGCGTCTCGTCCAGCCCCTCGACCGGCAGATGGCTGGCACGGGTCAGGTCTTCCTCGAACAGGGTGTTCAATATGCCAAAGAGCAGCGCCGCGTCCTGGCCCGGACGCACGAACAGGTGCTGGTCGGCGATGGCCGCGGTCTCGCTGCGCCGTGGGTCGACCACCACTATCTTGCCGCCCCGCGCCTTGATCGCCTTCAGGCGCTTCTCCACATCCGGCACGGTCATGATGCTGCCGTTGGAGGCCAGCGGGTTGCCGCCTAGGATCAGCATGAAGTCGGTGTGGTCGATATCGCAGATCGGCAGCAAGAAACCATGACCATACATCTGCTGGCTAACCAGATGATGGGGCAACTGATCCACCGAGGTGGCGGAAAAACGGCTGCGGGTTTTCAGCAAACCGAGGAAATAGTTGCTGTGGGTCATCACCCCGTAGTTATGCACGCTGGGGTTGCCATGGTAGGTGGCCACCGCATTCTGCCCATGGCGCGCCTGGATATCGGCGAGACGGCTGGCGACCAACTCGAACGCCTCTTCCCATTCGATGGCCTGCCATTCGCCACCGACGCGGCGCATCGGTTGGCGCAGGCGGTCGGGGTCATTCTGGATGTCTTGCAGGGCGACGGCCTTCGGGCAGATATGGCCGCGGCTGAAGCTGTCCTGGGCGTCGCCCTTGATCGAGAGAATCTGCTGGCCACCGCTCTCCAGGGTCGTGGTCTCGATGGTCAGACCGCAGATGGCTTCGCACAGGTGGCACGCACGGTGGTGGAGGGTCTTGGTCATGGCCTAACCTCATATTCTTGTTCAAGACGACCGTTCAGGCCGTGGATTGAAGACTATGGCGGCAGGCGAGTGACTTCGCTAGGAGCGTTCGCCTTATGAATCGGCAGGCATCAGGCCGACCGATTTAACCCTGCGTCCAGCGTCAATAGCGCCGAGGTACGAGGGTTTCCCGTCGCCTCAGCACACCCCATGAGCAGCCCATTCCAGCCAACTTTTTCCCCTGAAACAAAATATCCATGCCCTAGCTAGTCGCATTAATCGCGCAAAGTGCGTATCTTTGGGCCACTGTGCTGCATGTGTACCGCGAATCGCAACTTGGTGTTTAGATCTCGATCCAACCATCTACACGAATCCGATAACTCTTTGCACTCAGTACTGGCACAGGTTACTGCCTGTACCGCAACCCACTCTGTTCAAGGAGAAACACCATGGCTAATCGCGAAACTGGCACCGTTAAATGGTTCAACGATGAAAAAGGCTTCGGCTTCATCACCCCAAGCAATGGCGGCGCTGATCTGTTCGTACACTTCAAAGCAATCCAGAGCGACGGCTTCAAGAGCCTGAAAGAAGGTCAGACCGTTTCTTTCGTGGCTGCTAAAGGCCAGAAAGGCATGCAAGCTGAAGAAGTTCAGGTAGTCTAAGACTCCCAGTTCTGATCAAAAAAGCCCCGCATCATGCGGGGCTTTTTTGTGCCCGGCGTTAGCCCGTCGGGCTCAGAAAACCGGGTTATCGCTCTTGTCGATGCCGATGACTTTAGCCAGCTCCGCCAGTGCCGCGGTCTCGGCATCGATTTTGTACTCGAAGTGCTGATCGGTGCAGATGCGATGGTAGACCGCGTCGGAATCATCCCACAGGCGGCGGATGGCCAGGAAAGCTTGCGGCTCCTTGCCGACCATTCTGGCCGCACTCCAAACAAGATGATGGGCAAAGGTGCGCTGGCTCATAAGACTTCCTGTTCTAGGCTCGCCGACAAGAGATCGACTCTGGCTTTGAGTATGCGCAGTATCCGTGAGCAGCCCAAGCTCCCAGACGGATGGGCCTAATATCTATACCCAAGGTATCCTGCGCGCCCCCCGGCAGCCACTTGCGCCACCCGCCACACCGCTGAAAACCGGCCTTGATGACAGGCCTGCGCCTGGCTTTCATTGCCAACCCGTTGGGCCACAGTGTACAAATGCTCCCCTTCAGCGATGCGGGCAGGCGCAATTTCAGGGCAGATTGGCCTGAATTGCAGACGCTGGGAACCAAGCGCAAGGATAACCGTTGCAAGAGGCACCTTAGTTAGCCTCTGCAGACCACGCAGTTATTGAACGCTAATGACATGGCGCGACATTTCCTTATAAGATCGCGCCTTCCCCATTTCGTCGCACCGTGCGGCCCCCCAGCCGCTGGTCCCGCCTGTTTTTCTGGTAAAACCTGGCTTATCGACCGGCGCAACTGCTGTACAAAAGGTAGTTAATGATGAGCGCAAGGCACTTTCTCTCGCTAATGGACTGCACTCCCCAGGAGTTGCTGGGCCTGATTCGTCGCGGCATCGAGCTGAAAACCCTGCGTAATCGCGGCGTGCTCTTCGAGCCGCTGAAGAATCGCGTGCTCGGGATGATCTTCGAGAAAGCCTCGACCCGCACCCGCCTGTCGTTTGAAGCGGGCATGATCCAGCTCGGCGGCCAAGCGATCTTCCTCTCTCCGCGCGACACTCAACTGGGCCGCGGCGAGCCGATCAGCGACTGCGCCATTGTCATGTCGCGCATGCTCGATGCGGTGATGATCCGTACCTTCGCCCACAGCACCCTGAGCGAATTCGCCGCGCATTCGCGGGTTCCGGTGATCAACGGCCTGTCGGATGACCTGCACCCCTGCCAACTGCTGGCCGACATGCAGACCTTCTTCGAGCAACGCGGCTCGATCCAAGGCAAAACCGTGGCCTGGATCGGCGACGGCAACAATGTGTGCAACAGCTATATCGAGGCGGCACAACAGTTCGACTTCCAGCTACGCGTCGCCTGCCCCGAGGGTTACGAGCCGCATGCCAAGTTCCTCGCCCAAGCCGCAGACCGCGTGACCATCGTCCGCGATCCGCGTGAAGCCGTGGCCGGCGCCCACCTGGTGAGCACCGACGTGTGGACTTCGATGGGCCAGGAAGAGGAAACCGCTAAGCGTCTGGCGCTGTTCAAGCCCTATCAGGTGAACCGCGCCCTACTCGATCAAGCCGCCGCAGACGTGCTGTTTCTGCACTGCCTGCCGGCCCACCGCGGCGAGGAAATCAGTGAAGACCTGCTCGATGACCCACGTTCGGTGGCCTGGGATCAGGCCGAGAACCGCCTGCACGCGCAGAAGGCGCTGCTGGAGTTCCTGGTCGAACCGGCCTACCACCACGCATGAGCCATCCCCTGCTGCTTAGCCTGCGCGACCTGGCCTGTGGTTACCCCGAACACAAAGTCGTGCAAAACCTGCACCTGCACCTGAACGTCGGTGATATCGGCTGCCTGCTCGGGCCCTCCGGTTGCGGCAAGACCACCACGCTGCGCGCCATCGCCGGTTTCGAGCCGGTGCTGGAAGGCGAGATTCAGCTGGCCGATCAAGTCATCTCGCGCGCCGGTTTCACCCTGGCGCCGGAGAAGCGCCGGATCGGCATGGTGTTCCAGGACTATGCACTGTTCCCGCACCTGAACGTGGCCGAGAACGTCGCCTTCGGCATCCGCAAACACCCCGAGCGCGAGCGGGTGACCGCCGAGCTGCTGGAGCTGGTCAAGCTGTCCGCACTGAGCAAGCGCTACCCCCATGAGCTCTCTGGCGGCCAGCAACAGCGGGTGGCCCTGGCCCGTGCACTGGCCCCGGAACCGCAACTGCTGCTGCTCGATGAGCCCTTCTCCAACCTGGATGGCGAGCTGCGCCGACGCCTCAGTCATGAGGTGCGCGACATCCTCAAGGCACGTGGCACCAGCGCGATCCTGGTCACCCATGATCAGGAAGAAGCCTTCGCCGTCAGCGATCACGTCGGGGTCTTCCATGAGGGCCGGCTGCAGCAGTGGGACACGCCCTACAACCTCTACCACGAACCCCTGACACCCTTTGTCGCGAGCTTTATCGGCCAGGGCTATTTCATTCGGGGTCAGCTGCTCAGTCACGACTCGGTGCAGACCGAATTAGGGGTGATCCGCGGCAACCGCGCCTACACCTGGCCGCCCGGCAGCGCAGTGGATGTGCTGCTACGGCCAGACGATATTGTCTACGCCCCGGACAGCGAGCAAAAAGCCTTGATCGTCGGTAAGACCTTCCTCGGCGCCGCCACCCTGTACCGCCTGCAACTTCCCACCGGCAGCCAACTGGAGTCGATCTTCCCCAGCCACGCCGATCACCAGCCGGGCGAGCAGGTCGGTATTCGCGTCGCCGCCGATCACCTGGTGGTATTCCCGGCCCCGGGCAGTGTGGCCGCACAGGTCGCGTTGCCGGATTCCGGCGTGCGCCGTTACAGCACCACCACCTGAGCGCGGCCGCTTAAGCCAGCCAGAGCCGTCCGCTGGCGACCAACACCGAATGCCCGGCGATCCTCACCCGCTCGCCCTCCAGCCGACAGAGCAGCTCGCCGCCGCGCGCCGAGCACTGGTAAGCCGACAGCTCCTGCTTACCCAGGCGCTGCGCCCAATAGGGGATCAGGCTGCAATGCGCCGCACCGGTCACCGGGTCTTCGTCGATGCCGATGGCCGGGGCGAAGAAGCGCGAGACGAAATCGTGCCGCTCGCCCACCGCGGTGATGATCACACCCAGCCAGGGCAGTTTGGCCAGGGCCGCGAAGTCCGGCTTACAGGCCCGTACCGCCTGTTCCGAGTCGAGCAGCACCAGCAGCTTGTCGGTGCCCAGCACCTCCAGCGCCTCAACACCCAGTGCCTTAGCCAGCTCCTGGGGCTCGCCCAGCGGCTGTGGCACCTGCGCCGGAAAATCCAGCACCAGCCGAACGCCTTCCCGGGTGACGCGCAATTCGCCGGACTTGCAGATGAACTCGATGCGCTCGCCGGGCTCCTTGTACAACTCGAACAGCGCGTGGGCGGCGGCCAGGGTGGCGTGACCACAAAGCGGCACCTCGACCGTTGGCGTGAACCAGCGGATATGCCAGGCGGCGCCTTCTCGAACCAGAAAGGCGGTCTCCGCCAGGTTGTGCTCGGCGGCGATCCGCTGCATCAGCTCGTCGGCGAGCCAGGCGTCGAGGCGATAGACCATCGCCGGGTTGCCGCCGAAGGGACGTTCGCTGAAAGCATCGATCTGATGGAATTCGAGGTGCATGGTCCCGCTCCCTGCCTGGAAAAAGATCACCTCAGCATGCCTCGCCGAGCGGCGGTGCGCCCAATACAGTCGACATCTTTTCCAGCGCTACAGCTGCCTGAGCGGGCCATGCCCGCGAAACGGGCACCGTAAAAGCTTCGCGGGCATGGCCCGCTCCTGCAGAAAGAATGATCTGCCATCGCCTGCCGCGGCCTGCACTGTCTCAAGGCAGGCCGAGCACTCACGGTGCATCAGGGCCCGCCAAGGACTCCCGAAACCCGTCACTATTCCTTAACAAATCAGCAACTTAGCAAAACTGGCATGGCGCCTGCTATGGCAGCCCCCGGTCAGCACAACGGCGTGTCTGCCACAACCGACAACGACGTCACGGTAGCCCCCTCCTTCGGAGCCTTGGGCACTGTGGCGTTTTTTTTTCGATTTTGGCCCATTAGGAAAGATACCCATGCGCTCGATAAGACTCTCCCTGTTGTCCCTGGCCATCGCCAGCCCCGCCCTGGCCCAGGCCGCCACCGAGGAAGATTTCAGCAACCTGTTCACCCAGGGCAAACCCATCTTCGACGCCCGCTACCGCTACGAGCACGTCGATCAGGACAACGCCCTCAAGCATGCCAACGCCCAGACCCTGCGCACCCGGGTCGGCTTCCAGAGCGGCAAGTGGTACGGCCTGTCCGCCCTGGTCGAAGCCGACAACGTCAGCCGCATCGGCGACGCCAGCTACAACAGCACGCGCAATGGCCAGAGCGACTACTCGGTGGTCGCCGACCCGGATGGCAGCGAAGTCAACCAGGCCCTGCTGCGCTATGACCACAAGTACGGCAACGCCGTGGCCGGCCGTCAACGCATCAACCTCGACAACCAGCGCTTCGTCGGCGGCGTGGCCTGGCGGCAGAACGAGCAGACCTACGACGGCGTGCTCGGCCAGCTCAAGCCGATCACCGGCATGACTCTGACCTACAGCTATATCGACAACATCAACAGCATCTTCGGCCCGGACAACGGCCGGTACGACAACAAGACCAACCCGGCCAATATCGAAGGTCACAGCCACCTGTTCAATGCCCAGTACGTGCTCCTGCGTGATTTTCGCGGCGCTCCGCAACTGACCCTGACCGGCTACAGCTACCTGCTCGGCCTGGACAACATCGCTGTGAGCGGAGCCGCCGCGCTGGGCAGCCTGTCCAGCCGCACCAACGGCCTGCGCGCCAACGGTGCCATCGGCGCCTTCAGCGTCGTCGCCGAGTATGCCCAGCAGGAGGACTATGCCGACAACCCGCAGGAACTGGACAGCGACTACTACCTGGCCGAGCTGGGCTACACGCTCAAGGGCGCCGCGCTCAAGGGCGTCGCGCTGAAGGCCGGCTATGAAGTGCTCGGCGGCGACGAGGGGCCAGGCAACCGCGCCTTCCAGACCCCGCTGGCGACCAAGCATATCTTCCAGGGCTGGGCCGACGTGTTCCTCACCACCCCGGCCGACGGTGTCGAGGATGCCTACGTCGGCTTTACCGCGCCCCTGCTCGGCGGCAGCCTGCAGGCCTGGTACCACGACTTCGACGCCGAGCAGGGCAGCGCCAGCTACGGCGACGAGATCGACCTCTCATACGGCCACCCCATCCCGGGCGTGCCGGGCCTGGTCGGCCTGGTCAAATACGCCAGCTACGATGCCGACGAATTCTCCGTGGATACCGACAAGTTCTGGGCGCAACTGCAATACACCTACTGATGACCCACGCCCCGGCCTGCCGGGGCTTGCCGTTGAATCTGCGCGGCGGCCACAGCGCCGCCGCGCCCCTCAGGAGAGACTCCTATGCTCAAGCGCCTCCTACTGCTGATCGGCCTGAGCCTGCTCAGCCTGCCGAGCTGGGCCGTGCTCAGCGATGCCGAAGCCATGAACCTGTCCGGCATGCAGCGCATGCTCAGCCAACGCATCGCCAAGAATTACCTGATGATAGGTGCGCAGGTCCGCACCGAGGTGGCCATCCAGCAGCTCGACCAGAGCGTGGCCAAGTTCGAGAGCAACTACCAAGCGCTCAGCCAATACGCGCCCACCGACGAGATTCGCAACGCCCTGAACGACGCCGGGCGGACCTGGAACAGCTACCGCGAACTGGCGCTGTCACTCCCGGACAAACAACAGGCGCCACAACTGCTGGAGCAGAGCGACCGCCTGCTGGCCCAGAGCGAGAAAGTGGTGCAACTGATCGAGAAACACACCGGCAGCCAGGGCGCGCGCCTGGTCAACCGCAGCGGCCGCCAGCGCATGCTCAGCCAGCGCATCGCCAAGCTCTATCTGGCCATGAGCTGGCACTTGCCGGTCAACCAGTTGGATGCGGAATTCCAGCGCGCGGTGGAGGAGTTCGATGTGGCGCTGAAGGAGCTGCAGAGCGCCGAGCAGAACACCCCGGCGATCAGCAAGGCCCTGCAACAGGTGGATGCGCAGTGGCGCTTCTCCCGCGCCGGCTTTCGCCTCTCGGCGGACGCTCGCTACGTGCCGACGGTGATCAGCACCACCACCGAGACCCTGCTGTCGCAGATGAACGAGCTGACCAAGGCTTATGAGGGGGTGATGCAGGCGGGCTCTTAACCCACAGTGCCTCTTGATGCGCCCGCAGGGTGCGATATGAGCCGCACCATTGCCGATGCGGTTGGGAACGGACCACGGTATCTCGATCGGTAGGCTGGCGCTCTACCCAGCCTACCCAGCACGTCGTGCCTAAACCACTTCAGCCTTCGCTGCGCACCCGCTGCACGGCATCCAGCCAGCCGGCGTAGAGCTTGCGGCGGTGCTCCTCAGCCATTCGCGGGGTAAAGCGCTGTTGCCGATGCCAGTGCCTGGCGATGGCCTCCAGGTCGGGATAGAGACCGGCCTGCAGTCCAGCCAAGTACGCCACACCCAGCGCGGTGGTCTCGGTCACTTCCGGGCGCTCCACCGGCACGCCGAGGATGTCGGCGAGAAACTGCATGACCCAGTTGTTCTCCACCATGCCGCCATCGACCCGCAACGCGCTGGGCGCGGCGGCACCGTCCTGACGCATGGCTTCGAGCAGGTCGCGGGTTTGATAACAAACCGACTGCAGGCCGGCGGTGACGATTTCCTTGATCCCGGTATCGCGGGTCAGGCCGAAGATCGCCCCCCGCGCCTTCGGGTCCCAGTACGGCGCACCGAGCCCGGTGAAGGCCGGCACCAAGTAGACGCCGCAGGCATCGCCGGTCTGCTCGGCCAGGGCTTCGGTGTCGCGCGCATGGCTGATCAGCTTGATCCCATCGCGCAGCCATTGCACCGCCGCGCCGGCGACGAAGATGCTGCCCTCCACCGCGTAGGTGACCTTGCCGTGCAGGCGATAGCCGACGGTGGTGAGCAGACGGTGCTGCGAGGTGACGGGCTGCTCGCCGGTGTTCTGGATCATGAAGCAGCCGGTGCCGTAGGTGCTTTTCACCATACCCGGCTGGAAACAGGCCTGGCCGATCAGCGCGGCCTGTTGGTCGCCGGCCATCCCCAGCACCGGGATGCTGGCGCCGAGCAGGCTCGCCTCGGTGTTGCCGAAGTCCGCCGCGCAATCCAGCACCTCCGGCAGCAGGCTGGCCGGGATCTCGAACAGTTCGAGCAGCTCGGCGTCCCACTGCTGCGAGTGGATATTGAACAACAAGGTGCGCGAGGCGTTGGTCGCATCGGTTTTGTGCGACTTACCGCCGGTCAGGCGCCACAGCAGGAAGCTGTCGACGGTGCCGAAGCGCAACTCGCCCCGCTCGGCGCGCTCGCGGGCGCCCGGCACCTGTTCGAGAATCCAACGCAACTTGGTGGCGGAGAAATAGGGGTCGATCAGCAGCCCGGTCTTGGCCGCCACCGTCGCCTCATGGCCTGCCGCCTTGAGCTCGGCACAGTAATCGGCGGTACGGCGATCTTGCCAGACGATGGCCGGATGGATCGGCGTACCGCTGACGGCATCCCAGACCAGGGTGGTTTCCCGTTGGTTGGTGATGCCGATGGCGGCGATTTCAGCGGCGTTCAGCCCACTCTGCTGCAACGCCTCGCGGCAGACCTTGAGGGTGGTCAGCCAAAGGTCTTCGCCGTCATGCTCGACCCAGCCGTCCTTGGGAAAGTACTGCTTGAACTCCTGCTGCGCCCGCGCCACCGGCAAGCCCTGGGCACTGAAGACAATCGCCCGACTGCTGGTAGTGCCTTGGTCGATGGCAAGAAGGTACTGGGGCATCACGGCTTCCTTATTATTTTGACGGCGTAATTGTTGTGATTCCAACCGGCGATTTGCGTTGGTTTAATCGCGACCGATGGCGGCGAACTGAGCGTGGCACTGTTGCGCGAGGACATCCGCAGTCAATTCCACCTCCAGGCCCCGGCGACCGGCGCTGACGTAGAGAGTCGAATGGTGCTTGGCAGATTCATCGATAAAGGTGCGCAGGCGCTTCTTCTGCCCCAACGGACTGATACCGCCGAGCAGATAACCGGTGGCCCGTTGCGCGGCAACCGGATCAGCCATATCGGCCTTTTTCACGCCGGCGGCCTGGGCCAGCGCCTTGAGATCCAGGCTGCCGGCGACCGGCACCACCGCGACCAACAACTCGCCCTTCTCGCTCGCTGCGAGCAGGGTCTTGAACACCCGAGCAGGCTCCAGACCGAGCTTCTCCGCCGCCTCCAGCCCATAGGAAGCGGCCTTGGGATCATGGCTATAACTGTGGACCCGGTGCTCGGCACGGGCCTTTTTCAACAGGTCGATGGCAGGGGTCATGTTCGAATGTGAAAATAATCTGACAAAGTTCGCGTACCTTAGCCGAAAAACGCCGCGCCGACAGCCTATAATGCCGAGCAAAATAAGGAAGCCTACATGAACTTGGCGCCCCGACAGCAAAGCATTCTCGACCTGGCCCGTGAGCGTGGCTACGTCAGTATCGACGAACTGGCGCAAGCCTTTGCCGTGACTCCGCAAACCATCCGCCGCGACATCAATCAACTGGCCGAACAAGGCCTACTGCGGCGTACCCACGGTGGCGCCGCGAGCGAGGCCTCCAGCACGCAGAACACCGCCTACGCCATGCGCGCCGGGCTGATGCGCGAGGAAAAGCAGCGCATCGCCGAAGCCATCGCCGCACAGATTCCCGACCACGCCTCGCTGTTCATCAGCATCGGCACCACCACCGAAGCCATCGCCCGCGCCCTGCTCAATCACCGCGGACTGAAGGTGATCACCAACAACCTGCACGTCGCCGCCCAGCTCAGTGACAAAGCCGACTTCGAGGTCTTGGTCGCCGGTGGCACGGTGCGCAGCGATGGCGGCATCGTCGGTCAGGCCGCGGTCGATTTCATCCAGCAGTTCAAGGTCGACTTCGCCCTGATGGGCATCAGCGGCATCGATGAAGACGGCAGCCTGCTGGACTTCGACTATCAGGAAGTACGGGTCTCCCAGGCGATTATCGACAACGCCCGACAGGTCTTCCTCGCCGCCGATTCGAGCAAGTTCGGCCGCAATGCGGTGGTGCGCCTGGGTTCTATCGGCCTGGTCGATCGGGTCTTCACCGACAGTGCGCCCCCCGCCGCGGTGGCCCGGCTGCTGGCGCAGCAGAAGATCCAACTGCACCTGGTTTGACCTCTCACCTCCAGTAAAACCCCACGAACAACCACTCGGCGTGCAAACGAACTTGCGGCTGGCCAATGGCGAAGCATTCGACTACTATTTTCGAAAATGAACATTTAAACGTTCGCTTTCGACTTTAGAGGCTCGCAATGCGCTCAAACCACAACCTCAGCAACTCGCTTGCCGAAGTCTATGACCTCGCGGTAGTGGGGGGCGGCATCAATGGCGCGGGCATCGCCGCGGATGCGGCCGGGCGCGGCCTGTCGGTGTTCCTTTGCGAAAAGGACGATCTCGCCCAACACACCTCGTCCGCCAGCAGCAAACTGATCCATGGCGGCCTGCGCTACCTCGAGCACTACGAGTTCCGCCTGGTACGCGAAGCCTTGGCCGAGCGCGAGGTGCTACTGGCCAAGGCGCCGCATATAGTCCGACCCCTGCGCTTCATCCTCCCCCATCGGCCCCACCTGCGTCCGGCCTGGATGATTCGCGCCGGTCTGTTTCTCTATGACCACCTGGGCAAGCGCGAGCAACTAGCCGGCTCACGTAGCCTGCGTTTCGGCGCCGGCAGCCCGCTGAAAGCCGAGATCAGCCGCGGCTTCGAATACTCCGATTGCGCGGTCGACGATGCCCGCTTGGTGGTGCTCAACGCCATGGCCGCGCGGGAGCATGGCGCCCATGTGCATACCCGCACCCGCTGCGTCAGCGCACGGCGCAGCAAAGGGCTGTGGCATATCCACCTGGAACGCGCCGACGGCAGCCTCTATTCGATTCGCGCCCACGCCCTGGTTAATGCCGCCGGCCCTTGGGTGGCGCGCTTTATTCAGGATGATTTGCAGCAGAAGTCGCCCTATGGCATCCGCCTGATCCAGGGCAGCCATATCATCGTGCCGCGCCTGTTTGACGGCGAGCAGGCGTATATCCTGCAAAACGAGGACCGCCGCATCGTCTTCGCCATTCCCTATCTCGAGCGCTTCACCCTGATCGGCACCACTGACCGCGAATACCGAGGCGATCCGGCCAGGGTCGCGATCAGTGAAGAAGAAACCACTTACCTGCTGCAGGTGGTCAATGCCCACTTCAAGCACCAGCTCGGCCGTGCCGACATCCTGCACAGCTTCGCCGGAGTGCGGCCGCTGTGCGATGACGAGTCGGATGATCCTTCGGCCGTGACCCGTGACTACACCCTGGCGTTGTCGGCTTATCCAGGCGAGGCACCGCTGCTGTCCGTCTTCGGCGGCAAGCTGACCACCTACCGCAAACTCGCCGAGTCGGCCCTGGCGCAACTCGCGCCGTACTTCAAGAACCTGCAACCGAGCTGGACCGCCAGCGCCCCGCTACCCGGTGGCGAACAGCTGGAAAGCCTGAGTGCGCTGATCGACGCGCTGTGCGAATGCTTCGGCTGGCTGCCCATCAGCCTGGCGCGACGCTGGGCCAGCACCTACGGCAGCCGCGTCTGGAACCTGCTCGACGGCGTAAACGACCTCGGCGATCTCGGCGAACACCTGGGCGGCGGACTCTATGCCCGTGAAGTGGACTACCTGTGCCGCGAGGAGTGGGCCATGGAAGCCGCCGATATTCTCTGGCGGCGAACCAAGCTGGGCTTGTTCATGACCCCGGGGCAGCAGGCGCGACTGGTGGCCTATCTGAAAAGCAAACAACGGAACACACCCCCAGGCCATGCGGCCTGAATAACGAAAGCGGCGAGATATAACAAAAGTCATGGACACAACGCTTGCGTGATAGCGTTAAGCCATTAGGATACGCACCTGGCAGGGAGCCAATGCACCCATTTCTCGGGATTGTCTGAAGCTCCTTATGCCCCTTCCAAAGGCCGACTAAAGGAGTAGACCGTGGCCCGTCCGTGTTTCCGCAAGACCTTGCTCGCCCTGGCGATTACCGCCTCCCAACCGCTGTTGGCCGACACCGTCAATCTGACCGGGTCGCAGGCCACGCTCTACTCCAGCAATTACTCGGCCCCCCTTACTATTACTGGCCTAGCTTCTGGCGAGGGGTATGCAATTGATCTGAACTCAATCCCTTTCTCTTTCTTTTCAGACATCACCAACCAAGCCAATCTGAACGCCTCCGGCGAAGAGGCGAAAACCCTAGCCCTGAGTGGCTCCGGCATCCTTAGTCCTTTCTCGGGGATGGAGATAGTGAGAGGCAATCTGACCAACGAAGGACAGATCAATGCGAACGGCGGGAGCGCTAGCGGAATTTTTCTCGGCAACGCGGCAATCCTCCTGTCCGGCGACCTGAATAATTCAGGGAGTATCGCCAGCACCGGAACCAACGCCGCAGGTATACGGCTCATTGATCGAGGCGGCATTCTTTTTGGGGGCCTGAACAACGCAGGGAACATTAGCGCCAGCGGAACCAGAGCGGCCGGGATCAGCCTCTCCTCAACCGCCCTTATTTCAGAAAACCTGAACAATAACGGGACTATTCAGGCCTATGGCTTGGGTGCCAAGGGGATTACGCTGTCTGAAGCAATAGTCTCAGGGGATTTGCAGAACAGTGGCAGCATCGAAGTCAGCGGCGAGTCCAGCACCGCCATCTCGCTTGAGAGTGGCAGCTCAGTCGAGGCAATTGGCAATCTGACAAGCGGTCGGATCAGCACAAGCGGTGATTACAGCCGTGGTGTCTCAATTGCGCAGGGCAGTCTGCAAGCCACCCCCACATCGCTGACCAACCGCGGACTGATCCAGACCAGTGGCCGTGAAAGCGCCGGCGTCTTTATCGACCATCCAAAAAACCTGTCCATCCTGATCAATGAAGGCGAAATCTCCGCACTGGGCGAGGGTAGCCGAGCCATTATGCTAGGCAACGGCTACCCTGGAGACCCGTCAGCTACTCAAGGGCTGCATCTAATCAACGTCGGCACACTTCACGCAGAGGGAATAGCTATCGAAGTGGCCAACAACCCCGCGAACTATGACGGATTCTACCCCTGGGCCGGCATCGATATGTGGGAAGGCCTGATTGAAGGCGGGCAGGCTGCGATTAAAGGCGCCGGAAATGTTGTACTGAACTTCGATGGAGGTGAAATCCGCGGCGATCTGCTCGGGCTTCAGGCCATGTACGCCTCTGGCGAGGCCCTGTTTAATGGCCACCTGATTGATAGCCCAACTCTTTGGGTGACATCACTCGAACTAGGTCAACCTCACACTCGTCTTGAAGGTGACCTGAAATTAGGCCGCAGCAACCTTGACCTCAACCTGCATACACAAACCGATCCCCGCCGCGCCATTCTGGAGGTCAGCGGTAATGCTCTGTTCGGTTACTATGGCCAGAGTGAAATTCGCCTGAAGCCCGCCTCGGAAGACTTCCGTGGCTTACCTCTTCGCGAGTATGTGCTGGTTTCCGCGGTACAGATCGACGATCAAGCCGCGCCTTATGGCTATGGCCTGCAAGTCACCAGCCTCTCCGACCTGCTCCAGATACAGAGCTACAAGATCACCGAGACCCAAATCACTGCGGTGGTGAGAGGTATGTCCACCGCCCAAGTCGGCGACTATCTGAGCGAACATGGCGCTCAGTCTCATCTGCTGCCCGCCTTTACAGCCTTCTACGGCACTACCCTGGGCAATCTGAGCAACGAGGATCCGCTGTTCGAGGCCACTGTCGGCAGCAACGACGAGGAGCTGGTACGCCTGGCCGAGCAACTCGCCCCCGAGGTGGACGGCGCCGCCGGCCAGACCGCCGTCAGCAACCAGAACCTGCTCGGCAACGTTCTGCAAGGGCGCAGCGCCAGCCTGCGCCAGGGCCTGTCCTCCGGCGATGGCCTGAGCGAGACCGGCGCCTGGGTGCAGGTGCTGAACAACGACGCGGATCAGGGCGAGCGCAGCGGCATTCCCGGCTATGACGCCGACAGCCAGGGCATCGCCGTCGGCGCCGACGGCAAGCTGAATGCGCAGACTACCCTCGGCCTGGCCTACAGCTACCTGACCAGCGACGTTCGCAGCCAAACGGGCAACAAGACCGATATCGAAGGCCATGCACTGACCCTCTATAGCGGCTTCGAGCAAGGTGCCTGGTTCGTCGACGCCGGCCTGACCTATGGCCAGAGCGATAATCAGAGCAAGCGCTATATCGCCGGCACCCGTGCCAAGGGCGATTACGACAGCGACCTCTGGGGCTTCAACCTGCTCGGCGGCTATGGCTTCGACCTGGGCCAAGGCCTGTTGCTGGAGCCACGCGTAGCGGCGCGTTACAGCAAGGTGCTGATCGACGGCTTCCGCGAGAAGGGCTCGGCGGCCGCGCTGGCCGTCGGCGAACAGCGTTTCGAGGTGGGTGAGTTGGGTGCCGGCGTGCGCCTGGCCGGCGACTTCGCCGCCGGCCAAGGCAGCCTGGAGCCGGAAGCCAAGCTGATGGCCTATCACGACTTCATCGCCGATCGGGTCAGCAGCACCAGCGCCTTCGTGGTCGGCGGCGTGCCCTTCGTCACCAGCGGCGCCAAGCCGGCGCGCGACAGTTACGAAGCCAGCCTGGGGCTGACCTACCACCTCGGCGCGGTCAGCCTCGGCGTCAGCTACGACTACCTGACCAAGGCGGACTTCTCCGCCGACACCGTGCAGGCCAGGGTCCGCTACGATTTTTGATCTGACCTGCCCGTACCCAGGCCCGCATATGCGGGCCTGGTTGTTCCTGCTGGGCACTATCGGTGCGGGCCTCGGGGGTTGCACCAGTCCTGGCGCCACCTTGGAGCGGCTGGCGCAGGCGCATGCCCACCAACTGGTTAGCCTGGAAACCCGGCCATTCCAGCTGCGGGCGGCACTGCCAGCGACCTCATCCACTTCGGCAAAGCCGCTGCGGGTCTACCTGGAGGGTGACGGCCGGGCCTGGATCACGCCCACCCAACCCAGCCTGGACCCGACACCGCGCGATCCGCTGCTGGCGCGACTGGCCATGGAAGATCCGCAGCCCAGCATCTACCTGGCACGCCCCTGCCAGTACCTGAACTCGCCCGCTTGCGCGCCACGCTATTGGACCGATGCACGTTTCTCCAAGGAAGTGCTCGGCAGCCTGGAGCAAGCCCTGGATCAACTCAAACAGCGCTATGGCAACCGTCACTTCGAGCTTATCGGTTACTCGGGCGGTGGCGCCCTGGCCTTGCTGCTGGCCGCACGCCGGAATGACATCGCCCAGGTGCAAACGCTGGCCGGCAATCTGAGCCCACGACGCTGGGCGGAACGGCTCGAACTGACGCCGTTGCAAGACTCGCTGGAACCACTGGACTTTGCCGAACGCCTGAGGGAATTGCCGCAGCGCCATTTGACCGGAGCCGAGGATCGGGTCGTACCGGCCAGCCTGCTGGACGAATACGCCGCGCGGCTAGACTCGGCCGACTGCCTGGAGCTACACCGGCTTGCCGGCGTTAGCCACCATGCCGGCTGGCTTGAGCGCTGGCCGCAATGGCGCGACCGGCCTATTGCATGTAAGACAGCGCCGGCGCAGGCAGCCGAGCGAATTGGGGCCCACCGAGCTGGTGCGCCTTGAGATGCGGCAACACCGCCGCCAACAGCGGCTCCTTGAAGGCCTCCTGAAAACGATGGGCCAGCCCGGGGATCAGCTTGAGCTCGGCGCCCTTGATATGCGCGGCCACATGCACGCCATGCATCACCGGCAACAACGGGTCGGCGGTGCCGTGGACCACCAGGGTCGGCAGCCGCAGGCGGTTGAGCAGGTCGACCCGGCTGGGTTCGGCGAGGATGGCCAGCAGTTGGCGCTGCACGCCCTCGGGATTGAAGGCGCGGTCGTAGGCGCGGGCGGCCTGGCGCAGCAGTTTGCCGCGGTCGTCGCTGACCTTAGGGCTGCCGAGGGCGGCGAGCAGGTCGGCCTGCTGCTCGAGGGCGACCGCCCGACTGGGGGCCTCGCGCCGGGCCAGCAGTTCCAGCAGCGCCTGGCTCGGCGCCGGTAGGCCTTGGGCGCCGGAGCTGGTCATGATCAGGGTCAGACTTTGCACCCGTTGCGGGGCGAGATCGGCCAGATGCTGGGCGATCATGCCGCCCATGCTGACACCCAGCACATGGAAGTTCTGCACGTGCAGCCTGTCCATCAACCCCAAGGCGTCGCCGGCCATATCGCGCAGCTGGTAAGGCGCCGACACCGCCAGGCCAAGCCGGTGGCGCAACACCTCATAGCTCAGGTTGACCGCCGGCGGCGTGCCGCGCCAGGCGGACAGGCCGACATCGCGGTTATCGAAACGGATCACCCGGAAGCCCTGCTCGCACAGCCGCGCGACCACCGCATTGGGCCAGTGGATCAGTTGGCCGCCGAGGCCCATGACCATCAGCAAGGCCGGATCGGCAGCGCGACCGATGCTCTGGTAGGCCAGACGCACCTCGCCCACCTCGACGATTTCGGTCGGTACCCGCGGATCGCAGGTCGATGCCGCCAAGGACGGCACGCCGCACACCAGTGCAGCCAGGAAAAGTAGCGCACGCATAAGAAACACCAAAACGCAGAACCCCAGTAGGACGCGAGTTTGGTGATATCCATGCGAGCGCGCTGCCACAGAACCATGACAATTTGATGAAGATTGCCGAGCGGTCGCTTATTTTGTGACTCGGCTCGGCAAGCCTGCGCTTGCCAGCACCCGCTACGCCGCCTGCGCCTTGCGCCCGCGCAGCTGCCGCGCCGCCGCGACCATATTGGCCAGCGCCGCCTCGGTCTCCGGCCAGCCACGGGTCTTCAGGCCGCAGTCCGGGTTGACCCACAGCCGCTCGGCGGGGATGTGTTCGGCGGCCTTTTCCAGCAGCGCGACCATCTCGGCCCTGTCCGGCACCTGCGGCGAGTGAATGTCATACACGCCCGGGCCGATGTCGTTCGGATAGTCGAAGGCCTCGAAGGCTTGCAGCAACTGCATAGCCGAACGCGAGGTCTCGAGGGTGATGACGTCGGCATCCAGCGCCGCGATCGACTCGATCACGTCGTTGAACTCGCTGTAGCACATGTGGGTGTGGATCTGCGTTTCGTCGCGCACGCCGCAGGCAGCAAGGCGGAAGGCTTCCACCGCCCAGTCGAGATAGTGCTGCCACTGCCCCTGGCGTAACGGCAGCCCTTCACGAAAGGCCGCTTCGTCGATCTGCACGATCTTGATCCCGGCCGCTTCCAGGTCGAGCACTTCGTCGCGGATGGCCAGCGCCAGCTGGCGGGCCTGCACCTCACGCGACAGATCTTCACGGGCGAAGGACCACATCAGCATGGTCACCGGGCCGGTCAGCATGCCCTTCAGCACCTTGTCGGTGAGGCCCTGCGCATAGCGAATCCACTCCACAGTCATCGGTTGCGGGCGGCTCAGGTCGCCGAAGATCACCGCCGGTTTGACGCAACGCGAACCGTAGCTCTGTACCCAGCCGAAGCGGGTGAACATGTAACCGTCAAGCTGCTCGGCAAAGTACTCGACCATGTCATTGCGCTCCGCCTCGCCGTGTACCAGCACGTCCAGGCCCAGGCGCTCCTGCACCTCGATCGCATGGCGGATCTCGCCGTGCATGGCCTCGGTGTATTCGCCGGCCGACAGCTTGCCGCGCTTGAACGCCTGGCGCGCCAGGCGGATCGCCGCGGTCTGCGGGAAGGAGCCGATGGTGGTGGTCGGGAACCTCGGCAGGTTAAGGCGTGCGCGCTGCACCTCGATGCGCTCGCCGAAGGGCGAAAGCCGCTGGCTGTCCGCCGCACTGATCGCCGCCAACCGGGCCTGCACGTCGGCCTTGTGGATGCGCGGGGATTGCGCCCGGCTCGCCTGCAGCGCGCGGCTCTCGGCCAGAGCCGCTTGCACCGCGGGATCTTCCGGCGCGCTGAGCGCCTTCGCCAATAGGGCGATCTCGCCACACTTCTGCACGGCGAAGGCCAGCCAACTGCTCAGCTCGGCATCCAGCTGATCTTCTCGGCTCAGATCCACCGGGCTGTGCAGCAGCGAGCAGGAACCGGCCACCCAGAGGTTGGCACCGAAGCGCAGTTGCGCCTCCTGCAGGTGCGCCAAGGCTTTCTCCAGATCGCAGCGCCAGACGTTACGGCCGTTGACCACGCCCAGCGACAACACCTTGTAGGTCGGCAGGCGATCGAGCACGGCGCCAAGCTGTTCCGGCGCGCGGACCAGGTCGACATGCAGGCCCTGCACCGGCAACCCTACGGCCAGCCCGAGGTTGTCTTCCAGGCCGCCGAAATAGGTGGCGATCAACTTCTTCAGCGGCGAGTACTGCAACAGGTGGTAGGCGCGCTCGAAGGCGTTTTTCCAGTCTTGCGGCAGGTCCAGCGCGAGGATCGGCTCGTCGAGCTGCACCCACTCCACGCCCTGCGCGGCGAGGCGGCCGAGGATTTCGCCGTAGAGCGGCAGCAGGCGTTCGAGCAAATCCAGCTTGTCGAAGCTGTCACCCTTGGCCTTGCCCAGCCACAGGTAAGTCAGCGGGCCGATCAACACCGGTTTGACGCTATGGCCCAGTGCATGCGCCTCCTCGACCTCTTCGAACAGCTGCTCCCAGCTCAGCTTGAATTGCTGATCCTGGCTGAACTCGGGGACCAGGTAGTGGTAGTTGCTGTCGAACCACTTGGTTAGCTCTTGTGCGAGAAGGGGCTGCGCATGGGCGCCGCCGCAGCAGGCTTGGCGGCTCGTGTTGCCAACAGCGCCACGCGCCAGGGCGAACAGGGTCTCCAGGGTCGGCAGCCCGGCCGGCGGGCGAAACCGCTCGGGGATCACGCCGAAGCACAGCGAGTGCGTGAGCACCTGGTCGTACCAGGCGAAATCGCCCACCGGCAGCAGCTCGATGCCGGCGTCTCGCTGTACCTGCCAATGGCTGGCGCGCAACTCGCGGCCGACCGCACGCAAGCCGGCTTCGTCGAGATCGCCTTGCCAATAGGCTTCCAGCGCCTTCTTCAGTTCACGGTCGCGACCGATACGGGGAAAACCAAGGTTGTGGGCCAGGGCCATGACAAAACACCTCCATGCAAATGATGGGAACTATTGTCGACAGGCGAGGCACCATGAGACAAACTCAACATATTCGCGTTGATCGATAGATTCACTCATGATTGGCCCGCGCCTACAAAGAGCTCGACGCATATCCACATCACCATGAGGCACGCCGCATGCTGGAATTTCGCCACCTCAAGACCCTGCACGCCTTGCGTGAGGCCGATAGCCTGGTGGATGCCGCCGAGCGCCTGCACCTGACCCAATCCGCCCTCTCCCACCAGTTCAAGGAACTGGAAGAGCGCCTGGGCATGCCGCTGTTCGTGCGCAAGACCAAGCCGCTGCGCTTCTCCAGCGCCGGCTTGCGCCTGCTGCAATTGGCCGACTCGCTCTTACCGCAACTGCGCGCCGCCGAGCGCGACATGGCGCGGCTGGCTGGCGGCACCGCCGGGCGCTTGCACATGGCGATCGAATGCCACAGCTGCTTCCAGTGGCTGATGCCGACCATCGACCAGTTCCGCGACGCCTGGCCGGAAGTCGAGCTGGACCTGGCCTCGGGTTTCTCCTTCGCCCCGCTGCCGGCCCTGGCCCGCGGCGATCTGGATCTGGTGGTGACCTCGGACCCGCTCGAGCTGGCCGGCATCACCTATGTGCCGCTGTTCACCTACGAGGCCATGCTCGCGGTAGCCAACCAGCACGGCCTGGCGAACAAGCCCTACATAGTGCCGGGCGACCTGGCCAAGGAAACCCTGATCACCTATCCGGTGGAACGCGACCGCCTGGATATCTTCACCCGCTTTCTGGAACCGGCCGATATCGAACCGGCGCAAGTGCGCACCTCGGAGCTGACGGTGATGATGATGCAGCTGGTGGCCAGCGGGCGTGGCGTCTGTGGCCTGCCGAACTGGGCGCTGCATGAGTACAGCTCGCGGGGCTACGTGACGGCCAAACGCCTCGGCGACAAAGGCCTGTTTGCCACGCTGTACGCCGGCATCCGCAGCGACATGCTGGATGCGCCCTTCATGCGCGACTTCCTGCTCACCGCCAAGGACACCTCCTTCGCCACGCTGGAAGGCGTCAGTGCCGCCCGCGGCTGAATGGTTTAACGAGTGGGTTCAATAGCTAGCGCCGCCGCTGGTAATAGCCAAGCAGCTCAGCCTGGGCCAGGACATGGCCGCTCATCGCCCGCTCCAACGCCGCCTTGCTGGGGTGGTGAAGGTCGGCGAGCAGCCTGTCCAGCGCATACAATTTATGGAAGTAGCGGTGGCTGCCGATCGGTGGGCACGGGCCGCCGTAACCGGTTCGCTGCCAATCGTTGAGCCCCTGCAGGGTTCCGGGCGGCAGGTCCTGGTCCGCAACCCCCTCGGGCAGGCTACCGGCGCCGGGCGGCAGGTTATACAGCAGCCAGTGGACCCAGGTCATTTTCGGCGCAGCGGGATCGGGAGCATCCGGGTCGTCGACAATCAGCACCAGGCTCTGGGTGCCCGCGGGCGGTGCCGTCCAGCTTAGGGGCGGAGACAGGTCCCGGCCGTCGCAGCTGTGCACAGCGGGGATAGTCGCGTTTTGGGCGAAAACTGAAGAGCTTAACGTCATGGCCATGGTGGTTGTCTCCTGGCTGCCGGAGTGATTCACGCGTCTTCGCGCTTCGCGTAGCGAGCGAGTGCGCCGCGTTTGAGCGGCTAGCTGCGCCTCTTGTTGCTTAGCAACGAATGCGCCCCCCTGCAAGCCGGTTTAATGACTCCAGCACCTTGTCCTGCTGGCCTAGCGCACTATTACTTACAACTGCAGCGCGGCAAAGGGTTCCATCCGGCGCCGCACGCTCCCAGGCTCGGTCGTGCCGCTGGGCGTTCTAGTTCGGTTAAAAACCATCGCCGGCACAGCCTCGATAAGGCCGCACACTGATGCTGAAGATCCACGGCTTATGCAAAAGCTATCCGACGCCCCAGGGGCCGCTGGCGGTGCTGCGGGGCATCGACCTCGAGCTGGAGCAGGGCAGCAGTCTGGCGCTGATGGGCGAATCCGGCAGTGGCAAAAGCACCCTGCTGCACCTGGTGGCCGGACTCGATCGCTTCGATGCCGGCAGCATCCGGGTTGCCGGGCGCTCGCTGGCGGCGCTCGATGAAAGCCAGTTGGCGGCGTGGCGGCGCACGGGGATCGGCCTGATCTTCCAGCAGTTCAACCTGATTTCCAGCCTGCGGGTCGAGGACAATCTGGCCTTCCAGGCGCGTCTGGCGGGCCGTTATGACCCGCACTGGCAGGCGCAGCTGATCCAGCGGCTGGGCCTTGGCGAGCTGCTCGAGCGCTATCCCGAGCAACTCTCCTGCGGACAGCAGCAACGGGTGGCGCTGGGGCGTGCGTTGGCCGCTAGACCGCCGCTGTTGCTGGCCGACGAACCCACCGGCAGCCTGGATGAGGCGACCAGTGACGAGGTGCTGGAGCTGCTGCTGCAGCTGCTCGCCGACAGCCCGACCAGCCTCCTGATGGTGACCCATAACCCACGCATGGCGGCGCGCCTGGAGCGGCGCCTGACCTTGCAGGGCGGCCGCCTGCTGGATCGGGGCGAGGCCTGAGATGCGGATCTTTTACTGGACGCTGAGTGGCCTGTTTAGCCATTGGCGCCGGCATCCGGTGCAGTTCTTCAGCGTGCTGACCGGTTTGTGGCTGGCCACCGGCCTGTGGACGGGCGTGCAGGCGCTGAACAGCCAGGCCCGGGAAAGCTATGCACGGGCCAGCCAACTGCTGGCCGGCGATGACCAATACGCGCTGAGTGCCCACAACGGCGGGTTATTTCCGCAGCGGTACTTCATCGAGCTGCGGCGTGCCGGCTGGCCGGTATCGCCACTCCTGCAGGGCCGCTTGCGTCTGCAGGGGCAGGCCGAGCAACGCCTGCAACTGGTCGGTATCGAACCCCTGACCTTGCCAACCGGCACTTCGCTGGCCGGGCAAGCTGTCGACAGCCTGGATCTGGCAACCTTTCTCGGCCAGCCCGGGCGCACCTGGATTGCGCCCGACACCCTCGAGGCCCTCGACCTCGAAGCCGGGGCGCGGCCGCTGAGTGAATCCGGGCAAGCCCTGCCGCCGCTGGAGCTGCGGGCACAGTTGGCGCCCGGCGTGCTGCTGGTGGATATCGGTGTTGCCCAACGACTGCTCGCTGCACCGCAGCAGCTCTCCCGGCTCTTAGTGGCCGGCGATTTCGCCCGGGACAAGCCGAGCCTGCCGCCTCAGTTGGCCGAACAGCTGGTACTGAACCGCCGCAGCGAAGCGGTTGAGCTGGCCCGGCTCACCGACAGCTTCCATCTCAATCTCACGGCCCTCGGTTTGCTGGCCTTTGTCGTCGGGCTGTTTATCGTGCACGCCTCCATCGGCCTGGCCCTGGAGCAGCGCCGCGCGCTGTTGCGCACCCTGCGGGCCTGTGGAGTGAGCGCCCGGACCCTGCTCGGCGCCCTGGCCCTGGAACTCTGCGGCCTGGCCTTGCTCGGCGGCTTGGCTGGCGTGGTCAGCGGTTACTGGCTGGCCAGCCTGCTCTTGCCGGATGTCGTGGCCAGCTTGCGTGGCCTGTATGGTGCCGAGGTCGCCGGGCAGCTCAGCCTCAGCCCGCTGTGGTGGCTCAGCGGGCTGGCCATCAGCCTGCTCGGCGCCCTGCTCGCCGGTGCCGGCAGCCTGCTCAGGGCCGCGCGCTTGCCGCTGCTGGCATTGGCCCAGCCCGAGGCGTGGCAGCAGGCCCAGGCGCTCTGGTTACGCCGCCAAGCCCTGCTGGCCGGAGCGCTCGGTTTGCTGGCGCTGGTCGCGCTGCTTGGCGGCAACAGCCTGATCGCAGGCTTTGTCCTGCTCGCCGCTTTGCTGCTGGCCGCGGCCCTGGGTTTGCCGCTGTGCCTGAGCCTGCTGCTGGAGGGCCTGCTACCCCACTGCCGCTCGCCGCTGGCGCAGTGGTTTATCGCCGACAGCCGGCAGCAGCTGCCGGAGCTGGCGCTGGCGCTGATGGCCCTGCTGCTGGCGCTGGCGGCGAATATCGGCGTCGGCAGCATGACCGAGGGCTTTCGCAAGACCTTCGGCGGCTGGCTCGATCAGCGTCTGGCCGCCGAGCTTTACCTCAACCCGCGAGACCCTCAGCAAGCACTGGCCATAGGCGCCTGGTTGACCCGCCAGCCACAGGTCCGCGCGGTACTGCCGAGCTGGCGGGTCGAGCTGCAGCTGCAGGGCTGGCCGGCGCAGCTCACCGGCATACTCGATCACCCGGCTTACCGTGCCCACTGGCCACTGCTGAGCGCCAGCCCGGATGCCTGGGAGCAACTGGCCCGGCAAGAGGCGCTGATGCTCAGCGAGCAGTTGGCGCGACGCTTGAACCTGCACCTGGGCGAGCGCCTGAGCCTGCCCACCGCCAAAGGCGAATGGACGCTGCTGGTCGCCGGCATCTATGCCGATTACGGCAATCCTAAGGGTCATCTGCTGGTCAATGCCGCGGGCTTGCAGCGCCACTGGCCGGGGCTGAGCCCGAGCAGCTACAGCCTGCATCTGCCAGCCGCCGGGGTCCCCGAGCTGATGCAGGCCCTGCAGAAGGCATTTGCCCTGGATAGCAGTCGGATCATCGATCAGAGCGAACTCAAGGCCTGGTCGACCCGCGTGTTCGAACGCACCTTTGCCGCCACCGCCGCGCTCAACAGTCTGACCCTGGGGGTTGCCGGCGTGGCGCTGTTCATCAGCCTGTTGACCCTCGGCCAGTCTCGCCTGAGCCAACTGGCGCCGCTCTGGGCGCTGGGGGTCAGTCGAGCGCAGCTGGCCTGGCTCAGCCTCGGCCAGACCCTGCTGCTGGCCCTGCTCACGCTGCTGCTGGCGATTCCGCTGGGCCTGTTGCTGACCTGGTGCCTGGTCGCGGTGATCAACGTGCAGGCGTTTGGCTGGCGCCTGCCGCTGCATGTGTTTCCCTGGCAGCTCTTGCAGCTATTGGCCATGGCGTTACTGGCCACGCTCCTGGCCGCAGCCTGGCCGCTGTGGAAGCTCGGCCGGACCACCCCGGCCGAGCTGCTGAGGACCTTCGCCGATGAACGCTAGCCTGCGCCTGGCGCTCCTCGCGGGCGTGCTGCTCGGCGCCTGCGATGCCGAGCCGCCCCCTGTCGCGGGTTTTGCCGGGCTCGGCAGCGCAGCCGCGAGCTTTGCCCGCGTCAGCCCAGGCAGGGCTTTCAGCTTCCCGGTGGACCACGGCGCGCATCCGGACTACCGCATCGAATGGTGGTACGTGACGGCCAATCTGGAGGATGAGCAGGGCCGCGCCTGGGGCGTGCAATGGACCCTGTTCCGCAGTGCCTTGCAGCCCGGCTCCACGAATGAGGGCTGGAGCAACCAGAACCTGTGGATGGGCCATGCCGGGCTGACCGGCCCTTACGGCCATCACTCCACAGAAACCTTCGCCCGCGGCGGCATCGGCCAGGCCGGCGTCATGAGTTCGCCTTTCAAGGCCTGGATCGACGATTGGCACTTCAGCAGCCAGAAACCGGCAAACGCAGAGCTGGGCGAGCTGGACCTGCACGCCCGGGGCCGCGCCTTCGGTTATCGCCTGCGCCTGGTCAGCAGCCTGCCGCCGGTCCTGCAGGGCGAGCTGGGCTTCAGCCAGAAGTCCGGACAGGGGCAGGCGTCCTACTACTACAGCCAGCCGTTCTTCCAGGCTCGGGGTGCCATCCAGCTGGAGGGCAAGACCTATCAGGTCAAGGGCCAGGCCTGGCTGGATCGCGAATGGAGCAGCCAGCCCCTGGCGCCCGACCAGCAAGGCTGGGACTGGTTCTCGCTGCATCTGAGTACGGGCGAAAAGCTCATGCTGTTCCAGCTGCGCCATGCCGACGGCGCCCACTACCGCGCCGGCACCTGGATCAGCGCCACCGGCCAGACCCGCGTGCTGGGCAATCGGGACATCGTCATGACCCCCTTGCAGCACAGCCGGGTCGCGGGTCGCCGGCTGCCGACCCGCTGGTCGCTGCGCATCGCCAGCCAGGGTTTCGACATCACCAGCACGGCGCTGCAGGAAAATGCCTGGATGGCTACCCGCTTCCCTTACTGGGAGGGGCCCATCCGTTTCAGCGGCAGCCATCAGGGGGTGGGCTATCTGGAGATGACGGGGTACTGAGGCGTCTGTGCATGGGTTTGCCCGGCCGGGCCGGGCAACTGCTGGCTTGTGCCGCTACTGAAGTTGCATCCTCAAAGCCGAAAGGCGGCATTTCAGACGCCTTACCCTGCCCGGCGGATCAGGGGCGATGCTCGATTCGATAACTGCTTATGCAGGACCTGGCATGGTCGATTATCAACTGACGGTTAACGACCCGATATAGGTAGTCCGTTCCGCTTTCCGTGATACTCGGTAGGGCATGAATGGATGTCTCCCGGATGTTTTTTAGAGCCTGTTCACGATCTCGCGAGCTAAGGTCAGGCAAGGCCGCGCCCGCTCCATGCGGGCTAGCGGCATTCACCACATCCCTGTGGATCGCGAAATCGGGCGAGAAAGCGCAGTTTACACGTAGTAAATGAGCATTTTGAGCCCGATTTCAACGCGGCATGGCCGACGCGCAGCAGATCATGAACAGGTTCTTAGACAAAGGCTGCTCGACAAGTCTCAGCCGCGCCGACGGAACAGCGGACGCGGCTCCAGAACCGAACGACCATATTGCACGCTGATACCGGCCAGCCCCTTAAGCGCATCCTCGACCGATTTGTCCTCGCGCACGGCGAACGCATCAAAGCCGCACTGGCGCATATGGCTCAACTGGTCACGCAGCACGTCACCCACCGCCCGCAACTCGCCACGCCAGCCGAGACGGGTACGCAACAAGTAGGCCTGGCTATAACCGCGGCCGTCGCGAAAACTGGGAAAGTCGACGGCGATCAGCGGCAATACACCCAGCCAGGGCTTCAACCGCTCCACCTCATCGTCAGGCGACAGCAACAGCCCATCCAGACTGAAGCGCTCGCCACACAATACCGCTTCATCCTGACGGGCCTCCCAGCGTTCCAGTGACAGAATCAAGAGGCCTGTCGGCAGCTCACCTTCAGCCTCGCGCACCAAATTCCAACTGTCTTCACCGACGACCTGCGCCTGACCTTCGATCAGCTTGATCAGATTGTTCATGCCGACACTTCCACAGTCTTGCGGTAGACGCGCTCCTTGAAGGGCTCCAGGCCGATGCGCTGGAAGGTGTCGACGAAGGTTTCTTCGGTTTCCCTGTAGTCGGTAAAGGTCTCAACGATGCGCTCGATCACATCCGGCACTTCATCAGCGCCAAAGGAAGGGCCCATCACCTTGCCCAGCGCGCTGTAGTTACCCTGGGCGCCGCCGAGGGTAATCTGGTACCACTCGCTGCCGTTCTTATCGACACCGAGGATGCCGATGTTACCGATATGGTGGTGACCACAGGCATTCATGCAGCCGGAGATGTTCAGGCTGATTTCACCGATGTCGTGCAGGTAGTCGAGGTCCTCGAAGCGCTGCTGGATCGCCTGCGCGATCGGGATCGATTTGGCGTTGGCCAGCGAGCAATAGTCGCCACCGGGGCAGGCGATGATGTCGGTCAGCAAGCCGATGTTCGGCGTCGCCAGTCCGGCTTCAGAGGCCAGCTGCCACAGCGCATACAGGTCGGCCTTGCGCACGTCGGGGAGCACCAGGTTCTGCTCATGGGCGATGCGGATTTCGCCGAAACCGAAGCTGTCGGCCCAGTCCGCCACCGCGTCCATCTGCGTTGAGGTGACGTCACCTGGCGGCGCGGTAATACCCGGTTTGGTCGACAGCACCACCGAGGCGTAGCCCGAGACCTTGTGCGCATAGACGTTGCGATCGACCCAGCGGGTGAAGTCCGGGTGCTGGGACAGGCGGGTGCCGAACTCCAGGTCAGTGTCAGCCAGGCTTTCATAGGCCGGTGGGACGAAGCCCGCCGCGACCCGCTCGAACTCATCGAGGGTCAGCTCGGCCGGGCCGTCCTTGATTTGCTGCCACTCTTCTTCCACCTCACGGGCGAAGGCCTCGATGCCCAGTGCCTTGACCAGGATCTTGATCCGCGCCTTGTACTTGTTGTCACGCCGGCCGTGGCGGTTGTAGACCCGCAAAACGGCCTCCACATAAGACAATAGGTGCTGCCACGGCAGGCCGTCGCGGATCTGCAGACCGAGAATCGGCGTACGCCCCAGACCACCTCCGACCAGCACACGGAGCATCATCCGGCCCTGCTCATCGCGATACAGGTACAGGCCGATGTCGTGCATCTGCACTGCTGCACGATCCTGCAACGCCGAACACAGGGCGATCTTGAACTTACGCGGCAGAAAGAGGAACTCCGGGTTGACCGTCGACCACTGGCGAAGGATCTCGGCCAGCGGGCGCGGGTCGAGCAGCTCGTCGGCCGCGACCCCGGCGAAGGCCTCGGTGGTGATATTGCGCACGCAGTTGCCGGAGGTCTGGATCGCGTGCATTTCCACGTCGGCCAGTTTCTCGAGGATGTCCGGCACCTGCTCCAGTTCGATCCAGTTGAACTGGATGTTCTGCCGGGTGGTGAAGTGGCCGTAGTCGCGGTCGTACTGCCGGGCGATCTGTGCCAGGCAGCGCAGCTGGTTCGAGCCCAGGGTGCCGTAGGGGATCGCCACCCGCAGCATGTAGGCATGTTTCTGCAGGTACAGGCCGTTCTGCAGGCGCAGCGGCAGGAACTCCTCTTCGCTCAGTTCCCCGCTGATCCGGCGTTCGACCTGGTCGCGAAACTGCGCCACCCGCTCATGGACCAGCGCCCGGTCGTAATCGTCGTAGTGATACATAGTCGGCACCTCACAGAGCAGACCGCCGCGGACGGAAAACTGCGTATGGATATACACAGGAGCGGCAGTCTCAGGCCCGTCACTATGGAGTTTCAGCACGGCACGAAACAGCCGCAGATAATCCTGAAAAAACCGTATCAGAAGGCTTTTTCAACGCCGTTGCCGAGCGCGATAAACGCAGTGGACGTAGGTCTTTAGAACCTGTGAAAGTCCCTCTCGGCAAAGCATCTGATATGGTTTTTTATCAAATACCTGAGACTGTTATAAAAACACTTGGCGCCGCATTGTTGCCCGGCCTGATTAAGCCCGATGAGCGCCTGCCATGAGCGAAAGAATTCCCGTCCAGATTGTCGAGATCGCCACCCCTTCGAGCATCCCCCGCGCGAAGGTCAAACAGATCGAAGGCCAGATCACCACCCGTAGCTTCAGCGGTCTTTTCCGCAACTTGCGGATAAGCGGCAGCGGGGTTCTGTTCCTGCTGTTCTTCGGCACCGTCTGGCTCGACTGGGGCGGCCGCCAGGCCGTGCTCTGGGATCTCTCGGCCAGCAAATTCCATATCTTCGGCGCGACCTTCTGGCCACAGGATTTCATCCTGCTCTCGGCGCTGCTGATCATCTGCGCGTTCGGCCTGTTCGCCATCACCGTCTTCGCCGGGCGCGTCTGGTGCGGCTACACCTGTCCACAGAGCGCCTGGACCTGGGTCTTCATGTGGTGCGAGAAAATCACCGAGGGTGACCGTAACCAGCGCATCAAATTGCACAGCGCGCCCTGGAGCGCCAACAAGGTGCTGCGCCGTTCTGCCAAGTACGGCATGTGGCTGGCGATCAGTCTGCTCACCGCACTGACCTTCGTCGGCTACTTCACCCCGATCCGCCCGCTGACGAGCGAACTGCTCAGCCTGCAACTGGGTGGCGCCAGCCTGTTCTGGGTACTGTTCTTCACCGCCGCGACCTACCTCAATGCCGGCTGGCTGCGCGAGCAGGTGTGCCTGCACATGTGCCCCTATGCGCGTTTCCAGAGCGTGATGTTCGACAAAGACACCCTTACCGTCTCCTACGATGCCGCCCGTGGCGAGAGCCGCGGCCCACGCAAGAAGGAAGTCGACCCGGCCACCCAAGGCCTGGGGGATTGCGTCGACTGCCAGATGTGCGTGCAAGTCTGCCCGACCGGCATCGATATTCGCGATGGCTTGCAGATCGACTGCATCGGTTGCGCCGCCTGCATCGACGCCTGCGACACGGTCATGGACAAGATGGGCTACGCCCGTGGCCTGGTGCGCTACACCTCGGAGCGCGTGCTGCAAGGTGGCAGGACCCACCTGCTGCGTCCCCGCCTGATCGGCTACACGCTGGTCCTGCTAGTGATGATCGGCGCCTTCGCCCTGGCTCTGGCCCAACGGCCGATGGTCTCGCTGGACGTGACCAAGGACCGTGGCCTGTTCCGCGAGAACAGCCTCGGCCAGATCGAGAACATCTATACCTTGAAGGTCATCAACAAGACCCAGCAACCGCAGCGCTATCTGCTGTCGCTGGCCGAAACCGACAAGTTTCAGTTGCAGGGCAAGCACGAACTGAGCCTGGCAGCCGGGGAGATCGTCGACATTCCGGTGTCAGTGGCGATGACCAGCGAACGCGCTGAGAGCACCTCGCAAAGCATCGGTTTCGAGGTGACCAATAGCAATGATCCGAGCGACCGCGTGCAGGCGCGCAGCGCCTTCGTCGCACCGCTGAACCGCTGATGGCCGTCGCATGAACCGCGCGTTGTCATTAGAGTGTCCGCACGACGTTCCGCTACCCGCGTGCCAGGACAAGATGAAGCGCTACGAAAAATTCGCCAACGAGATCGCCGAGCTGATCCGCTCGGGGGTGCTCACCCCCGGGCAACGCGTACCCTCAGTGCGCTACGCCAGCCAGACGTACGGCGTCAGCCTGTCCACGGTGTTCCAGGCTTATTACCTGCTGGAGCGCCGCGGCCTGATCCGCGCCCGGCCGCGCTCCGGTTACTTCGTCAACAATCATGCACCCCGGCAATTCTCCGAGCCTGCGATCAGCCCGCAGGTCAACGAGTCCACCGAGGTGGATGTTAGCGAGCTGGTGTTCTCGGTGCTCGACTCGATCAAGGATCCGGAGACTGTACCCTTCGGCTCGGCCTTCCCCAGCCCACTGCTGTTTCCCCTTCCGCGCCTGGCCCGCTCGCTGGCCACCGCCACCCGCGACATGGACCCGCGCATGGTGGTGGCCGACCTGTCACCGGGCAACCCGAACCTGCGCCGACAGATCGCCCTGCGCTATATGGTTACCGGGGTAATGCTCCCCGTTGAGGAATTGGTGATCACCAATGGCGCACTGGAAGCCCTGAATCTTTGCCTGCAAGCCGTGACTCAACCGGGCGATCTAGTCGCCATCGAAACCCCGACGTTCTATGCCTGCCTGCAAGTGCTCGAACGCCTCAAGTTGAAGGCGGTGGAGATTCCAGTTCACCCGCGTGAGGGCGTTGATCTCGCCGTACTTACCGAAACCCTGAAGCGACACCCGATCAAAGCCTGCTGGTTTATGACCAGCTTCCAGAACCCAATGGGTGCCACACTACCGGAAACGAAAAAACGTGAACTAGTGGAGTTACTGCACCAGCACCAGGTACCGCTGATTGAAGACGACGTCTACGCCGAGCTGTACTTCGGCCCGCAACCGCCGAAGCCGGCCAAGGCGTTCGATACGCAAGGGTTGGTGATGCATTGCGGTTCCTTCTCCAAGAGCCTGGCGCCAGGTTACCGGGTCGGCTGGGTAGCTGCCGGGCGCTTCGCACAAAAGGTCGAACGACTCAAGCTGATGACCACCCTTTCCGCCTCGGTACCTGCTCAAGCGGCCATCGCCGACTATCTGCAACACGGGGGTTATGACCGGCACCTACGTAAACTGCGCTACGCCCTCGAAGAACAGCAAAGCGCACTATTGGCGGCTATCGCCCGACACCTTCCGAGCAGCACACGTGTATCTCATCCTGCCGGTGGCTACTTCCTCTGGCTGGAACTCCCGGAACAAGTCGACTCGCTGAAGCTGTTCCAGATGGCCTTGGCTCAAGGTATCAGTATTGCGCCAGGGCCGATCTTCTCGCCCACCCAGCGCTTCCGCAACTGCATTCGCCTCAACTATGGCAGCCCCTGGAACGAGCGCTTCGAACAGGCTACGGAAACCCTCGGACGAATCATCAAATCGTTTTAACTTCCTGCGAGCAACCACCGACCAAGGCCAGCGGCTTAATAGCCATCGAACCGCACCCGCAACATCAGGCTCCCATCTGATACGAGTTATGAATCGCCCCTAATTTTGTAGACACTGCTGAGGGGCCGCTTTTGGCCGGTGAGGTCGTTCGCCAGTGCAGCCGGTCACCCGCCTGAGCGTTGGCTTCCGCCCCAAGGCCGTCGTTCGACATGACTGCTCCCCACGGACCTTCGCAATCTAGGCCCATCGCCGATTTAACGGTCGGTCGCTAAGCTGGAAGCGGAGCTCGGATGCCGTCTCTTCAGCGCTCGACGCGAAAACTCGCCGAGCCAGAAACGCTGCCGTGCCAGAAACACTAGTTACGCCACAGGTCTGGTTGTCACACGTGACTATCGGCCCGTAACTCGGCTGGAGCGAAGTGCAAGCCGAGGATTGCTTCTCGGGCATTGCCCCGGATTCCGCCGTGCTTCATCCCCTGCTGCTACTTCCCTATTGGTTTGTAGCCGCTGGTGCACGAGCGGCCTCAACCTCAGCGCTCTCGGCTCGCGTTAGGAGCGTCGCTCAGGGATGGTCAGGCCGCGGCGATCTCTCCACAGCGGGCTCTTGCTGCTGCAGCGTCCACATCTGCGCGTAGCTGCCGCCGGCCTCCAGCAACTCGCGGTGGCTGCCGCTTTCGATGATGCGGCCGGCGTCCAGCACCAGGATCCGGTCGGCAGCCATCACAGTGGAAAGCCGATGGGCAATCACCAGGGTGGTGCGGCCGACCTGGATGCGCTCGAGCGCGGCCTGGATGGCCTTCTCCGACTTGGAGTCCAGCGCCGAGGTGGCTTCGTCGAAGATCAGGATGGCCGGGTTCTTCAGCAGGGCGCGGGCGATCGCCACGCGCTGCTTCTCGCCGCCGGACAGCTTGAGGCCGCGTTCGCCGACTTCGGTCGCGTAGCCATCCGGCAGGCGCAGGATGAACTCGTGGATATGCGCGGCACGGGCGGCGGCCTCGATCTCCTCGCGGCTGGCCTCGGGACGGCCGTAGCGAATGTTGTAGTAGATGCTGTCGTTGAACAGCACGGTGTCCTGCGGGACTATGCCGATGGCGCCGCGCAGCGAGGCCTGGGTCAGCTCGCGCAGATCCTGGCCGTCGATGCGGATGTGCCCGCCATCGACGTCGTAGAAGCGGTACAGCAGGCGGGCCAGGGTGGACTTGCCCGAGCCCGAACGGCCGACCACCGCCAGCGTGCCGCCGGGCGGGATCTCGAAATCCACCCCATGCAGGATCTCCCGGCGCGGGTCGTAGCCGAAGTAGACGTTCTCGAAGCGCACCCGCGGCCGGCTGGACGCGAGCGGCTTGGCGGCTGGCGCGTCCTGCACGTCCTGGCGTTGATCGAGCAGGCCGAACAGCCGCTCCATATTGGTCAGCGCCTGCTTCACCTCGCGGTACATCATGCCCAGCACGAACAGCGGGGCCGACAGCTGCAGCAGGTAGGCGTTGACCAGCACTAGGTCGCCGATGGTCAGCTCGCCGGCCACCACGCCAGCGGCGGCCCGCCACATCATGGCGGTGACGCCGAGGGCGACCACCAGGGTCTGGCCGAGGTTGAGCAGGGCCAGCGACTTGGTGGCCTTGACCCGGGCGTTCTCCAGGTGCCGCAGGTTGTCGTCGTAGCGCGCGGCCTCGTGGGCCTCGTTGTTGAAGTACTTGACCGTCTCGTAGTTGAGCAGCGAGTCCACCGCACGCTCGTTGGCGCGGGTATCGGCCTCCACCGCGGCGCGGTAGAAGCGGGTGCGCCACTCGGTCACGGCGAAGGTCCAGAGGCTGTAGGCCAGCAGCGTGCCGAGGGTGATGAAGGCGAAGCCCCAGTCGTAGGCCCAGACCAGCACCACGGTCACCAGCAGCACCTCGAGGAGGGTCGGCACTATGGTGTAGAGCGTCCAGTCCAGCAGATCGGAGATCGCGCTGCCGCCGCGCTCGACGTCGCGGGCCACGCCGCCGGTGCGGCGGGCGAGGTGGAACTTCAGGCTCAGGCCGTGCAGATGGCGGAACACCTTCAGGGTGATCTGTCGCGAGGCCCGCGCCATGACGCGGGCGAACACCACCTGACGCAGCTCGCCGAACAGGCTGACGCCGATGCGCGAGGCGCCGTAGGCGAGCAGCAGACCGACCGGCAGCATCAGCAGGCTGGGCTCGACATTGAGCCCATCGACTATCTGCTTGAGGGCAATCGGGACGTACAGGTTGACCAGCTTGGCGGCGAAGATCAGCGCCAGCGCCAGCGCGATGCGTCCGGCGTAGGGGCGCAGATAGGGCAGCAACGCGGCGACCACCGCGAGGTCACCGCGGGCACTGGCCGCCCGTGCGACCGGCGCGGCGCCGGCAGCGCCGTCCTCGGCAGCGCCGGCGCCGCCATTGCTAGACACGCTAGTGTCGGGAGCGCGGACGGGCTGCGCTGCCTGCTTGTCGTCGAGCGCTGTCATATGGCCACCTGCCCATCTAATCGGAGACACCCAGCTGGAACCCTGCACTGCGGCCTGGGCTACGGCGACCGCTCGGCGCCTTCAGCCCGACTTGCGGACTATGGCCTCGGCGATGCTCGCCGGCGCCTCGGCGTAGCGGGCGAACTCCATGGAGAAGCTGGCACGGCCCTGGGACATCGAACGCACATCGGTGGCATAGCCGAACATCTCGCCCAGCGGCACCTCGGCGCGGACGATCTTGCCGGAGACCGCGTCCTCCATGCCGTGGATCAGGCCACGGCGGCGGTTGAGGTCGCCCATGATGTCGCCCATGTACTCCTCGGGGGTCACCACCTCGAGCTTCATCACCGGCTCCAGCAGCACCGCGCCGCCCTTCTGCGACAGCTGCTTGGTGGCCATGGAGGCGGCGATCTTGAAGGCCAGCTCGCTGGAGTCGACGTCGTGGAACGAGCCGTCGAATACCGCGGCCTTCAGGCCGAGCAGCGGGTAGCCGGCGAGCACGCCGTTCTTCATCTGCTCCGCGATGCCCTTCTGGATCGCCGGGATAAATTCCCGCGGAATCGCCCCGCCCACCACTTCGTTGGCGAACTGCAGCCCCTCCTGGGCCTCGTCGGCCGGCGCGAAGCGTATCCAGCAATGGCCGTACTGGCCGCGGCCGCCGGACTGACGGACGAACTTGCCCTCGATCTCGCAGGTGTTGCGGATCGCCTCGCGGTAGGCCACCTGCGGCTTGCCGGTGTTGGCCTCGACGCCGAACTCGCGGCGCATGCGGTCGACGATGATGTCCAGGTGCAACTCGCCCATGCCGGAGATGATGGTCTGCGCGGTTTCTTCGTCGGTCTTGACCCGGAACGAGGGGTCCTCCTGGGCCAGCTTGCCCAGGGCGATGCCCATCTTCTCCTGGTCGGCCTTGGTCTTCGGCTCCACGGCGATGGAGATCACCGGCTCGGGGAAGTCCATGCGCTCGAGGATGATCGGCCTGTTCAGATCGCACAGGGTGTCGCCGGTGGTGACGTCCTTCATGCCGATCAGCGCGGCGATGTCGCCGGCCCGCACCTCCTTGATCTCGGCGCGGTGATTGGCGTGCATCTGCACCATGCGGCCGACCCGCTCCTTCTTGCCCTTGACCGAGTTGAGCACCGCATCGCCGGAGTTCAGCACCCCGGAGTAGACCCGGATGAAGGTCAGGGTACCGACGAAGGAATCGCTGGCGATCTTGAACGCCAGCGCCGCGAAGGGCTCGCTGTCGTCGGCGTGGCGCTCGTCTGCCCGCTCCAGGTTGTCCGGGTGCAGGCCCTTGATCGCAGGAATCTCGGTGGGTGCCGGCAGCAGCTCGACCACGGCATCCAGCACCAGCGGCACGCCCCTGTTCTTGAACGAGGAGCCGCAGACCGCCGGCACCACCTCGCAGGACAGGGTGCGCAGGCGCAGGCCGGCCTTGATCTCCTGCTCGGACAGATCGCCCTCCTCCAGGTACTTGTTCATCAGCTCCTCGCTGGCCTCGGCGGCGACCTCGAGCATGTTGCTCCGCCAGCGTTGCGCCTCCGCCAGCAGCTCGGGCGGAATCGCCTCCTCGCGGCCGCTCATGCCCTGGTCCTCGTCGCTCCAGTAGATGGCCTTCATCCGGATCAGGTCGATCTGCCCGTGGAAATGCTCCTCCTGGCCGATCGGCAGCTGGATCGGCACCGGCGTGTGGCCCAGACGCTGCTTGATCTGCTCGACCACGCGGAGGAAGTCGGCGCCGGCGCGGTCCATCTTGTTGACGTAGGCGATACGCGGCACGTGGTACTTGTCGGCCTGGCGCCACACGGTCTCGGACTGCGGCTCGACGCCATCGGCGCCGCTGAACACCACCACGGCGCCATCCAGCACGCGCAGCGAACGCTCCACCTCGATGGTGAAGTCGACGTGCCCGGGGGTGTCGATGATGTTGATGCGGTACTTGTCCAGCTGCTTGCGCGAGCCGGTCCAGAACGCCGTGGTCGCCGCCGAGGTGATGGTGATGCCGCGCTCCTGCTCCTGCACCATCCAGTCCATGGTCGCGGCGCCATCGTGCACCTCGCCCATCTTGTAGTTGACCCCGGTGTAGAACAGGATCCGCTCGGTGGTGGTGGTCTTGCCGGCATCCACATGGGCCACTATGCCGATGTTGCGGTAATGGCTGATGGGTGTTGTACGGGCCATGACTATCACCTCCGTGGCGGCTGAACAATAAATGGCAACGCCCCGGCGGAGCCCGAAAAGCTTCGCGGGCGGATGGCGGAGTTCATCGGTGAGCGGCTCCGGCTGCCGGACGCTCCGGGCAGCGAAGGCCCGGCCCTGCGGGAAGGGCGCCGCGCGCTTGCCGGCAGCCCCCACTAGTAACGCTAGCACCGCACAGGCCTCCGGGACGGGCTAGGCGCAGCCGCTTATCGCCTGTGAAAAAGGGGACTGATTTATTTGTGCAGATGAACCTGCTGGAATGGCAAGGCGAGCCACGGGTGAGGCATTCACGCCTCACCCGTGGCCCTCCCCATTTACACCAGGGACAGGCTCTAAGGCATGTTGCCGATGATGCGCCTCACCTCCTGCTCGGAGTAGCCGCGCAGCGTCTGCGTCCGCACATTGCCGAGCGAACCTACTTTCAAGAGCAGTGAGGTTGCGGCTTCCTCGGCTCCCTCGACGATAAGCACCAGGTCGTAATTCCCGACCGTCCAGTACGCGGCCTTGACCGTGATGCCGAGCGATTCGGCCAGCGCCTTGAAGGCTTCGAAACGATCCGGGGAATCCTTTACGCTCCGAATGCCCTGATCGGTGAAATTCGCTAGCGTGATGAAGGTAGCCATGATCTCACTCCTGTTCAGATTGCTAGATGACGGTCACCGAGTCAGGAGCCACTGCATGGGAGAAGACCGCCATTCTTCCAAATGTGCACGTCCGCGCGGGTAGGTTTGGCAACACTCATCCGTCCGCCAACCTCCTCTGGGAAGGAATAGCAGCCCGCTGCGCCACCCGCATGACCGCTGATCCACTGGGGCCAAAAAACCACCCCGGCAGTCGCGGCTGGGAGCCGGCACAGCCCGGTTATCGGGCCTATACTTTTCTCCCTGATAGGTTCGAGGCAGACGCCCAGGCCCGATCGAAACGGCTGTCGCGGCAGCGCTAGCCACTCCCCAGCCACAAACAAGGAGATCGAACATGGCAATCCGCATTGGCGACGAAGCACCGGATTTCACCGCCGAAAGCACCGAGGGGACCCTCCGTTTCCACGAATGGATCGGCGACAAATGGGCCATCCTGTTCTCCCACCCGAAGGATTTCACCCCCGTCTGCACCACCGAGCTCGGTTATATGGCCAAGCTCAAGCCGGAGTTCGACAAACGCAACACCAAGGTGGTCGGCCTCAGCGTCGATCCGGTCAGCGACCACCGGGCCTGGGTCGGCGACATCGAGGAGACCCAGGGCCACGCGGTCAACTACCCGATGATCGGCGACGAGAACCTGGTGGTGGCGAAGCTCTACGACATGATTCACCCGAATGCCAGCGGCGGCCCGCGCACCGCGGTGGATAACGCCACGGTGCGCTCGGTGTTCATCGTCGGCCCGGACAAGAAGGTCAAGGCGATGCTGGTCTACCCGATGAGCGCCGGGCGCAACTTCGACGAGGTCCTGCGCCTGCTCGACTCGCTGCAACTGAACGCCAAGCACACGGTCGCCACCCCGGTGAACTGGAAACCGGGCGAGGACGTGATCATCCCCACTTCGGTGTCCGACGAGGATGCCAGGAAGAAATACCCGCAGGGCTTCAAGACGCTGAAGCCCTACCTGCGCGTGGTGGCGCAACCGAAGTAACCAGCGGCCAGGTTGAAAACCAAGGGCTGAACGCAGAACAAAGGGGGACGGGGTCGAATGAATCCGTCCCCTTTTATTCGCGGGGGTGAAGGGTGTCTGTCACTCCGCTCAAGGCCGCAACCAGGCCCGGCGTGGCCCGTGGCCGATGGGCGCAGCCGCGCCCGGCTGGTGGATCAGCGCGGCACGCCACTCGGCGGCGGTATAGGGGTCGGTTTCCACCAGCAACCTGGTCTTGCCGGCGACCAGGGTCGCCACCGGCACGCCGTCGCGATAGAGCAGGCGGTTGCCCGCCAACGCCGGCACCTTGCTGCCATTCAACAGCGTCCCCAGCAGGTTCAGCGGGTCACAGGCGGACAAACTGACCAGGCCGCCATCCGCCGGGTGCTTGCGCACTTCGCGCAGCAGACCGACCGCTTCCGACAGGGCGAACTGCTCGCCGGAGACCCCGGCGACGAAGCGCCCGCCGCGTATCTCTCCGCGTGCCTCCAGGCGGTGATAGACCCGCAGCAGCTCGCGCCAGGACGGCAGCCAGTCGGCCTCGCGCTCCAGCAGGCGCCAGCAGACCACGCCATAGCGGCGCAGCAGGGTGCGTGCCACATGCTCCAGCGCCTGCGCCGCCACCCGGCCCGGCGCCGCCGGTTCCTCTGCGCGCCCGCGCAGCAGGGCCCAGCGCCCGGCGTCCTGCATGTTGGCCAGGGCCAGGCGCGCGCGGCGGTCGTGGCGGCTGCGCCGGGCCGCCGGCAGCAACAACGAGCGCAGGCCGCCGAAACTGTCGGCGTTGGCCAGGCCGAGCGCCACCAGTTCGCCCAGGCAGTCTTCCAGTTCACTGCGCAGCAGGTGCGCCTCGTCCAGCAGCTCATCGAAGAACAGCGCGCCCTGGCTGGCCAGTACCTGACGCACGCGCACGGCACGGGCGGACGGTTCGGGCGCCGGCGCATCCGCCAGGCAGGCGCGCCACAAGCCCAGACTCTTGCGCGGCAACAGGACGATCGGCGTGCTGCGCAGAGGCCCGCCGGCGGCGCGGCTACGCCCGGCCAGGCGGCACCAGACCAGGCGCCCGGAACGGCACAGGTCGTCCAGCCAGTTGATGCCGTAGTCGGCTACCCGGCTCGGCAGAATCTCGCGCTCCCAGGCGCCGGCCGCCGCCTGGAAGCCCTCCAACTGGCCGAGCACCCCGGCCAGGGCCTCGGCGCCGCGCACCCGGCTGGCCAGCGCGACACGCTGCCAGTCGAACAGGAAGCGCATGAAATCGGCACGTTCCACCGGCTCGATCTCGCGGCGCAGGCGCTTCACCGTGTAGCGGTGAATGCGCGCCAGCAGATGCCGCTCGCACCACTCTTCCGCGCCGCTGCCAGGGCTGAAACGCCCGCGCAGCACATAACCCTCGCGCTCCAGACTGGCCAGGACGAAGGCCACCGCCGCCGATTCCAGGCCCAGGTCGGCGGCGATCCGCGCCAGCGGCAAGGGGCCGAAGCCGCTCAGGCGTGCACGTACGACTTCCACCAGCGCCGCTTCCGCCGCCCAGGGTTCATCGAAACCGGCCGGCGCACTGATCGCCGGCTTCGCTATGCCCAGGGGATAAAGCGCCTGCAGCTGGCACAGGCGCTCGGCCGGCAACCACAGGGCCAACCCGCCCTCCAACTGCAGACAGCTCGCACGCCTGGCCCGGGCCAGCTGCGCCAGCCAGTCCGGCCAGCCGGCATTGGCCCGGGCCTCGGCCTCGGTGATGCAGGCCAGGGCCAGCAGCGCCTCGTGCATCTCGTCGGCATCGCGCACCTCGGGCCAGGCCTCCTGGCGCACCGCGGCGATGGCCTCGGCATCCAGCGCGCCGAGGTCGTCGGCCGACTCCGGGTCGGACCAGCGCCGGCGCTGCACCGCCTGGGTCCGTCGCTCCTCCAGCGGTGCATCGTCGAGGAAGGCATAGGGCCGGGCACCGAGGATCTCCGCCGCGAGCGCCGAGGGCGCCGGCAGGTCGCGGGCGATCAGCTCCACCTCGCCGGCCTCCATGCGCCGCAGCAGGGCCAGCCAGGCCTCGCTGTCCATGGCCTGGTGCAGGCAGTCGTCGAGGGTCTGCGCCACCAGCGGGTGATCGGGAATCTCGCGCTCGCCGACGATGTTCTCCTGGCAGGCCACCTGCTCGGGGAAGACCGCCGCCAGCAGGTCCTCGCTGCGCATGCGCTGCAGCTGCGGCGCCACCTTGCGGCCGCCGATGAAGCGTGGCAGGGCCAGGGCGATGGTGGCGCTCCAGCGCCAGCGCACGCCGAACAGCGGCGCATCCAGCACGGCCTGCACCAGCACCCGCTCGGCGCTATTGGAGTGCAGGTAGTGCCACACCTCGTCCAGCGGGAAGCTGTGGCTGGTGGACAGCGAAAGGATCAGCGCGTCCTCGGTGGCGGCGGCCTGCAGTTCGACGTTGAAGTTGCGGCAGAAGCGCTTGCGCAGGGCCAGGCCCCAGGCGCGGTTGAGCCGGCTGCCGAAGGGCGAATGGATGATCAGCTGCATGCCGCCGGATTCGTCGAAGAAGCGCTCCATCACCAACCGCCGCTGGGTCGGCAGGGCGCCCAGGGCAGCGCGCGCCCGCGCCAGGTATTCGACTATCTGCCGCGCCGCCGGCTCGTTCAGGCCAATGGACTGCATCAGCCAGCCCATCGCCGGCTGCAGATTCACTTTGCCCTCGCCGCCCGCCTCCGCCAACAACCGCTCCACCTCCGCCCGCAGGCGCGCCACCGCGGCCGACAGCTCGTCGCTGCGCCCCGGCGCCTCGCCCAACCAGAAGGGGATGCTCGGCGGCAGGCCCTGGGCATCCTCGACGCGCACCCGCCCCGGCTCTATCCGCAGGATGCGGTAGGACTGGTTGCCCAGCTGGAACACATCGCCGGCCATGCTCTCGATGGCGAAGTCCTCGTTGAGGGTGCCGACCTGCAGGCCTTGCGGCTCCAGCAGCACGCTGTAGTCGCCGCTGTCGGGGATGGTGCCGCCGGAAGTGATGGCGGTCAGGCGGGCGGCACGACGGCCGCGCAGGCGCCGGTTCACCGCGTCGCGATGCAGGTAGGCGCCGCGCACCCCGTGGCGGCCGCTGTAGCCCTCGGCGAGCATCCTCAGCAGGGCGTCGAAGGTCGCACGCGGCAGCCCGACATAGGGCGCGGCGCGGGTCAGCAGTTGGTAGAGGCCATCCTCGCTCCACTCGCGGCAGGCCACCTCGGCGACTATCTGCTGGGCCAGCACGTCCAGCGGCGCGCGGGGGATGACCAGGGCATCCAGCTCGTCGCGGCGCACGCAGTCGAGCAGCGCCGCGCACTCGATCAGGTCATCGCGCGACTGCGGGAACAGCCGGCCCTTGGGCGTGCCGCCGATGCTGTGGCCGGAACGCCCGACCCGCTGCAGGAAGGCGGCGATGCTGCGCGGTGAACCGAGCTGGCAGACCAGTTCGACCTCGCCGATATCGATGCCCAGCTCCAGCGACGCGGTAGCCACCAGCAGCCGCAGCTCGCCGCGCTTGAGGCGCTGCTCGGCGTCCAGGCGCAGCTCCCGGGCCATGCTGCCGTGATGGGCGGCGACCGCGGCATCGCCCAGCCGCTCGGAGAGGTGGCGGCAGGCGCGTTCGGCCAGCCGCCGGGTATTGACGAACACCAGGGTGGTGCGGTGCTGCGCCACCAGCTCGGCCAGGCGGTCGTAGACCTTCTCCCAGACCTCATTGCTCATCACCGCCGCCAGCGGCAACGGCGGCACCTCGATGGCCAAGTCGCGCTGCCGGCTGTAGCCGACATCCACTATTGCGCAGTCGGCCTGGGCAAACATGCCCCTCTCGCCATGCGGGAGAGGGGCAGCACTCGCAAGAGCCTCGGCCCCTAGCCCCTCCTCCGCCACCGGCAACGGCCCCTGGCTGCCCATCAGAAAGCGCGCCACCGCCGCGATGGGCTTCTGCGTGGCGGACAGGCCGATGCGCTGCAACGGCCGCCGGCACAGCGCCTCCAGGCGCTCGACGCTGAGCATCAGGTGGCTGCCGCGCTTGCTGCCGGCGATGGCGTGAATCTCGTCGACGATCAGGCTGCGACAGCCGGCCAGCATCGCCCGGCCGGACTCGGAGCCGAGCAGCACATAGAGGGATTCCGGGGTGGTCACCAGGATATGCGGCGGGCGCTTGCGCATCGCCCCGCGCTCGCCTGGCGTGCTGTCGCCGGTGCGCACCGCCGTGCGGATCTGCACATCGACCAGCCCTTGGCGCTGCAACTCGGCGCGGATGCCGGCCAGCGGCTCCTCCAGGTTGATGCGGATATCGTTGGACAAGGCCTTGAGCGGCGACACGTAGACCACGGCGCAGCTGTCCGGCAGGCAGCCGCCCCGTGCCAGCCCTTCGCGCAGCAACTCGTCGATGGCGGCGAGGAAGGCCGTCAGCGTCTTACCCGACCCCGTGGGCGCGGCCACCAGGGTGGAGCGGCCGGCGCGAATCTCCGGCCAGGCACCCGCCTGCGCGGCCGTAGGCCGCGCAAAGGTCGCGCGGAACCAGGCGGCCACAGCGGGGTGGAAACCCTCCAGCGCCGCGGCGTTGGAGGACGACAAAGCAGGGGTAAGGATCATGGGGCCACTATGCGAGCCTAGGGCTGCGGCCTCAAGGGCTGCCGATCGTGGCTAGGATGGCTGGGCGGTTTATGAGCTGGGCGGCTGATGCCCCGATTGTCGGCTTTCGCCCATTCCGGACGGTCAAGGTTGTCTGCGAAACCAGGGGCGCTTCAGCGCTGGTCGGAAGTCAGCAGCAGCAACAATGAAACCGGCTGCTCGCTCTCCGGGTGCAGCGGCTCTTGCAACCACTGCAGGCGCCAGCCGGTTTCCGCCAGCAGCGCCAGCCAGGATTCCAGCGTGCGGAAGAACCAGGGCATCGGCTCATGGAAGCCTGCACCGAAACCGGCGATGGTCTCGACCCGCCAGCCATCCTGGTACGTCCCCTCGCCACGGGCACTCCAGGGGTGAAGGGTCTGAATCAGCAAGGCCCCGCCCGGCGCCAGCAACCCGTGCAGGGCTCGCAAGACTGGCGCCAGCGGCTCTTCGAGCAAGGCGAAATTACACACCAGCACCTCGAACCGCCCGAGCAGCGCCGCCTGCGCCTCGAGCTCGGCATAGCCGCAGACCCGGTACTGCCCCGAGCACAGCGCCCGGGCGACCTCGATCAGCGGCGCCGAGGCATCCACCCCGACCGCCTCGATGCCCTGCGCCATCAGCCCGCGGCACAACCAGCCTTCGCCGCAGCCGATATCCAGCACCCGCTGCGGCTCACAGGCCAGTATCGCCCGCAGGATCGCCGCATCCGTCACCAGCCGCCGGCTTTCAATGCGTTGTTCGCGCACTGCCGCCGTCCAGGCATCGGCATTGGCCTGCCAACTGAAGTTGAGTTGTTCACGATGATCGCGCTGCATAGGGCCCTCCTGGCCTCTAAATCCATTGCAATTAAAACCTTAGCTGGATTCTAGACGCGCTGACAGCGTCTAAGCTCTAAGCAAATGCGGACAACACGCGTAGCCAAGGCCAAGTAGATATGGGTGCACTATGGCAATCCGACGCAGAGCAGGTTGAGCTCCCCATGCACAGCCTTCCGGAAGTGCTGTTGCCCGCGGCGCCCCCCCCTTCCAAACCTCGCGCAAAATCCCACCGGTTGCTCTGGTTACTGTTGTTACTGCTGCTGTTCGCGCTGGCTGTGCTGCTGAATGAGGAAATGAAAACGGCCAAGTACCAGGCCCGCGAATTCAGCCGCTACGCCGCCACCCTCGGCTATGAGGTACGACCCGGCCCCAGCGACGCCATCCACTTCCCCCAAGATGGGCCGTTCGACAAACGCTTCGGCTACGCCTTCATGCCGCAGATGCTGGAGCGCCTGCAACAACGCGACTACCTGATCCTGCAGCAAGCGCGCTTCTCCCCGACCCTGCTCGACTACGGCAAACGCGGCTTCTTCGTACCCTACCCGCAGAAGCTGCAAACCGGCCTGGACATCGCCGACTGCCGGGGGCTGCCGCTCTACAGCTTCCGCTACCCACAGCAGTTCTACCCGAGCTTCGCCAGCATCCCGCCCCTGGTGGTGCGCAGCCTGCTGTTTATCGAGAACCGCGACCTGCTGACGACCGAGCAACCGCTGGCCAACCCGGCGGTGGACTGGCCGCGTTTCACCCTGGCGGCGCTCTCGCAACTGGGCAAGAAACTCGATATGCAGGAGCAGTCCGCCGGCGGCAGCACCCTGGCCACACAGCTGGAGAAGTACCAGCACTCGCCGGATGGGATGACCGTTTCCGCCAAGGAAAAACTCCGGCAGATGATCTCCGCCAGCGTCCGCGCCTACCAAGGCGGGCCGCAGACCCTCCACGCCCGCGAAACCGTAGTGCGCGACTACCTCAACAGTGTGCCGCTCTCCGCCGCGCCAGGGTATGGTGAAATCCACGGGCTGGCCGATGGCCTGCGAGTCTGGTACGGCGCCGACTTCCAGGCGGTGAACCGCCTGCTCGACCCGGCGCAGTCCCCCGAGGCCAGCACGGCGCAGCGCGGCCTGGCCTTGCGGCAGGTGCTCTCGCTGATGATCGCCCAGCGGCGCCCCTCCTATTACCTGGCGCAGGGTCGCAAGGAACTGGCCGCCTTGACCGATAGCCACATCCGCCTGCTGGCCCAAGGCGGGGTAATCGACACCGCGCTGCGCGAGGCCGCCCTGGCCAGCCAGGCCCAGTTCCGCGATCTGGTCCTGCAGCCCACGCTGCAACCGGTTGAGAGCAACAAAGGCATCAGCGTCGCCCGCAGCCGGCTCGCCGGCATGTTGAGTAAGCCGCTGTACGACCTCGACCGGCTGGACCTTGCCGCCAGCACCACGCTGAACGGCGAGTTGCAGCAAGCCGTCAGCGCCTACCTGCGGCAACTCGCCGACCCGGCCTTCGCCGAGCAGATCGGCCTGTTTGGCGAGCGCCTGCTGTCGGCAGAAAAAACCCAGGATGTGCGCTACAGCTTCACCCTCTTCGAGCTCACCGCCGATGGTTCGCGGGTGCGGGTGCAGACCGACAGCACCGACCAGCCCTTCGACATCAACGAAGGCAGCAAGCTGGAGCTCGGCTCCACCGCCAAGCTGCGCGTGCTCACCACCTACCTGGAAATCATCAACGAGCTGCACCAGCGCTTCGCCGGGCAAACGCCAGCCGAGTTGCGCAAAGTCGAAGTCCCCGAACCGGATCGCCTGAGCCGCTGGGCCGTCGACTATCTGGCCAGCAGCAAAGACCAGAGCCTGCCGGCCATGCTCGGTGCCGCGCTGGAGCGCAAGTATTCGGCCAGCCCCGGCGAGAGCTTCTTCACTGGCGGCGGGCTGCACACCTTCAGCAACTTCCGCCGCGAAGACAACGGCCGCAACCCGACGCTACGCGAGGCGTTGCGCGAGTCGATCAACCTGCCGTTTATCCGCCTGATGCGCGACCTGGTGCGCTACAGCACCTACCAGGCCCCGAACAACAGCGCCGAACTGCTGAAGGACGACCGCGACCCGCGCCGCCAGCTCTACCTCAGCCGCTTCGCCGACCGCGAGGGCACGGTGTTCCTGCTGCGCTTCTGGCGCAAATACCAGGGCAAGAACGCGGCGGAGCGCCTCGACACCTTCCTCGACGGCCTGCGCCCGACCGCTTCGCGCCTGGCGGCGGTGCACCGCTACCTGATGCCGGAGGTCGATGAGGCGACCTTCGGCGCCTTTATCAACGCCCACCTGCCGCAGGAGAAAGTCGGCGAAAAACGCATCCACGAGCTGTATGGCAAATACGGCCCCGGCGCCTACAGCCTGCCGGACCAGGGCTATATCGCCCGCGTGCACCCGCTGGAGCTGTGGCTGCTCGGCTACCTGCTGCAACACCCGCAGGCCAGCTTCAAGGACGCCGTGACCGCCAGCGATTTCGAGCGCCAGGAGGTTTACGGCTGGCTGTTCAAAAGCCGCCACAAGGGCGCCCGCGACAGCCGCATCCGCATCATGCTGGAGGTCGAGGCCTTCCTCGATATCCATCGGCGCTGGCAGCGGGTCGGCTACCCCTTCGACCACCTGGTGCCGTCGCTGGCGACCGCGATTGGCAGCTCCGGCGACCGCCCGGCGGCGTTGGCCGAACTGATGGGCATCATCCTCAACGACGGCGTGCGCCAGCCGACCATTCGCATCGACAGCCTGCACTTCGCCGCCGACACCCCCTACGAAACCCGCCTCGGCCTCGATCCGGATCGCGGCCGCCGGGTACTCCCGACGGAAGTCGCCGCCGCCCTGCGCGAGGCGCTCTCGCAAGTGGTCGACAGCGGCACCGCCCGGCGCCTGCAAGGCAGTTTCAGCCTGGCCAACGGCACCCCGCTGACCCTCGGCGGCAAGACCGGCACCGGCGACAACCGGATCGAAAGCGTCGGCTCCGGCGGGCGCATCATCAGCTCCCGCGCCATCAACCGCACCGCCACCTTCGTCTTCTACCTCGGCAGCCAGCACTTCGGCACCCTCACCGCCTTCGTCCCCGGCCGTGCGGCGGAAGGCTTCCGCTTTACCTCGGCGTTACCGGTGCAGGTTTTGAAAGGCATGGCGCCGATTCTCCAGCCGTACCTCGAACCCAACGGCAACACGCGCTGCCAGGTACCCCTGCAAGTCAGTGGGAAATAACCTCCCTACGTGGTTGGGGAGCTAGGCGGTCGGCAACTTGCAGGCAAAAAAAACCGGCCCAACACAACGAAGTGTGGGCCGGCGAAGCACTATCGGTCGCACGCACAGTACCTGAGCCGCAAGGCGTGGAAGACACTCCCGCCCCAGGCTAAAACGGCAGCTGGACGACCAGCCAGCTGCCGCAGGATGGCTTAACGGGCAGGAGCTTCCTGATAGCCGTTGTGAGCGTCCTGATACTCCTGCTCGGCCTCGGCGAAGCGCTTCAGCATGGCGGCCGAAGGCGCCTTGCCCAGCAGGCTGAACACCAGGATACCGACGGAGGCGAAGATGAAGCCCGGAATGATTTCGTACAGACCGAGCCAGCCGAACTGCTTCCAGACGATCACGGTGAGGGCGCCGATCAGCATGCCGGCCAGAGCGCCGTTGCGGGTCATGTTCTTCCACACCAGAGAGATCAACACCACCGGGCCGAAGGCGGCACCGAAGCCCGCCCAGGCGTAGGAGACCAGGCCGAGTACGCGATTTTCCGGGTTGGAAGCCAGCCAGATGGCGATCAGCGCCACCAGCAACACCATGCCACGGCCGACCCAGACCAGCTCGGTCTGGCTGGCGCCTTTACGCAGGAAGGACTTGTAGAAGTCTTCGGTCAGGGCGCTCGAGCAGACCAGCAGCTGGCAGCTCAGGGTGCTCATCACCGCCGCCAGGATGGCCGACAGCAACACACCGGCAACCCAGGGGTTGAACAGGATCTTCGCCAGTTCGATGAACACCCGCTCCGGGTTCTCGGTAACCGAGCCTGCGACTTCCGGGTGCGCGGCGAAATAGGCGATACCGAAGAAGCCCACGGCGACGGCGCCACCCAGGCAGAGGATCATCCAGGTCATGGAGATGCGGCGCGCGGCCGGGATCGACTTGACCGAATCCGCCGCCATGAAGCGCGCAAGGATGTGCGGCTGGCCGAAGTAGCCCAAGCCCCAGCCCATCAGCGAGATCACGCCGACGAAGCTGGCGCCCTTGAGCATGTCGAAGTTGGTCGGGTCTTGCAGCGCGATGGCGGCGAAGGTCGGATCGACACCGCCGGTCGCCAGCATCACCACGATCGGGGTGAGGATCAGCGCGAAGATCATCAGCGACGCCTGCACGGTGTCAGTCCAGCTGACCGCCAGGAAGCCACCGACGAAGGTGTAGGCGATGGTCGCCGCGGCACCGGCCCACAGCGCCGTCTGGTAAGACATGCCGAAGGTGCTTTCGAACAGGCGCGCACCCGCCACGACGCCGGAGGCGCAGTAGATGGTGAAGAACACCAGGATCACCACGGCGGAGAAGATCCGCAGCACGCGGCTGGTGTCTTCGAAGCGGTTGGTGAAGTAGTCCGGCAGGGTCAGGGCGTTGCCGTTGTGCTCGGTCTGCACGCGCAGACGGCCGGCGACGAACAGCCAGTTCAGGTAGGCACCGACTATCAGGCCGATGGCGATCCAGCTCTCGGACAGACCGGACAGGTAGACCGCACCCGGCAGGCCCATCAACAGCCAGCCGCTCATATCGGAGGCACCAGCCGACAGCGCAGTGACGAAGCTGCCGAGACTACGGCCGCCGAGAATGTAATCGGACAGGTTCTTGGTGCGCAGATAGGCAAATAAGCCGATCAGTACCATGGCTGCGATATACACCACGAAGGTGATCAGCATTGGAGTGTTGGCAGTCATTAAGGGGTTTCCCTCTCGTTTGTTGTTATATAAGTCGCGGGGTTGTCCGCGCCCTTGATTGGCTAACGGCGCCGCTTGTGACGAACGCCTTGTTGCGGGGGGTTAACCCCTTGCTCATACAAAAACGGGCGGATGCCTGATAGGCACCCGCCCATTTTTCGGTTATTACGCGTCGGCGAGTGACAGCAGCGAGGCGTTACCCCCCACCGCGGTGGTGTTCACCGAGGTGCTGCGCTCGTTGGCGAAGCGCAGCAGGTAGCTCGGGCCGCCGGCTTTCGGGCCGGTGCCGGACAGGCCGCAACCGCCGAAGGGTTGCACACCGACCACGGCGCCGATCTGGTTGCGATTGACGTAGAGGTTGCCGACCCGCGCCAGCGACTCGATGCGCCGTGCGGTTTCCTCGTTGCGGCTGTGTACGCCGAGGGTCAGGCCATAGCCGGTGGCGTTGATCGCGCCGACCACCTGGTCCAGCTCCGCCGCCTCGAAGCGCACGATGTGCAGGATCGGGCCGAAGTGCTCTTTCTTCAGTTCGCCGATGCCGCCGATTTCGAACGCCACCGGGGCGATGAAGTGGCCATCCAGCCCGGCGGGCAGAATCGTTTCGGCAATCAGCTTGCCCTCGCCTTTCAACTGGGCGATATGCGCTTGCAGGCCAGCCATGGCTTCTTTGTCGATCACCGGGCCGACGTCGCTGGCGAGCAGGTCCGGCGCACCGACGTTCAGCTCGGCCATGGCGCCTTTGAGCAACTCGATCACCCGCTCGGCGATATCCGCTTGCACATAGAGCACGCGCAGGGCCGAGCAACGCTGGCCGGCGCTGGTGAAGGCGGAATGCACGGCATCGTTGACCACCTGCTCAGGCAGCGCGGTGGAATCGACGATCATCGCGTTCTGGCCGCCGGTTTCGGCGATCAGCGCGGCGATCGGGCCGGCTTTCTCGGCCAACCGGCGGTTGATGATGCGGGCGGTGTCGGTCGAACCGGTGAAGCACACGCCCGCCACACGGGCGTCGTGGCAGAACACCTCGCCGAGCGTGGCGCCGTCGCCTGGCAGGAAGGCAAGCACGTCGGTCGGCAGGCCGGCCTCGAACAACAGCTCCAGCGTGCGCGCGGCGATCAGGCTGGTCTGCTCGGCCGGCTTGGCCAATACGCAGTTACCGGCCACCAGTGCGGCGCTGATCTGGCCGAGGTAGATCGCCAGCGGGAAGTTCCACGGGCTGACGCACACGAAGATGCCGCGGCCTTCATGGAACAGCTCGTTGCGCTCGCCGGTCGGGCCCTGCAGCTCTTCACGGCCCAGACGCAGGCGCGCCTGCTGGGCGTAGTAGCGGCAGAAATCCACGGCTTCGCGGACTTCGTCGATGCCGTCCTGCAGGGTCTTGCCGGCTTCCAGGGTGCACAGCGCCATCAGCTCGCCGCGGTTGGCCTCGAGCAGCTCCGCGACGCGCTCGAAAATCGCCGCACGCTGCAATACCGGGGTCGCATTCCAGCGCGGCCAGGCCGCCGCCAGGGCATCCAGCGCCTGGTGGGCCTGGGCGGCGCTGGCGAACTGGGCGGTACCGACCAGCCTGCTCAGCTCGTAAGGGCAGCGCACTTCTTGGGCGGTGCCGGGCAGTTTCTGCCCATTGATCACCGGCGCCGCTTGCCATTGACGCTTGAGGTGCGGCTGATAGGCGAGCTCAAGCTCATTCCAGGACTGCTGAATGTTCATGTTGAGGCCTTGGGAGTTTTTCCGCGCCGGACCGAACAGGGCCGGCGGGAGGGGGATTTTGTCATTGGCGAGGCTGGCGAACTTGCGCAGTTGCGTCACCGGATGATCGATCAGGGACTCGACCGCAATGCTCGGGTCGACCAGCTGGTGCACGAACGACGAGTTGGCGCCGTTTTCCAGCAGACGCCGCACCAGGTACGGCAGCAGGTCTTTGTGCGCACCGACCGGCGCATAAATCCGCACGTGCTTGCGGTGTTTCTCGATAATCGTGTCGTACAGCGCATCGCCCATGCCGTGCAGGCGCTGGAACTCGAACTCGCGCGGCTCCTTGGCCGCGGCGGCCAGGGCCAGGATGCAGCTCACGGTGTGGGCATTGTGACTGGCGAACTGCGGGTAGATCACCCCACGGGTGAACTCCGAAAGCAGGAAGCGCGCGCAGGCCAGGTAGGAGGTGTCGGTGCCTTCCTTGCGGGTGAACACCGGGTAACCATCCAGGCCCCATTGCTGCGACTGCTTGATCTCGCTGTCCCAGTAGGCGCCCTTGACCAGGCGCAGCGGCATCTTGGCGCCGAGCTCTTTGCCCAGCAGCGTCAGCCACACCAGCACCGGCAGGCAGCGCTTGGAATAGGCCTGCACCACCAGACCGAGCTCGCCCCAGCCGGCAATGGCCGGGTCGCGCAGCAGCTTCTCGAACAGCTCCAGCGACAGTTCCAGGCGGTCGGCTTCTTCGGCATCGACGGCGATGCCGACGTTCAGCTGGCGCGCCCGGATCGCCAGCTCGCGGACGTTGGCGAACAGCTCGCTGAGCACCCGCTCGCGCTGCGCCACTTCATAGCGCGGGTGCAGGGCGGAGAGCTTGATCGAGATCGAGGGTTTCGGCCCTGGGCCGACCTGCGGCTCGGCGCCGACGGTATCGATGGCCTTGCGGTAGTCGGCCATGTACTTCTCGGCGTCTGCCGCGGTCAGCGCCGCTTCACCGAGCATGTCGAAGGAGTAGGTGTAGCCCTGTTCGCGGCACGGGCGGCCGTTCTTCAGCGCCTCGCCGATACTGCGGCCGAGGACGAACTGCTTGCCCATCAGCTTCATCGCCTGGTTCATCGCCGCGCGAATCACCGGCTCGCCGGAGCGTTGCACCAGCTTGCTCAGCGCGCCGCCGGGCTTGCCGCTGCTGGCGCCATCCAGGTTGACCACCTTGCCGGTCATCACCAGGCCCCAGGCCGCGAAGTTGACCAGCACGTTGTCGCTCTTGCCGAGGTGGCGATCCCACTCGGCGGCGTTCAGCTTGTCGCGGATCAACGCGTCGGCGGTAGCGGCATCGGGTACGCGCAGCAGAGCCTCGGCCAGGCACATGAGCATCAGCCCTTCCTGGGTGTCGAGGCTGTACTGGCGCAGCAGTGCGTCGAGGGTATCGACGGCGTTGTCCCGGCTACGAACGTCTTCGATCAAGGTCCGGGCGCCGCTGCGGATAGCCGCGATGCCGGATTCGCCGGGATCGGCGAGCTCGAGGAGCTCAGTGAGATAGGCTGCCTCGTCAACGCTGTAATTGGCGCTGATGACAGGGAAAAAATCGGCGGCCTTTTGGGAGGAGATCCGGGTAAGGAACTCGCCCTGCAAGACGTGACTGGCTTTGAACATCACGCCCATCCTCTTGTGGAGACTGTTGTTATGGAAACGGTCGTTATGGCGACCACTGCTATGGGTCTAGCTCAGTGCTGCTGCTCAGGCCAAATAACACGTGGGCCTAAACCAACTTGACTGCGTAAGTGGATGGCGGAATTTAGAGGCACAGGCATGACAGGTTCTTGCAAGAACCTCTGGAGTTTTTGCACAAAGCTCTATTCGAGGGAACTTCCGCCCAGCGGCGCTGGCATATAGCGCCCTGCATGCCCGGCGCCGCGCCCTGGAGCAGGCTCAGAGCCAAACAGCGGCTAGCGACGGCGCTCGGCAGCGAGGCAACTCACTCGGCGCCGCGCAGGCGCTTGGGGGTCAGGCCGAGGTAGCGGCGCATCGCCGTGGTCAGCGCGCTCTGGCTGGAGAAGCCACACTCTTCGGCGATGCGGATCAGCGGCAGAGCGCTCTCGCGCAGCAACCGCGCGGCGCGGTCGAGGCGGGTTTTCAGCAGGTATTGGTGGGGGGTGAAGCCGACGCTGTCCTTGAACTGCGCATGGAAGTGGCTGGGGCTGAGGCAGGCCACCTGCGCCAGTTCGGCGACGCTGATGCGCCGCGCCAGGTGCTCGCCGATGTAGGCATCCAGCCGCTCGACATTCAGCAGGCCCACCGCCCGCTTCGCCTGCTCGCCAAATAAGCGCAGGTGCAGCGCCCGCAACAGCACGCCCCCGAGGGCGCGGGCCAGCTGCGGATCGCTGCCATAACGGGCCAACTCGGCGCCGGCATAACTCAGCAGGTTTTGAAAGTCCGCGTCCAGCGCCGGGTAGCGCGGCGTGTCGAACAGGTGGCCGAGCAGTTCCAGGTCTTCCGCCGAGTTGCCCTGCTCATCCAGATCGAGGATCAGCATGCGGTTGTCGCCGACCCCGGCGAATTGATGTTCGGCATCGCCCGGCACCAGGCAGGCGCGCATCCGACACACCTCACCGCCGCGGCCATTGACCTCAAACTCGGCACGACCGGACAACGACATCACCAACTGGTGATGGTCGTGGGCATGTTCGTGGGCTTGGTCGTCCAGACGGATCAGGCGGGCTTTGAGCATGGCGGCTGCTGGTCAAATTTTGCGCAGTTTACGGGAGTACAGCGGCTTTTCCCAGTAACCACCGACCCGCGTAAAGACCGCGCCGGGATTGAATTACCTCGACCGCCAACCCATCTACCCTTTCATGTAGTCATGACAAGGTGCCGCATGAACGATCAGCACATCACCCCGGACATAGTCGAAGACGCCGCGCACGCCCACAGCCAGAGCCTCGTCCTGCCCGACCAACGGCTGCCGCAGCGCCTCTATGTGATCCCCATCCATAACCGCCCGTTCTTCCCGGCACAGGTGCTGCCGGTGATAGTCAACCAGCAGCCCTGGGCGGAAACCCTGGCGCGCGTGGCCAAAACCGAGCACAAGAGCCTGGCGCTGTTTTATATCGACGCCCCGACGACAAATGGCAACGGCTTCGACCCGGAGAACCTGCCCGAACACGGCACGCTGGTGCGCATTCACCATGCCTCCGAGGAAGGCGGCAAATTACAGTTCATCGCCCAGGGTCTGAGCCGCGTGCGCATCCTCGGCTGGCTCAGCCGTAAACCGCCCTACCTGGTGGAGGTCGAGTATCCGCAGAGCCCGAAAGAGTCGAGCGATGAGGTGAAGGCCTACGGCATGGCCTTGATCAATGCGATCAAGGAGCTGCTGCCGCTCAACCCGCTGTACAGCGAAGAGCTGAAGAACTACCTCAACCGCTTCAGCCCGAACGACCCCTCGCCGCTGACCGACTTCGCCGCCGCCCTGACCAGCGCACCCGGCGCCGAGCTGCAGGAGGTGCTGGACTGCGTGCCTATGCTCAAGCGCATGGAGAAGGTGCTGCCGCTGCTGCGCAAAGAGGTGGAAGTGGCGCGCCTGCAGAGTGAGCTGTCGGCCGAGGTCAATCGCACCATCGGCAAGCACCAGCGAGATTTCTTCCTCAAGGAACAGCTCAAGCTGATCCAGCAGGAACTGGGCCTGACCAAGGACGACCGCAGCGCCGATATCGAACAGTTCCAGCAGCGCCTGGAGGGCAAGACCCTGCCCGAGCAGGCGCGCAAACGCATCCTTGATGAGCTGAACAAACTGGCGATCCTCGAGACCGGCTCGCCGGAATACGCCGTCACGCGCAATTACCTGGACTGGGCCACCATTATTCCCTGGGGCGTTTACGGCCAGGACAAGCTCGACCTCAAGTACGCGCGCAAGGTGCTCGATCGGCAGCATGCCGGGCTCGACGACATCAAGGAGCGCATCCTCGAGTTCCTCGCCGTCGGCGCCTTCAAGGGCGAGATCGCCGGCTCCATCGTGCTGCTGGTGGGCCCGCCGGGGGTCGGCAAGACCAGTGTCGGCAAGTCGATCGCCGAGACCCTCGGCCGGCCGTTCTATCGCTTCAGTGTCGGCGGTATGCGCGACGAGGCGGAGATCAAGGGTCACCGCCGCACCTACATAGGCGCCCTGCCCGGCAAGCTGGTGCAGGCGCTGAAGGACGTCGAGGTGATGAACCCGGTGATCATGCTCGATGAGATCGACAAACTCGGCGCCAGCCACCAGGGCGACCCGGCCTCGGCGCTGCTGGAGACGCTCGACCCGGAGCAGAACGCCGAGTTCCTCGATCACTACCTGGACCTGCGCCTGGATCTGTCCAAGGTGCTGTTCATCTGCACCGCCAACACCCTGGACTCGATCCCCAGCGCGCTGCTCGACCGCATGGAAGTCATCCGCCTGTCCGGTTACATCGCCGAGGAAAAACTCGCCATCGCCAAGCGCCACCTGTGGCCCAAGCAATTGTTGAAAGCCGGGGTGCCGAAACAGCGCCTGGCGATCAGCGACAGCGCGCTGAAGGCGCTGATCGAAGGCTACGCCCGCGAGGCCGGGGTGCGTCAGCTGGAGAAACAGCTGAGCAAACTGGTGCGCAAGGCGGTGGTCACGCTGCTGGAACAGCCTGACGCCAAGCTGAAGATTGGCCCGAAGGATCTCGAAGGCTACCTCGGCATGCCGGTGTTTCGCAGCGAGCAGCTGCTCTCCGGCGTCGGCGTGCTCACCGGTCTGGCCTGGACCAGCCTGGGCGGCGCCACCTTGCCGATCGAGGCCACGCGCATTCACACGCTGAACCGCGGCTTCAAGCTCACCGGTCAGCTCGGCGCGGTGATGAAGGAGTCGGCCGAGATCGCCTACAGCTACATCAGCTCGCACCTGAAGGCCTACCAAGGCGACCCGACCTTCTTCGACCAGGCCTTCGTCCACCTGCACGTGCCGGAAGGCGCGACGCCGAAGGACGGCCCCAGCGCGGGCGTGACCATGGCCAGCGCGCTGCTCTCGCTGGCGCGTAACCAGGCGCCGAAGAAGGGCGTGGCGATGACCGGCGAGCTGACCCTCACCGGCCATGTCCTGCCGATTGGCGGGGTGCGCGAGAAGGTCATCGCCGCGCGGCGGCAGAAAATCTTCGAGCTGATCCTGCCGGAAGCCAACCGTGGCGACTACGCCGAGCTGCCGGACTACCTCAAGGCCGGCCTGACCGTACACTTCGCCAAGCGCTATGCGGATGTAGCCAAGGTGCTGTTCTGATCGCCAAGGTGCATTTGTAGCCGGATAAACCGCACGGCGCGCGCTCCAGGCTACGAATGTTCAGTGCCTTGCGGTTATGCTGGGGCTAGTTTTAGACCGACAGGAACTGTTTATGACTGCTGCCCGCCTGCCCTTAGCCCTTGCTCTCAGTCTGCTCGCCGCCTGCGCGCAGCAGCCCAGCAACGTCACGCTGCAACAGAACCAGCAAGACGACTGCCCGCTGAAGCTGCACAGCGGGCAACAGCTGACCCTCACCCTGGCCAGCAACCCCACCACCGGCTTTCGCTGGCAAGTGCAGGACGCCGCGCCTGGCGTGCTACGCAGCCTGGGCCCGGAGGTCTATAGCAACCCGGAGGACGCCGGCCTGGTCGGCAGTGCCGGCCAGTCGACCTGGCGCTTCCAGGCCACCAACCCGGGCGACGGGCGCTTGCTGCTGCTCTACCACCGCCCCTGGGAAGTGGAAGTCGCACCGGCCAAGACCTTCGATTGCCAGATCAGCGTGAAATAAGTCGCCCGCCACGTCTATGAACCCGCCATGTGGTTCTGCGCCATGGCTGGGCATAGTCGCCGCTCAAGCAAGCCTTGAGGGTCGAATAGGCGCTGGCTGATGGTGACGTCGATCGGCGGGGCAGTGCTGTTTATGCTGTCCGACAGACTGACCGGCATCAACCGCTTCGTTGCACCTTTTGTCGCCGCGTCCTATGCCATTCATCCTCAGCCATTGGTTGGGCCAGCGGGAGCATCACGGCCTCGGCGATCCAGCGTCCGCCGCGTTGACCTGCTGTCTCAAAAATGCAACGGCAGCCACTCGTTAAATCGTCTATAGGAGATAGGGAGAGGACTGAATCGGGGGAGAACATCATGGGCGGCGGGCGGTGCAGTGCAGTTGTGATTCTCTCGGCAGTATTACTGGCTGGCTGCACCAGCCTACTGCCGAGCGAGTATGCGGAGACCGTCTCGCCCTTCGGTGATTATACGGATACCGAGATCCGCTATTCCCAGGCGGTGCCCGGCATCACCACCCGCTCCGAGCTGTTCTCCCTGGGCTTCGACCCGCTGACCCAGGGCAATGGGCGCATGCTCTCATTCATCGACGTGCGGCTGATGTTCGTCCAGCCGAATGTCCCCCTCGACTACCTGCCGGATGGCCTGGTGAAATGCCTGGAGGCCAAGGACCGCTGCATCGGCTATGCCTTCGAGTTCTCCAAGACCGATACCCAACGAGTCGGCAGCTTCTGGGCCGACGTGCTCAACTTCCGCAAGCAGCGCGAGTTCTATGGCTGGGCCTTCCGCGCGGTCTTCGTGCTGGTCGATGACAAACTGGTGCACAAGGTCAGCAGCGGCGAGCCGAACATTCGCCGCTTCGAGGTCAAGCGCAATCCACTCGGCCCGATGCAGGGCGCTGGCGAGTTCTTTTCCGACCAGTTGAAGTAGCTATCTAAGGGTATGGGTATGGCTGTGACCCAGTCTTGGCTAAAATGCCGGCCTTTCGTCATCGCCTTCGGAACCACCGTGAGCAAAGAACCCGACCGCCTCTTCGCCCAACCCCTGCCCCACGTTCAGGACTTCGCCTTTAACGAGGCCGTGGTGCGGGTGTTTCCGGACATGATCAAGCGCTCCGTACCGGGCTACCCGACCATAGTCGAGAACATCGGCGTGCTCGCGGCGCAATTCGCCCAGCCGCACAGTGTGCTCTATGACCTCGGCAGTTCGTTGGGCGCGGTCACGCAAGCACTGCGCCGGCATGTGAAGAGCGAGGATTGCCGGGTCATTGCGGTCGACAACTCCAGCGCCATGGTCGAACGCTGCAGTGAATACCTGCACGCGCAAGACTCGATGTTTCAGGAGTTGCTGCCGGTCGAGGTGATCGAGGCCGATATCCTGCGCCTGGAGTTCCGGCCGGCTTCGCTGGTGGCGCTGAACTTCACCCTGCAATTTATCCAGCCCGAACAACGCCTGCCCCTGCTCAGCCGGATTCGCCAGGCCCTGCTGCCCGGCGGTGCGCTGATCCTCTCGGAGAAGTTGCGTTTCAGCGATGCCGAAGAACAGGCGCTGCTCACCGGCCTGCATATCGCCTTCAAGCGCGCCAATGGCTACAGCGAGCTGGAAATCGCCCAGAAACGCAGTGCGCTGGAAAACGTGATGCTCCCCGATAGCCTCGAAGAACACCGTGAGCGGCTGCGGGCCGCCGGCTTCAGCAGAGTCGTGCCGTGGTTCCAGTGCCTCAACTTTGCCTCACTGATCGCCCTGCCATGATCGACCTCGCCCCCCTCGCCCGCCGCCTGGCGGACAGCCCCTTGGCCAGTTGGGCCGCGGGCCTGCAACAGCAGCTGGACAACAAGTTGGAGGTTGGCCACGGCGACCTCGAACGCTGGCAGGGCGCACTGGATGCCTTACCCGCGCTGACGCCGAGTCGGGTCGAACTGCGCGAACGCTTTCAACTGGACAGCGACTGCGATGCAACCAGCCGCGCGCAGTTGCGCCAGGCGCTGCTTGGCCTGTCGCCCTGGCGCAAAGGGCCGTTCGAATTGTTCGGCGTGCATATCGACACCGAATGGCGCTCGGACTGGAAGTGGGAGCGAATCGCGCCGCACCTCGATCTCGGCGGTAAGCGCGTGCTGGATGTCGGCTGCGGCAACGGTTATTACCAGTGGCGCATGCTCGGCGCCGGCGCCGAGAGCGTGATCGGTATCGACCCCAATTGGCTGTTCTTCTGCCAGTTCCAGGCGATCCAGCGCTATCTGCCGGAGCTACCGGTCTGGCACCTGCCGTTTGCCCTGGAAGAGCTGCCGGAAAAGCTCGAAGGCTTCGACACGGTGTTCTCCATGGGCGTGCTCTACCACCGCCGCTCGCCCATCGACCATCTGCTGGCGCTGAAAGACTGCCTGCTCAAAGGCGGCGAACTGGTGCTGGAAACCTTGGTGGTGGCCGGCGATGCGCAGCAGGTGCTGGTACCGGAAGACCGCTACGCGCAGATGCGCAACGTCTGGTTCCTGCCCTCGGTGTCGGCGCTGGAACTGTGGCTGCGGCGCGCCGGCTTCGTCGATGTGCGCTGCGTCGACGTCAGCATCACTAGCATCGAGGAGCAACGCAGCACCGAATGGATGCGCTATCAATCCCTACCGGACTTCCTCGACCCTGGCGACCACTCGCGCACCCAGGAAGGCTTGCCCGCGCCGATGCGGGCGGTACTGGTGGCGCGTAAGCCTTGATAGGAGTGGATTGATTGTAGGAGCGTCCCACGGCCGCGAAAAACCTATCGCGGCCATGGGCCGCTCCTACAGGATAAGCTCAGCCGCGGGCAGCAGCTGCGACTATCAGCTGTTTCATCTCCGCCACGGCCGCTTTAAAGCCCACGAACAGGGCGTGCGCAACCAGGGCGTGGCCGATATTCAGTTCATTGATGCCGGCGATTGCGGCTACCGGTTCAACGTTGTGATAGTGCAGGCCGTGGCCGGCGTTGACGATCAGGCCATGGGCCAGCGCGCAGGCCACGCCATCGCGAATCCGTGCCAGCTCACGCGCCGCCTCGGCCGGTGTCTGCGCATCGGCATAGCGCCCGGTATGGATCTCGATCGCCGGCGCACCCACCCGCTTGGCCGCTTCGATCTGCCGCTCATCGGCATCGATAAACAACGACACCTCACTGCCGACGTTACTCAGACGCTGCACCGCAGCGCGGATACGGGCTTCCTGCCCGAACACATCCAGGCCACCCTCGGTGGTCAGCTCGGCACGGCTTTCCGGCACCAGGCACACGTGTTCGGCGCGAAGGCTCTCGGCGAACGCGAGCATTTCTTCGGTCACCCCCATCTCGAAGTTCATCCGCGTCTGCAGGGCGTCCTTCATGATGCGCACGTCACGTTCCTGGATATGCCGACGGTCTTCACGCAGGTGCAGGGTGATGCCATCGGCACCCGCCTCTTCGGCATCCAGGGCCGCCTTCAACGGATCGGGATAACGGGTGCCGCGCGCTTGGCGCAGCGTGGCAACGTGGTCGATGTTCACACCCAGCAGAATTCGGTTGGCATCAGTCACGGTTCGGTTCCTTGAGCGTCATAAAGAGTTCGCGGCTGACCAGAGGTCGGCCGCCTAAATGGGGGGCGAGGGCCTGGCGCATCAGGCGTTTGGCCGCCGCCAAGGCGCCTGGGGCGGTCCAATCGGCGGCGGCCATGGCCAGCAGTTCCGCACCCTGGAACAGGCCCGGCTGCAGCTGCGCCACCGGCTCCAGACCGGCATCCGGCTGCAAACGGTACAAGCCATCCGGCGCGATCGGCTGACCGGAGAGGTCCTCAGCCAGGGTAAAACCATAACCCAGCTCATCCAGCAGGCGCCATTCGAATGCACGCAACAGCGGCTCCAACGGCCGGCCGGCCGCCAGCGCCGCCAAGGTCATGCCGTAGTGTTCGAACAGAATGGGCTGCGGGTCTTCCACCGGCAGCAGGCGGATCAGCAGTTCGTTCAGATAGAGGCCACTGAACAGGGCATCGCCATGCAGCCAGTGGGGGACACCGGCGCTTTCCAGACGGCCCACAGTTTTCAACTCGCCACGGCCGCGGAACTCGACTTCCACTGGCACGAAAGGCCGCGCCAAGGTGCCGGCCTTACCGCGCGCACCGCGCAATACCGCCCGCAGACGCCCTTGCGGGGTGAGGAAATCCACCAGCGCGCTGCTTTCGCGGTAGGCCCGGCTGTGCAGGACGAAGGCAGGCTGGGCAGAGGCCGGGGTCATTGCCTGGAACACTCATAGGTTGGCGGTGGAGCTACAAATTGCGAAATCAGATATCGCCGTAGCCCAGCGAACGCAGGGCCCGCTCATCGTCGGACCAGCCGCCTTTGACCTTGACCCAGAGATTGAGCATCACCTTGGAGTCGAACAGCACTTCCATATCCTTGCGCGCGTCCATGCCGATGCGTTTGATCCGCTCGCCCTTGTCGCCAATGATGATTTTCTTCTGCCCATCGCGCTCGACCAGGATCAGCGCATGGATGTGCAGGGTCTTGCCCTGCTGCTTGAACTCTTCGATTTCCACCGTGATCTGGTACGGCAACTCGGCACCCAGCTGACGCATGATCTTCTCGCGTACCAGCTCGGCCGCGAGGAAACGGCTGCTGCGATCGGTGATCTGATCTTCCGGGAAGAAGTGCTCGTTCTCTGGCAGATGCTGGGCGATCAGGCCTTCCAGGGCTTCGAGATTGTGTCCATGCTGCGCCGAGATCGGCACAATTTCCGCGTTTGGCAGTTGCTGCTGCAACCACTCCAGGTGCGGCATCAGTTCGGCCTTGTCTTCGATCCGGTCGGTCTTGTTGATCGCCAGAATCACCGGGCCTTGGACGTACTGCACACGCTCGAGAACCATCTGGTCCTCTTCGGTCCAGCGGGTACGGTCGACCACGAAGATCACCACATCGACGTCTTTCAACGCCGCCGAAGCGGTCTTGTTCATGTAACGGTTGAGGGCTCTCTCACCATTCTTGTGCATGCCGGGGGTGTCGACGTAAATCGCCTGGACATTGCCCTCGGTCTTGATCCCCAGCATGTTGTGGCGGGTGGTCTGCGGCTTGCGCGAGGTGATCGCCAGCTTTTGCCCGAGGATATGGTTGAGCAGCGTGGATTTGCCCACGTTGGGGCGGCCGACGATGGCGACATAGCCACAGCGTGTTGCAGGTGAATCAGTCATGGCCGTTCTCCACGCCGAGGGCAATCAGTGCTGCCGCGGCCGCCACTTGTTCGGCGATACGACGGCTGGCACCCTGCCCTACGGTCTTGTCATTCAATAAGGTGATCTGGCACTCGACGACAAAGATTCGGCAGTGCGGCTCGCCCTGGATATCCACCACTTCATAGCGCGGTAGCTCACAGGCGCGCGACTGCAGGAATTCCTGCAGACGGGTTTTCGGATCTTTGTTGGTGTCGACCAGCGTCAGGCCATCCAGTTCAGAGGTTAGCCAGGCCAGTACCCGCTGGCGCGCGGCATCCATCCCGGCATCCAGGTAAATGGCGCCGATCAGGGCTTCCAGTGCATCAGCCAAAATCGACTCCCGCCGGAAGCCACCGCTCTTCAGCTCACCGGAGCCCAGACGCAGGTACTCGCCCAGGTCGAAACCGCGAGCCAGCACCGCCAGGGTCTCACCTTTCACCAGCCGTGCGCGTAAACGCGACAACTGGCCTTCGCGCGCCAGCGGAAAACGCTCGAACAGCGCTTCACCGGCGACGAAGTTGAGGATGGCATCGCCGAGGAACTCCAGACGCTCGTTATTGCGTCCGGCGAAGCTGCGATGGGTTAGCGCCAGGATCATCAGATCCTGGTCTTGGAAGGTGTAGCCGAGCTGACGCTCGAGGCGGCTTAGCGATGCGCTCACGGCATGCGCACGCGGAATTCTTTGTCGAAACGCGCCACCAGATCGAGATTTTCGATCAAGGCTTCACGCTTTTCATACTTCAGGTGCGCACGGAACTCGTTGTTCTCGACTTTCACCACCAGGGCCTTTTCCAGATCAAAATCACGGATGCTGTTGACCTGCAGGCCTTTACCGACGTGCGCGTAAAACTCACCCACGCTGCGGATATCTGCGGCTTTATCGGTTTCGACCGAAGTAATGATTTTCTCCAGCGACTTGTAGTCCAGGTAGTGCGGAATCATCTTGAACGCCGTGCTGGCAAAGAAGGCCACCACCGCCAGCACCATCAGCCAACCTAGAACCGACAAACCTTTCTGCGAACGCGCAAATGTCATGATCGACCTCAATGTCAGAGTTATTGGAAAGTCTTAAGCCGCACGGGCAAGATTATATATAGCGCGCGGCGCCGTCTTGAACAGCGCCGCAAATAGTCGAAAAGTCAGCGGATCAGGCCAACTCGGGAGAAGTTCGGCAGGTTGTGCAGTTTCGGATCGGACCAGCTCAGCCATACCGCGAAGGCTTTGCCGACGATATTCTTGTCCGGCACCATACCCAGCAAGTTCTTGGCAATCTTCGGATCGTTCCAGTAGCGGCTGTCGTTGGAGTTGTCGCGATTGTCGCCCATCATGAAGTAGTGCCCTTTTGGCACCGTCCATTCCCGGCCTGGCTCGGCGCGGTAACGGCTCATTTCCTTACGGATCAGATGCTCAGCCGCACCGAGCTTTTCCTGATAAAGCACGGCACTGCCCAACGAGCCCGGTTCCTCACCGACGAGTTGCTCCGCTACCGACTGACCATTGACGAACAGGCGCTTATCACTGCTGTAGCGAACTTTATCGCCGGGCAAACCGACCACCCGCTTGATGTAGTTGATGTTCGGCTCGCTCGGGTAGCGGAACACCATCACATCACCGCGCTGCGGGTCGCCCACCTCAATCACCTTGGTATCCAGCACGGGTAGGCGGATGCCATAGGCGAACTTATTGACCAAGATGAAATCGCCCACTTCCAGCGTCGGCTTCATCGAGCCGGAGGGAATCTGGAAGGGTTCGATCAAGAAGGAGCGCAAGACCAGGACGATGGCCAGTACCGGAAAGAACGACTTGCCGTACTCCACCAGGAGCGGCTCCCGGTTCAGTTGTTCGAGCACCATGTGGTCGGGCTCGCCGACCTGGCCCTCATAAGCGCTGATCGCAGCGCGCCGACGCGGCGCCAGCAACAGCAGATCGAACAAGGCCAAAGCGCCACAGACGGCCACGGCGATGACTAACAACAGCGGAAAATTGATCGACATAGTCCTTAACCATCCAGCCTGAGCACCGCAAGGAAGGCTTCTTGTGGAATCTCCACGTTGCCCACTTGCTTCATCCGTTTTTTACCAGCCTTCTGCTTCTCCAGCAGTTTGCGCTTACGGCTCACATCGCCGCCGTAGCACTTGGCCAATACGTTCTTCCTGAGCGCCTTGACAGTCGTACGCGCGACAATCTGTCCGCCAATAGCGGCCTGAATGGCCACATCGAACATCTGCCGCGGGATCAACTCTTTCATCTTCTCGGTCAATGCGCGGCCTTTGTAGTGCGCATTGTCTCGATGCACGATCAGCGCCAAGGCATCGACCTTATCGCCGTTGATCAGCACATCCAGTTTGACCAGGCTGGCCGACTGGTAGCGATCGAAATGGTAGTCCAGCGAGGCATAGCCGCGGCTGGTGGACTTCAGCCGGTCGAAGAAGTCCAGTACCACTTCGTTCATCGGCAGGTCATAGGTCACTTGTACCTGAGTGCCGAGGAACAGCATGTCGTGCTGCACGCCACGCTTTTCGATACACAGGGTAATGACGTTGCCCAGGTGCTCCTGCGGAACCAGAATATTGGCCCGCACGATGGGCTCGCGCATGTCTTCGATCGCCGACAGATCCGGCAACTTGGACGGGTTATCGACGTAGATAGTCTCACCGGTCTTCAGCAGCAACTCGAAAATTACCGTGGGCGCGGTGGTGATCAGATCCAGGTCGTACTCACGCTCCAGGCGCTCCTGAATGATCTCCATGTGCAACATGCCGAGGAAGCCGCAACGGAAGCCGAAGCCCAGGGCGTCCGAGCTTTCCGGGGTGTATTGCAGGGAAGAGTCGTTCAGCGTGAGCTTTTGCAGGGCTTCACGGAAGTCTTCGAAGTCGTCGGAGCTGACCGGAAACAGGCCGGCGTAAACCTGCGGCTGAATGCGCTTGAAGCCGGGCAACACGTCGACATCCGGCGTGGAGCTCAAGGTCAGGGTGTCGCCCACCGGCGCGCCGTGAATGTCCTTGATACCGGCGATGATGAAGCCTACTTCACCGGCTTTCAGGTCAAGGGTAGCGGTGTGTTTCGGGTTGAATACGCCGACGCTATCCACCAGGTGGATCTTGCCGGTGGATTTGACCAGAATCTTGTCGCCCTTCTTCACGCGACCGTGGCGCACGCGAACCAGCGAGACAACGCCCAGGTAGTTGTCGAACCAGGAGTCGATGATCAGCGCTTGCAGCGGGTCTTCGATGTTGCCGGTGGGCGCCGGAATGGTGTGCACCAAGCGCTCGAGCACTTCATCGACGCCCAGACCGGTCTTGGCACTGCAGGTCACCGCATCGGTGGCATCGATACCGATGATTTTCTCGATTTCTTCTTTGACGCGGTCTGGATCGGCCTGCGGCAGGTCGATCTTGTTCAGCACCGGCATGACCTCGAGACCTTGCTCGATAGCGGTGTAGCAGTTGGCGACCGACTGGGCCTCTACACCCTGTCCCGCGTCCACGACCAGCAACGCACCTTCACAGGCCGCCAGCGAACGGCTGACTTCATAGGTGAAGTCGACATGGCCCGGGGTATCAATGAAGTTCAGTTGGTAAGTGATGCCATCTTTGGCTTTGTAATACAGCGTGACGCTGTGGGCCTTGATGGTGATCCCGCGCTCACGCTCCAGGTCCATGGAGTCCAGCACCTGAGCTTCCATTTCGCGCTCGGCCAGGCCACCGCACATCTGGATGAAACGGTCAGCCAGGGTCGACTTGCCATGGTCAATGTGGGCGATGATGGAGAAATTACGGATATGACTCAGGTCACTCACGGATCAACACTCAAAAAGGCCGCAGGCAGACTGCCCGCCGAAAAATAGCCGGGAAGTGTACCCGATCAGCGCTCGAGACGTCACGTTTAGCTGCCGGCCGGCGCCCATGCAAAAGGGCGGTAAAGACCGCCCTTTTCGTCTACCCAGCTGATTTAGTCAGCCAGTTTGAAGGTAATGAAGCTGGCCCGCCCCTCGCGCAGAACCCGCATCGAGACCGAGCGATTCTTCGGCAAGGCCTGGGCCACTTGCGTGAAAGTCTTGGCCGAGTCGATCGCCTGATTGTTCAGATGCGTGATCACATCGCCCGGACGCAGACCGATCAGCGCGGCAGGTCCCTCCAGCACCTCCTTGATCACCACGCCGCCCTTGAGATCGAGGCTCTTTTGCTCCTCGGCGGTCAACTCAGCAACCCTGACCCCCATCCGGTTAATGCTGCGCTCCATCCCCGGCGTACCGCTCGCAGCAAGTTCTTCACCCTCTGCCGGCAAGGCGCCGATAGTCAGTTGCAGCGTCTTGCGAGTGCCTTCGCGGACCACTTCGAGGTTGGCTTTGGCGCCCGCCTTCAAGCCCCCGACCAGATGCGGCAAATCGGCAGACATGATGATCGGCTGGCCATTCAGGCTGAGAATCACATCGCCCACCTGCAAGCCACCTTTGGCCGCCGGGCCATCTTCCAGCACCTGCGCCACCAGCGCGCCGGCCGGCTTGTCCAAGCCAAAGGACTCAGCCAGGTCTTTATTGACTTCCTGAATCACCACACCCAACCAGCCACGACTGACCTTGCCTTCGGTTTTCAGCTGATTAGCCACATCCATCGCCACATCCATCGGAATGGCGAAGGACAACCCCATAAAACCGCCCGAGCGGGTGAAAATCTGCGAGTTGATCCCAATCACCTCACCGGCCAGGTTGAACAGCGGCCCACCGGAGTTACCCGGGTTGATCGCCACGTCGGTCTGGATAAAGGGTACATAGCTTTCATTCGGCAGGCTGCGGCCCTTGGCACTGACGATGCCGGCAGTCACCGAGTGATCAAAGCCAAACGGCGAGCCGATGGCCAACACCCAGGCGCCCACTTTCAGATCATCCGATTTACCCAGCTTGACGGTCGGCAGACCCTTGCCTTCCACCTTGAGCAGCGCCACATCGGTACGCGGATCGGCGCCGATCAACTTGGCTTCCAATTCACTGCGATCAGACAAGCGCACGATGATCTCATCGGCACCCGCCACCACATGATTGTTGGTCAGCACATAACCATCGGCCGAGATGATGAACCCCGAGCCCAGCGATTGCGCCTCACGCTGCCGGCCATTGCCTGGATTACGCGGTGCTGGCGGCATGTTGCGTTCGAAAAACTCACGCAACATCGGCGGCAGACTTTCCAGGTCCGGCATTTGCTGCTGACCTGGAGCGGCGGCTATCCGCTCCGGCACTTTCTGCCGGGTACTGATGTTCACCACGGCCGGCGCCGCGTCCTCGACCAACTCGGTAAAGTCCGGTAATTCGGCGCGCGCAACCGCCGCCAGACTCAGCAACAACAGCGTGAGCAGCGCAGACAGACCATATTTCAGGCTAAGCATCGACATTCAGCTCCAATCCAGAACCAGCAAAATAAACTCAGAACGAACCCGCAGACCCAGTGAGCATGGCGCGCCACGCTATCGGCTGCAACGCGAAAGCGTCTGCACTGCGCCGACTCCACCAGCGCAGCGAAAACAGACCAAGGCGAGACTGCCCCACCCCCGCCTCTTCGATCATGGCGTGGTTTGCGCCTCACCAGCACGCATCGACAGGGCCACGCGCTCAGCGGTACCCAGGGGGATTTCGCCGACCACGGTAACCATCACGTCACCATCGACCGTCGACATGCGTTTGGACACCGCCACGGTTGGCCCCAATTGACTACGCGCATCCTCTACCACGGCGCCGTGCAAAGGCTCGAGAAACACCGAGAAACGCGCCAAGCCATCGCCATACATCAAACAGGCGACAGGCTCGGCCGAAGCCGGGCTCCGGCGCTCCAGCACGCTATTCAAATTGAACCCCGGCGGTAACCACTCCGAACGCCAGGCATTCGGTTCTACGGCTTGCACCTCGGCAAAATGCACGGGCTGGCAATTAGCGCTCGGCTGCAACGCGTCATCCAGCGGGGCCGTGGTATCCAGGCTAGAGAACTGAAAGCGCTCAAGCAGCTGCCCCTTCTCATTCAACAGCAGGGATTTCAACGGCAGGCCAGTCTCCCGATCCAGATGGAGCTCGAAACCATAGCGGTGCTGATCACGCGGCAGAACCGCCACCACCACGGCTGCACGCCCCGCCACCCGCGACTCGCCAAGGATGCGCAGGTCATACCAGGCGGCGAGCTGTTTGGGATCCAGCGCTCGAGCCGGCCAGCTCTGGCCATCGGAGACCTGATCAACCAAGGCACCACTCACGCACTGAGTACGGCCATTCACCCGCAATACTTCCTGAACCGGGCCATCCAGCTGCAGCAAGCGCTCACGCACTTCGCCGTCGCCGGCGCTATCAACCCGGTGCCAAATGCTATGAGTGGAGAAGCTGCCGTTACGCTCGTAGACGAACGTCCCTTGAAAATTTTGCCGCTGCTCCGCCTCGGCGAGACGGTTCAGCCAATCTTGCGCATCAGCCGCCTGCACTGGCAGGGCCAGCCAGCTACCCAGCAGGAGAGAAAAAGGGATGGCGCGCATGATCCTCCTCAGCGGCTTTCCAGGCTGGCCGCGCGGGCATAGGGCAGCGCGCTGTCAGTGCCACTGAGGGCCGCCTGCTGCGCATGTTGGCGCAAATAGGTCGGTAGACGCTGTTCATGCCAGCTCAACTGCGCTCGCCGAGCGTCATTCGTCTGCGGGGCTGGAGCCTGTTCAACACCCTCACTATAGCCGGCCAATAGCGCGGAGCCTTGCATCTGCGGCAGCGTCAGCGTCGGCTGCACGCCCTGCTGGGCCAGCTGGGTGCCCGTGAGCTCATCCTGGTTATACAGGCGCACACCGGCCAACACCGCCAGCGTGACCGAGGCGGCCACCGCCAAGCGGCCGAGACCGCGCCAACGTGCTGGCACCGCGGCGACAGGTGCGACAAGCGGAACGGCCTCATCGGCCAGCGCAGCCGAAACCGCCGCCGCAATATCCAGGCGTGGCTCGAGCAACTCTTTATGCATGACCGCGCGCGCGATCTGGTAACGCGACCAGGTAGAGCGCATCTCCACGTCGTCACTGGCGTTGAGCACGCGACGCAACTCCAACTCATCCGCCTCGTTATCCATTACCGCGGACAGCGATTCCTGCAGGGCTTCACGACTCATGGCGGTTCCTCTCTTGGCTAGCGCCGCTGTCTCAGGCTTCCTGCAACAAAGGCTGCAGGACTTTATCTATGGCTTCCCGCGCTCGGAAGATACGTGAGCGCACAGTCCCCACTGGACACTGCATGACGCTGGCAATGTCCTCATAACTTAGACCATCAAACTCGCGCAAGGTCAGGGCCGTGCGCAGATCTTCAGGCAACTGCTGGATGGTTTGATGCACCGCGCGCTCGATCTCATCGCGCAGCATCAAACGCTCCGGCGATTCGATATCCTTGAGGGCATGATCGCCCTCATAGAACTCGGCATCCTCGGCACTTACATCACTCTCTGGCGGCCGCCGACCACGCGACACCAAGTGGTTCTTCGCCGTGTTAATGGCGATGCGATACAGCCAGGTATAAAAGGCGCTGTCACCGCGAAAATTAGCCAGTGCTCGATAGGCCTTGATAAAGGCCTCCTGGGCAACGTCCTGAGCCTCATGAGGGTCGTGCACGAAGCGCACTATCAACCCGAGAATCTTGTGCTGATACTTCAGCACCAACAGATCAAAAGCCCGCTTGTCGCCACGCTGCACCCGCTCGACCAGCTGCTGATCATCTTCCTGGGTTAGCATGAACACTCCTCGTTAAGTTCGGAGGGATGCTGCACCAGCAAGCGAATCGTCTTGCCAAGATAGACTCGGGTCTTGCGCAAAAGTTCTCCCCCTCCAAACAAGCTTCCGTACATAAACACATCTGTCTTGCACGGAGTCGCGCAGCACGGCATGGCGCCGGCTGCGCGGATAATCTTGTCACCGGTTTTCGTCGCAGTGATAACGTGCGATCTGAGCCACAGACACCACAGCGAAACCGGCGTTGTCCCTTTCTGGGTAACCGCCTATGGAACCCGGGAGACTAAGAAAGTTCCCAAACGCCATACACCGTCATAAGCCCGCTATTGTGCCGCCCACCCCACCTATATACTAGGGGCCGCTTTTTGCGGAATCCGAACATGAGCCAACATTATCAGCACGACGTCCTGGTCATCGGCAGCGGTGCAGCCGGCCTGACCTTGGCCCTCACCCTGCCCGCCCATCTGCGCATCGCGGTGCTCAGCAAGGGCGACCTGACTAACGGCTCGACCTATTGGGCGCAGGGCGGTGTAGCGGCTGTGCTGGATAATGCCGACACCGTCGAGTCGCATGTCGGGGACACTCTTAACGCCGGCGCCGGGCTCTGCCGTGAAGATGCCGTGCGCTTCACCGTAGAGCACAGCCGCGAGGCGATCGAATGGCTGATCGAGCAAGGTGTGCCTTTCACCCGCGATGATGAGACCGCGCGCGAGGACGGTGGCTTCGAGTTTCATCTGACCCGCGAGGGTGGCCATAGCCATCGGCGCATCATTCACGCCGCCGACGCCACCGGCGCCGCCATCTTCAACACCTTGCTGGCTCAAGCCAAGCAACGCCCGAACATCGAACTGTTGGAACAGCGGGTCGCGGTCGACCTGATCACCGAGCGCAAACTCGGCTTACCCGGGCATAATTGCCTCGGCGCCTACATCCTCAATCGCGCCAGCGGTGAGGTCGACACCTATGGCGCGCGCTTCACCGTGCTGGCCAGCGGGGGCGCCTCCAAGGTTTATCTGTATACCAGCAACCCGGACGGTGCCTGCGGCGATGGCATCGCCATGGCCTGGCGCGCCGGTTGCCGGGTCGGCAATCTGGAGTTCAATCAATTCCACCCGACCTGCCTGTACCACCCGAAGGCCAAGAGCTTTCTGGTGACCGAGGCCATACGCGGCGAAGGTGGCTTGCTCAAGCTGCCCAATGGCGAGCGCTTCATGCAGCGTTTCGACCCACGCGCCGAGCTGGCCCCGCGCGACATCGTGGCGCGGGCCATCGACCACGAGATGAAACGCCTCGGCGTCGACTGCGTGTACCTGGATATCAGCCACAAGCCGGCGGACTTCGTGAAGGCGCACTTCCCGACTGTGTATGAGCGCTGCCTGGACTTTGGCATCGACATCACCCGCGAGGCCATTCCGGTGGTGCCGGCCGCGCACTACACCTGCGGTGGCGTGGTCGTCGACCAGCACGGCCACACCGATGTGCCGGGCCTCTACGCGATTGGCGAGACCAGTTTCACCGGCCTCCACGGTGCCAACCGGATGGCCAGCAACTCGCTGCTGGAATGTTTCGTCTACGCCCGCTCGACGGCCGCCGACATTCTCCAACACCTGCCGCACAGCCCGGCGCCGCAAGCGCTGCCGAGCTGGGATGCGAGCCAGGTAACCGATTCCGACGAAGACGTCATCATCGCGCACAATTGGGACGAGTTGCGGCGTTTCATGTGGGACTACGTCGGCATAGTGCGCACCAACAAGCGTCTACAGCGCGCCGAACACCGGGTACGCCTGCTGCTGGATGAAATCGACGAGTTCTATAGCAACTACAAGGTCAGCCGTGACCTGATCGAGCTGCGCAACCTGGCGCAAGTCGCCGAACTGATTATCCGCTCGGCCATGCAACGCCACGAGAGCCGTGGCCTGCACTACACCCTGGACTACCCGGAGCAGCTGCCCGAAGCACGCGACACTATCCTGGTGCCGCCCATCTACGGCGAGTAAACTTCAGCCGAACCCGCAAGCGCCGGTGCATCTCCGGCGCCAGCGCATCGCGCGGGATGCACAAGCCGCGCACCCGCCACTCGCCCGCCAGACGAAAGCGCAACACCACCGCCAGCGGCAACGCCAGACTATCCGGGCGCAGCTGGACGGCTTGCCAGCCGTTCTGCGCACTCCACAGCTGCCAGCCGTCGGCGTCATGGCGCAGGCCACGAAACGCCGTCCTGTCACTCAGCAAGATCTGCCGCGGCAGCACCCAGGCTGCATGCGCCAGGCACGACAACAGCCCGAGCAGGCACGCCCAGAGTGGAATTTCCGCGAAAACCAGCGCGCCCAGCGCAGCGACCTGCGCCGCCAGATAAACCGCCAGCAGCAGCCGCGAGGCGCGCCAGCGACATTCGAAGACCTTACTTGGGCTGGACACGATCCAGAATCATCCGAACCATGCGGCGCAGATCGGCGTCTTCCGGCTCGCCGCGCTGCATAAACCAGCCAAACATGTCCTGATCCTCGCACTCCAGCAACTTGCGGTAGCGTTCCCGATCTGCCGCGTCGAGGTTGGGGTAAACCTCTCTGACGAAGGGCACCAACAGCACATCCAGCTCCAGCATGCCGCGGCGGCTATGCCAAAAGAGTCGGTTGAGTTCAATAGCGTCGACCATGCGAGCGGCTCCTGCAAAATAGACCGGCAGTATAACGGTGCAGAGCGCTCACCGGCACCCGCTGACAAGCTCTTGGCTGAGCCCTATGATGGGCCCCCAGACTTTTTACTCAGCGACTCTCAATGGCCGACTCCGCTTTTTTCTGCACGCTGCCCCACGAGGGCGTTCTCGCCGTCCGCGGCCCTGACGCCAGCAAGTTCCTCCAGGGCCAGCTGACCTGCAACCTCAACTACCTTAACGCCACCACGGCCAGCCTCGGTGCCCGCTGCACGCCCAAAGGGCGCATGCTGTCGAGCTTTCGCATCCTGACGGACGGCGACGGCTATCTCCTGGCGATGGCCAGCGAACTGCTGGAGTCGCAGTTGGCCGAACTGCAGAAATACGCCGTTTTTTCCAAAGCCAAACTCGGCGATGAAAGCGCCCGCTGGGTGCGCTTCGGCCTGTGCGGGGCCGATGCCGTGCTGGCCGAGCTGGGCCTGGAGTTGGCACCGCAAGCCGACCACGTGGCGCGTGGCACCGACTCGATCGCCATCCGCCTGGCCGACGGCCGCGCCGAGCTCTGGGCTCCCGCCAGCGCCGCCGAGTCCCTGCAAGCCCGCCTCGCCGCGCACGTGCCGCAAGCACCGCTCAATAGCTGGCTGCTCGCCCAGGTGCGCGCCGGCATCGGTCAGGTCGTGGGGGCTACGCGCGAACTCTTTATCCCGCAGATGCTGAATTTGCAGGCCCTAGGCGGCGTCAGTTTCAAGAAAGGCTGCTACACCGGCCAGGAAATCGTCGCGCGCATGCAGTACCTGGGCAAGCTCAAGCGGCGTCTGTATCGCTTGCGCCTGGACGCCGGCGAACTACCGGCAGCGGCCACCGAGCTGTTCTCCCCGGTTCACCGCTCAGGCGTCGGCGAGGTGGTGCTGGCGGCTCACGCGGAAAACGGCATCGAGCTGCTCGCCGTGCTGCAGGAAGATGCAGTGAGCGACGGCCGTATCCGGCTCGGCAGCGAAGCAGGCCCAGCGCTCAGCTTGTTGGAATTGCCCTATACGCTGGACTCCAATCGCGAGATCCAACGCTAACCCTACCCAGTCAGGCGGCCAGCTTTCCAAGCGCCGCCTTTCCCAGAGACATAGCCATGAGCCAGGTGCCCGCCTTCGCCAAGCTCGGCCTCGCTCCGCGTGCCGATTTATAGGCGGATGAAGACCTCGCCGCTGCCCTGGAAGCGGCGATGAGCATGCTGCAGTAGCACCCGCGCGCCCTGCTCAGCGCCCCTCGGGCGGGAACTCCACCCGCACCCGCAAGCCACCCCGTGCCGCGTCATGCAGGCTGATCGTGGCCAGATGCGCACGGCAGATCTCCCCGACTATCGCCAAGCCCAGGCCGGCGCCCGTGCCCTGCGGGTGACGCCGGTAGAAACGTTCGAAGACCTTTTCGCGTTCATCTAACGGAATACCCGGGCCATCGTCCTCCACCTCCAGCACCCCAGGCTCCAGCACCCGCAAGATCACATTGCCGCCACTGGGAGTGTGCGCCAGGGCGTTATCCACCAGGTTGCAGAGCAGCTCATTGAGCAGGGTCGGCTCGCCACGCAGCCACACCGACTGCTCGGCTTCCAGCGCCAACGACACCCCACGCGCATGGGCCAGCGGCGCCAAGGCCAGACCCAGTTCGCGGGCCAACTGGCTGAGGTCGATGCGCTGTGCGCCGCCTTCGGCAATCGCCCGCGCGCCGCTTTCGATGCGCGCCAGGGACAGCAGCTGATTGGCCAGTTGGGTCAGGCGTTCGGTGTTCTGTGCCGACTCTTCCAGGGTGCTGCGCCAGACCTGCGGCTCCTGCGCGCGCAGGCCCAACTCCAGCCGCGCCTTGAGCGCCGCCAACGGCGTGCGCAATTCGTGGGAAGCCTCGGCGATGAAGTGCGCCTGCCGCTCGAATAAACCGCGCAGCCGGGCATTGAACTGATTGAGAGCGCTGACCAACGGCTGCAACTCGCGCGGTAACGGCGCCTCCGGCAGCGGACGCAGATCGTCGCTGGCGCGCTCGGCCACCGCCCGGCGCAAACTCTCCAGCGGGCGCAGCGCGATGCTGACCGCCAGCCACACCAGTACCAGCGCGCTGAACGACAGCAAGCCCATGCGCCACAAGGTGCCGAACAACAAGTCGCGAGCCATGCGCTCGCGTGCGCCCTGGGTCTCGGCCACACGAATTTCGGCGACGCCATTGAGCTGCGGCTCGCTCACCGGCTGCAACAGGCTGACCACCCGCACGCCCTGGCCGCGGTACTGCGCATCGTAAAACCGTGCCAGAGCCGGATAATCATCGGTCCGTGACGTGCCCGGCGGGGCAGCCGGCAGATCCTCGTAACCGGAAACCAGCGCACCGTTCAAATCCAGCACCTGGTAGTAGATGCGCCCGGCGCTGTCGTAGGCAAAGGTGTCCAGGGCGACGTAGGGCACATTGGCCTTGAGCTTGCCGTCGTCGGCGTACAAGCCATCGGCAATCGCCCGCGCCGAGGCCAGCAAGGTGCGGTCATAGGCCGTGTCCGCGGCGCGCCGGGCACTCCAATAGGCGCTCAAGCTGCTGAGCAACAGAATCAGCGCCAGCAGCAGTGCCAGGCGGCGTAACAGTCGCCCGCGCAGGCTGCCCGGTTCAGCCACCGATGGGCTCCAGCAGGTAGCCCAAACCGCGGAACGTGACGATGTGCACGCTGCTGCCCTCAAGCTTCTTACGCAGGCGATGGACGTAGATCTCGATGGAGTCGGCGCTGGCTTCTTCATCCAGACCAAACACCTGAGCCGCCAGCTGCTCCTTGCTCATCACCCGCCCCGGCCTGGCGATCATGGCCTCCAGCACCGCTTGTTCCCGGGAGGTCAAACTGAGGATGTCGTCCAGCAAGCTGAAACGCCGGGTGCCCAGGTCATAGACCAGATCGCCACAGCGCTGCTGTTGCTCGCCACCGAGCACGCTGCGACGCAGCAACGCCTTGACCCGTGCCTCAAGCTCGCTCAGCTCGAAGGGCTTGGCCAGGTAATCGTCAGCCCCCAGATTCAGCCCATGCACGCGGTCTTTCACTTCGCTGCGGGCGGTCAGCATCAGCACCGGCAGGGTCTTGCCACGTCCGCGCAAGCGGGCCAACACCTCGAAGCCATCCATCCGCGGCAGGCCGATGTCGAGAATCGCCAGGGCGTACTCTTCGCTGCTCAGCGCCAGGTCAGCGGCCACCCCGTCGTGCAGCACATCCACCGTCCAACCGGCACTCTTCAATGCCTGGGTCACGCTTGCCGCCAGTTGCGGATGGTCTTCGACCAGCAGAATTCGCACCGCCACCTCCACTAAAGCCTGAGTCAAAAACCGCTGCCGGCAGCGCTACCCGCACTATTCAAGGGCCGGAGTTTACAGGCGCAGCGCGCCCTGTGAATGACCAAAATGCCAGCCAACGCTGGCCGTTGAAAAACTTTTAGCGCTGAAAGCTTGGCGAAAGCTTGCCCCCCTAGCATCGGCTTAGGGTGGCTCGAACCACCCACCAAAACGGTTCGCACAGTGGTGTGCCGCCGTAACAAAAACAACAATGGATACCACACGATGCTGACAGCCTCACGCCAGGCACTGCCGCCTGCACATTTGCTTAGCCTAGCCGTCACCGCGACCCTGCTCGCCCCCGTCGCCCACGCCGACTTTATCGAAGACAGCAAGGCCAGCCTGTCCGCCAACAACATCTACCTGAACCGCGACTTCCGCGAGGGCGACGGCCAGAACAAGCGTGAGGAATGGGGCCAGGGCTTCATTCTCGACATCCAGTCCGGCTATACCGACGGCACGCTCGGCTTCGGCCTCGACGCCCTGGGCATGCTCGGCCTGAAGCTGGACTCCGGCGGCGGTCGCACCGGCACCGACCTGTTTCCGGTACAGGACGACGGCGGCACCCCGGACGAGTTCAGCCGCCTGGGCCTGACCGCCAAGGTCAAGGTCTCCAGCACCGAGCTAGGCTACGGTTCGCACGTTCCCGAGTTGCCGGTGGTCAAGGCCAGCGACAGCCGCCTGTTGCCGCAGGTCTTCGAAGGCGGCCTGCTCAGCTCCTCCGAGCTGGACGGCCTGACTTTCACCGGCGGGCGCCTGGACAAGGTCATCGACCGCGCCTCGAGCAACTCCGAGGACCTGCTGCTCAACAGCAAGAACAAGCGCTTCGCCCGCGGCGTGAGCAGCGATCACCTGGACCTGGCCGGCCTCGACTACCAGTTCGCCAAGGGCCTGACCGGGCGCTACTACTTCGCCGAGCTGGACGACATCTACCGCCAGCACTTCTTCGGCCTGCTGACCAGCCACCCGTTGGGCGCCGGCACCCTGTCCGCCGATCTGCGCCTGATGCTCAGTGACGACAGCGGCGCATCGAATGCCGGCAAGATCGACAACCGCGCGCTGAACGGCATGCTTAGCTATGCCATCAGCGGCCACAAGCTCGGCCTCGCCTACCAGGACATGCGCGGCGACACCGGCTATGCCTATATCGACGGTAGCGACCCCTACCTGGTCAACTTCTCGCAGATCAACGACTTCGCCAATGCCGACGAGCGCTCCTGGCAAGCCCGTTACGACTACGACTTCGCCAGCCTCGGTCTGCCCGGCCTGAGCTTCACCACCCGCTACGTCAGCGGTGACGACGCCCGGATTGCCGGCGGCGAGTGGGAACGCGACATCGAGCTCAAATACGTGGTGCAGAGCGGCACGCTGAAAAACCTCTATGTACGCCTGCGCAATGCCAGCTTCCGCTCCGACTTCGCCCGCGATGCGGACGAGAACCGTGTGATCGTCGGCTACAGCCTGCCGATCTGGTAACGCTTGACCCACAATAAAACTCCACAGGAGATCCAGCCCATGAAAACTGTCCTGACCCGCGCCGCCCTGGCGGCGTCCTGCCTGGTGTTTGCCGGCCAGCTGTTGGCCGCCGAACCCAAGCGCCCCGAGTGCATCGCCCCGGCCGCGCCCGGCGGCGGTTTCGACCTGACCTGCAAGCTCGCGCAAAGCGGCCTGCTGGACGCCAAGCTGCTGACCAAACCGATGCGCGTCACCTATATGCCCGGCGGCGTCGGTGCGGTGGCCTATAACGCCGTGGTCGCGCAGCGGCCGACCGATGGCAACGCCATAGTCGCCTTCTCTTCCGGGTCGCTGCTCAACCTGGCGCAGGGCAAATTCGGCCGTTTCGACGAGAACGCCGTGAGATGGCTGGCGGCGGTCGGCACCAGCTATGGCGCTATCGCGGTGCGCAGCGACTCGCCGTACAAGACCCTCAACGATCTGGTCAAAGCCCTCCAGGAGAACCCGGACAAGGTGGTGATCGGCTCCGGCGGCACAGTCGGCAGCCAGGACTGGATGCAGACCGCACTGATCGCGCGCGCGGCCGGCATCGACCCGCGCAAGCTGCGCTATGTCGCCCTGGAAGGCGGCGGGGAAATCGCTACCGCCCTGCTCGGCGGGCATATTCAAGTTGGCAGCACCGACATCTCCGACTCCATGCCGCACGTCCAGAGCGGTGGCATGCGCCTGCTCGCGGTGTTCGCCGAACAGCGCCTGCCAGAAGCGGCGATGGCCGACATCCCGACCGCCAAGGAACAAGGCTACGACATCGTCTGGCCTGTGGTGCGCGGCTTCTACCTCGGGCCAAAAGTCAGCGACGCCGAGTACAACTGGTGGAAGGACGCCTTCGACAAACTGCTGACTTCCGATGATTTCGCCAAGCTGCGCGACCAGCGCGAGCTGTTCCCCTTCGCGATGACCGGCCCGGAACTGGATAGCTACGTGAAGAAGCAGGTCGCCGACTACAAGCTGCTGGCCAAGGAGTTCGGCCTGATTCAGTAACCGACCGCGCGCTGGCCGGCCCTGCCTCTCAATTGTCGAGAAGGGCCTGGCCAGCGCGCTCCTCTGCCTGTTCCCGCGAGGACCTGCCCATGCTGTTCCAACGCTTGTTCACCCTGAGCGGGCTCATCGCCTGCGCGGCGCTCGCCGTGTTCGCCTGGCAATACCAGACGGCCTTCTCCTACGAACCGGTCGGCCCGCGCGCCTACCCGCTGTTGATCCTCGGCCTGAGCGCAATCGGCCTGATCTACCTGACCATTCGCCCGACCCGCCTGAGCAAAGGGCACGACGACCACCCGCTGGACAACGCCACGCTGCGCAAGATCGGCCTGTGCATCGTCATGCTGCTGGCCTATGCCGCACTGTTCGAGCCGCTCGGCCTGATCATCAGCAGCAGCCTGGTCGGTATCGGCCTGGCCATGCTCTATGGCGCGCCCTGGAAACCCGCGGTGCTGGTCAGCCTCGGCCTGGCGATTGGTCTTTATCTGCTGTTCGACAAAGTGCTCGACGTACCGCTGCCGCTGGGTTTGCTCAGCGTGCTGGAGTGATGACATGGATACCTTAAGCTTGCTCGGTCAGGGGTTCGGCGTTGCCATGACCCCCTATAACCTGACGGCGGCCCTCATCGGCACCTTTATCGGCACCATAGTCGGGCTGCTACCCGGCCTCGGCCCGATCAACGGCGTAGCGCTGTTGATTCCCGTGGCTTTCGCCCTCGGCCTGCCACCGGAATCGGCGCTGATCCTGCTCGCCGCCGTCTACCTCGGCTGCGAGTACGGCGGACGCATCTCCTCGATTCTGCTGAACATTCCCGGCGAGGCCTCGACCCTGATGACCACCCTCGACGGCTACCCGATGGCCCGCCAGGGCCTGGCCGGGGTCGCGCTGTCGCTCTCGGCCTGGAGCTCCTTCGTCGGCGCGTTCATCGCCATCATCGGCATGGTCCTGTTCGCCCCGCTGCTGGCGAAATGGGCGATTGCCTTCGGCCCGGCGGAGTATTTCGTGCTGATGGTCTTCGCCATTGTCTGCCTGGGTGGCATGGCCGGCGATAAACCGGTGAAAACCCTGGTTGCGGCGCTGCTCGGGCTGTTCCTCGCGACTATCGGCATCGACGCCAACAGCGGCGTGTACCGCTTCACCGGCGACAACGTCCACCTGGCCGACGGCATTCAGTTCGTGGTCCTGGTCCTGGGCCTGTTCTCGGTCAGCGAGATTCTCCTGATGCTGGAGAAAACCCAGCACGGACAACAGGCGATCAAAGCCAGCGGCCGCATGATGTTCAACTTCAAGGAAGTCACCTTCACCTTCATGACCACTCTGCGTGGCGGCCTGATCGGCTTCGTCTTCGGCGTGCTGCCCGGCGCCGGCGCGACCGTCGGCAGTGCGGTGGCCTATATGAGCGAGAAGAATCTGATCGGCTCGAAAGGCAAGTTCGGCCAGGGCGACATGCGCGGCCTGGCCGCACCGGAATCCGCCATCGGCGCTTGCGCCTGCGGCAACCTGATCCCCATGCTGACCCTCGGCGTGCCGGGCTCCGGCACTACCGCGGTGATGCTGGGCGCGCTATCGCTATACAACATCACCCCCGGCCCGCTGCTGTTCCAGAACCAACCGGACATCGTCTGGGGCCTGATCGCCTCGCTGTTCATCGCCAACATCATGCTGTTGATCCTCAACGTGCCGATGATCCGCGTATTCACCAGCATCCTCAGCGTGCCGAACTGGGCGCTGGTGCCGCTGATCGCGATCATCACCTCGATCGGCGTCTACGCCGTGCATGCGACGACCTTCGACCTGCTGCTGATGGTCGGCATCGGGGTCTTCGGTTACGTCTTGCGCAAGTTGGATTTCCCGCTCTCGGCGCTGCTGCTCGGCTTTGTGCTGGGCGGCTTGATGGAAGATAACCTGCGCCGCGCACTGTCGATCTCCAACGGCAACCTGGACATTCTCTGGGCCAGCCCGATCAGCATCGGCTGCTGGGTGCTGGTAGCGGCCATGCTGGTGCTGCCGATCGTCCGTATCCTGCGTAAGCGTGCTGCCCTGCGGCGCGAGCTGGCGAATGGCTGAAAGAACCTGGCCGGACTGGTGGGGAACGCCGCTGGTCGGCCTGGCCGGCGGCTACCTGGCCAGCCTGGTTGACTGGCCACTGCCGTGGATGATCGGCTCGTTGCTGACGGTGATTCTGCTGCGCTGCCTGGCGGGCTGGCAGTTGGCTGAAGTACCCGGCGCCCGCAAATGCGGGCAATGGATCATCGGCATTGGCATCGGCCTGCACTTCACCCCGGCGGTGCTCGAACAGGTGCTGTCGCATAACGGCATCATCCTGGTCGGCGCGCTGCTGACCACACTGTCCTGCCTGATCGGCGTCTCGCTACTGCGCCGCAGCGGCGAGGATCGCGCCACCGCGTTCTTCGCCAGCATGCCGGGCGGCGCCAGCGAAATGCTCAACCTCGGCGCCCGCAATGGCGCCATCGCCAGCCGGGTCGCGGCCGGGCAAAGTCTGCGTCTGCTGCTGGTGATACTTAGTGTGCCCGCGTTGTTCCAGTGGCTGCTGGGTGCTGGAGCGCCCGTACATCAAGCCGCAGCGGTGGACTGGCGCTGGCTGGCCCTGCTGTTTCCCACAGGTGCGCTGGTGGCGGTGTTCTGGCAACGCCTGCGCCAACCGAATCCCTGGCTGCTCGGCCCGCTGGTGGTCAGCGCGGCGATCAGCCTCGGCTTCGACCTGCAGATCGGCCTGCCCGGCTTCGCTAGCGCGCTGGGCCAATGGTTGATCGGCAGTGCGCTGGGTTGCCACTTCGACAGGCTGTTCTTTCGCAGGGCACCCGCGTTTATCGCTCGCACTCTGCTGGCTACCGCCTTGATGATGCTGTTCGCCGCGCTCGCCGCGCAGGTTTTGGGTTGGCTCGGCGCGCTGGATCAGCAGGCGCTGATGCTCGGCATGATGCCCGGCGGCATCGCCGAGCTCAGCTTGACGGCCGAGGCACTCCACCTCTCGGTGCCGCTGGTGACGGCGTTGCAGGTGTTGCGGTTATTGCTGGTGCTGTTTCTCGCAGAGCCGGTGTTCAGGCTCTGGCAGAAACATCAGCCCTGACTCAGCTCCGGCAGTCGCCAGTCGATCGGCTCGAGGCCGTGTTGCAGCAGAAACTTATTGGTGCGGCCAAAGTGCCCGTTACCGATAAAACCGCGATGGGCCGACAACGGCGAGGGGTGCGGCGAGCGCAGGATCAGGTGCTTGGTCGGGTCGATCAGGCTTTCCTTCTTCTGCGCATGGGCGCCCCAGAGCAGGAAAACCAGGCGCGGCTGATGGGCGCTGACCGCTTCAATGACCTTATCGGTAAACAGCTGCCAGCCCTTGCCCGCGTGGGAGCCGGCGAGCGCACGCTCGACGGTCAGCGAGGTATTGAGCAGCAACACGCCCTGCTCCGCCCAACTCTGCAGGCAGCCGTGCTGGGCGATCTCGATATTCTGGTCGCGCTTCAGTTCCTTGTAGATGTTCAGCAAGGACGGCGGCGGGGCTACCCCCGGCTGCACCGAGAAACACAAGCCATGGGCCTGGCCGGGGCCGTGATAGGGGTCCTGGCCGATGATCACCACCTTGACCCGATCCAGCGGCGTCAGGTTGAGCGCGTTGAAGATCAGCGGCCGTGGCGGATAGATCTCCTTACCGGCCGCCGCCTCATTGCGCAAGAACTCGCTCAGCTCGCGCATATAGGGCTTGTCGAATTCCTCGCGCAGGGCGTTTTTCCAACCCGCTTCGAGTTTGATACGGTCATCCGCGGCGTTCATCCATCCCCCCAGCAGGCCTGCGCGTAGCGCGGCCTGAACACGAACAAAAACGGCAACCTAGAGAAGCGCTCCGGGCAAGTCAAGGCAAGTGCCGATACGGCGCCACCGGCATGGCGATCATTGCACCCGCTCCTACGCGATAGTCCAATCTCTATGCCCATCAGCCCTGGTGCAGCGCCCGGTAGTGACTGGGCGCCATGCCGACGACTTTGCGAAATAACCGCGAGAAGTAATACACGTCCTCGTAACCCAACTGCTCGGCAACCTGGCCGATACCCTGCTCGCCCTCATCCAGCAGACGGCAGGCGTGGGCCATTTTCAGCCGGATAAAGTCCTGGATCGGCGCGTAGCCGGTCAGCGCACGGTAGGTCTTGGCGAAGTGAAAGCGCGACAGCTTGAACTGCGCCGCCAGTTGGTCGAGGTTCAGCGCGCCGTGTAGATGGGCGCGCATCACCGCCTGCACCGCATCCACATCCAACACCCGTCCAGACTTCAGCGTGGCCCGCGCCGGCAGGACCGCCAGGGAAGTCAGCAGCATCTGCAACTGGTGCGCCGCCAGAATGAAATGCGGCAGGCTCAGGCCTTGCCGGCGTAACCCCAGCAGCGCATCGAACTCCGCCAGCAGACGCGGTTGCACGCCAATCCGCCAGATCGGCCCCTCGCCCAGCGGGCGCAAAAACTCCGCCGCCAACTCGCCCTCGAAATGCACCCAATAGAGCGTCCAGGGTCGGTTGGCGTCCGCGCCGTAGGCATGTGCGCGACCTTTTGGCAGCAACAGCAGATCACCACCGCCGACCTCGAATCGTCCATCCTCGGTTTCCAACCAACCCTGGCCGGCGCGGCAATAGAGCAGTAGATGATCCTCCGGCTGCGGGCGACTCATGCGATGCCCGTATGCCTCGGGATAAAACCCCAACGCCAGCGGATAGCAGCCCATCGCCAGCGGATGACGGGAAAGCGCCCGGCGCAGGCGCGGCGGCGTGATAAAGCGCAGGCCATTGGCCGGCAGGGGCCAGTTGGAGGTTTCGACGCTACGGACCATGCGGTGCCATCCTTCGGCCTGGCGGGCCGAGCGATAATCAATCCCAAGATCGTCCATCCACCGACCAAGATCGTCAATCCTCAGCACGCCCAACAGTCGCTATATATAAATGTCGGCAACCCCATCCCGTGGAGAGTGCGATGAGCAAGCTAATGGCGCAATTGATTGCCGGTGAGTGGCGCGAGAGCCGTTCCCGCGAGCTGATCGAAGTGACCGACCCGGCGACTCAGGAAGTCCTGGCCCTGGCCCCCAAGGCCACCCACGAGGAAATCGAAGCCGCCATCGCCAGCGCCAAGGAAAGCTTCCTCAGCTGGCGTGAAGTGCCGGTATCCGAGCGTGCGCGCCTGATGCTGCGCTACCAGCACCTGCTCAAGGAACACCACGACGAGCTGGCGGAAATCCTCGCCAAGGAAACCGGCAAGACCTTCGCCGATGCCAAGGGCGACGTCTGGCGCGGCATCGAAGTCGCCGAGCAGGCCGCCAACATCGCCAGCCTGATGATGGGCGAAACCGTCGAAAACGTCGCCCGCGGTATCGATACCGCCAGCTGGATCCAGCCGCTCGGCGTCTGCGTCGGCATCACCCCGTTCAACTTCCCGGCGATGATTCCCCTGTGGATGTTCCCGCTGGCCATCGCCGCCGGCAACTGCTTCATCCTCAAACCGTCCGAACAGGACCCCATGACCCCCAACCGGCTGGCCGAGCTGTTTATCCAGGCCGGCGCCCCGAAAGGCGTGCTGCAGGTGCTGCACGGTGGCCGCGAACAAGTCGACGCCCTGCTCACCCACCCGGATATCCGCGCCATCTCCTTCGTCGGCTCGGTGCCGGTGGGCCAGCATATCTACCGCACCGGCACCGCCCATCTGAAGCGCGTGCAAGCCTTCGCCGGGGCGAAGAACCATATGGTGATAATGCCCGACGCGAACAAGGGTCAGGTGCTGAGCAACCTGGTTGGCGCCAGCTGCGGCGCCGCCGGGCAACGCTGCATGGCGATCAGCGTGGCGGTCTTCGTCGGCGCAGCGAACAACTGGATCCCCGAGCTGGCCGGGCAAATGGCCGAACTGCGCCCCGGCTACTGGAATGACCCGCACGCCGCCTACGGTCCGCTGATCAGCCAGCACGCCAAGCAACGCGTGCAACGCCTGATTGCCGAAGGCAAAGCCGAAGGCGCCGAGTGCCTGCTCGACGGCAGCCACTGCACAGTGCCTGGCTACCCCAACGGCAACTGGCTCGGCCCCAGCCTGTTCCGTGGGGTCACCACCAAGATGGGCCTGTACCGCGAAGAAATCTTCGGCCCGGTGCTGGTGTGCATGGAGGTCGAGAGCCTGGCGGACGCGATCAAACTGATCAACGACAGCCCCTACGGCAACGGCACCTCGATCTTCACCAGCTCGGGTGGCGCCGCGCGGCACTTCCAGCACGACATCGAAGTCGGCCAGGTCGGCATCAACGTGCCGGTGCCGGTACCGCTGCCGTTCTTCTCCTTCACCGGCTGGAAAGGCTCGTTCTACGGCGACCTGCACGCCTACGGCAAACAGGCCGTGCGCTTCTACAGCGAGACCAAGACCGTCACCAGCCGCTGGTTCGATGAGAGTCCGGTGACTGGGCCGAATATGACCATTCAGTTGAAGTAGGCCGATTAAAACCCGCCGAAACCCAGCGCAACATCAAGCTGGGTTTCGGCGCACATGGAGAAGACATGGATTTCGACCTTTCTGAAGAACAACGCCTGCTGGTGGAGAGTGCGCGGGCCTTCGCCAGCCATGAACTGGCACCGCACGCCGCCGACTGGGATCGTGACCATCACTTCCCCGTGGACGTGATCCGCCGCGCCGCCGAGCAGGGTTATCTGGCCCTGTATATCGGCGAGGAGGATGGCGGCCTGGGGCTCTCGCGGCTGTCGACCTCGCTGATCTTCGAGCAGCTGTCGGCCGGCTGTGTCGCCACCACCGCCTACCTGACCATTCACAACATGGCCAGTTGGATGCTCGCCAGCTTTGCCGACCCGGCGTTGAAAGCCGAATGGCTACCACGCCTGATCAGCGGCGAGCTGCTCGCCTCGTACTGCCTGACCGAACCGGACGCCGGCTCCGATGCCGCGCACCTGCGCACCCGCGCCAGACGCGAGGGTGACGAGTACCTCATCGACGGCAGCAAGTCGTTTATCTCCGGCGCCGGCAGCACCGAAGTTCTGATCGTCATGGCGCGTACCGGGGAAGACGGCGCCAAGGGCATCTCCTGCTTTCTGGTGCCGGCCGATGCCCCCGGCGTGCGCTATGGGCGCAATGAATTGAAGATGGGCTGGCGGGCGCAGCCGACCCGTTCGATCAGCTTCGAGGGCGTGCGCATTCCGGCGGGCAACCGCATCGGCCCGGAAGGCCAGGGCTTCGTCTACGCGATGAAGGGCCTGGATGGCGGCCGCCTGAATATCGCCAGCTGCTCGCTCGGCGCGGCCCAGGCCGCGCTCGAGCAATCGCTGCGCTATGTCGAGGAGCGCAAGCAATTCGGCAAAGCGCTGGCAGAGTTCCAGGCCCTGCAGTTCAAGCTCGCCGACATGCTCACCGACCTCACCGCCAGCCGGCAGATGGTGCGCCTGGCCGCGCACAAGCTCGACCAGCAACACCCGGAAGCCAGCCTCTACTGTGCCATGGCCAAGCGCTTCGCCACCGACCAGTGCTTCGAGCTGTGCAATGCGGCGCTGCAACTGCACGGCGGCTATGGCTACCTGAATGATTACCCGCTGGAGCGCTGGGTACGCGACAGTCGCGTGCACCAGATCCTCGAGGGCACTAACGAAATCATGCGCGTGATCGTGGCGCGACGCCTGCTGGAGCAAGGCGGTATGCTCGATCAACTGCTGTAACTGACGAAAACAGGGATAAATCGCTTATGAGCAACGCCGTAGAAGCCTACAACCCCGGTCTCTTCGACCTGACCCACAAGCTGACGGTGGAGAAGCACGGGCACACCGCCCTGCTCACCATCAACCACCCGCCGGCCAATACCTGGGATCGCGACTCGCTGATCGGCCTCAAGCAACTGATCGAGCACCTCAATCGCGATGACGCTATCTACGCCCTGGTAATCACCGGCCAAGGCAGCAAATTCTTCAGCGCCGGGGCCGACCTGAAGCTCTTCGCCGATGGCGATAAGGCCCGCGCCCGCGAGATGGCCCGGTGTTTCGGTGAAGCCTTCGAGGCCCTGCGCGATTTCCGCGGCGTGTCGATTGCCGCGATCAATGGCTACGCCATGGGCGGCGGCCTGGAGTGCGCCCTGGCCTGCGACATCCGCATCGCCGAGCGCCAGGCACAAATGGCCCTGCCGGAAGCCACGGTCGGCCTGTTGCCGTGCGCCGGCGGCACCCAGGCGCTGCCCTGGCTGATCGGCGAGGGCTGGGCCAAACGCATGATTCTCTGCGGCGAGCGCGTCGATGCGGAAACCGCCCTGCGCATCGGCCTGGTCGAACAAGTGGTGGACAACGGGGAAGCCCGCGGCCATGCCCTGCTGCTCGCGGCCAAAGTCGCGCGGCAGAGCCCGGTCGCGGTGCGCACCATCAAGCCGCTGCTGCAGGGCGCCCGCGAACGCGGGCCGAACAGCTGGCTGCCCGAGGAGCGCGAGCGCTTCGTCGACCTGTTCGATGCCGACGACACCCGCGAAGGCGTCAACGCCTTCCTGGAAAAACGCGACCCGCAATGGCGCAACCGATAAGCCTAGATGGTGCGCACAGCGCACTCTACACACACCCGTAGGGTGCGCCGCGCGCACCAGGAACCGGCAACATGAACGTAACTTTCGAAGAGCTCGTGAGTCGGCACGGCGCCCGCATCGGCATCGCCAGCCTGGATGCCGAACAGAGCCTGAATGCCCTCTCGCTGTCGATGATCGAGGTATTGGACGCCAAACTGCACGCCTGGGCCGCAGACCCCGACATCGCCTGCGTGATCCTGCGGGGCAACGGGCCGAAAGCCTTCTGCGCCGGCGGCGATGTACGCCGGCTGGTCGATGCCTGCCGCGAGCATCCCGGCCAGGTACCGCCGTTGGCCGGGCGCTTCTTCGCCGACGAATACCGCCTCGACCACCGCATCCACACCTATCCGAAGCCACTGATCTGTTGGGCCCACGGCTATGTGCTGGGCGGCGGGCTGGGTTTGATGCAAGGCGCGGGCATCCGCATCGTCACCCCGAGCAGCCGCCTGGCGATGCCGGAAATCAATATCGGCCTGTATCCGGATGTCGGCGGCAGTTGGTTCCTCAGCCGCCTGCCGGGCAAGCTCGGCCTGTTCCTCGGTCTGACCGCCACGCAAATCAATGCCCAGGATGCGCTCGATCTCGGCCTGGCCGACCGCTTCCTGCGTGACGAGCAGCAGGACGAATTGATCCAGGGCCTGCTGCAACTGAACTGGCAAGAACAACCGGCCATGCAGCTGAACAGCCTACTCAAAGCCATGGAGCACGAGGCCACTCAGCAACTGCCGCAAGCCCAGTTGCTCACGCGGCGCAACACTATCGACAAGCTGCTGGATGTCGCCGACCTCCCCAGTGCCTGGCGCGCCATCGGCGCCCTGCAAGACGCTAGCGACCCACTGCTCAGCCGCGCGGCCAAGACCCTGACGGCTGGCTGCCCGCTCACCGCGCACCTGGTGTGGGCGCAGATCGAACGGGGCAAACACCTGTCACTCGCGCAGGTGTTCCAGATGGAATACACCATGAGCCTGAACTGCTGTCGCCACCCGGAATTCCCCGAAGGCGTACGCGCCCGCCTGATCGACAAGGACAACGCGCCGCGCTGGCACTGGCCGGACGTCGCCAACATCCCCGCAGCCGTCATCGAGGCGCACTTCCAGCCGACCTGGGAAGGTCCGCACCCGCTGGCGGACTTGTAAACCACATCGCCTCACCTCGGCCAAGGAGCACAACCATGAACAAAATCGCCTTTATCGGCCTCGGCCATATGGGCCTGCCCATGGCTCGCAACCTGCTCAAGGCCGGTTTCGAACTCAAGGTCTTCGACTTGCAGCAAGGCGCCATCGACGAGCTGGCGGCCGAAGGCGCCCACGCCGCGAATGACGCCCGCGACGCCGTGCAAGGTGCCGAAGTGGTGATTACCATGCTCCCGGCCAGCCGCCATGTCGAAGGCCTGTACCTCGGCGAACAGGGCCTGCTCGGCTATATCGCCCCCGGCCGCCTGGTGCTGGAGTGCTCGACCATCGCCCCCGAGTCGGCCAAGAAGGTGCACCAGGCCGCCGCCGAGCTGGGCCTGGAGATGCTGGATGCGCCGGTCTCCGGCGGCACCGCCGGCGCTGCGGCCGGCACCCTGACCTTTATGATCGGCGGCCAAGCCGGTGCGCTGGAGAAAGCCCGGCCGCTGCTGAATGCCATGGGCAAGAACATCTTCCACGCCGGCCCGGATGGCGCCGGGCAGGTGGCCAAGGTCTGCAACAACCTGCTGCTGGCGGTGCAGATGGTCGGCACCGCCGAGAGTATGGCCCTCGGCGTGGCCAACGGTCTCGACCCGAAAACCCTGGCCGAGATCATGCGTCAGAGTTCCGGTGGTAACTGGGTGCTGGAGCGCTACAATCCCTGGCCCGGGGTGATGGAAAACGCTCCGGCATCGAAGGGCTACAGCGGCGGCTTTATGGCGGAATTGATGGCCAAGGACCTGGGCCTGGCCCAGGAAGCCGCACAAGCCACCGGCTGCAGCACGCCGATGGGCGCGCTGGCACTGAGCCTGTATCGCTTGCTGCTCAAGCAGGGCCACGGCCAGGAGGATTTTTCGGTGGTGCAGCAACTGTTCGTTGCCGAGTAGCCCGTTCCTACAAAAACGTCGGCCTCAACGTTCTCGCAATGCCTCGGCACGGGCACGAATGATCGGCTTGAGCAGGTAGCTGAGAATGCTCTTCTTGCCGGTGATGATGTCCACCGAGGCGACCATCCCCGGAATGATCAGCAGCGGATGCTCCTCCGACCCCAGGTGGCTCTTATCGGTGCGCAGCTTGATCAGGTAGAAGCTATTGCCTTCCTCATCGGTGATGGTGTCGGCACCGATCTGCTCCAGCTTGGCCTTCAGCCCGCCGTAGATGGTGTAGTCATAGGCGGTGAACTTGACCACCGCCTCCTGCCCCGGATTAAGGAAGGCGATGTCCTGCGGGCGAATGCGCGCCTCGACCAACAAGGTGTCGTCCAGGGGCACGATTTCCACCAGATCGCTACCGGGCTGGATCACGCCACCTATGGTGTTGACCAGCAACTGCTTGACGATACCGCGCACCGGCGAGGTGACCAGGGTGCGACTGACGCGATCCTCGAGCGCCTTACCGGTCGCCTCGATCTTGCTCAGATCGGTGCGGGTTTCGTTCAGCTGGGTCAGCGCCTCACTGCGAAAACGCCCGCGAGTCTCGTCGATCTTGCGCTCGACTTCCTTGATCGCCGACTCGGCCCGTGGAATCGCCAGGCCGGTGGCCTCCAGTTGGCCACGGTTCTCCACCTCGGCGCGCTTGAGCCGCAGCACCTCGACCTGGGAGATCGCGCCTTCGGCGACCAACGGCTCGGACATCTGAATTTCCTGCCGCAGCAGATTCAGGCTGTTGCGGTACTGCGCCTGCTTGGAAGCAAACTCGCGCAACTCCTGCTGACGCTGAATCAGTTGCTCTTGCAGTCCGGCCACCTCGTCCTGCAACTGTTGGCGACGGCTCTCATACAGCGACTGCTCGCTCGCCGCCAAGCCGGGGGCCAAGCTCAGCACGCTCTGCGGCACATTCAGCGGGCGCCCCTCAACCTCGGCATTCAAGCGCTCGACCCGCAGCAGCAAGGCCAGCCGATCGGCCTCGGTCTCGCCGACATTCGAAGCGAAGCGGGTGTCATCCAGGCGCAGCAGCGGGTCACCGAGCTTGACGACCTGGCCCTCGCGAACGAACAACTCGGCGACTATGCCGCCTTCGAGGTTCTGAATTTTTTGCAGCTTGGAGGACGGAATCGCCTTGCCATCGCCCCGGGTAACCTCGTCAATCACCGCAAAGTTGGCCCACAGCAGCAGAAACACGAAGAAGCCGATCAGCGTCCAGATGGTCAGCCGCACCACCCGCGGCGCATCCTCCACCAGCGCCTTGCTGACCTCCGGCAACGGTTGCCCGCTCAGCGAGTCCGAGCCGTTGAAGTAGCCCCGTAAGCTTTGCCGGAATTGTCCCATCCACACTTTAGGCGACACTGATTTGCCCCTTCTTTAGCGCGTCCATGACCGAGGCTTTCGGGCCGTCGGCGATGATCAAGCCTTTGTCGATGATGATCAGGCGGTCGACCAGCGACAGCATCGAGGCCCGGTGCGTGACCAGCACCAAGGTCTTATTCGCCAGCACCGCGACCAGGCGCTGTTTCAGGCGCTCCTCGCCGGTGTTATCCATGGCGCTGGTCGGCTCATCGAGCAACAGAATCGGCGGGTTGAGCAACAGCGCGCGGGCCAGGGCGACGTTTTGCCGCTGGCCGCCGGACAATTGCTGCCCCCGCTCGCCCACCTGCAACTCATAGCCCTGCGGATGCAGCCGGGCGAACTCATGCACGCCGGCCAACTCAGCCGCCTGCAACACCAACTCGTCTTCAACGTAACGCGCACCGGAGACCAAATTGTCGCGCAGCGTACCGCTGAGCAACTGGATGTCCTGCGGCACGTAGCCGATGTTGTGGCGCAACTCGCTGACATCCAGTTGGCGGATATCCACGCCATCCACCAGCAGGCTGCCGGCATCGGCCTGATAGAGCCCGACCAGCAGCTTGGCCAGGGAACTCTTACCCGAGCCGCTGCGGCCGATGATGCCGACCTTCTCGCCCGGGCGAATGACCAGGTTGAGGCCTTTCAGCGCCGGGTTCTGTTGGTTCGGGTAGCTGAAGTCCAACTGCCGGCACTCGATGGCACCTTGCAGGGTCTGGCGGGTCAGCGGGCGCTCATCTTCATGGCGCTCCTGGGGCAGCTCCATCATCTGGTCAACCGAATCCATGGTCACCCGCGCCTGTTGATAGCGCGTGAGCAGCCCGGACAGCTGCGTTAGCGGGCCGAGGGCGCGGCCGTTGAGCATGTAGCAGGCAATCAAACCACCCATACTCAGGTTGCCATCGATGATCAGGTAGACGCCAAACACTATCATCACCACCCCGGCCAATTGCTGAATCAACATGGTGATGTTCATCGCCAGGCTGGACAGCATGCGCGCACGCAACTCCAACCGGCTGAGGGTGCCGATGGTCTGCTCCCATTGATACTGGCGCTCGCTTTCGGCGTTGTTGACCTTGACCGCATCCAGCCCGGCCAGCGTCTCGATCAGGCTGGACTGACGCTCCGCCGACAGCGCCATGGTCCGCTCCATGGTCTCCGCCAACGGCTTTTGCAGCGCCCAGCCGATCAGCATGGCGATCGGGAACGCCAGCACCGGAATCCACACCAGATGCCCGCCCAGCAGCGCGATTACCAGCAACACCAGCAAGGTGAACGGCAGGTCGATCAGGCTGGTCAGGGTCAACGAGGCGAGAAAGTCGCGCAGCGTCTGAAATTCATGGATGTTCTGCGCGAAACTGCCGACCCGGGCCGGGCGAAAACGCATGGACATGCCGACGATGCGTTCGAACAGTGTGGCGGAGATGATCAGGTCGGTCTTCTTGCCGGCTAGGTCCAGGCACAGGCCGCGCATCGACTTGAGCAACAGATCGAACAGGTAGGCGCCCGAGATCCCGATGGCCAGCACCCAGAGTGTCGCTGCGGCCTGGTTGGGCACCACGCGGTCATAGACGTTCATGACGAACAGCGGCGCCGCCAAGGCGATCACGTTGATCAGCAGGCTGGCGGCGATGGCGTCGGCATACAGCCAACGCGAGCGCTTCAAGGTATCGCGGAACCAGGAACGCGCACGCGGGATCAGGGTGCCGTGATTGACATCGAACTTGTGCTGCGGCTGGGCGAAGAACACCTGGCCGCTGTAATCCTCGGCCAGCAACTGCGGCTCGACCCGCACCTCACCACCATCGCTCTCGCTAAGCAGCAAACGCGCCTTGCCGTCAGCCTCCCAGCCAATCAGCACAGCGCTGCGGCCGTCTTTGAGCAGCAGCAATGCCGGCATCGCCATCGCTGGAATTTGCTCCAGGCGGCGCTGCAACAGGCGCCCCTGCAAACCGGCCCGGGCTGCCGCACGCGGCAGCAACTCGGCACTCAGGCGCTGTGCCGGCAAGGGTAAGCCTGTGGTTAACATCGCCCGGCTGGCAGACTTCTGGTGCAGGGCGCAGAGCGAAAGCAGACCGTCCAATAAAGGATCGTCATGCTGCCCACGTGGATCATGGCTGAGCTGAACTCGACTAACTTCTGATTCCACGCTGGGGCACTCTTTTTCTTAGGCGGCAAACCACTCAATTCAAACCAGGCAGACTCACCTGTGGCTTCACGTCGTCTTGCACGACGGAGGCCAGTGGCGCGACCACTCCCTGACTCTTGAGCAACTCGCCCATGGTCGCCTTGATCCGGTACTGAGTAAACAGTTCGGTAAATTTGACCTCGGCCAGACGACGCTGCGCAGTGAACAACTCATTTTCACTGTCCAGCAGATCGAGCAGAGTGCGCTCACCGAGGCTGAACTGCTTCTGATAGGCAGTACGCACATTACCGCTGTAATCCACGTACTGCTGGGCGATGGGTAGCTGCGCGCGGGCATTGTTCAACGCATTCCAGGCCAGGCCCAACTCTTCATTGAGTACGCGCAAGGCATTGTTGCGAATGTCCAGGGCCTGATTGGCCTGGTAGGACTTCGATTGCAGGTCCGCCTTGTTGCTACCGCCGGCAAACAGGTTGTACTGCATGCGCAGCATGGCCTGCCAATCGTTGACGTGCCCAGCCTGGCCATCCAGGTTGTTATCCGCCGAACGCGCCAACTCGGCGTCGAAGCGCGGATAGAAGGTCGACTTCGCCGCCTCGTACTGCTTCTCGGCGGCTACGATGTCCGACTCCGCCGAACTCAGAATCGGGCTGTTCTCCAGCATCTGCTGACGGGCCTGACCGAGGCTCTCCGGCAACTGGCCAAGCAAGCCTTGTGGGCGAGTCAGTTCGGCAGCCTCTTGACCGACGGCACTGACGTAGTTGGTTTGCGCGTCCGCCAGGTTGGTTTGCTCGGTAATCAGGTTATTGCGCGCTTGCGCCAGACGCGCTTCCGCCTGGTCAAGGTCAGCTAGACGCCCCACCCCACGGGAGGTGCGCAGGCTGATCTGATCGTAGATCCGTTCATGGCTGCGCAGGTTATCTTCAGCCAGGCGCACCAAGTCTTCACGCGTCAGCACGTCCAGATAAACCTGTGCCACGCTCAGCGCCGTGCGCTCGGAAGTACCCAACAGCTCATAAGCGCGGGAGTTCACCGTCGCCTGCTGACGACCGACTTCATTTGAAGTGGCAAAGCCATCGAAAACCATCTGCCGCAAACGCAGGCTCGACTCGCTGCGAGTCAAGGTTTCCCAATGGTTGCCAGCACCCCGCGTAGAGGGGTCATCGGTGCCTTCGCGACCAATGCCACCGAGCAGATCGACCGACGGCAGATAGCCGCCCTTCGCCGCTTTCAACTGGGCATCGGCAGACAAGCGGCTATTTACACCGGCCTGCACCTCCGGATGGACGTCCAGCGCATGCTGCATTGCCTCAGGCAAGCTCTGGGCGTGGCTCGAGAGACTGACGGCGAGAGCAAGGGGTAGAACCGCAAAAAAACGCACACGCATGTTATTCGCATCCTTCTGGCAAAAAGCGTCCATTTATAGGGAAATGCTGCGACGGCCGGGAAGCGAAACGCCCCTCAAACCCCTCGCAAAACACTCTGCGAGCAGGCGTCAATGTCAAAGTGACAAGACGGTGCGGATTGTTTAGGATGAGGATAATTTGGTCAATACTTTGGCATAAACTTAATAGCCAAAAACAACAAGCCAACTATTTGGCGTCATTTTATCGCCGAAAAATATATCTGCGCATCCCCTGCATAGGCACTGCTACCGCCCTACGACTGCATGGAGGCCAGCTGACCGTCAGACCAAGGAGAGTCGTCCATGAGCAGTCTTATTGCCATCGTCAAAAGCGTTGTTGGTCAGGTCTTCGCGCTTTCTCCGGAAGGTATTCAACGCCTGCTCATCGAAGGCGATCGCCTATTCAAAGGCGACGAGATCATCACTGGTTCCGCGGGCATGGTCTCCCTGGCACTGGCTGACGGCCGCATCATCGACCTGGGCCGTGATACCCAGTGGCAAGCTCCGGCCGAAGAGCCGAAGAGCCAAGAAGGCAACGCAGAGGGCAAGACTGTCGACGAGCTGCAACAAGCCATCGCCGCCGGTGTTGACCCCACCGAAGCACTCGACTCATCGGCCGCAGGCCCCGGCGCAACCGCTGGCTTATCCGAGGGTGGTGGTACGAGCGGCGGCCACAGCTTCATTCAACTGGCCGAAACCGCTGAACGCCTTGACCCGAGCATCGGCTTTCCAACCCAGGGGCTCGGTTTCATTGCCGGCAGCGAGCGAGAAGAGCTCGGTCTGGATAGACAACGCTCGGATGCCCAGGGCAGCACAACTGTGCTGCCGCCAGCGGCACCGCCGAGCCTGGCCATCCCCGACACCGACGGGGCAGCCAACGCCAGCGACAGCACCCTGTCTGAAGCTGCCGGCGCCAGCGCCGGCAGCTTCACCGTCAGCGCCGAGGCCGGCATTGCCTCGATCAGCGTCGGCGGCACCACTGTCAGCGCCACCCAGTTGGCTAACCTTGGCACCACCCCGATCATCATCAACACCGGCGAAGGCAGTCTGACCCTCACCGGTTTCAACGCCACCACCGGCGTGGTCAGCTACAGCTACGACCCCAGCGTGCTGAGCCATAGCGCCAGTGCGCCGTTCATCGACAGTATCACCATAGTGGTAACGGACACCAACGGCGTGGCCGGCAACGACACGCTCAATATAGCCATCACCGACAGCCTGCCAGTCGCCGTCAACGACAGCGCCAGCCTTAACGAAGATGCGGCCCCGAACACTGTCAGCGGCACGGTCCTGAGCAACGACACGGTCGGCGCCGACAGCAACGCCACCCCGGTCACCGCAGGCACCTTCACGCTGGCACACGGCACACTGGTACTCAACGCCGACGGCAGCTACGTCTATACGTTGAACAATGCCGATGCTGCCGTGAACGCCTTGAACAACGGGCAGAGCCTGCTCGACAGTTTCACCTACACCCTGACCGACGGCGATGGCTCCAGCACCACCGCCACGCTCGTCATCACCATCAACGGCGCCGAAGACGCGCCAGTGATCGCCGGCGTGGTCGTCGGCGCGGTCGCCGAAGACGGCGCGGCCACCGCCAGCGGCAGCCTGAGCATCAGCGACGTCGACAG
>NZ_SCMP01000008.1 GCF_005502935.1 Pseudomonas sp. 2FG
CACCAGGCCCTGGCTGGAGGAGCTGCCCAGGCAGATCGTGCCGATCGAAAGCGTCAGCACCCTGAGCCCAAGCCCCACGGTGGCGCCGAATGTCGCCGGCGGCGAAGCCGGGCGAGCGCCGCACCAGCGTTACGCCGAGCTCACCGGCGTGCTGGGCGCGCCGGAACTCTATGAGTTGAGGGCCGTGGAGAACACCGCATGGGTGACCCATCCGGATCTGCCCTTACAGACCGTTTGGGCTTACCGAGGCGCCACACCGGGCGCGACCGTGCCCGCCACCATCTTCGCGCACTACGGCAAGCCAGTCCTCTGCCGCATCCACAACGACCTGCCGCAGGATCACGTCGGCTTCGGCAGCCCGGAGATCTCCACCCACCTGCACAATCTGCATTCGCCCTCGGAGAGCGACGGCTTCCCGGGCGACTTCTATAGCCCGAATATCGCGGGCCCGACCCTGGACGACTCAGGGCCAAGGCAAGGGGCCGGGGAATTCAAGGACCACTTCTACCCCAACATCTATGCCGGCTACGATCAGCTGCAAAACGGCATCGGCGACTTTCGCGAGGCCCTGGGCACGCTGTTCTACCATGACCACACCCTGGACTTCACCGCGCCGAACGTCTACCGCGGCCTGGTCGGCTTCTACCTGCTGTTCGACCACATCGACTCGGGCGACGAGCGTGATCCGAACCCGAGTGCGCTGCGGCTGCCGAGCCATCCCTACGACTACCCGCTGGCCTTTGGCGACCGGCGCTTCGCCCCGCTGCCGGACGGCAAGCTGTTCTTCGACCAGCTCCACGCCGAGGGCGTGCTGGGCGACAAGGTGGTGATCAACGGCAAGGTCGAGCCGGTGTTGCGCGTGGATGCCCGCAAGTACCGCCTGCGCCTGCTCAACAGTGGGACCAGCCGCATGTACGAGTTCTATCTGGTCACCCCGGGCAACGTCGTGCAGCGCTTCACCTATATCGCCAACGACGGCAACCTGCTGCCGGCCCCGCTGCGCAACCAGACCAAGGTGCGGCTCGGCGTGGCCGAGCGCGCCGACATAGTGGTGGACTTTTCCAAGTACCCGGTCGGCACCGTGCTCTACCTGGTCAACCGCCTGCGCCAGGACAGCACCCGTGGGCCCAAGGACGTCAAGGCGCCGGGCACCCGCGTGCTCAAGCTCATCGTCGATCGCTTTCCGCCGGAGCAGGACCTGAGTCAGGTGCCGGACCAGTTGCGGGAGTTGCCGGACCTACCCCCCCCTGAAGAAATCGCGGCATTGCCGGTGCGGCGCTGGGAGTTCGATCGCAAGAATGGCCTGTGGGTGGTTAACCAGCAGCTGTTCGACGTGGACAACCCGCGGGCCAAGATCAAGCAGGGCGGCGCCGAGGTCTGGGAATTGGTGGATGACGGCGGCGGCTGGACTCATCCCATCCACATCCACTTCGAGGAAGGCCGCATCCTCAGCAAGACAGTCGATGAGATCGAGGTGCCCGTGCCGCCGCACGAGCGCGGCCGCAAGGACGTCTACGTGCTGGAAAAAACCATGAGCATGCGGGTGTTCCTGCGCTTCCGCGACTTCAAAGGCAAGTACGTCATGCACTGTCACAACGTGATCCACGAGGACCACGCGATGATGGTGCGCTGGGACATCGAGGGCGAGGACGACTAGTGCGCGACAACGAGGCCCATGAGCCCGGAGGAATGCAGATGAACACCCGCAGAGATCTACTGGCCGGCCTCGGCGCCCTGGGCGCCGCCGCGCTCGGCTGGGCCGCCTGGCACGGGGTCGGCGCAGCACCGCGGTTCGTTCGCGGCGCTACTGCCGCAGACGGCCGCTTGCCAAACACGCCGCTCTTTACCCACGAAGGCAAGGCGGTGCGGTTCTACGACGACCTGGTGCGCGGCAAGGTGGTCGCCATCAACATGATGTATGCCTCCTGCGCCGGGATCTGCCCGACCGCGACGGCCAACCTGCGGCTGGTGCAAAAGCTGTTGGGCGAACGCCTGGGCCGCGACGTCTTCATGTACTCGATCACCCTGCAGCCCGAGCTGGACACGCCGCAGAGCCTGAAGGCCTACGTCGAACTGCACCGTATCGAGCCGGGCTGGCTGTTCTTGACCGGCGCGCCCGCCGACATCGAGCAACTGCGCTATAGCCTCGGCTTCTACGATCCCGACCCGTTGGTCGATGCTGACAAGGCGAGCCACTCAGGCATGCTGCGCATCGGCAACGACGCCTACCAGCGCTGGACCATGGCGCCAGCGCTGGCCTCGCCCAGGCAGATCCTCGCCACCATCAATCATGTGGACAGCACCGTCGTGCGCAGGGTTTAGGGCGACAGGGCGCCGCGGGTACGCGCAGGGTTGAGAGCGGCGCGGTGGCTAGTCCCTGGCGCGCGGCTTGATGCGCTCTGCAACCACGCTGCCGTCCGCCCGGATGCGGCCACGCACTTGCACAGAGTCCCCCTCAACCGGCAATGCTGTTCACTTAAGCGGTGCGGCCTCGCGGTTGACGGGAAAGCGGGTCTTGGAAGTCTTCACCGCCCTGGGGCTTGATGGCCTGGGGCGGCGAACGATGAACAGGGCTGCGATACTGCCGCGCAGCTCAGCCAGTCGCTGGGGATGTGCGCGGTCAGGGCCGCCAATCGAGTGAGTGGCTGCTCGGTTATTTCGAGGACAGCCGCAAAATCTTCCGTGAGGGACATAAAAAATCCGGAGCCTGTGAGGGCTCCGGATTTTCGTGCCCGGCGCTAGTTGGAGCAATGAGTCCTTAAACGAACAGCATTGCGCCAATCGGCGGGTTTTTTTGTGTCTGCGCGACAGGCAGCTGTAGCGATGCGACAACCTCGCCATCGTGCCCCATTTACCCGTGTTCGCCTGCTTGGCGCCCATCTAAGCGCTATGCTAGCTTGGCGCCTCGCCAGGAAGGCCACCCTAAAGCCTGAGCGCATTCGAATAAGAAAGAGGACACCCCATGGCCGAGGCCACGCCCGCGCTGGAAATTCGCAATCTGCACAAACGCTACGGCGACCTTGAGGTGCTCAAGGGCATTTCCCTCACCGCCCACGACGGCGCTGTGATCTCGATCCTCGGCTCTTCCGGTTCCGGCAAGTCCACCTTCCTGCGCTGCATCAACCTGCTGGAGAACCCGCACCAGGGCCAGATACTGGTGGCCGGCGAAGAGCTCAAGCTGAAGCCGCGCAAGAACGGCGAACTGGTCGCCGCCGACAATAAGCAGATCAATCGCCTGCGCAGCCAGATCGGCTTCGTCTTCCAGAATTTCAACCTGTGGCCGCACATGAGCGTGCTCGACAACATCATCGAGGCACCGCGCCGCGTGCTCGGCCAGAGCAAAGCCGAAGCCACCGAGGTGGCCGAGGCGCTGCTGGCCAAGGTCGGCATCGCCGACAAACGTCACGTCTACCCGGCCCAACTGTCCGGCGGCCAGCAGCAGCGTGCCGCCATCGCCCGCACCCTGGCCATGCAGCCCAAGGTCATCCTGTTCGACGAGCCCACCTCGGCCCTCGACCCGGAGATGGTACAAGAAGTGCTTAACGTGATCCGCGCGCTCGCCGACGAAGGTCGCACTATGCTGCTGGTCACCCATGAGATGAACTTCGCCCGCCAGGTTTCCAGTGAAGTGGTTTTCCTCCATCAGGGCCTGGTGGAAGAGCAAGGGTCGCCCGAGCAGGTATTTGACAACCCGCAGTCGGCGCGCTGTAAACAATTCATGTCCAGCAATCGCTAATCACGGAGCAACACCGCATGAAGAACTACAAGAAGATCCTGCTAGCCGCGGCCGCCACCTTGGCTTTCGGCACCGGCGCCGTTGCCGCTGACAAACTGAAGATCGGCACCGAAGGCGCCTACCCGCCCTTCAACCTGATCGACTCAAGCGGCCAAGTCGGCGGCTTCGACGTCGAGATCGCCAAGGCCCTGTGCGCCAAGATGAAGGCCGAGTGCGAAGTGGTCACCTCCGACTGGGACGGCATCATCCCGGCGCTGAACGCCAAGAAGTTCGACTTCCTCGCCGCGTCTATGTCGATCACCGATGAACGCAAGCAGGCGGTGGATTTCACCGAGCCCTACTACACCAACAAGCTGCAGTTCGTCGCCCCGAAAGCGGGTGACTTCAAGACCGACAAGGCCAGCCTGAAAGGCAAGGTGATCGGCGCCCAGCGCGCCACCATCGCCGGCACCTGGCTGGAAGACAACCTGGCCGACGTGATCGATATCAAGCTCTACGACACCCAAGAAAACGCCTACCTCGACCTGACCTCGGGCCGCGTCGACGGCGTGCTGGCCGACAAGTTCGTCAACTGGGAATGGCTGAAGAGCGAGGCCGGCAAAGGCTTCGAATTCAAGGGCGAGCCGGTGTTCGACAACGACAAGATCGGTATCGCCGTGCGCAAAGGCGACCCGCTGCGCGAGAAACTGAACGCTGCGCTGAAGGAAATCGTCGCCGACGGTACCTACAAGAAGATCAACGACAAATACTTCCCGTTCAGCATCTACTGACCCGCCTGAGCGGCGGCGCCCAGCCGGGCGGCGCCGCTCCTTAGTAGTAGTCTCTCATGACCCTCGATCTCTACGGATTCGGCCCGGCCCTAGCCGCCGGCACCCTGATGACCATCAAGCTGGCGCTTTCGGCGCTCTCGGTGGGGCTGGTGCTCGGCCTGCTCGGCGCGCTCGCCAAGACTTCCCCGCACAAGTCATTGCAATGGCTCGGCGGCACTTATTCGACCCTGGTGCGCGGCATTCCCGAGCTGCTCTGGGTCCTGCTGATCTATTTCGGCACCGTCAACCTGATGCGCAGCCTCGGCGAGGTGATCGGCTACCCGGAACTGGAACTGAAGGCCTTTGCCGCCGGCACCATCGCCCTCGGCCTGTGTTTCGGCGCCTACGCCACCGAGGTATTCCGCGGCGCCATCCTGGCCATCCCTCGCGGCCACCGCGAAGCGGGTCAGGCGCTGGGCATGTCCAAGCCGCGGATCTTCTGGCGGATCATCCTGCCGCAGATGTGGCGCATCGCCCTGCCCGGCCTGGGCAACCTGTTTATGATCCTGATGAAGGACACCGCCCTGGTTTCGGTGATCGGCTTGGAAGAGTTGATGCGCCGCTCGCAGATCGCCGTGACCGCGAGCAAGGAGCCCTTTACCTTTTTCCTGGTCGCCGCCTTTATCTACCTCGGCCTGACGATCATCGCCATGATCGGCATGCACTTTCTTGAGAAGCGCGCCGGCCGCGGCTTTACCCGGAGCACGTCATGAACTGGGAAGTCATCCTCAAACACCTGCCTCGCCTGCTGGATGGCGCGGCCCTGACTCTCGAGCTGGTCGCCATTGCGGTGGCCGCCGGCCTGATTCTCGCCCTGCCCATGGGCATCGCCCGCGCCTCGCGCCACTGGTATGTGCGCGCCGTGCCTTACGGCTATATCTTTTTCTTCCGCGGCACACCGCTGCTGGTGCAGCTGTTTCTGGTGTATTACGGCGTGGCGCAGTTCGAAGCGATTCGCCAGGGCCCGCTCTGGCCTTACCTGCGCGACCCGTACTGGTGCGCGATCCTGACCATGACCATGCACACCGCCGCCTATATCGCCGAAATTCTGCGCGGCGCGATTCAGGCCGTGCCACCGGGCGAGGTGGAAGCCGCACGGGCGCTGGGCATGGCGCGCTGGCAGGCGATGTTCTACATCATCCTGCCCCGGGCCGCGCGTATCGGCCTACCGGCCTACAGCAATGAGGTGATACTGATGCTCAAGGCCAGCGCCCTGGCCAGCACCATCACCCTGCTGGAACTGACCGGCATGGCCCGCACCATCATCGCCCGCACCTACCTGCCGGTGGAAATCTTCTTCGCCGCCGGGATGTTCTACCTGCTGATCGCCTTCCTGCTGGTCAGAGGCTTCAAGCTGCTGGAACGCTGGCTGCGGGTCGACGCTACCCAGGCTCGTTAAACCCTGGCCACCCCTCTCTCGCGCGAGAGAGGGGTGGCGCAGCAATCACCGACGCCCGCGCTATAATCGGCAGCCGTTTTCACAGCTACAAAGCCCAGTGCCCAACCCTATCCCACTCCATGGCCCCCAACTGCTAGAGCGCTTCCAGGCACTGGATAGCTTTCTGCTGGCCCATCAATATCTCTGGCGCCCCAGACCCTTCACCTATCTAGATGTGCCTTGGGAAGCCCAGCATCCACAACTGGCGACCTGGCTACGACAACGCTCCCTCGCCGACGCCGAGGCCGCGCACAACCCGCCCGAGCGACTCCAGGCGCCGCCACCCTTTCCCGAGTTGGCCGCACAAGCCGCCGCACTCAGCGCCATTGGCGACCTGCCGCATAAGGTTCTGGCGAAGCTGCCCGCGCGTTTTGCCGTGGATGTACCGGGGCGTAAGTGGGAGCAAATCCAAGCCTTCGCCAGCCGCCTGCAGTTTCGCCAGCAACCACAGCACTGGCTCGATTGGTGCGCAGGCAAAGGCCACCTCGGCCACCTGCTGGCCCATGGCGGTAACGCCCTCACCTGCCTGGAATACAACCCGGAGTTGGTACAAGCCGGCCAGCACCTGAGCCAGCGCCTCGGCCTACAGACCCAGCACCTGCAGCAGGATGTGCTGGCCGTCGATGCCGGACCACAGCTCCGCGCCGCACACACAGCTGTCGCTCTGCATGCCTGCGGCGACCTGCATGTCCGCCTCATTCAGCTAGCCAGCGCCGCCGGTTGCGCGCAACTGGCCATCGCACCCTGCTGCTACAACCGGATCAGCACGCCTAGCTATCAACCGCTCTCAGCAGCTGCACAAGCTTCATCCCTCGCGCTGTCAGTGGACGACCTCGCTCTGCCCCTCAGCGAAACCGTCACCGCCGGCGCACGCGTGCGTCGCCAACGCGACAGCTCAATGGCGCGCCGGCTGGCCTTCGACCTGCTGCAGCGTGAGCTGCGCGGAGCCGACGACTACCTGCCCACCCCCTCACTACCCCCAGCCTGGCTGAACAAAGAGTTCGCCACTTACTGCACCGATTTGGCCGCACTGAAGAACCTGGCAACCCCCACTCCGCGCGACTGGTCGCAACTGGAAGCCCAGGGCTGGCAGCGCCTGGCCGAAGTCCGCAATCTCGAACTGGTTCGAGGCCTGTTTCGCCGCCCACTGGAGCTCTGGCTGCTACTGGATCGCGCCCTATACCTGGAGCAGCAGGGCTACCAGGTGCAGCTAGGCGGCTTTTGCCCCAGCCAACTCACCCCACGCAACCTCATGCTGCTCGCCGAACGCAATCAAGTTGCCCACACAAACTGTGGATAACTGTGTTGATAGTTTCTGGGCAATCCCACACAAAGCCGGCACAGCAAGGCTCAGCGGCAGTTGATGATTTTTTAACCAGAAGTAAAAATGCAATAAAACCATATAGTTACGAATAACCGAGAAGTACCGCACAAAATTTGAGCACGCCGGTCCTACACACCTCCCCATTGTGCATAAACCTTTTGCTGCTGATGCCCAAGCCATCCTCAAACTGCTCTGCGCAGGGCCTTTACTCGCGCGAACTAATGGATATAATGGCGGCCCTGAAATGCCGGTATAGCTCAGCTGGTAGAGCAACTGACTTGTAATCAGTAGGTCCCGAGTTCGATTCTTGGTGCCGGCACCATACAAAACAACGAATTAGGCTCACCGCAAGGTGGGCCTTTTTCGTTTCTGGGTTTCTGAAGCCGTAGCTTTCCCCGTTCGTTCCCCGTTTCGTTGACGTCCCCCTCGCTTGCCTGTTGTGCACCCGCTCCTTTCTATTCGGTTTCACGACGGGATGGTTGAGGTTTTACGATATATCACCTCGTCTTCCGCGATCTTCGAGCAAGGAATATCCGATTGCGAGCACGCAGCTGGACTGCTTCAAGAACGCTGCTCCGCCCTAATCTCCGCCGCCGTCACCGGCAAAATCGACGTACGCGGCTGGCAGCCACCGGCCAGCGCGCAAGCCCCTGCCCCAGTACATGAGGTCGTATATGGCTGACAGCAAGGAAGCCGTATTCCAGCAGGACATCATTGACGCCCTGGCCGCCCGGGGCTGGCGGGTCGGCAAGGCCAGCGGTTACGACCGGCGCACGGCCTTGTATACCGAGGATCTGCTGGGCTACTTCAAGGACGCCTGGCCTTGGGTTGTATCCGCGATCTGCAGAAGATGGAAGACACCCTGCTGTCGGGTGATGCCCCCCTTGCGCAGCACCTGGGAGGAGATCTGCGTCCAACAGCAATGCGAAGAGTCGCTTTATTGGGATGACCGCAGAACAGCATTAGCTATAGGCCGGGGATGTCTATCGTTCCGGGGGTAGTCCAAGGACGGGGAAGTAAGGTATACGGGCGGATTTCTGGGTTGGGGATTTGCGCAATCAATCAGGCATTACCTGCCCCATGCAGATAAAAAAGCGCGACTCCCCGCAACGGAGCCGCGCTACACGCTCAATCGACAGACCAACCAGGGCTTATGCATGCCCTGCCCCGCTCCCGAATCAGGGGTCGCAGGATTTGCTGAAGCAGCGTGGCAGGATCACGGGCCGGAGCCTTTGGCCCGTAATGGCGCAAGGGTGTCGATGCCCTGGTCGCAAGGCGGCTTGTTGAGCACGCCGGCCAGTGCGCCATGGACGATCCCGACTATCACCTGTTGTCGCTCGGTCGGAGGCAGGCTGGACTCTGTCAACCAGTTCGGCAGGTTGTTGAGCCAGGCGATGACCCCCTGGACAGTAGCCCTGAGCAGCGGCAGATGAGCCGTTGCGCCGCCGGCGAGCAACAGAGCCAGCACATGATCCTCGTAGCGCAGGCGCATCTGCCGGATGCGCTGCTGGTGTTGCGGCGAGAGGCAGCAGAACTCACGCTCGGCGACCATAAACTGCAGGCTCAACCGTTCGTGCAGGGCTATATGGGTACGCAACAGCGCCGGCAGACGGGCATCGCCCCTGTCCTTGGCTGCATACTCAGCCGCTTCGAGCAGCTCGTCATAGAGTTCCTCGATCAACTCGAACAGCAGACTCTCCTTGCTCTGGAAGTGGTGATACAGGGAGCCGGCACGGATGCCCAGGTGCGCAGCGAGTTCGCGCATGCCGACCTGCGCGAAGCCGCGCTCGGCGAACAGCTCCAGTGCCTTGTAGCGGGCCTGTTCCAGCCGCGAGGCCGGTGTCGCGCCCGAGCTTGCGGCCGGTGCACTGGCCGGGCGGCTGACGGGTGAGCAATGGCTGTTCAATTTCACACACTCGCGGAAAAGAATGATCGACCTGCACGCAGAGGGACATCAGGGCCCTGAAGCCCTGACATCGAGATAGTCGGCAATCACCAACCCGCCCCACTCAGGCAGCGGGTCGATGGCCGCCAGTACCAGTCACAGCGTTGTTTCAGAGCACTTCCAGCGGGTACTCGATGATCAGCCGCACTTCATCGATATTGCCCTCGCCCTGATCGCTGTTGGCCCGGTGCGTGGCCTGGCGAACACGCAAAGACAGGTCCTTCGCCGCGCCGGCCTGCACCACATAACTGACCTCCAGGTCGCGCTCCCAGTGCTTGCCGTCGGCGCCCTGCAGCGGCACGAAATCTCCGGTTTCCTCGTCGAAGGGGTTGTAGGCGCCCCCTTGCTCGGCGTGGGTGCCATCGATGTCGGCGCCGCTGATGTAACGCGCCATGAAGCTCAGGCCGGGTACGCCGAAGCTGCTCATATCGAGGTCGTAGCGCGCCTGATAGGACTTTTCGTTGGCGCCGTTGAAATCGGAGTACTGCACCGAGTTGGCCAGGTAGATGGCGTCGCCGCCGACGTAATCGAAGGGGGTATCGCCGTTCACCCGCTGGTGCGCCAGGGTGAAGGTCTGCGCGCCGAGGCTGTAGGCCAGCGCCAGGCTGTAGGTGGTGTTGTCGATCTCGCCGGCCAGCGCATCGCCATGGTCGTTGGTGCGGTAGAGGTTGGCGTCGAAGTTGAGGCTCTGCTCGTCGCCGATCGGCAGATTGTAGTTGAAGTTGCCGTAGTACTGCCGCCAGGTTTGCGCGAGCTCCGAGGCGAACAGCGAGACGCTGAGGTTGTCGTTGACGGTATAGCTGCCGCCGGCGAAGTCGATGCCGCCGGCCGAGGTGTCGACCCCGTAGCCGAAGAACTCGTCCCCGCGGTTGGTCGAATCGCGGTTATTGAAGGCGGTGAAGTGGCCGGCGGTCAGGTCCAGCCCCTCGATCTCGCTGCTGGTCAGCAGGAAGCCGGTGGCGGTTTCCGGCAGCAGGCGCAGATCGGCCGTGTCGAAGACCGGGGTCGCGACCTGCATTTCACCGTATTTGAGCACGGTACTGGACAGGCGCAGCTTCACCACGCCGCCCGCTTCCGAGTAGTCGTCCTCGGCACGCCCCTCGCTATCCAGGGGCAACAGGCCGGTGCCGGCGCGGCCACGGCCGCTGTCCAGCTTCAACCCGAGCATCCCGTAGGCGTCGACGCCGAAACCGACGGTGCCCTGGGTGAAGCCGGACTCGAAGGTGCCGATGAACGCCTGACCCCACTCTTCCTGGTAGCTCTGCTCGCCGGGCGCGGCATCGCGGAAATCGTGGTTCATATAGAAGTTGCGGTTGAGCAGGACCAGGCTGGCGTCCTCGACGAAGCCCTGGGCCTCATCCTGCTGGCCAGCCACGGCCAGCTGCACCCCGACCGCGGAAACGGCCAGGGCGAGGGCACTCCACTTCATTGCATGCATGTCGCAGGTTCCTTTTTTGTTGTTGTCATGCGTGGGGGAATTGCGCTGCTAGCGCTCGGCCTCAGCCGAGGCGCACCAGGTGCTGCGACGGCCGCGCCTCTTCGCGGGCGATCGGCAGGCGCTGGCGGATCCAGTCGCGGAAGGCGCGCACGCCGGTTTCCCGCGGCGACAGGTAGCCGAACTGGTAGACAGAGCCTTGCAGCCCTTGCTGCACGGAGGCGGTGAGCTGGTTGTCCTCTTCCTGCACCTCGGTCCAGATGCGCCCGGCGGCCACCCGCGCGGCCTGCACTTCGGGGCTGGCGTTGGGCAGGGAGAAGCTGGCGGTGCGGAAGGTCGCCTTGCCCGGACCCTGCGGGTAGAAGATGAAGTAGTCGATGCTGTCCGGCTGCAGGCCAATATTCACGTTGGGGAAGATCGACAGGTAGCTCCAGCGCCGGCCGTGGTCGCCCGGCAGGTGGTCGCCGGCGGAGCGGATGCTCAGGTAGGCGAACTCGTCCGGGCCGCCGGCCGGGTAGTCCTTGAGCAGGTGGGTGGCGTAGCTGGTGCCGCGCTCGACATCGGCCGTGACGTCGTAACCGCCCTCGACCATCTGGTTCAACCCCGGATGGCCCATGGCGACGTGATAGCCCTCCAGGTAGTTGTCCATCATGTTCTTCCAGTCGATCGGGTGCTCTTCGACGCACAGGTCGTCGTTGGGCACCATCTCCTCGATGCGGTAGGCCGCCAGCAGCTCGGCGAACGGCGCCAGGCGCTCGGCCACCGAGGGGCCCTCGGCCTTCAGGCGAACCCAGACGAAGCCCAGGTAGACCTCGTGATCGACCGGCAACAGGCCATGGCCGACCTGCTTCAGGTCCTCTTCGCTGCCGCCGGGGATGCCGCGGATGGCGCCGTCCTGGCCATAGGTCCAGCCGTGGTAGGGGCACACATGCACGCGTTTACAGGTGCCGCGCTCACCGCTGATGACCTGGTGCGCGCGGTGCCGGCAGGTGTTGTGGAAGGCGCTGATGCTGCCGTCCTGCAGGCGCGCCACGGCGATCCGCTCGCCGAGAAAGGTCAGGGTGATGTAGTCGCCGGGCTGGGCGATTTCGCTGACATGGCAGGCGATGTGCCAACTGCGCGAGAAGATCTCCTCGCGCTCCAGCTCGAAGAAGCGCGCGTCGTTGTAGATCCAGCTCGGCAGGGTGTGGTTGTCGCTGTCGTCGGCGACTGGATGGGAGGCGCTGCGCTCGTACATGGCTATTTCCTTCTTGTTATCGACTGCACATGGATGCCTGCCAGGCCCGCCTCGGGACTGGCTCGCCGCCTTGCGGCCTGCACGGGCAGGTCGGGTGGCGACTCGATCACTGCTATATGATCGTTCAACAAACGATAAAACGATCATTCAATAAGCGTCAAGCGTTATCGACCAAGCGGTCACAGCCAGCCAGCCGAGCCATAAAAGCCCGCCAAGGCCCAGCAAACACGGCGCGCAGCCCAACTCGAAGCGCGACCTCACCCGGCATGTTCCGACCAGCGGCAGGCGCCGCTCGCGAACCTGTCGAGGCCGAGCTTAGACGGCACTCGTGAAAAACGAAATATATTTTTCACAAGATAAAAAGACTTATATTTCAATTAGATAATTAAATAACGCAGCCTCCTTACGCTAGATAGACGGCTAGATCGCTGTTGACCACGCGACCTTGCTGTATTAGCGTTCAATAACACCTGACAAGTACAACAAGACAGGAGACCCGTAATGTCGTACGCCCTCTCTACCGAAACCCTGGAATGGCAACGCAAGGCGCGCGAGTTCGCCGAAGTGCTGATTCCCCACGAAGAAACCGCCGAGTTCAACGACGGCCTGCTGCCCAAGGAGCTCACCGCCAAGCATCGCGCCATGGGCATCGAACTGGGTTTCAGCCGCCTGGACGTGCCCCGCGACCAGGGCGGCCTGCAGCTGCCGATGCTCGACCAGGTGATCGTCTGGGAGCAGCTCGGCCGGGTCACCAACGCGCTGAGTTGGTGCATCTCCGAAGCCCACTCGTGGATGTACGAAGCCTGCGACGCCGCGCAAATCGAGGCCTATATCAAGCCGATCTGGACCGGCGAGAAGACCGAGTGCTATGCCATCACCGAGCGCGAGGCCGGCTCCGACACCCATATCGAGACCACTGCCGTGCGCCACGGCGAGCACTACCTGATCAATGGCGAGAAGTGGTTCGTCACCAGCGCCAACAAGGCCCAGTTCATGTTCGTCCAGGCGGTGGTGCCGAATGCCGACGGAGGCCAGGAAGATGCGTTGTTCTTCGTCGATATCGACAGCCCGGGCATCGAGATCATCGACAACCCGCTGTTCGGCCATAACTTCGCCTCGCACCACCCGACCTATACTTTCACCGACGTCCGCGTGCCGGCGGCCAACCGCATCGGCGCAGAAGGGGCCGGCATGGGCTATACCCGCAGCTGGTTCCGCCGCGAACGCCTGATGATCGCCGCCCGCTCCCTCGGCGCGGCCCAGCGCATGCTGGAGATGGCCAGCGAGTTCGCCCAGCAGCGCGTGGTCGGCGGCCAGCCGATCAGCGAGCACCAGATGATCCAGTCCATGCTCGCCGACTGCGTCACCGATATCTGGGGCGCGCGCCTGATGACTTACGAAGCGGCCAAGATGCAGGACCGCGGCGAAGACCTGTCGGTGATCCACGCCCACTGCTCGATGGCCAAGCTGGTCGCCTCGGAGATGGTCAACCGCGTGGCCGACCGCGTGGTGCAGATCTTCGGCGGCCGCGGCTACATGCGCAGCAACGCCGCGCAGCGCTTCTACCGCGAAGTGCGGGTCGACCGCATCTGGGAAGGCACCAGCGAGATCCAGCGCCTGATCATCGCCCGCAGCCTGTTCAAGCGCGGTGCCGAGCGCCTGATCGGCTGACCCCGTCGCAACGGCAGGGCCGCGCGCCCTGCCTGGCGGCCTGCAGCTCCGTGGCTGCAGGCCATTCCGCCAGCCTGAATAAAGCAGAACGCCAAGATGAACAACACAACCAGCGTGCAGAAATCGCCCAGCGATATCGGCCGACCCGACTTCCTCCAGGTGGTCGACGTGGTCAAGGATTTCGAGGGCAATACCGTCGTCAAGAGCCTCAGCCTGTCGGTGGCGAAGAACGAGATGTTCGCCCTGCTCGGCAGCTCCGGCTGCGGCAAATCCACCCTGCTGCGGATGATGGCCGGCCTGGAAACCCCGACCTCCGGACGCATCATCCTCGACGGCGAGGACATCACCGACCTGCCGCCGCACCGCCGCCCGGTGAACATGATGTTCCAGTCCTACGCCCTGTTCCCGCACATGACGGTGGCCGACAACGTCGCCTACGGCCTCAAGCGCGAAGGCGTGGCCAAGGCAGAAATCCACGAGCGGGTCGCCGACGTGCTGCAACTGGTGCAGATGCAGGACTACGCCAAGCGCAAGCCGCACCAGCTGTCCGGCGGCCAGCAGCAGCGCGTAGCCCTGGCCCGCACGCTGATCAAGCGGCCGAAACTGCTGCTGCTCGACGAACCGATGTCGGCGCTGGACAAGAAGATCCGCCAGCAGACCCAGTTCGAGCTGGGCAGCATCCTCTACAAGGTCGGCGTGACCTGCGTGATGGTCACCCACGACCAGGAAGAGGCCATGACCATGGCCGATCGCCTGGCGGTGATGGATGCCGGCTGCATCGTCCAGCTCGGCTCGCCGGAGGAAGTCTACGAGTACCCCACCTCGACCTTCTGCGCCGGTTTCATCGGCTCCACCAACATGCTCCAGGGTGAACTGCGCGGCGATTACCTGACGCTGGACTGCGCGGAGATGCCGGCGCCGCTGGAGCTGTGCAGCGCGCTCAACAGCTATCCCGGCATGCCCGTCAGCCTGTCGCTGCGCCCCGAGCGCATCGCCATTTCCAGCCGCCCCTTCGCCCAGACCAGCAACACCTGCAATGGCCGCCTGGAACAGATCGCCTACATGGGCAGCTACACCCTGTTCTACGTGCGCCTGGACAGCGGCCGCCTGCTCGGCGTGCACGTCTCGCACCACGCCCTGCACGCCCTGGAACAGCGCCCCACCTACGGCGACCGCCTGCACCTGGCCTGGCAGCCGGACAGCCTGGTGATGGTCAACCAATGACCAGCCAAGCCCTCGCCCTCCGTCTGCAGAGATGGGTTCCGTCGGGCCGGACCCTGGTCATCGCCATTCCTTTCGCGTTCCTCACGCTGTTCTTCCTGGTGCCCTTCATCGCGGTACTGAAGATCAGCCTGGCCGACCAGCAATTCTCGATTCCACCGTACAGCGACCTGACCTCGGTCGAGGACTACGCGCTGAACATCCGGGTCAACTTCGAGCACTACCGGACCATCTTCACCGACAACCTGTACCTGGCGTCCTACCTCAGCTCGCTCAAGGTGGCGGCGATCAACACCCTGATCTGCCTGCTGATCGGCTACCCGACGGCCTACCTGATCGCCCGCGCCAACCCGCGGCACCGCAACGTCCTGCTGATGGCGATCATCCTGCCGCTGTGGACCAGCTACCTGATCCGCGTGTACGCCTGGATCGGCCTGCTCAAGGACCAGGGTCTGATCAACCAGTTCCTGCTCTGGCTCGGCCTGATCGACTCGCCGCTGCGCCTGTATCGCAACGACATCGGCCTGCATATCGGCCTGGCCTACTCCTACCTGCCCTACCTGATCCTGCCGCTCTATGCGCACCTGGTGAAGATGGACATGCGCCTGCTGGAGGCCGCCCACGACCTCGGTGCCAAGGCCTGGCAGAGCTTCCTCACCATCACCCTGCCGTTGTCCACCCGCGGGATAGTCGCCGGCTCGCTGCTGGTGTTCATCCCCACCGTCGGCGAATACGTGATCCCGGAAATTCTCGGCAGCTCCGACTCGATGATGATCGGCCGGGTGATGTGGGACGACTTCTTCAACAACACCGACTGGCCCGTGGCCGCCGCCGCCACCTGCGTCATGGTGCTGCTCCTGCTGCTGCCCATGGCCTGGTTCCAGACCGTCCAGAACAAGGAGCTGAAGCGCATATGAAACGCCCCGGCAAGATTTTCGGCGCCATTTTCCTCGGCCTGGTGCTGCTGTTCCTCTACGGCCCGCTGCTCAGCGTGATCGTCTACTCGTTCAACGAGTCGAAGATGGTCACCCTGTGGACCGGCTTCTCCCTCAAGTGGTACGGCGAACTGTTCCGCGACCAGGAACTGCTCGACGCCGCCTGGTTGAGCTTCAAGCTGGCCATGGCCACCGCCTTCGCCGCGGTATTCGTCGGCACCTGGATCGGCTTCGTCCTGGCCCGTTACCGCAAGTTCAAGGGCTCGACCCTGTTCACCGCGATGGTCAGCGCACCTATGGTGCTGCCCGAGGTGATCGCCGGTCTGTCCATGCTGCTGCTGTTCCTCACCATGCAGCAGTTGCTCGGCTGGCCCAGTGGGCGCGGCATGCTGACCATCTGGATCGGCCACATCATGGTCTGCCTGTCCTACGTCGCCATCACCATCCAGTCGCGCCTGGCGTCGATGGACCAGTCGCAGCTGGAGGCCGCGCAAAACCTCGGCGCCACGCCATTGCGGGCCTTCTTCGACATCACCCTGCCGCAGATCTCCCAGGCGCTGCTGGCCAGTTGGCTACTGTCCTTCACCATCTCGCTGGACGACGTGATCATGTCGGCCTTCCTCTCCGGCCCGGGCTCCACGCCGCTGCCGCTGGTGGTGCTGTCCCGTGTGCGGCTGGGGCTGAACCCGGAAATCAATGCCCTCGGCACCCTGTTTATCGCCGTGGTGACCGTGCTGGTGCTGGTCAACAACCACTACATGCTCAAGCGCGAACGCCGCCGCGAGCAGGAAATCCGCCAGGCTCTGAGCGCCGGCGACGCGCCCGCCGCTAGCCAGCCGGCCGCACGCAGCGTGGCCGCCAGCCAGCCGGTCGGCACTGCCACGCCACTGCGCCAGGAGCCCGCATGAACCGTCGAGAAAGCAGCCTCGACGCCGTCGAGCAGATTCGCCACGCCGACAACCACACCTGGTTCCACCCCTGGGAATACCTGGGCGATGCCGGCCAGGCCAACCGCACTCAGGTGCAGCGCGCCGAAGGCATCCATGTCTATGACGAGCAGGGCCAGCGCCTGATCGACGGGCCCGGCGGCATGTGGTGCATGCAGATCGGCTACGGCCGCCACGAGATGGCCGAGGCCATCGCCGCACAGGCCCTGCAGCTGCCCTACATGAACCCCTTCTCGCTGACCAGCGCGACGCCGGTGCGGCTGGCCGCCAAGCTGGCCGAGCTGGCGCCGGGCGACCTCAACCACGTGTTCTTCACCACCGGTGGCTCCACCGCGGTGGATACCGCCCTGCGCTTCGTGCACTTCTACAACAACCTCAAGGGCCGCCCGCAGAAGAAGCACATCATCTCCCGCGAACTGGCCTACCACGGCAGCACCTACCTGTGCGCCACCGTCACCGGCAAGGATCGCGACCAGAACTGGTTCGACATCCAGAGCCCGTTCAGCCACTTCCTGCCCGCGGTCAATCCGGCGCGCCGCCCTGCCGGCATGAGCCTGGAGGCGTTCTGCGACGCGCGGGTCGCCGACCTGGAGAACAAGCTCCGCGAGCTCGGCGCGGAGAACGTCGCGGCCTTTATCGCCGAGCCGGTACAGGCCTCCGGCGGCGTCATAGTGCCGCCGGAGGGTTACCTCAAGCGCTGCTGGGACATCTGCCGCCAGCACGACGTGCTGTTCATCGCCGACGAGGTGGTCACCGGCTTCGGTCGCCTCGGCCACTGGTTCGCCTCGGAGGCGGTGTTCGGCATCCAGCCGGATATGCTCACCTGCGCCAAGGGTCTCACCTCCGGCTACCTGCCGCTGGGCGCCCTGCTGATTTCCGAGCGGCTGTTCCAGGAGGTTTCCGGCGACAACGCCAAGGGCGCCAGCTTCGGCCACGGCTTCACCTACTCAGGGCACCCGGTGTGCTGCGCCGCGGCGCTGAAAAGCATCGAGATCATCGAGCGGGAGAACCTGCTGCAGCACGTGCGCGAGGTCAGCCCCTACTTCCTCGAACGCCTGCACGCTCTGCGCGAGATCCCGCTGGTATTCGATACCCGCGGCATGGGCCTGGTCGGCGTGGTCGAGTGCACGGTGCGGCAGATGCTCGAGTCCGGCGTGCCGGAGGCGGAGCTGTACGCCTTCGAGACCGAACTGGGCCTGCGCATCGACCAGCACTGCCACGAGCTGGGCCTGATGGTGCGACCACTGACCAACCAGTGCGTGTTCTCCCCGCCGCTGGTGATCAGCCGCGAGGAGATCGAGCAGATGTTCGACATCCTCCACGAAGCCATCCTGCGCACCCAGCGCGACCTCGAGCGCGAACTGGGCCTGGCCCTGCGCTGAACACAGGAAGACTCCCCATGACCGACACCCGCGACACCTGGGCCGCCCGCGCGGCGACCCTGAATATCGAAGGCCGCGCCTTTATCGCCGGCGAATACTGCCAGGCGGCGGACGCTGCACTGTTCGCCTGCCACAGCCCGCTGGACAACCGTCTGCTGCAACAGGTGACGCGCTGCTCGGCCGAAGAGGTCGAGCGCGCCGTGGGCAGCGCGCGCAGAAGCTTCAACAGCGGCGCCTGGGCGCAGGCCACCGCGCGCGAGCGCAAGGCCGTGCTGCTGCGCTGGGCCGCGCTGATCGAGGCGCACAACGACGAGCTGGCGCTGCTGGAAACCCTGGATGCCGGCAAGCCGATCACGGACACCTGCGAGGGCGATATCCCGGCCGTGGTCTATTGCCTGCAATGGTTCGCCGAGGCCATCGACAAGCTGCACGACGAGCTGATCCCCAGCGAGCGCGACTTCCTCGGCATGGTCAGCCGCGAGCCGATCGGTGTGGTGGCGGCCATAGTGCCGTGGAACTACCCGCTGCTGATGGCCGCGTGGAAGTTCGCCCCGGCCCTGGCCGCCGGCAACAGCCTGATCCTCAAGCCCTCGGAGAAGTCGCCGCTGACTGCCATCCGCGTCGCCGAACTGGGTCGCCAGGCCGGCCTGCCGGCCGGGGTGTTCCAGGTGCTGCCGGGCTTTGGCGACGTCGGTCAGCGTCTGGCCGAACACCCGGACGTGGACTGCCTGGCCTTCACCGGCTCGGGGCCGACCGGCCGGCGCATCCTGCATGCCGCCGCCGACTCCAACCTCAAGCGGGTGTGGCTGGAACTGGGCGGCAAGTCGCCGAACATCGTCCTCGCCGACTGCCCGGACCTGCCGCGTGCGGCCAAGGCCGCCGCCGCCGCCATCTACAGCAACATGGGCGAGGTGTGCAGCGCCGGCTCGCGCCTGCTGGTGCAGCGCGGCATCCAGGCCGAGCTGAGCGCGCTGATCCGCGCCGAGCTGGCCGACTACCAACCCGGCGACCCGCTGGACCCGGCCACGCGCATGGGCGCGCTGATCGACCAGGGCCAACTGCAACGGGTGCTGCAGTTCGTCGACAGCGGCCGCGACGAAGCCGAGCTGCTCGGCGGCGGCCAGGTGGCCCGCGCGAGCAGCGGCGGCTTCTACCTGGAGCCGACCCTGTTCGCCTGCGCCGACCAGCGCCCGCGCATCGCCCGCGAGGAAATCTTCGGCCCGGTGCTGTCGATCATCCCCTTCGACGAGCCGGACGAGGCCGTGAGCCTGGCCAACACCAGCGAGTTCGGCCTGGCCGCCGCGGTGTGGAGCGCCGACTTCGCCCGCGCCCATGAGCTGTCGCGCCAGCTGCGCGCCGGCACCGTATGGATCAACTGCTACGACGAGCTGGCTGACATGAACTTCCCCTTCGGCGGCTACAAGCAGTCCGGCAACGGCCGCGACAACTCGCTGCACGCGCTGGAGAAGTACAGCGAACTGAAAACCACCATCGCCCGCCTGCGCTAGCGGCACCGCCTTTTCCCGGAGTCTCCGATGTCCCAACACACCCGTAACCTGGAACGCCTGCTGCACCCCAAGAGCATCGCCGTGGCCGGCGGCAGCGTGGCCGCCGAAGTGATCCGCCAGTGCCGCAAGATCGGCTTCCAGGGCCAGATCTGGCCGATCAACCCGCGCCGCGAGGAGATCGAGGGCCTGCCCTGCTACGCCGACGTGGCCGCCCTGCCCGGCGTGCCGGACGCCGCCTTCCTCGCCGTGCCGCGCGCAGAAACCCTCCCGCTGGTGGCCGGCCTGGCCGCGCGCGGTGCCGGCGGCGCGGTGTGCTACGCCTCCGGCTTCGCCGAAGTCGGTGGCGACGGCGTGGCCCTGCAGCAGGAGCTGCTGGCCGCCGCCGGCGACCTGGCCCTGCTCGGCCCCAACTGCTACGGCCTGCTCAACTACCTGGACGGCTGCGCCCTGTGGCCCGACCACCAGGGCGGCCAGCGCGTCGAGCGCGGCGTGGCGATCATCACCCAGAGCGGCAACCTGGCGCTCAACCTGTCGCTGCAGCAGCACCACCTGCCGATCGCCTACATCATGGCCCTGGGCAACAAGGCGGTGACCGATTTCCACCACTGCATCGAGGCCCTGCTGGAAGACCCGCGCGTCACCGCCATCGGCCTGCATATCGAGGGCCTCGGCGACGTCGCCGCGTTCTCGCGCGCGGCGCACAAGGCGTTGCAGCGCGGCGTGCCGATCATCGCCCTGAAAGCCGGCTCGTCGAGCATCGGCGCCCAGCTCACCGCCAGCCACACCAGCTCCCTGGCCGGCGCCGACGCGCTCTACGACGCGCTGTTCCAGCGCTTCGGCGTGGCCCGCGTGGAGGACCTGGCGGGTTTCCTGGAAACCCTCAAGCTCTTGCATGTCTGCGGGCCATTGCACAGTCGCCGGGTCGGCGCCCTGGCCTGCTCGGGCGGCGACGCCTCGCTGCTGGCCGACCTCGGGCAGAGCTGTGGGGTGGACTACCCGGCGCTGGACGCCGTCACCCGCGAACGCCTCGGCGCGGTACTCGGGCCGCTGGTGCCGCTGCACAACCCGCTGGACTACCAGACCTATATCTGGGGCAACGTGCCGGCGCTGACCGACTGCTTCGCCGCCATGGCCCAGGCCGACACCGACCTCAACCTGCTGGTGATGGACTTCCCCGACAGCCAGCAGGAAAGCATCGAGGGCTGGGACGAGTCGGTCAGCGGCTTTATCCAGGCCCATCGGCTACAGCCCAAGCCGGCGGTCTTCGTCAGCAGCATGGCCGAACTGATGAACCGCCCCGCCGCCCAGCGCCTGCTGGCCGCCGGCATCGCGCCGATGCAAGGCATGCGCGAAACGCTGCGGGCGATCGCGGCCGCCGCCGCTATCGGCCAGCGCCGCGCCCAGCTGGCCGCGGTCGATCCGCTGCCGGCGCCGACGGCCCTGCGCCAGGGCGAGGCCGGCATGCTCGACGAGTACAGCGCCAAGCGGCAGTTGGCCGCCTGCGGTCTGGCGATTCCCGCCGGGCATCTGGTGGTCACGCTTGAGGCAGCGCTGCAGGCCGCCGAGCTGATCGGCTACCCGGTGGTGCTCAAGGCGGTGTCCAGCGAGCTGGCGCACAAGACCGAGCTGGGCGCGGTCAAGCTCAACCTGCGCGATGCGCAGCAGCTGGCCGGCGCATTCAGCGAGCTGGCGGCGAACTTCGCGCAGTTCCTGGTGGAGAAGATGGCCGCCGGCGTGGTCGCCGAGCTGCTGGTCGGGGTCACCCGCGACCCGCAGTTCGGCCTGGCCCTGACCCTGGGTGCCGGCGGCATCCTGGTGGAGCTGCTGGCCGACGCGCGCACCCTGCTGCTGCCGGCCTCGCGCGGCGAGATCGAACAGGCGCTGCGCGAACTGCGCTGCTTCGCCCTGCTGGACGGCTACCGCGGCAAGGCCAAGGCCGATATCCCGGCCCTGGTGGACGCCATCGAAGCCATCGCCCGCTACGCCCAGCGCAACGCCGAGCGCCTGCTGGAACTGGACGTCAACCCGCTGCTGGCCCTGGAGCAAGGCGCGGTGGCGGTGGATGCGTTGGTGCGCCTGGTGCAGGACTGAGCAGCCGCCTCCACGGCTTTGCGCTCGGTGCCGACAGAGCCCCTCTCCCTCTCCCTCTCCCGTAAACGGGAGAGGGAGAGGGAGCAGACCGCGCCAGGCATAGGCCATGCACGGCCTCCTCCCCAGACCGCAGGCCCTCCATGCATTCGATCTCCCTCGAACAACGCCAGGGCATCCTGCTACTGCTGCTGGCCTATTTCGTCTACGCCTGTGGCGATGCCGCGGCCAAGTGGCTGGTGGCAAACATCAGCGTGTGGCAGATACTCGCCATGCGCAGCCTGTTCGGCCTGACCTACGGCCTGGCGCTGGGACGCCGCGCCACCCTCGCCCGCCTGGGCGATGCCGGGGTGCAATGGCGGCTGCTGCCGATGAACCTGTGCAACCTGGCCGGCTGGGCCTGCTTCTACAGCGCCGCCAGCGGCCTCGACCTGACCCAGCTGTACAGCCTGTATTACCTGACCCCGCTGATCAGCACCCTGCTGGCCGGTCCCATGCTCGGCGAACGGGTGGCGCCGCTGGCCTGGTTCAGTTGCGCCCTGGGCCTCGTCGGGGTGTTGCTCGCCGGGCCGCCACTGGCCAGCCTGCCGGCCCTGCAAGTACTGCTGCCGGGACTACTGACGCCGCTGTTCTGGGCGCTGACCGCGGTGCTCTACCGGCGCAACGTGGCCAGCCACAGTGATGCGCAGCTGATGGCCAGCAATAACCTACTGATGCTGCTGGTCTGCGCCCTGCTGCTGCCTTGGGTCTGGCAACCGTTGCGGGTGTCGGACTGGCTGCTGTTGCTGCTGCTCGGTGTGCTCGGTGCGACAGCTAACCTGCTGTACATCATGGCCATCCGCCGCCTGCCGCTACCGCTGGCCAGCCCGATCTCATTCTCGTCGCTGCTCTGGTCGCTGCTGCTCGGTTATCTGATCTGGGATGCCTGGCCGAGCTGGAATCTGTGGCTAGGCGCGGGGTTGGTACTGACGGCCGCGGTGCTGTCACTGCTGGGCAGCCGCCGCCAAGCACGCGCGTAGTAGAGGAGGGGGCTTGAGCGCCCCCTCCCAGTTGGAGAGGGGAAGCGGCTAGGCGTAGAGCCGCTCGACGAAATCGGAGCAGGCCTGGGCGGCCTCTTCGCCGGTGAAGGCCGAGGGGTCGAGGTACCACTGATTCCAGAAGCCATCGATCATCGCCAGCAACGACAGGGTCGCGAGGCGGCTGTTGATGGTCTTGCCGCGCTTCTGCGCGATGGCCTCGAAGATCTTCTGGTAAGTCGCGATGTCTTCGGCGAAGAGCTCGCGGTTGAGGCGCTTGAGGGTCGGCGACTTGGCGATCACGCTGCCGAAGCCGACCCAGACGCCGATGTAGTCATGCTTGAACAGGGCCGGGCCGAAGGAGGCGCGGATGATCGAGCGCAGCTTGTCCTCCGGGTCGCGCTCGGCGCCGAGCAGCATACCCTTGGTCTGAAAGCTCCATTCCTCGCAGAGTTCCTTGTAGGCCTGGCGGATCAGCTCGTCCTTGCTCTGGAAGTGATGGTTGATCAGCCCGCGCGACACCTGGGCCTCACCGCAGATCTTGTCGATGGTGCTGCCGGCATAGCCATATTTGGCGATCGAGCGCATGGTCGCCTGGATCAGCGATTTGCGCCGTATTTCGACCACCTCGCGCACACGTGGCTCGGTGGTCCGCTTAGGCTTGGCTCGGGTGGGTTCCATGCTGGTCATAGAGTTCAATTCACTGCTGCGCCTGGGGCATGGCCGCCAGGCATATCCATTCGGGGGCGAAGACGTGGCTGGCGGCACCTTCCTGTCGGCCGCCAGTCGGCGCACATGATAGCGCGGCCGCGCTCGACAAGCGCGGCCGGCTACTCGCTTCAGCTGTCAGACTTGAAGCGCAGCCAGTACTTGTTCATCACCTTCTGCACCTTGGGGGCGATGGGCAGGAAGATAAAGGCCGAGGCGATGTCCTCGTCCTTGGGGAACACCGTGTTGCTGGCCTGCAACTCCGGGCTCACTAAGGGTTTGGCAATCAGCACAGCGGTGGTGTAGGTGATGTGGTTGGTGGTGCTGGCGGCAATTTCCTTGCTCAGCAGGTGGTTGATCCACTTGTAGGCGTTGTCCTTGTTCGGCGCGTCCTTGGGGATACCCATCAGGGTGAACCACACACCGGTCGCCCCCTTGGGCGTCAGGTAGACGATCTCGTCCGGCAGCTTGGCTTCGGCCATGCGTTGCTGGATCACCGTGGCATCGCCGGACCAGCCGGCGGCGATGCAGATGTCGCCGCTGACCACGTCGTTGAGGTAGGAGGTGCTGAACTGGGTGATGTAGGGGCGCACCTTCTTCAGTTCCGCATAGGCGGCCAGGTAGTCGGCCACGTCGGTGCTGTTGGGGTCGCGCCCCAGATGGGCGAGGACGATGGGGAACACGTCGCTGGCCGAGTCCATCAGCGAGATGCCGCACCGGCTCAGTTTCTGCGCGTTGACCGGGTCGAGAATCAGGTCCCAACCCTCGATCTTGGCATCCGCGCCGAGCACCTCGCGGACCTTGGTCATATTCACAATCAGGCCGTCGGTACCCCACACATAGGGCACCCCGTACTGGTTCTGCGGGTCCTGCTGGGCCAGCTTTTCCATCAACACAGGGTCGAGGTTGGTGCGGTTGGGAATCTTCGACCAGTCGAGCTTCTCGTAAACCCCGGCCTCGATCTGCTTGGCCATAAAGGTCGAAGAGGGATAAACCACGTCGTAGCCGGTGTTACCACCGAGCAGCTTGGCCTGCAGGGTCTCGTCGCTGTCCAACACGTCGTACTTGACCTTGACTCCACTGCTGGCCTCAAAGCTTTCCAGAGCCTCCGGCGAAACGTAGCCGGACCAGTTGACGATGTTCAGTTCGTTGGCGGCCAGCGCCGTAGCGGCGCAGGTCGACAGCAGCGCGCCGGCGAGCCAGTGGTTGAGTCGGCGATCGTTCATTGTTGTTGTCCTCGCACTTGCATCTAGTGAGCCACAGTGCCTGGCCGGCAGAACCACCAGAACACCTCGACGACCCCCTGCGCCCGAGCATTCAGCCGCGGCAAATTGGGTCTTTCATCACCCTACTACTAAATAAACGTTCAATCAATTAGCCAATTGCGACTTGCGACCAGCGTGCACAGCCCGCAGCAGCGCTGGCCTGAAGGGCGTATCAAGGGGTGCAGCGGTAGCGCAAAAAGCCCGACAGGCTCAGGAAAACACCCAGAGAATGCGCGTCGGCGTGTCGCCAGGGTTGAGGTAGTGGTGTGGCCGCGAGGAGAGAAACTGGAAGCTGTCGCCGCTGCGCAGCTCCAGGCATTCGTCGTCCACCCACAGGCGCAACTGGCCTTCCAGCACGTAGCCGCCCTGCTCGCCCTCGTGGCTGCTGGCCTCATCGCTGGAGCGCGCGCCCGGCTCCAGTTCGGTCAGCAGCATGTGGAACTTGCCGGACATCAGCGGCGACAGCAGTTGGTCGCTGATACCGCCGCGGTAGCTCAGCGAGCGCCGCTCGCTGGGGTGTACCACCAAGCTGTGGGCCGGCTCCGCGGTGGGCGTGAAGAAGAAGCGGTAGTCCACCCCGAGCAGCTCGGCGATCGCCGAGACGTCCTCGATGCTGGGGTTCGACAGGCCGCGCTCGATCTGCGAGACGAAGCCCACCGAGCGACCGATGCGGTCCGCCACCTGTTGCAGGCGCACGCCGCGCCGCTTGCGCAGATCGCGGATGCGCAGGCCGAGGCCAGAGTCAGTCATAAGGTTGTTCCACATCGGTCAGAGACCCCCATTCTAAGCCAGCAAGGGAAACTTGAAGAATTGCAAAATTTACTGAACAATCGTTCAATACAACGAAAGCAGACTCCGGACAACCCCGCCTAGCGGCCACCCCGAATCGATATGAAAATTTTATATACTTTTTCATGAAAATGTTTTTATATTTTTCATAACAGCAAAAGCGCTGCCCATAACAATAGGGTGCCTGCCTGCAGGCGCACCGCAGCCGAGGAAGCCTCACATGCCTACCGATCCGCGCTATTCCATCCTCTTCGAGCCAGTCAAGATCGGCCCGGTGACGGCGCCCAACCGTTTCTTCCAGGTGCCGCACTGCAATGGCATGGGCCACCTGCGACCGAACATGCTGGCGGCCATGCGCGGGATCAAGGCCGAAGGCGGCTGGGGTTCGATCTGCACCGAGGTCACCGACATCCACCCGACTTCGGACCAGAGCCCCTACGCCGAGGGCAAGCTCTGGGACGACGGCGACATCCCCGCGGTGACGGCCATGACCAAGGCGGTGCATGCCCACGGCGCCCTCGCCGGCATCGAGCTGGCCCACCTCGGCCTGGCCTTCGGCAACCAGGATTCGCGCATGGCGCCGCTGGCCCCTTCGCACCGCTCCATCGTCCTCGACGAGCCGATCCAGGCCCGTGGCATGTCGCTCAGCGATATCCGCGACCTGCGCAAGTGGCACCGCGACGCCGCCCTGCGCGCCAAGCGCGCCGACTTCGACATCGTCTATGTGTACGCCGCGCACAACCTGTCGATCCTCCAGCAGTTCCTCCTGCCGCGTTACAACCAGCGCACCGACCAGTACGGCGGGTCGCTTACCAACCGCGTGCGCCTGCTGCGCGAAGTGCTGGAAGACACCAAGGAGGCGGTCGGCGACCGCTGCGCCGTGGCCCTGCGCTTCGCCGTCGACGAGCTGATGGGCCCCGACGGCCTGCGCTGCGAGGAAGAAGGCCGCGAGGTGGTGGAGATGCTCGCCGAGATTCCCGACCTGTGGGACGTCAACATCAGTTCCTGGGAGAACGACTCGGGCACCTCGCGCTTCACCCAGGAGGGCTTCCAGGAGCCCTACATCAACTTCGTCAAACGGGTCACCAGCAAGCCGGTGGTCGGCGTCGGCCGCTACACCTCGCCGGACACCATGGTGCGCCTGATCAAATCCGGGGTGATGGACCTGGTCGGCGCCGCGCGGCCGTCGATCGCCGACCCCTTCCTGCCGAACAAGATCCGCGAGGACCGCCTCGACGACATCCGCGAGTGCATCGGCTGCAATATCTGCGTCTCGGCCGACTACAACATAGTGCCGCTGCGCTGCACCCAGAACCCGACCATGGGCGAGGAATGGCGCCGCGGCTGGCACCCGGAGCGGATGAACCCGAAACGCTCGGACGACTCGGTGCTGGTGGTCGGCGCCGGCCCGGCCGGGCTGGAAGCGGCCCGCGCCCTCGGCGAGCGCGGCTACAGCGTGGCCCTGGCCGAGGCCGGCGACACCCTCGGCGGCCGGGTCATGCTCGAAGGCGCGCTGCCCGGCCTGGCCGAATGGCGGCGGGTGGCCGACTACCGCATCCTGCAGTTGCAGAAATCGACCAAGGTCGACATCTACCGCGACAGCCGCCTGAGCGCCGAGGATGTGCTCGGCTTCGGCTTCGCCCATGTGCTGCTGGCCACCGGCTCGACCTGGCGCAACGACGGCATCGGCCGCACCCACCACCGCGCCATCCCCGGCCTGGAGCAGCGTCCGCTCTATACCCCGGACGACCTGATGGGCGGCAAACTGCCCAGCGGCGAGGTGCTGATCTTCGACGACGAGACCTTCTACATGGGCGGTGTGCTCGCCGAACTGCTGGCGCAGAAAGGTTGCCGGGTCACCCTGGTGACGCCCTTCCCGGTGGTCTCGCCCTGGGCGCAGAACACCATGGAGCAGGGCCGCATCCAGGCGCGCCTGCTGGAGTTGGGCGTGACCCTGCTGACCAACCAGCGCCTGCATTCGCTCGACGGCGAAGGCGCGCTGCTGGCCTGCAGTTACACCGACAAACTCAGCCGCCTGGCCACCGACGCCGTGGTGCTGGTCACCGAGCGCAGCCCCAACGAACAGCTGCTGCTGGACCTGCAAGCCAACCCCGCGGCCCTGCACGATGCCGGGATCAAGACCCTGCGCGCGATCGGCGACTGCCATGCGCCGGGCATCATCGCCAGCGCGGTGTACCACGGCCACCAGGCCGCCCGCGAGCTGGAAGAGTCGGAGGAGGCCATCGCCTTCCGCCGCGAACGCATCATCGTCCTCAGCTGAGCATCAGGAGCCACACGTGAATCAAAGCATCGACTGCATCATCGACTTCGCCGCCAGCCCGGCCCAACCCATGGCGGAAGTGGTGGATCACCCCGCCCTGCTCTCCGCGCCCTACCGGGCCACCACCTGGACGCACTACAGCACGCCGGGCGATGCCTTTGCCGCCGGCATCTGGGAGGCGGAAACCTGCATCGAGAAGTTCGTCGCGGAACATGAGGAGTACTGCCATATCCTCCAGGGCAGCGTTCGCCTCACCGATCAGCAGGGCCACTCCAAGACCTTCGGCCCCGGCAGCCACTTCACCATTCCGGCGGGTTTCAGCGGGCTGTGGGAGAACCTGGGCAACGTGCGCAAGGCCTATGTAATCGCCTCGCCCAGCTGAGTCGACAGCGGGATCGGCCGCGGCAAACAGCGGCTAAAGGTGAGGACGAGCATGCGCGTGATAGTGGTAGGTGCCGGTTTTGCCGGCTTGGCGGCGGCGGACGAGTTGCAGCGCCGAGGCGCCGAGGTGCAGGTCCTGGAAGCCCGCCAGCGGGTGGGAGGCCGGGTCTGGTCGCAACCCTTCGCCGGCGCCATAGTCGAGCGCGGCGCAGAGTTCGTGCTGGCCGAGCATCGGGTGCTGCTCGGCTTGTGCAAAAGGTTCGGCTTGCCGCTGGCGGATAAAGGCCTGGATTTCGGCAACCGGCAACCCCGCGGCGGCCTGGGCGTGAGCCAAGGCGACTACCAGGCCGGCGTGGCCGCACTGGACGCCGCGCTGAAATCCGCCCGCCCAGCGCCAGGGCTCTCCGTACAGCGGTTCCTGGCCGGAGTGCCGATGCACGAGGGCGCGCGGGAAGCCATTACCGCCCGCCTGGAAGTTACCAATGGCGCAACGGCCGACCAGCTCGACGCCCGCACCCTGGGGCAGGATGCCAGCGACTTCGCCAGCTACCCCAGCTACACCCTGGTCGGGGGCAACGATGGGCTGGCCAAGGCATTGGCGGCGACGCTGCACAAGCTGCAGCTGAACTGCGCCGTACAGCGGATCGAGCGCACGGCTGCCGGCTACAGCGTGGCGACGCCCACGCGCAGTTGGCAGGCCGATGCCGTCGTGGTGTCCGTACCGGCCAGCGTGCTGGCACAGATCGCCTTCAACCCTGGATTACCCGCCGCCCAGCGCAGCCTGATCCCGCGCCTGCAATACGGCCAGGCCGCCAAGCTGTTTATCGCGCTGAGCCAACCCGCGCCGCCGAGCGCCGTGGTGAGCGTGGCGGAGCGCTTCTGGACCGGCACGGGGACGGGCGCGCAGGCCGCCGCCCTGCCCTACTGCGTCAGTTTCGCCGGGAGCATGGCCGCGCTGGATCGGCTCGGCGTGGATCAAGGGCCTGCCACCTGGGTGGCCGCGGTGCAGCGCCTGCGCCCGGACCTCAAGCTCGATACGCGCAGCGTGCTGCTTTCCACCTGGCACGACGACCCCTGGGCACGCGGCGTCTACTGCTATGAGCCGGTCGGCCTGTCACGGTATGAGATGCAGGCCTTGGGCAGCCCCATCGACAAGCTGGTGTTCTGTGGCGAACATACCGCCGGCGACTATTTTGGCTACATGGAAGGCGCGCTAAGGAGTGGCTATGCGGCCGCCAAGGCGCTTGGCAACGCGTAACCACGGGCCAGCTAGTATCGATAGTGCCCACGCGCCATAGCCAATCGCGAATGATGCCTAAGCACCCAGGCCGGCCACCGCGCATCCCCAAGCACAATAAATAGATTCGGGAGTTTCCATGCAGTCGAGCAAAGCCGTCCTGTTGACGCTGGCCTGTAGCGCGGTAATCGCCCTGAGCAGCGTGCGGGCCAACGCCGAGGAGCAGGTGGTCAACATCTACAACTGGGCCAATTACATCGACCCCGAGGTGCTGAAAAGCTTCGAGCGGGACACCGGCATACGCCCGATCTACGACGTCTACGACTCCAACGAGACCCTCGAAGGCAAGCTGCTGTCCGGCAACACCGGCTACGACCTGGTGGTGCCGTCGAACAACTTCCTTGGTCACCAAATTCAGGCGGGCGTGTTCCGCAAGCTCGACAAGCGCCGCATCCCCAACCTGAAGGAGCTCGACCCGGGCCTGATGAGGCAGTTGGAAACCAACGACCCCGGCAACCTCCATGGCGTGCCCTACCTATGGGCCTCCACCGGCATCGTCTACAACGTCGACAAGGTCAAGGCCGCGCTCGGCGATACGCCGCCGGATTCCTGGGCCCTGCTCTTCGAGCCGCAGAACATGGAGAAACTGGCCCAATGCGGCGTCGCCTTTCTCGACTCGGCCGACGAGGTGCTGAACACCGCGCTGCTCTACCTGGGCATCGACCCCAACGCCGCCAGCGAAGCGGACTACCGCAAGGCCGAAGCGCAGTTGATGAAAGTGCGCCCGCACATCGCCTACTTCAACTCGGTGAAATACACCGCGGACCTGGCCAACGGCGATATCTGCGTGGCACTGGCCTACTCCGGCGATGCCGGCCAGGCCAGCGAGCGGGCGAACGAGGCCGGCAATGGCATCAGGATCTCTTACCTGCTGCCCAAGGAAGGTGGCAAGGTCGCCTTCGACCTGATGGCGATTCCGGCCGATGCCAGGCACCCGGAAAATGCCGAGGCCTTCATCAACTACGTGCTGGCGCCCAAGGTCATGGCACGGATCACCGATTACGTGCGCTACCCGAACGCGGTGCCGGCCTCCAGGGCCTTCATGGACCCGGCGGCAGCCCAGGACCCGATCATCCATCCGCCCCCTGAAGCCATGGGCAAACTGGTGGTACTCAAGCCCCAGCCGCAGAAGATGATGCGGTTGCAGACGCGTATCTGGAACCGGATCAAGACCGGTATCTGATCGCGCCCTGCGCCTAGCCTTGCAGCACGGAACCAAACACCTGACGGCCATCGGCGGCGACCTTGCCGGCCAGTTGCAGTGAGGCCCCACCAGCCAGGCAGCTCAAACGGAAAACCCCGGCCGGTGCCTGCTCGAGGGTCTCCTGCACGACCTGCCGGTCCTCGCCCCGCAGGCAGGCGAGCAACGCCGGCAGGTCATCCAGACGGGCATTGCCGCGCGTGCCAAGCAGCTTGCGGGTGGCCGCATCACAACTGAGCCGACGGCTTTCCCGGTCATAGCGCCAGGTACCGGCCCCGAGGGCGGTTAGCAGTTCCTCATTGGCCCGCAGGCCTTCCTCGGCGAGCCTGCGGGCCGTGTTGTCCATGCTGATACCGAGCATCTTCACTACCCGTCCTGCCGCATCGCGGATCGGTGTCGCCCGCGAGGCGATCCAACGCACGCCCCCCTCGGGGGTGCGCAGGCGGAAGTCGCTCTCGAACGGCAGACCGTCCTCGAAGGCCTGCGCGTAAACGCCCTGCAGGGACTTGGCATCCTCAGCCTCGAGCAACGCCCAAAACTCTTCGTTGCGCTTGATCACCCAGCCGTAGACCTGCTCGACGTTGCTCGAGTAGTTGACCTCATCGGTGAGCAGGTTCCACTCCCAGGTGACGATGCGGGCGTTTTCCAGCGCCTGCTGCATGCGCGCCTCACTTTCCATGATCTCGGCGGTGTATTTGCGCCGCACATCGGTCATCGGCAGGGCTACCGGCTCGGCGCTACCGGCATCGCGCTGCGCCTCTTCGCCATAACGCAGCCAGATCCAGTTGACCCGCAGCAGGTCGGCCAGGCGGCGCAAGTTGGCGTAGTCGATCTCGCCGCCGCGCGTCCACTTGTGCACGGCGGTGCGGGAAATACCCAGCACACTGGCGACTGCCTGCAGGGTCAGCTTGTTGTGTTCGAGCAATTCCTTGAGGCGGAAGGCGAAGCTGTTGGCGTCCATCGAACAACCTTGGGTAGAAGGGGCTTGGGAGTCAGGCGTGGAGCGCCCGGGAAGTGCCGGGCGCCGATTATACACAGCGCCCGTCCTCAGCCAGGCGGCAAGCCGGTAGCGAGCCCGCCCAAGTCTCGCGCACGCACTCAGAGGTCGAGCACCAGACGCCCGCCCCGGGCGCGTGAAACACAGATCATCAGCGTCTGTTGAGCGGCCTTTTCCGCGGCGCTCAGGTACTGGTCGAAGTGCTCCACTTCACCCTCGAGGATGCGTGTCTCACAGGTGCCGCAGACCCCTTCGCGGCACAGGCACTCGACCTTGGCGGCGTTGGTGTTCTCGATGGCCTGGAGGATGCTCATGCCCTCCTCCACTTGCAATTCCCGACCCGACTTGGCCAGCACCAGGGTAAAGGCGCTGCCAGTGGCCGGCGCCGCGGCGAACTGCTCCCAATGCACGCGCCGATCGGCCAGGCCCTGCTGTTTGGCCGTGGCGATCACCGCGTCGATCAGCGGCTTCGGGCCACAGACGTAGACGTGCGCCTCACTCTCCAGCCCCGCGAGCAGCGCGACCAGATCCAGACGCTGTTGCAGGCTGTCGATATAGGCCCGCGTGTGTGCGGCGTGCGGCCCGGCGGCGAGCTCGGCATGGAAGGCGCCGTGCTCGGGGCTGCGAAAAGCGTAGTGCAGTTCGTAATCGGCACCTTGCCCGTGCAGTTCGTGCAGCTGCGCGAGGAATGGCGTGATGCCGATGCCGCCGGCGATCAGGACGTGCTTGCGTGCGCTGCCGTCGATGGCGAACAGGTTGTTCGGGGTGGAGATCATCAACTCGCTGCCGACCGCCACCTGCTCATGCATAAAGGCCGAGCCGCCCTTGGACTGTTCTTCCAGGCGCACACCGATCTGGTAGCTGGCGGTGGCCTGCGGGTCGCTCATCAACGAGTAGGCGTTGCTGTGCTGGCGCCCGTCGGCGCCCCTCATCTGCACGATGATGTGACTGCCGCCGCTGAAACTCGGCAGCGACTCACCATCCTGGCGTACCAAGGTGAAACGCTTGATCAGGGGCGTTACCTGTTCGACCCCGGTGACACGAGCGGCAATCATTTCGTATGTGTTGGCCATCGCTAACCTCTGCTGCGGCAATGAGCGGCACGCCGTGCCGCTCGGATTGGAACGCTGTGTTGGGCGGTGTTCAAACCGCCAGGCACAGGTATTTCAGTTGCAAGTAATCGTCTATCCCGTACTTCGAGCCTTCGCGGCCGAGGCCGGACTGCTTGACCCCACCGAAGGGCGCGACCTCGTTGGAGATCAGCCCGGTGTTGATGCCGACCATGCCGTACTCCAGATGCTCGGCGATGTTCCACAGGTGGGCGATATCGCGGCTGTAGAAGTAGGCGGCGAGGCCATAGAGGGTGTCGTTGGCCAGGCGCAGCACCTCCGCATCGGAGGAGAAACGCAGCAGCGGTGCGACCGGGCCGAAGATTTCCTCGTCGAGCAGTTGCATGCCCGGCTTGATGTCGCCCAGCACGGTGGGCTCGAAGAAGTGCTCGCCGAGGCCATGGATCCGGCCACCGACCAGCACCTTGGCACCTTTAGCCACGGCGTCGTCGATCAGGGCGCGCACCTTGTCCACCGCCTTGGCGCTGATCAACGGGCCGATCTGGGTGGCGCTGTCATGGCCATGGCCAACCTTCAGCTCAGCCACCTTGGCGGCGAACTTGGCGGCGAACTCGGCGTACACCGCGTCATGCACGTAGAAACGGTTGACGCACACACAGGTCTGCCCGGCGTTGCGATATTTGGCGGCGATCGCGCCTTCGACGGCGGCATCGACATCGGCATCGGCGAAGACGATGAAGGGCGCGTTGCCGCCCAGCTCCAGCGAGACCTTCTTGATCGTCTCGGCGCACTGGCTCATCAGCAGGCGCCCGACCGGCGTCGAGCCGGTGAAGCTGAGCTTGCGCACCAGCGGGTGACCGGTCAGCTGCGCGCCGATGGCCTTGGCATCGCCGGTGACTATGCTCAGTACCCCAGCCGGAACCCCGGCGCGGTGCGCCAGTTCAGCCAAAGCCAGCGCCGAGAACGGCGTCTCGTTGGCCGGTTTGACCACTATGCTGCAACCTGCGGCCAGCGCCGGCGCAACCTTGCGGGTGATCATCGCCGCCGGGAAGTTCCACGGCGTGATCGCCGCGCAGACGCCGATGCCCTGCTTGATCACCAGCAGGCGCTTGTTCGCCGCGGGCGAAGGAATCACGTCGCCGTAGACGCGTTTGCCTTCCTCGGCGAACCACTCGATAAAGGCGGCGGCATAGCGGATTTCGCCCAGCGCCTCGTGCAACGGCTTGCCCTGCTCCCAGGTCATCAGCTGGGCCAGATCGTCTTCGTGTTCGAGCATCAGCTCGTACCAGCGGCGCAGGATGTGCGCGCGCTCCTTGGCGGTACGTGCGCGCCAGTCCGGCAGTGCGACATCGGCGGCCTCGATGGCCCGTACAGCCTCGGCACCGCCCATCAGCGGTACGCTACCGATGCGTTGGCCGCTGGCCGGATCAGTCACTTCGACGGTCGCGCGGCTGTCGGCATCGCTCCAGGCTCCGGCGATAAACGCCTGCTGGCGGAACAGTTGCGGGTCTTTCAGATTCACGCAGGGCACCCCTCTTGTTCTGTTTGCAAGCCACCGGAGCGAGCCGCTGCGGCGGTTGTCTTCCTCAGCTGTCCAGGTGTGCCACCGCGATCAGGTTGTGGAAGTGGGCAATGCCGTGTTCGCTGATGCCGCTGCGCTGACGGTCAGCCATGATCCGGCCCTGGCCGCGGTAGCCGCGAGACTTCAGACCCTTCTGCACGCTCTCCACCAGGCGCAGGTCTTCCGGACGGAAGACGTCGCGGTACCACTCGATCAGCGCCTGCTGCTCGGGGGTGATGTCCTGGTTGAGGAAGTAGATGTCGTAGTGCTGCAGGGTGGTCTCGGCGTCGATCGGGAACTCGTAGATCACGGTCATGAAGTTGCCGCCGGGTGGCGCATTGAACATGGTGCACGGCCAGGCCCAGAAGCCGCTGTAGGAGGCGTCTTTGAGCGACTCGTCGAACTTGAAGGACTTCTCCGAGGGCTTGGCCTGGCCGTACTGCAGCGACCAATTGGTATGCAGGGTGTGGCTGTACTGGCCGACGTCCACCGAGTCGGAAAAGCCTGGGTGCGCCGGCGCGCAGTGGTAGCACTCCATGTAGTTGTCGACGATGGACTTCCAGTTGGCCGAGGTATCGGTGACGAAGCGCGCCGCCAGGTGCAGGTCGTCGATCACCGGACAGGCTTCGCGCAGACGCTTCTCGAAGCCCGGCAGTTGCTGTTCGACTGACTCGGCCTCGGCGTTCATGTTGATAAAGATGAAGCCGGCGTATTCCTCCACCTTCAGTTGCACCAGGCTGGAGTTCTCCTTGTCGAAATTGACCACGTTATCGCAGTTGCGCGCGTGGGCCAGCTCGCCGTCGAGCTTGAAGGTCCAGGCGTGATACGGGCAGGTGATGACGTTCTTGGCCTTGCCGCTGCCGCTCAGCAGTTGGTGGCCGCGATGCGGGCAGACGTTGTAGAAGGCGCGCAGCACGCCATCACGGCCCCGCACCACGATGATGCTCTCGCCTATCACCTCGCGGGTGATGTAGGCGTTGTTCTCCGCCACTTCGCTGCGGTGCCCGAGGCAGATCCAGCTGTTGGCGAAGATCTTCTCCTGCTCGAATTCGAAAACGCTCTTGCTGGTGTAGTAGGAGGCCGGGATGGTGTAGGCCTCGTCAGCATTGGCGCAGAAGTCAGGGGCAAGCTGGGCAATCTCGTTCATCGCATTGTCCTCGGTGAACAGGGCTGTGTCCGGCCCCGTTATCCTATGTTTTTATTGTCACTACCGGTTAACAGGGCAAGCCCAGAAATAGCGAACAGTCCGGCAACCGAATCGGCTTCTACTCGTTGTCTTTCCCGGTCGCTGAACCGACCAAGCGGCTGGGATTTACAATTTTAATAACTACAAGTTAACAACAACTGTAGGTTAACAGTTTATTCCTGTATTCCAGCCCGCGCAAGACCACTGGGCAACTCGGGTTATCGTCCGTCGAAGTGAGGAGGCGGCTCGTCCGCTGGTACGCAACGGCTTGTCCTTAGGGCAGCGCTACTCGTGGGCTTCGATACCCAACTGGCTAAAGCCATGCCAGAAGCTTTTGCCGAAGCGGAAAACCAAGTGCCGGCCCTGTTGCTCGATAGCCTGCGTGAGCAGTGGCGTCGCGTGCTCAAGTTGGACGAGGCGATTCAAGCTTTGTAGTTTTTGTCGGATACTCCCGCGGTACAGTTTCGGTACAGCCCCGAGCCGCTTGACCAAGGAACGCAGTATCGCGACTACCGTAAAAACACCTTTCGGCACTGGGTAAACGGTCCTCCACAAGACGCGCTGGGCGTTCAAGCGGCCGCGCTGCTCGACTGCTTACACCACCCCCGCTAAACACCGAACGTGCATAATGCACCTGACCCACAGGCGCCTTGCACTATGACCCGATCCGCTCCCCATCGCCCGCGCTGGCGCAGCTTGCTGCTGCTGGCCCTGCTGCTGACGCCCTTGCTCTGGCCAGTGCAACAACTGGCCGAGCGCTACTACAGCAGCGAACTGCTCGAGCAAAACCGCCAGACCCTCGACCTCTACGTCGCCAACCTGCTCGGCACCCTGCACCGCTTCGAGGTGCTGCCGCAGATTCTCGGCGACCTGCCCGCCCTGCGCGGCATGCTGCTCCAGCCGCAAGAGCCCGCCGCGCTGAACGGCGCCAACCGTTTGCTGAAACGGATGCGCGAGCAGACCGGCGCCGACGTGATCTACCTGATGGACCCCAGCGGCAAGACCCTGGCCGCGTCCAACTGGGATCAGGGCGACTCCTTCGTCGGCCGCAACTTCGCCTTCCGCCCGTATTTCCGCGAGGCCATAGCCGGACGGCTGGGGCGCTTCTTCGGTCTCGGCACCACCTCCGGCAAGCGCGGCTACTTCTTCGCCGCCGCGGTGCAGGACGGCGAGCAGACCCTCGGCGTGCTGGTGGTCAAGGTCGACCTGGACGATATCGAAACGCTGTGGGGCAACACCCCCGAGCAGTTGCTGGTGACCGACGGCAACGGCGTGGTGATCCTCACCTCGCGCCCGGACTGGCGTTTTCGCGCTAGCCGCCCGCTGGATGCGGCCGAGCGCGCGGCCATCGCCATTAACCAGCCCTATCCGAGCCAGGCACCGAGCCCGTTGGCTCTCGACGAGACCGCCTGGATCACCCAGAGCCGCGCGTTGCCAGAGACCGGCTGGACCGTCAGCATCCTCGCACCCAGCGCGCAGGTCGCCCGCCCGGTGCGGACCGCCGTGGCCATAGGCGCGGCCACCCTGCTGGTGCTGATCCTGCTGCTCGGCCTGTTGCTGCAGCGCCGTCGGCATTACCTCGAGCGCATCGCCCTGGACGCCCGCGCCCGCCGCGAACTGGAAATCCGCGTGCTGGAGCGCACCCGCGATCTCGAGGCGCTGAACAGCCGCCTGAAGGATGAAGTGCTGGAGCGCGAGCACGCCCAGCAGGAACTGCTGCAGGCCCAGGACGAACTGGTACAGGCCGGCAAGCTGTCCGCCCTCGGCACCATGTCGGCGAGCATCAGCCACGAACTGAATCAGCCACTGGCGGCCATCCGCAGTTATGCGGAAAACGCCGGGGTTCTGCTCGACCACCAGCGCACCGACGAGGTGCGCGGCAACCTCAAACTGATCGGCGAACTGACCGCGCGCATGGCCTCGATCATCGCCCACCTGCGCGCCTTCGCCCGCCGCGATCGGCATGCCCCGGAAAGCGTGGCCCTGCAGCCGGCCCTGGATGACGCCCTGGCACTGCTGGCCAAGCGCCGGCGGGCGATGGAGGTGGAACTGATCCGCGACCTGCCGGATGCCACGCTCTGGGTCCAGGCCGGCGAAACGCGGCTGCGCCAGGTGCTCGGCAATCTGCTGGCAAACGCCCTCGACGCACTGAGCGAAAAGGCCCCGCCACGGCGCATCTGGCTGAGCGCCGCACAGACCGCCGATGGTATCCAACTGACCCTGCGCGACAACGGCCCGGGCTTCTCCGTCGAAGCCTTGAGCCGTGCCCGCGAACCGTTCTTCACCACCAAGACCAGCGCCCAAGGCCTCGGCCTCGGCCTGGCGATTTGCGATACCCTGATGCGCGCCCTCGGCGGTGAGCTGCTGCTGGCCAACCACCCTGAAGGCGGCGCGCTGCTGACCCTACGCTTACGCGCCGCCGCGCCGGGCGTCAACCTCCAGCCCTCCGAGGATCACTCTGCATGAGTACGGACAACGCCATCGACAGCCGCACCCAGGTCCTGCTGATCGACGACGACCCGCACCTGCGCCAGGCGCTCGGCCAAACCCTCGACCTGGCCGGGCTCAAGGTGCTCACCCTGGCCGATGCGCAGGGTCTGGCCAAACGCATCGAGCGCGACTGGCCGGGAGTGGTGGTCAGCGATATCCGCATGCCGGGGCTCGATGGCCTGCAACTGCTCGAGCAATTGCATGAGCAAGATGCCGAGCTGCCGGTGCTGCTGATCACCGGCCACGGCGACGTGCCGCTGGCCGTGCAGGCGATGCGCAGCGGGGCTTACGACTTCTTGGAAAAGCCCTTTCCCAGCGACGATCTGCTCGACAGCGTGCGCCGCGCCCTGGCGCTACGCCGTCTGGTGCTGGACAACCGCAGCCTGCGCTTGGCCCTGGCTGACCGCCAGGCCTTGAGTGTCCGGCTGCTCGGCCAATCGCCGGCGATCCTACGTTTACGTGCGCAGATTGGCGCACTCGCGGCGATCAACACCGACGTGCTGATCCTCGGCGAAACCGGCAGCGGCAAGGAAGTGGTCGCCCGTGCGCTGCACGACCTGTCCAGCCGCCGCAGCGGCCCCTTCGTCGCCATCAACGCTGGCGCGCTGGCCGAATCGGTGGTGGAAAGCGAACTGTTCGGCCACGAACCCGGCGCCTTCACCGGCGCGCAAAAGCGCCGCATCGGTAAGTTCGAATTCGCCAATGGCGGCACCCTGTTCCTCGACGAAATCGAGAGCATGAGCCTGGAGGTGCAGGTCAAGCTGTTACGCCTGTTGCAGGAGCGGGTGGTCGAGCGCCTCGGCGGCAATCAGCTGATTCCTTTGGATATCCGCGTGATCGCCGCGAGCAAGGAGGATCTGCGCCAGGCGGCCGATCAAGGGCGCTTCCGCGCGGACCTCTACTACCGGCTGAACGTCGCCCCGCTGCGTATTCCAGCGCTGCGCGAGCGCGCCGAGGATGCCTTGCTGCTGTTCCAGCACTTCGCCGACGCCGCCAGCGCCCGCCACGGCTTGCCGGCCCACCGGCTGCAACCCGGGCAACGCGCCCTGCTGTTGCGGCATACCTGGCCGGGCAATGTGCGTGAATTGCAGAACGTCGCCGAACGCTTCGCGCTAGGTCTCGATCTGGGTCTCGATTCGGACCTGGAGCCGGCGCCGAACGGCAACCGGCCCAATCTGCCGGCCATAAGCGGCGGCTTGAGCGAACAGGTCGAGGCCTTCGAGCGCGCCTTGATTGCCGCCGAACTGGCGCGCCCGCACGGCTCGCTACGCAGCCTGGCCGAAGCCCTGGGCGTTCCGCGCAAGACCCTGCACGACAAACTGCGCAAGCACGGCCTGAACTTCACCGACGCTGGCGGCCCTGCCACAGAAGAGCTGGATTGAATGAGCGGATAAGGCGAGCGCAGTGTCCGTAGGCTGGGCATCGCCTTGGGCTCAGCAGCAACCTAACTCGCTACTTCCGCACCTCTCGACATGCTCCTGCTGAGCGTTCTGCGGATATCAGAACCTCTCCCATACCCGCCCGGCAAGCAGAGCCCCTATCCGCCGTAAGGTCTTGACGCAGCGCGACCTTGGCCGCGACAGTGACTCACAAGTCACTAATCTCGTCAGCATAGTCATCTCGATCATTCGAACAGACCCCCTAACGCCGCAAACGGGTCCGACGCTCTTCAGGTTAACCAGCCGACTATCGACAAGCGTCCACAGCCTCATCTGAGCTTGTTATAGATTTTCTATTTGAAGGAGTTTTCTGAGTTATGTCTCGCTTACCCGTGATTGTTGGTTTCGGTGGTTATAACGCCGCGGGCCGCAGCTCCTTTCACCATGGCTTCCGCCGCACCGTGATCGAATCCATGGATCTCCAGGCCCGCCAGGAAACCTTGGCCGGGTTGGCGGTGATGATGAAGCTGGTGGAAGTCGTGGATGGCGACTACCTCTCGCTCGAGGGTGCGCCGCTGACCCTGGCGGAGATCGAGGCGCAGCTTGCCGAGCAGATCCTCGCCTCGACCCTGGTGCGGCGCATTGAAAAGCAGCACCTCGACGTGGATGCCGCCCATTGGCAGAAATCCATCACGGTCTACGGTACGGCCGGCAACCAGCTGAGCTTCACCACCCCGCGCAAGCAACTGCCCGAACCGATTCCGGCCAATTGGTCGGTTGAGCCGATTGACGCACTCGATGTTCGCGTGACCCTGCACGACAGCTGTGACTTCAAGGTCGATAGCTATCGCGCCTTGCCGGTGAAGTCGGCCGGGCAGTTACCGACCGGGTTCGAGCCGGGCGAGCTGTATAACTCTCGCTTTCATCCGCGCGGGCTGCAAATGACCATTGTCGGCGTGACCGACGCCCTGCGCTCCACCGGCCTGGCCTGGAAAACCATTGTCGATCGGGTCGAGCCGGATGAAATCGCCGTGTTCGCCGGCAGCATCATGAGCCAGCTCGATGAAAACGGCTTCGGCGGCCTGATGCAATCGCGCCTCAAAGGCGGCCGGGTCACCGCCAAGCAGCTGGCACTGGGCCTGAACAGCATGCCCGCCGACTTCATCAACGCCTATGTGCTGGGCAGTGTCGGCACCACCGGCAGCATCACCGGCGCTTGCGCGACCTTCCTCTATAACCTGCAAAAAGCGGTCGATCTGATTGGCTCGGGACGCACGCGGGTGGCCATAGTCGGCAACAGCGAGGCGCCGATCAACCAGGAGTGTATCGATGGCTATGGCGCCATGGGCGCCCTGGCCACCGAAGACGGCCTGCGCCACATCGAAGGCCGCGACGACGTCGACTTCCGCCGTGCCAGCCGGCCGTTCGGCGAGAACTGCGGCTTTACCCTGGCCGAATCCAGCCAGTTCGTGGTGCTGATGGACGATGCCCTGGCGCTCGAACTCGGCGCCGACATTCATGGCGCCGTGCCGGATGTGTTCATCAACGCCGACGGCTTCAAGAAGTCCATTTCCGCCCCCGGCCCGGGCAATTACCTGACCGTCGCCAAAGCCGTCGCCAGTGCCGTGCAGTTGGTCGGGCTGGAAGCAGTGCAGCAGCGCAGCTTCGTTCATGCGCACGGCTCCAGTACCCCGGCTAACCGGGTGACCGAGTCGGAACTGCTGGACCGCATCGCCGGCACGTTCGGCATTGAGCACTGGCCGGTGACTGCGGTGAAGGCCTTTGTCGGCCACTCGCTGGCCACCGCCAGTGGCGACCAGTTGATCTCCGCTCTGGGCTCGTTCAAGTACGGCATCATTCCCGGTATCAAGACCATCGATGCGGTGGCCCAAGACGTGCACCAGCAGCACCTGCAGATTGCCACCGAGGATCGGCGGGTCGGAGAAAGCCACCTGGATGTGTGCGTGATCAACTCCAAAGGCTTTGGCGGCAACAATGCCAGCGGCGTAGTGCTAGCGCCGCACGTGGTCAACAAGATGCTGCGCAAGCGTTATGGCCAGGCGGCCTTCACGGCCTACTGCGAGCGGCGCGAGCAGACCCGCGCGGCGGCGCAGCGCTATGACCAGCAGGCGCTGAAGGGGCAGCTCGATATCATTTACAACTTTGGCCAGGATCAGATCGACGATAAGGCCATCGAGATAACGCCAGAAAGTATTACCGTGCCCGGCTTTGCCCAGCCGCTGATCTTCAAGAAAGATCGGCGCTATCTGGATATGCTCGACTGAAGCGCAGCACCTCCGTGTAGGAGCGGGCCATGCCCGCGAAGCTTGGGCGTTGCCCGCTCCTACGGGATGCGTGAAGCGTTGAGCGGCTAATCCAGGGCGCGGGCCAGCTGCAGCAATTCGGCGCGCCATTCGGCAGCCGCCGGCAGGGCCAGGAAGGACGGATTGAGGAAGGACTCCCGCGCCTCGTAGGTCAAGGGCATGCCCTTGAGATCCAGCACCTCGCCGCCGGCGCCTTCGAGCACGCCTTGCGCCGCCGCGGTATCCCACTGCGAGGTGGGCGCCAGGCGCGGATAGCAATCCGCCGCGCCTTCGGCGAGCAGGCAGAACTTCAACGAACTGCCGACACTGGCCAGTTGCACATCACCGAAGCGCTCGCTCAAGCCGGCCAGTAACCGCTCCTGCGCCGGGCTGGAATGCCGGCGGCTGGCAACCAGGGTGAAGGCCTCGCTCGGCGCAGTCCGCACCGCGACCGCGGCGACCTCGCCGTCCGCCTCCGCGCGCCAAGCCCCCAGGCCGGCACCGCCGTAATAGTAGCGACCGGTGGTGGGCATGCCGACCACGCCAAACAGCACACGACCGTGCTCGATCAGCGCCACATTGACGGTGAACTCCTCGCTGCCGCCGATAAATTCCTTGGTGCCATCCAGCGGATCGACCAGCCACCAACGCGTCCACTGCCCGCGCTCGCTCAGGGGAATATCCGCCGCCTCCTCGGACAACACCGGAATGCTCGGCTCGAGCGCCGTCAGCCCAGCGACCAGCACGTGATGGGCGGCCAGATCGGCGGCGGTGACCGGCGAGGCATCGGCCTTGGCCGTGACCGCCACGCCCGAACGCCAATGCGGCAGGATGGCCTCACCCGCCCGCCGGGCCAGCTCGATGACGGGCGCTAGATAGGGGTGGCCGAGGTGTGCGGCGCTCATGCTTGCTCTCCCGGCATGAAGTCCCCGCGCTGGGTCAACAGATCCCGCGCCAGGTACAGCGCGGCCAACGCCCGGCCTTCGCTGAATTGCGGGTGCTGCACCAGGCTGGAGATTTCCCGCAGGTTGACCCGCTCCACGCCCAGCGGTTCCGGCTCATCGCCCGGCAGGCTTTCCGGGTACAGATCGCGGGCCAGCACCACCTGAATTTTCTGACTCATATAACCCGGCGATAGCGACAGCTCGGTCAGCAGCTCCAACCGCCGCGCGCCAAACCCTGCCTCTTCCTTGAGCTCACGGTTGGCGGCGGCCAGGACGTCCTCGCCCGGCTCGATCAGGCCCTTGGGCAGGGACAGCTGGTAATCGTCGGTGCCGGCGCAGTATTCCTCCACCAGCAACACATGCTCGGCATCCACCAGCGCCACTATCATCACCGCTCCATAGCCCGCCCCCTTGCCCACCAACCGCTCGTAGGTGCGCTCGACGCCATTGGCGAAGCGCAACTGCAGCTCTTCGACGCGAAACAGGCGACTACTGGCGACTATCTCGCGGGCGAGTACGGTGGGTTTCTGACGCATGGGACGGCTCCTTGGCGTGACCTGGCGGGTTATCATACCGCGACCGTTGCGCTTATCGCCGTGACAGATTTCGCCTAGGCGACCGTTGCCGGCTCAATCGCGCCACTCGCAAGCAATCCGCCATCAGAACCGCACAAGAAGCCACCATGCCGCAACTGCCTTGGGCCGACATCGACACCGTCCTCCTCGATATGGACGGCACCTTGCTCGATCTGCACTTCGACAATCACTTCTGGCTGGAACACTTGCCGCAGCGTTATGCCGAGCACCACGGCATCCCCCGCAGCCAGGCCGACGCCGAGCTGCTGCCGCTGTTTCGCGAGCACGCCGGGCAATTGAATTGGTATTGCACGGACTTCTGGAGCCGCGAGCTGAGGCTGTCGATTCGCGAGCTTAAGCGCGAGGTCGCCGACTTGATTGCCCTGCGCCCGGATGCCGACACCTGCCTCGCCGCCCTGCGCAGCGCCGGCAAGCGCGTGGCGCTGATCACCAACGCCCACCGCGACTCGCTGTCGTTGAAGCTGGAAAGGATCGAGTTGGCGCCCTACTTCGACCGCCTGATCAGCTCCCACGACTATGGTTTCCCCAAGGAAGACCAGCAGTTCTGGTTCGCCCTGCAACAGGACTTCGGCTTCGAGCCGGCGCGCAGTTTGTTTATCGACGACAGCCTGCCGATCCTGCGCAGCGCCAGGCAGTTCGGCGTGGCGCACCTGCTCGCGGTGCGCGAACCGGACAGCCAGAAAGGCCCGAAGGACACCGAGGAGTTCGCCGCGCTCGAAGATTATCGCCGGCTTATCCAGGGGCTGGCTAACTCACCACCTAGACCCTTAGCCGGATAAATAGCCATGCCGACTGCCTGCGCCGCGGAGCGATGATGGACATCAAACAGCTGAAATTCCTGATCGCCCTGGACGAGACCCGCCACTTCGGCCAAGCCGCGACGCGCTGCCACGTGACCCAACCGACCCTGTCGATGCGCCTGCGCAGCCTGGAAGACGAACTCGAACTGCCGCTGGTCAAGCGCGCTCAACGCTTCGAGGGTTTCACCGCGCCGGGCGAGCGCGTGTTGGCCTGGGCGCGCAGCGTGCTCGCCGCCTACGACGGCCTGCTGGCCGAAGCCGCCGCCTGCCGCGGCAGCTTGATCGGCACCTTGCGCCTGGGCGTGGTGCCGATGTCCAGCTTCGATCCGGTGCCGCTGCTGCAACGCCTGCATCAACGGCACCCGAGTCTGCGCTTCGCGCTGTCGGCCCTCAGCTCCGAACAGATTCTCGAACAACTGGCGAGTAACCGCCTGGACCTTGGCGTGTCTTACCTCGACCGCCTGAACACCGAACACTTCGACAGCCTGCCCTTGGCCGAAACCCGCATGGGCCTGCTGTATGACCAACGTCATTTCAGCTTCGGCGCGGCAGCGCTGAGTTGGGAAGCCTTGATCGAGCTGCCACTGGGTCTGCTGTCCGGCGGCATGCACTTTCGCCAGTCGATCGACCACGGTTTCCGCAGTCGTGGCCTGACCCCGATTCCGCTGCTGGAAACCGATGTCATCCACCAGTTGTTGCAAGCCGTGCATGGCGGCCTGTGCTGCGCGATCATGCCGCTGACCGGTGGCCTCGATGCGCTGACCGAGCACCTGTGTCTGCAACCGATCGAGGATGCCCGCACCCTGGCGCCGCTGGGGCTGATCATGCGCCGCGCCGCGCCGCGCTCGGCACTGGCCGAAGCCTGCTTCGTCGAGGCCAAGAGCCTATTGCTCGATAACCATCGCCTGTAGGCGCGCGCTCTGCTCACGCCTAACAAAGCCGCCATCATCGAGCGCATCTATCAAAGCATCAGCACTAGCGATTAGACGCGGCCTGGCAAGCGGCCTAGTCTGGTTAAATAACCACCAGCCGGTGAATCCCGATGAATGCCCCGCGCCCACCCAATGCGCCGGCAGCCAGTGCCGTCACGCCGCTTTCAACAGCCCTGACCTCGCCCCTCGCCGCCGCCAGCCAGACCTATAGCTATTGCGACCTCGAGCAAGCCCAGCCGGCCTGCGCCGAACTGGCCGAGGAGGTCGCGCTGGCCATCGCCTACAACGGCATCAGCCAGGCGGTGATGCTGGTTTCGCCCGCCGATCTGGAAGATTTCGTGGTCGGTTTCAGCCTCGGTAGCGGCATAGTCGAATCCATCGACGAAATTTATGACGTACACCTGAGTGGCACCGGCGCCGCGCGCCAAGCGCAGCTGCAGATCAGCAGTCGCGCCTTCTGGAACCTCAAGCAACAGCGCCGGCAACTGGCGGGCAGCAGCGGCTGCGGCCTGTGCGGTGTGGAAGCCGTGGAACAGGCCCTACCCGCCCTCAAGGTACTCCCCGGCGCGCCGCTGCCGCCGCTCGCTTGGCTGCATGGCCTGCGCCAACGCATCGGCAACTACCAGCCACTCGGCCAGCACTGCGGTGCCGTGCACGCCGCGCTGTTTATGGATAGCCACGGCGAACTGCGTCTGGGCCGCGAAGACATCGGCCGGCATAACGCCCTGGACAAACTGATCGGCGCCATCCAGCGCCAGCAACTACCGGTCGCCGGCGGCCTGGCCATAGTCACCAGCCGCTGCAGCCTGGAACTGATCCAGAAAGTCCTGCGCGCCGGCATTCAAACCCTGGTCAGCCTCTCCGCCCCCACCGGCCTCGCCGTGCAGTGGGCACGGCGCCACAACCTCAACTTGATCCACCTGCCGCAGCAGAGTGCGCCGCGGGTTTACAGCCCGGAGTTAGCCCAGTGAGCCACCACGCCGACCGCAACCCGACCCAACGCTACAGACCCTACAAGGGCGCGGCCGGCGGCTGGGGCGCGCTACGCAGCGTGACGCACTCCTGGCTGCAGAGTGACAACGCGCTGAAGAACATCCGCACCCTGCTCAAGACCAACCAGCACGGCGGCTTCGACTGCCCCGGCTGCGCCTGGGGCGAGTCGGCGGAAAGCGGCCTGGTCAAGTTCTGCGAGAACGGCGCCAAGGCGGTCAACTGGGAAGCCACCAAGCGCCGGGTGGATGCCGCCTTCTTCGCCAAACACAGCGTCAGCACATTGCGCGAGCAGAGCGATTACTGGCTGGAATACCAAGGCCGGCTGACCGAGCCGCTGTGCTACGACCCGGACAGCGACCACTATCGGCCGATCAGCTGGGACGCCGCCTTCGCCCTGATCGCCAAGCACCTGCACAACCTGGAAAGCCCGAACCAGGCCGAGTTCTACACCTCCGGACGCGCCAGCAACGAAGCCGCCTACCTCTATCAGCTGTTCGTCCGCGCTTACGGCACCAACAACTTCCCCGACTGCTCGAACATGTGCCACGAGGCCAGCGGCGTGGCGCTCGGTCAGAGTGTCGGGGTCGTCACCGGCAGCGTGACCTTCGAAGACTTCGAACACGCCGATGCGATTTTCGTGCTCGGCCAGAACCCCGGCACCAACCACCCGCGCATGCTCGAACCGCTGCGTGAAGCGGTCAAACGTGGCGCCCAGGTGGTCTGTATCAACCCGTTGAAAGAGCGTGGCCTGGAGCGTTTCCAGCACCCGCAGCAGCCGCTGGAAATGCTCAGCAACGGCGCTAAGCCGACCAGCACCGCCTACTTCCGCCCGGCCCTGGGTGGTGACATGGCGGTGCTGCGCGGCATGGCCAAGTTCCTCCTGAAATGGGAGCGCGAGGCCCTGGCCAAGGGGCACTCGAAGGTCTTCGACCACGCCTTTATCGAGCAGCACACCGCCGAGGTCGAGGCCTATCTGGCCGTGGTGGACGCCACGACCTGGGAGCAGCTAGTCGAGCAATCCGGCCTGGCAAAAACCCAGATCGAACGGCTCGCCCACCTCTACCGCAACGCCGAACGGGTGATCATGTGCTGGGCCATGGGCATCACCCAGCATCGCCATTCGGTGGCGACCATCCAGGAAATCGCCAACCTGATGCTGCTGCGCGGCAACCTCGGCAAGCCCGGCGCCGGCCTCTGCCCGGTGCGTGGCCACAGCAATGTGCAAGGCGACCGGACCATGGGCATCAACGACCGGCCACCGGCCTTCTTTCTCGATGCGCTGGAGCGCCGGTTCAAATTCCCGGCGCCGCGCGCCGACGGGCACAACACCGTGGAAGCCATCCACGCCATGCTCGAAGGCCGCGCCAAGGTGTTTATCGGCCTCGGTGGCAACTTCGCCCAGGCCACGCCCGACACCAACCGCACCGCGCAAGCCCTGCAAAATTGCGAGCTGACCGTGCAGATCAGCACCAAGCTCAACCGCAGCCACCTGACCCAGGGCAAGCAGGCGCTGATCCTGCCGTGCCTCGGCCGCACCGACATCGACCAGCAAGCCAAGGGCCCACAAGCCGTGACCGTGGAAGACTCCTTCAGCATGGTGCATGCCTCCCATGGCCAACTGCAGCCGCTAAGCCAACAGATGCGCTCGGAGCCGGCCATAGTCGCCGGCATCGCCGCCGCCACCCTGGGCAAGAAACCGGTGGACTGGCTCTGGCTGATCGAAGACTACGACCGCATCCGCGAGCTGATTTCCGAGACCATTCCCGGCTTCAACGGCTTCAACCAGCGGGTCCGCGAACCCGGCGGCTTCTACCTCGGCAACGCGGCGGCGCAACGACGCTGGAACACCCCGTCCGGGCGGGCCCACTTCAAAGCCAACCGCCTGCCGGCCGACCTGGTCCACGAGGGCATCCGCGCCCGTGGCGAAGTGCCGGATCTGATCCTGCAAACCCTGCGCTCCCACGATCAGTACAACACCACCATCTACGGCCTCGACGACCGTTACCGCGGGGTCAAAGGCCAACGCAAGGTGCTGTTCGTCAACGAAGCCGACATCCTCCGCCTGGGCTACAAGCCGGGGCAGAAGGTCGACGTGCTGTCGTTATGGGGCGACGGGCGCGAGCGCCGGGTCAGCGGCTTCACCCTGCTGGCCTTCGACATCCCGGCCGGCCAGGCCGCGGCCTACTACCCGGAGACCAACCCCTTGGTGCCGCTGGAAAGCGTGGGGGATGGCAGCTTCACGCCGACCTCGAAGTTCATCGCCATCCGCTTCGAGGCGGCGCGCGATAACGGACGGATTGTCTAAAAACCGCTGCCGTAACTCACGGCCTACAAATATGCGATAGGTAAACGAAGCAACCGCTCGGGCTAGTTAGCAAGCGGCCTCGCGACACAGGGGTAAGCACGCGAAAAACTCGTCCTACAAGGCGCCTAAGACCGCCCCAAAACCTGCAAGTTCTCCCCGTAAAACAAATATTTACGAAGCGTGAAAGAACCCGTGCTACTCGTCGGCAAGCGCTTGTCAGAGGGGTTGCGGCAGGACAGGATCGCGCCGTCATCCCTACATAGGTTCGTCTGGACATGAAGTACTCCTCGATGCTCTTGCTGTCCCTTAGCCTGGTCGGCGGTGCAGCCCTCGCCGGCGGTAATACCGAAGCCGGCGTGGGTGGCGCGCTGGGCGGGGTGTTGGGTTCGGTGGTTGGCCAACAGGTTGGCGGCAGCACCGGCGCGGCCATCGGTGCCGGTGTCGGCGGCGCGGCCGGCGGTGCGGTCGGCGCACGCCGCGGCAACAAGACCGAGGCGGCCATCGGCGGTGGCCTCGGCGCGGCCGGCGGCAACGTCATCGGCAACAAGATGGGCGGCACCACCGGCGGCCTGATCGGCGCAGCCCTCGGCGGCGGCGCCGGTGGTGCACTCGGCAACAACTACGGCGACGCCAACCGCGACTACGATGACGACGACCGTCGCCGCTATCGCCGCGGCTACGATGACGACGATTGGCATGACAATGGCTACCATCGCGGCCACGGCAAGAAGCGCCATAAGCACCGCAGACACCACGACGACGACTGATTAGCCTGAGATCTCCAACATGCGTAAACCCCTAATACTGCTCGCCTTCAGCCTGATCGCGGCCCAGCCGGCGCTGGCCGGCGACAATACCAAAGCGGCGATCGGCAGCGGTCTCGGCGGCGTGCTCGGCAATGTGGTCGGCCAGCAGCTCGGCGGCAGCACCGGAGCCGCCGTCGGCGCAGGTCTCGGCGGTGCCGCCGGCGGCGCGATCAGCGCCAAAAACGGCAACAAAACCGAAGCCGCGCTCGGCGGTGGCCTCGGTGCTGCCGGCGGCTCGATAGTCGGCGGCAAGCTGGGCGGCAGCACCGGCTCCACCATCGGCGCCGGCCTGGGCGGTGCCGCCGGCGGCGCCCTCGGCAACAACATCGCGGATGACAATAATGGTCATAGCTACAGCTATGGCCACGGCAAGAAGCATAAGAAGCACAAACACGACTGAGTGTTAGCTCGCTGAACCAGAAAGCCCGCGGTCTGCTGCGGCACGAGGTCTTCCTGGCCGACGGGCTGCTGGCTGATCCTATCCTCGCCAGCGTCTGACCCAGGTGACGCCCCCGCCCAAGAGCGTTGGCCTCAGGCGCGCTGGGTGGCCGGCCTGACCAACTCGCGGTGGGCCTGCAGCGCGTCGCGGACGATAGCGCTCAGCTCTTCCCCGCCCCCGGCATCGAGGTACCCATAGAGTTCCTCGCGCATCTGCGGGTCCCAGAAACGCTTGAGGTGCTGGGCGAGGTCTTCCCGCGCCTGCAGCGGATCCGGCTGGGAGGCGAAGAAGGCGCCGATCTGGTTGGCCATCTTGATCAGTTGCGCGATGTTCATGGCGATCTACGGACCCCTGTGAGGTTGAGGGCGTTCACAGCTGCACCACCTTGATCGGCGGCAGCAGGTCGAGCTGCTCGCTGGTGAAGGCCTGGAACTCCTGTTGCCAGTCGGACGGGACCTCGACCTTGCGCACCTGCACGGCGGTGACCTTGTACTCGGGGCAGTTGGTCGCCCAGTCGGAGTTGTCGGTGGTGATCACGTTGGCACCGGATTCCGGGTGGTGGAAGGTGGTGTAGACCACCCCCGGCTGGACCCGCTCGGTGATAGTCGCACGCAGCACCGTCTCGCCGGCGCGGCTGTTGATGCCGACCCAGTCGCCGTCGGCGATGCCGCGCTGCTCGGCGTCGAACGGATGCAGCTCCAGGCGGTCCTCCTTGTGCCAGGCCTCGTTGGCGGTACGCCGGGTCTGCGCGCCGACGTTGTACTGCGAGAGGATGCGGCCGGTGGTGAGGATCAGCGGACGCTTGCGCGAGGTGCGCTCCTCGCTGGCGATGTACTCGGTGACCATGAAGCGGCCCTTACCGCGCACGAAGCTGTTGCGGTGCATGATCGGCGTGCCTTCCGGGGCCTCGTCGTTGCACGGCCACTGGATGCTGCCCAGACGCTCGAGCTTGGCGTAGCTGACGCCGCTGAAGGTCGGGGTGAGGCGGGCGATCTCGTCCATGATCTCGGACGGATGCGAGTAGTTCATCGGGTAGCCGAGGGCATTGGACAGCGCCATGGTCACCTCCCAGTCCTCCTTGCCGGCCAGCGCCGGCATCACCTTGCGCACCGGCGAGATGCGCCGCTCGGCATTGGTGAAGGTGCCGTTCTTCTCCAGGAAGGAGGCGCCGGGCAGGAACACATGGGCGAACTTGGCGGTTTCGTTGAGGAACAGGTCCTGCACCACCACGCATTCCATGGCCTGGAGCGCGTCGGTGACGTGCTGGGTGTCCGGGTCGGACTGCGCCGGGTCCTCGCCTTGGATGTACATGCCCTTGAAGGTGCCGGCATGCGCCGCGGCGAACATGTTGGGAATGCGCAGGCCGGGTTCGGCCAGCAGCTTGACCCCCCAGGCCTCCTCGAACAGCAGCCGGCTCACCGGGTCCGAGACGTGCCGATAGCCCGGCAGCTCGTGGGGGAAGGAGCCCATGTCGCAGGAGCCCTGCACGTTGTTCTGCCCGCGCAGGGGGTTCACCCCGACGCCCGGGCGGCCGATGTTGCCGGTGGCCATGGCCAGGTTGGCGATCGCCATCACCGACGAGGAGCCCTGGCTGTGCTCGGTCACGCCGAGGCCGTAGTAGATCGCGGCGTTGCCGCCGCTGGCGTACAGCCGCGCCGCGCCGCGCACTTCCTGGGCCGGCACGCCGGTAGCGGCCTCCAGTGCCTCGGGGCTCTGCCGCGGGTCGGCGACGAAGCTGCGCCAGTGCTCGAAGGCCTCAGCCTCGCAGCGCTCGGCGACGAAGGCCGCGTTGACCAGGCCCTCGGTGACTATGACATGGGCCAGGCTGTTGAGCAGCGCGACGTTGGTGCCGGGGCGCAGCTGCAGATGATGCTGGGCCTTGATGTGCGGCGAACGCACCAGGTCGATGCCCCGCGGGTCGACGACTATCAGCTTGGCGCCCTCGCGCAGGCGGCGCTTGAGCTGCGAGCCGAACACCGGGTGGCCGTCGGTGGGGTTGGCACCTATGACCAGCACCACGTCGGCGGCCAGCACCGAGTCGAAGTCCTGGGTCCCGGCCGACTCGCCGAGGGTGACCTTGAGGCCATAGCCGGTGGGCGAATGGCAGACCCGCGCGCAGGTATCGACGTTGTTGTTGCCGAAGGCCGCGCGCACCAGCTTCTGCACCAGGTAGGCCTCTTCGTTGGTGCAGCGCGAGGAGGTCAGGCCGCCCACCGAGTCGCGGCCGTACTGCGCCTGGATCTGGCGGAAACGCTCGGCGGCGTAGCCGATCGCCTCGTCCCAGCCGACGGTGCGCCAGGGTTCGTGGATGCTGTCGCGGATCATCGGCGCGGCGATGCGGTCCGGGTGAGTGGCGTAGCCCCAGGCGAAACGGCCCTTGACGCAGGAATGGCCGTGGTTGGCGTGGCCGTCCTTGTTCGGCACCATGCGCACCACTTCGTTGCCCTTGACCTCGGCCTTGAACGAGCAGCCGACCCCGCAGTAGGCGCAGGTGGTGACCACGCTGCGCTCGGCCTGGCCGAGCTCGATCACCGTTTTTTCCATCAGGGTGGCGGTCGGACAGGCCTGCACGCAGGCGCCACAGGAGACGCATTCGGAGTCGAGGAAGTCCTCGTTCTGCCCGGCGGCGACCCGCGAATCGAAACCGCGGCCGTCGATGGTCAGGGCGAAGGTGCCCTGCACCTCCTCGCAGGCACGCACGCAGCGGTTGCAGACGATGCACTTGGAGGGGTCGTAGCTGAAGTAGGGGTTGGACTCGTCCTTGCTGTCGGCCAGGTGAGTCTGCACCGGGTCGTAGCGCACCTCGCGCAGGCCGACCACGCCGGCCATGTCCTGCAGCTCGCAGTTGCCGTTGGCCGAACAGGTCAGGCAGTCCAGCGGGTGGTCGGAGATGTACAGCTCCATGGTGCCGCGGCGCAGTTCGGCGAGCTTCGGGCTCTGGGTGTGCACCTTCATCCCGGCTTCTACCGGGGTGGTGCAGGACGCCGGGAAACCCCGCCGCCCCTCGATTTCCACCACGCACAGGCGGCAGGAACCGAAGGGTTCCAGGCTGTCGCTGGCGCAGAGTTTCGGCACCGCGATGCCGGCTTCCTGGGCGGCGCGCATCAGCGAGGTGCCGGCGGGCACGGTGATCTGCAGTCCGTCGATTTCCACGCTTACCGGGGCACCGGTGCGGGCGGGGGTTCCGTAGTCGAGGTCGCGCGACAAGGCCATGATTGCGTCTCCGGATCAGCGAGCCACGGTGGTGTCGGCCGACACCCCGAAGTCTTCGGGAAAATGGTTGAGGGCACTCAGCACCGGGTACGGCGTCATCCCGCCGAGGGCGCAGAGCGAGCCGCCGAGCATGGTGTCGCAGAGGCTCTTGAGCAGCTCGATACGGCCCGGCTGCGGACCTTCGGAGCGCGCCACTATGATCTGTTCGAGCAGCTCCTCGCCGCGGGTCGAGCCGATCCGGCAGGGCGTGCACTTGCCGCAGGACTCGATGGCGCAAAACTCCATGGCGTAACGCGCCATCTGGGCCATGTCGACCCCGTCGTCGAACACCACTATGCCGCCGTGGCCGAGCACCGCGCCGAGGGCGGCGAAGGCCTCGTAGTCCAGCGGCGTGTCGAACTGCGACTCCGGCAGATAGGCGCCCAGCGGGCCGCCAACCTGCACCGCGCGGATCGGCCGGCCGCTGGCGGAACCGCCGCCGTAATCGTAGAGCAGCTCGCGCAGGGTGATGCCGAAGGCCTTCTCGATCAGGCCGCCGCGGGCGATGTTGCCGGTCAGCTGGATCGGCAGGGTGCCGAGCGAGCGGCCCATGCCGAAGTCGCGGTAATGGGCGCCGCCCTTATCCAGGATGATCGGCACCGAGGCCAGCGAGATCACGTTGTTGATCACCGTCGGCTGGCCGAACAGACCCTCGATCGCCGGCAGCGGCGGCTTCGGCCGTACCGTGCCGCGGCGGCCCTCGAGGCTCTCCAGCAGCGCGGTTTCCTCGCCGCAGATATAGGCGCCGGCGCCGCGGCGCAGGTGCAGGTGGAAGGCGCGGCCGCTGCCGAGCACGTCGTCGCCCAGGTAGCCCTCGGCATAGGCCGTGGCGATGCACTGCTTGAGCGCCGCCTCGGCATGCGGATATTCCGAGCGCAGGTAGATATAGCCCTGGGTCGCACCGACGGCCAGACCGGCGATGGTCATGCCCTCGATCAGCACGAAGGGGTCGTCCTCCATCACCATGCGGTCGGAGAAGGTTCCGGAGTCGCCCTCGTCGGCGTTGCAGACGATGTACTTCTGCGCCGCCTCGCACTGGGCCACGGTGCGCCATTTGATCCCGGTGGGGAAGGCCGCGCCGCCACGGCCGCGCAGGCCGGAGTCGAGCACCTCGGCGACTATCGCCGCGGGCTCCATGCTCAGCGCGCGCCTGAGCCCGCGGTAACCGGCATGTTCGAGATAGTCGGCCAGCGACAGCGGATCGGTGATGCCGGCGCGGGCGAAGGTCAGGCGCTCCTGACGCTTGAGGTAGTCGATCTCCTCGGTCAGGCCGAGGCCCAGCGGGTGGGCGCCGCCCTGCAGGAAGCCGGCGTCGAACAGCCCGGGCACGTCCTTGGCCTTGACCGGGCCATAGGCGATGCGCCCGGCCGGGCTGGCGACTTCCACCAGCGGCTCGAGCCAGAACAGCCCGCGCGAGCCGTTGCGCACCAGGCGCAGCTCGAGATTGCGCGCCTTGGCCTCGGCCACGATGGCGCGGGCCACCGCATCGGCGCCGAGGGACAGGGCGCTGGCGTCGCGCGGCACGTAGACGGTCAGCGTACCCTGGGCGTTCTTCAGCTCGCTCATGGGCGCGCCTCCTGTTCTTGTTCTTGCAGCAGGGCCAACAGCCCCTGGGCATCGACCCGGCCGTGCAGCTCGCCGTTGAGCATGGCATTCGGCGCGCAGGCACAGTTGCCCAGGCAGTAAACCGCCTCCAGGGTCAGGCTGCCGTCCGCGCGGGTCTCGCCCAGGGCCAGGCCCAGTTCTTGTTGCAGTTGTTCGCTCAGCGCCTTCGCCCCCATCGACTGGCAGGCCTCGGCCTGGCACAGACGCAGGTGCTGGCGGCCGGGCGGGCTGGCGCGGAAATCATGGTAGAAGCTCACCACGCCATGCACCTCGGCGCGCGACAGGCAGAGGTCCTCGGCGATCAGCGGCAACACCTCCGGCGGCACGGCGCCGAGGCGATCCTGGATGTCATGGAGGATGGGCAGCAGGGCACCCGGTTCGTCCCGGTGCGCCGCCAACACCTCACGGGTGACGGCCTGGCACTGCTCGGGGTCGAAGCGCTGGGGGAGATTGACCATGTTCGATGCTCCAGCCGGCGGGCGCCGTCGGTGTGGGAGATAACCTGATCCGCTCACGGCGGGCGGACCGATTGTCTCTGGCGCCACTCTGTGGAGGCGCCACATATGAAATGAAGTTCTTATTCTCAGGTTGAGAATCTCCTGATGGCGCAAGCTATCATGGCAACCTCCCCGATCAAATATGAAGCCAAGCACATATGCTCAGAATCGAAATCCAGCCGCGCTGGCGCTTTCACCAGGCCGACGGCAGCAGCCTCGACCCCCAGGGGCTGGCGCTGCTGCAGGCGGTGCACGAGACCGGCAAGCTCACCGAGGCGGCCGCCCGCACCGGCTACTCCTATCGGCATGCCTGGAACCTGCTGGCCAAGTGGGAAGCCTTCTTCGGCAGCCCGCTGATCACCCTGGCGCGCGGCAAGGGCGCCCGCCTGGCGCCGCTCGGGGAAAAGCTGCTGTGGGCCGACCAGCGGATTCGCGCGCGCCTCTCGCCGCAACTGGACAACCTCGCCGGCGAACTGGAAGTCGAGCTGAACCGGGCCCTGCAGGAAACCCGCCCCGGCTTGCGCATCCATGCCAGCCATGGCTTCGCCGTGGCGGCGCTGCGCGAGTGGCTGGAACAGGACACCCGCTGGCAATGGGAGGTGCAGTTCCGCGGCGGCATCGAGGCGGTGGTTGCCCTGCATCGCCAGGACTGCGAGGTGGCCGGCCTGCACGTGCCGGCGGGGCCGCTGGGCAGCCTGAGCATGAGCCGCATCCAGCCCTGGTTGCGCCCGGACCAGCGGGTGATCACCTTCGTCGTGCGCACCCAGGGGCTGATGCTGGCGCCCGGCAACCCGCGCGGCATCGGCGGGCTCGCCGACCTGCTGCGTAGCGATCTGCGCTTCGTCAACCGTGAGAGCGGTTCCGGCACGCGGATGCTGCTGGAGAGCCTGCTGCGGCGCGACAACCTGGACAGCGCGGCGATCGCCGGCTTCCACAACGAGGAGTACACCCACGCCGCGGTGGCGGCCTATGTCGCCAGCGGCATGGCCGACGCCGGCTTCGGCGTCGAGGCGGCGGCCCGGCAGTTCGGCCTGACCTTCATCCCCATGGCCCGCGAACACTACTGCCTGCTCTGCCGCGCGGACAGCCTCCAGCTACCGGCCATGGGCGCCCTGCTCAAGGTGCTGCAGAATCCCGAGTTCCAGGCCCGCATCGCCCGCCTGCCGGGCTATGCCCTGAGCCGCCCCGGCGAGGTGCTGCCGCTGGCGCAGGCGCTGGATCAGTGGCGCAAGGAGAGCCTGCTCTAGGGTGTGTTGACGAAAGCGAGCATGCCGCGGCGGCCAGGGGATGGCCGCGCACCCGCCGCGGGACCGGCTAACAGGCCGTTGAAAAATGTAGGCGAGGCAGCCGAGACAAGGCAAAAGCGGCCGAAAAAGCGCAGTTTACGTGTTGTAAATGAGCATTTTGAGGCCGTTTTTAACGCCGTATCGGCAACGTAGGTAGTTTTTCAACGGCCTGCTAACCGCTGATCGGCCCCTCCGTCTCATCCAGTTGCGCCAGCAGCGCTGCCCGCACGGCATCCCGCAGCTTGATCGCCTCCAGCCAACCCGGCCCTTCCGCCCACAGCGGGGCGCCGACGCTGACACCGATCGCGCCGTGGTGCGGGAACCACTGGCCGTCGCGCAGCACCATGCGCGTGCCGCGGATGGCCACCGGCAGCAGCGGCACGCCGGCCCGCGCGGCGAGCACGAAGGCGCCCATCTGAAACTCTTGCAGGCCCGGCGCCCGGCTGAGGGTGCCTTCCGGGAAGAACAGCAGGGATTGCCCTTGCGCTATGGCGCCGGCCAGGGCTTCGGCGTCTTCGGCGCTGCGCTGCGGGTCGAAGCGTTCGACGAAGTGGGCGCCGATCTTGCGCAGGAACAGGCCGGCGATCCATTGGCCGGCCAGCTCGCGTTTGGCGACGAAGCCGAACTCGGCCGGCAGGGCCGCGCAGAGGATGATGCCGTCCAAATAGCTGGCATGGTTCGCGGCCAGCACGCTCACCGCCTTGCCGGGCAGGTGTCCCAGGCCCTCGACGCTAAATGGCACGCCGGCTAGGCGCACGAACAACCGCGCGGCCGCCCGGGTAAAGGCGCGGCACCAACTCAGGCGCGGCAGGGCCGCCACCGCCAGCCAGGTCAGCGGGGTCATGCTCCAGAACAGCAGCCAGATATAGACGGCATAGAGCGCCGCACTGCTGGCCCGCCACCAGCGGCCGAATTGCCCGCGCCCGGCCAACAGCCCCAAGCGCAGCAGTTGCCGCCACACCGCGCGCCGCTGCAGCCCCAGCTCACCGCGTTCGTACAGCTCGCGGCTGGCGGCGCGGCGAATCTTGCCACTGGAGGTCTTCAGCACGCTGTGCGGCGGCGCCAGGACTATATCGTCCGGCGGCACGCCGGTGAGATCGACCACTATGCGGTTGATCTCCTGCTGCAGCCTTTGCCGTGCGGCGACGTCCTGCTCGTAGCTTTCCGCCAGCACCACCAGGCGCTCGGTGCCCGTGGCCGGATCGCGGCAGCCGAACACCGCGACGCAGCCCCTGCGCAGGCCCGGCAGGTTGCCGACCGCCGCCTCGACATCGTAGGGGTAGATGTTGCGCCCGGCGCGGATGATCAGGTCCTTGGCGCGGCCGGTCAGGTAGACCTCGTCGCCGGCGATGTAGGCCAGGTCGAGCGAGTCCATCCAGTCCCCGTGCAGCACCCGGCGGGTCTCTTCCGGGTTGTGGAAATAGCCGCGGGTGGTGGACGGCCCCTTGAAGTGCAGGTGGCCTTCGCAGCGCTCGGGGAGCTCGACGCCGCTGCCATCGACGATGCGCAGTTGATGGCCCGGCAGCGGTCGGCCGCTGGCGACGAAACGCAGCGCGTTGGCCGCGCCCGGTTCGGCCGGCAGCGCTTTACCCGAGACCTGGAACGGCTCGCGCTGCACGAGGTCGATCAGCGGCCCGCGGCCCAAGGGCGGGAAGGCCACGCCCAGGGTCGCCTCGGCCAACCCATAGACGGGTGCCAGCGCGGCGGGCGCCAGGCCGTAGCGGGCGAAACGCTCGGCGAAGCGCTGCAAGGTATCCGGGCTGACCGGCTCGGCACCGTTGAAGGCCAGGCGCCAGCGGCTCAGGTCAAGGCCCTCGAGGTCGCCGTCGGCGAGTTTGCTCAGGCACAGCTCGTAGGCGAAATTCGGCGCCGCCGACAGCGTGCCGCGGTAGCGGTCGATGGCCCACAGCCAGCGGGCCGGCCGCGCCAGAAACGCCAGGGGCGACATCAGCACCAGCGGATAGGCGTAATACAGGCTGCCCAGCCAGGCACCGATCAGGCCCATGTCGTGGTACATGGGCAACCAGCTGACGAAGACGTCCTCGCTGTCGATCCGCACCGCCTTGCCCATGGCGCGCAGATTGGCCAGCAGGTTGGCGTGGCTGACCATCACCCCCTTGGGCTGGCCGGTGCTGCCCGAGGTGTATTGCAGGAAGGCGAGGTCTTCCGGCTGCCGCAGCGGCGTGACGCACCCGCCTCCCTCGCCGGTCAGCTCGGCCACGCTGGCGATCTCGGTCAGGCTCGGCACCTGCGGCTTGAGCAGGCGGGCGAGCAGTTTCGCTTCCGCCACGGTGATCATCGCCACGGCCTCGGCGTTGCGCAGAATGCCCGCCTGGCGCCGCAGGTGATCCTCGATCTGCGACAGGCGCAACGGCGGGTAGATGGGCACCGGCACGCCGCCGGCCAGCAGGATGCCGATGAAACCATAGAGAAAGTCGCGCCCGGTGGGCAGCATCAAGGCGACGCTCTGGCCGGCGCGCAGGCCGCGCCGCTGCAAGCCCGCCGCCACTGCCAGGGCGCCCTGATGCAAGGCCAGGTAGCTGATGTCTTCCGCCTCGTCGCTTTCGCCCAGGAGGCGGACGTGCGTGTGCTCGGGCTGGGTGCGCAGGTGCCACTCCAGCACCTCGATCAGGGTAAGGGCAGCGTCCGGCGTCAGCCGGCCTGGCGTCGAGGTTTGGGGGGCGTCAGCCGCGGCAAGCGGGCGAGCCGTCCCTGCGCGGCCGTGCATGCGCAGGGCAGGCAACAGATCCGCCGGAGTGTCCGCCGTGGCGAACAGGTCTTCCGGCAAGCGCACGCCGAACTCCTGCTCGATGCGCGACCAGAGCTCGACCCGGGCCAGGCTGCCCATACCCAGGTCACGGTCGAACACACTCTGCAGCGTGACCCGCAGCCCTTCTGCCGATTGCGGGTGTAGCTCGGCCGCGGTTTGTCGAACTATCCCGAGCAATTTTTCCGCGACCCCATCGGAGCCGGGGTTGGCGCTGGTTTTCTCAGGCAGGCGAGACATCGGCGGCCCCTCTCAAGACAGGCATGAACCCTGCCCTCACTAAGAACCTGTGCAATATCTGCTGCGCTTGGCCATGCTGCGTTGAACACAGGCTCGGACTGCTCATTTACCATTCGTAAACTCCGCGTCCTCGCCTGTTTTCGCCTTGCCTGACCTGCGCTCGCGACGATCTTGAGCAGGTTCTAACGGACACCCGGCATTCCTGGCGGCGGCCGCAGAGCGTTGCGCGACTGGGTCGCTACGCACCGAGCGCCACGCCACCACTACTAGTATTAACTGTAGTTGCTGATCGCGTGCCGGCCTGCGCCTGCAGGGGTTACCCGCGCGGAGCAGCAAGGGGATGGGCTGATCTGCGCGGCGCGAACTGCGGCCAACAGTAGTGATGCCCAGCAGATCCAGCGGCGCCGAGCGGAGACCTTGCCATGCCAGCCAGCCTTGCCCCCGGAGTGACACGCCGAGAAGCCTGGTCTTGGGCGATGTTCGATTTCGCCAACTCCGGCTACACCACAGTGGTGATTACCGCCGTCTTCAACGCCTACTTCGTCGCCGTGGTGGCCGAAGGCCAAACCTGGGGCACGCTGGCCTGGACCAGCGCCCTCGCCCTCTCCTATGCCCTGGTCATCCTGACGGCGCCGCTGGTCGGCGCTTATGCCGACGCCCTCGCCTGCAAGAAGCGCCTGCTGCTGGTCAGCACCGTCGGTTGCGTCGCCTTTACCGCCGCGCTGGCACTGGCCGGGCCGGGTGCGCTCGGCGTCGCGGTCCTCTTCATAGTGCTGTCCAACTTCTGCTTCGGCAGCGGCGAGAACCTGATCGCCGCCTTCCTGCCCGAACTCGCCCGCACGGAGGCGTTGGGGCGCGTGTCGGGCTGGGGCTGGGGGTTCGGCTATATCGGCGGTCTGGTCAGCCTGGGCGCCTGCCTGGCCTATGTCGGCTGGGCACAAACGCAGGGCCAGACCGCGGCGCAATTCGTGCCGGTGTGCATGCTGATCACCGCGGCCTTGTTCGCCGTGGCCAGCGTACCGACCTTCCTGTTCCTGCGCGAACGCAGCCTGCCGCAACTGCAGCTCGGCGCCGCGCCTATCCCGCGGGCCGTGTGGGCGCGCTTTGCGCAGACGGTGCGGGACGCCGGCCGCTATCGCGACCTGCTGCGCTTCCTCGCCTGCACCCTGAGCTACCAGGCCGGTATCTCGGCGGTGATCAGCCTGGCCTCCATCTATGCCGATCAGGTCATGGGCTTCAGCACCCAGGACACACTGCTGCTGATCTTCGTGGTGAATATCACCGCCTCCATCGGCGCCCTGCTGTTCGGCTTTTTTCAGGACCGCATCGGCCATATCGCCACGCTGACGCTGACCCTGCTGGGCTGGCTCGGCATGGTCGGCCTGGTCTGGGCGGCGCGCGGCCCCGAACTGTTTTGGCTGGCGGCCAACCTGGCCGGTCTGTGCATGGGCGCCAGCCAATCGGCCGGCCGCGCGATAGTCGGCCTGCTGGCGCCGCCGACCCGCCTGGCGGAGTTCTTCGGCCTGTGGGGGCAGGCGGTCAAGCTGTCGGCGATCCTCGGCCCGATGACCTACGGCCTGACCAGTTGGCTGAGCGGCGGCGATCATCGCCTGGCGATGCTGATCACCGGCGGCTATTTCATCCTCGGCCTGCTGATTCTGCTAAGCGTCGACCTCGAGCGTGGGCGGCAGGCGGCAGTGGCCACCTCGGCAGAGCCGCTCCGTTCGGCCTAGCCCAGCAACAACTCGGCCAGCGCCGCTCTTAGGCGCGGCGGAATCGCAACCGGCTGGTTGCTCGCGCGGTCGACGAACACATGCACGAAGCGCCCGGCCGCACAGGCCTCCTCTTCACCCTGCTTGAACACCGCCAGCTCGTACTGCACCGAGCTATTGCCCAGCTTGCCGACCCGTAAGCCGATTTCGATCCGGTCGGGAAAGGCGATGGAGGCGAAGTAATCGCAGGAGGAGCTGACCACGAAGCCCACCACCTCGCCGTCATGGATATCCAACCCGCCCTGCTCGATCAGGTAGCTGTTCACCGCGCTGTCGAAAAAGCTGTAGTAGGTGACGTTATTGACGTGGCCGTAGAGGTCGTTGTCGTGCCAGCGGGTGCTGATGGCTTGGAAGTGCTGGTAGTCGGCGCGCAGGTGTTGGGGTTGGCTCATGGGTTGTCCGTCGTGTTCAAAGGATGGCTGAGTCTGTGATGCGCTGTTTAATACGCCGCCTGGTAGATCGCCAGGGCGTCGGCCTCTTTGACTTCGCGGGGATTATTCACCAGCAGGCGCTGTTGCAGCATGGCCTCGCTGGCCAGTTGCGCCAGCATCGCCTCGGGTACGCCGGCATCCCGCAGGCGGCTCGGCAGGCCATGGCGCGCATTGAGCGCGGCCAGTTCGCCGATGAACTGTGCAGTCAGGCTGTGCGCACTGCCCGGCTTGAGTTGGCTGCCCAGCAGCAACGGCGCCAGTTCGGCGTACAGCTCGCTGGCGGCCGGAGCGTTGAAGCGCAGCACATGCGGTAGTACCAGGGCGTTGCTCAGGCCATGGGGAATATGGAAGTGCCCGCCCAGTGGATAGGCCAGCGCATGCACCGCCGCCACCGGCGCGTTGGCGAAGGCTTGCCCGGCGAGGCAGGCACCGAGCAGCATGGCTTGGCGCGCGGCGCGGTTCTGGCCGTGGTGGACCGCCTCCTGCAGATTCGCCGCGAGCAGACGCAAGGCCTCGCGGGCCAGCAAGTCGGACAGCGGGTTCTTCTTCAGGGCGCTGGTATAGGACTCGATGGCGTGCACCATCGCATCGATGCCGGTGGCGGCGGTGACCGCCGGCGGCAGGCCGAGCGTCAGCTCGGCATCCAGCAGCGCCAGATCCGGCAGCAGCAGCGGCGAAACCACCCCCAGCTTGCTGGTTGCGCCGGTGGTGATGATGGCGATCTGGGTGACTTCCGAGCCGGTGCCGGCGGTGGTCGGCACTTGGATCAGCGGCAGGCGCTGGCCCTTGGCGTTGCCGACACCGTAGAGCTCGGGCAAGGCCTGCGCGCACCGTGGATGGGCCAACAGCGCGACCAGCTTGGCCACGTCCATCGAACTGCCGCCACCGAAGCCGACGATCAGCTCGGCCCGCATCTCACGCGCCTGCTGCACCGCGCTGAGCACTATGGCTTCCGGCGGATCGGCGACCACCCGATCGAACACCGCGACCGCCACACCTTCGGCGGCGAAGCCGGGCAGCACCTGGTCGAGCAGGCCGAAACGGGTGATGCCCGGATCGGTGACGATCAACACCGACTGCGCCCCGCGCTCACGGCACAACGCCGCCAGCCGGCGTGCGGAACCGGATTCGCAGATGATCTGTGCGGTAGTGGCGAAACTGAACGGCTGCATGACTGATCCTCTTGTTGCGGTGTTTGTGTTGACCACTACACAGGTCAACGCGAACCCCGTAGGAGCGACCCAGGGCCGCGAAAGCGAACCCACTGCCAACTCGACTGATCCACACAACCTGGCAAGGCCTCCAACTAAGGTCCTCGACGCAACCGCGCGGGTTTCACCCGTATATGGCTTTGGCGAACAATAGGATACGGATCTGCTGGGCAGAGTGAATCGCCCCATGCACGTTCAGCAGTGAACTCTTTGCTGCGAATTATCTTCATGATTTGTGGTTGCGCCTAACGCTGGGCATCAGCAGGCGCCAGTGGCGATTGGAAAGCCATTGCCGAGGCTTCTGCATTGCAGTCGCGCACGCTCTCGAGCACTTCCCAGCTGCCGCGCATGCCGGGTTCGACGGTAAAGATATCCCTGGCTGTCAGCTGGATCGGCTCCAGGCCGTCCGGCGTGCAGATTCAGGTGTCCTCGATCTTGCTGCCGTCTTCCAAGGTGTAGGCGTTGAGGTTGACCCTGTGCGGGGCGCCGGCGAGCTTGGTCCATTTGCAGAATGGGCTACTGCATCGAGCGGATGCGCCGAGTCCTCGGCGGGTTAGCACGCAGAACATGGGAACCCCCGACAAAAATGGTCTTTGCTTGCTTGGGTAGGCATTACGCGATGGAGTCGATATGACGCAGGCAACCTGGGAGCTGCTTTCCTACCTCGTCACCGTGGTGGCCTTGCCATTCGCGATTGGCGTGTTCCTCTTCGAGCAGCGCAAGGAGCGCCAGAACGAGGAAGATGCCACCTGGCAGCAGATCTCCGATGCCTATATCGCCTTCCTCGAGGTGGTGCTGGCCAACCCGGACCTCAGGCTGCGCAGCCAGCGCGCTACGCCCGACCTGAGCGACGAGCAGCGGGAGCGCATGCTGGTGATCTTCGACATGCTGATCTCGCTGTTCGAGCGCGCCTATCTGCTGGTCTTCGACACGAATATGAACGAGAAGAGGCGGCGGCGCTGGCATTCATGGGAGGACTACATGCGCGAGTGGAGCCGGCGCGAGGACTTCCGCGAGCGGTTGCCGGAACTGCTGCGTGGCGAAGACCCGGATTTCGCCGTGTACATCCAGCGCCTGGCGAAAGAGGAAGCCAGCTAGCTGTGATCTCTCTGTAGGTTGTTCATCCGGCGCGCAACCACGTCTTCGGGACAACCGCCGCCCACTCACGGGTGCGAGCGGTTTAGCGCGGTTGTAGGAGTCAGCGTGCCGGCGAGCCGCGGTGAACAGCCAAAGCATCGCCAGCCAGCGGACGCCTACAAGGGCGGGGCGGCCCAGCTACGCACTGCGGCATAGGGATAGGCCTCCAGCGCGGCGAAGCCGGGGATACCGCGCGCTTTGAGCTTGGTAAACAGCGGCACGCTGATACCGCAGAGAAAGCGGGTCAGGCATTCGGCGCTGGGCGTGAAGCCCTTTAGCGCCTGATGGCGCTGGATAAAGGTGCCGCAGAGGCTTTGCAGGTTGTGTTCGGCTAGCGGCTGCAGCGGCGGCGGTTCCGGCAGGTGGGCGACCTGGCCGTGGCACACCGAGCAATGTCCGCAGCGCTCGGGCGCCTGTTCGTCGCCGAAGTAGGCGGCCAGGCGCTGGCTCAGGCAATGGTCGGTGGCGAACAGCGCGAGCATGGCGTGGATGCGGGCGATCTCGCTGGCCTCCTGCTGCTGGAAATAGCCGTGCAACTCGGTGCTGAGGGCCTCGCTGTCGAAGCTGGCGTCGAGCAACGCGTAGACCTCGGTCATCTGCTTGCTTTCCAGTTCGATCCAGCCCTTCTCCTGGAACCAGTCCAGCGCCTTGACCACCCGCCCGCGCTCGGCCTGGTGCTGTTGGTACAGCGCGTCGAAATCCACCGTGCACCAGGTGCGCGCGCGGCTGGAGCTGTTGATGATGGCCTCGACGAACTGGCGCCGTTCACCCGCGAACTTGGCCAGCAGCGCTTCCGGTTCGAGCAGGTATTTGAAGCGATATTCGGCGAAGTAGGCGTAGCGCGGGGCGATGATGCCGCGCAATTCCAGCTATACCAGCAGAGTCTTCAGCGGCAGCTGGCGGATATTGCTCTGCTCGCTCAGGGCATTGAGCATCAGCTCCCACTGACCGCCCTGGCCGCTGGCCAGCAGCTCGTCGAGCACGCAGCGGATGCCCTGGCGCTCAGGCGTATCGCCGTAGACGAAGTTCTCCAGCACGTTGAGGCTGTCGCGGTTGGCCAGTACCAGGCAGTCGGAGGGCTGGCCATCGCGCCCGGCGCGGCCGATTTCCTGGCTGTAGTTCTCGATGGATTTCGGTAGGTCGAAGTGCACCACGCTGCGGATGTCGCTCTTGTCGATGCCCATGCCGAAGGCGATGGTGGCGACTATGCAGTTGATCCGCCCATCCATGAACTGGCGCTGGATCGCCTCGCGCTGCTCGTGGGCCATGCCGGCGTGGTAGGCGCTGGCGGCGATGCTGTGCTGGCTCAGGTGTTCGGCGACCTGCTCGGCGGTCTTCTGCTGGGTGACATAGACGATGCTCGGCTGCCCGGCTTTGCCGGACAGCCAGTCGACCAGCCGGCGCTGCTTGTCGCGACCGCTGATTGGCTCGACCAGCAGGTTGAGGTTGGCCCGGTAGAAGCCGGTGGTGACCACGTCCGCGGCGGCGATGGCGAACTTGCTCTGCATATCGGCGATGACCGGCGGTGTGGCGGTGGCGGTGAGCAGCAGCACCTGGGGGATGGCGAACTGGCGCTGGTAGTCGGGCAGCTTGAGGTAGTCCGGGCGGAAGTTATGGCCCCACTCGGAGATGCAGTGGGCTTCGTCGATCACCAGCAGGGAGATCGGCACCTGCTGGATAAAGCTGCGAAAGCGCTCATTCTTCAGGCGCTCCACCGAGATCATCAGGATCTTCAGCTCGCCGGCCTTGGCCTTGGCCATCACCGCGCTGGCGTCTTCACGGCTCTGCGCCGAGTCGATACTGGCGGCGGCGATACCGTGCTGATGCAGAAATGCCAATTGATCCTGCATCAGCGCCAGCAGCGGCGACACCACCAGAGTCAGGTGCGGTAGGTGCAGGGCCGGCAACTGGTAGCACAGCGACTTGCCGGAGCCGGTGGGGAAGATTGCCGCCGCCGAACGCCCGGCGAGCACGGCGCTGATGGCCGCGTCCTGGCCGGGACGTAGTTGGGTGAAACCGAAGACGCGGGAGAGGGTATCGAGCATGGGCTGTCATCCATTGACCGCTTGAGGGCCAATGACCATAGCGCGGTGGTGGGGGTGAATCCAGGGGTGGAGCGGGTGTGTTGCGTTCAACAAGAGCTTTCGCGGGCATGGCCCGCTCCTCCGATTTTCGCGGCCGAAGCCGCTTCCACCATTGCGTTCCCCGAGCCCGCGGTAGGGCGCTCAAGCAGAGAGACTGGGCCGTTATTCGGGCTTAGCCCAAGGGGCCCTTGGCTTATCGCCAATCTCACTAAGCTCGCTGGTTCTCGGGAGTTACACTAAGGTCAGCGCTTACCGCAGGGAGGATTCCATCCAATGATGATGAGTGGCACAACCAACCTATCAACCAGCACCCGCGTCGTCCTGCGCGCTGGCGAAGCCGCTAAAGCACTGGATGTACGTGTAATCATGGAGCCGATCAAGCAAGCCGTGGATGCCGGCCAACAGTTTGTAGAGACACAGCACAACGCGCAGAGCGCGCGTGAAGCCGTAGCAGCGTATAGGCAGACGCACTGAGCTAAACCAGTTGAACACCTACCTGGCCGTAAGTCAGGACAGCCACAGCGCTGACAAAGACCCGCTCGAACTGGACAGCATGGCGAAACCTACGCCGCACCCTGGAAACCAACCAGGCGGCCAGCAAGTTTGATCAGGCGCCCGTTACACTGCGCCAACCGGTTGAGGCCGTGACGGTTCATGGCAATGACCTGCAACCGCCTCGGTCCGAACCTATACCGCAGCGGGCTTGATGCCTTCCCAATAAGGCGCCGCTACTAATTCGATACCTACAAAAAAGCCGCCCCGAGGCGGCTTTTTTATGCGCGGGGTACGCGTTACAGCTGCGGACCGGCGTTCTTGATCGCGTCAGACACCTCGAACTTCTTGAAGTTTTCGATGAACTGTTGCGCCAGGCCTTTCGCCGCTTCGTCGTAGGCGTTCTGGTCAGCCCAGGTGGTGCGCGGGTTGAGCAGGTTGGTTTCGACACCCGGCACCGATTTCGGCACGTTCAGGTTGATGATCGGCAGGTGCTCGGTCTCGGTACCGATCAGCGCGCCGCTCTGAATTGCCGCAATCACGCCACGGGTAGTCGGGATGTTGAAGCGCTTGCCGACGCCGTAGCCACCGCCGGTCCAGCCGGTGTTGACCAGGTACACCTTGGAGCCGAAGCCCTTGATGCGCTTGATCAGCAGCTCCGCGTATTCGCCAGCCGGGCGCGGGAAGAAGGGTGCGCCGAAGCAGGTGGAGAAGGTCGACTTGATGCCGCCGCCGGAACCCATTTCGGTGGAACCGACCAGCGCGGTGTAGCCGGACAGGAAGTGGTAAGCCGCTTGCTCTTCGCTGAGGATCGACACCGGCGGCAGTACGCCAGTCAGGTCGCAGGTCAGGAAGATCACCGCGTTCGGCTCACCGCCAAGGTTCTTCTCGGAGCGCTTGTCGACCAGCTCGATCGGGTAGGCCGCACGGCTGTTCTGGGTCAGGCTGTCGTCGGCGTAGTTGGGCAGACGGGTAAGCGGGTCGAGCACGACGTTTTCCAGCACGGCGCCGAACTGGATGGCTTTCCAGATCACCGGCTCGTTCTTCTCGGACAGGTCGATGCACTTGGCGTAGCAGCCGCCTTCGATGTTGAACACGCTGCCAACACCCCAGCCGTGCTCGTCGTCGCCGATCAGGTAACGGCTTTCGTCTGCCGACAGGGTGGTTTTGCCGGTGCCGGACAGGCCGAAGAACAGGGTTACGTCGCCTTCTTCGCCGATGTTGGCGGCGCAGTGCATCGGCAGTACGTCGACGGCCGGCAGCAGGAAGTTCTGCACCGAGAACATGGCTTTCTTCATCTCGCCGGCGTAACGCATGCCGGCGATCAGCACTTTCTTGGCGGCGAAGTTGAGGATCACGCAACCGTCGGAGTTGGTGCCGTCACGCTCGGGCACGCACTCGAAATCCGGCACATTGAGGATCTGCCATTCTTGCTTGGCGCTCGGGTTGTACTGCTCCGGGTTGATGAACAGGCAACGGCCGAACAGGTTGTGCCAGGCGGTGCCGGTGGTCATCTTGACCGCCAGGTAGTGCTCGGAATCGGCGCCTACATGGACGTGGGAAACGAAACGCTCACGCTCACCGATAAAGGCTTCGACGCGGTCCCACAGGGCAGCGAACTTGTCAGCCGGGAACTTGCGGTTGATCGGGCCCCAGGCGATGGCCGCTTGAGTGCTCGGCTCTTCGACGATGAAACGGTCAACTGGCGAGCGGCCGGTACGGTGGCCGGTACGAACGACCAGCGAGCCGTTGGCGGCAAGTTCGCCTTCACCACGACGGATGGCCTCTTCGACCAATTGTGCGGCGCTAATGTCGGTGTACACGGCGGTGTTGGCTTGCGTCATGTGGGGTCCCCGTCGGCCTAGGGCCGAGCCTCCAAACGTTTTGTAGTAAAAGCGAAAGCACTACTACATCGAAAAAAGTGCGCCGGATTATGCCAGAAAAGCACAAGCCGAGTGCAGCCTCTGATCAGATCACTGGGCGGTTAGCGCCCGCCCGCATTCAATGCCGGGTATCGGACGGTGTCTGCACGCCGCCACCGGCGAACAATTGCGCGACGTCGGCAGCATCGAATGAATAACGTTGATTGCAGAACTGGCAGTCGATTACCACGGTGCCGTCGTGTTCGCGCAGCAGTTGCTCGGCATCCTGCTGACCGAGGCTAACCAGCGCGTTGGCCGAGCGGTCACGCGAGCAACTGCAACGAAACTTCAGCGCCTGCGGGTCGAACAAGCGTAGCGCTTCTTCGTGATAGAGGCGGTGCAGCAAGGTTTCATTGGCCAACCCGAGCTGTTCTTCGGCGCCCAAGGTATCGGCCAGGACCGTCACATGCTGCCAGCTGGCGGCGCGCGCCTCCGCGTCTTTAATCCGCTCGGCCGGCAACTGCTGCAGCAACATGCCGCGGGCGCGCCGACCATCGGCATTCAGCCAGAAGCGTGTCGGCAGCTGTTCCGAAGAAGCAAAGTAGTCGGATAAGCACGCGGACAGGTTGATTCCGTCGAGCGCCACAATGCCCTGGTAACGCTGCCCGTTACGCGGGTCGACGGTCAAGGTCAGCATGCCTTCGGGCATCAGTTCGCGCAGACCGGCGTCGGCCGCCACCTGATCGGCATGGTAGCGGGCGATGCCGCGCAGTTCGCGCTCGCTGGAGCATTCGACCATCAGCAACGGCACCGCACCGGAGGAGCGCGCCTGCAAGATCAGCAGGCCCTCGAACTTCAAGGTGCCCACCAAGAGCGCCGCCGCCGCCAGCATTTCACCGAGCAACTGCGCGACCGGTTCGGGGTAGGGGTGTTTGGCCAGCACGTGGGTGTAGCTCTCGCCGAGGGCGACCAGCTCACCGCGCACATCGCTGTCGTCGAAGAGAAAACGTTGGGAAAAGTCAGACATGCCAAATTCGCTGAGTGTGGCCAGGGTTGGCGATTTTAGGCGCAAACCCACAGCCGACCAAGCGCCTCTTATCTATCGACTCGGCTGGCAGTCTCTATTGATCCTGACTGCCACGAAACTGCTGGAGCTGGCGGCGCTGCTTCTTGCTCGGCCGGCCATCGGTCTCTACGCCGAGGGCGCCGGCCTTGCGCTGCTGGGCGGCGTGTTCGCGGCGGACGAGGCTCTCGGCCGTTTCCGCGTACAGCGCCTGCGCCTCGGGCGCGCCACGGCGCACCACCGACAGCGCCTGCACGACCACCGTGCGCTCATCGAAACCGCTGCGAATCAGCAATTCATCGCCGATCCGCGGCTCCTTACTCGGCTTACAGCGTTCGCCACGGCAATGCACCTTGCCGCCCTCGATGGCCGCCTTGGCCAAGGCGCGGGTCTTATAGAAGCGCGCGGCCCAGAGCCACTTGTCGAGGCGTACCTTGTCGTCGTCTTTTTCGTTCATCGGTGTCCTCTTGGCTCCTGTAGGCTGTGCTTACTGCGGTCGCGCGATCGGCGCACTCTAACGAATCATCGGCAGATGCGGTTGTCATACGGCCCGACTAGAATGCCGAGACGCCTTTCGGAAAGCCGCATTTGAAGACTTTTGATCAACTCAGTGTCATTGGCCTGCGCGAATGGATCGCCCTGCCGGATCTCGGGGTGGCGGGCTTGCGGGCGAAGATCGATACCGGCGCCAGCACGTCCACTCTGCATGCCACCGAGATCGTGCCGTTCGAGCGCGACGGCGACAGCTGGGTACGTTTTACCGCGCACCTCGGCACCCTGGTACAGCTGCGCCACCGTCACTGCGAGGCGCCCCTGGTGGCGGTGAAAACCATCAAGAGCTCCAACGGCCAGACCCAGAGCCGCTACGTGATCCGCACCAGCCTGGCGCTGGGCGATCGGGTGTGGCCGGTCGAATTCACCCTGGCCTGCCGCAAAGCCATGCGCTATCGCTTGTTGCTCGGCTCCAATGCCTTGATTGACGGCCAGTTGGTGGTCAATCCGGCGCTTTCCTATATCCAAGATAAGCCGGCGTTCCCGGCCTTTTCCTCTTCCGTCACAGGTGTTGCATGAAGATCGCTGTGCTGTCGCGTAACCCGCGTCTGTATTCCACCCGCCGTTTGGTCGAAGCTGGCGAGCAGCGTGGCCATGAGATGGTGGTGATCGACACCCTGCGCGCCTATATGAACATCGCCAGCCACAAGCCACAGATTCATTATCGCGGCAAACCGCTGGAAGGCTTCGATGCGGTGATCCCGCGGATCGGCGCCTCGGTCACCTTCTACGGCTGCGCGGTATTGCGCCAGTTCGAGATGATGGGCGTGTTCCCGCTCAACGAGTCGGTGGCCATCGCCCGCTCGCGAGACAAGCTGCGCTCGCTCCAACTGCTGTCGCGGCGCGGCATCGGCCTGCCGGTGACCGGCTTCGCCCACTCGCCGGACGATATCGCCGACCTGATCCAGATGGTCAACGGCGCGCCGCTGGTGATCAAGGTGCTGGAAGGCACCCAGGGCATCGGCGTGGTGCTGTGCGAAACGTCGACGGCGGCCGAGTCGGTGATCGAGGCCTTTATGGGCCTGAAGCAGGACATCATGGTGCAGGAGTACATCAAGGAAGCCGGCGGCGCGGATATCCGCTGCTTCGTGGTCGGCGGCAAGGTGATCGCCGCCATGAAGCGTCAGGCCAAGGCCGGCGAGTTCCGCTCCAACCTGCACCGCGGCGGCACCGCCAGCCTGATCAAGATCACCCCGGAAGAACGCATGACCGCCATTCGCGCGGCCAAGGTCATGGGCCTGAGCGTCGCCGGCGTCGATATCCTGCGCTCCAACCACGGCCCGCTGGTCATGGAGGTGAACTCCTCGCCGGGGCTGGAAGGCATCGAAGTCACCACCTGTAAGGATGTCGCCAGCATGATCATCCAGTACCTGGAAACAAACGGCGGCCCCCACCTGACCCGCACCAAAGGCAAGGGCTGAGGCTGAGGCTGAGGCTGAGGCGGATCGAGGCCTATGCCCGGCGCGGCGTGACCGCAAGACGGCCTTCAATCGGCTTGTGTTAACGCCCCATCCCAGCCCACGGCTGACGAATTTTCCGCCAGCCATTCGAGAAACTCCGCTTCGCCGAGTGGCGGACTGAAGTAGTAACCCTGTCCCAGCGAGCAGCCATGCGCGCGCAGGCTCTCGAACTGCGCCTGGTTTTCGATCCCTTCGGCGACACATTCCAGACCGAGGTTACGGGCGATCACCAGGATGGTCTCGACCAGCATCAGCCCACTGGCCTCGACTTCCAGATCCTTGATAAAGCTGCGGTCGATCTTCAAACGGTCCAGCGGCAAACGTTTGAGATAGGTCAACGAGGAATAGCCGGTGCCGAAATCGTCAAGCGCGAAGCGCACCCCCAGCCGCTTCAGCGCCTGCATGGCGGCGATACATTGATCGACGTCCTCCAGCAATACCCCTTCGGTGATTTCCAGCTCCAGCACGCTGGCCGGCAGCCCATGGCATTGCAGGCAGGCGCTGACCCGCTGCACCAGATCGAACTGACGCAACTCATAGGGGCTGAGATTGACCGCCAGCATCAGCTGTGGCCAGCGCCAATGCCAGCGCCCCAGTGCCGCGCAGGCCTGCTCCAGCACCCAGACGCCGAGGTCCTGAATCAGACCGGTTTCTTCCGCCAGCGGGATGAACTGCTCGGGTGAAATCTCGCCGCGCTCCGGGTGCGTCCAACGCAGCAACACCTCGGCACCGGCCACCCGACCGTTGGCCAGTGCCAGCTGCGGCTGAAACATCAAGTGCAGCTGGCCGCGGGCGATGGCCTGACGCAGCTCGCTTTGCAGTTGCAGACGTTGATCGATCACCGCCTGCATGGCCGGGGCGAAGAAATGCAGGGCGTTGCGGCCGCCCTGCTTGGCCCGGTACATCGCCGTATCCGCCTGCTTCAGCACGTCCGCGGCGCCCTGTGCGCCGAACGGGTGCAAGGCGATGCCCATACTGGCGCTCACCGACAGCTCATGGCCGTCGAGCTGGTAACTGCCGAGCAGACTCTGCAGCAGTTTCTCGCCGACCTCCGCCGCATGCTCGCCGGCCACTTCCGGGCTCTCGCCAAGGGCTTCGAGGAGCACGACAAATTCATCGCCACCGAGCCGGGCCAGGGTATCTTCCGCCCGCAGACAACCGGCCAAGCGCGCGGTGACTGCACGCAACAGGGCATCGCCAACCGGATGGCCGAGGCTGTCGTTGACCGTTTTGAAGTGATCCAGGTCGATAAACAGCAGCGCGCCGAAACAGCCGTCGCGCAGCTCGCGGGTCATCGCGTGCTGCAGACGGTCGAGCAGCAGGCGGCGATTGGGTAGGCCGGTCAAGTCGTCGCTGTAGGCCAGCCGCTCGATCTCGCGCTGATAGCGCTGGCGCTCGGAGATATCGGTGATGCTGCCGCGAATCAGCTGCTGCTCGCCCGGCAGCCGGACTAGCCGCACCTCACAGGGCAGCAGACGCCCGGCGCTGTCGCGGTGCAGCCACTCGAAGACCGGGGTCGCCCCGTCCAGCGCCGCCACTATGTATTCGTTGCCGGCCTGCGCCGAGGTCCGGCCATCCGCCTGACGCAGCGGGCTCAGCTCGATCGTGCTCTTGCCGAGCAACTCGGTTCGACTGAGCTTGAACAGCCGCGCGGCATTTTCATTGGCATCCAGCATGCCGCCCTCGGCGGTGAACAGAACTATGGCTTCCGGGGCGTGCTCGACCAAAGCGCGGTAGCGCGCCTCCGCCTCATGGCGCGCGGTGATGTCCTCGATCAGGGCCAGGCAGGCCTCCAGACGCCCTTGCGAATCACGCACCGCCCGCAGGCTGAGGCGGGTATAGATGACGCTACCGTCTGCCCGCAGGAAGCGCTTATCCAGCTCGTAATCATCGCGGCGGCCGGCTCTGACCGCCTCGAACAGCGGCGCCTCCACCGCTAAATCGTATGGATGGGTAATCGCCACCCAAGAACCGGAGCGCAGCTCCTCGCGGCTGCGCCCGAGCACTTGGCAAAGCTTGGCATTGACCTCCAGCCACCCGCGCTGCGGACTGATCATGGCCATGCCGATCAGCGGCGCCTCAAAGAACAGCCGCAGCCACTCATCGCGCTCGCGCAACTGCTGCTCGGCGCGCTTACGGGCGGTGAGGTCCTGGATCGCGCCATAGATGCGGATGACCTGCCCGGCATCCCGCTCGGCCAAACCCTTGATCCGCAGCCAGCGGCTGTTGCCTCGGGCGGTGAGCGAGCGCACCTCGATGTCGAACGGCTGAGCGAACTCCAGCACCTCGGCCAGGGTCTTCTGCATCAGGGCGACGCTGTCTTCATCGAAATAACCCAGGGCCTGCTTGAGCGTCGGCGGCGCCCCGGACGGGTCGAGTTCATAGATGCGAAAGCTGCCCTCACTCCAGAACATGTTGAAACTCGGCACCTCTAGCACCCAGCCGCCGATATCGGCGATGGCCTCGGTTTGCGAGAGCAAATGAGTCTGGCGCAGCAACTCCTCGCGCCGCGTCGCCAGCTCCAGCGCCAGCCGCTCACGGGCGCTGACATCGTTTTGCAGGGCGACGTAATGGCTGATGCCTTGCTCATCACGCATCGGCGCCAGGGTGACTTCGTTCCAAAACTGGCTGCCATTCTTGCGGTAGTTCCGCAGCACCACCTGGCACGACTCTCCGCGCTGCAAGGCCGTGCGCATGCGCTGCAGCTCGGCTTGGTCACGGTCGTCGCTCTGCAGGAAGCGGCAGTTGCGCCCGAGAATCTCCTCGCGGGAATAACCACTGATGCGCTCAAACACCGGATTGCAGTAGATCAGCGGCATATCGGCCTGACGCGCATCGGCGATGCTGATGCCGAGCGGGCTGGCCTGCAGCGCCAGGTTAGCCAGCGCCAGTTGCTGCTGCATCTGCGCGCTGCGGCCGAGCGCCAGACGCAGGTCACTCAGGCTGCGGCCGACCAGTAAGGTGGCGAACATCAACAGCAGCACGCTGAGGTGCAGCTCGCCGAGCTGCGGGGCGGGCGACTCGGGCACCTCGATATAACCGTAGGCCAGCGGCAACGCGAGAATCATCAGACTGCTCAGCGCCGCACCGCAAAGCGCGCCCGGAAAGCCCCAGAGCATCGCCAGGCTGAGCATGGCCAGGCCCAGCAACGGCAAGGTCAGGGGCAGTGGCAACATGCCCAGCAGCCAGGGCAGGCCAAACAACAGCGCCACTAACAGCGGCCTCGGCGGCAGGCGCCGCAGCGGCTCGGCCAACGGCGGCGCACTGCTGCCCGGCAGCGACAGCACCCAGCCCCGGCGGCGCAACAAGACGGTGGCATAGGTCAGCAAGGGCGTGGCGATCACCAGCGTGCTCAAGCAGTAGGCCAGCCACAGGTTCAAGCTGGCGACCGCCCAGTTGTCCGCCGTCACGTACCCCGTCAGCAACAGCGCGCCTTGCCAAGTGATGGCCAGGAGGGTCACCGGCACCAGCACGCCCAGCAACATGAAGCGCAATAGATGGCCCAGATCGGGGAGGGCGACATCGAAGTCGCGGCGCTGCAGCAGCAACCACGCCAGGCCAATGCAGAGGGTTTCCGGTAGCGCGTACAGCGGCCCCCAGTGCCAGTCCAGCCCCCACAGTGGCGCGCTCAGCCAGGTATTCAGGTAAATCGCCAACAGTACCCGCGGCCCCCACCAGAAGGTGAAAACCAGGCCCAGAGCAAACGGCAGGTACCAGAGCGCCACCCCCTCACTGAACTGGGTGGTGAGCGATAACCAGGTCGCCAGATGGAGCAGCGGCAGCGGTAGCCACCAGGTCCATGTGGGTAGGCGCTTGAATTCGGCGAGCATGCTGACCTCGTGCCAATACGCTGAACTAGCATAGATCAGCGCCGCCGCGTCCGTTGCGCAGATTAAACCGCGCCCGGCAAACTCAAGGCCGCACTTGCCCCCTCACCTAAACCAATCAAGCCGCGTCGCGCGGTAGCAACAGCCCCAACGGCAAGCACAGCCGCGCCTCCAGCCCGCCACCCGAACGGTTGCGCAACTCGACGCTGCCGCCGTGCTGGGCGGCGATGCGTTTAACGATCGCCAGGCCGAGGCCGGTGCCCTTACCGCCGCGGGCACGGTCGCCGCGAATGAAGGGGTTGAAGATATCGTCCAGCTCCGCCGGATCGATCCCATGGCCACGGTCCAACACGCTGAGCACCACATAGGGCGCGCTCTGATCCCCGGACACGTAAGCCGCCACTTCCACGGCATTGCCGCCGTGGTGCAAGGCATTCTCGATCAGGTTGTTGAGCAGGCGCTTGATCGACACCCGGCGCAGCGGGAAGGCCGGCACCGGCTCGAGGCACAGGCGTACCCGCTCCCGGTCATGATTGAAGGGTGCCACCACCTCGCGCACCAGCTCGGCGAGTTCCACCTCTTCCAGCCGCTCATCACGACCGTCGCGGATAAAGGCGAGGAACTGATCGAGGATCGCGTCCATGTCCTCGATGTCGCGCACCATATCCTCGACCAGCTCGGCGTCGCTGTTCAGCAGCTCCAGCGCCAAGCGCAGGCGGGTCAGCGGCGTGCGCAGATCATGGGAAACCCCGGCGAGCATCAACTCCCGCTCGCGGGCGGCCTGCTCGACGCCCTCGGCCATCTGGTTAAAGGCGCGATACACCTCGGTCATCTCGCTCGGCGTGTCGCTGCTCGGCAGGCGCACGCTGCGGCCCTGGCCGAGCTGGCGGGCGGCGAACACCAGTTGTTTGAGCGGCTGATTGAGCTGGCGCACGAAGATCCAGGCCGCCGCCGTCGACAACAGGCCAATGGCCAGGAACCAGCCGAGCACGCTCCAGATCTTCTGCCCGCGCAACGGATGCGGGTACAGCGGCACCTCGACCCAACCCTCACCGAAACTGGGCGACCGCACCCACAACGCGGAAGGTTGGTGCACACGCAGGCGCACTTCGGTATCCGGGCCCAGTTCCATGCGCATCTGCCGCTGGAAGATCCCGGTGTAGGGCCAGTGCTGCTCGCCCGGCGGCGCCGCGGCGTCCGGCGTCCAGCGCAGACCGGCGGCCTGGGCGACCAGCGGGCGCGACTCTGCATCGGTCGCCCAGTAGGCGCGCAGGGTCAGCGCCGCGCCGTGGCTGTATTGGCGGTCGACCAGCACGTCCTCGTTCATCATCAGATAAACCAGGGTCAGCGCCTTGGAGAACAGCACCACCCCCAGCACCAGCCAGAGCGTGCGGGCGAAGAAGCTTTGCGGGAACCACAGCGGGGTTTTCATCGATGCACAACCAAAGAACCGATCAGACGTAGGGTGAGTGACGCCACCACGGTGGCTAACCCACCCTAGGATCATTTATTACCGTCAGGCACGAACACGTAACCGACACCCCAGACCGTCTGGATATAGCGCGGCTTCGACGGGTCCGGCTCGATCAGCCGCCGCAATCGCGAGATCTGCACGTCGATGGAGCGCTCCAGCGCGTCCCACTCGCGGCCCCGCGCCAGGTTCATCAACTTGTCGCGGGTCAGCGGCTCACGCGCGTGCTGCACCAGCGCCTTGAGCACGGCGAACTCCCCGGTGGTGAGCATGTGCAGCTCATCGCCTCGCTTCAGCTCGCGGGTGGCGAGGAACAACTCATAGTCGCCAAAGCTGACCGTTTCGTCCTCGCTGCCCGGCGCGCCCGGCACCGGCGCGGTCTGCCGGCGCAACACCGCCCTGATCCGCGCCAGCAGCTCGCGCGGGTTGAAGGGTTTGGCCAGGTAATCGTCGGCGCCCTGTTCCAGGCCCTGGATCCGGCTGCTTTCATCGCCTTTGGCGGTGAGCATGATGATCGGCACCTGATTGTTCGACTCACGCAGGCGCCGGCAGGCCGACAGCCCGTCCTCACCCGGCAGCATCAGGTCGAGCACCACCAACTGGAACAGCTCGCGGGCCAGCAGACGGTCCATCTGCTCGACGTTTTCCACCGTCCGCACGCGGTAGCCTTGCTCGTCGAGAAAGCGCTCTAACAAGCGCCGTAGACCGGGATCGTCATCGACGATGAGGATTTTTTCGCCTTCAACCGTGGCCGTGTTGCTCATAGAGGCTCCTAAGGCTCTGTTGACGTTTGATGACGAACCGCGTTGTCGCCTGAAAGCGCGCCAGGCAAGGCGCAGGCCGCAGGGAATGCATTCCCTTGCCAAGGCCTGCAACGCAGCATGGCACGCTTTCAGGCACAACCCGAGGGGCCGGGCCCGCTGTTGCGCAGGGCGGTGTTACTCGTCGTTCATTTGGACTAACCAAATCACACTCCTCGCGCCTTGCCCTGCGCAACAGCAGGCTCCGGCGCGGCCGTCATTAAACGTCAACAGAGCCTAATTCGGCGCACAGTATGGCGCAGACGCCGCGCTAGGCGCGCGCCGCATTCGTTAGCAGATTTTTCCTCGCCTCCCGACTAAAGCCAGGAGTCTGTCGGACTTAGAACGGCTCTACGGCGAAAGCCTGGATATTGACCCGACTGACTCCTAGGTATACTGCCGGCCATTTTGCGGCAGGCGCGACTTGCCTTCATTTCTCTGTCAGGTGGTTTTATGGACAGCATCAACAACCGTATCGCCGAGGAACTCGGGGTCCGCCCGCAACAGGTCGCTGCCGCCGTGGCCTTGCTCGATGAAGGCTCCACCGTGCCCTTTATCGCCCGTTATCGCAAAGAGGTCACCGGCAGCCTGGACGACACCCAGTTGCGCAACCTCGAAGAGCGCCTGCGCTACCTGCGCGAACTCGACGAGCGCCGCGCCAGCATCCTCGCCAGCATCGAGGAGCAAGGCAAGCTGACTCCCGAACTGGCCCGCGAAATCAAACTCGCCGAGACCAAGACGCGCCTCGAAGACTTGTATTTGCCCTACAAGCAAAAACGTCGCACCAAGGGCCAGATCGCCCTGGAAGCCGGCCTAGGCGGGCTGGCCGACGGCCTGTTCAACGACCCGACCCTGAGCCCGGAAGGCGAAGCCGCCCGCTTCGTCGACGCGGAAAAAGGCGTCGCCGATGTCAAGGCCGCCCTGGAAGGCGCCAAATACATCCTCATGGAACGCTTCGCCGAAGACGCCAGCCTGCTCGACAAGCTGCGCAGCTTCCTCAAGCACGACGCCACCCTCAGCGCCCGCGTGGTCGCTGGCAAGGAAGCAGAAGGCGCCAAGTTCCGCGACTACTTCGAGCACGACGAACCGCTGAAAAGCGTGCCCTCGCACCGGGCCCTGGCGATTTTCCGTGGCCGCAACGAGGGCATCCTCAGTTCGGCGCTGAAAGTCGGCGACGAGACGCCGGGCACCCTGCACCCCTGCGAACTGATGATCGGCGAGCGTTTCGGCCTGAAAGCCCCTTCTTCTCAAGAGAGCGGCCGCGCCGCCGACAAATGGCTGGCCGAAGTGGTGCGCTGGACCTGGAAGGTCAAGCTCTACACCCACCTGGAAACCGACCTGTTCGGCGAACTACGCGAAAGCGCGGAAACCGAAGCCATCAGCGTCTTCGCCCACAACCTGCACGACCTGCTGCTCGCCGCGCCGGCCGGCCCGCGTGCGACCCTGGGCCTCGATCCGGGCCTGCGTACCGGCTGCAAGGTCGCAGTGGTGGATGCCACCGGCAAGCTGCTGGATACCGCGACGGTCTACCCGCACGTGCCGAAGAACCAGTGGGACCAGAGCATCGCCGTGCTCGCCGCGCTGTGCGCCAAGCATGCGGTCGACCTGATCGCCATCGGCAATGGCACCGCCAGCCGCGAGACCGACAAACTGGCCGCCGAGCTGATCAAAAAATATCCGGCGCTGAAAATGACCAAGATCATGGTCAGCGAAGCCGGCGCCTCGGTGTACTCGGCCTCGGAACTGGCGGCTAAGGAATTCCCCGATCTCGACGTGTCGATCCGTGGCGCGGTGTCGATCGCCCGGCGCCTGCAAGATCCGCTGGCCGAGCTGGTGAAGATCGAGCCGAAATCCATCGGCGTCGGCCAGTACCAACACGACGTCTCCCAGCTGAAACTGGCGCGCAGCCTGGATGCGGTGGTGGAAGACTGCGTGAACGCCGTCGGCGTCGACGTCAACACCGCCTCGGCGGCCCTGCTGGCGCGCATCTCCGGTCTGAATGCGACCCTGGCGCAGAATATCGTCGCCCACCGCGACGCCAACGGCGCGTTCAAGACCCGCGACGCCCTGAAGAAAGTCAGCCGCCTCGGTGAAAAAACCTTCGAACAGGCCGCCGGCTTCCTCCGTGTGATGAACGGCGACAACCCGCTGGACGCCTCCGCGGTGCACCCGGAAACCTACCCGCTGGTCCAACGGATCGCCGCCGATACCGGCCGCGATCTGCGCTCGCTGGTCGGCGACGCGAGCTTCCTCAAACGCCTCGACCCGAAGAAATTCACCGACCAGGTCTTTGGCCTGGTCACAGTCACCGACATCCTCCAGGAGCTGGAGAAACCCGGCCGCGACCCTCGCCCCGAGTTCAAGACCGCCGAATTCCAGGACGGCGTCGAAACCCTCAAGGACCTGCAACTGGGCATGGTGCTGGAAGGCGTGGTGACCAACGTCACCAACTTCGGCGCCTTCGTCGACATCGGCGTGCATCAGGACGGCCTGGTGCATATCTCGGCGCTGTCGGAGAAGTTCATCAAGGACCCGCGCGAAGCGGTCAAGGCCGGCGACGTGGTCAAGGTCAAGGTGCTGGAGGTGGATATCCCGCGTAACCGCATCGCCCTGTCGATGCGCCTGGCCGATACCCCCGGCGAGAAGCTCGAAGGCCAACGCGGCAGCCGCGCAGCGAACCAGCCGCGCCAGCCCAGCGCGCCGCGCAGCGAAGCCAAGGCACCGGCCAGCGGCGCCATGGCGGCGCTATTTGCCAATGCCAAACAGTTGAAGAAATAGATGCAGCAGTTCTGCGTCGTTGCCTTGCTCTGGTGACCCATGAAAATTGTGACCTGGAACTGTAACGGCGCACTGCGTAACAAACTGGCCGAGGCGGATGCCTTGCAAGCAGACGTTTTGGTCATTCAGGAGTGCGAAGACCCCGCGCAGTCGACAGTGCTGTACCAAGAGTGGGCCGGACATTACCTGTGGATAGGTGACTCAAAGAACAAAGGCATTGGTGTATTCGCGCGCAACAATCACCGGGTTAAAGCCCTGCCATGGGCTGGCGAGTACAGCATTGATGGACTTTCCAGCCCAAGCGCCGCACTGGCTTGGCGCACGCGGGATCTGAAATATTTCCTGCCGTTCTCCATCAATGACCGCCTAAAGGCACTGGCTGTCTGGACCACGGGTAGCGATTCACAGGTGTTCTCCTATATCGGGCAACTCTGGAAATATCTGCAGATTCATCGCCACGAATTGGCACAAGACAACACGATCATTCTGGGCGACCTCAACAGCAATGCCATCTGGGATAAAACGGACAGATGGTGGAACCACTCAGATGTAGTACACGAACTGGCCTCTCTGGGCCTAGCAAGCATTTACCATCAGCAGGGCGAACTGCAGGGTAGTGAACAAAGGGCAACTTTTTATCTGCAACGCAATCTGCAAAAGTCCTATCACATTGACTATGTCTTCGCTGCCGCCAACCTTTTGCCAGACTGCCAGCTTGAAATTGGCGCCCCATCAGACTGGCTCGGCATCAGCGACCATATGCCACTTACACTAACCATCCGCAGCGCCGCGTCGCCCTGACGCAAACGCATAGCGCCCAGCTATAACCCTCTTTACCCGCAGCGGGTTATAAAGCGGCATCGACCGGCTCCGTCGGTTTTCTCGCCCCCTTGTAGACCGCTCCGTCCACCCCCATATTGGGGCGACCGACGCGTGAAGGAATACCATTTTGAGCGATCTTCTCTCCCGCCGCCTGGCTCTGCTCGGCGAGCGCGCCAACCTTGCCCTGCTCACCCAGTGCCTGCATGGCATCGAGCGGGAATGCCTGCGCGTCGATGCCCACGGCCAGCTCGCGCTGACGCCGCACCCGGCCGCCCTGGGCTCGGCGCTGACGCATCCGCAGATCACCACCGACTACTCCGAGTCGCTGCTGGAGTTCATCACCCCGGCCGAGCCGGACCCGGCGGCCACCCTGGCGGATCTGGAGCAGATCCATCGCTTCGCCTACAGCAAGCTCGACGGCGAGTATCTGTGGAGCCCGTCGATGCCCTGCCCGCTGCCGGAAGAGGAGCGGATTCCGATCGCCCACTATGGCAGCTCACACATCGGCCAGCTGAAATACGTCTATCGCAAGGGCCTGGCGCTGCGTTACGGCAAGACCATGCAGTGCATCGCCGGCATTCACTACAACTTCTCCCTGCCGGAAGCGCTCTGGCCAGTGTTGCAACAGGCCGAAGGCAACACCCAGAGCCCGCGCGATTACCAGTCGGCGCGTTATATCGCCCTGATCCGTAACTTCAGGCGCTACAGCTGGCTGCTGATGTACCTGTTCGGCGCCTCGCCAACGCTGGACGCCGGCTTCCTGCGGGGCCGCCCGCACCAGCTCAAGCAGCTCGATGCGCAGACCCTGTACCTGCCCTACGCCACCAGCCTGCGGATGAGCGATCTGGGCTACCAAAGCAGCGCCCAGTCAGGCCTGACGCCCTGCTACAACGACCTGGCCAGCTATACCCACAGCCTGCACCAGGCGGTCTCCACGCCCTACCCGGCCTATGCCGAAATCGGCACCCAGCACAATGGCGAGTGGCTGCAGCTCAACACCAACATCCTGCAGATCGAAAACGAGTACTACTCGAACATCCGCCCGAAGCGCGTGACCGATAGCGGCGAGCGGCCGATCCAGGCGCTGATGGCGCGTGGCGTGCAGTACGTCGAAGTGCGTTGCCTGGACATCAACCCCTTCCTGCCGCTGGGTATCGACCTGGCGGAAGCCCGCTTCCTCGACGCCTTCCTGCTGTTCTGCGCCCTGCAGGACAGCCCGGAGCTGGCCGGGGCGGAATGCCACGGCTGTACCGACAACTTCCTCAAAGTGGTTAAAGAAGGCCGCCGCCCAGGCCTGCACCTGCAACGCCATGGCGAACCGGTGGAACTGCACACCTGGGCCCAGCAACTACTCGACAGTATCCAGCGGCTCGCGACCTTGCTCGACAGCAGCCACGGCGGCGATAGCCACAGCCAAGCGCTGGCCGCGCAACGGGCCAAGCTCGACGACCCGGCGCTGACGCCTTCGGCACAGGTACTGGCCAGCCTGCAGGAGCACGGGGAGAGCTTCGCCGAGTTCGCCCTGCGCCAGAGCCAGGCCCATGCCGACTACTTCCGCAGCCAACCGCTGAGCGTCACGGAGCAAACCGCCTTCGAGGAATCGGTACGCCAGTCGCTGGCCGCACAGGCTGAGTTGGAGCGCGCGCAGGTCGGTGATTTCGACACCTTTGTCGCCGCCTACCAGGCGAGCATCCTCGCCCTCGCGGTTTAGTCGACTCCGTCACAAAAGCCGCCAGCGGGGCAAAAGCCGGGATCGGCGGCTCAGTCGCCGCCGGCCAGTGGGGCTAGCATAAGCACAGTTTGGTTAATGTGAGCTTACCCATGGCGCCCCCCGCGGCCCTCCCCGACGCAGACCGGCCCGACCAAGACCGACATTGGAGCCTGGAAAGCCTGAACAAGGCCTACCAACAAGGCTACATGGCCGGCCTCACCGGCCACCCGCTCAGCCAGCAAGCGCAGCGCGTCGAAGTACTCGCCGCGGCCTGGGAAGCCGGTTGGAATGATGGTGACAAACAGCACCAGCTGCTGATTCAGAAGACCGCCTAAGCGCCTGTTGGCAAGTAGGCTGGGTAGAGCCTACGGTCTGTTGCTCAAAGGATCGCCTCTACAGCGCCTTCTCGAAGATCTGCGAATTGCGCTGATAGTTGTACAGCGAGGCCCGCGCCGCCGGCAGGCGCTCGACGCCGCTCGGCTCGAAGCCTCGCTCACGGAACCAATGGGCGGTGCGGGTGGTGAGCACGAACAAGGTCTTCAAGCCCTGCGCCCGCGCGCGTGCTTCGATGCGCTCCAGCAGCTCATCGCCGCGGCCGCCATGGCGATAGTCCGGATTGACCGCCAGACAGGCCAGCTCGCCCGAGTCCGAATCGGCAATCTGGTACAGCGCCGCGCAGGCGATGATCAGCCCGTCGCGCTCGACTATGCTGAACTGCTCGATCTCGCGCTCCAGCACCTCGCGTGAGCGGCGCACCAGGATGCCCTGCTCTTCCAGCGGGCTGATCAGCTCGAGCAGGCCACCGACATCCTCGATGCTCGCCTCGCGCAACTGCTCGAACTGCTCCTGATCCACCAGGGTGCCGCCGCCGTCGCGGGTAAACAGCTCGGTGAGCAGCGAGCCATCCTCGGCATAGCTGACGATATGGCTGCGCTTGACCCCACCGCGGCAGGCCTGGGCGGCGGCATCCAGCAGCTCCGCCTGGTAACAGTTGCCGAGCCGTTGCAGATGGTTGGGCACCTGCTGCGGGCGCAACTCGCGCACCAGCTTGCCGCGCTCATCGAGCAGGCCGCGCTCGGCGCCGAACAGGATCAGCTTGTCGGCGTCCAGCTCGATCGCCGCCTGCATCGCCACGTCTTCACAGGCGAGGTTGAAGATTTCCCCGGTGGGCGAGTAGCCCAGCGGCGAGAGCAGCACGATCGAGCGCTCGTCGAGCAGGCGGCCGATGCCCTTGCGATCGACCCGGCGGACTTCGCCAGTGTGGTGATAATCGACGCCCTCGAGCACCCCGATCGGCCGCGCGGTGACAAAATTACCGCCGGACACGCGCAGGCGTGAGCCCTGCATCGGCGAGGCGGCCATGTCCATCGACAGGCGTGCCTCGATGGCGATCCGCAGCTGGCCGACGGCGTCTATCACGCACTCCAGGGTCGGCCCGTCGGTGATGCGCAGATTGCGATGAAAATGCGGCGTCAGCCCACGTATGGCCAGCCGCGCCTCGATCTGTGGGCGCGAGCCGTGGACCAGCACCAGGCGCACGCCGAGGCTGTGCAGCAGCACCAGGTCATGGACGATATTGCCGAAGTTCGGATGCGCCACGCCCTCGCCGGGCAGCATGACGACGAAGGTGCAATCGCGGTGGGCATTGATATAGGGCGAAGCGTGGCGGAGCCAGTTGACGTAGTCCGGCATAGCGTAATGAGCCTGTGATTCGTGAAGAGAAAGCTGCGCAAGCAACAGCAGCTCCGCGGCGCGGAGCGGTGAAACCTCAGCTTTATCGTCGAAGTTGGGGCTGCAACACGCGTGCTCTCCTTAACGTTCAATGGGGCGACACACACAAAACGCCGGGTTCCGGCCAAGGCCGCTACCCAGCCTACGAGGCTGTTGCCGGGCTCAGGCAATAGTACTGAATCAGCTCACGCAACAGACGTACCGTCGGCTGCAAACGTGACATGTCCAGGAACTCCCCCGGCTGATGGGCACAGCTGATATCGCCGGGGCCGAGAATCAGGGTCTCACAACCCAGTTGCTGAAGATAAGGCGCTTCGGTGCCGAATGCCACCGCCTCGGCGCTATGCCCGGTCAGCCGTTCGGCCAGCCGCACCAGCTCGGCATCGGCCGCCTGCTCGAACGCCGGCACGCAGGGAAACAGCGGGGCGAAGTCGATCCTGACCTGATGCTGGATGGCCAACGGTTGCAGCTTGTGCCGGATCGCCGCGCGCAGCACTTCCGGGTCCATCCCCGGCAAGGGCCGCAGGTCGAACTCCAGCGAACACTGGCCGCAGATCCGGTTGGGATTATCGCCGCCGTGGATGCAACCCAAGTTGAGGGTCGGCTGTGGCACGCTGAACTGCGGGTTGCGGTACTCCTGCTGCCATTGCTGGCGCAGTTGCAACAGCTCGGCGATCGCGCCGTGCATCGCCTCCAAGGCGCTATGGCCGAGGCTGGGGTCGGAGGAGTGGCCGCTCTGGCCGAGAATATCGATGCGCTCCATCATCACGCCCTTGTGCAGGCGGATCGGCCGCAGCCCGGTCGGTTCACCGATCACCGCCGCGCGCCCCAAGGGCCGGCCCGCCGCCGCCAGCGCACGGGCGCCGGCCATCGAGCTCTCTTCATCGCAGGTGGCGAGGATCAGCAGCGGCTGCTGGAAACGCTGGGCGAGCAAGGGTTTGACCGCCTCGATAACCAGCGCAAAGAAGCCCTTCATGTCGCAGCTGCCGAGACCGACCCAGCGGCCGTCGACTTCGGTCAGCTTGAGCGGGTCGGTCTGCCACAGGGCCGCATCGAAGGGCACTGTGTCACTGTGCCCGGCCAACACCAGCCCACCGGGGCCACTGCCGTAGCTGGCGAGCAGGTTGAATTTGCCCGGCGCGACTTCCTGCACCTCACAGGCGAAGCCCAGGTCGCCGAGCCAGGCGCCGAGCAGCTCGATCACCCCGCGGTTGGACTGATCCAGGCTCGGCTGGGTACAGCTCACCGACGGCGCGGCGATCAGCGCGGCAAATTGCTCTTTGAGGGAAAGCTGGGGCATTCGCGGTCTCCACAGGCGAGCCCCATCATAGAGCCATAGCCACCCAGGAATAAACCGCCAAAGGCCGGCTCTGGGGCGGCGCCCCGGCTTGTCCTGTACACTCCACGGCTTCAGCAGCCCACGCCCACTGGCACTCTGCGGCTGCACACCCGTTATTAGCGTTTGGATTCCCCGGCCATGCAGAAAGAAACCGAAATCAAACTCCGCGTCAGCCGCGAAACCCTCGCCGCCCTGCGTGAGCACCCGTTGCTGAAAAAGCGCAACAAGGCTGGCTGGGAACGCCGCGAACTGTTCAATCAGTACTTCGATACGCCCGAGCGCGACCTGGCCAAGGCCAAGATCGCCCTGCGCATTCGGCGTGACGGCGAGGCGTTCATCCAGACCCTGAAGACGCGCGGCCAGAGCGTCGCCGGCTTGTCCGAACGCCACGAGTACGACTGGGCGCTGAGCAAGGCCAAGCTGGATCTGAAGAAGCTGAATGACGAATGCTGGCCAGCAGCCTTGGCGGAGCTGGATAAGAAGCAGCTACAGGCCATTTTCACCACCGACTTCATTCGCGAACGCGCCGAAATCGCCTGGGGCCGTGGCAAGAGCAAAGTGGTGATCGAGGCCGCCCTCGACCTCGGCAAGGTCATCGCCGCCGGTCAGGAAGAAGACCTCTGCGAGCTGGAGCTTGAACTGCGCCAGGGCGAGCCGCAGGCGCTGCTGGAACTGGCCGCGGAGCTGGCGGCGGAGCTCCCACTGATGCCCTGCGATATCAGCAAGGCCGAACGCGGTTACCGCCTGTTCGACGCCCACAGCTACTCGCTGAGCCTGCCGGTGCCCGAGCTCAACCCCGAACTGGCGCTGGACCAGGCCTTCGCCGCGCTGGCCTGGCACCTGCTCGGCAGCAGCCAGCGCCTGGCCGAGCAATACCGCTTCAACGGCCACTGGCGCTTGCTGGTCGACTGGGTCGAGCAGCTGGTCGAACTGCGGGCGCTGGTCGGCAGCCTCGGCCAGGCCGCGCCACGGGCGAGCAGCCACGAGCTGCGCCTGAGTCTCGACGCCCTGCTCGGCGACTGGCGCCCGCGGGTACAGGCCGGGCAACTCGACGAAGCGGTGCGCCAAGCCGCCCCCGCGCAGTTCGCCGAAGAACTGCAAGGCACGCGCTGGGGCCTGTTCTCGCTGAACACCTCGCGCTGGCTGCTGACCAGCGCCTGGACTGCCGAGCGCAACAACCGCGGCAATCGCCAGGGCGCCGCGGTGCTCGGCAACTGGTTACCGCACCTGCTGGCCGAGGAAGCCGTGGCCCTGCAACTGGGGCGTTATCAGCAGCAGCCGGAAGATCTGGCCGAGCAGCTGCCGCGCATCGAGCGTCTGCAGGTCTGGCTGCGCCTGGCCCGCCAGGTGCTGGAAGTGCCGGAAGTCGACCGCCTGTATGGCGAGCTGAACAAACTGCGCGAACTGGCCAACCGCCCGCTCGACGAGGAATGCCTCGACGCCCGCGTGCAGCAGGCGCAAACCGTGCTGACCAGCAAAGCCTGGAAAGTCTTGCTGCGCCTGTAATCCGCTGCGCCCGCAGCGGCATGGGCAGCTGCGCACAAGAGCGGCCCGGCAGCATCGCGTCGGGCGGCGCAATCGGGCATGCTTAGGGCTATTCTTTGCGAGCCGAGCAGCCCATGGGCGTGCCCGACGCTGCACAGCAGAGCCGCCTGACAAGGAGTTTGCATGTCCGCCTTCGCTTCACCGGCCCAGGATCGCACGCTGGATCTCAACGACCTGTTGCGCGAATTGGTCGCCCAGAGCCTCCTAGCCCAGGAAACGGCCGAGCATTGCCTGGCGATCCGCCGCAGTTCGGCGAACCCCCAACTGCATCCCCTGGAGTTTCTCGCCGCGCAGCAGGTCGACGACCTCAGCCGGCCGGGCAAGAAGCTCGACCTGGAAGGCCTGACGGTCTGGCTGGCGGAACAGGCCGGGCAGCCTTACCTGCGCATCGACCCGTTGAAGATCAACGTCGCCGCCGTCACGCCGTTGATGTCCTACGCCTTCGCCCAGCGCCACAAGATCCTCGCCGTGGCGGCGGACAGCGAAGCGGTGACCATCGCCAGCGCACAGCCCTTCGTGCGCAGCTGGGAAGCCAACCTGACCCATGTCCTGAAGCGCCCGATCAAGCGCGTGGTGGCCAACCCGGCGGATATTCAGCGCTTCACCGTGGAGTTCTTCCGCCTGGCCAAATCGGTCAGCGGCGCCACCGCCGTCGATATGAAAAACAGCAGCCTCGGCAACTTCGAGCAACTGCTCAACCTCGGCGCCAGCGATCAGGAGCCGGACGCCAACGACGCGCACATCGTCAATATCGTCGACTGGCTGTTCCAATACGCCTTCCAGCAGCGCGCCAGCGATATCCATATCGAGCCGCGCCGCGAGCAGGGCGGCGTGCGCTTTCGCATCGACGGGGTGCTGCACAACGTCTATCAATTCCCGCCACAGGTGACCATGGCCATCGTCAGCCGCCTGAAGAGCCTGGGGCGGATGAACGTCGCCGAGAAACGCAAACCGCAGGATGGCCGGGTCAAAACCAAGACCCCGGACGGCGGCGAAGTCGAGTTGCGCCTATCGACGCTGCCCACCGCCTTTGGCGAGAAGATGGTGATGCGGATTTTCGACCCGGAAGTGCTGCTGAAAAACTTCGATCAGCTGGGTTTCTCCCCCGACGACCTGCGCCGCTGGCTGGACATGACCCGCCAGCCGAACGGCATCATCCTGGTCACCGGGCCGACCGGTTCCGGCAAAACCACCACGCTGTACACCTCGCTGAAGAAACTGGCGACCTCGGAGGTGAACCTCTGCACCATCGAAGACCCGATCGAGATGGTCGAGCCGGCCTTCAACCAGATGCAGGTCCAGCACAATATCGACCTGACCTTCGCCAGTGGCGTGCGCGCGCTGATGCGGCAGGACCCGGACATCATCATGATCGGCGAGATCCGCGACCTGGAAACCGCCGAAATGGCGATCCAGGCCGCGCTCACCGGGCATTTGGTGCTGTCCACCCTGCACACCAACGACGCCCCCAGCGCCATCACCCGCCTGCTCGAGTTGGGCGTGCCCTACTACCTGCTCAAGGCCACCCTGCTCGGGGTCATGGCCCAGCGTCTGGTGCGCACCCTCTGCCCGCACTGCAAGGCGCCGGTGGAGATCAGCGAAGAGGACTGGCAGACCCTGACCAAACCCTGGAGCGCACCGCTGCCCAGCGGCACGCATAAAGCCGTCGGCTGCCTGGAATGCCGCGATACCGGCTACCGCGGGCGCGCCGGGGTGTACGAGATCATGCAACTGACGGACGGCGTCAAACCCTTGATTACCGCCGACACCGACCTGCTGACACTGCGCCGCCTAGCCTTCAAGGAAGGCATGCGCAGCCTGCGCCTGTCCGGCGCGCAGAAGGTCGCCGCCGGCCTGACGACTATTGAGGAAGTGCTCAGGGTCACCCCGCAGAGCGAGCAAAAGTAACCACCACCTCGCGACAAATCTAGGCTGGCTAGAGCGCAGCGAAACCCAGCAAAGCAATGACGCCAAAACACCGGATGGCTCCGGCACTCATACAGGGAACAGTTATGGAAATCGGCAGTGTGATCTTTCTTTTCGTCGGCCTCGCCTTGGCGCTGGTCTTCATGGGTTTCAAGGTGGTGCCGCAGGGCTTCGAGTGGACGGTGGAACGCTTCGGCCGCTACACCAACACCCTGAAGCCGGGCCTGAACATCATAGTCCCGGTGATGGACCGCATCGGCCGCAGGCTCAACGTGATGGAAAGCGTGCTGGACATCCCGCCGCAGGAAGTCATCAGCGCCGACAACGCCATAGTGCAGATCGACGGGATCTGCTTCTTCCAGATAATCAATGCGGCCCAGGCGGCCTACGAGGTGAACAACCTCGAGCACGCCATCCGCAACCTGGTGATGACCAACATCCGCACCGTGCTCGGTTCCATGGAGCTGGACTCCATGCTCAGCCAGCGCGACTCGATCAACGAGCGCCTGCTCAAGACCGTCGACGAGGCCACCGCGCCCTGGGGCATCAAGATCACCCGCATCGAGATCAAGGACATCAGCCCGCCGGCCGATCTGGTCGAGGCCATGGCCAGCCAGATGAAGGCCGAACGCCTGAAGCGCGCGCAGATCCTCGAAGCCGAGGGCTCACGCTCGGCCGCCATCCTCACCGCCGAAGGCCACAAGCAGGCGGAAATCCTCCGCGCCGAAGGCGAGCGGGCTGCGGCCTTCCTCGAAGCCGAAGCGCGCGAACGCGCCGCCGCGGCGGAAGCCGAGGCGACTCGCATGGTGTCGGTGGCCATCGCCGCCGGCAACGTGCAGGCGGTCAACTACTTCGTCGCGCAGAAGTACATCGAGGCCCTCGGCCAGCTGGCGTCCGCGAACAACAGCAAGGTGATCCTGATGCCGCTGGAAGCCAGCCAGGTGATAGGCGCAGTGGGCGGCATCGGCGAGATAGTCCGAGCCACCTTCGACAGCAAGAAAGCCTAAGGGGAGCCCGGAGCATGTGGGACTACCTGCAACACCTGTCATTCTGGGACTGGTTGGCCCTCGGCACCCTGCTACTGATCCTCGAGGTATTCGGCGCAGGTGGCTACCTGCTGTGGATTGGCGTGGCCGCCGCCGGTGTCGGCGTCATCACCTACCTGTTCCCGGCGCTGCCCTGGAGCTGGCAGTTCCTGCTGTTCGGCCTGTTGTCGGTGCTCACCGCGGTGCTCTGGTGGCGCCGCCTGCGCCACGCCGCCAAAGCCTCAGACCAGCCGGGACTGAACCAGCGCGGCCAGGAATTCGTCGGCCGCACCTTCCCGTTGCATGAGGCCATAGTCGGTGGCCGCGGCAAGATCAGAGCCGGGGACAGCCTCTGGCTGGTCAGCGGTCCGGACCTTCCAGCCGGTACCCCGATCAAGGTGATCGGCCAGGACGGCGTGCTGCTCAGGGTCGAACCGAACAGCCAAGGCTGAACTCGCCCTAGCAGAGCGCCCAACGAACAAGGCCGCCTAAGGCCGGCCTTTGCATGCCTGGGCTTTCACTGGGATGCCGGGCCGGGCAGCGCTGAAGCGATCCAGCCCGGCCCCGACTGACTCTCGGCCAGCTCGATCAGCAGCGGGTAGCTACCCCCTAGGCGACGGGAATAGCCCTCCACTCGCTAGGGCAGCGCATAGACCTTGAACAGCAGCTTGGATGTGCCTCTAACCCCGCCCAGGTATTTGCTGTACGCCTGCTCGATCTCGCCCGAACGGTACATTTCACTCAGCGCGGTATCCACCAGTAAGCGGAAGTCCTCATCGGTACGATCGAGCACCATCGACGCCGGAGCGAATTCGAAGAGGCGACTCACCACCATCATCTCCCCGGCATCCTTGTTCTTCGCCTGGTAGTTCTTCAGCAGCATGCGCTCGGAGAAGAAGGCATCGGCCTTGCCCTCGGCGACCAGTTGCACGCCTTCCTCGTGGCTTTTGACCGTAACCAGGGTGGCCACCACACCGAGCAGGCGCATCTTGTCGCGAATCCACGCCTCGGTGATGCTGCCAGTGGTGGCCGCGAAAGTGTGGTTAGCCAGGCCGCGATTGATGGTCGCGCGCCAGGTCGGACCGGTATGCGCCACGTCACCATTGAGTACTCTCAGTAACGACTCGGGCGCATCCTCACGCACCAACGCCGAGAGGCCAGCGGTATATACCGGCACCGAGAAGCTCACCGTCTTGCGCCGCTCCAGCGTCGCCGGGGTCGGCGTGCAGAGGATGTCGACCTTGCCCGAGCTGACGGCACTGATCTCTTCGTCGACCTTGAGCGCTTGGTAGCGCACCTGCAGATTGGGCAAGCTCAGCTCGGCCTTGAGCTTGTCGGCGATCTTCAGGCACAGCTCAATGCCATAGCCGCTGGCCTGGTCGCCTTCCTGGCTGCTGAAGGGCGCAAAGTCCGGCAGGTAGCCCAGGGTGAAACTGTTGCTGGCGCGCACGCGCTCAAGGGTGCTGGAGCTGGCGCTGGCCAGCGCGGGCAACAGCATGAGCAGGCAGGCGAGCAGCAGGCTTACGGCTTTGGGCAGTTGCATATTCATATCCTGTTCCCCACATTCAGATGTCTTTGCAGTCCTGAAGACACGCCTAGGCCCGGCCGGACGCAGGCTGCTTATCGACAAAGTTCTTGGCAATGAAGCCGTAGAGCAGGTAGCCGACGGCCAGCACGATCATCGCGCCGAATACCGCGTCTTTGCCGGAGGCGTAGAGGGCGTAGTACGAATAGAGCATCGCCACCATCAGCGCCGCCACGTTGCGGGTGAAGATCGCCGGGCTGACCTTGGCCTTGTACATGATCACCAGCAGGCCGGAGAGCGCGGTCACATAGGGGATCAGGTTGGTCACCGCGGCCAGGCTGACCAGCTTGCTGAACTGGGCGCTGGCATTCGGCGAGATGGTCGACAGGGCCATCAGCGTCTGCAGCACGCCGCAGACGAGCATGCCGATGATCGGCGCATTCAACGCGCTGACCTTGCTGAACAGTTTCGGGAACATCCCCTGGTCGGCGGTGACCTTGGCGGTCTGTGCCAGGGTGAACTGCCAGCCCAGCAGCGAACCGATGCAGGCCATGACCGCCAGCGCCATGATGATGTTGCCGATGAACGGGTTGAACATCTGCGCATAGACATAAGCGAATGGCGCGGTGGAGTTGGCCAGGTCGGCATTCGGCACTATGCCCTGGATCACAGTGGTCGACAGCACGTAGACCACCGCCGCGCCGAGGGTGCCGAACAGGCAGGCCAACGGTACGTTGCGCTTGGGGTCCTCGACCGCATCGGAGTTCTGCGCCGCCGACTCCATGCCGAGGAAGGCCCACAGGGTCAACGGAATACTCTGGGCGATGGCGTCGCCGACCTTCAGGTTGTTCGGGTTCCAGGCGGCGGACAGCACAGCCGGGTCGAACCAGAACCAGCCGATCACGCTCAGCCCCGCCACCGGAATGATCACGCCCCAGACGGTGATCGAGCCGATCTTGCCGGTGATGCTCGGACCACCGAAGTTGGCCAGGGTGGTCAGCCAGATCAGCCCGACCGTGCCGACAAACAGCGGAATGGCGCCGCTACCCAGCCAGGGGAAGAACGGCGTGAGGTAGCCCACCGCAGAAATGCCGATGGCCACGTTGCCGATGGCCAGCGACAGGAAGTAGAGGAAGGAGCAGAGAAAGAACGCCGACTTGCCGTGCGCCTCCTCGGTATAGGCCGACATCCCGCCCGAGCGTGGGCAGTAGATGCCGCACTGGGCGAAACAGTAGGCGATGGCCATGGAACCGATCGCGGTGATGATCCAGGACAGCAGCGAGACGGCCCCCAACTGGGCCATGCTCGACGGCAACATGATGATGCCGGAGCCCATCATGTTGACCGACACCAGTGTGGTGAGCCCCATCAGGCTCATCTTCTTGTTTGACTCAGCCATCGAAAACTCCTTGCTCTGTCCAAAGCGTTGGCCCTGTGCCCAGCGGCTTACGGCCTGCCGCTGGGCACAGGGCTAAGAGTTACTGTTTGACCACATAGACCCTGTAGGTGAGTCCACCCTTGCCATCGCGTTCGATCTCGACCCCGTGGTTGTCGTGCTCGAAGCCGGGGAAGTGGCTGTCGAACAGTTCCATCGCCAACAGGTAGTCGACTATGGCCTGCTTGTCGGCCCCGGCCTTTTCCCCGGGCATCATCAGCGGGATACCCGGCGGATAGGGCACTATCTGCACGGCCACGGTACGCCCCTGCATGTCGCGCACGGCGATCTGCTCGATCTCGCCTTTCACCAGCCTGGCGAAGGTCGCCCGTGGCGAGGCCACGACGTCCGGCAACAGGCTGAAGGCGGCGTCCATGTTGTGCAGCAGCTGCGAGGCAAGCATGTCCTTGTGCATGGCTTCGGCCAGATCCTTGAGGCCCATGCCGGCGTAACGCTCGCCATGGCTGGCCACCAGATCGGGCATCACCAGTTCCAGCGAGGCATTGCTGTCATAGTGCTTCTTGAACTCCATCAGCCCGGCGACCAGCGAGCCCCATTTGCCCTTGGTCACCCCCAGGCTGAACAGCAGCAGGATGGAGTACGGCTCGGTCTTTTCGACCACTATGCCGCGGCTGGAGAGGAAGGACGACACCAGCGGCGCGGGAATTCCACTGTTCTCCATCTGCCCTTCCAGGGTCTGCCCCGGGGTCAGCACCGTGACCTTGATCGGGTCGAGCATGCAGTAGTCGCTACCCAGGTCGCCGAAGCCATGCCAGCTGGCCGTCGGCTTGAGCACCCAGGCATCGCCATGGCGCAGGACTTGCGGATCGAGGTCGGCAAAGGGCACGCCGTTGACTTCGTCCGGCTGCCAGACGCCGAACCACCAGTCCTGCGGGTTGCGCTGACGCACCTCGTTGCCCAGCCGGACCATGGCCTGGCGGAAGGCGATGGCCTCGCCGATGGACTCGTCGGTGAGGTAGCCGCCGGCATCGTCCATCATCTTCGCCGAGACATCGGTGGAGGCGATGATGCTGTACTGCGGCGAAGTCGAGGTGTGCATCATGAAGGCTTCGTTGAACAGCGCCGGCTTGACCGGCACCTTGCCCGAACGGATGTGGATCATCGACGCCTGCGACAACGCCGCCAGCAGCTTGTGGGTGGAGTGGGTGACGGTCACAGTGGCGTCGTCGGCATGCCGCTCGCCGCGGTGCATGCCGTAGCGCCCCTCGTACAGCGGGTTGAAGCGCGCATAGGCGTACCAGGCTTCGTCATAGTGGATGCGGTCGACGCTCTGGCTCAGCTCGCGGGTGGTGGTCTGCACGTTGTAGCAGAGGCCGTCGTAGGTCGAGTTGGTCAGCACCGCCAGCACCGGCAGCACCTGCTTGTTACTGACCAGCGGGCTGTCGGCGAGTTTCTGCGCCACCGCCTCGGGGGTCAGTTCGCTGCGCGGCACCGGGCCGATCAGGCCACGGGTGTTGCGCCGCGGGCGCAGGTACAGCGGCACCGCACCGGACATGTTCAGCGCATAGTTCAGCGACTTGTGGCAATTGCGGTCGACCAGCACGGAGTCGCCATCGGTCACCGCCGAGTGCAGGACTATCTCGTTGCTCGCCGAGCTGCCGCCCACCGAGAAGAAGGTGAAGTCGGCACCGAACACCCGGGCGGCGTACTTCTCCGCCTCGGCGATAGGCCCGGAGTGGTCGTTCAGCGAACCCAGCTCGCCGACCGACACGCTGAGGTCGGAGCGCAGCATCTGCTCACCGTAGAAGTCGAGGAAGCTGCGCCCCACCGCGGTCTTCATGAAGGCGGTGCCGCCGGTATGGCCGGGGGTGTGCCAGGAGTATTCGTGGGTGTCGGCGAAGTTGACCAGGGCGCCGAAGAACGGCGGCAGGATGCTGTCCAGGTAACGGCGGGCGGCGGCTTCGATGCGCCCGGCGATGAATTCCGGGCTGTCTTCCGGCTGCCAGATAAAGCCATCGATGTTCTCGACGAACTCCAGCGGCACCCTGCTCTGGTGCGCCTGGCTCATGCCCAGCATGATCGGCAGCTGGGCGGTGCGCCGGCGGATCAGCTGGATCAGTTGCAGCGCCTGCGCCAGGTTGTCTTCGCACAGGCCCCAGCCAAGGATCACACAGCAGTAGGCCGGGTCGGCGCGCATGGCGATTTCCGCGTCCGCCAGGGAGCCGACCAGCTCGACGTCGAGGTCATGGGCCTGCAATGCCTGACCGACTTCCTGGGCGCTGCGGAAAACGATGCTGTCCGGATGCTCCTGGGTATTGACCACGATCAGCACCGGGTAGCGCTGCGCCAGGGACGCCGGCAAGGGCACTTTCGCGTGACTCATGGCTAACTCCTTGTAATGAATCGACTGTGGCGTTCGCCTGGACGGGGCGTGGCACGCGCCATGCCCCGCCAGCGCGTCCTTATTTCAGGCACCAGAAGTGGTAATCGCCGTCCTTGTGTACGGTGCCCTCCACTTCCTTCTCGAAGCCGGGGAAGTGGTTGCCCCAGTCCTGCAGGGCCTGGATGTAACTGATCCAGGGGCCGTCCAGCGGGCCGAGGTTCTCGCCTGGCATGACGATCGGGATGCCCGGCGGATAGGGCATGATGCCGACCCCGGTGACCCGGTTAGCCGCCTGCTTGAGCGGCAGCAGCTCCACCTCGCCGGCCTGCAGGGCCTGAAAGGCCGCGCGCGGGGTCTTCTCGATCAGCGGCAGGTTGCCGAAGGCCTCGGCCTGCAGGGCGTCCATGCGGCTGCTGCGCATGTACTCGAACATCTCGCGGCTGAGGTCGCGCAGGCCCAGGCCGCGATAGCGCTCGGGCGCCTGGGCCAGCAGGTCAGGCAGCACCCGCTGCAGCGGCGTGTTGCTGTCGTAGTGGCGCTTGAAGGCCAGCAGCACGTTGATCAGCGTGCCCCACTTGCCCTTGGTCACGCCGATGCTGAACAGGCACAGCACCATGAAATCGGTGATGCGCGACGGCACTATGTTGTTGCGGTAGAGGAAGGCGCCGAGGATGGGCGCGGGAATACCCTCCTGCTGCAGATGACCGTCGGCGCCCATGCCCGGCACCATGATGCCGACCTTGATCGGGTCGAGCATGCACCAGCCTTGTTCCAGGCCGGCGAAGCCGTGCCACTCAGCACCCGGCTCCAGTTCCCAGCAGGCGGGATCGGCGGTCAGCTGCTCGGCGTCGGCGTCGGCGAAATCGACCGACTTGCCGCTCTTGGCATCCTGCACCTGGGGGGCGTTCCAGGGCTGGAAGAACCAGTCGCCGCGGCTGGCGAATTCGCGGTGGGTGCGGGCCAGGGCCTGACGGAAGTCCACGGCCTCGCGCAGGGCGTCCTGGGTCAGGCTGTAGCCGCCGTTGCCGTCCATCATCGCCGCGCCCACCTCGTTGGAGGCGAACAGCGCATAGAGCGGCGAGGTGCTGGCCTGGATCACGAAGGATTCGTTGAAACGGCTGTGCTCGACCGGGTTGCGGCCGTTGCGAATATGGATAAACGAGGACTGCGACAGCGCCGCCAGCAGCTTGTGGGTGGAGTGGGTGGCGAACACCGTGGGCGCGTCGCTCTTGTGCTCGGCCGGGTCGCCACGCATGGCGAAGCGCCCGCGGTACAGCGGGTTGAAGCGCGCGTAGCCGTACCAGGCCTCATCGAAGTGGATGCGCTCGCTGCTCTGCGCCAGCAGGCCTTCGGCGCGCTCGGCATGCAGGCACATGCCGTCATAGGTGCAGTTGGTCACCACCGCGTAGACCGCCTTGTCGCCCTTGGCCTGAGCGCGCAATGGGTGACTGGCGATGGCCGCGGCGATGCGCTGCTTATCGAATTGCGCCGGCAGCAGCGGGCCGATGATGCCGTAACGGTTGCGCGTCGGCGTCATGTACAGCGGCAGGCCGCCGGTCAGCACCAGGCCCTGCTCGATGGACTTGTGGCAGTTGCGGTCGCACAGGGCGTACTGATTCTCGCCGACGCAGGCCATGAAGATGGCGCGATTGGAGCCGGAAGTGCCGTTGAGCACCGAGTAGGACGCATGGGAGCCGAAGATCCGCGACACATAGGCCTCGGACTCGCCGACCGGGCCGCTGTGGTCGAGCACCGAGCCGAGGTTGCCGCGCTCGATGCCGCTGTCGGCGCGGAACAGATTTTCGCCGAAGAAATCGAAGAACACCCGGCCCGCCGGCGACTTGGTGAAGGCGATCCCGCCCTGGTGCCCCGGCGCGGCCCAGGAGTGTTCGTCTTTCATCGTGTAGCGCAACAGCGCATCGGTGAAGGGCGGCAGCAGGTGCTCCAGGTAACGGTTGACCGCCGCGATGACCCGCCCGGCGATGAATGGCGCGGTGTCCTCGAGCATCCAGACGAACTCGTCGGCCAGCCCCATGGCTTCGACCGTGATGCTTTTCTTGGCATTGCGGTCGGCCATTAGGAACACCGGCACATGCTCGTTGCGCTGACGGATGGTGCGCAGCAGGTCCAGGGCCTGGGCATGGGTGGCGGCATCGTTCTTGCCGAGGGTCCAGTCGACGCAGATGCAGTGCAGGGCGGCATCGGCGATCACCGAGGCCAGGCCATCCTCGTAGGAGGTGGCCTTGACCAGTTCGGCATTGCGGTTGCTGAACTCTTCCACCAGCTCGTTCAGCACCCTGCCACGCACACTGGCCGGGCTGCCGAGGTCATCGTCGACCATCAGCACGCGCATCTTCAGTGGTTTGTTGGTTCGCCCAATCATGAAACCCTGCCTCCCTTTGCCGGAAACGCGGTATGACTGCCAGTCTGGCAGCCATTCAGGTGACTGGATGGTGAAACGCGGCAGCTGCCACCGCGGCCTGGGCCATGACGCGTCACTGCAGGCCAGGCACGAGGGCACTCTGTTCGCGCTGACGAAATTCCTGCTGATCTAGATCAAAAGACTAGCAAGGTTTTCCCGCCACGCTGTTTCTTGACCTGTCAAATACTTTTCGCTTCTGCCTGGTCGTCTTAGACCGACTCCAGCGCTGCAGTCCAGGGCCGTTGAAAGCCGATAAAGAGGGCCAAAAAAAACCGCCCGAAGGCGGCTTTTTCACAGGTCCGACAACGTCTTACTCGCGGTAATCGTCCACCGGCACGCAGGCGCAGAACAGGTTGCGGTCGCCGTAGACGTTGTCCACCCGGTTCACCGTCGGCCAGTACTTGTGCGCCCGGGTGTGGGCGGAGGGGGTGACCGCCTGCTCGATGCTGTAGGGCCGCTCCCAGATGCCGATGACATCGGCCAGGGTGTGCGGTGCACGCTTGAGCGGGTTGTCCTCGGCCGGCCAGTCGCCGCTTTGCACCTTGCCGATCTCCGCACGGATGCTCAGCATCGCCTCGATAAAGCGATCCAGCTCGTGCTTGGACTCGCTCTCGGTCGGCTCGATCATCAGCGTGCCCGGCACCGGGAAGGACATGGTCGGCGCATGGAAGCCGTAGTCCATCAGACGCTTGGCCACGTCTTCCTCGCTGATCCCGGTTTCCGCCTTGAGCGGGCGCAGGTCCAGGATGCACTCATGGGCGACCCGGCCATTGCGACCGCTGAAGAGGATCGGGAAGGCGCCGCCCAGCTGGCTCGCCAAGTAGTTGGCTCCGAGTATCGCCACTTCGGTGGCATCGGCCAGTTGCGGGCCCATCATGGCGATGTACATCCAGCTGATCGGCAGGATGCTCGCGCTGCCCCAAGGCGCCGCGCTGACCGCACCGTTCTCTGGGTTCGGGCCTTCCAGCTGGATGACCGGGTGATTGGCGACGAACGGCGCCAGATGCGCGCGCACGCCAATCGGGCCCATGCCCGGGCCTCCACCGCCGTGGGGGATGCAGAAGGTCTTGTGCAGGTTCATGTGCGACACGTCGGCGCCGATGTCCGCCGGACGCGCCAGGCCCACTTGCGCATTCAGATTCGCGCCATCCATATAGACCTGGCCGCCGTGGGCGTGGATCACCTCGCAGATTTCGCGGATGCCTTCCTCGTACACGCCGTGGGTCGAGGGGTAAGTCGCCATCAGGCAGGCCAACTGCTCGCCGGCTTCGGCGGCCTTGCGCTTGAGGTCTTCCAGATCGACGTTGCCGTCTTTGTCACACTCGACTATCTGCACGCGCATGCTCGCCATCTGCGCCGAGGCCGGGTTGGTGCCGTGCGCCGAAGCCGGGATCAGGCAGATATTGCGATGCGCATCGCCACGGCTCTCGTGGTATTTGCGGATCGCCAGCAGGCCGGCATATTCGCCCTGGGCGCCGGAGTTGGGCTGCATGCAGATGGCGTCGAAACCGGTGATGGCGCGCAGCCAGGCGTCCAGCTCGTCGATCATCAGCTTGTAACCGCTCGCCTGCTCCAACGGCACGAAGGGGTGCAGGTTGGCGAATTGCGGCCAGGTGATCGGGATCATCTCGCTGGTGGCATTCAGCTTCATGGTGCAGGAGCCGAGCGGGATCATCGACTGGTTGAGCGCCAGGTCTTTGTTCTCCAGCTGCTTGAGGTAACGCAGCATCTCGGTTTCGCTGTGGTGGGTGTTGAACACCGGGTGGCTCAGGTAGCTGCTGCTGCGCTGTAGTGCCTGGGGAATACCGGAGGGCACGGCCGTGGCGTCCAACTCGGCGACGTCGAGACCGTGGCCGGCACCGAGGAACAGGTCGAACAAGCGCGCAACCGTCTGCGCGTTGCAGGTCTCGTCCAGGCTCAGGCCGATGTGGCCACGACCGAGGATGCGCAGGTTGATCTGCGCGGCCCTGGCGCTTTCGAGGATCGCCGTCTGGCTGCCACCGACGTTCAGGGTCAGGGTATCGAAGAACTGCCCGTTGACCCGCTGCAGGCCTTTGCGCTCCAGGCCGGCGGCCAGGATCGAGGTCAGCCGATGGACGCGCTGGGCGATGTGTTTCAGGCCTTGCGGCCCGTGGTAGACCGCATAGAAGCTGGCGATGTTGGCCAGCAAGACCTGGGCGGTACAGATGTTCGAGTTGGCCTTCTCGCGGCGGATATGTTGCTCGCGGGTCTGCAGGGCCATGCGCAGCGCGACGTTGCCGCGCGCGTCTTTCGACACGCCGATGATGCGCCCGGGAATCGCCCGCTTGAATTCGTCACGGGTGGCGAAGTACGCCGCGTGCGGGCCACCGTAGCCCATCGGCACGCCGAAGCGCTGCGCCGAGCCGAACACCACGTCGGCACCCAGCTCACCCGGCGGGGTCAGCAGCAGCAGGCTCAGCAGGTCGGCGGAGACGCAGGCCAGGGCCTGTTGCGCGTGTAGTTGCTCGATCAGCGGGCGCAGGTCACGGATCTCGCCGTGGGTGTCCGGGTACTGCAACAGGCCGCCAAACACTTGATGCTCGCCGAGGCTCTCGACGGGCGCCACCACCAGGTCGAAGCCAAAGGCTTCGGCACGGGTTTGCACCACGGAAATGATCTGCGGATGGCAGTTCTCGTCGACGAAGAACAGGTTGCTTTTGCTCTTCGCCACGCGCTTGGCCAACGCCATGGCCTCGGCGGCGGCGGTCGCCTCATCCAGCAAGGAGGCGCTGGCCAGATCCAGACCGGTCAGGTCGATGGTCAACTGCTGGAAGTTCAGCAGCGCTTCCAGACGCCCCTGGGCGATCTCCGGCTGATACGGCGTGTAGGCGGTGTACCAGCCCGGATTTTCCAGCACGTTGCGCAGAATCACCGTCGGCGTCAGCGTGCCGTGGTAGCCCATGCCGATCAAACTGGTCCAGACCTGATTCTGCTCGGCGTAACCGCGCAATTTGGCCAGCGCCGCCTCTTCGTCCAGCGCCGCCGGCAGCTCCAACGGGCGATTCAGGCGAATCGCCGGCGGCACCGTCTGCTCGATCAGTTCGGCGCGGCTGCCGAGGCCGAGCGCCTCGAGCATGGCCTGCTGTTCATTGGCGTCGGGGCCGAGGTGGCGACGCAGAAAAGCATCGGACTGCTGGAGCTGAGCAAGGCTGGGCGTTTGGGACATGGTTTGACTCTCAGAAAAAGACAAAGCCTCGATTCGCAGTCCGTGTGAATCGAGGCTTTGCTAAGGATAGCTAGTTATTAAGCGTCGGCGTCGCAGGCGGCTTGGTAACCCGCCGCATCCAGCAGCTTGTCCAGCTCCGCAGCATTGCTCGGCTGCAACTTGTAGAACCAGCTGCCATAGGGGTCGCTGTTGACGTTCTCAGGCGAGTCGGTCAGCGCCTCGTTGATGGCGATGACTTCACCGCTGATCGGCGAATAGATGTCCGAGGCGGCTTTTACCGACTCCACCACACCGGCTTCCTGGCCTGCCGCCAGTTGCTTGCCCAGCTCCGGCAACTCAACGAACACCACGTCACCCAGGGCCTCCTGAGCGTGATCGGAAATGCCCACGGTCACGCTGCCATCGGCTTCCAGGCGCGCCCATTCGTGGCTGGCGGCGTAACGCAGTTCGCTGGGGATATTGCTCATGTCGGTGTCCTCAAAGACTGGGAGGCGGATGGCCCGCCTAGAAAATTTAGCAGGTTGTTAGAACCGGCCCGAAAATTACCACGCGCGCTCCGGCGGCGTTGCGAACCCCATGGCTATGGGGCCTGCGGCTCGCCCGCCAGGAGCGCACGCGGTTCAGATCAAGGCCTTGCCGTGGCGCACGAAATTCGGCCGAACCACGCGCACGGGGTACCATTTGCCACGAATTTCCACCTCGGCGCGCTCGCCAGTCGCCGCCGGCACGCGGGCCAAGGCAATCGACTTACCGAGCGTCGGGGAGAAGCTGCCGCTGGTGATTTCACCTTCGCCGACGCCTTCGACCCGCACCACTTGGTGCGCCCGCAACACGCCGCGCTCTTCCAGCACCAGGCCGACCAGTTTCGGCTGATTGCCGGCGCTGTGTTGCGCCTCCAGCACCTTACGACCGACGAAGCCACGCGCCGGCGGCTCCCAGGCGATGGTCCAGGCCATGTTGGCGGCCAACGGCGAGACCTCTTCGCTCATGTCCTGGCCATAGAGGTTCATCCCGGCTTCCAGGCGCAGGGTGTCGCGCGCGCCCAGGCCGATCGGAGCGATGCCGGCGCCGACCAGTTCACTGAAAAAGCTTGGCGCCTGCTCGGCCGGCAGCATGATTTCCAGACCGTCTTCGCCGGTGTAGCCGGTGCGTGCGATAAACCAGTCGCCTGCCGGGAAACCCTGGAACGGCTTGAGTGCGCCGATCAACTCGGCGCGCGCCACGGAGACCAGCTCGGCGGCCTTCGCCCGGGCCTGCGGGCCCTGAATGGCGAGCATCGCCAGCTCGGCGCGTTCCTGCAGTTCGACGGCGAAACCGGCGGTCTGCGCCTGCATCCAGGCCAGGTCCTTGTCCCGGGTGGCGGCGTTGACCACCACGCGGTAGCCCTCGCTGGTGAGGTAGACGATCAGGTCGTCGATCACCCCGCCCTGCTCATTGAGCATGCCGCTGTAGAGGGCCTTGCCCAATTCCTGCAAACGCTCGATGTCATTGGCCAGCAGGTGCTGGAGATAGGCCTTGGCCTGTGCGCCGGTGACATCGACCACTGTCATGTGCGACACATCGAAGACCCCGCAATCGCGACGCACCTGATGGTGCTCCTCGACTTGCGAGCCGTAGTGCAGCGGCATATCCCAACCGCCGAAATCGACCATCTTGGCACCCAGGGCAAGGTGCTGATCATAGAGGGGCGTGCGCTGTCCCATGGGTTTCTCCTTCCGGGCTTGGCGAAGATGCGGACAGGCACTGAAACGCGGCTGCGCTTGCACAAACAAGACACTGGCGACGACGGATCAGCTGCCCGGTCTGAATGACGGGCCACATCGAATGGCGCGCATTGTAGCCGCAAGACTGGCGGCTGGACACCTCGGCCGACTGCCGCTCGGTCAGTGCCCGTGGCGCCGGGCCGAGCGGCGAATCAGGCCGATTACCGGCAACAGCCCGACCAGCACCAGGGTCAACGCCGGCAGCGCGGCACGCGCCCACTCGCCCTCGCTGGTCATCTCGAACACCCGCACCGCCAGGGTGTCCCAACCGAACGGGCGCATCAGCAAGGTCGCCGGCATCTCCTTCAAGACATCGACGAATACCAGCAGGGCCGCGCTCAAGGCGCCGGGCACCAGCAGCGGCAGGTAAAGCTTGAAGAACAGCCCGGGGCCACCGACGCCGAGGCTGCGCGACGCCTCCGGCAGCGACGGCCGAATTCGCGCCAGGCTGCTTTCCAGCGGGCCGTAAGCCACCGCGATAAAGCGAATCAGGTACGCCAGCAACAGCGCCGCCAGGCTGCCCAGCAGCAACGGCTTGCCGGCACCGCCGAGCCAGTTCGACAGCGGAATCACCAACTCGCGGTCGAGATAGCTGAACGCCAGCATGATCGACACCGCCAGCACCGAGCCGGGCAAGGCGTAGCCGAGGTTGGCCAGACTGACCGCCGAACGGATCGGCCGGGTCGGCGCCAAGCGGTGGGCGAAGGCCAGCAGCAGCGCGACCGCGACTGTGATCGCCGCCGCCAGCGCACCGAGATACAGGGTGTGCAGGATCAGCCCGGCATAGCGTTCATCCAGATCGAAACGGCCCCGCTGCCAAAACCACAGCAGCAATTGCAGCAGCGGGATGACGAAGGCGCAGGCGAACACCAGGCCGCACCAGGCACTGGCGGCCAACGCGCGCAAGCCGCGCAGGTGATACAGCGCCTTACCCCGCGGGCGCTCGCTGGAAGGCCGGCTGACGCCACGCGCGCGGCGCTCGCCATAGAGCACCAGCATCACCGCCAACAGCAGCAGACTGGCGAGCTGGGTCGCGCTGGACAGACTGTAGAAGCCGTACCAGGTCTTGTAGATGGCGGTGGTGAAGGTATCGAAGTTAAACACCGAGACCGCGCCGAAGTCGGCCAGGGTTTCCATGATCGCCAAGGCCAAGCCGGCGCCAATCGCCGGCCGCGCCACCGGCAGCGCCACGCGCCAGAATGCCTGCCAGGGCGACTGCCCGAGCACCCGCGCGGCCTCCATCAGGCCCTTGCCCTGGGCGAGAAAAGCGCTGCGCGCCAGCAGGTAGACGTAGGGGTAGAACACCAGCACCAGCACGCTGATCACCCCGCCGGTGGAGCGCACCCGCGGCAGCCGCAGGCCGGCGCCGAACCACTCGCGCAACAGGCTTTGCAGCGGCCCGGAAAAATCCAGCAGGCCGACGAAGACAAAGGCCAGCACGTAGGCGGGGATGGCGAAGGGCAGCATCAAGGCCCAATCGAGCCAGCGCCGCCCGGGGAATTCGCAGAGGCTGGTCAACCACGCCAGGCTGACGCCGAGCAGCGTCACGCCGACGCCGACGCCGAACACCAGCGTCAGGGTGTTGCCGAGCAGGCGTGGCATCTGCGTCTGCCACAGGTGCGACCAGATCTGCAGATCCAGCGACTGCCAGGACAACGCCATGACGCTGAGCGGCAGCAGCACCAGCGCGGCGAGCGCAAAGGCAATCGGATACCAGCGACGCTGGACAGGATGGGCCACAAAATCCTCGTCAGGCAGAAAATACAACGCCCCGGGTTTCAGCCGGGGCGCCGAGTATAACCGCGGCTAGCGGTTAGGTGGACGTGCCGCGGCGATCAGTTCCAGCCGGCGCGGTCCATCAGCCTGATCGCTTCGGCCTGGCGCTTGCCCGCCACCTCGACCGGGATACTGTCGGCCTTGAACGCGCCCCAGCTGGCCACTTCGGCCGACGGCGGCACACTCGGGTTGGCCGGGTATTCCTGGTTGAGCCCGGCAAACAAGGCCTGCGCCTGCGCCCCGGTCATCCACTCCACCAGCGCCTTGGCCGCCTCCGGGTGCGGCGCGTATTGGGTCAGGCCGATGCCCGAGAGATTCACGTGGACGCCGCGATCCTGCTGGTTGGGCCAGAACAGCTTCACCGCCAGGCTCGGCTCCTGCTTGTGCAGGCGCCCGTAGTAGTAGGTGTTGACGATGCCGACATCGCACTGGCCGGCATTGATCGCCTGGAGCACGGCGATGTCATCGGAGAACACATCGGTGGAGAGGTTGTTGACCCAGCCCTTGAGGATTTCCTCGGCCTGCTGCGCACCATGGGTTTCGATCAGGGTGGCGGTCAGCGACTGGTTGTAGACCTTCTTCGCCGTGCGCAGACACAACCGGCCCTCCCACTCCTTGCCGGCCAGCGCCTCGTAGGTGGAGAGTTCCTCCGGCTGCACCCGTTCGCTGGAATAGGCGATGGTCCGCGCGCGCAGCGACAAACCGGTCCAGCTAGCGCTGGAGGAGCGGTATTGCGGCGGAATGTTGGCGTCGATGACCGGGGACTTGAATGGCTGCAGAATGCCCATCTGCTCGGCCTGCCAGAGGTTGCCGGCGTCCACCGTGAGCAGCAGATCCGCCGTGGCGTTCTCGCCCTCGGCCTTGATCCGCTGCATCAACGGCGCTTCCTTGTCGGTGATGAACTTCACCGTCACCCCGGTTTTCGCGGTATAGGCATCGAAGACCGGCTTGATCAGCTCATCGATACGCGAGGAATAGACCACCACCTCCTCGGCAGCCTGAACCGAGGTGGCGGCGATGCTCAGCGCCAGCACAGCGAGAAGTGAGTTGCGTAGCTGCATCACGGATGTCTCGTAATAGCTCTAAAGGTGCAAATGATAGTAAACCTCAGTTGCAACTTGTAGCGATTTCTACAGCGAAGTGTTTCTCTGATAGATACGGAGTGCCATTGGCTGACCACAGAGATTTCTAAAAATGCGGGTGGGTTGCACCACGTTGGTACACGACCCGCTGTCGATCGCGACGCGATGACCACGTAGGGCGGACTCAGGAGCGCAGCGAACAGTCCGCCGCCCGCAATGGCGTACTGCTTCGCGAGTACGCCCTACGCGCGCGCCAACTCCGGCAGGTCACCGGACAGGCCCAGCGCCTGGCGCACGAACAGCGCCTTGGCCTCGGGCAATCCATCGACCCAGTTGAGGCCCGTGTTACGCAACCAGCGCAGCGGCAGCGGATCGGCCTGGAACAGGCGCTCGAAGCCCTCCATCGCCGCCATCATCGCCAGGTTATGCGGCATCCGCCGCCGCTCGTAGCGGCTGAGCACCCGCTCATCGGCCAGGCTTTCGCCACGCTCGAGCGCATGGCGCAGCACCTCGGCCAGCACCGCGGCATCGAGGAAGCCGAGGTTGACCCCCTGCCCCGCCAGCGGATGAATGCTGTGCGCGGCATCGCCGATCAGCGCCAGCCCAGGTTCGATATAACGCTTGGCATGCCGTTGGCGCAGCGGGATGCACAGGCGCGGATCGGCTTCCAGCACCTCGCCCAGGCGCCACTCGAAGGCCTTGCCCAGCGCCTGGCAAAAATCCGCGTCGGCCAGCGCCATCAGGCGCTCGGCCTCCACCGGAGTGGTCGACCAGACGATCGAGCACCAGTCTTGCTCGTCCTGCCCCTCTTGCGCCGTGGCGTCCAGCGGCAGAAAGGCCAGCGGGCCATCGTCCGTAAAGCGCTGCCAGGCGGTGCGCTGGTGTGGCTGGCGGCAGCGCACGCTGGTAACTATGGCGTGATGCAGATAATCCCACTCACGGGTTGCACAGCCGGCCAGCCGGCGCACCGCAGAGTTGCCGCCATCCGCCGCAATCACCAACGGCGTGCGCAGTTGCCGGCCGTCGGTCAGGCTCAGCAGCCAGTCATCGCCAGAGCGGCGCAGTTGTTCCAAGCGGGCATTCGGCATCAAGCCCAGATCGCTGTCATGCAGACGTTCGAGCAGGGCGTCCTGAATCACCCGGTTCTCGACGATATGACCGAGCACCTCGGCATGCACGCTGGCCGCGGAAAAATGGATCTGCCCAGTCCCCGAGCCGTCCCACACCTGCATCTCGGCATAGGGACTGCTGCGCCGGGCGGTGATCCCGGGCCACACGCCGAGGCGCTCGAGCACCCGCTGGCTGGCCGCCGACAAGGCACTGACGCGCGGCTCGAAGGCGCCGGCGCGGTCGAAGGGTTTGACGCTGAGCGGGCCGCCGTCCAGCAGCAAAATGTCCAGGCCGCTGTCCTGCAAGGCCAGCGCCAGGGCGCTGCCAACCATGCCAGCACCGACTATTATCAGATCCGCACGCATGTCCATGCTTTGAGCCTATCTCGCTTGCGGCTTGCGCCACATCCAAAGGGTTTTATGCCGGCGCCGCGACGTGCAACGCGCCCTTAACGGTCGGCACGGGTGCCGAGGCCCATGGCCTGGCGGGCGAACCAGCGCTTGGCCGGCGGCACCAGATCGAGTCCAAGCAGGCCGAGGTTGCGCCCGGTGGCGAGCAAGGGTTCGGCATTGCTGAACAGTCGGGTAACGCGATCGGAGAAGCCCACCGTGAGGTGCTGATCCAGCCGCTGGCGCGCGTAATAGCGCTGCAACGTGGCGAACTCACCAGGCGCCGCCGGGCTGGCCAGCAGTGCCTCGGCCAAGGCCAGGGCATCGCGCAGCGACAGGTTGTAACCCTGCCCGGCAATCGGATGCAGGCTGTGCGCCGCATTACCGAGCACGACCAAGTTGGGCCGCACCTGCTCTTGCGCCTCGATCAGCGCCAGCGGATAGACATGCCGCGCACCGACCTGGCGCAAAGCCCCCAGGCGATAACCAAAGGCCTGCTGCAACTCGGCCAGGAAACTGCGCTCATCCAGCTTGGCCAGACGCTCGGCATCCTGGCCCGGACGGGTCCAGATCAGCGCGCAGCGGTTGTCCGCCAGCGGCAGCAAGGCCAGCGGCCCATCGTCGGTAAACCGCTCGAAGGCTTGGCCTGCATGCGCCTCGCCCGGCGTGATGTTGGCGATCAGCGCGCTCTGCTGGTAAGGCGTGTGCTTCACGCCGATCCCGAGCTGCTCACGCAGACCGGATCGACCACCGTCGGCCAGAACCGCCAGGTCGCAATCCAGGATCGACTCGTCATTCAAGGTCAGCCGATAGCCGTCGCCCAGCGTCTCCAGGCCGCCGACTTCCGCCGGGCAGCGCCAACTGACCACCTCATGATCCAGCGCCTGCCAGAGGCAGTGACCGAGCCAGGCGTTCTCGGCCACATAACCGAGCGCCGGCACGCCCTCTTCCTCGGCGCTCAGCCGCGCCGCGCCGAAGCGCCCGCGATCAGACACATGGATATGCAAAATCGGCTCGGCGTGTGCGGCGATGCTCTGCCACAGGCCCAGGCGCTGATAAATCTGCTGGCTGCCGAAGGACAGCGCGGTCGAGCGCGCGTCATAGCTGGGCTGATAGCCGTCGCCCGGGGCGAACGGCTCGATCAGCACGATCCTCCAGCCCCGCGCCTTGGCGCCCGCCTGCAAGACCAGAGCCAGGCTGGCGCCGACCAGGCCGCCGCCGATGATCGCCAGATTCGCTCGATTCACCGGTTCAAGCCGCCTGGATTCGTGCGGCAGCCATCAAGGCCTCGATCTCGGCAACCGTCTTCGGCGCGTGGAGAGTCAGAATCTCGCAGCCGGTCTTGGTCACCACCACATCGTCTTCGATCCGCACGCCGATGCCGCGCCACTTCTTCGCCACGTGCTGATTGTCCACGGCGATGTAGATGCCCGGCTCGACGGTCAGTGCCATGCCCACTTCCAGCACGCGCCACTCGCCGCCGACCTTGTAGTCGCCGACGTCATGCACGTCCATGCCCAACCAGTGCCCGGCGCGGTGCATGTAGAAGGCCTTGTAGGCTTCGCTGGCGATCAGCTCGCCGACCTCGCCTTCCAGCAGACCCAGCTCAACCAGCCCGGCGGTGATCACCTGCACTGTGGCTTCGTGGGCTTCGTTCCAGTGCTTGCCGGGGGCAATCACGGCGAACGCCGCTTCCTGGGATTTCAGCACCAGCTCGTAGATGGCCTTCTGTTCCGCGGAAAACTTGCCGCTGACCGGAAAGGTGCGGGTGATATCGCTGGCGTAGCAGTCGATCTCGCAACCGGCGTCGATCAGCACTAGGTCGCCGTCCTTGAGCGGCGCATCGTTCTCGCGGTAATGCAGGATGCAGGCATTGCGCCCGGTGGCGACTATCGAGCCGTAGGCCGGCATCTTCGCCCCGCCCTTGCGAAACTCGTAGTCCAGCTCGGCTTCCAGGTGATATTCACTCAAACCGGCGCGGCTGGCCTGCATCGCGCGGATGTGCGCACGGGACGAAATCTGTGCGGCTTCGCGCATCACCTTCACTTCATTGGCCGACTTGTACAGGCGCATGTCGTGCAGCAGATGGTCGAGGGCGACGAATTCGTTCGGCGGCTGTGCGCCCTGACGGGCCTTCGAGCGGATCACGTTAATCCAGTCCATCAGGTGCCGATCGAACTCCTGATTGGTGCCCATGGCGTAATAGACCCGCTCGCGGCCTTCGATCAAGCCCGGGAGAATGTCGTCGATATCGCCGATGGGGAACGCGTCGTCGGCACCGAACGCACTGATCGCACCATCCTGACCGGCGCGCAGGCCATCCCAGAGCTCGCGCTCGGGATCACGCTCACGGCAGAACAGCAGGTACTCGCCATGGGCGCGACCGGGGATCAGCACCATCACCGCTTCCGGCTCGGGAAAGCCGCTGAGGTACTGGAAGTCACTGTCCTGACGGTAGACGTGCTCGACGTCGCGGTTGCGGATATACACCGGCGCCGCCGGCAGAATGGCGATGCTGTTGGGTTCCATCTGCGCCATCAGCGCCTTGCGCCGACGGGCGTATTCCGACTTGGGGATGCTGATCATGGGCAGACTCGACCTACTTAGATAACGGCTGAATAACGGCTGAAAAAATCAGTGCAGGGACGGCTTAGCTGCCGGCGCAGGCGCTTTCGCGCACTCGGTAAACAGCAGCAAGGGCGCGACTCGCAGGTATTCCATGACTTCCATATAGTCGCTTTCGCCGTCCTCGGACTCTTCCAGTGCGCTCTGCACCTGGGCGATGGCCGCCAGGTCCTGCAACACTTCGACCGCTTCGCCGCTCAACGCCGCATCACGTGCGGTCAGACCGAAGCCGCCGAGGAAGCCCTGGCACCATTGGCCAAGCGCCACGGCGCGTTCAGCCAGCGGCGCCTCATCCGACGGCAGCAGCAACACCACGGCCATGTCGTCACCGGTCAGCTCGCCTTTGACCAGCTCCTGCAGGCCGATCAGCGCCTGCCGCACATTATCCTGCGGCGCGCCGCCGAGCAGTTCGGCGGCGTCCACCAGCCAGGGATCGAGCTCGAAGCCGGCACCGGCACAACTACGGCCCAGCAACAGGCCATGCAGTTCGGCGGGCGAGACGGGTTGGCCACTGCTGGCGAGCAGGGCGGCGAAAGCGCTATACGGGGAGTTTTGAGTGGGCATCGGCAACTAGGCGCCAGTGGGCGCAATGACTAGAATGAAGGCCTCGTATCCTAGCACCGGCAGGCGCGCCAAGACCATCGAAGGCCGCCGACAGGTTTGCACCTTCACCGAACTGATCCTATATAGTTCTGGTTATTCAACGCCCTAGTGAGAACCCATGGAAGACGCCGATCTGCACGCGCTTACCACCAAGCTGGAACTGCTAATCCAGCGCGTCGAGCAGCTTAAAGCCGACAACCGAGTCTTACGTGCGCATGAACAGGCCTGGCGCGAGGAGCGCGCCCATCTGATTGAAAAGAACGAAACGGCCCGGCACAAGGTCGAATCGATGATTTCGCGCCTGAGAGCCCTGGAGCAGGATTAATGACCTCGAATACCGTTACCGTGCACATCCTCGATAAAGACTACTGCATCGCCTGCCCGGTAGATGAGCGCGCCAACCTGGAAAGCGCCGCGCGCTATCTGGATGGCAAGATGCGCGAGATCCGCAGCGGCGGCAAAGTCATAGGCGCCGACCGGGTCGCCGTGATGGCGGCGCTGAACATCACCCACGATCTGCTGCACAAGCAGCAGCGCCTGGATCAGGACGCCAGTTCGACCCGCGAGCATGTGCGTGACCTGCTGGAGCGCGTCGATCACGCCCTGGCCACCGATCCGGATGCCGGCCATAGCTGATTGCAGCGCGGCGGATTGGGGTATACTGGCCCCCGCTCCCTGGTGTGTGCGCCAGTTGGTGATGTCCCTGAGCCGATACGCACAAACCCGGGGGTTGCAAGTTGGAGCCGGTGTGCATGTCCGCCTGACGGAAAGCCTTAACGCTCCCTGCAACCTCCACCTTGAACTTTCGGGTTCAAGGGCCAAGCCGACAGCGGCACGCCGGGGGGTCTTATTTTTCACCATCATTGCCAGCCATCAAGGGTGGCAGTGGTGCTGTCGATTGCACTCAACAGCAGTCGCTAGCAACTGAGGTTATCGCCCCTCGATGATGACTTCAGCCGCACTTTCCCGCCCGCAACTTCGCCGCTTGCTGCGCACAGCCCGCCGCGCGCTTAGCCCGCATGAGCAGCGCCAGGCCGCCCAGCGCCTGTATCGGCAACTCGCACAAGATCCACGCTTTCGCCGCGCCCGGCATATCGCGCTGTACCTGCCGACGGATGGTGAGATTGATCCACGCCTGCTGCTGCGCGCCGCCCAGCGCCGTGGCAAGGCCACCTACTTACCGGTATTGAGCGCCTGGCCGCGCACCAAGATGGTGTTCCAACGCATCCGCCCCCACGAGCGACTGATGCCTAACCGCTTCCGCATTCAGGAACCACGCGCCAACCGCAAACAGCAGCGCAAAGTCTGGGCCTTGGACTTGGTCTTGTTGCCACTGGTGGGTTTCGATAGCGTCGGCGGCCGTCTCGGCATGGGCGGCGGTTTTTATGACCGCAGCCTGGCATACCTGAGCCTGCGCAAAAATTGGCACAAACCGACCTTGCTGGGGTTGGCGCACGAATGTCAGAAGGTCGATCGACTGACGCTGGCCAGCTGGGATGTGCCGCTGCACGCGACAGTCACGGATCGGGCGTGGTACGCCGACCGGGGCTGTGGCACCGCGATCCCTGCGGTAGCCACCGGTGCCGTCAGACAGCCTTAAGGTTGTTGCGACAGATTGACTGGGGCATCGCTTTGACGCTCCCACAAACTCTGGGTGTAACCCGTAGTCACCACACCCAGGCCGAACAGAATGACCAATACCCACAATAGATCTGGTTTACGCTTCATCGATTGCCTCCCCCTTCAAGGCAAACCTCGCACGATGACCGGCGGCGGTTGTTGTTATTAGGCCGTACGGCGGCGTCACAGTTAAAACCGCGACATTCTCCAGCAAGGCGGAAGCTCGCGCAATTTCTGAGGCCAACCGGCTGTCGTCTGCCTGTAGGATAGTGAACCCGCTAGACTGGCCGGCAGCCGACAGCAAAGTTCATACCGAGCAAAGTTCATGCCTTATTGGTTAATGAAGTCCGAGCCCGAAGAGTTATCCATCCACGCCCTGCAACGCCTCGGCTGCGCACGCTGGGACGGCGTGCGCAACTATCAGGCGCGCAACTTTCTGCGCAACATGGCCGCCGGCGACCTGTTCTTCTTTTATCACTCGAGCTGCCCTGAGCCGGGCATCGCCGGAATCGGCCGGATTATCGCCGCGGCTTACCCCGATCCGACCGCGCTCGACCCGCACAGCCCTTACTACGACGCCAAAGCCAGTGCCGAGAAAAACCCCTGGAGCGCCCTCGACGTGGAGTTCGTCGAAGCCTTCCCGCGAGTGCTCTCACTGGCGCGACTGAAGACCGCGGCAACGCTGGCCGGACTACCCTTGGTACAGAAAGGCAGCCGCCTCTCGGTGATGCCCGTCAGTGCGAGCGAATGGGCGGCAGTCTGCGCCCTGCGTTGAACAACGCGGGCCCAAGCCCGACGCTTATACGCCCCTATCAAGCCCGACCATGCTCGTTGACCGGCCGACCCGTGCACCTACACTGCTTGGCCATAACTCTGCGAGGAATGCCCCCGATGAAAGCCGTGTTGTGCAAAGCCTTCGGCCCAGCCGAAACGCTGGTGCTGGAAGAAGTCGCCAGCCCCGAAGCGAAGAAAAACGAGATCCTCCTCGACGTACATGCCGCCGGAGTCAACTTCCCGGACACCCTGATCATCGAGGGCAAATACCAGTTCAAGCCGCCGTTCCCGTTCTCCCCTGGTGGCGAAGCAGCGGGCATAGTCGCGGCGGTCGGCGAGAAGGTCAGCCACCTCAAGCCGGGCGATCGAGTGATGGCGCTGACCGGCTGGGGCAGCTTTGCCGAGCAGGTCGCCGTACCCGGCTACAACGTCATGCCGATCCCGGCCAGCATGGACTTCACCAGCGCCGCCGCCTTCGGCATGACCTACGGCACCTCGATGCACGCCCTCAAGCAACGCGCCAACCTGCAAGCGGGCGAAACCCTGTTGGTGCTCGGCGCCTCCGGCGGCGTCGGCCTGGCCGCGGTGGAAATCGGCAAGGCCATGGGCGCCAAAGTCATCGCCGCCGCCAGCAGCGCGGAGAAACTGGCGGTCGCCAAGGCCGCCGGCGCCGATGAGCTGATCAACTACAGCGAAGTCAGCCTGAAAGACAAGGTCAAGGAGCTGACCGGCGGCCAGGGCGCCGACGTCATCTACGACCCGGTCGGCGGTGACCTGTTCGACCAGGCCATTCGCTCCATCGCCTGGAACGGCCGCCTGCTGGTGGTCGGTTTCGCCAGCGGGCGCATCCCGGAATTGCCGGTCAATCTGGCGCTGCTCAAAGGCGCAGCGGTGGTCGGCGTATTCTGGGGCGCCTTCGCTCAGCGTCAGCCGCAGGACAATGCCGCCAACTTCCAGCAGTTGTTCCACTGGCACGCGGAAGGCAAGCTCAAACCACTGGTCTCGCAGACCTTCCCGCTGACCCGGGCCGCCGACGCGATCAACGCCCTCGGCCAGCGCAAGGCGGTGGGCAAAGTGGTGGTGCAGGTGCGTTAAGCGTCACCCACGCCAACGCAAAGGCCGCCCGCGGGCGGCCTTTGCGTGTCCGGATTCGCTCAATCGCGCGGCGCGTAAGCGAACACATCCGCACGCATCTGGCGGGCATCCATCCCAGCCGCCACCAGGGCATCCAGCGTCGCGTAGACCATCGCCGGCGAGCCACTGGCATAGACGTACAGCGGCGTGAGATCGCTGAAGTCTTCGCGCACGGCCTCATGCAAAAGACCGCAACGCCCCTCCCAAGCGCAGACGTCACTGACGACTTGATGCAGGTATAGATTGGGCTGCAGTTGCCAGTCGGCCCAGTGCGGCAACTGGTAGAAATCCTCGGGCCGCCGCGCGCCCCAATACAGATGCACCGGATGCTTGAAACCCGCCGCGCGGCAATGCTCGATCAAACTGTGCATCTGCGCCATGCCGGTACCGGCGGCGATCAGGATCAGCGGCCCGTCCGGCAACTGCGCCAGGTGCGCATCGCCGAACGGTAGCTGCACCTGAACCATGGGGTTGCGGCGCAGTTGTTCGAGCAGGGTCAAGGCGCTCGCCTCGCGCCCGAGAATATGCAGCTCCAGATCGCGACCCTGGGAAGGCGCCGAGGCCAGGGAGAACGCCGCTTGCTCGCCATCCTCGCGCTGCAGTAGCAGGTACTGCCCGGCGTGATAGCGCGGCGGCTTACCGGCCGGCGCGCGCAGGCGCACGCGCCAGACATCGCCGCCCAGCTCCACGCACTCGCTGACCTGACAGCTGAGCGTGCGCAGCGGCAACTCACCCGGCGCCAGCACCCCATCCCAATGCAGCACACAGTCCTCCAGCGGCTCGGCCAGGCAGGTGAACAGCTCGCCGCGGTCACGTGCATCGCCGTTCTGGCGCACGCGGCCCTCGACCAACAGCGCCGCGCAGATATGGCAGTTGCCATTGCGGCAGCTCTGCGGGCAGTCGTAACCGAGCCGGCGCGCGGCATCCAGAATGCGCTCACCGGGGAACATTTCGAGCACGGCACCTGAGGGTTGCAGGGTGACTTTCATCAATCTATTCCAAGGTCCTTCCACAGCTCATCGACCCGACGCTTGACGGCCTCGTCCTGGACAATCACCCGACCCCATTCCCGCGTGGTCTCGCCCGGCCACTTGTGGGTGGCGTCCAGGCCCATCTTCGAGCCGAGGCCGGAGACGGGCGAGGCGAAGTCCAGGTAGTCGATCGGTGTGTTGTCGATCAATACCGTGTCGCGCGAAGGGTCCATGCGTGTGGTGATGGCCCAGATCACGTCGTTCCAGTCGCGGGCATTCACATCGTCGTCGGTGACGATAACGAACTTGGTGTACATGAACTGGCGCAGAAACGACCAGACCCCGAGCATGACGCGCTTGGCGTGGCCCGGGTACTGTTTCTTCATGGTCACCACCGCCATGCGGTAGGAACAGCCTTCCGGCGGCAGGTAGAAATCGGTGATCTCCGGGAACTGCTTCTGCAGGATCGGCACGAACACCTCATTCAGCGCCACCCCGAGAATCGCCGGCTCATCCGGCGGACGCCCGGTATAGGTGCTGTGGTAGATCGGCTTCTGCCGGTGGGTGATGCGCTCGACGGTGAACACCGGGAAGCGGTCGACCTCGTTGTAGTAGCCGGTGTGGTCGCCGTAGGGCCCTTCATCGGCCATCTCGCCGGGATGGATCACCCCTTCGAGGACGATCTCGGCACTGGCCGGCACCTGCAACTCGCTGCCCCGGCACTTGATCAGCTCGGTGCGGTTACCGCGCAGCAGGCCGGCGAAGGCGTACTCGGAGAGGCTGTCCGGCACCGGGGTGACCGCGCCGAGAATGGTCGCCGGGTCGGCACCCAGGGCCACGGCGACCGGAAACGGCTGCCCCGGATGCTTGTCGCACCATTCCTTGAAGTCCAGCGCGCCGCCACGATGACTGAGCCAACGCATGATCACCTTATTGCGGCCGATCACCTGCTGGCGATAGATGCCGAGGTTCTGTCGCTCCTTGTTCGGCCCCTTGGTAATGGTCAGGCCCCAGGTAATCAGCGGGCCGACGTCACCGGGCCAGCAAGTCTGCACCGGCAGTGTGCCGAGGTCGACCTCCTCACCCTCTTCGATCACTTCCTGACAGGGCGCGTCCTTGAGCACCTTGGGCGCCATGGCGATGATCTTCTTGAAGATCGGCAGCTTCGACCAGGCATCCTTCAAACCCTTGGGCGGCTCAGGCTCTTTCAGAAAGGCCAGCAGCTTACCGATCTCACGCAGTTCGCTGACCGCCTCGGCCCCCATGCCCAGCGCCACGCGCTGCGGTGTGCCGAACAGGTTGCCGAGCACCGGCATGTCGAAGCCGGTCGGGTTCTCGAACAGCAGGGCCGGCCCCCCGCGCCGCAGGGTGCGGTCGCAGATTTCGGTCATTTCCAGGACGGGCGAAACCTTGGTGCTGATACGCTTCAGCTCGCCGCGCTGTTCCAGGCCACGGATAAAGTCGCGCAGGTCGCGATACTGCATGCTTGAGCCTCATAGCGGCGTGCGAGTCGGGCGCAAAGTTTAGCGCCGAACCCGGTCACTCAGAAGGGCGGATCTGCTCGTAGAATAGATACGCAGGTAGCAAAAAGCCGGGTTGCCCCGGCTTTCGCAAGACTTCCAGCGCTTACTTGCGCTTCATCGACTGGAAGAATTCGTCGTTGGTCTTGGTCGCCTTCAGGCGATCGAGGAGGAACTCGATGGCGGCGATCTCGTCCATCGGGTGCAGCAGCTTGCGCAGAATCCACATGCGTTGCAGCTCGTCCTCGGCCGTCAGCAACTCTTCGCGGCGGGTGCCGGAGCGATTGATGTTGATGGCCGGAAACACCCGCTTCTCGGCGATGCGACGATCCAGGGGCAGCTCCATGTTGCCGGTGCCCTTGAACTCTTCGTAGATCACTTCGTCCATCTTCGAGCCGGTTTCCACCAGCGCGGTAGCGATGATGGTCAGCGAACCGCCTTCCTCGATGTTGCGCGCGGCACCGAAGAAACGCTTGGGCTTCTCCAGGGCGTGGGCGTCGACACCACCGGTAAGCACCTTGCCGGAGCTCGGGATCACGGTGTTGTAGGCGCGCGCCAGACGGGTGATGGAGTCGAGCAGAATGACCACGTCCTTCTTGTGCTCGACCAGGCGCTTGGCCTTCTCGATCACCATCTCGGCGACCTGCACGTGGCGGGTCGGCGGTTCGTCGAAGGTCGAGGCGACCACTTCGCCGCGCACGGTGCGCTGCATCTCGGTCACTTCTTCCGGGCGCTCGTCGATCAGCAGGACGATCAGATGGCACTCGGGATTGTTGCGGGTGATGTTGGCCGCGATGTTCTGCAGCATGATGGTCTTGCCGGCCTTCGGCGGCGCGACGATCAAGCCACGCTGGCCCTTGCCGATTGGCGCACAGAGGTCGATGACCCGGCCGGTCAGGTCTTCGGTGGAGCCATTGCCGGCTTCCATGACCAGGCGCTTGTTGGGGAACAGCGGCGTCAGGTTCTCGAACAGGATCTTGTTCTTGGCGTTCTCGGGACGGTCGTAGTTGATGGTGTCGACCTTGAGCAACGCGAAGTAGCGCTCGCCTTCTTTCGGCGGACGAATCTTGCCGACTATGGTGTCGCCGGTACGCAGGTTGAAGCGACGGATCTGGCTCGGCGAGACGTAGATATCGTCCGGGCCGGCCAGGTACGAGGCGTCCGCGGAACGGAGGAAGCCGAAGCCGTCCTGGAGGATCTCCAGCACGCCATCACCGGAAATTTCCTCGCCGCTTTTCGCGTGCTTTTTCAACAGGGAGAAAATCACATCCTGCTTGCGCGAACGGGCCATATTTTCTATGCCCATCTGTTCGGCCATTTCGAGCAGTTCGGTAATCGGCTTTTGCTTGAGTTCAGTCAGATTCATATAGGAATGACGTAGTCGTGAAGGAGGGGAATAAGCGTTTAGCTTAAGAGGCCGCGCCGCGGAGAAGGCGACAGGATCGCCTGCTGGTTTATCGAAAGTATTCGAGCAGGAGTGCGTCGGCGACGGCTTGCAGAGAGCAACGGAGGAACCGTTGCGAGGCCGAATGTACCACCGGCTTAACGGAGCGTCTAGTCTCGCACCATGAAAAAGCCCCGCGGTGTGCGGGGCTTTTTAACCAAGGCTCAAATTCTCTGACAGCAGCTTAGATATTGCTGTCGAGGAAGGCGGCCAGTTGCGATTTGGACAGGGCACCAACCTTGGTGGCCTCGACGTTGCCGTTCTTGAACAGCATCAGGGTCGGGATGCCACGCACGCCGTACTTCGGCGGGGTGTCTTGGTTTTCGTCGATATTCAGCTTGCAGACCTTCAATTTGCCTTGGTAGGTCTGGGCGATTTCGTCCAGTACCGGGGCAATCATTTTGCACGGGCCGCACCACTCAGCCCAGTAATCGACCAACACCGGGCCATCAGCCTGGAGCACGTCCTGGTCAAAGCTGGCGTCGCTGACGTGGGTGATGAATTCGCTCATGGAAACTCTCCGTGGTCGGAAGCATAAAAGTGGCCGCCATCATAGCCCGGCTTTGCAGTGACCGAAAGCCGCGGCCGATTGAGCTTTGCTATAACGCGCCAGGCAAAAGCTGATCGATCGATGGTTGCGAGGCAATTTAGCGGCTGGCGCCACTCGCGCCTCGAACCCATCAATACGCCGGTCACACAACGCCTGGCATAAGTTAAAGCCTGGATAAGAATGCTCGCCAGCAGCCGCTTCAGCAAGCCACTCACACCCGGCAATAGTCGTATAACGAAATAGCCAATCACCCGGCTTCAGAGCACCAGTCATCGTCAACCGGCTGCCGCGTACTATGCTCCGCGTTGGCGTGGCCGCCCTATCGTGGCAGGATGACGCGCTCAAGCATCGAGACTCTTAGACCATGCCGCTAACGCCTGCCAAGCATTTCTCCATGATCGCCGCCATCGACCTCGGCTCGAACAGCTTCCATATCGTTCTAGCCAGAGTCGATCACGGTGAAATCCGCATTCTTGAGCGGCTCGGTGAAAAGGTTCAGTTGGCTGCCGGGATCGATGAGCAGCGCCAGCTCAGCGAAGAGTCGATGCAGCGCGGCCTCGATTGCCTGCGGCGCTTTGCCCAACTGATTAACGGCTTGCCGCAGGGCGCCGTGCGGGTCGTCGGCACCAACGCCCTGCGCGAGGCGCGCAACCGCACGGCGTTTATCCGCCGTGCGGAAGAAATCCTCGGCCACCCGGTGGAGGTCATCTCCGGCCGCGAAGAGGCCCGCCTGATTTACCTGGGCGTCTCGCACACCCTCGCCGACACCCCTGGCAAACGCCTGGTGGCGGATATCGGCGGCGGCAGTACCGAGTTCATCATCGGCCAGCGCTTCGAACCACTGCTGCGGGAAAGCCTGCAGATGGGCTGCGTGAGTTACACCCAACGCTATTTCCGCGACGGCAAGATCACCCCGGCGCGCTATGCCCAGGCCTATACCGCCGCGCGCCTGGAGCTAATGGGGATCGAGCACGGCCTGCGCCGCCTCAGCTGGCAGGAATCGGTGGGCGCCTCGGGCACCATCCGCGCCGTCGGCCTGGTGATCAAGGCCGGCGGCCATGGCAGCGGCGAAGTGAATGCCGAGGGCCTCGCCTGGCTGAAGCGCAAGGTGCTCAAGCTCGGCGAGGTGGACAAGCTGGAGATGGATGGCATCAAACCCGATCGCCGGGCCATCTTCCCGGCCGGCCTGGCGATTCTCGAGGCCATCTTCGATGCCCTGGATCTGCAGCGCATGCACCACTCCGAAGGCGCGCTGCGCGAAGGCGTGTTGTATGACCTGCTCGGCCGCCATCACCACGAGGACGTCCGTGAGCGCACCCTCAGCGCGCTGATGGAGCGCTACCACGCCGATCTGGAACAGGCTTTGCGGGTCGAAGCCAAAGCGCTGCAAGCGCTGGAGGACGTGGCCGCGGCCTGGGAGCTGGACGACGACTGGCACCGTGAGCTGCTGAGCTGGGCGAGCAAGGTGCATGAGATCGGTCTGGACATCGCCCACTATCAATACCACAAGCACGGCGCCTACCTGATCGAACACTCGGACCTGGCCGGCTTCTCCCGTGAAGATCAGCTAATGCTGGCGCTGCTGGTGCGCGGCCACCGGCGCAACATCCCCAAGGACAGATTCGCCGAGTTCGGCGATGAAGGCGTCAAACTGATGCGCTTATGCGTACTGCTGCGCTTCGCCATCCTCTTCCACCACATCCGCGGCACTCAAGAAATGCCGCAGGTGCAGTTACAGGCCGGGGAGCAAAGCCTGGATGTGCTGTTCCCCGAAGGCTGGCTGGCCGCCAACCCGCTGACTCAGGCCGACTTCGAGCAGGAGGCCGAATGGCTGAAGCGCATCGGCCTCAGCCTTAGCGTACGCTGAGCGGCAGGTTAGTCAGCCGCTCCAGCAGCCCCGCCTGCGCATTGCGCGGGTTCTGATTGCCGGTTGGGCTCACCCGCAGGTAGCGCCCGTCGGGCTGCAGCACCCAGCTCTGGGTGTTGTCGCTGAGGTAGGACTCCAGCTCCTTCTTCACCCGCAGGATCAGCTTCCTACCTTCCACCGGGAAACAGGTCTCGACCCGCTTATCCAGGTTGCGTTCCATCCAGTCGGCACTGGAGAGGTAAATCCTCTCGTCGCCGTCATTGAGGAAGTAGAAGACCCGCGTGTGCTCGAGGAAGCGCCCGATGATCGAGCGCACATGAATGTTGTGCGACACCCCCGCAATGCCCGGACGCAGGCAGCACATGCCGCGCACCACCAAGTCGATCCGCACCCCGGACTGGCTGGCCTTGTACAGCGCGCGGATGACCTTCGGGTCGGTCAAGGAGTTGAACTTGGCCATGATGTGCGCGGACTTGCCCTCGCCGGCCAACTGCGTTTCCCGCGCGATCATGTCGAGCAAGGCCTTCTTCAGGGTGAAGGGCGCGTGCAGCAGCTTCTTCATCCGCAGCGTCTTGCCCATGCCGATCAACTGGCTGAACAGCTTGGAGACATCCTCGCAGAGCGCATCATCCGAGGTGATCAGGCTGTAGTCGGTGTACAGGCGGGCGTTACCGGCGTGATAGTTGCCGGTGCCGAGGTGGGCGTAACGGACGATCTCGCCGCTCTCGCGCCGCAGGATCAGCATCATCTTGGCGTGGGTCTTGAAGCCGACCACCCCGTAGATCACCACCGCCCCCGCCGCTTGCAGACGGCTGGCCAGCTGTAGGTTGGACTCTTCGTCGAAGCGCGCCCGCAACTCGATCACCGCGGTGACTTCCTTGCCGTTGCGCGCCGCGTCCACCAGCGCGTCGACTATCTCGGAGTTGGCGCCGCTGCGATACAGCGTCTGTTTGACCGCCAGCACCTGCGGGTCTTTCGCCGCCTGGCGGAGCAAGTCGACCACCGGGGTGAAGGACTCGAAGGGGTGCAGCAAGAGGATGTCCTGCTTGCTGACCACGTTGAACAGGTTGTCGCTGTTTTGCAGCAGCTTGGGGATCGCCGGGGTAAACGGCGTGTATTGCAGCTCCGGGTGACTAGCCAAACCGGTGATGCTGAACAACCGCGTCAGGTTGACCGGACCGTTGACCCGATACAACTCGCTCTCGCTCAGGGTGAACTGTTTGAGCAGGTAATCGGACAGGTGCTTCGGACAGGTGTCGGCCACTTCCAAGCGCACCGCATCCCCATAGCGGCGCGAGAACAGCTCGCCGCGTAGGGCGCGCGCCAGGTCTTCGACATCCTCGGTATCCACCGACAGGTCGGCGTTGCGGGTCAGACGGAACTGGTAGCAACCCTTGACCTTCATGCCCTGGAACAGATCGTCGGCATGGGCGTGGATCATCGAGGACAAGAACACGTGGTTATCGCCGGCCCCGCCGACCTCTTCGGGCACCTTGATCACCCGCGGCAGCAGGCGTGGCGCTGGGATGATCGCCAGACCGGAGTCGCGTCCGAAGGCATCCACGCCTTCCAGCTCGACGATAAAGTTCAGGCTCTTGTTCACTAACAAAGGGAACGGATGCGTCGGGTCGAGGCCGATCGGCGTGATGATCGGCGCGATCTCATCGCGGAAATAGCGCCGCACCCAAGCCTTGATTTTGGCCGTCCAGTGCCGGCGGCGGATGAAGGTGATGTGGTGCTTGGCCAGCTCGGGAAACAGCACGTCATTCAGAATGGCGTACTGGCGACCCACCTGCTCATGCACCAGCTCGCTGATCCGCGCCAGCACCTGGTGCGGCTGCAGGCCGTCGGCACCGGCCTGCTCACGGGCGAAGGTGATTTGTTTCTTCAGGCCGGCGACGCGAATCTCGAAGAACTCATCCAGGTTGCTGGAGAAGATCAGCAGAAACTTCAACCGCTCCAACAACGGATAGGACTCATCCAGCGCCTGTTCCAGCACGCGGATATTGAATTTCAGCTGCGACAGCTCGCGGTGGATGTAGAGGCTGCTGTCATCCAGGCTCGGCACGCTGATCGGTGCTGGCGCTGGGATCGGCTCCGGCAGCGCCTCCACCGGCGGCGGGACTAGCGGCAGCGATTCCACTACCGCAGGCTCCTCTACGACCGGCGCCACTACAGGCAGCGCTTCAAGCAATTCAGTACTGCTGAGTCCTTGGGTATTCATCGCGTCTTCCCTGGGGGCTTACTGCCCCCGTTTTAACAGTTCTGCCGCACGGACGGCGAAATAGCTGAGGATGCCATCGGCGCCGGCACGTTTGCAGGCGGTGAGGGATTCCAGAATCACCGCCTCACTCAGCCAGCCGTTCTCGATCGCCGCCATATGCATGGCGTACTCACCGCTCACTTGATAGACAAAGGTCGGCACGCGAAATTCCTCTTTGACCCGCCAGAGGATGTCCAAGTAGGGCATGCCCGGCTTGACCATGACCATGTCCGCGCCTTCGGCCAGATCGGCGGCGACTTCGTGCAAGGCCTCGTTGCCATTGGCCGGGTCCATTTGGTAGGTGGCCTTGTTGCCCTTGCCGAGGTTGGCGGCCGAGCCCACCGCATCGCGGAACGGGCCGTAATAGGCGCTGGCGTATTTGGCCGAGTAGGCCATGATCCGCACGTTGCTGTGGTCCGCCAGCTCCAGCGCTTCGCGAATGGCCTGAATACGCCCATCCATCATGTCCGACGGCGCAACCACCTGCGCTCCCGCCGCGGCATGCGAGAGGGCCTGCCGGACCAGCGCATCGACGGTGATGTCGTTCTGCACATAGCCCTGCTCGTCGAGGATGCCGTCCTGGCCATGGGTGGTGAACGGGTCGAGCGCCACGTCGCTGATCACCCCCAGCTCCGGGAAACGCTCACGCAGCGCGCGGATGGCGCGCTGGGCAATGCCCTCCGGGTTCCAGGCCTCGCTGCCATCCAGGGACTTCTTCTCCAGCGGCGTCACCGGGAACAGCGCCAGCGCCGGAATGCCCAAGGCGACCCAGGCCTGCGCCTCTTGCAGCAGCAGGTCAATCGACAGGCGCTCGACGCCGGGCATAGAGGGAATGGCTTCGCGACGGTTGTGACCGTCCAGCACGAAGACCGGCAGGATCAAATCGTCGACCGTCAGGACAGTTTCCCGCACCAGGCGCCGGGAAAAATCGTCACGGCGGTTACGCCGTAGGCGGGTAGCGGGGAACAGACGATTGGCGGGGGTAAAGCTCACGGCAGACTCCAGGGCCCGCGCAGACGGGCGAGTGTGACAGTTATAGGCCGCTATTATGACCAAAGAATGACGACCCGGGCGCCGCTGCGACGGCACGCCACAGCTATTCTCGGCGCCCGGGTGAATCACGTCGAGAACCATCGCCATACTTTCCCCTGACGCCCAAGCGGGTTAGGCTGCGCGTTCATTTCGCCGTGCACACTGACGATGCTCCAACAATTCCTCCAGGATTTCGGCTACTTCGCCCTGTTCCTCGGCACCTTTTTCGAAGGCGAAACCATCCTGGTTCTGGCCGGCTTTCTCGCATTCCGCGGTTATATGGACATCAACGCGGTGGTCGCCACGGCCTTTTTCGGTAGCTATGCCGGTGACCAGCTCTGGTACTACCTCGGCCGTAAACACGGGCGCAAACTGCTCGCCCGCAAGCCGCGCTTGCAACTGATGGGGGTCAAGGCGCTGAGCTACGTTCAGCGCCATCCGGATATCTGGGTGCTGAGCTTTCGCTTCGTCTACGGCCTGCGCACCGTGATGCCGGTAGCCATCGGCCTGTCCGGCTACCCGCCATTGCGCTATCTGCTGCTGAACGGCATCGGTGCGGCGGTCTGGGCTGCCGCGCTGGGCTACGCGGCCTTCCACTTCGGCGCGGTGCTGGAGGGGATGCTCGGGAATATCAAACGTTACGAACTGTGGGTGCTCGGCGGCTTGCTCCTGCTCGGCGCTATCCTCTGGCTGCGCCGGCGCTTGAAGACACCGAAGCTCTGAGCAGGCCGGGTTGCCGGCCCCGCGCCAGCGCTCGGCGAGCAGTTCCAGCGCGATAGGCAGGAAGAAAAAGGCCACGGCGCAAAGGACGTAATTCATGGCCCACCCATATCGTTATGCCTGGCCGAAGGCTAGGATTGTTGCAGAGGATCCTAGCCCATGCCCCGTATTCCTCTGCGGGCGTAGCGTGACAACTTGAGCGGCATTTGACGACAGCCTGCGCAAAGCCCTTCGCCAGGGTGCAGGTGCTGCCATACGGCAACGCTAATCAGCTATTTGCCCCAAGCAGCGGTCTAACTATTTACCCATCTCGGCTAGCCAGGGATCCCCGACCAGGAACTTTCTGCGTGAGGTTCTTGGCCGCCAGCCCATCCAGTGACGAGGCGTCGCCATGCATAAAAAAGTTGCTGTAATCCTCTCCGGTTGCGGTGTCTATGACGGCGCCGAAGTCTACGAGAGTGTGCTCACCCTGTTACGCCTCGACCAACGTGGCGCCCTGGTGCAGTGCTTCGCGCCGAACATCGCCCAGCACCAGGTGATCAACCACCTCAGCGGCGAGGAGATGCCCGAATCGCGCAACGTGCTGGTGGAAGCCGCGCGGATAGCTCGCGGCCAGATCAAGGACGTGCGCGAAGCCAAGGCCGAAGATTTCGATGCGCTGATCCTGCCAGGCGGCTTCGGCGCCGCGAAGAACCTCTCCGACTTCGCCAGCAATGGCGCCCACTGCAGCGTGCAGCCAGATGTGCTGGCGCTGGCCAAAGCATTCGCCGCCGCGCAAAAACCAGTGGGGCTGATCTGCATCGCCCCGGCGCTGGCGGCGAAAATCTATGGCCCCGGCGTCACCTGCACCATCGGCAACGATGTCGGCACCGCCGCGGCGCTGAGCGAGATGGGCGTGCAGCATGAAGCGTGCACGGTCGACGAGATCATCGAAGACACCGAGCGCAAACTGGTGAGCACCCCGGCCTATATGCTCGCGCAATCGATCAGCGAGGCTGCCTCCGGCATCAACAAGCTGGTCGACCGCGTGCTCGAACTGACCGTCCCCCAGAGCTGAACCTAGGGCAACCCAACCTAGATCGGCCCCTAAGCAGGCCGATCCGGCCAATGTTCGCGGCACTCGCGCCGCGCCTCTGGCCAAGCCAGCGCGCTTGCCGCAGCGTACTAAGCCAACCCCGCCGACGCAGAATCAGCATGCCCAAGCAGCCCTTCGAACTCACCGCAGAACTGCAGCAGGCGGTGAGCAGCTTTTTCCAGCGCATTCCCTTCAACCAGGTGCTCGGCATCCAACTCGGCGAGCTGTCGCCCGAGCGGGTGGTGATGTCTCTACCGATGAAGCCAGAGCTGATCGGCAACTTCGTCCACGGCATTCTGCACGGTGGCGTGATCGCCTCGTTGCTGGATGTGGCCGGCGGTGCCATGGCACTGATCGGTGCCTTCGAGCGCCATCAGCACTTGCCCAGCGCCGAGCGCATGGCGCGACTGTCCAAGCTCGGCACCATCGATTTGCGCATCGACTACCTGCGCCCCGGTCGCGGCCAGCACTTCACCGCGCAGGCCGTGCTGCTGCGCTCAGGCAATAAAGTTGCGGTGGTGCGCTCGGAACTGCATGCCGACGACGGCACCCTGGTGGCGGTCGGTACCGGCACCTATCTCTGTGGTTAAGCCGGGAAACCCGGCCTAGCGGGTTGAGGCTCGGGCCAGACGGGTGAGGATGCGATCCAGTGCATTGGCGAAGGCCTGCTTCTCGCGCTCGCCATAGGGCGCAGGACCGCCACCGACCTGGCCTTGTTCACGCAAATCGGTAAACAGATTACGCACCGCCAGGCGCTCGCCCATGTTCCCCGCGTCGAACTCACGCCCACGTGGGTCGAGCGCCGCCACCCCTTTTTTGATCAGCCGATCGGCCAGCGGCACATCGCTGCAGATCACCAGTTCGCCGGGCACTGCATGTTCGACCAGATAATCATCGGCGGCATCCGGGCCGCTCGGCACCACGATCAAGCGCACACAGGCAAAAGCCGGCTTGATCTGACTCTGCCCGGCCACCAGCAGCACCTCGAACCGGCGCTTCAAGGCGAACTTGAGCAGTTGATCCTTGGCGGCCTTCGGGCAGGCATCCGCGTCGATCCAGACTCGCATGGGGAAATTTCCTAGGGGTTTTTTGCGCCAACGGGCGAGCAGTATGCCTCTGCTCGCCCGCTCAACCTCAGCTGGCGCCGAGCCGCTGACGCTCGGCCAGGCGGCTAGGCGCGGAAGCTGGTCGCGGCGGTCTAGCTATTACTCAGGTCGACGCCCGCCGCACGGTGGCCAATAGCGCGGCCGCGCCGACGAACAAGGTGGCGAAGGTCCGATTCATCAGCCGTTGCTGGCGCGGCGTACGCAGCACACGTAGGACCCGCGCGGCCAAACCGGTGTAACCGGCCATGACGATCAGGTCGACCGTGATCATGGTCACGCCCATGGTCAGGTACTGAGCCAGCAGCGGCGCATGCGGGTCGATAAATTGCGGCAGCACCGCCAACATGAACACCACGGCCTTGGGGTTGCTGACGTTGACCAAAAAGCCCCGCAGCACCAAGGTCAATGGCCGGCCCAGCGGGCGCTCGGCAGAGCCACTGGCCAGATCGCTCGGCAACGCCTGCCACTGCCGATACGCCAGATAGACCAGATAACCGACGCCGAACCACTTGATCAGGCTGAAGGCCAGCGCCGAAGTCGCGAGAATCGCGCCAACCCCGGCCGCGACTATGGCGATCTGCAGGGCCAGGCCCAGTTGCAGGCCGAGGGCATTCCAGTAGCCATGCCAGAAGCCGTATTGCAGGCCGCAGGACATCGAGGCAATCGCGCCGGCACCCGGCGACAGGCTGATCACCCAACAGGCAACGAAGAAGGCGAGCCAGGTCTCTAGCAGCATGGCGGGTACCTCAAAAGAAAGGGGCAGGCCCTGCAGCCTACCCCTTGCGTGCAACAGCGCCCAGTACTGTCGGTCAGTCCGGCGAACCCTTGCGCAGATGTACCGGCTCAATCTGCTTGGCTTTGCCGGTGCGCATGCGGATATTGATCGCTTCCACCGCCAGCGAGAAGGCCATGGCGAAGTAGACGTAACCCTTAGGTACATGCACCTCGAACGCCTCGGCGATCAGCACGGTGCCGACTACGATCAGAAACGACAGCGCGAGCATTTTCAGCGACGGATGCTTGTCGATATAAGCACTGATGGTGCCGGCCGCCAGCATCATCACGCCGACCGAAATCACGATCGCCGCAACCATCACCGGTACGTTCTGCACCAGGCCGACCGCGGTGATCACCGAGTCGAGGGAGAAGATGATATCGATGATGGCGATCTGCGTGATGATCCCCATGAAGCCATAGACCTTGCCGCCCGCCTGCTGCGCCTCTTCGGCGCCTTCCAGGCCGTGGTAGATCTCCGAGGAGCTCTTGAACAGCAGGAACAAGCCGCCGAAGAACAGGATCAGGTCACGCCCGGAAATCCCCTGCTCCAGTACCGTGAACAGGTCACTGGTCAGGCGCATGACCCAGGTGATCGAGAGCAACAGCAGAATCCGCGTACCCATCGCCAGGGCCAAGCCGAAGAAGCGCGCCTTGGCTTGCTGCTGCAGCGGCAGACGGCCGACCAGAATCGAAATAAAGATGATGTTGTCGATGCCGAGGACGATTTCCAGAGCCGTCAGGGTCAGAAAGGCGACCCAGATCTCAGGGCTCATTAGCCATTCCATGCGTATACCTCAATAAGGGGGGAGTAAGGGTTAATCGACCTGGGCCAACTGTTGTTCCAGGCTTTCCAAGTGTTCCAGCGCCGCCATCCAGGCCTCTTCCAGCTCGCCTTCGCGGACTTTCAGTTTGGCCTGCTCGGCGAGCAGATCCCTCAGTTCGTCTTTGCGCGCCACTTCGTAGATCGCCGCATCGCCTAGACGGGTTTCCAGGCTGGCGAGCCGGGCATGCAGCACACCGAGTTCCTTCTCCAGCTTCTCGGCCTCACGCTTATGCGGAGCCAACTGCTGGCGCAGCGCCGCCGCGGCCTGGCGCTGGGCGCGCTTGTCGGTCTTGTCCACCGCCGGTGCCGCCGAACTGGCCGGCGTCTGACGCGCGCGATAGTCAACCAACCAGCGCGCATAGTCTTCGAGGTCGCCCTCGAATTCCTGGACGCGCCCATCGGCGACCAGCAGGAACTCATCGGTGGTGCTTTTCAGCAGATGGCGGTCGTGGGAAACCACCAGCACCGCCCCGGCAAAGTCCTGCAGGGCCAGGGTCAGTGCCAGGCGCATTTCCAGGTCGAGGTGGTTGGTCGGTTCATCCAGCAGCAACAGGTTGGGTTTGCCCCAGGCGATCAAGGCCAGGGCCAGCCGCGCCTTCTCACCGCCGGAGAAATTCAGCACCGGCTCATCGCAACGCGGGCCGCGGAAATCGAAACCACCGAGAAAATCCCGCAGCGTCTGCTCACGCTCGGTCGGCGCCAGGCGTTGCAGGTGCAACAGCGGGCTGGCCTTATCGTCGAGCGAATCCAATTGATGTTGGGCGAAATAGCCGACCACCAGATTCTCGCCGCGCACCAGCCGGCCGCCGAGCGGCTCCAACTCACCGGCCAGGGTCTTGATCAGAGTCGATTTACCCGCACCGTTGGGGCCGAGCAAACCAATCCGCGCACCGGGCGCCAAGCCCAGTTTGACCTTCTCCAAGACCGTTTTCTCGCCATAGCCGAGGCGGCCTTCGGCCAGATCGAGCAGCGGGCTGGAAATCTTGTCCGCCTCGCGGAAGCTGAAATCGAACGGCGAATCGACGTGGGCAGCGGACAGCTCTTCCATCCGCTCCAACGCCTTGATCCGGCTTTGCGCCTGACGCGCCTTGGTCGCCTGCGCCTTGAAGCGCGCGATGAATTTCTCCATGTGCGCGCGCTGCGCCTGCTGCTTATCGAAGGCCTGCTGTTGCTGCGCCAGCCGTTCGGCACGGGCCCGCTCGAAGGCCGAGTAGCCGCCGCGATAGAGCGTCAGCTTGCGCTGCTCGACATGGGCGATGTGATCGACCACGGCATCGAGAAAGTCACGGTCATGGGAGATCAGCAGCAAGGTGCCGGGATAGCTTTTCAGCCAATCCTCCAACCACAGGATCGCATCGAGATCCAAGTGGTTGGTCGGCTCATCCAGCAGCAGCAGGTCCGACGGGCACATCAGCGCCTGCGCCAGGTTCAGACGCATCCGCCAGCCACCGGAGAAGCTGCCGACCTGGCGATCCATCTGCTCGTTGCTGAAGCCAAGGCCGGCCAGCAACTTGCGCGCCCGCGCATCGGCGGTGTAACCGTCGGCGCTGTCCAGTTCCGCATGCAGGCGCGCTTGCGCGGCACCGTCATGGGCGGCTTCGGCGGCGGCCAAACCATGCTGTACTTGGCGCAGGCGAATGTCGCCATCCAGCACGTAATCCACCGCCACGCGCTCGAGGGTATCGACCTCCTGGCGCATGTGGGCGATTCGCCAATCGGCAGGCAGCTGACAATCGCCGGAGTCCGGGCTCAGCTCGCCACGCAGCAGGGCGAATAGGCTGGATTTACCGGCACCGTTAGCACCGATCAGGCCGGCTTTTTGACCGGCGTGCAGGGTCAGCTCGGCGTCTTCTAACAAACGCTGCGGGCCACGCTGTAGAGTGAGGTTTTGTAGTCGAATCATAATGGCGGCGGAGTCTACCAGCTTCGCCCACGCATCGCCCGGAAAGCACCATGCCCTCTGACCTGTGGAGTTTTACCATTCGTGCCTACGCCTGCCCCGGAGTCGAGCAGGCCTGCCTGCAGTTGCAACAGGCCGGCGCGGATGTCTGCCTGTTGCTCTGCGCTGCCTGGCTCGGCCAGCGCGAAGTCAGCTGTACGGCTGAGCGCCTGCAACAGCTGGCGGCGCTGGCGCACCCCTGGCAAAGCACGGTGATCATGCCGCTGCGGCAATTGCGCCGAAGCTGGCGCGTAGCGGCCACCGGGGATAGCGCGTTGGCCACGCTGCGTGAACAGCTGAAGAGCTTGGAATTGGCCGCCGAACAGCAACTGCTGCTGAGGCTGGAGGCGGCGGCGCAGATCTGGCCGACGGGTGAGGCCAATGACTTGCCGGCTTGGCTAAGCGGCCTCGCCGCGCAAGCTGGAGAGCAAGACCGCGACGCGCTGCAGGTGCTGCGCGTCGCGGTCAGCCAAGCTTAGGACGCGTTGCTCGGTGCGCTACCGCCATTGCTGGCCGGGGTGGCCGCTACGGCTGGCGCCGCTGGAGCGGCAGGTTTAACCGGCGCCACACTGGCTGCCGACACGGCCACAACGGGCTTAGCCGCCGCAGGCTTGGCCACGGCCGGCTTAGCTGCAGCTGGTTTAGCCGCAGGCTTCACTGGCGCTTTTTTGGCTGCTGGCTTGGCGGCAGGCTTTGCCGCGGCTTTGACTGCCGGCTGAGTGGTGGCTGTAGCCACTGGCTTGCTCGCAGCTTTCACTGGCGCTTTTGCCGCAGCCGGTTTAGCCGCTGCAGGCTTGGCGGCACCCGCGACGACAGGCTTCTTCGCTACGGGTTTAGCTGCTGGCCTAGCCGGAGCTTTTGCCGGTGCTTTAGCTGCGGGCTTGGCGGCAACCGGTTTCGCGGCAGGCTTGGCGCTGCTGGCGGCGACTGGCTTAGCCACAGGTTTGACCGCGGGTTTTGCCGACGCTTTAGTCGCTGGCTGCGCAGCAGGTTTGCTCGCAACCTTGGCCGGAGCTTTTGCCGCGGCAACTTTAGCCGGGGCTTTGGGCGCCAGCGGTTTGGCCACAGGTTTAGCGCCAGCAACTGGTTTTGGCTTAGCGGCACGGCTGCTGAGAACCTTGCTCACCGCTTCCTTAACTTTGCCCACACCCTGAGCCAGCTTCAGGCTTTCCTGAGCGTCGCGCTTGAGTTGGACGATATAGCCTCGGGTCTCGGTTTGGCGGGCCTTGAGGCTGTCGAGCAACTCTTCTAGCTCGGCAACCGCCGCCTTGGCTTTGGCTTGCGCTTTGGCCTTACCGGCCGTGGCGGCATCCTGCAATTTGCTGCGGGCGTTGTGCAACTTTTCTTGGGCTTTGCCGCGTTGTTTCTCCAGCTTGGCCAGCAGTTTTTCTGCATCGACCAACGCCTGGGAACAAGCACTTTCGAGATGTTCGAGCAGGCTCTGAGAAAGCTGCTGCAGCAGATGCAAGGGAGTAGTAACCGACTTCTTATTGGCCGACATAACGCGCCTCCTGGCGAACGTAGGTGCGGCCCATACTAGCCCCCTGATTCGCCGCTCGCCAGTTCCGCCACTCAGCTGCCACAGATGACTGGCATAATCGCCGGCCAGCGCAGATCGCGCGATCACGGCGCCGAGGCGTTTTCTCGCCAACGAAAAAGCTAGAGCCGGGGTGCGCGAATTGCCTGGCGGCGTGCTGCGCATCGAGCTACGGCGCGGACACGGCGGCAAGCCAATGGCAACCAGCAAAGTGCAGGTACTTTATGTCGGCTGCTTGGCCGATGGCAGTGTGTTCGATGAGAGTGCCGAACCACAGTGGTTCCGCCTGGACAGTGCAATCGCGGGTTGGCGCACAGCGCTGCAAGAGATCCCACTCGACGCGAAGTGGCGCCTGGCGACTCCGTCAACCCGGGCCTAGGGTGCCGAAGGTACTGGCGACCCGATCCCGCCCTATGCGCCACGGGTATTTGCACTGGAGTTGCTCGGAACCGCCGACTGAGCAGCGGTTCCGCCAACGGCCACTCAGACGGCTGGCGCAGTCTGTTGTTGATGCGCGGTGTGCAGGACTTCGATCAGGCAATCTTCCAGCTCGAAGCGCTCATGCAAGAGCTGACCGAGACGCTCGAGCTCGGCCCCCAAAGACACGCTGTCGCGGCAGTCGCCGTTATCGCAACGGTCGTTGAACGACAGCGCGGCTTCGGTGATGGCTTCAATCCGTGGATAGATCTGCTTGGCCAACTCGAGCCCCCGCTGATCGCCGAAGGCTTTCGCCTCGCCGGTCAGCTGTTCGTAGACCTCGAAGTGTCCGGCCGAGACATAGTCGACCAGCACCTCACAGAACCTCAGTAGGGCTTGCGCATTGGCGGCAGGCGGCTGTGGACTGTCGTTGAGAACATCGTAGGCGCGCACCAGTTCATGGCGCTCTTGCAACCAACGGTCGATTAGCAGATGAACCCCACCCCAGCGTTCTTGGGCGTTCTGGCAGCTCTCGAGCATGATGACCTCACTTCCCTTATCGATAATGCTGTTATACGTCTGCTCCGCGACGATTTTTTGTCAATCGGTGCTTGGTCTTGGGAAGGCAACGCCGAAACGGCAATATTCCGGCGGCATGTGCAGGCCAGATTAAGCTCGCCAGACAGCGCCTTCAAGGCACCCGCGGAGAAGAATTCATACGAGCGTTTAATCGACACCCCGCACACGGCTTGGCTTGCAGAAACTCACCCGAATCGACCCACGCCCAACACCGCACCACAGTAGACCGGCAGCTTTAGGATAACGCGCCCACTCGCGAGCGCAATCGCCCCGCACCTGCTCAAGCGCGCCGGAGCAATTGGAACAAGGCGAACACGAGCATGCCGGCGAAGGCCAACAAGCTCCACTCTGGAATGCTCATGCCAAACAGTGTCCAGCTGACCTCGGCGCAATCGGCGGTGCCGTGCAGCACCAGGCGCACTATGTCCTGAAATGGCAGGGCCTCCATCATGTAATCCAGGCTCGGCAGACAGGCCGGCAATTCCTCGGCCGGGACGTTCTGCAGCCACACCTGACGCCCAGCAGTCGCAGCACCCGCCAGCGCACTGAGCAGTGCCAATACCGAATAGGTCCGCACCCCAGTCCGCCCAGGCGCATGCAGTGCGGCAATCAGGCAGATCACTCCGAAAGCCATCACGCAGACGCGCTGCACGATGCACAGAGGGCAAGGTTCGAGCCCCAGCACATGCTCCAGATACAGCGCCCCGCCCATCAGGGCGACGCAAGCAAGAAAGGCAAGAAGAAACAACGAACGCGGACTGGCCAGCGGCATGACGACTCCAATGGAGGCAGGGAAAGGTCGTTACGGTAGTGGAAAGCGCCAGGCGCTTACAAGCCAAGCCGCTCGGCCAGAGGGGGCAGCCATCCGGCGCAGGCCACCATGCGTCAGTTGCTGACAGCACCTTGGCTCAGCCGGCGCGAGCCCGCCCGGATCACCTGCAGAGCGCAGACATTTTGGCGTTGCCCGTGCCAGGCGCTCTGCGGCGCAACGCCCAATCGAGTGGCGCAAACACCGCGACACTACAGCGCAGGCACAAGGTGGATTGCCGCGGCAGCGCTCCACCTCCAGAACCTCAGACGTGCACCGACTCCGGCAAGGGCAAGAGCGGCAAACGCTGATCAAGCAGGCCGAGACCTTCCTGAAACAGCTGATTGCTGCGTTCGACTTCGCCCTGCTGAGCCAGCAACCGAGCCAGCTCCGCGCAGGCTTGCGGGTCGCGCGCAAAGCTCAGGCTGCTCTCGAAGTATTCCTTGGCCTTGCCCCACAGGTGATTCTGTAGGCACAGACGGCCGAGGCTCAACAGCAGGTCGGCATCACGGGGTTGCTGTTTCAGCCAGCTTTCGGCCGTTTGCAGCTGGCGCACCGGGTCACGACCCCGCACCAGGCCATAGAGCCTCGCCAGGCGACTGTCGTAGTTGCGCTGCAGTGCAGTGCGCAGCACTTCTTCGGCCTCTTCCTGGGCACCCAAGGCCCGCAGCTGTTCGGCATACACGGCGATCAGCTGCGGCTCGCCGCGTTGCGCCTTGGACAACTGCTGCCAGGCCTGCGTCAGCGGCTGCAGCGCCGTTTCACCGCCGTTCAAACCATCCTGCCCGGCAGTCACCAGCCGCGCGCTCCAGGCTTGGCGCTCGAGCGCTAGCAACTCGGACTCCGCTAGCGCCTTGTCCTTACGCAACTCCGGCAACAAGGCGAGCAGTGCCGACCAGTCGCCGCGCTGCCGATACAGCTGCTGCAGCTGACGCAGCACTTGTCGATGATGGGGATGGCGCTCGCGCATGACCTGCAGGGTTTCCAGCGCCGCATCGGCCTGCCCGCGCGCCTGCTGCAGCTCGGCATGGGCCAAGGCAATCGCCAACTCGGCCTGCGGCTGGCGTTCCAGAGCCCGCTCCAACAGGGCGTCGCTCTCTTCATGCTGGCCCAGTTCATTGGCCGCTCGCGCAGCACCGAGGTAATAGGTCAGCGGCTGCCGCTCGCCTTCTGCGGCCCGTTGTAAGTGTCGCAAGGCGCGAGCCCAGCGACCCTCCGCGAGATCCAGCAGACCCTGCTGCGCCGCCAGTTGCACGCGGCGACTACGATTGCGGCGCGACCAGGGATTGACCACGCCCCCCGAGACAAACACCAGACTGAACAGCCAGCGCGCGCCGTAAACCAACAGCCAGAGCAGCGCCACTACTGCCACTGCCGCCCAGAGGCTCGACTCGTAGCGAAAACCCTTATAGGCGATCAGCACATAGCCCGCGTGCTCGGCGATCGCCAGGCCAAGCAACGCCGCCGCAGCGATGAACACGAGGAGAATCAGCAACAGACGCTTCATGGGCTGGCTTCCTCCAGCTCATCGCTCGTGGGCTGCTGCAAAGCTTTTGCCGGCGCCTGGCGCTGTTGCAGATAGGCTTGCACCGCGCTCAACGCGGGAGCCAGATCCGGCATCTCGACGGCCACCGGCTGGCTGCTCAGCTCGTCGATGCGCGCAAGCAGGGCCTGACTATCCGGGTTGTCCTGATTGAAATGACTCTCCAGCACGCTGCGCGCTTGCTTCAGCGCCTGCTGATAAACCTCTGGCTGACCGTTCAACGCGGCCCACTGCGCTTGCTCCAGCGCCAGCGTCAGCGCCAGGCGGACCTGCGTCAGGCTCTGGCCGGCCAGCAGCGGACGGATGTTCCGGTCGGCATTGAAGTCGATGCGGATGTAACGCGAAATCTTTTCCCACCACTGCGCCCAACGGCTGCTGCCATCGCCTTCGGCGGCCAGCCCGAGCTGCTCGCCAGTGCTGACAAACACCGGCGCCAACGCACTCAGCTGCGCGGCCTGGGCGCGCAACGCGCCAAGCTGCAGGAACAGGCCGGTGCGATCCAGGGCCGCCAGGCTACGCAAGGCTGCCAGGCTCTTCGCCAGTTGCTCACGAGCCGCGAAGGCGGCAGGGTCATCCTGATCGCGGAGAATCTCATCGGCGCCCTGCACCAGCACCTTGGCGCTGTTGATGTCCTGCAGCGCCGACAGGCGCAGGCTGGCCAGACGCAGCAGGTGCTCGGCTTCGGCCAGACGCCAGTCCTGACGGCTGGCGCCGAGCACGCTTTCGAGGCGCTGGCTTAAGTGCTGTTGATCGCCCTGCAACTGGGCCAGCAGACGTCGGCGGGCTTCCAGCTCCTCGGGCAACGGCAGCTCGGCCAGGCGTGCAGCCAGGCTTTGCTCACGCAGGGTCAGCGCCTGAGTCTGGCCACGGGCATCCTCCAGCTGCGCGAGTTGCTCCTGGTCATGCGCCTGCAAGCTACGCACCTGCCACCAGCCCCAGCCGCCAGCCGCCACGCCCGCGGCGCCGAGAAACAGGGCCAGCACGGCCAGGCCATTACCCCGTCGCTCAGGGCTCTTGGCAGCCGATGTGGGCGCATCGAGCGCGGGCTGGGTAGCGTCTTTCGGGGAGGTTGCTTCGCTCACGTATCCTTCCTACATCAGAGGGCAGGTGCAGACTGAGTCTGCAAAGCTGCCAGCAACGCCGCGGCACTCGCGCCACGGCAGTCCACAACCGTTCGAGCGCCGGCGGCACGCGCCAACTCGGCGACCCGCGGGCTCGGTACAAACAAGGGTAACCGCGCCAGCTCGGGCCAGGCATCCGCAGCCAACTGGCGCAGGTGGGCAAACCCCTCGCCACTGCTGACCACCAGGCCATTCAAGCGCTCCGCGGCGATCCGCTCCAGCAGGGTTGCCGCCGGATAGTCCGGCAGACGACGCCGATAGAGTTGCAGATAATCGACCGTCACACCTTGACCGCGCAAGCACTCGGCAAGGGCTTCGCGACCACCTTCGCCACGCAGGATCAGCACTCGCGGCGTAGGTACCGCCAAGGCCGCACGCAACTGCGGCAGCGCGAGCAGGGCCTCGCTGTCGTCACCGCCTGAAGGGCAGGTCACGGGCAAGCCGTAGTCTTCGAGAATCTGCGCCGTGGCGGCGCCGACGCTGAACCACGGCTGATCCGCCAAGGGCTGCGGCCAGTAACGGTCGAGCAGCTCAAGCCCCAAACGCGCGGCCGGCTTGCTGACCACAATCACCGCGCAGTAGCGATCCAACTCGAGGATGGTCGCCCGCTGCTGCGGGGTCTCCGCCAGTGGCTCGATATCCAGGAGTGGCAGGCTGCTGCTGAAGATCGCCTGTTCGGCCAGGCTGGCAGCCAGCGCCGCACACTCCTCGGCGGGACGGGTCAACAGCAGACGCCAGGCGGTCACGGGTGATCGACCTCGCCGTAGACGCCCTCGAGGATGGCCGCCGCGCCCTGCGCCAAGAGGTCTTCGGCGACCCGCACACCCAACTCTTCCGGCTCGGCAAGCGAGCCACGGGCTTCGGCGCGCAGGAGCAGGCCGCCATCCGGCTGGCCGACCAAACCGCGCAGCCACAACTGCTCGCCGTCCAGCTCGGCGTAGCAGGCGATCGGCACCTGACAGCCACCGTTGAGGCGCTTGTTGAGCGCACGCTCGGCACTCACCCGCAGGGCGGTATCGCGATGGTGCAAGGGCGCCAGCAGGGCATGAATCTCGCTATCCGCGCTGCGGCATTCGATGCCGACCGCGCCCTGACCGCCCGCCGGCAGGCTGTCGAGCACACTGATACTGGAGCGGATACGCTCGCCAAACCCGAGACGAATCAGGCCCGCCGCGGCGAGGATGATGGCGTCGTACTCACCGGCATCCAGCTTGGCCAGCCGGGTGTTGACGTTGCCACGCAGGAAACGAATCTGCAGATCCGGCCGCAACGCCAGCAGTTGAGTCTGGCGCCGCAAGCTGGAGGTGCCGACCACGCTGCCGACCGGCAATGCCGCCAGGCTGTCGTAGCGATTGGAGACGAAGGCATCGCGCGGGTCTTCGCGCTCGCAGATGCAGTAGAGACCGAGACCTTCGGGGAAGTCCATCGGCACGTCTTTCATCGAGTGCACGGCGATGTCCGCTTCATGCTCCAGCAGTGCGGTTTCCAGTTCTTTAACGAACAGGCCTTTGCCGCCAATTTTCGACAACGGCGAGTCGAGCAGCTTGTCGCCGCGACTGACCATCGGCACCAGGCTGACGTTCAGCCCCGGGTGAAATGTTTCCAGGCGGGCTTTGACGTACTCGGCCTGCCAGAGGGCCAAGGCACTTTTGCGGGTGGCGATACGGATTTCGCGGGACGGCATGGCGACTCTCGAACGTAGGGAACTTAGGTATCTTAAGTCAGCCCGACGAGTGACGCACGATCAGAGGTTGTTCATCAGCTTGCGCACGCCGGCCACATGCCGGCGACTGACGATCAGCGCATCGCCGTTAAGACCCTTGAGGAACAGCTGGAAATGCCCGAGCGGCGTGCGTTGCAGGCGCTCGATGCGCTCACGGGCGACCAGGGCATTGCGATGGATACGCACGAAACGATCACCGAATTCGTCTTCCAGCGCCTTCAGCGGCTCATCCAGCAACACCTCGCCGCCTTCATGGCGCAAGGTGACGTATTTGTGGTCGGCGATAAAGAAGATCACCTGATCCAACGGAATCAGCTCGATACCTTTGCGGGTGCGCGCGCTGATATGGCTGCGTGGGCCGTTGCCGCTTTCCGCCGCCGGCCGGGTCAACGCCACGAGTTGCACGCGATTAGGCCGTTCGGCCTTCTTCAAGGCCTCGATCAAGCTTTCCGGGCGCACCGGCTTGACCAAATAGCCGACCGCACTGACCTGAAACGCCTCGATCGCAAACTCATCATGGGCGGTGCAGAAGATCACCGCCGGCGGCGCCTCGCGCTCGCAGAGTTTGGCCGCCACTTGCAAACCATCCAGCCCCGGCATGCGGATATCGAGTAACACCACATCGGGTTTCAGGCTGTCGATCAGCGTCAACGCCTCTTCGCCATTGCTGGCGCTGGGCTCCAGGACACGATAGCCATCGAGCTCACTGACCATTCGGCTCAGGCGCTCACGGGCAAGGGGCTCATCATCGACGATCAGGACATTCATATTGCTCTGGCTTCCTGCGTAGGTCTCGCACAAGGATAGCGTAGACAGGTGAAGTGGCGCCCGTCACGGCGATCCACGCTGAGACTCGCGCGCGAGCCAAAAAGTGCCGCGAGACGCGCATCTATATTCACCAACGCCTGCTGAGTACCCCGCGAGGGTTTTTGCTCACCGCCCTCGTCATAGGGATTGCTGACGCACAGCTGGAACACCCCCTCGTTATAGTCGGCCTCGACCCGCACCATGCCCCCCCCGATGCGCGGCTGAATGCCATAGATCAAGGCATTCTCCAGCAGCGGCTGCAAGGTCAGTTGCGGGATCGGCAAATCGTCCGGCACCCCCGCCACCAGCCACTCCAGCTGGAGACGCTCGCCCAGACGATAGTGTTCGATCGACAGGTAACGTTTGCTCAGCTCCAACTCCTCACTCCAAGACACCAGGCTGCCGGGCTTGGCCAGACTGGCGCGAAACAGATCGGACAAATCCAGCACCGCCTGCTCGGCCTTGTACGGATCGATCACCACCAGGCTGGCGATGCTGTTCAAGCTGTTAAACAAGAAATGGGGGCGGATCCGCGCTTGCAACGACTCGATGCGCGCCTTGAGCTCCGCCTGTTGCTGCCGACGCCATTGGCTCTGCAGATAGAAATAGCGTAGCAGCAGCGCGGACATGATCAGGCTGATCAGCGCATGACGCAGGTACAGGTTGACCTCGCCACTGCGCGGCAAGGGTCCGCCCAGATCGTAATAATCGGCGACCGCGGTGCAGCCCAGCGCCAGCCCGACCACGATCAGGCAACACAGCATGCCCGCAAGGGCGGCGGGCAAACGCGCCAGCAACGGGCGCAGGCGACAGAGCAAGGCGGCCGAGAGCAGCACTATCCACTGCACGAACAAGGAGGTCAGGGCCAGGCGCACCCAGTTGAACCCCGGCTGCATCGGTTCGGCCAGCACCAGCACCAGCACCAGCAGTTCGGCGAGCAGCACCAGCACCAGCAAGGCTTCGGGCAGGCACAACTCGGGCAGGAAGAATTCGCCATGGGCGGTCGTGTTGTTGTTATTTTTGAACCAGTCGATACGCATCGGCACAGTTTCCGTGGAGGCCGGTATGGCGGCAAGCGAACTCGCGCCGCTCAAGCTAAATAAAGCACTGAAATACCCGACCGCACTAAAAACTGTGACCGGCGCAACACTGCCCAGTCAGCCAGGCGCGGCGCAAGACGACAAAGCGCCGCGGCGAATTTGCCTTTTACCCTGCTATTATCGGCACACTTTGTCCGCCATGCAGGCTGCCACTCGCGGCCCGCCCGTTTTTGCGCATCAGCCGAGCGAATCCCATGAGCATTGAGAAGACCAACCAATCCTGGGGCGGCCGCTTCAGCGAGCCCGTCGACGCCTTCGTCGCCCGCTTCACCGCCTCCGTCAACTTCGACCAGCGCCTCTATCGCCACGACATCATGGGTTCCATCGCCCACGCCAGCATGCTGGCCAAGGTCGGCGTACTGACCATGGAAGAGCGCGATGCCATCGAGGCCGGCCTCCAGCAGATCCAGGTTGAAATCGAGGCCGGCAGCTTCGACTGGCGCGTCGATCTGGAAGACGTGCACATGAATATCGAGGCGCGCCTGACCGACCGTATCGGCGTTACCGGCAAGAAACTGCACACCGGCCGCAGCCGCAACGATCAGGTCGCCACCGACATCCGCCTGTGGCTGCGTGACGAGATCGACCTGATCCTGGGTGAAATCACCCGCCTGCAGCAGGGACTGCTGGAACAGGCCGAGCGCGAAGCGGCCACCATCATGCCCGGCTTCACCCACCTGCAAACCGCCCAGCCCGTCACCTTCGGCCATCACCTGCTGGCCTGGTTCGAGATGCTCTCGCGTGACTACGAGCGCCTGGTCGATTGCCGCAAACGCACCAACCGCATGCCGCTGGGCAGCGCTGCCCTGGCCGGCACCACCTACCCGATCCAGCGCGAGATCACCGCCGAACTCCTGGGTTTCGACGCCGTTGGCGGCAACTCCCTCGATGGCGTCTCGGATCGCGACTTCGCCATCGAATTCTGCGCCGCCGCGAGCCTGGCGATGATGCACCTGTCGCGCTTCTCCGAAGAGCTGGTGCTCTGGACCAGCGCGCAGTTCCAGTTCATCGACCTGCCGGATCGCTTCTGCACCGGCAGCTCGATCATGCCGCAAAAGAAGAACCCCGACGTCCCGGAGCTGGTGCGTGGCAAATCCGGCCGCGTGTTCGGCGCGCTGATGGGCCTGCTGACCCTGATGAAAGGCCAGCCGCTGGCCTACAACAAGGACAACCAGGAAGACAAGGAACCGCTGTTCGACGCCGCCGACACCCTGCGCGACAGCCTGCGCGCCTTCGCCGACATGATCCCGGCGCTCAAGCCCAAGCACGCCAGCATGCGCGAAGCGGCCCTGCGCGGCTTCTCCACCGCCACCGACCTGGCCGATTACCTGGTACGCAAGGGCCTGCCCTTCCGCGACTGCCACGAAATAGTCGGCCATGCGGTGAAGTATGGCGTGGAGTCTGGCAAGGACCTGGCCGAGATGAGCCTGGAAGAGCTGCGCAAATTCAGCGACCAGATCGATCAGGATGTGTTCGCCGTGCTGACCCTGGAGGGCTCGGTGAATGCCCGCGACCATATCGGCGGCACCGCGCCGAACCAGGTACGCGCGGCGGTAGTACGCGGTAAAGAGTTGCTGGCCGGACGTTAATCCGCGCCGCTTATTCAGCTAGTGCGACAACGTACGGCGCAATGACCGCAAGGCATTGTTGCGCCGTATACCTCCCTCTTACTTCCCTCCCCGCGCCTTCGCCAAAAACTCCGCCATCTCGGCATCCCTGTCCGCCGCCACCCGCTGTACATGCGGGTTCTGGTTGAGCAGAGCGAACAGCGCTTGGGCGGCGGGAAAGTCGGCCAGCAGATCGAGCTCGAACATCTTCTTCGCCACCGCACAGGCCAGGTCCAAGCTGTAGAGGAAGTAGATATCCGCCAGGCTGAACCGCTCGCCGGCCACATAGGGGCCGAACTTGCCGTGGCGCTTGAGAGTGGCGACCCCTGCCAGCAGATCGCCTTTGGCCTTGGCCTTGATCGCCTCATCGACCCGCCCACCGAAGAACGCTTCGAGGTAGCAGGCGCGCGCCGGCAGTTCGACATACAGCTCGATCTCGCGCATCAATGCGCGCACATAGGCGCGCGCGTAAGGCTCGGTCGGCAGCAGGGGCTGGCCTGTCTGGCGGTCTTCCAGATAATCGAGGATCACGCTGGTTTCGTTGATAAAGCCCTGCTCGGTCTGCAACACCGGCACCTTGCCGCGCGGGCTGATGGCGAGGAACTCGTCGCTCTGGCCGCCATGGATGGCGACCACCTCGAAGGGCACACCCTTCTCCAGCAGCGCCAGTTTGACCATGTTGAAGTAGTTGCTGACCGCGAAGCCGTAGAGCTTGAGCATGAGAACCTCCGAGCCGTATGGGGTGGGCATCCCCCCCTTATAAGCCGACGTCGCGCCGGCGCCCACGAGCATCAGAATCGTGAATGCTCGCGCCACAGCAACCAGCCGCCACTCGTGGCAAACTGCCGGTTCATTCCGCAGGAGTCCGCCCATGAGCGAGCACGATGAGAGCGAAGAAGCCTTCGCCGAAGCCACCCTGACCCAGGCCATCGAGAATCAGATCGAGACCGATAACCCGCCAGCGGCCAAAGCCACCTTCAATAAACTGACTCTGGTCGGCTACCCGCGCGAAGAGATCCTGCAATTGATGGCGCTGGTGCTGGCCCACGAAATCGACGCCATGCTGGATGAGGATCGTCCCTTCGACAGCGCCTGGTATGAGCAAGCCCTGCGCGCGCTACCGGAACTGCCGGAAGAATCCTGAGAGTCTGACCCAACCTACGGTCTTATTCCGCGCAATGGCCGTTATCGGCAAAGTCTTGAAACCTGACGCCAGTCGTAAAACCCAACACGGCGAGCAACTCCTCGCTACACTGGCAAAACGCCCCCGCCCGTTGCGGCGGGGCTACTCCAGCCGGACATCGCGGATGGCCGGCGTACAACTACAAGAGCCTGGAGCGAACATGTCCTTTACCCCTGAGCTGATTGCCGAACTGGAAATTCTTGCGCTGTTCAACCTGGCCAACACCTTGGAAGGTCTCAAGGTTCATCAGACTGCCTCACCCGAGGCTGTTGCCGCCGCGCTGCGACTGCACGATAAAGGCCTGATCACCCAACCGGATGGCGGTTACCTGACCAGCCTCGGCCTGGATGCGGCAGGGCATGCACAAGGCCTGCTGACCATCCTGACGGTCGAAGAACCCGCCTAAACAGCACCCATCTCCCGTCGTCGCAGCCCTCAAGCTGCCGGCGACGCGGGCGCGAGGATCGACACCGTACCCTCGCTACCAGCGTCCTGCGGGTAGACCAGGGTCAGGTGATGTTCCTTGCCGTTGCCTTCGTCGCGGCAGAACACCCGCGAATTCATCGTCACCACACCCGCCGGCACTTCGTCGTGACCGACCACCTAGGCGCGCGCCAGCTCCTGTTCCAGGGCCTTAGCGCCGGGGCCGAAATCGTCCAAGCTCTCGAGCAAACGCTCCAGGCGCTGCAAATCCAGACGGGTGATGGTGATCGACGGTGTGCTCATGATGGCGGCGACTCTCCTGACGACGGACGCAGAAAAAGCAAAACCCCGGCCGAAGACGGGGTTTTGACGAACCTCAGCTGGGCGAGGTGTAGGCCGACCGTATCACAGCCAAACAGATAAACAAGGCTGGTGGTGGTCAGCCCCCACTCAGCGGCGACGGACGCACACGGGTCTGTGCGACCCGGCAGATTTCCCGCCGGCGGCGGCTGTCGGCCGCCTTCCATTCGCGGATTTCCGCGAGCAGGCGACCGCAGCCGATGCAGATATCCTGCTCGTCCAGGCAACACGCGCGGCGACAGGGCGAGGCCACCAGCTCATCCGCCGCTGGCGCGGTAACGCTCACCGCTGCCGCGGCCATGGCGCAATCAGAGCTCTTCAAACTCAAGCGCCTCGCCCGCCTGTTCCAGAGCAATACGCGCCAACATCTCCCCCAGCAGCTCATCGCTGCTGTCGCAGATCCAGCGGTCGCTGGCCTGATCGTAATCGAAGTGGAAACCGCCCGAACGCGCCGCCACCCAGAGCTGACGAATCGGCGCCTGACGACTGAGGATTAGCTGGGTACCGTTCTCAAAGCGCACGGTAAGAATGCCCGCCGAGTTCTCCAGGTCGAGATCCAGGCCGCTGTCATCGAAAATGTCTTCCACGGCCTGCTGGGTGGCATCCACCAGATCGTGGAAGCGGGCTTCGGTCAAACTCATTACGCGTTACCTCGGGAAAAGGGTTGGCAGCACCCGCTCCCGGCGGGCTTGCTGCATCGGCCACGGCATGTGGGTCACAAGTGACGACGATAGTCGGCGGGACTTTGTCCGGGCCAACGTCGGCACGCGCGGGCTCGCTGAAACCGACCAAAAAGGCGATATCCGCCCGCGCCAACGTCGGATCGCGCAGAGAGTGCAACACCAACTGCCGGCACGTTTCATCGACGAGCTGGCCGAATGATAACCCGGTCTCGCGCAGACGGCGCTGCAAGGTGCGCGGAGTCAACGCTAAAACCTGAGCGCGGCGGCTCATTGGCCAGGGTCGCCGGGGGCCAGCGGCGCGCCGGGCTCGACACCCTGCCGGCCCAGGTAATCCAGCAGGCCCTGCAAATAGGCGAGCGAAACCGCGCTGGCGAGCGGTGCGGGATTCTCCATCGAGGCGCCTTTTTAGTCCGTCATCCTAGCCGCAAGCCCCGTCGGACGGGAGCCTTGGCGCATAGGCAAGGCGTCGGGGGGCCGGTATACTCCGGCGCAATCACTGCTTTTACAAGGATTCCGCCATGAAGCGGCTACTTACTGCCCTTATCGCGCTCGTCGCCGTCTCTTCGTTGCTCACCGGGTGCGGCCAGAAAGGCCCGCTGTACCTGCCAGACGAAGATCAACCCGCTGCTGAACACACCCACTAAGGAGGCGGTATGCACGCCTTCAATTACCGCGCAGGTCAGCTGTTCGCGGAGGGTGTGGCGCTGTCCGCCATCGCCGAGCGCTTTGGCACGCCGACCTATGTCTACTCACGGGCGCATATCGCCGCGCAGTACCACGCCTATGCCGATGCCTTGAACGGCGTCCCGCACCTGGTCTGCTACGCGGTAAAAGCCAACTCCAACCTCGCGGTACTGAATGTCCTGGCGCGTCTCGGCGCGGGTTTCGACATCGTCTCCCGTGGCGAGTTGGAACGCGTCCTGGCCGCCGGTGGCGAGCCGAGCAAGATCGTCTTCTCCGGCGTCGGTAAGACCCGCGACGACATGCGCCGCGCCCTGCAGGTCGGTGTGCACTGTTTCAATGTCGAATCCACCGACGAGCTGGAGCGCCTGCAACTGGTCGCCGCCGAACTGGGCGTGCAGGCCCCGGTGTCGCTGCGGGTCAACCCGGATGTCGATGCCGGCACCCACCCGTACATTTCCACCGGTCTGAAAGAAAACAAATTCGGCATCGCCATCGCCGATGCCGAGGCCGTGTACGCCCGCGCGAATGAACTGGCGAATCTGCAGGTGATCGGCGTCGACTGCCATATCGGCTCGCAGCTGACCAGTCTGCCGCCGTTCCTCGATGCCCTGGATCGCCTGTTGGCGCTGATCGACCGTCTGGCCGAGCGCAGCATCCGCATTCGCCATCTGGATCTCGGCGGCGGAGTCGGTGTGCGCTACAAGGATGAAACCCCGCCACTCGTCAGCGACTACATCCAGGCCGTGCGCGCGCGTACCGCCGGGCGCGATCTGGCCCTGGTGTTCGAGCCGGGCCGGTATATCGTGGCCAACGCCGGGGTGCTGTTGACCCAGGTCGAATACCTCAAGCACACCGAACACAAAGACTTCGCCATAGTCGATGCGGCGATGAACGACCTGATCCGCCCTGCGCTGTACCAGGCCTGGATGGACGTGGTCGCCGTGCAGCCGCGCGACGGCCAGAGTCGCCTGTACGACATAGTCGGGCCGATCTGCGAGACCGGCGACTTCCTCGCCAAAGGCCGCGAACTGACGCTGGCCGAAGGCGATCTGCTGGCCGTGTGTTCGGCCGGTGCCTACGGCTTTGTCATGGGCTCCAACTACAATACCCGCGGCCGCTGCGCCGAGGTGCTGGTGGATGGCGAGCAGGCTTTCGAAGTGCGGCGCCGCGAGACCGTGCAAGAACTCTACGCCGGCGAAAGCCTGCTGCCGGAGTGACGGTCATGTTGCTGCGTTTCACCAAGATGCACGGCCTGGGCAACGACTTCATGGTCCTCGACCTGGTCAGCCAGCACGCGCACATCCTGCCCAAGCACGCCAAACAATGGGGCGACCGCCATACCGGGGTCGGCTTCGATCAGTTGCTGCTGGTCGAGCCACCGACCAACCCGGAGGTGGATTTCCGTTACCGCATCTTCAACGCCGACGGCTCGGAAGTGGAGCAATGCGGTAACGGTGCCCGCTGCTTCGCCCGTTTCGTGCTGGACAAGCGCCTGACCATGAAGCGGGAAATCCGCGTCGAAACCTCGGCCGGGGTCATCGAACTGAATGTCCGCACGGACGGGCAGATCAGCGTCAACATGGGCGCCCCGCGCCTGGCGCCGGCGCAGATTCCGTTCCAGGCCGACAGCCAAGCCTTGAGCTATCAGGTCGAAGTCGACGGCCAAAGCGTCGAGCTGGCCGCCGTGTCCATGGGCAACCCGCATGCGGTGTTGCGGGTGGAGGATGTCGGCAGCGCGCCGGTTCATAGCCTGGGGCCGAAGCTGGAACAGCATCCGCGCTTTCCACAGCGGGTCAATGTCGGCTTCCTCCAGGTCCTCGACCGCCAGCAAGCCAAATTGCGCGTCTGGGAGCGCGGCACCGGTGAGACGCAAGCCTGCGGTACCGGCGCCTGCGCCGCGGCGGTCGCGGCCATCAGCCAGGGCTGGATGGACTCGCCGCTGCAGATCGAGCTGCCCGGCGGTCGCCTCTCCCTCGAGTGGGCAGGGCCAGGGCAGCCGGTTATGATGACCGGACCCGCCGTCCGGGTTTACGAAGGACAGGTTCGTCTATGACCGACAAGCGCCAGGACCCGCCACAGCCCCTCGACTCCGAGGCGGTCGCCGCCTATCTACGTGCCCATCCGGAGTTCTTCGTCGATCATGACGAGCTGCTGCCCGAGCTGCGCATCCCGCATCAACGCGGTGAAGCGGTGTCGCTGGTCGAGCGCCAGGTCAAACTGCTGCGCGAGCGCAACATCGAGATGCGCCATCGCCTGTCACAACTGATGGACGTGGCGCGCGACAACGACCGGCTGTTCGACAAGACCCGCCGGCTGGTGCTCGATTTGCTCGACGCGGTAAGCCTGGAAGAAGTGGTCGGCGCGGTGGAAGACAGCCTGCGCCATGAGTTCCAGGTGCCTTTCGTCAGCCTGATTCTGTTCAATGAAACGCCGCTGCCGGTCGGGCGCTGGGTCAGCAGTGCCGAGGCCCATCAAGCCATAGGCGGGCTGTTGGCCGGCGGCAAGACCATCTGTGGCGTGCTGCGCAGCCATGAACTGGCCTTCCTGTTCGGCGAAGACGAGCGCGAGAACGTCGGCTCCGCCGCCGTGGTCGCCCTGGCTTATCAAGGCCTGCATGGCGTGCTGGCGATTGGCAGCGCCGATCCGCAGCACTACAAAAGCTCCCTCGGCACACTGTTTCTCGGCTACATCGCCGAAGTCCTCGCCCGCGTCTTGCCGCGTTTCGCCACGCCGCTACGCTCGGTACGCTGAGGCAATCTAGGCTGGGATAGACCGCAGGTCGCCACCAACCGGTGCACCGCACCGCCAGCGCCGGCCACTCGCAGGAGCATTCATGCATGCACGCCGCTCTGGACGCCTACCTGAAACACCTGCGCAGCGAGCGGCAGATGTCGCCGCATACCCTCGCGGCCTATCGACGTGATTTGCTGAAATTGCTCGAGCTCTGCGACCAGCAGGCCATCACCGCATGGGCCCAACTCGATGTGCGCAGCCTGCGCAGCTTCATCGCCCGCCTGCATCAGCAAGGCCTGTCGGGGCGCAGCCTGGCCCGGCTGCTCTCGGCAACCCGCGGCCTCTACCAGTTCCTGATCGGCCAAGGGGTGTGCCAGCATGATCCCGCCAACGGCGTGTCCCCGCCGAAGCGCGAACGCCGTTTGCCGCGCACGCTGGATGCCGACCGCGCCCTGCAACTGCTCGATGGCGCGGTGGAGGACGACTTTATCGCCCGTCGCGACCAGGCCATGCTCGAACTGTTTTATTCCTCCGGCTTGCGCCTGTCCGAGCTGACCGGCCTGGACCTGCAGCAACTCGATCTGGCCGACGGCCTGGTGCAGGTGCTCGGTAAAGGCGGCAAGGTCCGCGTGCTGCCGGTCGGGCGCATGGCCCGCCAGGCGCTGGAGCACTGGCTGCCGCTGCGCGCCCTGGCCAAGCCCGTGGATGGCGCGGTCTTCATCAGCCAGCAGGGCCGCCGCTTGGGCCCGCGGGCGATTCAGCTGCGGGTACGCCAAGCCGGGGTCCGCGAGCTGGGCCAGCATCTGCATCCACACATGCTGCGGCACTCATTCGCCAGCCATATGCTTGAGTCCTCGCAGGATCTGCGGGCGGTGCAGGAGTTGCTTGGGCATGCCGATATCGCCACCACGCAGATCTACACCCATCTGGACTTCCAGCATCTGGCCGCGGTCTATGATGGCGCCCACCCACGGGCCAAACGCTCCAAAGCCGGACAGCACGCGAGCGTTATAAGCGAAGATGAGACAAGGCCAAAACGTGCGCGGCCGCAGAGTTCAGAAAACATAAATGAGCAGGCCGAGCCGGCTCCAACGCCGGATCAATGAGTCCAATAGCTCTCGTTCCACCTGAGAAGACTGAATGAGCATTCAACTAGTTACCTTCGACCTCGACGACACCCTCTGGGACAACCGCCCGGTGATTGAAGGCGCGGAAGCCGCGATGCGTGACTGGCTGATACTGCACGCACCGCAGCTGGGCGGATTGCCGGTCGAGCATTTGTGGGCCATCCGCAGCAAGCTGCTGGCAGGCGAGCCGACGCTGAAGCACCGCCTGAGCGAACTGCGCCGCCGCACGCTGTTCCACGCCCTGGAAGGTGTCGGCTACCCTCACCAGGAGGCCATGGCGCTGGCCGAGGGCGCCTTCCAGGCGATGCTCCATGCCCGCCATCGCATCACCTTCTTTGCCGAGACCGTGCCGACCCTGGAGCTCCTCGCCGGCCGCTTCATCCTCGGCGTAATCACCAACGGCAACGCCGACGTGCGCCGCCTGGGCCTGGCCGACTATTTCCAGTTCGCGCTGTGCGCCGAAGAGTTGGGGGTCGGTAAACCCGATCCACGCCCGTTTCTTACCGCCTTGCAGCGCGCCGGCGTCGCCGCCAGCGCCGCCGTGCATATCGGCGATCATCCCGGTGACGACATTCAAGGTGCACGTGAGGCCGGGATGCGCGCGATCTGGTTCAACCCTGAGCGCAAGGACTGGAGTGCCGCAGAGCGCCCTGATGCCGAGATTCATAGCCTGGCCGAACTACCGGCCGTGTTGCATGGATGGACCAAGACGTAGGCTTGCGATGCCCGGGCCTGCACTCCAGAAAGCAAAAGCCCGCCAAACGGCGGGCTTTTGCATCAGCATCCGGGCACTTAAATAGGCCGGCTGCCGTATTTGCTGTCCGGCTTCTTCGGCGGGTCGGCCACCACGTTCGGCTCGACTTCCTGCACCTTGCCGCCACGCGAGAGAAACTCCTGCATGGCACGCTCTAGAGCATCACGCTCCTTCTGCTTAGCCTCGATACTCGGCAGCTCTTCGATGTCGACCGCCGCCTTGGCTTTCTTGCCCGACTTGACCAGCGGCTCGCCGTCGCTATCGCCGTCATCATCGGCGCCATCATCCGCGGCAGCCAGCTCCTCGCCTTCATCCTCGGCGCCACCTTCCAGCTCGTCTTGTTCCAGGTCTTCGTCGCTCATGTTTAACCTCATGACTTGCGCAAAGCAGGTTAGTTATAGCCCAGCTCCGTCCGCTTTCGAACGTTGCCGGGAAAAATTCAAAGAGCCTCGCCCTGCAAGGTGGCGAGCACTCGGCGCGAACCCGCGTGATCGCGATGCTCGCCCAGATAAATTCCTTGCCAGCGGCAGGCTCAGCTGACCGCCGGGGCTGCATTCTCGTTGCGGCTCAACGAGGCCGAGCCGCGCGGCCGTGATGCGCGCTGACCAGGCTCTGCTGCCACCTACGGATCTGCGCAGTTTCGGCGCGCATTCTAGCGCGCTGCGAGAAAAAGCAAAGAGTGCTTGTTAGAGGCTTTTGTTTATTGCCGGAGTCCCGTTATGCGGCAACCGCGGCTAGACGCGAAGGCTGCCCCCGGGCTGGCCGCAAAAAGCAAAATGCCCGGCACTGCCGGGCATTTTTTGCAGCGCCGAACGCTTACAGGTTATAGCCGCGCTCGTTGTGCTGAGCCAGGTCGAGACCAACGGTCTCTTCCTCTTCGCTGATGCGCAGGCCCATCACCAGGTCGAGCACCTTGAGGATCACGAAGGTGACGATGGCGGTGTAGACCACGGTGAAACCAACACCTTTGAACTGGATCCAGACTTGTGCGGCGATGTCTTCTACAGTGCCGAAGCCACCCAGTGCCGGCGCCGCGAACACGCCGGTCAGCAGCGCGCCGACGATGCCGCCGATACCGTGCACGCCGAAGGCATCCAGGGAGTCGTCATAGCCGAGCTTGCGCTTCAGACTGGTGGCGCAGAAGAAGCAGATCACCCCAGCCGCCAGACCGATTACCAAGGCGCCCATCGGGCCCACGGTGCCGGCCGCCGGAGTGATGGCCACCAGACCGGCCACCACACCCGAGGCGATGCCCAGAGCGCTCGGCTTATCGTGAGTGATCCATTCGGCGAACATCCAGCCCAGGGCAGCCGCCGCGGTGGCGATCTGGGTGACCAGCATGGCCATGCCAGCGGTGCCGTTGGCGGCAACGGCGGAACCGGCATTGAAGCCGAACCAGCCGATCCACAGCATGGCCGCGCCCATCAGGGTGTAGCCGAGGTTGTGCGGCGCCATCGCCGTGGTCGGGTAGCCCTTGCGCTTGCCCAGCACCAGGCACGCCACCAGACCGGCGATACCGGCGTTGATATGCACCACGGTGCCACCGGCGAAGTCCAACACACCCCAGTCCCACAGCAGGCCGCCGTTGCCGCTCCAGACCATGTGGGCGATCGGTGCGTAGACCAGGGTGAACCAGATAGCCATGAAGATCAGCATCGCGGAGAACTTCATGCGCTCGGCGAAAGCCCCGACGATCAACGCCGGCGTGATGATGGCGAAGGTCATCTGGAAGACGATGAACACGCTTTCCGGGATGGCATAACTCAGGCTCGCTGGCGTGACACCGGCGAGGAAGGCCTTGGACAGGCCGCCGACGAAGGAGTTGAAGTTAACCACCCCCTGCTCCATACCGGCGGTGTCGAACGCGATGCTGTAGCCGTAGATGACCCACAGAATGCTGATCAGGCCGGTGATGGCGAAACACTGCATCATCACCGAGAGGATGTTCTTCGAACGGACCATGCCGCCGTAGAACAGGGCCAGGCCGGGGATGGTCATAAACAGTACGAGTGCGCTGGCGACGAGCATCCACGCGGTATCACCGCTATTCAACACAACCTCGTCAGCGGCCATGGCCAGACCGGGGGTAACGAGGGACAACAGGGCTCCTAGCCCTGCGAGCTTACGCAGAGTCATATTGTTTTCTCCTGGGGCGTTGGGTTCGGCGGCTTAGATTGCGTCGGTGCCGGTTTCGCCGGTACGGATGCGGATGGCCTGTTCCAGATTGACCACGAAGATCTTGCCGTCACCGATCTTGCCGGTGTTGGCGGCCTTGGTGATGGCCTCGATCACGCGATCCAGTTGGTCGTCGGCGATGGCCACGTCGATCTTCACCTTGGGCAGGAAGTCGACCACGTATTCGGCGCCGCGATACAGCTCGGTGTGGCCCTTCTGCCGCCCGAAGCCTTTGACTTCGGTGACGGTGATGCCCTGCACGCCGATCTCCGACAGCGACTCGCGCACATCGTCCAGCTTGAACGGTTTGATGATGGCAGTGACTAACTTCATGAAACTCTCTCCCGTATTGGTGGACTTGCCCCAGGAAAAACGAACCCGGCTCAAGTCTAAGCGCAGTGTCTGGCTTTGTAACGCATCGGGCACCCTCGCTGTGGCCACTCCGACAACAACCAATCGCTCTTGGCGAAACAACTCCCCGCTTCGCCTTACGCACCGAACTGCATCGGTGCATGCGTCATAGGCCACCAAGCAGAAAGCTTGCCAGCTCTGTGAAAAGCTTGGTTTTCAGGCATTTATCATCTGAAAGCCGCACTGTGACCGGATTGCGCAAGTGAGTCACGCACAACAACAGTGCGCACTGCGCCCCACTAGCGCCCTAAAACCGTGCAAAACGTCGCCCCCGTTCAGACGCGATGCTGCGTGTTACACTGCCGGCCGTCTTATCCGGAACCCCGCCATGCTGCCGCCCAAAGCCTTGCTCGATGCCCTCAGCGCTCACGCCTCCCGTCTGTTCAACGGCGATAGTCCGTTGCCGCGTAGCGAGTTCGAAACACAGTTCAAAGCCCTGTTGCAGAGCGGTTTCAGCAAGCTGGACCTGGTCAGCCGGGAAGAATTCGACAGCCAGATGGCCGTGCTGGCGCGCACCCGCGCGCGCCTGGAGGCCCTGGAAGCCAAAGTCACCGAGCTGGAAGCCAAACTGTCGCCGCCCACCGAGTAACGCACTCGGCGTGAGCGGCATGTGATCAAGGAGTGATCCATGTCTCTGGCCATCGTCCATAGCCGCGCGCAAGTCGGCGTCGAAGCCCCGGCGGTCACAGTCGAGGCCCATCTGGCCAACGGCCTGCCGTCGCTGGCGCTGGTCGGTTTGCCGGAAACTGCGGTCAAGGAAAGTAAGGACCGGGTGCGCAGCGCCATCCTCAATTCCGGCTTCGACTTCCCGCCACGGCGCATCACCTTGAACCTGGCGCCCGCCGACCTGCCCAAGGATGGCGGCCGCTTCGATCTGGCCATCGCCCTCGGCATTCTCTCCGCCAGCGGCCAAGTGCCGGGCGCCGCGCTGCTCGAGGTCGAATGCCTGGGCGAGCTCGCGTTATCCGGCGCCCTGCGGCCGGTGCAGGGCGTGCTGCCCGCCGCGCTCGCCGCCCGCGCCGCCGGGCGCGCCTTGGTGGTGCCGCGCGCCAATGCCGAAGAAGCCTGCCTGGCCTCGGGCCTCGTCGTGATCGCCGCCGACCACCTGCTGGAGCTGGCGGCGCACTTCAACGGCCAGACTCCGCTGGCGCCCTACCAGGCCCAGGGCCTGCTGCGGCACGCCGCGCCCTACCCCGACCTCGCCGAGGTGCAGGGCCAGGTCGCGGCCAAACGCGCCCTGCTGGTGGCGGCCGCCGGCTCGCACAACCTGTTGTTCAGCGGTCCGCCCGGCACCGGCAAGACCCTGCTGGCCAGCCGCTTACCCGGGCTGCTGCCGCCGCTGAACGAGCGGGAAGCCTTGGAAGTCGCCGCCATCCAGTCGGTGGTCAGCCATACGCCGTTGAACGCCTGGCCCCAGCGGCCATTCCGTAATCCACATCACAGCGCCTCGGGGGCGGCGCTGGTCGGCGGCGGCAGCCGGCCGCAGCCGGGCGAAATCACCCTGGCGCACCAGGGGGTGTTATTTCTCGATGAGCTGCCGGAGTTCGATCGCAAGGTCCTGGAAGTGTTAAGAGAGCCGCTGGAAAGCGGCCAGATCGTCATTGCCCGGGCGCGGGACAAGGTGCGCTTCCCCGCCCGCTTTCAACTGGTCGCGGCGATGAACCCCTGCCCGTGCGGCTATCTGGGTGACCCGAGCGGCCGTTGCCGCTGCAGCTCCGAGCAGGTCCAGCGCTACCGCGCCAAGCTCTCCGGGCCGCTGCTCGACCGCATCGACCTGCACCTCACCGTGGCGCGGGAAACCACCGCGCTGCATGTGCCGAGCGCGGCCGGCGCCGACAGCGCGAGTGCCGCCAGCCTGGTCGCCCAGGCACGCGAGCGGCAGCTACAGCGCCAGGGCTGCGCCAATGCCTTTCTCGATTTGCCCGGCCTACGCCAGCATTGCGCGCTCGGTAGCAGCGACCAGGCCTGGCTGGAAAGCGCCTGTGAACGCCTGGGCCTGTCCCTGCGCTCGGCCCATCGAGTGCTCAAGGTCGCCCGCACCCTGGCCGATCTGGAACAGATCGAGGCCATCGGCCGCGCGCATCTGGCCGAAGCCCTGCAGTACCGGACGAATTTGTCCTGAAGCGGCTGTCGGCGGCAGAGCGCGATAAAGCTGAAGGCTGCCTAGCCCAAACGTCCAGCGCAGGCAACGGCAACGTCGCCACGGCCTCACACAAGCGCTCCTGCTTGGATCTGCCGGGCTCCTTGGGGCACCCACCAGGCAATCGTCTAGACTACTTGCCAGCGCGGTCGGCGTAAGTAGAGTGCGGCGCCCCGCAGCAATGCCCTCGGCCATCGGCACCCATGCTGAGGGACGGTCCATAGATTAAAAGTAAATCTGCCCCCCCTTTTCCTGTGACACGCGGAAAGTCGGGGCGACCGAAACAAGCTGCAAAGTCAGAGTCTGGCTTGTTGTTCTAGAAACCAGGGAGCCCCTATTTCGCTACTTTGCCGCTTCTGCCACGACAGACGGGATCAAAGCGGATCGGCTATGCACAGATGAAACCGCGCGGGATCCGCAAAGGATGCTGCCATGTCAGGCATTTCAGTCTTGGGGGCGTAAATGAAAAATCTTAAAATCTGGCAAAAACTGGCATTGATGGGTGCCGTTTTCATGCTTCCTTTTGCCGTGGTGACCTACAAGATGGCGTCCTCCATCGACGCACTGGGGGTCGAATTCGCCCGGCAAGAGCTTCGTGGCGTGGAATATTACACCCCGTTACTTGGCCTCCTGAAGCATCTGCAACAGCACCGCGGCATGACCAACGCCTGGTTGAGCGGCGATAGCTCCTTCAAGGACAGAGTGGCCGGCAAGAGCGCCGAGATCGAGAACGATCTCAAGCGCATGGACGAGCTCGACCAGCGCCTGGGCAGCGCGTTGCGAACGAGCCAGCAATGGGCGGCCTTGAATGCGGCCTGCCGCGACCTTCTGAACCAAACGACCAGCCTGTCTCTTGAGGATGGTTTTGAGCTACACACGAAGGTGATCGGCGACACCATCGCCCTGATCACCGACGTCGGCGATGCTTCCAACCTGACCCTCGATCCCGATCTCGACAGTTACTACCTGATGAATGTGCTCATTTTTCAGGGGCCCGAGTTAGGTGAACTGCTGGCCCAGGCTCGTGGCCTGGGCAGCGGCATGGCGGTCCAGCAGAAAGGGACAGCCGAACAGTTCGAAAGACTGAACCGCCTGTCCATCCTGGTGGCGTTTCTGCAGAAAAAAATGCAGGAATCACTGAGCAAGTCCTTGCAGGCCAATGCAGCGCTTGGACCGCAACTCGAAACGCACACGCAAACCACCATGAATGCTGTCCAGGACGCGGCGAGCTACGTCAGGAGTCTGGCCGTAAGCCGCAAGCTGGATACCAGCGAGGATTATTTCGCGACTATGAGTCGGAGCGTCGACGCGGTTTTTGACGTGGAGGCTGACACCGCCAAGGCCCTGAAGGGCCTGCTCGACAAGCGCATCGAGAAACTCCAGGGCGAAGTGCTCTTGACGCTGGCAGGGGCCGCGCTCGGCCTGCTGGTGGTTTCCTGCATCGGCTTCTTCATCGTCCGCGACATCACGGTTAGCCTCCGGCAGGTCGTGGGAATCGCCAACCAGATTGCCTCCGGGGATCTCACGGTGCAGACAACCGCCGGGGCGCGCAAGGATGAAGTCGGGGTATTGGCGCATGCGTTTGGGCGAATGGTCGCCGGCCTGAAGGAGACGGTCGTCGCCGTGCAGAAATCTGGCATCCAGGTCAACACTTCGGTCATGGGGATCTCGGCCACGGCCAAGCAGCAACAGGCCACGGCCAGCGAGGTCGCCGCGACGACGGCCGAAATCATGGCCACTTCCAAGGAGATTTCCGCCACCTCCCGGCAACTGGTCAAGACCATGAATGAGGTTTCCGTGGCTGTCGAGCAAACCGCGACGCTGGCGGGCAACGGACAAAGCGGCCTCAGCCGCATGGATGAAACCATGCAAAAAGTCATGGCCGCCGCCGGCCTGATCAATACCAAGCTGGTGGTGCTTAGCGAAAAGGCCGGCAACATCAATCAGGTGGTCACCACCATTACCAAGGTCGCCGATCAGACCAACCTGCTGTCGCTGAACGCCGCCATCGAAGCCGAAAAAGCCGGTGAATATGGCCGCGGTTTTGCCGTCGTGGCGACGGAGATCCGGCGCCTGGCCGACCAGACCGCGGTGGCGACTTACGATATCGAGCAAATGGTGCGGGAAATCCAGTCGGCGGTGTCAGCGGGCGTGATGGGCATGGACAAATTTTCCGAAGAGGTACGCCGTGGCATGCAGGACGTGCAGCAGGTCGGCGATCAGTTGTCGCAGATCATTCACGAGGTACAGACCCTGGCACCCCGTTTTGAAGCGGTCGGTGAAGGCATGCAGGCCCAGGCAGCGGGAGGGGAGCAGATCAGTGAGGCCCTGACCCAGCTTGGCGAGGCCTCGCAGCAGACCGTGGAATCACTGCGCCAGTCGACCAGGACGATAGGCGAACTTAATCAGGTGGTGGGCGGACTGCGCGACTCGGTGTCCCGTTTCGGGCTGCAGGAGTTAGGGGCAGGCGCGGTCTGATCGGCATGGCTACCGGGTTTAATCGGGGAACACTCAGGAACTGGTTTATTTCTAGTCGTAAACAAAGAGTGGCGACCACACCTTGACTCTACCAGAGGCAACTCTCTACCTTGAGTTTCAAACGTTGCACCCAGTTTTCGCCGCAACCCACTGAAAACTAAAAAATAAGGGCTCCACAGATGAATCATATGGTTGTTAGCAATTTATTTCGGATATCCGAAGAGGGCCCGGTTAGCACTCAAACACCCAATCCTGAGCTTGTGCACCTGCGCCAAGGCGACATGGATGGTGCTTGTGGGCCCTACTGTATCGTCATGGCGCTCATTGCTTTGGGGCTGATGACTCGAAGCCAAGCTGAGAACATGGATCAATTTGATGGGCGCGGAAAAAAAGGGCACTTTCGTGATGCACTAAAGGATTTTGGTGCTTTGGTTTCACAGGGCACGAATACCAATGATTTACTCCGACTTACAGACTTTTTTAAAACCGAACAACTCAAAAGAAATCATGTTTTCGGCAAGAAGGAGGACGTTTTTAATGCAGTAAATGATGCTGTTGAAGATGCTCTGCCAATCATCTGTCTGCGCTGGGAAGGTGGTTCAGGACACTGGTTACTGGTAGTGGGATATCAAGGCATTAAGTGCGACGGCGAACTGCGTGCTACTCACTTGCTGTGCCTCGATCCCGGACAAGAAACCCCGACAACTGGACTCTGGAATGCCGTTGTGGAGGTGTTTAAGCCTGACGGGTTATCCGCCGAACGCGGGCGCTTGAGCTCTGCGCACTGGGGTATGAGCGGCGGGAAGAGAAAATGTAAGCTTGAAGATACCTTGATTCTGAAAATTAAGTGATGGGCTGATCCAGTGTCGAGGACATACCGAAAACAGAAGCCCTTCTAGATTGAAGTACACCCCATGGGATAAGTAGGTGGGCGGCTCGAGCAATGATTTACACGTTGCTTTTTGGCGAGCCATTAACTAGACCCCTTAATTTAGCTCGCTTTAATTTTCAATTCAGACTATATAGAAATATAGGCAGCCCTGACAAATGAAAACCAAAGAATCCAATTCATCCGCCATTTTTATTGGCGCCAGCAATGATACCGAGCCTGGAATATTTATTGATACGAACTCTCCAGCCCATCTAATTCCAGAGTTACTGAGAAAAGAATGCGGAAAGTCAGCCCATGAGAAACCTATTACTGAAGCCCCCATCGCTATTGTGGCTGTAGGAAAACTCGGCCGCTCCATGCTTGAGCGTGCAGGGCTGGCATTGATGCGCCCGTATATAACTATTGTAATTGATACTGACCGCAAGTGGTTAACATATAGCACCTACGCCACTCGTACGTTACTAGTCGACTGCAAGGGAGTGCCGGCGAAAAGCCAGAGTGAAGTGAGGCGTATTGTCATGCTTCAACAGGAAGAAATTGGACATTTATTAGATGGCCTAGACGTGGTTGTTCTTCTTACGGGATTAGGAGGCACTGCAGAAACTGAAATATCCTGCGTAGTGGCCGATATTTTGGCTACACGTAATAATCCAACCTTCGCTGTTGCAATTACCGCATCTGAAACTGAGGGGGAAATACTTTACAAACGCAGCACTGCAGGTTTGAAAGCATTGAGAGGGCGAGTAACAGCGTTGCTTGAGGTGCAAAATCATGCACTTGAAGAAGAACAAATAGTGTTAACAAAAAAAGCATATTTCGAGCGTGCGGCACAACTAGCCGAGCAGTTCATCCGTGTTATCGCATCTCCCGCCCCGACTCCTGGGTTAATTGGTGTAGACATTGTCGACGTAATGAGCGTCCTGAGTGGTGGACGGGCAATAGTGATGGGCTGTGGCACTGGGAATGGCATAAATAGTGCCTCAATTGCGCTGAAAGCCGCTTTAAGCGGGACTGTATTGGAAATAGAAAAATTACGCTCGGCTGACGGGCTAATGGTTTTAGTGGAAATTGGAAACAATTTTAGTATCGACCAATTTGGCCCTATGTATGAACTAATCGATACGTATTTTAGCGAATATACAAATGTTAAAATGTCCTGCATTCACATTGAGGAGTTAGAAGTTGACGCTCGTGTCACGGTACTGGCTCGGCTTTTACCAGAAGCACTAGATTGAGAGCGCCTCACTAAGCCCAGCAGGAGCCACAGCAAGCCAAGATGCAAACCGGGGGCTTGGCGTTTGGTTTAGCCACAGCGGCGCTGGGCCTGACCCTGAGCTTTGAATGGAAGACCGCGCGGCGGCCGCTGCCGTTACGACGACAGCTTGCTCAGCAACGGTTGACGCTGGCCAAAGACTAAAAAGCGCGCCAACTCGACCAGCGGCAAGGGTTTGCTGATCAGGTAGCCCTGCACCTGATCGCAACCGAACTGGCGCAGCAGGGCCAACTGCTCGGCGTTTTCCACCCCTTCGGCCACCACCTGCAGATTGAGGTTATGCGCCAGGTTGATCATCGCCCGCACCAGTTGGCGGTTCTCCGGGCGTTCACCCATGCCCGCGACGAAACTCTTGTCGATCTTCAGCAGGGTGATCGGCAAGCTGTTGAGGTGCACGAAGGAGGAGAAACCGGTGCCGAAATCGTCCAGCGAGAAGCGCACGCCGAGCCGCCCGAGCGCCTGCATGGTCAGCTGCACCTGGTCGCTGCGGCGCATCACCGCGGTCTCGGTCAGCTCGAACTCGAGCCACTGAGCATCCACCCCGCGCTCGCTGATCAGGCGGCTCAGGGTCGGCAGCAACTGGCTGTCCTGAAACTGCCGGAAGGATAGATTGACCGCCATGTGCAGCGCCGGCAGGCCGCGCCCACGCAGCCACTGCATATCGCGCAGGGCACGGGAAATCACCCAATAGCCGAGCGGCACGATCAGCCCGCTCTCTTCGGCCAGCGGCACGAACTCATTCGGCGCCAGCAGGCCACGCTCGCCGTGCCGCCAGCGCACCAGCGCCTCCAGACCGAGAATCCGCCCGCTCTGCAGGCACAGCCGCGGCTGATAGTGCAGCTCCAGCTCATCCCGGCGCAGGGCGCGACGCAGCTCGGCTTCCAGGTCGGCGAGGCTGCGCGCATTGCGGTTGATCCGCTCGTTATAGACATGGAAGGTGCAGCCCTGGGCGCTCTTGGCCTGCTGCATGGCGATATGCGCATGCCACATCAGGGGATCGGCACCCACCTCGGCGCTGGCATGGGCCAGCCCCAAGCTGCAGCCGATCAGCAGGCTCTCGCCATCCACCCAATAGGGCTCGGACAGTGCCTCGCCGATACGCTCGGCAATCCGCTCGGCGCGCGCCGGGTCACGGCGGGTATCCAGCAGCAGGGCGAACTCGTCACTGCCCAGGCGCGCCAGCTGATCGCCGGCCTCCAGCTGCGCCTTCAAGCGTGCGACCACCTGCAGAATCAAGCGATCGCCGGCTTGGTGGCCGAGGGTATCGTTGGCATGGCGGAAGTTATCCAGATCGAGATGGCCGAGGGCCAGACCACGGCCCTGGAACTCGGCCAGGCGCGCCGCCAGCAGCGTCTGAAAACCCTGGCGATTGACGATGCCGGTCAGCGGATCCTGCTCGGCCAAGCGCTGCAAGGTAGCTTTCAGCGTGCCGTGTTCCCGCACATAACGCAGGCAGCGGCGCAGCACCCCGGCGCAGAGGCCGTCGCGCACCAGCCAATCGCTGACCCCGATCGGCGACTCGGCCGGCTCTTGCTCCAGCAGCAACACAGTCGGCAGCGAGCAACGCCCGGGGGCCGGCTGCAAGGCCTGGGTGGTCAACAGCAAACCGTTGCCGCCTTCATCGAACAGGTTGCTGGCAGCCTCCCAGGACGGCGCGGTAATCAGCGGGGACAGGTTGCCCAACGCGGCCAGATGCTCACGCAGTAACACCGCCCATTCCGGCGCCTCGGCCAGCAGGACTATACGTAAGGGTTCGACAAGCGCAGACAAGCAACCTCCCCAAGAACCAGACAGCGGCGGTTATATTCCGCCTGAACGCGCCATTGCAGGCGTCTATTCCGCACGTCCTGTGCAGTTTGCTCACGCATCCTGCGGGAAAGCCCAAGCACCGGCAAGTCCGGCAATAGGTACAAGCGTACTGGACTACAACAAATAACCAAGCCCGACATGCAACCAGTAGGTGCTGCGTCACAGTCTCCAGACGGTTACGGCAGAGTCGCCCGAGCCTGCTAAAATGCGCGCCCATTCCCTTCGATAGCCGACCATGTCCCGACTCAATCCCCGGCAGCAAGAAGCCGTGAACTACGTCGGCGGCCCACTTCTGGTGCTCGCTGGCGCCGGCTCCGGCAAGACCAGCGTAATCACCCGCAAGATCGCCCATCTGGTGCAGCAGTGCGGCATCCGCGCCCAGCACATAGTCGCGATGACCTTCACCAACAAGGCCGCGCGGGAGATGAAGGAGCGCGTCGGCAGCCTGCTCAAGGGCGCCGAGGGTCGTGGCCTGACGGTGTCGACCTTCCACAACCTGGGCCTGAACATCATCCGCAAGGAGCACTCGCGCTTGGGTTTCAAGCCCGGTTTCTCGATTTTCGACGAGACCGACGTGAAGGCCTTGATGACCGACATCATGCAGAAGGAGTACGCCGGCGACGACGGCGTCGACGAGATCAAGAACATGATCGGCGCCTGGAAGAACGATCTGATCCTGCCGCCGCAAGCTTTGGACAATGCCCGCAACCCCAAGGAGCAGACCGCCGCCATCGTCTACCTGCACTACCAGCGCACCCTGCGGGCCTACAACGCGGTGGATTTCGACGACCTGATCCTGCTGCCGGTGAAGCTGTTCCAGGATCACCCCGACATCCTCGAGAAATGGCAGAACAAGGTGCGCTACCTGCTGGTGGACGAATACCAGGACACCAACGCCAGCCAATACCTGCTGGTGAAGTTGCTGGTCGGCCAGCGCAACCAGTTCACCGTGGTCGGCGACGATGACCAGTCGATCTACGCCTGGCGCGGCGCCCGCCCGGAAAACCTGATGCTGCTGAAGGACGACTACCCCTCGCTGAAGGTGGTGATGCTCGAGCAGAACTACCGCTCCACCAGCCGCATCCTCAAGTGCGCCAACGTGCTGATCGCCAACAACCCGCACGCCTTCGAGAAGCAGCTGTGGAGCGAGATGGGCCACGGCGACGAGATCCGCGTGATCCGCTGCCGCAACGAGGACGCCGAGTGCGAGCGGGTGGCCATGGAGATCCTCAGCCTGCACCTGCGCACCGACCGCCCCTACAGCGATTTCGCCATCCTCTACCGCGGCAACTATCAGGCCAAGCTGATGGAGCTGAAGTTGCAGCACCACCAGATTCCCTACCGGCTGTCGGGCGGCACCAGCTTCTTCGGCCGCCAGGAGGTGAAGGACCTGATGGCCTACTTCCGCCTGCTGGTCAACCCGGATGACGACAACGCCTTCCTGCGGGTGATCAACGTGCCGCGCCGCGAGATCGGTTCGACCACCCTGGAGAAGCTCGGCAACTACGCCACCGAACGCAAGGTTTCGATGTACGCCGCCAGCGACGAACTGGGCCTCGGCGAACACCTCGACAGCCGCTTCAGCGAGCGCCTGCAGCGCTTCAAGCGCTGGATGGACGGGGTGCGCCAGCAGTGCGCGCAGCACGATCCGATCGCCGCGCTACGGAGCATGGTGATGGACATCGACTACGAGAACTGGCTGCGCCAGAACGCCTCCAGCGACAAGGTGGCCGAGGCGCGGATGGGCAACGTCTGGTTCCTCATCGAAGCGCTGAAAAACACCCTGGAGCGCGACGAAGACGGCGACATGACCATAGAGGAAGCCATCGGCAAGCTGGTCCTGCGCGACATGCTGGAACGCCAGCAGGAAGAGGAAGACGGCGCCGAGGGCGTGCAGATGATGACCCTGCATGCCTCCAAGGGCCTGGAGTTTCCCTACGTGTTCATCATCGGCATGGAAGAGGAGATCCTCCCGCACCGCTCCAGCATCGAAGCCGACACCATCGAGGAAGAGCGTCGCCTGGCCTACGTCGGCATCACCCGCGCGCGGCAGACCCTGGCCTTCACCTTCGCCGCCAAGCGCAAACAATACGGCGAGATCATCGACTGCGCGCCGAGCCGCTTCCTCGATGAGCTGCCCACCGATGATCTGCAGTGGGAAGGCCTGGAAGACACCCCGGTGGAGGTCAAAGCCGTACGCGGCAACGCGGCCCTGGCGGATATCCGAGCGATGATGAAGCGCCCGTAAGCGCCGCGCCAATGAACTCCGGGGCCAACTAAAATCACGGCCCGCTCCTTGCCATAACAACGAGGGTCACCACGTGGAAGCGCTGAAAAAGAAGATTGTCGCAGAGGGCATCGTGCTGTCCGACCAGGTGCTCAAGGTCGATGCCTTCCTCAACCACCAGATCGACCCGCGGTTGATGCAGCAGATCGGTCACGAGTTCGCCGAGCGGTTCCGCGATCAGGGCATCACCAAGATAGTCACCATCGAAGCCTCGGGTATCGCCCCGGCGATCATGGCCGGGCTGGAGCTGGGCGTGCCGGTGATCTTCGCGCGCAAGTATCAGTCACTGACGCTGACCGACAATCTGCTGACCGCCAAGGTGTTCTCCTTCACCAAACAGAGCGAAAGCACCATCGCCGTTTCCGCCAAGCATCTGCTGGCCAGCGACCGGGTGTTGCTGATCGACGACTTCCTGGCGAACGGCCGCGCGGCCCACGGCCTGATCGACCTGATCAAGCAGGCCGGCGCGACCATAGTCGGCATCGGTGTGGTGATCGAGAAGTCCTTTCAGAAGGGTCGCCAGGAACTCGACGAGCAAGGCTACTGGGTCGAGTCGCTGGCGCGTATCCAGTCCCTGGAACACGGCACGGTGCGCTTTCTCGACTGAGAACCTGCTCAATATCTGCTGCGCTTGGCCATGCCGCGTTGAAAACAGGCTCGGACTGCTCATTTACAACTCGTAAACTCCGCGTCCTCGCCTGTTTTCGCCTTGCCTGACCCGCGCTCGCGACGATCTTGAACAGGTTCTAAGCGCCTGGCTCGCCGTGGCGCGGTTCCAGGCTCAACCGCTGGCCGCAGGAGCAACGAAAAAGCCGCCCGAAGGCGGCTTTTTTGATCGATGGCGGCGCCGTTACAGGCCGGACATCTTCTGGATCGCGCCTTTCAGCTCGTCATCCGAGCAGTCGGCGCAGGTGCCCTTCGGCGGCATGGCGTTGACCCCGGCGATAGCATGCTTGAGCAGCCCATCGAGACCACCGGCCGCACCGGCACGGGCTTTCCAGGCCGCGCCGTCGCCAATTTTCGGCGCACCCAGCACGCCCGCGGTGTGGCAAGCGCCACAATGCTTGGTGATGATGTCGTCGGGGGTTTTCGCCCCGCCGCCGGCCGCTGCGGCCACGGCTTCAATGCCTTTGCACTCTTCGCCTTGCACGCAGACTTCACCGACCGGCTTCAGGCGCGCGGCGATGTCGTCGTTAGTCGTAGCCTGAGCGCTGACCGCCCACAGGGCCAACACGGCAGCATGGGCCGCCAGCATTTTCTTAATTAGGTTCACGCTTACACCCTCATCGTGGCTAGTACGCCCGCGGCCACGGTTTCGCGAGCGGGCGCCAGTATAACGGTTAGCCCGCCAGGCCGAAACAACCCAACTTGTCGCAGGGGCTTATGCCTAGCGTCGTTGCAACACTAGAAGTTCGCCGGTGTGGTGGCGCTGATCAGTCGCGCCGGGGCATCGAAGGGGTTACGGAAACGATGCGGCTTGCTGCTTTCGAAGTAATAGCTGTCACCGCTTTCGAGGATATAAATCTCGCTGCCGACGGTCAGCTCCAGGCGCCCGTCCACCAACACGCCGGACTCCTCACCCTCATGGGTGAGCATCTCGTCGCCGGTATCGGAACCCGGTGGGTAGGTCTCATCGAGGAAGGCAATCGCCCGACTGGGGTGCGCTTTACCGACCAGTTTCATGCTTACCGCACCACTGGAGAGGTCGATCAGCTCACTCGCTTTGTAGACCACCTGGGTGTGGTTGTCTTGCTCCACTTCGAGGGAGAAGAACTCCACCAACGACATGGGAATGCCCGCCAACACCTTTTTCAACGAGCTGATCGAGGGGCTGACGCTGTTCTTCTCGATCATCGAAATGGTGCTGTTAGTGACGCCCGCGCGTTTGGCGAGTTCACGTTGCGATAGGCCTTTAAGCTTGCGAATGGATTGCAGTCGAACGCCGACGTCCAATGATGGAGTCCCCCTCGGGAAGATACGGAAATGTAGCCGTATCATGGCAACAGCGTTCAGTATTTACAACACCTTGATTGCAATCCTCTTCGGCCTTGCTGCTAAGCCCCGGAATAGACCAAGGGCACCCGGCGCAAATTGCAGAATAGCTGGTAGGGAATAGTCCCGGCCAAGGCCGCAACGTCGCTGGCCAGCACGTTTTTACCCCAGAGCTCGACGCGGCTGCCGAGTCCGGCCTGGGGCAAGTCGGTCAGATCGACCGTGAGCATGTCCATCGATACCCGGCCAATCAATCGACTCGGCTGGCCATCGATCAGCACCGGCGTGCCGGTTGGCGCGTGGCGCGGATAGCCGTCGGCATAGCCCATGGCGACCACGCCGACGCGGGTCGGCCGCTCGGTGATGAAACGCGCGCCATAGCCGATCGGCTCGCCGGCCGGCAATTCACGCACACCGATGATTTTCGACTCCAGCGTCATCACCGGCTGCAAGCGCGCCGCCAGAGCCTGCTCCTGCTCGAACGGCGTCGCCCCGTAGAGCATGATGCCGGGCCGTACCCAATCACTGGGCTGCTGTTGCGGGACAAGCTGCGGCCAACCGAGCACGGCCGGCGAGTTGCGCAGGCTGACTTCGCCCTCCAGGCCCGCACGCGCCTGTTCGAACACCGCGACCTGCTCGGCACTGCGCTCGCAATCCAACTCGTCGGCGCGGGCGAAGTGGCTCATCAGCACTATCTTGCCGACCTTGCCGCTGGCCTGCAGACGCCGATAGGCCGCCTGATAATCGGCCGGATGCAGACCGACCCGATGCATGCCGGAGTCGAGCTTCAACCAGACCGTCAGCGGCCGGGCGAGCCGCGCGCGCTCAATCGCCTCGATCTGCCACATCGAATGCACCACGCACCACAGGTCGTGCTGGTCGATCAGCGCCAGTTCTTCGGCCTCGAAGAAGCCTTCGAGCAGCAGAATCGGCTTGCCAATCGCGGCATCACGCAGCTCCAGCGCCTCTTCGATGCAGGCCACGGCGAAACCCTCGACTTCGGCCTCCAGCGCCTTGGCGCAGCGCACCGCGCCATGCCCGTAGGCATCCGCCTTGACCACGGCGAGGGCCTTGGCGCCGCTGACGGTGCGGGCCAATTGGTAGTTGTGACGCAGGGCATCGAGATCAATCAGGGCGCGGGCTGGACGCATGGCGACAGACTTCTGCTGAGGAATAAAAAAACCCGGTGTGAAGCCGGGTAAACAGGATTTAAGGCAGTGCGGCGACGACGGACATCTCCACCAGAACTTCCGGCGCATACAGCCTGGCTTCGACTGTGGCGCGGGCCGGCGCGGCGCCCTTCGGCACCCAGGCATCCCATGCTGCGTTCATGCCTGCGTAGTCGGCGTCGATATCCTTCAGGTAAATCGTCACCGACAGAATCCGCGTCTTGTCGGTACCGGCCTCATCGAGCAGGCGATCGATGCTGGCCAGGGTCTCACGGGTCTGCTGCTCGATACCGGCACTCAGGCCCTCATCCAGCTGACCGGCCAGGTAGACGGTACCGTTGTGGATGACGATTTCGCTGTAACGCGCTTCAGTGTGCAGACGCCGGACGGACATGTTGGTCGGTCTCCTGAGAATTGTCGTAACGAGTGATATCGAGGCCTTCGGCGCTGATTTGCGGGCGTTTCTTCGCCATCAAATCGGCCAGCAGGCGACCAGAGCCACAGGCCATGGTCCAGCCCAAGGTGCCGTGACCGGTATTGAGGAACAAATTGCGTACCGGTGTGGCGCCGACAATCGGCGTGCCGTCCGGCGTGGTCGGGCGCAGCCCGGTCCAGAAATCCGCCCGGCTCAGATCGCCACCTTGCGGGTAGAGATCGCCGACTATCATCTCCAACGTCTCGCGCCGGGGTGGGTTCAGCACCAAATCGAAGCCGGCGATTTCCGCCATGCCGCCGACCCGGATGCGCTTGTCGAAGCGGGTGATGGCGACCTTATAGGTCTCATCGAGGATGGTCGAGGTCGGTGCCATCGCCGGATTGGTGATCGGCACGGTCAGCGAATAGCCCTTCAGCGGGTAAACCGGCGCCTTGATGCCGAGCGGCTTGAGCAGTTGCGGCGAGTAGCTGCCGAGCGCCAAGACGTAGCGATCGGCGGTTTCCAGCTTGTCGTCGATCCACACGCCATTGATGCGGTCGCCGGCGAAGTCCAGGCGCTCGATGTTCTGCCCGAAACGGAACTCCACACCCAGTTGCACGGCCATCTCGGCCAGGCGGGTGGTGAAGATGTGACAGTCGCCGGTCTGGTCATTCGGCAGCCGTAGGGCGCCCGCCAGAATATTGGTGACGCCGGCCAGGGCCGGCTCGACGCGGGCGATGCCCTCACGGTCGAGCAACTCATAGGGCACACCGGACTGTTCCAGTACGGCAATGTCCTTCGCCGCGTTATCCAGTTGCGCCTGGGTACGGAACAATTGCGTGGTCCCAAGGCTACGGCCTTCATAGGCGATGCCGGTTTCCGCCCGCAGTTCGTCGAGGCAGTCGCGGCTGTACTCGGACAAGCGCACCATGCGCTCCTTGTTCACCGCATAGCGGCTGGCCGTGCAGTTGCGCAGCATCTGCAGCATCCACAGGTATTGATCGGCATCGGCGGTGGCCTTGATCGCCAGCGGCGCGTGCCTTTGCAGCAGCCACTTCATCGCCTTCAGCGGCACCCCAGGCGCGGCCCAGGGCGAGGCGTAGCCGGGGGAGACCTGGCCGGCGTTGCCAAAGCTGGTTTCCATGGCCGGCGCAGCCTGGCGGTCGACTACCACCACCTCGAAGCCGGCACGGGCCAGATAATAGGCGCTGGTGGTACCGATCACACCGCTGCCAAGCACCATCACTCGCATGTTCGTCTCCTCGCCGCGACTTTACGCCGACGTTTGTTATCTTGAGCGTTAATGTGCGCAGTATAGAAAGCTACAGCCAGTGCATTTCACTATATTGAAGGCTATATTTGGCGAGAATTCTCGGCACAAACCCTAATGGCAGAGGCGGATTCCCCATGAGAACCCAGCATCAGACCCGTCGCGAGCTGGATAAGATCGACCGTAATATTTTACGCATACTGCAGGATGACGGCCGCCTGTCCTTCACCGAGCTGGGCGAACGGGTCGGCCTCTCCACCACGCCCTGCACCGAGCGGGTGCGGCGTCTGGAGCGCGAGGGGATCATCATGGGCTACACGGCACGGCTGAACCCGCAGCACCTGAAGGCCAACTTGCTGGTGTTCGTCGAGATCAGCCTGGACTACAAGTCCGGCGACACCTTCGAGGACTTCCGCCGTGCCGTGCTCAAGCTGCCGCACGTGCTGGAGTGCCACCTGGTCTCGGGCGACTTCGACTACCTGGTGAAGGCGCGGATCTCGGAGATGGCCTCCTACCGCAAACTGCTCGGCGACATCCTCCTCAAGCTGCCGCATGTGCGCGAGTCGAAGAGCTACATCGTCATGGAGGAGGTGAAGGAGAGCCTGCATCTGCCGGTGCCGGAGTAGGGTCCCAGGCGTAGGGCGTCAATCTGGCCATAGACCGCATTGCGCCCGAGGAATCACACCAGCACTTGCCGCGTGGTCGCAATCAGGTGGTGGATCTGCTGCTCGATGCGTGGCTCGATCATCGCCTCCGGGCGCCGGCCATTCGGGCACGGCAGGCGCGGGGTGGTGCCGAACAGCCGGCAGATCAGCGGGCGCTCGGCATAGACCTGGCAGCCGTTCGGCCCCAGGTGCACGCAATTCAACTCGGCCAACGCAGCCTCATGCTCCGCGTCGCTTTTCACCGGTAGTCGGGACATTTCCTCCGACGAGGTGGTCACCGGCCCACAGCAGTCGTGACAGCCGGGCACGCACTCGAACGCGGGGATCCGCTGGCGCAAATACTCGATTTTCCGACTGTTGCAGCTCATGGGCTGGGCCCCTTGGGAATCTGACGCAGACAGAATGGCCTGCGCGGCGGTGCGCGACGCAGTGCCTCTCTTCGCCAGGCGCGCGCATGCTAACAAAGATACCCGTGCAGCACCCACCTCGGCCGATACCAGGCGCTCGGCGGCACTTTTGCCCCTGCGGCACAAGGTTTTTTCCTGCGCCCCCCTTGGCGTCGGCGCGAGGTCAGGCTTATTCTGCGTAAAATTTACCAAACACAATAATCAGGATTTCGCACATGAACGCCCGCGTTCAGCCTTCGGCCCAGAACCACCAGCACGCCCCGTCCTACTACGCCGCCAGCGTCAACCGCAGCCTCAGCTACCCGGCCTTGGCGGGCGAGGTGCGCGCCGACGTGTGCATTGTCGGCGGCGGCTTTTCCGGCCTGAACACGGCCATCGAGCTGGCCGAACGCGGCTTCTCGGTGGTGCTGCTGGAGGCGCACAAGATCGGCTGGGGCGCCAGCGGGCGTAACGGCGGTCAGTTGATTCGCGGCGTCGGCCATGGCCTCGAACAGTTCGCCGGGGTGATCGGCAACGACGGCGTGCGCGAACTGCAATTGCTCGGCCTGGAAGCGGTGGAGATCGTTCGCCGGCGGGTCGAGCACCATGGCATCGACTGTGACCTGACCTGGGGTTACTGCGACCTGGCCAACAAGCCACGCGATCTGGCCGGCTTCGCCGCAGACCTGGACGAACTGAAGAGCCTCGGCTACCGCCACGAACTGCGCCTGCTGCAGGCGGATGAGATGCACCAGGTGGTCGGCTCCAACCGCTACGTCGGCGGCCTGATCGACATGGGCTCTGGCCACCTGCACCCGCTCAACCTGGCCTTGGGCGAGGCCGCGGCGGCGCAGTCACTCGGCGTGCAGCTGTTCGAACAGTCGGCGGTGACGCGTATCGACTACGGCCCCGAGGTCTGCGTGCAGACCGCCAACGGCAAAGTCCGCGCGAAAACCCTGGTACTGGCCTGCAACGCCTACCTCAACGGCCTCAACCCGCGCCTCGGCGGCAAGGTGCTGCCGGCCGGCAGCTACATCATCGCCACCGAGCCACTGAGCGAAGCCCAGGCCAGAACCCTGATTCCGCAGAACATGGCGCTCTGCGACCAGCGCGTGACCGTGGACTACTACCGTCTTTCGGCCGACCGCCGCCTGCTGTTCGGCGGCGCCTGCCACTACTCCGGGCGTGATCCGCAGGACATCGCCGCCTATATGCGACCGAAGATGCTGGAAGTCTTCCCGCATCTGGCCCAGGTGAAAATCGCCTACCAATGGGGCGGCATGATCGGCATCGGCGCCAACCGCCTGCCGCAGATCGGCCGCCTCAAGGAGCAGCCCAACGTGTTCTACGCCCAGGCCTATGCCGGCCACGGGCTGAACGCCACCCACCTGGCCGGCAAGCTGCTCGCCGAAGCCATCGCCGGGCAGGAAAGCCGTGGCTTCGACCTGTTCGCCCAGGTGCCGCATATGACCTTTCCCGGCGGCAAGCACCTGCGCTCACCGCTGCTGGCCCTCGGCATGCTCTGGTATCGCCTGAAAGACGCCCTGGGCGCCTAATCCGCGCCCACTCCTGGCCTGCACAAGGGCGCCGCGGCGCCCTTTTCGTTCAGTCGGCCTCCAGCTCCGCGCTCGTGTCGCCGAAGTCCGGCCGCTGCCAGGCCAGCCAGACAAAACCGGCCGCCCCCAGGGCCATCAGCAGCGGCAATGCATGACCGCTCAGCCACTGACTGGCCGCACCGGTCAGCAGTGGCCCGAGCAGGCAACCTATGCCCCAGAGCTGCGCCACATGCGCGTTGGCGCGCACCAGCTGATCGTCGCGGTAACGCTCGCCGATCAAAATCAGCGCGAGGGTGAACAGCCCGCCGGCGCTGGCGCCGAACAACACCCACAGCGGCCAGATCAACGGGGTGTGCAGCAGCAGCGGAATGCCCAGGCTGGACCACAGCAGGGTCACGCCACAGCCGCGGAACAGCGTGCGCCGCGGCATGCGGTCGGCCAGCCAGCCGATCGGCAACTGCAACAGCGCATCGCCGACCACCACCACGCTGGCCATCAGCAGCGCGACCTCCTGAGTGAAACCCTGGCGCAGCCCATAGATCGGCAACAGGGTCAGCATCATCGCCTCGAACGCGGCGAACAGACTCACCGCCCAGGCGATCGCCGGCAGCTGGCGACAGAACGCCGCCAGGCCGCGTCCGGATGCGCTCTGCGCATCCACCGTCGGCGCACCCGTGCGGCCGAGCAGCACCAGCGAACCGCCGATCAGCAACCCCGTACCGGTCCAGAACCCCAGATCGGTCGCCGTCCCCAGCAGGCTCAGCAGCAAGGGCCCGGACAGCTGGCTGAGCGCATAACCGGTGCCGTACAGCGCCACCAGCCGCCCCCGCCACTTATCCACCGCCAACTGATTGATCCAGCTTTCGCCGAGGATAAACACCACGGTCAGCGCCACGCCGAGCAGCAAGCGCAGCAGCAGCCAGGCCGCATAGCTAGGCACCAGCGCCTGCAGGCCCACCGACACGGCGCCAGCCAACAGGCACAGCTGCATCAACCCGGTGGTGCCGCAACGGGCCGCCAGGCGCCCGGCCAACGCGGCGCCGAGCAGTACGCCGATGGCCGGTGTCGCGGCCATCACGCCGATGGCGAACGAGTCATAACCCCAGCTTTCCAGGCGCAGCGACACCAGCGGCATGCTCACCCCGAGGGCCAGGCCGATACTGATCACCGCCGCGCAGACGGCGAAGTAGGTGCCCCAACGCATGACCACTGTTCTTCTCCCCGAGGTTCGTCACAGAGAAAGCAAAACGGCCGGGCTCCATAAGGAAATCCGACCGCAGGTGTGGCTCGTCTGAGCCGGCCCTAATTAATCAAAGGGCGGACCTCATGAAAGCGCGTCAGCTTGACACCGAGCGCATTCGACACCGCTCAAGATCTACTGGGCTAAGGCCAGACAAGGCGAAGGTTCGCCGAAAAGCGCAGCGTACTGCAGTACGTGAGCATTTTCGGCGAGGCTTCAACGCCGTATGGCCGACGACCAGGAGATCGCAGCCATACCCTTACAGCTTGATCCAGGTGGCTTTCAGTTCGGTGTACTTGTCGAAGGCGTGCAGCGACTTGTCGCGGCCGTTACCCGACTGCTTGAAACCACCGAAGGGCGCAGTCATATCGCCGCCGTCATACTGGTTGACCCACATGCTGCCGACGCGCAGCGCCTTGGCCGCCAGGTGCGCCTTGGACAGGTTGCTGGTCCAGATCGCCGCGGCCAGGCCGTAGATACTGTCGTTGGCAATCTGGATGGCTTCTTCGACCGTATCGAAGCTGATCACCGAGAGCACCGGACCGAAAATTTCCTCGGCGGCGATGCGCATGGAGTTGTGCACTCCATCGAAAATCGTCGGCTCGACGTAGACGCCACCGGTCTCTTCCAGGGTGCGCCGGCCGCCGCACAGCAGCGTGGCGTGCTCGGCATGCCCGGCCTCGATATAGGCCAGTACGCTGTTCAGGTGCTGGCTATCCACCAACGCGCCGACCTTGGTCGCCGGGTCGAGGGCGTGGCCGGCTTTCCAGCCCTGCATGGCTTCCAGCACCAGCGCCATGAACTGGTCTTTGATCGAACGCTCGACCAGCAGGCGCGAGCCGGCGGTGCACATCTCGCCCTGGTTGAAGCAGATCGCCGCGGCCGCTGCTTCGGCGGCCGCCTTGAGGTCCGGGGCATCGGCGCAGACGATGTTGGCACTCTTGCCGCCGGCTTCCAGCCAGACGCGCTTCATATTGGACTCGCCGGCATAGATCATCAGCTGCTTGGCGATCTTGGTCGAACCGGTGAACACCAGGGTGTCGACGTCCATGTGCAGCGCCAGCGCCTTGCCGACGGTATGGCCATAGCCCGGCAGGACGTTCAGCACACCGGCCGGAATACCGGCCTCGAGGGCCAGCTGGGCCATGCGGATGGCGGTCAGCGGCGACTTCTCGGACGGCTTGACTATCACCGAGTTGCCGGTGGCCAGCGCCGGGCCGAGCTTCCAGCAGGTCATGATCAGCGGGAAGTTCCACGGCACTATGGCCGCGACCACGCCTACCGCCTCACGGGTCACCAGGCCCAGCTCGTCGTGCGGGGTGGCGGCCACTTCGTCGTAGATCTTGTCGACCGCCTCGCCACTCCAGCGGATCGCCCGCGACGCACCCGGCACGTCGACGCCCAGCGCATCGCTGATCGGCTTGCCCATGTCCAGGGTTTCCAGCAGGGCCAACTCTTCGGCATGGGCGTCCAGCAGATCGGCGAAGCGGATCATGGCTTGCTTGCGCTTGACCGGCGACAGGCGCGACCACAGGCCAGACTCGAAGGTGGCGCGCGCATCGGCCACCGCACGCTCGGCATCGGCCAGATCGCAGCTGGCCACTTTAGTCAGCAACCGGCCATCGACCGGGCTGATGCAGTCGAAGGTCGCCGCGGATACGGCGGCGGTGTATTCGCCGTGGATAAAAGCGCGGCCTTCAATCACCAGGGCCTGGGCCCGTTGCTCCCAGTCGGCGCGAGTCAGAGTAGTCATGCGAGCGTCCTCATTATTAAGTAGAAGAATGCGGCGTGCTCGACGCGCGCACTGTCAAAAATTCTGCAAGGCCAGGTGCTGGCCCATCATGCCGGCAACACTAAACCAGCGGGCCCCACCTTTTCAATATTTTTTACATATCGGCAGAAAACACCCTTGTCATGTTCGTTTTATTAAACATAGACTGCAGCGCAGTGCTGTATGGACCCCTCCTCGCTCGCCCGGATACCCCAATGACGACCGACAACAAGCCGCAACTGAGCAGAAAAACCAACACCCTCGACGATTTCTGGATGCCCTTCACCGCCAACCGCCAGTTCAAAGCCAAGCCGCGCTTGCTGGAAAGTGCCGAAGGCATGTATTTCACCACCAGCGACGGCCGCCAGGTGCTGGATGGCACCGCCGGGCTCTGGTGCTGCAACGCCGGCCACGGCCGCCGGGAAATCACCGAGGCGGTGAGCAAGCAGATCGCCAAGCTGGACTTCGCCCCGACCTTCCAGATGGGCCACCCGCTGCCCTTCGAGTTGGCCGAGCGCCTGGCGGCCATCGCGCCGGCGGGGCTGAATAAACTCTTCTTCACCAACTCCGGCTCGGAGTCGGCGGACACCGCCCTGAAGATCGCCCTGGCCTACCAGCGCGCGATCGGCCAAGGCACCCGCACCCGCTTGATCGGCCGCGAACTGGGCTATCACGGCGTCGGTTTCGGCGGCCTCTCGGTCGGCGGCATGGTCAACAACCGCAAAGCCTTCTCGGCCGCACTGCTGCCGGGCGTCGATCACCTGCCGCATACCCTGGACATCCAGCGCAACGCCTTCAGCCGCGGCCTGCCGGAACACGGCGTGGAAAAAGCCGAGGAACTGGAACGCCTGGTGGCCCTGCACGGCGCGGAAAACATCGCCGCGGTGATAGTCGAGCCGATGTCCGGCTCCGCCGGCGTGGTGCTGCCGCCGGTGGGCTACCTCAAGCGGCTGCGCGAGATCACCCGCAAACACGGCATTCTGTTGATTTTCGACGAAGTCATCACCGGTTTCGGCCGGGTCGGCGAAGCCTTCGCCGCCCAGCGCTGGGGCGTCACCCCGGACATCCTCACGACCGCCAAGGGCCTGACCAACGGCGCGATTCCGATGGGCGCGGTGTTCGCCCACGAGAAGATCTACGAGGCCTTGATGCAGGGCCCGGAGAGCGCCATCGAGTTCTTCCACGGCTACACCTACTCCGGTCACCCGGTGGCCTGCGCCGCGGCGCTGGCGACCCTGGACATCTATCAGCGCGACCAGCTGTTCCAGCGCAGCATCGAGCTGGAAGGCTACTGGCAGGACGCGCTGCTCAGCCTGCGGGATCTGCCCAGCGTGATCGACATCCGCGCCATTGGCCTGGTCGGCGGCGTGCAGTTGGCGCCGAATGCCGAAGGCGCCGGCAAGCGTGGCTATCAGGTGTTCGAGCAGTGCTTCGAGGACGACCTGCTGGTGCGCGTGACCGGCGATATCGTGGCCATGTCGCCGCCGCTAATCGTCGAGAAAGCGCAGATCGACACCCTGGTCGACAAGCTCGCCAGCTCGATCCGCCAGGCCAGTTAAACCCTCTGACTATGGAAAAGCCCATGAACATCGAACAGATCGTCGACTTCGCTCAGGCCACCACTGCGCCCGAGCATTACCGCCCGGCGCCGGCAAAGATCCTCAAAGGCGACCCCGAACAAAGCGTGCGCAACCACTACGCCAGCCCTTGCAGCCAGTTCAACGCCGGCATCTGGGAAGGCGCGGTCGGCCAGTGGACGGTGAATTACAGCGAGCACGAATACTGCGAAATCCTCCAAGGCGTCTCCGTGCTGCGCGATGCCGAGGGCAACGCCAAGACGTTACGGGCGGGCGACCGCTTCGTCATTCCGGCCGGCTTCTCCGGCACCTGGGAAGTCCTGGAAGCCTGCCGCAAGGTCTACGTGCTCTTCGAGCAAGCGTCGAGCTGATCCCAGCCAGTATCCATGCGTGACCTCTTCGCCCGCTCTCCAGCGGGCTTTTTTATGCCGCGAGCAAAACCCGCCCCGGACTAAATCGCCGGCAAGAAAAAGCCCGCCAAGGGGCGGGCTTTTTCGGCAAGGGCCGGATCAATTACTTGATCTTGGCTTCCTTGTAGATCACGTGCTGACGCACAACCGGATCGAATTTTTTGATTTCGATTTTGTCCGGAGTGGTGCGCTTGTTCTTGTCGGTGGTGTAGAAGTGGCCAGTACCGGCGCTCGACACCAAACGGATTAGTTCACGCATGATTAGCTCCTTAAACCTTTTCGCCGCGGCTGCGGATTTCGGCCAGCACAACATCAATGCCGCGTTTGTCGATGATACGCATGCCTTTGGCAGTTACGCGCAGACGCACGAAGCGCTTCTCGGACTCGACCCAGAAGCGGTGATGCTGCAGGTTCGGCAGGAAACGGCGACGGGTTTTGTTGTTCGCGTGGGAAATGTTATTCCCGGTTACCGGACCCTTACCGGTAACTTGACAGACTCTCGACATACCTCAGCCCTCTAAAACCACATGCCCAACCCGGCATGGGTTGGCCGCTTAAACTCAAAGTCATTTGGCGCTCGGCGCCACGTTTCTTCAGGGTCTTACCGGCCACACCTACAAGCGAAGGAACCGGGCCCCTAGAAAAGAGCGCTGCTTTATACCAGAAAGCCCCCCAGGCAACAAGGATAACTGCGCTTTTCCACAACCTCGACAGCCCGCCCCCGCGCTGCAACCGGCAGCGCCGCGGGCAGCGCGCGCACCGACCGCTCGTCACTCCGACTGCATTGTCCTACCCCGTTCCATCGTCTAGGGTAGGCTTTTGCACCAATGCCCGCGGACGGGCCGTCGACCCGAACAAGGAGTACCGCCATGCGCCTCGCCGCCTTACCGCTGTTATTCGCCCCGCTGCTGAGCCCTTTATTGGCGCAGGCCGCCACCCTTAGCGTCTGCACCGAGGCCAGCCCGGAAGGCTTCGACGTGGTGCAGTACAACTCACTGACCACCACCAATGCCTCCGCCGACGTGCTGATGAACCGCCTGGTGGAGTTCGACGCGGCCAGTGGCAAATTGCTGCCAAGCCTGGCGCAAAGCTGGAGCGTCTCAGCGGATGGGCTGACCTACGACTTTCAGCTGCGCCAGGGCGTGAAGTTCCACCACACCGACTATTTCAGCCCCAGTCGCGAACTGAATGCCGACGACGCGCTATTCAGCTTCCAGCGCATGCTCGACCCGACTAATCCCTGGCACAAGGTCGCACAGAGCGGCTTCCCGCATGCCCAATCCATGCAGCTGCCGAGCCTGATCAAAGCCGTCGAGGCACCCGATCCGTATCGCCTGCGTTTTACCTTGACCCATCCCGAGGCCACCTTCCTGGCCACCCTGAGCATGGGTTTCGCCTCGATCTACTCCGCCGAGTACGCGGCGCAGCTGCTTAAGGCCGGCACGCCGGAGCAGCTCAACGCCCAGCCGATTGGCAGCGGCCCGTTCAGCTTCAAGCGTTTCCAGAAGGACGCCGTGGTGCGCTATGCGGCCAACCCGGACTACTTTGCCGGCAAACCCGCAGTCGATGCGCTGGTGTTCGCCATCACCCCGGACGCCAATGTGCGCCTGCAGAAACTGCGCCGCGGCGAGTGCCAGATCGCCCTCTCGCCCAAGCCGCTGGATGTGCGCGCCGCCGCCAATGACCCGGCCCTCAAAGCCGTCACCACCCCGGCCTTTATGACCGCCTTCGTCGCGCTCAACAGCCAGCACCCACCGCTGGATCAGCCAGCCGTGCGCCAGGCAATCAACCTCGCCTTCGATAAGGCCAGCTACCTGCGCGCCGTGTTCGAAGACAGCGCCATCGGCGCCAACGGCCCGTACCCGCCCAACACCTGGAGCTATGCCAGCGAACTGCCCGGTTACGCCCACGATCCGGCCCAGGCTCGCGCGCTGCTGGCCAAAGCCGGGCTCAAGGATGGCTTCACGACCACTATCTGGACCCGCCCGTCCAGCAGCCTGCTCAATCCCAACCCGAGTCTCGGCGCCCAGCTGCTGCAGGCCGACCTGGCGGAAGTCGGCATTCGTGCGCAGATCCGCGTGATCGAATGGGGCGAGCTGATTCGCCGTGCCAAAGCCGGCGAGCATGACCTGCTGTTTATGGGCTGGGCCGGTGACAACGGCGACCCGGACAACTTCCTCACCCCGCAGTTTTCCTGCGCGGCCGTGCAGTCCGGCACCAATTTCGCCCGTTACTGCGATAAAGCGCTCGATCAACTGATCAACTCCGGCAAAGGCACCGACGACCTGGCCGAACGCACTCGGCTCTATAAAGAAGCCCAGCAACTGATCCAGCAGCAGGCGTTGTGGCTACCGCTGGCGCACCCCACCGCCGCCGCGCTGACCCGTAAGGACGTGCAGGGTTATCAGGCCAGCCCGTTCGGGCGGCAGGACTTCTCCCGGGTCAGCCTAGGCCGGTGACCGTGACAACTACAGCCACCCATATTCGGCCAGCGACAGCGGCTCACCGTCGCCAACGATAAAGTGATCGAGCACCCGCACATCCACTAGCGCCAGCGCCTCCTTGAGACGCTGGGTCAGCACCCGGTCGGCTTGACTGGGCTCGGCGACGCCGGAGGGATGATTGTGGCAGAGGATCAAGGCCGCGGCGTTATGCGCCAAAGCGCGCTTGACCACCTGCCGCGGGTAGACGCTGGCGCTGTCGATGGAGCCCTGGAACAGCGCCTCGAACGCCAGCACCCGATGCTTGGAATCGAGAAACAGACAGCCGAACACCTCATGGGGCTCATGCCGCAACAGCGCTTTCAAGTAGTCGCGCACCGCCTGCGGGCTCTCCAAGGCGGAATCGCGACGCAGGCGCTCGGCCAGATGCCGGCGCGCCATCTCCAACACCGCCTGCAGCTGAGCGAATTTGGCCGGCCCCAGCCCGAGGTGCTGACTGAAACTCGCCTGATCCGCCTCCAAGAGCGGCCGCAGCCCGCCGAAGGAGGCGAGCAAGTGCCGCGCCAGATCCACCGCGCTCTTGCCGGTGACCCCGGTGCGCAGAAAAATGGCCAGCAGTTCGGCGTCCGTCAGGGTCGCCGCCCCCTGGTCCAGCAGTTTCTCCCGCGGGCGTTCTGCCGCGGGCCAATCGCGAATGCTCATAGCACCTCCGTGTCGAGCGGGCCCGCTGTTCCAGTGCGGGCGCTGTGCTATCTTAGCCCAACTTTTTTGCGCGGCGATTGGCCAGGGGCGGCGGCGTCGCCGCTGCGCACTTCCACTCTAGATAAGGCAGGCCTATGCAGCGGCTGTACCGGAAACGCATCGTCCTCGGCGTGGGTGGCGGCATCGCCGCGTACAAGAGCGCCGAACTGGTTCGCCGCCTGCGCGACCAGGGCGCGGAAGTCCGCGTGGTGATGACCCAGGGCGGCCGCGAATTCATTACCCCGCTGACCCTGCAGGCCCTGTCCGGCCATCCGGTCCACCTCGACCTGCTCGACCCGGCTGCCGAAGCCGCCATGGGCCATATCGAACTGGCCAAGTGGGCCGACCTGATCCTGATCGCCCCCGCCACCGCCGACCTGATGGCCCGCCTGGCGCAAGGTATCGCCAACGACCTGCTGACCACCCTGGTGCTGGCCACCGACGCCCCGGTCGCCCTGGCCCCGGCGATGAACCAGGCGATGTGGCGCGACCCCGCGACCCAGGCCAACCGTAAGGTGCTCACCGAACGCGGCCTCTACCTGTTCGGCCCGGCCGCCGGTAGCCAAGCCTGCGGCGACGTGGGCCTGGGCCGCATGCTCGAAGCCGATGAGCTGGCGCAATGTGCCGCCGACTGCTTCAAGCGCAGCAGCCTGACCGGCCGGCATGTGCTGATCACCGCCGGGCCGACTCAGGAAAACATCGACCCGGTGCGCTACATCACCAACCACAGCTCCGGCAAGATGGGCTTCGCCCTGGCCGAAGCCGCCGCCGAAGCAGGCGCCAAGGTGACCCTGATCAGCGGCCCGGTGCATCTGCCGACGCCTGAGCGGGTCAACCGCATCGACGTGGTCAGCGCCCGCGACATGCTCGCCGCCTGCGAGGCCGCGATGCCCTGCGACCTACTGATCGCCGCCGCCGCGGTGGCCGACTACCGCCCGGAAGTGGTGGCTCAGCACAAACTGAAGAAGGACCCGACCAGCGGCGACGGCCTGCTCCTGCAGATGGTTCGTAACCCGGACATTCTGGCGACCCTCGCGCAGCGCGCCGATCGCCCGTTCAGTGTCGGCTTTGCCGCCGAGACCGAGAAGCTGCTCGACTATGCGGCGCGCAAGCTGAAAGACAAGAACCTCGACCTGATAGTCGCCAACGATGTCGCCAATCCGAGCATCGGCTTCAACAGCGAAGAGAACGCGATCACCATCATCGATCGCGAACTGCAGCAAAATAGCCTCGCCCAGACCAGCAAGGGCAAGATTGCCCGGCAACTGATCGCCTTTATCGCCGAGCGCCTGAACCGGGCCTAAGGCTCGCACCCGATCACTCACAGAGCCTGACATGCACGCACTGCAAGCCAAGATTCTCGACCCCCGCATTGGCCGCGACTTCCCGCAGCCCCAGTACGCCACCCCAGGCTCTGCCGGCCTCGATCTGCGCGCCATGCTGGCGCAAGACAGCCTGCTCGAGCCCGGTCAAACCCTGCTGATTCCCACCGGCCTGTCGATCTATATCGGCGACCCAGGCTTGGCCGCCTTGATCCTGCCCCGCTCGGGCCTCGGTCATAAACACGGCATAGTGCTCGGCAACCTGGTCGGCCTGATCGACTCGGATTACCAGGGCGAGCTGATGGTGTCCTGCTGGAATCGCGGGCAGACGGCCTTCAGCATCGCCGTCGGCGAGCGCATCGCGCAGCTGATCCTGGTGCCGGTGGTACAGGCGCACTTCGAGCTGGTCGAACAATTCGATGAAAGCCAGCGCGGTGCCGGCGGCTTCGGCCACTCCGGCAGCCACTGAAGCACCCGGCTGCCTATCAGGATGAATCGCCGAGGAGACGCTCAGTGAAACCCTTCCAGCGCACCGCCCAGGACGCCGACAACCTGACCCGGCCCAGCGCAGCGGCCGCGGCCAGCACCCGCCAGGAGCACGGCCTGCCGACGCTATTCCCAGGCCTGGGCGCCGCATTCGTCGGCCTGCTCGCGGCCGCGGCGGTGCTTTGGTTTGCGCTGCTCAACGACGCCCAGCAGCAAGCCCAGGCGCAACTCGGCCAGGCCTGGGGTGGCAACCAAGCCGCCGCCCTGCAGCAAGCGCTGCACCAGTTGAGTGCCGACACCCAGGCCGCCGCGCACAATCCGCAACTGCTCGAGGCCCTGCAGAGCCAAGACAGCGCACAGCTGCAGACCGCCGAGCGCGGCCTCGGTTACTGGGACGCCGTGGTGGACGCGCACCTCAACCTACCCGGTCAAGCCACCCAGAACGCTAGCCGCGCCGCGCCGATGAACTTCGCCGCCCTGGATCTGCTGCGGCGGGTCGAAGGCGGCCAGAGCCCGGCGCCGGAGGCCTACAAGATCGGCCAGCGCTGGCTGGTCTACAGCGCCGCGCCGCTGCGCTTGGCCGACAGCCAGCCGCTACAAGGCACCCTGTTGCTGGTGACCGACCTGCAGCGCTTGCTGGCCGCGCTGCCACCCTTGCCGGCAGGCATTGGCCAACTGCAACTGACTCAACAATTCGGCAACGGCCCCGCGCAACTGTTGGCACAACTTGGCCACGCCCCCCAGGGCAGCGCGCTGGCGTTCAGCAGCGGCAACCCCAACTGGAAACTCGACTTCATTCCCGGCCCGGCCCTGACTCAATCCGCCTTCTCTGCGCTACCCTTGCTCTTGGCCGCGCTACTGGCGCTGGGCGGCGCGCTGTTCGGCCTACTCCTGCTGCACAACGCCATGCAGATCCGTCTGCGCCGCGATGCCGAGCAACTGGGTCAACTGGTGCAAGAACTCTCCGCCGGGAAAGCCGTCAAAGCCTTCAGCCTGCGCTTGCCGGCACTCAATGCCCTGGCACAGAACCTCGCTCGCCTGCCGCGCCGGCAGACTGAGCACGGCGACAATCAGGCGAGCACCGTCCCCGGCGGCGCAGCTCACCCAGCCCAGCGTTCGGCCCAGCCGGCGGAGCCGATCGATCCACTGTTTCAAGACACCGATATTTTCGATATCGACATCCTCGACGAAGACCAGGACCTCCTGGGATTGGAGCAAGCCCCAGCTATGAGCAACACCCCGCACACCGCACCCAACTTGCCCGCCAGCATTTTCCGCGCCTATGACATCCGCGGTGTGGTCGGCGATACCCTGACCCCGGAAACCGCCTATTGGGTCGGCCGCGCCGTCGGCTCCGAGAGCATTGCGTGCGGCGAGCCGAATGTTTCCGTCGGCCGCGACGGCCGCCTGTCTGGCCCCGAGCTGGTGCAATCGCTGATCCAGGGGCTGCTCGAATCCGGCTGCCAGGTCAGCGACATCGGCATGGTGCCGACCCCGGCGCTGTACTATGCCGCCAACGTCTTGGCCGGCAAATCCGGCGTGATGCTCACCGGCAGCCACAACCCGCCGGATTACAACGGTTTCAAGATAGTCGTCGCCGGCGACACCCTGGCCAACGAACAGATCCAGGCCCTGCGCCAGCGCATCGAGACCAATGACCTGGCCAGCGGCATGGGCAGTGTCGAGCAGGTCGAAATCCTCGAGCGCTACTTCAAGCAGATCCGCGACGACATCGCCCTGGCCAAGCCGCTGAAGGTGGTGGTCGACTGCGGCAACGGCGCCGCCGGCGTGATCGCCCCGCAGCTGATCGAAGCCCTGGGCTGCAGCGTGATTCCGTTGTTCTGCGACGTCGACGGCAACTTCCCCAACCATCACCCGGACCCGGGCAAGCCGGAAAACCTGGTGGACTTGATCGCCAAGGTCAAGGAAGAGAACGCCGACCTCGGCCTGGCCTTCGACGGTGACGGCGACCGCGTCGGCGTGGTGACCAACACCGGCACCATCGTCTACCCCGACCGCCTGATGATGCTGTTCGCCAAGGACGTGGTGTCGCGCAACCCCGGCGCCGACATCATCTTCGACGTCAAATGCACCCGCCGCCTGGGCGCGCTGATCAGCGGTTATGGCGGCCGCCCGGTGATGTGGAAAACCGGTCACTCGCTGATCAAGAAAAAGATGAAGGAAACCGGCGCCCTGCTGGCCGGCGAGATGAGCGGGCATATCTTCTTCAAGGAGCGCTGGTTCGGCTTCGACGACGGCATCTACAGCGCCGCCCGCCTGCTGGAAATCCTCAGCCAGGACAAGCGCGACGCCGAGCAGGTGTTCGCCGCCTTCCCCAGCGACCTTTCCACGCCGGAAATCAACATCACGGTCACCGAGGAGAGCAAGTTCAGCATCATCGACGCGCTGCAGCGTGATGGGCATTGGGGTGAAGGCAGCATCACCACCCTCGATGGCGTGCGCGTCGACTACCCCAAAGGCTGGGGCCTGGTCCGCGCCTCCAACACCACGCCGGTGCTGGTGCTGCGCTTCGAAGCCGATAGCGCCGAGGAACTCCAACGCATTCAGGAGGTCTTCCGCGCCCAGCTGTATACCGTTGCCCCCGCCCTCAACCTACCCTTCTGATTGCTTGGCCGGTCTGCTCGACCGGCCATCCTGTTTTACTGGAGCCCCGCATGACCCTCAACCGTGATGCCGCCACCAACGTTGCCAAGGTGCTGTCCGAGGCGCTGCCCTACATCCGCCGCTTTGTCGGCAAGACCCTGGTGATCAAATACGGCGGCAACGCCATGGAAAGCGAGGAGCTGAAGACCGGCTTCGCCCGCGACATCGTGCTGATGAAGGCGGTGGGCATCAACCCGGTAGTGGTGCATGGCGGCGGCCCGCAGATCGGCGACCTGCTCAAGCGCCTGAGCATCGAGAGCCACTTTATCGACGGCATGCGCGTCACCGACAGCCAGACCATGGACGTGGTGGAGATGGTGCTCGGCGGCCAGGTCAACAAAGACATAGTCAACCTGATCAACCGCCATGGCGGTAGCGCCATCGGCCTGACCGGCAAAGATGCCGAACTGATCCGCGCGAAGAAGCTCACCGTCAGCCGGCAGACGCCGGAGATGACCCAGCCGGAAATCATCGATATCGGCCATGTCGGCGAAGTCGTCGGGGTGAATACCGAGCTGCTGAACATGCTGGTCAAGGGCGACTTCATTCCGGTCATCGCACCGATCGGCGTCGGCGCCAATGGCGAGTCCTACAACATCAACGCCGACCTGGTCGCCGGCAAAGTCGCGGAAGCGCTGAAGGCCGAGAAGCTGATGTTGCTGACCAATATCGCCGGGCTGATGGACAAGCAGGGCCAGGTCCTCACCGGCCTGTCGACCAGCCAGGTCGACGCGCTGATCGCCGACGGCACCATCTACGGCGGCATGCTGCCGAAGATCCGCTGCGCCCTCGAGGCCGTGCAAGGCGGGGTGACCAGCGCGCATATCATCGACGGTCGCGTGCCGAACGCGGTGCTGCTGGAGATCTTCACCGACAGCGGCGTCGGCACCCTGATCTGCAATCGCAAACACCACTGAGTTGAGCCAGCTGCGCTCCGACTTCCGCTTCGAGCACCCGCTGTGGGTGCGCTGAGCGGAGGTCGAGCGGAGGGTGCCCGTTAGTGGCGAGTACCGATCAACTCGAACAGGCGCGCCCGATCCGCCGCAAAGCTGGCTTCGGCCTGCTTGCGACCCTCCTGATAACGCAGAATGTCCTTCTGCAATCCCGCTTGCTCTGCTTTCAGGTTGTCGATCTGCGCGACCAGATGTTCGGGGACTTGGCGCCCGGCCCGCTCCTGATCGGCCGCCTGGCTCTGCAAGTTCGCCTGCTGCGTACGCAGCGACTGCAAGTTGCCCTGCGCCGCGCTGATCACGCCATCCAACTCGGCAAGCTTGCGGGCCTGGGCTCGATCGACATCATCCACCGTGGAGTACAGGCGCAGTAACTGGGCATCGGAGCTGGCCCGCGCCTTATCCGCGAGCTGACGCTGCATTTCCTCGGCGCTCGGTGCCGGCGGAATCACCTTGACCACCCGGCCCTGATCGTTGAGCACCTCGTAGCCTTTACTGATGTACTCCGGCGGCACACCCAGGCGATCCAACACCGTGACGCCCTTGGCGTCTACGTAACGGTACAGCTCCGCCGCCCCGGCCAAAACCGGCAACAGCAAGCCGAACAACAACGTAAAACGAACTGCCCCCGACTTGACCATGCAGACAATACCCTGTCGTGATTAGGACTTAGAACCTGTTCAAGATCGTCGCGAGCGCAGCAGATCTTGAACAGGTTATTAGATTCCGTACTGCGCGCGGTAGGCCTGCACCGCCGGCAGATGCTGCTTCAGCTCGGCATCATCGGCCAGGTATTCCAGCACCTGCTGCAGCGAAACTATGCTCACCACCGGCATGCCGAAGTCACGCTCGACCTCCTGGATCGCCGACAGTTCGCCCTGACCGCGCTCCTGACGATTCAGCGCGATCAGCACGCCGGCCGCTTGCGCACCCTGCCCATGAATGATCTGCATCACTTCGCGGATCGCCGTACCGGCGGTGATCACATCGTCGATGATCAACACCCGCCCGGCCAGGGGCGCACCGACCAGCGTGCCGCCTTCGCCATGGTCTTTGGCTTCCTTGCGGTTGAAGCACCAGGGTAGATCGCGCTGATGCTGCTCGGCCAAGGCCACCGCGGTGGTCGCGGCTAACGGAATGCCTTTGTAGGCGGGCCCAAACAGCACATCGAAGGCAATCCCGCTCTCCACCAGCGCCGCAGCGTAGAAGCGCCCCAGCTGGGCCAAGGCCAAACCGCTGTTGAATAAGCCGGCATTGAAGAAATACGGACTGGTACGGCCCGACTTGAGGGTGAACTCACCGAAGCGCAGCACGCCGCGCTCGATGGCAAAACGAATGAACTCGCGCTGGTACGCCTGCATAAAAAAGCCCCGAACGGCACGGATTTAGCTGTGGGTTTAGCTAATAAGGATGAGCTCGGGTATCATACACGCACGTGTTTTTGGGGGCCATTTATGCGGATCATCAGTGTGAACGTGAATGGTATTCAGGCTGCAGTCGAGCGCGGTTTGCTCAGTTGGCTGCAGGCTCAGAATGCCGACGTCATCTGCCTGCAGGACACCCGTGCCTCCGCCTTTGAACTGGACGACCCGGCCCTCCAACTGGATGGCTATTTCCTCTATGCCTGCGATGCCGAAGTGCCCGACCAAGGTGGTGTGGCACTCTATTCGCGGTTACAACCCAAGGCGGTGATCAGCGGGCTCGGTTTCGAGACAGCCGATCGCTACGGGCGCTACCTGCAGGCCGATTTCGACAAAGTGAGTATCGCCACCCTGCTGCTGCCTTCCGGGCAGAGCGGTGACGAGAACTTGAACCAGAAATTCAAGTTTATGGACGACTTCACCCACTATCTGGACAAGCAACGTCGCAAGCGCCGTGAGTACATCTACTGCGGCTCACTCTACGTTGCCCACCAGAAGCTGGATGTGAAGAACTGGCGCGACTGCCAGCAGGAGCCGGGCTTTCTCGCGCCGGAACGGGCGTGGATGGACGAAGTCGTCGGCACCATGGGCTACGTCGATGCGCTGCGCGAAGTGAACCGCGAAGGCGACCAATTCAGTTGGTGGCCGAACAGCGAGCAGGCCGAGATGCTCAACCTAGGCTACCGCTTCGACTATCAGTTGCTGACACCCGGCCTACGCCGCGTTGTCCGCGGCGCCCGGCTACCCCGCCAGCCACGCTTCTCTCAGCATGCTGCGCTGATTGTCGACTATGACTGGACGCTGAGTGTGTAACTGAACCTCGGGACAACAAAAAGCCGGCGCTGAGCCGGCTTTTTGTTGTCTGCGCGAACTTACTTCAGCAAGCGCCAGCAGAACGGGTAGCGGTAGGCCTGACCTTCGTTGGCCTTGATCCCGGCGATGATGGTCAGCACCAGCGCACCGATGCTGAGCAACCCCAGCAAGGCGAAACCGATCACCACCAACATCAGCAGAATGCACACTAACGCCGCCAGCGCCACGGTGATCTGGAAGTTCAGCGCCTCTTTGCCCTGGGCATCGACAAAAGGATCGAGATCCTTCTTGATCTGCCAGACGATCAGCGGCCCCAGTAGATTGCCGAAGGGAAACACCAATCCGATAAAAGCCGCGAAGTGGCAGAACATCGCCCACTGGCGCACCTCTTGGCTGGGTGTCGGCACCGGGGTCTGGATCTCGTTCATGCTGGTCCTCCTTGGATAGCTGGGAAATTAGTCGGCCAGCGCCGCACGCTGCAGCTCGAACAACTCGCTCATGCCTTTCTGCGCCAGCGCCAGCATGGCATTCAGCTCGGCCGGTTGGAAAGGTGAGCCCTCTGCAGTGCCCTGCACCTCGATAAAACCACCGTCACTGGTCATCACCACATTCAGATCGGTCTCGGCGGCGGAGTCTTCCAGGTAGTCCAGATCCAGCACCGGCTCACCCTGATACATACCGACAGAGACTGCCGCAATCATCTGCTTCAGCGGGTCGCCAGCTTTCAAGCCACCGCGCTTCTTGATGACTTTCAGCGCATCGACCAACGCGACCATGGCGCCGGTGATCGACGCGGTCCGCGTACCACCGTCTGCCTGGATCACGTCGCAGTCGACATACAGGGTGTTCTCACCCAGCTTGGACATATCCAGCGCGGCGCGCAGTGACCGGCCGATCAGGCGCTGGATCTCCAGGGTCCGCCCGCCTTGCTTGCCACGGCTGGCTTCCCGCTGATTACGCTCGCCGGTGGCGCGCGGCAACATGCCGTACTCGGCGGTCAACCAACCTTGGCCCTGACCCTTGAGAAAACGCGGCACTCCCGACTCGACGCTGACCGTGCAGATCACCTTGGTGTCACCGAACTCCACCAGCACCGAGCCCTCGGCGTGCTTGGTGTAGTTACGGGTGATGCGGATCGAGCGCAACTGATCGGCGGCACGGCCACTGGGACGTTTCATTTGGAAATACCTATTCGGGACGGAAATCTGCTCGGCATTATAGGGCCGCACAGGCGGGGCGACACGCCAAATTGGGAGCTACCGACGCACTGCGCTACAATCCTGCGCCTTTCGTACCCTCTTATTCTCGCGAGGTCACCCCATGGTGCACAGCATGACCGCCTTCGCCCGTGTCGAACGGGCCAGTGCCAACGGCACGCTGAGCTGGGAACTGCGTTCGGTCAACCACCGCTACCTGGAGCCGCAGCTGCGCCTGCCGGAGTCTTTCCGCGACCTCGAAGGCGCGGTGCGCGAAGCCCTGCGCCAGGGCCTGTCACGCGGCAAAGTGGAGTGCACCCTGCGCTTTGCCGAAGACACCGCCGGCAAAGCGCTGCAGCTGGATCGCGAGCGCGCGGCTCAGCTAATCGCCGCCGCAGAAAGCGTGGCCAGCCTGATCAAACAACCGGCACCGCTCAATCCGCTGGAAGTCCTGGCCTGGCCGGGCGTGCTGGTCGCCGATGCCGCCGACCCGCAGGCCCTCAACAGTGCCGCCCTGGAGCTGTTCAGCGAGGCCCTGAGCGAGCTGAAAAATGGCCGCGCGCGCGAAGGTGCCGAGCTGGCCAAGCTGCTGAATGAGCGCCTGGACAACATCGGCGAGGAAGTCAGCGCCCTGCGCGGGCTGATCCCGCAGATGCTCGCCGGGCAACGGCAAAAAATCCTCGACCGCTGCGCCGAGATGCAGGCCGAACTGGAGCCGCAGCGCCTGGAGCAAGAGCTTGTTCTCCTTGCGCAAAAAAGCGACGTCGCCGAAGAGCTGGATCGCCTGAGCACCCACGTCAGCGAGGTCCGGCGCGTGCTGAAAGCCGGTGGCGCGGCGGGCCGGCGCCTGGATTTCCTCATGCAGGAACTCAACCGCGAGGCCAACACCCTCGGCTCCAAGGCCTTCGATACGCGCAGCACGCAGGCGGCGGTCAACCTCAAGGTGCTGATCGAGCAAATGCGCGAACAAGTACAGAACATCGAGTAAGGCGAACCCGACATGCACGCCACCCCCGGCACCCTCTACATCGTTTCCGCGCCCTCCGGCGCCGGCAAGACCAGCCTGGTCAAGGCCCTGATCGACGCCCAGACGCAGATTCGCGTCTCGGTGTCGCACACCACCCGCGGCATGCGTCCGGGTGAAACGGATGGGCTCAACTATCACTTCGTCAGTCGCGACAGCTTTCTGCAGATGCTCGAGCGCAACGAGTTCCTCGAGCACGCGGAAGTCTTCGGCAACCTCTACGGCACCTCGCAGCGCTGGCTGGAGAAGACCCTCGCCGAAGGTTTCGACCTGATCCTGGAAATCGACTGGCAGGGCGCACAGCAAGTCCGCAAGCTGATGCCGCAAGCCAGGTCGATCTTTATCCTGCCGCCCTCGCAAGAAGCGTTGCGCCAGCGCCTGAACAACCGCGGCCAGGACAGCGATGCGATCATCGAGCAGCGCATGCGTGAAGCGGTCAGCGAAATGAGCCACTATGTCGAGTATGACTATCTGGTGATCAATGATGACTTCGCCACGGCGCTGGACGACCTGAAGGCGATTTTCCGCGCCAATCGGCTGCAACAACGGCCTCAGCTGCAGCGCTTCGGCGATCTGCTCAGCCAGTTGCTGGCCTAGCCCGAATGAGGCGCCGAAAAAATCTGCGCTTCCCTAAAGGCTGGTTATTTTTTAGACTATTCAGTCCAATAGCCCATCTGGGCACAGTTTTTCGCTCTTATATACGTCGCTACGAGGAATACCATGGCTCGCGTTACCGTTGAAGATTGCCTGGACAACGTCGATAACCGCTTCGAGCTGGTCATGCTCGCAACCAAGCGCTCTCGCCAACTGGCTACCGGTGGCAAAGAGCCGAAGGTCGCCTGGGAAAACGACAAGCCGACCGTGGTCGCCCTGCGCGAAATCGCTGCCGGCCTGATCGATTACAACGTGATCGCCGAGGAAGAAATGGTCGAAGACGAACCGCTGTTCGGTTCTTTCGAGGACGAGGCCAACGAGGCCCTGTAAGCCTATGCCTGGTCGAAGTCACACGGCGCGGGAACCCAGCCGGCAAGGAGCACAGCCTTGCCGAGCATAGACGCCCTCGCCGATCGGCTTTCGACCTACCTCGGCGCCGAGCAGGTCAACCTGGTCCGGCGCGCCTACTTCTACGCCGAACAAGCCCACGACGGCCAACGCCGCCGCAGCGGCGAAGCCTACGTCACCCATCCCCTGGCGGTGGCGAATATCCTCGCCGACATGCACATGGATCATCAGAGCCTGATGGCCGCGATGCTGCATGACGTGATCGAAGACACCGGCATCGCCAAGGAAGCGCTGACTGCGCAATTCGGCGAAACCGTCGCCGAACTGGTCGACGGGGTCAGCAAGCTGACCCAGATGAACTTCGAGACCAAGGCCGAGGCGCAAGCGGAAAACTTCCAGAAGATGGCCATGGCCATGGCCCGCGATATCCGCGTGATCCTGGTCAAGCTGGCCGACCGCCTGCACAACATGCGCACCCTGGAAGTGCTGGCCGGCGAGAAACGCCGACGCATCGCCAAGGAAACCCTGGAAATCTACGCGCCGATCGCCAACCGGCTGGGCATGCACAGCATGCGCGTGGAATTCGAGGAGCTGGGTTTCAAGGCCATGCACCCGATGCGTTCCGAGCGCATTCGCCAGGCGGTCAAGCGCGCCCGCGGCAACCGCAAGGAAATCGTCAACAAGATCGAAGAGTCGCTGATCCACTGCCTGGCCCGCGAAGGCATGGAAGGCGAGGTGCTGGGCCGCGAGAAACACCTGTACGGCATCTACCAGAAGATGCGCGGCAAGCGCCGGGCGTTCAACGAGATCATGGACGTCTACGCCTTCCGCATCATCGTCGACAAGGTCGACACCTGTTACCGCGTACTCGGCGCCGTGCACAATCTGTACAAGCCGTTGCCGGGGCGCTTCAAAGACTACATCGCGATTCCCAAGGCCAACGGCTACCAGTCGCTGCACACCACCCTGTTCGGCATGCACGGCGTGCCCATCGAGATCCAGATCCGCACCCGCGAGATGGAAGAGATGGCCAACAACGGCATCGCCGCCCATTGGCTGTATAAATCCAACGAGGAAGACCAGCCCAAGGGCACCCACGCCCGCGCCCGCCAGTGGGTCAAGGGCGTACTGGAAATGCAGCAACGCGCCGGCAACTCCCTGGAGTTCATCGAGAGCGTGAAGATCGACCTGTTCCCCGACGAGGTCTACGTCTTCACGCCCAAGGGGCGGATCATGGAGATGCCGAAAGGCTCGACCGCGGTCGACTTCGCCTATGCCGTACACACCGACGTCGGTAATGCCTGCATCGCCTGTCGGATCAATCGGCGTCTGGCGCCCTTGTCCGAGCCGCTGCAAAGTGGCGCCACGGTGGAGATAGTCACCGCCCCGGGCGCGCGGCCGAACCCGGCCTGGCTCAACTTCGTGGTCAGCGGCAAGGCCCGCACGCACATCCGCCATGCGCTGAAACTGCAGCGCCGCTCGGAGTCGATCAGCCTCGGCGAGCGGTTGTTGAACAAGGTCCTGGCCGGCTTCAACAGCCATCTGGACAAACTCCCCGCCGAACGGGTGCAGGCGGTGCTCGGCGAATACCGCCTGGAGCTTATCGAAGACCTGCTGGAAGACATCGGCCTGGGCAACCGCATGGCCTATGTGGTCGCCCGCCGTTTGCTGGCCCGCGAGGGGGAACAACTGCCGAGCGCCGAAGGCCCGCTGGCGATTCGCGGCACCGAAGGCCTGGTGCTGAGCTATGCCAAATGCTGCACGCCGATCCCCGGCGACCCGATCGTCGGCCACCTGTCCGCGGGCAAGGGCATGGTGGTGCACCTGGACAACTGCAAGAACATCAGCGAAATCCGCCACAACCCGGAAAAGTGCATTCAACTGTCCTGGGCCAAGGATGTGGTCGGCGAGTTCAACGTCGAGCTGCGCATCGAACTGGAGCACCAGCGCGGCCTAATCGCCCTGCTGGCCAGCAGCGTCAACGCCGCCGACGGCAATATCGAAAAAATCAGCATGGATGAGCGCGATGGCCGCATCAGCGTGGTTCAACTGGTCGTCAGCGTGCACGACCGCGTGCACCTGGCCCGCGTGATCAAGAAGCTGCGTGCCCTGAAAGGGGTGGTGCACATCTCCCGCGTGCGCGCCTAGGGCAGATTCAACGGCGGCTGACGCATGGCGTTAGCCACCCTCGCTAAAACAAAAAACCCCAAGGAGTTTTTCATGAGCAAGAGCGTCATCACTTCCGAGCAGGCACCGGCCGCTATCGGCACTTACTCCCAGGCCATCAAGGCCGGCAACACCGTCTACATGTCCGGGCAGATCCCGCTCGACCCGAAGACCATGGAGCTGGTGGAAGGCTTCGAAGCGCAAACCGTGCAGGTGTTCGAGAACCTCAAAGCCGTGGCCGAAGCCGCCGGTGGCTCGTTCAAAGACATCGTCAAACTGAACATCTTCCTCACCGACCTGTCGCACTTCGCCAAGGTCAACGAGGTCATGGGCCGCTACTTCCAGCAGCCCTACCCGGCGCGTGCCGCCATCGGCGTAGCCGCTCTGCCGCGCGGCGCCCAGGTGGAAATGGACGCTATTCTGGTCATCGAGTAAGCCGCTGAAGGGGCGCGCCCAGACTGGGCCGCCCCTTTCTCCCGCCCCAAGAAAGGAATCTGCCATGCGCAATGCGCTCGCCCTGTTACTGCTGGCAACCTGGCTAAGCGGTTGCAGCAGCCAGGCCAACCGCGACCCGAGCGGGATCTGGATCAACCAGGCCGCGATCGATGCCGCGGCGCAAGGCGGTAACCTGCGCGAAGCCCTGCTGGCCTACGGCCCCAATCTGGAATGGCGTATCGACGGCCCCCGCCAGTTGGCGACCTTCAGCAACGGCTTCGAGCTGGGCGAAGGCCAATTGGTCGCCGAGCCGGAGGCGCGCTGGCGGGTGGATTTCTACGGCGATTACCACGAGCAGTTGCGCCTGAACGGCGATCAGCTGCTGCAGGAAGAAAGCGAGTCGGGCCCCGAGCAACGCTTTGCCCGCCCGCCAGTCAAGGTGGCGGCGGATGCCCCGCCCGGCAGCAGCTTCGAACAGACCCTCTACGCCGCCTACCTCGGCGGCACCTGGACGATCGAACAAGGTCCCGGCGCCGGCGGCTTGGTGCAGTTCCAGCCGGACGGCAAAGTCGAGGGCTTACCCGGTGCGCAACGTTACGCGCTGTGCCTGGCCGGCGACTGCGCCGCCATGAGCGGCGAGCACGACAGCCTCTGGCTGCAACTCGGCGAACAGGGCAATAGCTGGATCTTCAAGCGCGACGGCGAGCAACTGGAAATCTTCGAAGCCCTCAACCGCGCTCAGATTGACGAGATGCCGGACTATGCGCCGGGCAAATTACGCTGGTTGCTGGAACGCGACTAAGCACCCAGCCTGAGCTTCTTCTCAGGGCCTGGACCTAGGCCGGGTAGAGCCTAGGCGAAACCCAGCTCATAGCCAGCCACCAAGCAGATTCAGTGCCCGGCCAACACGGCTTCATAACCTTCGCGATAGCTCGGATACTGTGGCGCCCAGCCCAGCGCGCGGGCACGGGCATTGCTGCAGCGCTTGCTGCCGGCACGCCGCACCGTCGCCTCGGCAGACCACTGGGTGACGCCCAGAGTCTCCCGCAGCCAGGCCACCACCTCCGCCAACGCCGCCGGCGCGTCGTCGACACCCAGGTAACAGTCCTGCAGCGCCACACCGCGGGCATCCGCCTGCAGCAGGAAGGCCAACAGCCCGGCGGCATCGTCGACATGGATGCGGTTGGCATACAGCGGTGGCTCAACCGTCACCCTGTAGCCTTGCCGTACCTGCGTCAGCAGCCACTCGCGGCCCGGCCCGTAGATACCCGTGAGGCGCACCAGACTCGCCGCAATCCCGCTGTGCAGCGCCAGCTGCTCGGCCTCGCGCATCACCTGCCCGGAAAAACTCAGGGCTTGCGCCGGGGAGTTCTCATCGATCCATTCGCCCTGCTGCTGGCCATACACGCCGCTGCTGGAGACAAACAGCAAGCGCTTCGGCGTTTGCCCGTGCTGCGCCAGCCAGCCCAACACATGCCGCAGGCCCTCGACATACGCCGCGCGATAACCTGCCTCATCGGCCTGGGTCGCCGCGGCGCTATAGACCAGGTAATCCAGAGCGCCGGTCGGCCAGGCCGCGGGCGACTCGTTGCGCTGCAAATCACCCGCCACCGGCAGCACACCCGCCGGCAACGCAGCAACATTACGGCGCAGGCCATAGACGGTCCAAGCGCTCGCCAGCAGTCGTTCGGCAAGGCGGCCACCCACGTCGCCACAACCGGCAATCAATACAGAGGGCGTATCAGGCATCACTGAACTCCACAAAAAAGCTCGCAGCCTAGCGCTGCAAGAGCCAAGGGCAAAGCCTCTACCCGAGAAAGAAAACACGAAAGAGACGGTATTACTTTTGTTAACAAGAATTACTTGCAATAATGCACGCCCGTTTTGGGTGCCTCCGCAAGCGCATCCATGGACAAGCCGTTTTTCTTTCTCTCAGGTCCGGCCAGCATGAATCCTATCCCATCCAGCACGCAGCCAACCCGTCTTCCCAACCTGCCACGCGCCTGGCGTAGCCTCGCCGCACTGCTGTTCAGCCTGCTACTGGCGCCCAGTGTGGCCTTTGCCGAACAGCCCGTCGCCAACCCGGCAGCCCAGGCCAGCACGCCCGCCAGCGCAGCAACCGCCAACCCGGGGCAGCCGGAGCTCAGCCCGGAAGCCACCGCCGCGCTGGAACAGCGCGAAGGGGCAGTCGACCCACTGGCGGCGGAACAGGGCCTGGCGAGCGACCTGTCGCCCTGGGGCATGTACCAGAACGCCGATATCATCGTGAAAATCGTGATGATCGGCCTGGCCCTGGCTTCGGTGATCACCTGGACCATCTGGATTGCCAAGGGCTTTGAGCTGCTCGGCGCCAAACGTCGCCTGCGCACCGAACTGGCCACGCTGAAACAGGCCCGCTCGCTGAAAGAGGCCGGCGCACAGGCCAGCAAGACCGGCAGCCTGTCGCACCTGCTGGTGCAGGATGCGCTCGAGGAGATGCGCCTGTCGGCCAACACCCGCGAGAAGGAAGGCATCAAGGAGCGCGTCAGCTTCCGCCTGGAGCGTTTGGTCGCCGCCTGCGGCCGGCAGATGAGCCAAGGCACCGGGGTACTCGCCACCATAGGTTCGACCGCACCCTTCGTCGGTCTGTTCGGCACCGTCTGGGGCATCATGAACAGCTTTATCGGCATCGCCAAGTCGCAAACCACCAACCTCGCGGTGGTCGCTCCCGGCATCGCCGAAGCCCTGCTGGCTACCGCGCTGGGCCTGGTTGCGGCGATACCGGCGGTGGTCATCTACAACGTCTTCGCCCGCTCCATCGCCGGCTACAAGGCCCAGGTCGCCGACGCCTCGGCACAAGTCCTGCTGCTGGTCAGCCGCGATCTCGACCACCTGCCGGCTGAACGCAGCCAGCCACACATGGTGAAAGTGGGCTAAGGCTCTGAAGAACCGCGCTTGCAGGCACAACCCGAAGGGCCGGGCCTGCTGTGGCGCGGCCATCATTAAACTTCAACAGAGCCTTTTGTATGGGACTTCATCTGAATGATGGCGGCGATGATCTCGTCGAAGCGCATGAGATCAACGTAACGCCCTTTATCGACGTCATGCTGGTGCTGTTGATCATCTTCATGGTCGCGGCGCCCCTGGCCACCGTCGACATCAAGGTCGACCTGCCCGCTGCCAGCGCCGAACCACAGCCACGGCCGGACAAGCCGGTGTACCTGACGGTCAAGGAAGACCAGAGCCTGTTCCTTGGCGATCGGCAGATCGAGCGTAAACAACTCGGGCAGGTGCTGGACCAACAGACCGCGGCGAAGAAAGACACCACCATCTTCTTCCGCGCCGACAAGGGCGTGGCTTACGCCGATCTGATGGAGGTGATGAACGCCTTGCGCGCGGCCGGCTATCTGAAAGTCGGCCTGGTCGGGCTTGAGACGGTCGGGCAGCGATGACCCAGAGCCGCCACAAACTGTCGAGCTGGGCCATCAGCCTGCTGCTGGTCCTGGGTCTGCATCTTGGCCTGGGGGTCTGGGCGCTGTATTGGCACGCGGAAGCCGTGGCGGTCGAATTGCCGCCACCGGCGATGCTGCTCGAACTGGCGCCGCTGCCGGAAGTCGCCCCGCCACCACCCGCGCCTGCGCAAATCGTGCAACCGGAGCCGGAACCGCAGCCCGAGGTGGTCGAAGCGCCCAAACCCAAGCTGGTGGTTGAAAAACCCAAGCCGAAACCCAAGCCCAAGCCGCCGAAAAAACCCGTGGAACCACCCAAGCCGCAGGAAAAGCCGGTCGAACAGGCCAAGCCGCAGGAGCGTCCCGCGCCGCCCGCCGCCCCTGCTGCGCCAGCAGCCGCGCAACCGAGCAGCACGAGTGCGCCCTCGGCCGCCAAGGTGACCTGGCAGAGCAAGCTGCTCAGCCATCTGGCCCGCTATAAGCGGTATCCCGATGACGCCCGCCGGCGTGGTTTCGAAGGCACCAGCAAGGTACGTTTCAGCGTCGATCGCGACGGCCGGGTGCTCGGTGTTGCGCTGGCGGGTACCTCTGGCAGCGCCTCGCTGGATCGCGCCACCCTGGCGATGATCAAGCGGGCCCAGCCACTGCCAAAACCACCGGCGGAACTGCTGAGCGGCGGCAGCGTGGAAGTCGTGGCGCCCTTCGTCTACTCCCTGGATCGCCGCTGACAGGCCTGTGCCCGGCATTAGAGTGCCGGCCTGGTTGGTTCCATTGAGTGCAGCCGCTATGCTTGGGCGCACTTCAATGGAATAACCCTATGACCCTCACCGAACTGCGCTACATCGTCACCCTGGCTCAAGAGCAGCATTTCGGGCGGGCGGCCGAGCGTTGCCATGTCAGCCAGCCGACCCTCTCTGTCGGCGTGAAGAAGCTCGAAGACGAGCTCGGCGTGCTGATCTTCGAGCGCAGCAAGAGCGCAGTGCGCCTGACCCCGGTCGGTGAAGGCATAGTCACCCAGGCGCAAAAGGTCCTGGAGCAGGCGCAAGGCATCCGCGAACTGGCGCAGGCCGGCAAGAACCAACTGGCCGCACCGCTCAAGGTCGGTGCCATCTACACAGTCGGCCCGTACCTGTTTCCCCATCTGATCCCGCAGCTGCACCGCGTCGCGCCACAGATGCCGCTGTATATCGAAGAAAATTTCACCCACGTGCTGCGCGACAAGCTGCGCAACGGCGAACTGGACGCGGTCATCATCGCGCTGCCCTTCCAGGAAGCCGACGTGCTGACCAAGGTGCTGTATGACGAGCCGTTCTACGTGCTGCTACCCAGCGGCCACGCCTGGGCGGCGAAACCAAGCATCGACGCCGAACTACTCAACGACAAGAGCCTGCTGCTGCTGGGCGAAGGCCATTGCTTCCGCGATCAGGTGCTGGAGGCCTGCCCGACCCTGCGCAAGGGCGGCGAAGACCACGGCAAGCACACCACGGTGGAATCCAGCTCGCTGGAAACCATTCGGCACATGGTCGCCTCCGGCATGGGCATCTCGATCCTGCCGTTCTCCGCAGTCGACAGCCATCACTACGCCCCCGGCGTCTTCGAGGTGCGCCCGCTGACCCCGCCGGTGCCGTTCCGCACCGTGGCCATCGCCTGGCGCGCGAGCTTCCCGCGGCCGCGGGCGATCGAGGTGCTGGCCGACTCGATCCGCCTGTGCTCGGTCTCCCGGCCGCTGGCCCAAGAGGCTTGAGGCCCAGCCGCCATGACTGAACTGGCCGCGGTGTCCGTCACCGCCCTGAAAGGCGTGGGCGCCGCCCTGGCGGAAAAGCTCGCCCGCGTCGGCCTGGAAAGCCTGCAGGACGTGCTGTTTCACCTGCCGCTGCGCTATCAGGATCGCACCCGCATCATCCCGATCGGTGCCCTGCGCCCCGGTCAGGATGCGGTGATCGAAGGCGTGGTGGCCGGCGCCGACGTGCTGATGGGCAAACGCCGCAGCCTGTTGGTGCGCCTGCAGGATGGTAGCGGCACCTTGAGCCTGCGCTTCTACCATTTCAGCCAGGCGCAGAAAGACGGCCTCAAACGCGGCACCCAGCTGCGTTGCTACGGCGAAGCGCGGCCGGGGGCCTCGGGACTGGAGATTTATCACCCGGAATACCGCGCACTGAATGGCCATGAGCCGATCCCGGTGGAGCAGACGCTGACGCCGATCTACCCGACCACCGAGGGCCTGACCCAACAGCGCCTGCGCCAGCTCAGCGAGCAGACCCTGGCGCGACTCGGCCCCCACAGCCTGCCGGACTGGCTGCCCGCCGAGCTGGCGCGCGACTACCGGCTCGGCCCGCTGGACGAGGCGCTGCGCTACCTGCACCGGCCACCGGCCGACGCCAATCTGCAGGAGCTGGCCGAGGGCCGGCACTGGGCCCAGCATCGCCTGGCCTTCGAAGAGTTATTGACCCACCAACTGTCGCTGCAGCGCCTGCGCGAAAGCCTGCGCGCCCAAGAGGCACCGCAACTGCCGCTGGCCAAGCGCCTGCCACAGCAGTTCCTGCTCAATCTCGGCTTCCAGCCGACCGGCGCGCAACAACGGGTCGGCGCCGAAATCGCCTACGACCTGAGCCAGCCCGAACCCATGCTGCGTCTGGTGCAGGGCGACGTCGGCGCCGGCAAGACGGTGGTCGCCGCCCTCGCCGCGCTGCAGGCGCTGGAGGCCGGCTATCAGGTCGCGCTGATGGCGCCGACCGAAATCCTCGCCGAGCAGCACTTCATCAACTTCCAGCGCTGGCTGACACCGCTCGGTCTCGACGTCGCCTGGCTGGCCGGCAAGCTCAAGGGCAAGGCTCGCGCCCGCGCGCTGGAGCAGATCGCCAATGGTTCGCCGATGGTGATCGGCACCCACGCGCTGTTTCAGGATGAAGTGCAGTTCAAGCGCCTGGCCCTGGTGGTGATCGACGAGCAGCACCGCTTCGGCGTGCAGCAGCGTCTGGCCCTGCGCAAGAAGGGCGTCGACGGGCGCCTGTGCCCGCACCAGCTGATCATGACCGCCACGCCGATTCCGCGCACCCTGGCGATGAGCGCCTATGCCGACCTGGACACCTCGATCCTCGACGAGCTGCCGCCCGGTCGCACCCCGGTCAACACCGTACTGGTGGCCGACAGCCGGCGCCTCGACGTGATAGAGCGGGTGCGCTCGGCCTGCCACGCGGGGCGCCAGGCCTATTGGGTCTGCACGCTGATCGAGGAGTCCGAGGAGCTGACCTGCCAGGCCGCCGAGACCAGCTTCGAGGATCTCTCCGCGGCCCTCGGCGGCCTACATGTCGGGCTGATTCACGGGCGCATGAAGCCGGCGGAGAAGGCCGCGGTGATGGCCCGGTTCAAGCAGGGTCAGTTGCAATTGTTGGTGGCGACCACGGTGATCGAAGTCGGCGTCGACGTGCCGAATGCCAGCCTGATGATCATCGAGAACCCCGAGCGCCTCGGTCTGGCACAGCTGCATCAGCTGCGCGGGCGGGTCGGCCGTGGCAGCGCCGCCAGCCACTGCGTGCTGCTCTACCATCCGCCGCTGTCGCAACTCGGCCGTGAGCGCCTGGGCATCATGCGCGAGACCTGCGATGGCTTCTTGATCGCCGAGAAAGACCTGGAGCTGCGCGGCCCCGGCGAAATGCTCGGAACCCGGCAGACCGGCTTGCTGCAGTTCAAGGTCGCCGACCTGATGCGCGACGCGGACTTGCTGCCGGCCGTCCGCGATGCCGCGCAAGCCCTGCTGGCGCGCTGGCCGCAGCATGTCAGCCCGCTGCTGGAACGCTGGTTACGGCACGGCCAGCAATACGGTCAAGTGTGATCCGGCGGCCCCAGCAGTCAGCACGCCGAATGGTTATACACGGGCGAAAGTCCTTGCGCCGGATCCTGCTTATGGCCGAAGCAGCCTGGGCTAGCGGCTGAGCCAAACCCAAGCACAGCCCTCAGCGCAAAAGCCTTTTCCACCTTGGCCTGCTGCGCTTTTGGCTAGCCGCGCTGGATCAGCGGGGCGCTCTGCTCGCAGAGCAGGCGGATGCCGACCCGCGGCAACGCGGCAGAGCGGGACTCAGGCGGCTTTTTTCTCTGCGGCTTTTTTCTTCGGCACCAGGTACTTGGTCAGCCCCTGGAACCAGATCACCAGCGCCGGGTTGCCCTGGATCTGGATGTCTTTGCCCTGAATGCCCTGCATAAAGGCCAGCTGCTTGTTCTTGGCGCTCATGGTCGCGAAGCCATAGGCCGCATCTTTAAAGCCCAGGGCGAAATCCGGCTGGGCCACGCTGCCACGCTGGCTGACCACGCGCTGATTCTTGACGACGAAATGCCGGGCGATCTTGCCGTCCAGGGTATGCAACTGGAACACCAGGTCGCGGCCCTGCAGTTGCTGCTGAAACGCGGGATTGTCACGACTGGCCTTGGCCATCAGGCGGCCCAGCATCCAGAGGAGAAAACGGAATTTCATGCGCACGGCCTCGGGGGAAATGAAACGGCGGCGCATTGTAGCGGTTTGTCGCGAGGACTACAGCCAGCCTTTCGCTGGGTGAGCCGGGGCTGCCGAGCGCGCCCGGAGCCCATTAGCTCCGGGCGTCCAAGGCTCAGTTCACGGCGTCTTTCAGGGACTTGCCCGGTTTGAAGGCGACGGTGTTGCTGGCTTTGATCTTCACCGGCTCGCCGGTTTGTGGGTTTTTCCCCGTGCGCGCGCCACGGTGGCGCTGCACAAAAGTGCCGAAGCCGACCAGGGTCACGCTGTCCTTACGGTTCAGCGCGCCGGTGATTTCTTCGAGCACGGCATTGAGTACACGATTGGCCTGATCTTTAGTGAGATCGGCATGTTCCGCGATGGCGGCGGCAAGTTCCGGTTTACGCATAGAAAGCCCCTTTGACGGTTTGTTGTTGTTGTGTCCGTGCTGCCCTTCCAGAGCAGCGCCCAAGGCGCCGCAACAGCTCTGCGCTGCGGCAGACTCGAGGGAGGATGGCACGCCATTGGGGCCTGCGCCAGTCGTGTCCGACAATTTTCCGGAGCAACTTCACGACTGACCCGACAGAACAGCGGACATTCACGCCAACAGAGCCGGAAGTTCCTTATTCAATGCCAGCTTTTCCTGCACGGCAGTGCCGGTCAGCGCATAACCCAGCAAGCGCCCCGTCGCATCGCGGCACAGCGCCTTGATATCGGCACCGCTACCCTCGACCGTCCATTCCCCACTCGAACCCCGCGGCGGCGGCGAGACCACCAACGGGCAGGCCGGCGTTTTCACCAGCACCGGCATGGGCCCATAGCTGACCGCGGTCGGCGTGCCCGCCAGGGTCTGGGCCAGGGCCCGCGCACAGCTCATCAACGGCAGCACATAGAGCAGGTTGAGGCCATCGACCTCGGCACAATCGCCGAGCGCGAAGATATTCGCGTGGGAAGTCTGCAGCTGGCGATTCACCACCACACCGCGGTTGACCGCCAGCCCGGCGGCCGCCGCCAGGTCGATACGCGGGCGCAGGCCGACGGCCGAGACCACCACATCGCACTGCAGCCGCGTGCCATCGGACAGATGGGCCTCGAGCCCCTCCGCCGTGCGCTGCAGACTGGCCAGTACCGGGCCGAGGTGAAAGCGCGCACCGAGTCCTTCCAGGCCGGCCTGCACCGCAGCCGCCGCAGCCGGGTGCAGCAACCCCGGCATCACCTGCTCACAGGGCGCCACCAGCTCGACCGCATAGCCGCCGAGGCTGAGGTCGTTGGCAAACTCGCAACCGATCAGGCCGGCACCGAGCAGCAACACCCGGCGTTTGCCCGCCGCCGCCGCCCGGAAACGCGCGTAGTCCTCCAGATCGTTGATCGGGAAAATCGCGTCCTGGGCATCGCCGGCCACCGGCACCCGGATGGTTTCCGCGCCCCAGGCCAGCACCAGATCGCGGTAAGCCACGGCCTCTTCGCCAATCCACAGGCGCTTATGGCCGGGGTCGATGCCGGTGATCCGGGTATGGGTGCGGATCTCGGCCTTGAGCTGATCGGCCATGGCGCCCGGCTCGGCCAGGCTCAGGCCATCGGCGTCCTTGTGCCTGCCGAAGCCGGTGGACAGCATCGGCTTGGAATAGGAGCGCCCGTCATCGGCGGTAAGCAGCAGCAGCGGCGTTTCCGCATCGAGCTTGCGAAATTCCTTGGCCAGGTTGTAACCGGCCAGGCCGGTGCCGACTATCACCACAGCTGGACTCATCACTCACTCCTAAGACTGCGACGACGCGACAGCCCAGAGGCCGGCGCGGAGAATTAAAACTAACAACCGCTAGGTTAAAGCGGCGCGAACGTGGGAATGGCCAGGCGAACAGTGCCGAGGACGCGGAGTTCAAAATGCTCATTGGCCATACGCAGCGCTGTGCCACGCAAACTGTCCCTGCGCCGCAGTGCTGAACAGTCTATTAGCTGATTTCGATCATCTCGAAATCTATCTTGCCGACGCCGCAGTCCGGGCACTGCCAATCCGGCGGGATATCCTCCCAGCGAGTCCCCGGGGCTATGCCCTCTTCCGGCAGCCCTTCGGCTTCGTCGTAGATAAAGCCGCACACCACACATTGCCACTTGCGCATCACTCGCCTCCGCCGTGCGGAACGTCGTTTTTGACCCTAGCGCAATTGCCCGCTGCCGCCAACACCCAGGAATCCCGGCCCGACCGAGAATAGGCCGCGCCATCCCCTGGCTGCGAGAGCTTTCGATCGATTAAAAATGCCAACGGCGACCAAAGGCCGCCGTTGCACTGAGTATTTCCCGCCCGCAGGCGTGGCAGGCTCGATTAAGCGATTTCGATCATCTCGAAGTCCAGCTTGCCGACGCCGCAATCCGGGCACAGCCAGTCTTGCGGAACATCCTGCCACGGGGTTCCGGCGACTATGCCTTCATCCGGCCAGCCCAGGCTTTCATCGTAAACCAGGCCACAGACCACACACTGCCACTTCTTCATCGGCTACTACCTCAACTCTTCAAGCGTTCTTGGCACGGCGGGGGTGAGAACAATACCGCCCGGCTCTGGGCGCTTTGTACTGATCGACACGCCAGTTCGCAAGTGCCATCGGGCGGTTCCGACCTTTGGCTGGGGCGCAGTCGGGCGCGGCAAACATGCTAAGCTCGCCGCCCCGACTGCCGCAGATACCTG
>NZ_SCMP01000009.1 GCF_005502935.1 Pseudomonas sp. 2FG
ACCCCAAACTGCCCCCAACCGCCATGCCAAGCCGCGCTTATCAGCGACGGCGTGGGCGGTGTAGCGGTGAGGGTCGGGGTGGGCGGTGGCTCGCTGAGTGCCTGGCCGACCAGGGGGCAGGACGCGCAGGCATCGGCCATTCGGACTAGGCAGCGGTAACGATTCCCCCATTAAGCGAAGCCGCCAGACTCGTTGGCGAAAGGGGCGTAGCCGTATGCGCCCCGCCAGATGAGCAGAAGGCGCACCTATGGAATTTGCGTTCAGCGACGAGCAGGAAATGATTCGCGCGTCCGCCGAGAGCTTTCTCGCGGATGTGTCCGACTCCGCAGCGGTGCGGGCGGCTATGGCCAGCGAGCTGGGCTATGACCGCGCGCTGTGGCAGCGCCTGTGCGGCGAGATGTACTGGCCGGCCATCCATATCCCCGAGGCCTACGGCGGCCTCGGCCTGGGGTTCGTCGAACTGGCGATCCTGCTGGAGCAGATGGGCCGCCGCCTGCTCTGTTCACCGTTCTTTGCGACCGCCTGCCTGGCCACGCCGGCGCTGCTGCTGGCCGGCAGCGAGCGGCAGAAAGCCGACTGGCTGCCACGCATCGCCGAGGGCAGCATCAGCGGCACCCTGGCCTTTGCCAGCGCCAACTGCTGGGATGCCGAGACGGTGCAGGCCACTGCGCGCGCGGAAGGCGAAGGCTTCGTACTGAATGGCACGCTTAATTACGTGCTCGATGGACACAGCGCCGACCTGCTGATCGTCGCCGCCAGAACCCCTGGCTCGATGGGCGAGGCGGGTATCAGTCTGTTCGTCCTGGCGGCCGACAGCGCCGGCATCGAGCGCCAGATGTTGCCGACCATGGACCAGACCCGTCGGCAGGCGCGGCTGCAACTGAACAATCTGTATCTCGGCGCCGACTGCCTGATGGGCGAGTTTGGCGCTGCCTGGCCGCAACTCGAACGCATCATCCAGTTGGCCTGCATCGGCTTGGCCGCCGAGCAGACCGGTGGCGCTCAACAGGTTCTCGACCTGAGCGTCGCCTACATGCAGGAACGCCAGCAGTTCGGCCGTCCCATCGCCAGCTTCCAGGCACTCAAGCACCGCGCGGCGGACATGATGCTGCAGGTCGAATGTGCGCGTTCGGCGGCTTACTACGCCGCCTGCGTGGCCCAGGAACTGCTCGACCCGGCGGGCGACGTCCAGGTCGCGGCCGAGTTGCCGCTGGCGGCGGCACTGGCCAAGGCGCAGTGCAGCGAGGCGTTCTTCCACTGTGCGGCGGAGTCGATCCAGCTGCATGGCGGGGTCGGCTTCACCTGGGAATATGACCCGCATCTCTACTTCAAACGCGCCCGCGCCAGCGAAAACTTCCTCGGCGCGCCAGCCCTGCATCGCGAGCGGATCGCCGCCCTGCTGCTGGATGCACAGCCATTGGGGGCACAGCCATGAAGATCAGTTTCAGTGCGCAAGACGAGTGCTTCCGCGAGGAAGTTGCCGGCTGGCTGGCGGAAAACCTCTGTGGTGAATTCGAGCCGCTGCGTTTTCGCGGCGGGCCGGGCGACGAACACATGTTCCCCAAAGAGCGCAAAGCCTGGGAGCGCACGCTCGCCGCAGGCGGCTGGACCTGCGTGGGCTGGGCGCCCGAGCACGGCGGACGCGGCCTGTCGATCAGCCAGCAGGTGATCTTCCACGAGGAATACGCCCGTGCCGGTGGGCCGGGGCGCATGGGCCATATCGGCGAGGGCTTGGCTGGGCCGACCATCGCCGCCTTCGGTAACGCCGAGCAACAGCGCAGGTTCCTCCCGGGCATCGTCAGCGGCAGCGAGTTCTGGTGCCAGGGTTATTCCGAACCGGGCGCCGGTTCCGACCTGGCCAACGTCAAGACCCGTGCGGTGCTGGATGAGGCGAGCGGCAAATGGCGGATCACCGGGCAGAAGGTCTGGACCTCGCTGGCCCACGAGTCCGACTGGTGCTTCGTGATCGCCCGCACCGAGCCGGGCAGTGTCGGGCACCACGGCCTGTCGTTCCTGCTGGTGCCGATGGCGCAGGCGGGCATCACGGTGCGGCCGATCGAGCAACTCACCGGCACTTCCGAATTCAACGAGGTGTTCTTCGACGACGCCGAAACCGACGCCGCGTATATAGTCGGCAAACCCGGCGAAGGCTGGAAGATCGCCATGGCGCTGCTGGGCTTCGAGCGTGGCGTGTCGACCCTCGGCCAACAGATGCAGTTCCAGAATGAGCTGAACGAGATCATCGCCATCGCCAAGGCCAATGGCGCCGCCCGCGATCCAATCTTGCGCCAGCGTCTCGCCGAGGCCTGGGGCGGGCTGCGAATCATGCGCTACAACTCGCTGCGCATGCTCTCCGGTGCCCAGGACGGTGCGCTGCGCAAGGACGCGATGATCTACAAGCTGTTCTGGTCCAGCTGGCACGCCAACCTCGGCAAGCTGGCGATGGACGTCCTCGGCGCCGAGGCCGAGTTGATCGAGGCCGCGCCTTACCAGCTCAACCGCCTGCAGTCGCTGTACCTGTTCACCCGCTCCGACACCATCTACGGCGGCAGCAACGAAATCCAACGCAACATCATTGCCGAACGCGCCCTGGGGATGCCGAAAGAACCCCGCGTTCGCGCCTGAATCCGGCCTGAGGAATCTGAATATGCTTAATCCGACCTACGTCCCTGGGCACCAGTTGCTGCACGGCAAGTCCGTTCTGATCACCGCCGCTGCGGGCGCCGGCATCGGCTTCTCCGCCGCGCTGCGGGCCGCCGAGGAAGGCTGCCGGGCGCTGATGATCAGCGATATCCATGAAGGCCGGTTGCAGGAAGCAGCGTTGAAGATTCGCGAGAAGACCGGGCTCGACCAGCTCTTCACTCAGGTCTGCAACGTCACCGACGAACAGCAGGTGCAGGCACTGATTGCCGCCGCCGAGCGCGATCTGGGCGGCGTCGATGTGCTGATCAATAACGCCGGCCTCGGCGGCTCGCGGCTGCTGGTGGAGATGCCGGACGAGGAGTGGCAGCGCGTGCTGGACGTGACCCTCACCGGCACCATGCGCATGACCCGCGCCATGCTGCCGAAGATGATCGAGCGCCAGGCCGGGGTCATCGTCAACAACGCCTCGGTACTCGGCTGGCGCGCGCAGAAGGAGCAATCACACTACGCCGCGGCCAAGGCCGGGGTGATGGCGCTGACCCGTTGCGCCGCGGTCGAAGCCGCCGAGCACGGCATCCGCATCAACGCGGTGAGCCCGAGCATCGCCCTGCATGACTTTCTGCGTAAGTCCGCGCCGCAGGAGGTATTGGAAAAACTCGTTTCGAACGAGGCCTTTGGCCGCGCGGCCGAGGTCTGGGAAGTGGCTAACGTGATGATGTTCCTGGCCAGCGATTACAGCTCCTATATGACCGGCGAAGTCTTGTCGGTCTCCAGCCAGAGGGCCTAAGCATGACGATGATTTTTACCAGTCCCTTCGAGCTGGCCGCGAGCGTCGGTGAGCAGCTCGGCCACAGCGACTGGCTGAAGGTGGAACAGGAGCGCATCGACCTGTTCGCCGAGGCCACCGGCGATCACCAGTGGATTCACGTCGATCCAGATAAAGCCGCCCAGGGCCCGTTTGGCGCCTGCATCGCCCACGGCTACCTGAGCCTGGCGCTGGTCAACCTGTTCCTGCCGCAGATCCTCGAGGTGCGCGGCATTTCCATGGGGGTGAACTACGGCTGCGACCGCCTGCGTTTCCCCAATGTGCTCAGGGTTGGCGCCCGCGTGCGCGGCAGCGCCGAACTGGTATCGGTCGAGGAGATCAAGGGCGGTGTGCAGGCGTGCATCCGCGTCAGCGTCGAGATCGAGGGCGAAGAGCGCCCGGCCTGCGTGGTGGACACCATCAGTCGTTATTACCCGGCATAAAAGTGCAGCGTCGTAGGGTGGATGTCGTCTTTCAACATCCACCGGCGTGCCGCCGGTTGGCGGATGTAAACAGCGACATCCACCCTACCTCTTCGTTGGCCCTGGTACCGGGAGTTAAACCCCCTCTCCCTTGAGGGAGAGGGCTGGGGAGAGGGCTGGGGAGAGGGTAGGACTCTCGCCAAGAACCTGAATTCGAGGAACAAACAAATGAAAGAAGCCGTAATCGTCTCCACCGCCCGCACGCCGATCGGCAAGGCCTTCCGTGGCGCCTTCAACGATACCGAGGCGCCCCTGCTGGGCGGTCATGTGGTACGCGAGGCCGTGCGCCGCGCCGGGATCGAGCCGGGCGAAGTGGACGACGTGCTGATCGGCGCCGCGGCGCAGCAAGGCACCCAGTCCTATAACCTCGGCCGGCTCTGCGCGATTGCCGGCGGGTTGCCTTCGACCGTGGCCGGCATGGCCATGGAGCGTCAGTGCGCTTCCGGCCTGATGAGCATCGCCACCGCGGCCAAGGGCATCATCTGCGACGAGATCGACATCGCCGTGGCCGGTGGGCTGGAGTCCATCTCCCTGGTGCAGAACAAGCACAAGAATCTTTACCGCAACCAGTCCAACGCGGTGCTCGAACTCGATCCGACCGCCTATATCCCGATGATCGAGACCGCCGAGATAGTCGCCGCGCGCTATGGCATCTCGCGCGAGGAACAGGACGAGTACAGCTACCACAGCCAGATGCGTACCGCCCTGGCGCAAAGCGCCGGGTTGTTCGATCTCGAGCTGGCGCCGCTGACCAGCCGGCAGGCGCTTTTCGACAAGGCCAGCGGCGAGAACCGCTACGAGAGCGTGACCCTGGCCCGCGACGAGTGCAACCGCGCGAGCACCACCCGCGAGAGCCTGGCGGCGCTGGAGCCGGTGTGGCAGGGCGGGCAGTGGACCGAGTCGGGCCGCTTCATCACCGCCGGCAACGCCTCGCAGCTGTCCGATGGCGCCTCGGCCTCGGTGCTGATGAGCGCCAAGCTGGCCGAACAGAAAGGTCTGGAGCCGCTGGGCATCTACCGTGGCCTGGCGGTGGCTGGCTGCAATGCCGACGAGATGGGCATAGGTCCGGTCTATGCGATCCCCAAACTGCTCAAGCGCCATGGCCTGAAGATGGACCATATCGGCCTGTGGGAACTCAACGAGGCCTTCGCCTGCCAGGTGCTGTATTGCCGCGACACTCTGGGCATCCCCGACGAACGCCTGAACGTCAACGGCGGCGCCATTTCCATCGGCCACCCGTTCGGCATGTCCGGCGCGCGCATGGTCGGCCATGCGCTGATCGAGGGTAAACGCCGTGGCCTGCGTTATGTGGTGGTGAGCATGTGCATAGGCGGTGGCATGGGCGCCGCCGCGCTTTTCGAAGTGGTCTAGGGGAGATGGCAATGATCAGTCCACAACAGATCCAGACAGCTATGGCGCGTTATGTCGAGCTGGTGGATGCCGGTGATATCGACGGCATAGTCGCGCTCTACGCGGCGGATGCGGTGGTGGAAGACCCGGTAGGCAAGGCACCGATTGTCGGCATTGCCGCTATCGCGACCTTCTACCGCGAGGGGCTCGGCAAGACCAATGCCACGGCCACCTTGACCGGCCCGGTACGGGCCACGGTGAATGGTTGCGGCGCCATGCCGTTTCGCGTCGATCTGAACTGGGGCGGGCAGCTGTGCTCGATCCAGGTGATCGACGTAATGGAGTTCGACGCCGACGGCAAGATCCGCTCGATGAAGGCCTACTGGAGCGAAGCCAACCTGGAACGGCGAGGTGAGGCATGAGCCTAGAGCAGCGCATCGCCCGCCTGGAGTCGCTGGAGGCGATCCGCCAGTTGAAACACCGCTACTTGAATGCCTGTGATCTGAAGGAGGTCGAGTGCATTCGCGACTGCTTCGCCGAGGGCGAAATCCTCATCGACTATGGCCCGGTGGGGCTCTTTCACGAGCGCGAGCGCTTCGTTGCGCTGTACCAGGAGTTGGCCTGCCATGAGTCGGTGATCGACCTGCATCACGGCGCCAACCCGGAGATCGAGCTGCTGTCGGCGAGCGAGGCGTCGGCGCGTTGGGCGCTCTGGTATTTCAATATCGACGCCAACAGCGGCGCCACTCGTCAGCTCGGCGGCTTTTACCAGGATCGCTATCGGCTGACCGAGAGCGGCTGGAAGATAGTCGAGACGCGCTTTAGCGCCCATTCGCAGACCAGCGGCAGTGCTGGCTGAGAACCCGTAGGGCGGACTCAGGAGCGCCGCGAACAGTCCGCCTGGTAGACGGCGTACTGCTGCGCGAGTACGCCCTACGCATTACGCCCCATGACCACTCCCGTTGATGGTCGAGGGCCGACTAGCCGGCGAAATCCCGATTCTGCGTCTGCCCGCTTTCATAGAAGGTCTTGAGGTTCTCGGCGATCTGTTTGACTGCCTTGGCGAAGGCCTTGGCCAGCAGCCATTCCACTAGGCGCCCGCCGCGCAGGCGGTAGCTCAGGCTGGCGGTGAAGGCGGTGCGCTCACCGGCCGAGGCGATGGCGTAGCGAAACCAGGCCTCGCGAAAGGGCACTGGCGCGCCCTTTCCCCCACGATGCAGACGGATCAGGAAACCCTCGCCCTCGTGCCACTCGCTGACCGTTTCATCCAGCCATTGGCCGTTCTTCTGGAATACCCGGCGGCTGGCGCCCAGGCCTTCCTGCGGACCGGGATGGAGCTGGCAGCCGGTCAGGTCCGGCACGTAATGCGGGGCCAGGGTCAGGTCGCGCAGCTTGCTCCAGACCTGCTCGACGGGCAGGTCGATCAGCAGGCTATGGCTGGCTTGTAACGGCATCGCTGGTTGCTCCGATCAAGGGTTCTGGGCCGCGTCGAGAAAGGCCGGGCGTTCGCCGCCGCCATGCACGCCTATATCGGCGCCGCTGACATAGCGTGCCAGGGGCGAGGCCAGGTACAGGCAGCTGTCGCCTATATCCTCCGGCTCGGCCAGGCGTTGCAGGGGAATGGTCGCCGCGACCCGGGCGAGGCCGGCCGCATCGCCATAGTGCAGCTCGGCCTGCTCGGTGCGGATCAGCCCGGCGGTCACCGCATTGACCCGTACCTTGGGCGCCCACTCTACCGCCAGCGAGCGGGTCAGGTTGAGCAGTCCGGCCTTGGCCGCGCCGTAGGCGGCGGTGCCGGGAGAGGGGCGGGTGGCGCTGACACTGCAGATATTGATGATGGCGCCGCCCTCGGCCTGCTCCTGCATCACCCGGTTGGCCAGCTGGCAGAGGTTCAGCGGCGCCAGCAGGTTGAGGCGGATGATCGACTCGGAGAAGCGCGGCGAGGCAGTGGCGGCATCCGCATTGGGGGCGCCGCCGGCGTTGTTGACCAGCACGTCGAGGCGGCCGAAGCGCTCGACTATGGCGTCGATCAGGCCCACGGCCTGCTCCCAGTCGCGCAGGTCACACGGCAGGAACAGCGCCTGGCGGCCATCCTGCTCGGGCAGCGTCGGCGGGGCTTCGCGCCCGCAGATCACCACCTCGGCGCCGCATTCGAGAAAGCGCTGGCTGATGCCGCGGCCGACGCCTTTGCCGCCGCCGGTCACCAATACCACCTTGCCGCGAAAGTCCATTGGGTTCTGCATGGCTGCCTCGCCTGTAATTCTGAGATACGGCCGAGCCTAGGGCGCCGCCCCGCAGGCGCCAACGTCCGAAGAGACTAGGGCGTAGGGTGCGCTCCGCGCACCACCTGCCGCGGGCATTTGGTGCGCAGAGCGCACCCTACGAGCCGCCTCTCGGCCGCCAACAAGGCGTCGCGGCTAGTCCTGTCGGACGATGTTGCGCCCCGGGCGCCTCGGAATAATCCGGTAAACCCTGAACCCCGAGGAGAACCCCATGGGCGCTGGACCGCAAGGGCATTTCATCACGTTGAACGATGGACTCAGGTTGCACTATCTGGATCTTGGGGCTGGGCAGGGCGAGCCCGTGGTGTTTATCCACGGCAGCGGCCCCGGCGCCAGTGGCCATAGCAATTTCAAGCAGAACTACTCGCAGTTCGCCGCCGCCGGTTATCGCGTCATAGTTCCGGACCTCCCGGGCTACGGCGCGTCCGACAAACCGGAAACGATTTACAGCCTGGACTTCTTCGTCACGGCGCTGAGCGGCCTGCTGGATGCCTTGGATATCCAGCGCTGCGTGCTGATCGGCAACTCCCTGGGCGGCGCCATTGCCATCAAGTTGGCACTGGACCAGCCGGCGCGGGTGAGCAAGCTGGTGCTGATGGCGCCGGGCGGGCTGATGGAAAAAGAGCAGTACTACCTGCAGATGGAGGGCATCCAGAAGATGGGCGCGGCCTTCGCCGCTGGCGAGCTGAACGATCCCGCGGGCATGCGCCGGCTGCTCGGCCTGCAACTGTTCGACCCGTCGCTGATCAGCGCTGAAACCGTCGATGAGCGGGTCAGCGTAGTCCTGCAACAACCGCGTTGCGTGCTGTCGAGCATGCAGGTGCCGAACCTGGCCAATCGGCTGGGCGAGCTGCAATGCCCGATCCTCGGCTTCTGGGGCATGAACGACAAGTTCTGCCCGGCCAGCGGTGCGCAGACGATGCTGGAAGCCTGCCGCCACATTCGTTTCGTGCTGCTCAGCGAATGTGGGCACTGGGTAATGGTCGAGCACCGCGAGCTGTTCAATCGGCAGTGCCTGGACTTCCTCGCGGAGGCCAAACCATGAGCGAGGACCTGCGCCGCCAGTACGGCGCCGAGCTGTACCAGGCCCTGAGCAACGGCACCACCTTGCAGCCGCTGACCGCGCGCTGGCCACAGATCAGTATCGAGGATGCCTACCATATCTCCCTGCAGGTCGTTGAGCAGCGGGTAGCGGCGGGCGACGCCATAGTCGGCAAGAAGATCGGCGTCACCTCCAAGGCGGTGCAGCAGATGCTCGACGTGCACCAGCCGGACTTCGGCTTTCTCACCCGGCAGATGTGGTTCGCCGAGGGCGCGACTATTTCCCTCGCCGCCAACCAGCTGATCCAGCCGCGCGCCGAGGGCGAGATCGCCTTCCTGCTCAAGCAGGACCTGGTCGGCCCGGGCATCAGCGAGCAGGACGTGCTGGATGCCACCGAGTGCGTGATGCCCTGTTTCGAGGTAGTCGATTCGCGCATCCAGGACTGGCGCATCCGCATTCAGGACACCGTGGCGGACAACGCCTCCTGCGGTGTGTTCGTGCTCGGTGAGCAGCGCCTCGACCCGCGCCTGCTGGACCTGCCGAACCTGCACATGCAGGTGTTCAAGAACGGCAACAAGATCAGCGAAGGCCTCGGCTCCGCCGTGCAGGGCAACCCGCTTACCGCAGTGGCCTGGTTGGCCAACTGCCTCGGCCAGTTCGGGATTCCGTTCAAGGCCGGTGAAATCATCCTGTCCGGTTCGCTGGTGCCGCTGGAGCCGGTAACGGCCGGCGATCGCTTTTCCCTGACTATCGACGGCCTGGGCAGCGCCCAGGTGTCCTTCGAGGAGTGAAAATGAGCAAGAAACTCAAAGCCGTGATCATCGGGCCGGGCAATATCGGTACCGACCTGTTGATGAAGATGCGCCGCTCGGAATGGATCGAGCCGGTCTGGATGGTCGGCGTCGACCCCGAATCCGAGGGCCTCAAACGGGCCCGCGAATTCGGCCTGAAGACCACCGCCGCGGGCGTCGACGGCCTGCTGCCGCATGTGCTGGACGACGATATCCGCATCGCCTTCGACGCCACCTCGGCCTATGTGCATGCCGAGAACAGCCGCAAGCTGAACGAGTTGGGGGTGATCATGATCGACCTCACCCCCGCGGCCATCGGCCCCTACTGCGTACCGCCGGTGAACCTCAAGGCGCACGCCGCAAAGCTGACGCTGAACGTCAATATGGTCACCTGCGGTGGCCAGGCCACCATTCCCATGGTCGCCGCCGTGTCGCGGGTACAGCCGGTGAGCTACGGCGAGATAGTCGCCACCGTCTCTTCTGGTTCCGTGGGGCCGGGCACCCGGCAGAACATCGATGAATTCACCCGCACCACCGCCGGTGCGGTGGAGCAGATCGGCGGCGCTTTACGCGGCAAGGCGATCATCGTGATCAACCCGGCCGAGCCGCCGTTGATGATGCGTGACACCATCCACTGCCTGACCGAAGACGAGCCGGACCAGGCGGAGATCCGCGCCTCGGTGTTGCATATGGTCAAGGAGGTGCAGCGCTATGTGCCGGGCTACAAGCTGATCAACGGGCCGATCTTCGACGGTAACAAAGTTTCGATCTTCATCGAGGTCGAAGGGCTCGGCGACTACCTGCCCAAGTCCGCCGGCAACCTCGACATCATGACCGCCGCCGGCCTGCGTACCGCCGAGATGTTTGCCGAAGAGGCGCACAACGGCGCGCTTCAGTTGCCCGCCCGCTAAGTGGAGAGAACTTCATGAATCTGCATGGTAGAAGCGTCACCCTCCACGACATGAGCCTGCGCGACGGCATGCACGCCAAGCGGCATCAGATCTCCCTGGAGGAAATGGTCAAGGTCGCCAGCGGCCTGGATGCCGCCGGCATCCCGCTGATCGAGGTCACCCACGGCGATGGCCTGGGCGGCGCCTCGCTGAACTACGGCTTCCCGGCCCACAGCGACGAGGAGTATTTCTCCGCGGTGGTGCCGCTGATGAAGCAGGCGAAGATCTCCGCGCTGCTGCTGCCGGGCATCGGCACAGTCGAGCATCTGAAGATGGCTCACGAGCACGGGGTTTCCACCATCCGCGTGGCGACCCACTGCACCGAGGCCGACGTATCCCAGCAACACATCGGCATGGCCGCGAAGATGGGCCTGGATACCGTCGGCTTCCTGATGATGGCGCACATGCTCAGCGCCGAGAAATTGCTCGAACAAGCCCGCCTGATGCAGAGCTTCGGCGCCAACTGCATCTACTGCACCGACTCGGCCGGCTATATGTTGCCGGATGAGGTCAGCCAGAAGATTGGCCTGCTGCGGGCCGAGCTGAACCCAGGCACCGAGGTGGGCTTCCACGGCCACCACAATATGGGTATGGCCATCGCCAACTCCCTGGCCGCCATCGAAGCGGGCGCCGTGCGTATCGACGGCTCGGTAGCGGGCCTCGGTGCCGGTGCCGGTAACACGCCGCTGGAGGTGTTCGTCGCGGTGCTCAAGCGCATGGGCGTGGACAGCGGCGTCGACCTCTACGGGATCATGGACGTGGCCGAGGACCTGGTGGTGCCGATGATGGATCAGCCGATCCGCCTCGACCGCGACGCCCTGACCCTGGGCTATGCCGGGGTCTACAGCTCCTTCCTGCTGTTCGCCAAACGCGCCGAACAGAAGTACGGCGTCTCCGCCCGCGAACTGCTGGTGGAGCTTGGCCGGCGCGGTACCGTCGGTGGCCAGGAAGACATGATCGAGGACCTGGCGCTGACCCTGTCACGGGCACGGGGCGTGTTACCGACCTGAGCGGCTGACAGCGCAGGAAAACCAGCAAGCTTTGCTCGGCAAGGCCTGCTGGTTAATTCGTTTGCCTGTCGTGGTCTGTAGGCTGGCGTAGAGCGAAGCGAAACCCAGCGCTGTCGGCGTTGGTCCTCTGGGTTTCGCCAAAAAGCGGCTCTACCCAGCCTACGTCCTGGAGTTTACCTGGCAAGCCAAGCTATCGGCCGAGGACCGACTCTCAGGGCAGCAGCTGGCCGATGGAGGGCGCCGGCATAAAACAAGCTCCGGCGTAAGCCTGGCAGGCAGCCATCCCTGCCAGCCGGTAAGGCTGGTCTTTCAGCAGCAGGCTTAAGGTTGCCGCGCTGCCGGCGCAGACGAGGATCAGCAGGGCTATCGTGGTTTTTCTCATGACGGGCCTCGGCTTCTATGGGCCGCCGCAGTCAGGCAGTTTCGCCGCTGCGGCTGGCGCTAGGCTTTGTTGTTGTAGAGCTACCTTAGAAGGGGCGCTCATGGCGGGCTTCGTCCGAATGGACTAGATGCCGGAGGGGGCGACTAGCGGTCTTGGGCGTGTGCCTCAACCGCGTCGGGCCAGGGCGCCGAGGGCCATGAACAACGCGGCGATGGCGCGGGCCTCATGCAGTTCGCCGCGGGCGACCAGGTCGGGAATCTGCGCCAGCGGCAGGCGAATCAGGTCCAGCGGCTCGGGCTCGTCGCCGGGCAGGTAGCAGGGGCTCAGGTCTTCGGCGAGCACGACGCTATAACGGTGGCACAGGTGGCCGGGCGCCAGGGTCAGTTCGCCCAGCTCGGTCAGCCGTTCGGCGCGCAGACCGACTTCCTCGATCAGTTCGCGCTGTGCCGCCTGCAGGTAATCCTCGTCCGGCTCGGCGCCGCCCTTGGGCAGGCCCAGTACCTTGGCCTCCACGCCCACCGCGTATTCACGCACCAGCAGCACGTGTTCGGGGTCGGGCATCGCCACCAGCATCACCGAGCGGTAGCCGGTGCCGCGCAGGCGTTCGTAGACGCGTTGTTGGCCGTTGCTGAATTGCAGGTGCAGGGCCTCGATCTGGAAGTAGCCGCTTTCGGCCAGCAGTTCGGTTTTCAGGATGGTCGGACAGGTCCGCATGGCTAGGCCCCCTACGCTTGGGGATGGCGTCTCGGTTAGCGCACTCTGCGCGTGGACGTGCATGCCGCCATCGTCCAAGCGGACTACTACAAGAGCGTAGGGCGGACTCAGGAGCGTAGCGAACAGTCGCCGTTCGAAATGGCGTACTGCTTCGCGAGTACGCCCTACGCGCTTTGTTTTTTGTGGATGGTCAGCGCACAAGTGGAGGGCTTAGCCGAGGGTCGCCACGCTGCGCAGGATCAGCCGGACCAGCATGGTCTGGCGGGTCACGCCGGTCTTGGAGAAGGTCGAACGCAGGTGCGCGCGCGCGGTGTTGCGGCTGATGCCCAGCTGTTCCGAGGCTTCGTCGAGGGTCAGGCCGTTGGCCAGCAGCATGGCCAGCTGGGTCTCGGCCGGGGTGAAGTCGAACAACGCCCGGACTATCTCTTGCGGGGCGCTGGACTGCTGTTCCGGGTCGCTGATAAAGATCACCACCGCCGGGCACTGCTTGCCTTCGCTCCAGGCTGACAGTGGCACCGAGCGCACGATGATGCCGAGATCCGCCCGCCCGGACGGCCGCTGCACGCGCAGGGCCTCGACCACCGAGGGGTTGCTGCTTTTCTGCGAGAGCAGGGATTGCTTCACCAGGCGGCGGAATTCCTGGGTGTCGCGAGCGGTACCGACCTGCAGGCCATCGTTGACCAGCTTGAGACCGTCCTTGGCCTGGATCAGGCGGTCGGCGACCTGGTTGGTCTGCAGCACCTTGCCCGTCTCGTCGAGGATGATGGTGCCGACCGCCATCTGGTCCACCGCGCCGGCGTAGAGGTTGCGTTCGGTCTCGATACGGTTGAGCTGCATGTGGATCTTGATCGAACGCTCCAGGTGCGGAATGAATTGCGCCAGTAGGGCCTTGTCTTCGCTGTCGAAAGCCGGGCTGCTGCGCCCACGGCTGATGCGGATGCGGCATTGCGCGCCGTCGCAGGTGTTGATGTCGGCGCCGAGGATATGGAAGACGTCCACCGGCTCGAGAAAGCTCTTGTAGAACTCGGAGTTGAGCCACTCGTCCTTGGAGACGACTTCCTCGAGGGTGACGACCTGGCGGTTGGGTAGGTCGACGAAGGGGTCGAGGGCGAAGAAGTGCTTGTTGTAGGAGGCCGTCGCCTCGGCCGAGGTGCCGGTGGTGTTCACCATCAGCCCGTCCACCTGGGCGCTGGGTGGGCGCAGGATGAAGGTCACGTACTTGCTGTCCAGATACAGATTGAGCTGGTTGAGAAAGGTCGCCCAGGGGATGTTTTCCAGCGGTCCCTGATAGAGGTTGCCGAGCATCTCACTAAAGGTTTCGAGACTGAGGGGGCGAGCCATGAGGGACACCGTTTTTTTGCTGTAACGGACACCGAGCATAAGCGCTGCTTTCTGCCGAGTGCAACGCCCTAGCTAGAGAGGAGGATGGCTGGCGGCAGGGCGTGCCGCCAGCCCAGGGCTCAGGCGAATTCGCGGTTACGCACCGCGAAGGTCTTGCGCTCGTTGACCTCGGCCGGCAGTTCGGCGATGTCGTTGTAGAACTGCTGGTACCACTTGCGCAGCTGGTAGACCGGGCCGTCGCCGTCGCACAGCAGCGGGTTGTCGACGCGGGTCTTGCTGTGCCAGATCGCCACGTCTTCGTAGAAGGCTGCTTGCGCCTGCTGTACGTAGGCCTTGGCCATGGCGCCGTTCTGCTCGTCGCTGAGGCCGGGGATCTTTTTCACCAGTACGCCATAACGCAGGGTGAAGCTGTGCAGGTCGATCGGCACATGGCAATTGAGCAGGATCGAATGGATCGGCTGGCCGTCCATCTCGCCAGTCATCTCGGTGATCTGGTAGGCCGGGCCGAAGTAGGTGGCCACGGTGTTCAGCTCGCTGTCGCCGGACAGGCGCTCGCTGCGCGCACACATGATCTGGGTCGCCATATGCCGTTCGAAGACGTTGCTGAATTCCTCGACCGGGGCGCCATGCACCGTGCCGAAATGCGCCATGTCGGCGACGTTGTCGATCAGCTCGCGGCAGTTGGTCGCGATCTGTAGCTCGGCAACCTCCCAGTCGGCCCATTCGTCGCTGAAGCTGGCGTCGATCCGCGGGATGAGCTGCTCGGCGATCGGCGGGTTGCCCTCGGGATCGTTCCAGACGAACAGTAACTGGTTCTCTTCCAGGATCGGCCAGCTCTTGACCTTGGCTCGTGGCGGGATGCGTTTGGCATAGGGGATGTCGTCGCACACGCCGTCGGCGCCCCAGCGCCAGGCGTGGAAGGGGCAGCGAATGGAGTTGCCCTCGACGCAGCCTTGGCTGAGGTCGGCGCCCATGTGCGGGCAGTAGCCGTCGAGTATATGCAGCTCGCCGTCCTCGCCTTGGAAGGCCACCAGGCGGGTACCGAACACGTCCAGGCGATGGGCTTTGCCATCGCGGTACTGGGCGGCCAGGCCGAGGCAATGCCAGCCCCGGGCGTAGCGGTCTTCCAGTTGTCTCGTTTCGATGCGGTGCAGGGTGCTCATCTTGTTGTTCTCCGGAGGCGTTCCTGATTGGGCTGCCACTGGTTCAGGCAAACCTTGGGCAGTGCTTTTGCACGCTACGGATTCTGCAACGCCTGTAGCTGAAGGCATCGTCTGAACGGACGATGGCTGGCATTGCGCAGGCAGCTCTACTGGCGCCATTAGAACAATCGGCAGGAGTCGGCGATGAGCAGTGAACAGGGCCGCGTGGCGGTCATCACCGGGGCGGCCAGCGGCATTGGCCGCGGTCTGGCCGAATATGCGGCGGGGCTGGGCATGCGCCTGGTGCTGAGCGATGTCGATGGGCAACGGCTACAGGCACTGTGCGCCGAACTGCAGGCACGCGGTGCCGAGGCCGTCGCCTGCGTCACCGATGTCGGCGACCCGGCGCAGGTCGAGCGCTTGCGCGATGTCGCGGTGGAGCGTTTCGGCGGAGTCGACCTGCTGTTCAACAACGCCGGGGTAATGCAGACCGGCAACTGCTGGGAGATCAGCCATGAGCAGTGGCAGCGCATGCTCAGCGTCAACCTGCAAGGGGTGATCAACGGCATTCGCAGCTTCGTGCCGCTGCTACTCGAGCAGGGCCGCCCGGCCCATGTGGTCAACACCGCCTCGCTCGCGGGCCTGGTCAGCAGCCCCTTGATGGCGCCTTACAACGTGACCAAACAGGCGGTGGTCGCGCTCTCGGAAACCCTGCACTACGAGCTCAGCCTGCTACAGGCGCCGGTCTCGGTGTCGGTGCTTTGCCCAGGGCCGGTGGCCAGCGAGATCATGGCCTCGGACCAGGTCGCAGGCTCCGCCGGCGCGCAGTTCAACGAGTTGCTCGACGCCAGCATCCGCCAGGGCATGACGCCGCTCGAACTGGCCGAACTGGTGTTCGCCGCCGTGCGCGATAAGCGCTTCTGGATACTCCCGCACAAGTTCTTCAAGCCGGCATTGCAGCGGCGGCTACGGAGCATCCTCGAAGAGACCAACCCGCTGTTTCAGTTCGCCGAGATAGAAGGAGAGCAGGATGCCGCTCGATAGCCAGATCGCCACGGTACTGCAGCAGTTCAGTGGCCTGCCGCAGCCGGACTTCAGCCAGCTTAACGCCGCGCACTACCGGCAGTTCTCCGACAACCTGATGCCGCCCATCCCCGGCGAGCCCATGGCCGAAGTCCGCGACCTGCGCGTGGCCGGCGCCGACGGCGAGCTGGACGCACGCCTGTATCGGCCGCTGGATCAGCCAAACCTGCCGCTATTGGTGTTCTTTCACGGTGGCGGCTTCGTCATCGGCAACCTGAATACCCATGACAATCTGTGCCGGGCGCTGGCCAGGCAGAGCGGTGCAGTGGTGGTGTCGATCGCCTATCGGCTGGCGCCTGAAGCCAAGTTTCCGGCGGCGCCCTTGGACTGCTACAGCGCCACCTGCTGGCTGGTCGAGCAGGCCCACCTGCTGGGCTGCGACGCCAGCCGGGTGGCCTTGGCCGGCGACAGCGCCGGGGCCAATCTGGCGCTTGCGGTGAGCCGCCTGGCGGCCGAGCGCAAGGGGCCGCGCATCAGCTATCAGTGCCTGTTCTATCCGGTCACCGACGCTCGCTGTGGGAGCGCCTCCTACCAGGAGTTCGCCGAGGGCTACTTCCTCACCCGCGAGATGATGCAGTGGTTCTGGCAGCAATATTTGCCGAGTCCCGGGCAGGCCGGGCAAGCGCTGGCTTCGCCACTGCTTGCCGATGATCTGGCCAGCCTGCCGCCGACCACCCTGATCACCGCCGAGTTCGACCCGCTGCGCGACGAGGGCGAGGCCCTGGCCCAGCGCCTGCGGCAGGCCGGCGTCGCCACGCGCCTGCAGCGCTATGACGGCATGATCCACGGCTTCGTCAGCATGGCGCCCTTTGTCGAACGTGGGGCCGAAGCCCTGGCTGCGGCCGCCGCCGATCTGCGCGCGGCGCTTAACTGAGCGGACACCGAACATGCAACTGGATACCCCACAGCAACTGCTCGAAGCCATCCGCCGTGGCGAGATGGTGATCATCACCGACGATGAGAGCGACGGCGAAGGCTCGCTGCTGATGGCGGCCAAACAGGTCGATGCCAGCGCGATCACCTTCATGGCGCTGCACGCCAGAGGCTTGATCTGTCTGGCCTTGACCGAGGAGCGCTGCAAGGCGCTGGGCCTCGGCCTGATGGTGCCGAACTCGCGCGCACCGCATGGCATGGGTTTTACCGTTTCGATCGAAGCGAGCACCGGCGTGTCCACCGGGATCTCCGCCGCCGACCGCGCGCGCTCGGTGCAGGTCGCGGTTGACCCGGCCAGCGGCCCCGCCGACCTGGTGCAGCCGGGGCATATCTTCCCGTTGCAGGCGCAGCCAGGCGGGGTGATGCAACGCGCCGGGCATATCGAGGCCGCCTGCGACCTGGCGCGCCTGGCCGGGCTGATGCCGGCGGCGACCCTGGTCGGCATCCTCAACGAAGCAGGGGAGATGGCCCGGGGTGCCGAGCTGCAAGCATTCGCCATGACCCACGGCCTGAAGATCGGCAGCATCGCCGAGCTGATCCACTACCGCATCCTCCACGAAGGTACCATCCAGCGTTCCGGCGAATATCCGCTGCGCACCCGCCATGGCGAGTTCCGGGCGCTGACCTATCACGATGCCTACAAGGGGCAGCTGCATCTGGCGCTGGTCAAAGGCCGCATCGACGCCGGGCAGCCGACCCTGGTGCGGGTGCAGGCGGTCGAGACCCTGCGCGATTCGCTCGGCTGCGAGCCCGAGAGCGGGCCGCAGCAGTGGAACCTGGACCGCGCCCTTGAGCGCGTGGCTGCCGAAGGCTGCGGCGTGGTGGTGCTGTTGGCCCAGCAGGAAACCCCGGACGGCCTGCTTGAACAACTGCTCAAACAGAGCGCCGGCAAGCCGCGGCCGCCGCAGTTCCCGCAGCGCACTCTGGGCATAGGCGCGCAGATCTTGCGCGACCTCAATGTGCGCAAGATGCGCCTGCTGAGCTTCCCGGTGAACTACAAGGCGGTTTCTGGTTTCGAGTTGGAAGTCGCCGAATTCGTCCCCTTTCATCCCACAACAGAATGAGGACGCCATGGCGACCGCGCTGGAAAAGCTCTTCGGTCCGGCGCGTCTGGCCGGGCTGACACTGCGCAATCGGGTGATCAAGACCGCCACCTTCGAGGGCATGTGCCCCAGCGGCGTTCCGGGCGACGAGCTGATCCGCCACCACGCCGAGATGGCCCGTGGCGGGGTAGCGCTGACCACAGTGGCCTACTGCGGAGTATCGCCGGACGGCCTGACTTTCCCCGACCAGATGTGGATGCACGACGGCATCTTCCCGCAGTTGCAGCGCCTGACCGCCGCGGTGCATGCCGAGGGTGGCGCCGTCTCCGCGCAGCTGGCCCATTGCGGCTTCTTCAGTGCGCAGGGCGGGTGAAACCCGCCAAATAAAAACAACACAACACTCTCAGCCGGTCATTAGTTTTACCGCGCGGGTTTCACCCGCCCTACAAGGCTCATGTTCATCCAGACGCCCAATCACCATGGGACCGAAGTGCACGTCCCTCGGTAATCCGGGAATCAAGAAAAAAGCCCCTGTCCTTCTTCAAGAACAGGGGCTTTTTCATATCTGCCGAATCAGGGCTTCAGGCCCTTGAACATCAGCTTGGCCTGCGCCTGCAGTGCCGGTAACGCGGTCATATTGCCGTCGATCACGGTGATCACCGCCTTGCCCAGCCACAGCTGATAGGCGTCGGCCTTCTGCTGTTCGGCGGTCGGCGTCGGCGGGGCGATCAGGTTGACCCGTACCACGCCATCGGCGCCACGCTGCGGGGCGAAGTTCACCGTGCCCCAGTCGCCGATGGGGGCATAGCTGACGCCGGTCACCTCGCTGGCCTCACGGGCCGGGTAGTTGATGTTCAGCCCGGTGGTGCCCGGCAAGCCGAGTACGTTCAGCTCGCAGAACGGCTTGGCTTTGCCACCGCTCTTCGTGCACAGCCGCTTGGCCTGGGCGCCGGCGGCGGAGGCCTGCTGGATCACCTTCACCGCGAAGTTGGCGGTGTCGTCCATGGCGTTGAGGGTCTTCAGGTAGCCGGCTTGTTGGTCGCGCATGATCAGTTCGAGGTCAATCGCGGTGGACACCGCCACCGCCGGCACCCCCTTGAACATGGCGCGCACCGCGGCGTTCACCGTGCCGGACATCTGCGTCAGCGGGCCGACGTTGTCGCCGAAGTTGGTCCCGGAGACCACCAGGTCCGGTGGGTTGTCCTTGAGCAGCAGGCCGAGACCGACGTTGACCGCATCCACCGGCGTGCCGATGGCCATGTTCTTGCCGGCCGGCGGGGTGTAACCGGCGGGTGCGCCGACGCAGAACTTGCCGGGGGCCAATTCGGTCACCGCCACAGCCTGGCCGGGACTGACCACGCTGGCGGCACCTATGCCGCTGCTGTCCTTCTCCGGGCCGACCAGGGTGACCTGGTGGCCGGCGCCGACCAGCGCCTGGTACACGAAGCCGATGCCGGGGGCGCGGCAGCCGTCGTCGTTGGTCAGCAGAATGTTCAAGGCCTGGGCCTGCAGTGACAGGCTCACACCGGCCACGCCCAGGGCGGCGGTAAACAGCTTATTCATTATTGTTGTCTCCATGCGATCAAAGTAAGGCCATCACCGGCGGGGCGCAGCGGCACCGCCAGTCTGGCAAGGCTTGGTTACAGTGGTTCGACAGATAGGCTGCTGGCGTGCGGATTGTGCTGTGCCGCACACCGGCTGCATTGGGGATCCCTGATTGAACGGGCCGATCAGGGACTAGGTTCAGAACCTGTTCAATATCTGCTGCGCTTGGCCATGCTGCGTTGAAAACAGGCTCGGACTGCTCATTTATTACTCGTAAACTCCGCGTCCTCGCCTGTTTTCGCCTTGCCTGACCTGCGCTCGCGACGATCTTGAGCAGGTTCTTAGCGCGTACCCAATTTACGCAGGTTGCCTGGGGTGAAATCGCTGTCCGTGAAGGTGCTGGCATTCAACTTCGCGGGGTGTTGGTCAACCAGCAACCGGTCGACCAGGTAGGAGCCGGCGATCAGGTCATGGTACATACCCAACCGGGCGTGATAACGCTGGGTGTCGTAGGTGTAGATCGAGGCTTGCATGTTGGTACGCCAGAACTGGCCACGGTTGTCGTAGTTGTCGGCCAACGCCGCCGCCCAGGAGTCCTCGTCGAGGTAGAGCACGCGCTTGGCGTAGATATGGCGGTTACCTTCCTTCAGCTTGGCTTCCAGTACCCAGACGCGGTGCTTCTCATAACGCATATAGTCAGGGTTGATATGGCCCTTGGTGGACAGCAACTGCTCGGCCTTCACACTGGGGTCGTCGAGCTTGTAATTGTGGTAGGGGATGTAGAGCTCTTTCTTGCCCAGGATCGTCCAGGTGTAGCGGTCTGGTGCGCCGTTGAACAGGCGGTCCTCGTCATAGACGCGAAAGCCGCCTGCACCGGTGGGAGAGTCATAGCCCACGGTGGGGGCGCGACGTACCCGGCGTTGGCCTGGTGCGTACATCCAGGCTTGGCGAGGATCGGCCACCGGGTTGATGAACTCGTGGCCAACGACCATCTCACCTTTTTTGCGCACGGGCTCCAGAGTGGTCAGCAGGAAGTGCGACATCACGCCATTGGCCGACTCCAACGTAAGGTTCGTGTCGGACCAGGTCGAGAGGATCTTGTAGTTCACCTTCTCGAAGACCTTGTTGCCATCGGCATAGTTCACGACCTGAAGGTAGTCGGCCTCTTCTTTCGCGGCGCGCCCCTGCAGGACGTGGTTGAACATCAGCTCGCTGCCGCTCTTCGGGATCGGGAAGGGCGAGGCACCGAAGGCATTCTTGGTGCCGTAGCCGCCGTCGGTCAGCTCGGCGTTAAGGGCGTTTTGCTTGATGTTGTCTTCCATTTTCTGGTCGAAGCGGAAGTCGCGGTGGCTCGGATAAACCGGGATCTTAAACGTGGCGGGATAGCGTTTGAGCAGTGCCTTCTGTCCATCGCTGAGATTGTCGGCGTACTGCGCCACGTTCTCCGCGGTGATGATGAACAAGGGTTTTTCATCGGCATAAGGGTCTGGATAGGGCGTGCCGGCGCCGGCGAATTTCACCTGGGGCGGGGCGCCGCGCCATTTGCCGGACCAGGCGGGGATGCTGCCGTCGGCGCTGCCGGCTTTCTCCGCGCCCATGGGGGTCAGATCCTGGCCCAGGCGAGCGGCCTCTTCGTTGCTGACCTTGGCCTGCACGGCAAGGCTGCCGCTGAGCAGGGTAACGGCCAGGGCCGTGCGGAGCAGGTTTTGCGTACTTCTAGTCATGCTGGGTTCCTCCGTCAGAGGCTTCAGAAACGGTATTTGAAGTTGAGGGCGACGTTGTCGCGGTCTGCCAAGGGGGCGTTCTTGGAATTGCCCAGATAGGCGTTGTAGAGACCCTCCACGGTGAAGTTTCCGAGGTAGCGCCAGGTGCTGCCGATACTCATGCGATCGTCCCCCTCGCCTGAGTTGATTGAGCCCAGTAGCGAGCTATCGCGTTGCGCTGCGGTGCTGTAGGTGATGGGAACCGACATGTCCCAGCCGCTGAACACGTTGTTGTAATCGAACGAGGCCTGGACGGTGTAGCCCCAGGCGTCTCGGTCCTTGAACAGCGTGTCGGATTCCGGAGTGTCGAGTGGGCCTAAGCCGGGAATGAAGACGGTGAAAGACTCCGCCTTGTCGTGGTCCAGCACGTTGTTATAAACCACTTCACCGACCAGGGTGGTGTTGTCCGCCCAGGAGGTCGGGCCGACCACATGGATCATGGACATCTGCGCCTGCAGAGTTTTGGCCCTTACCGCGTGCGGCGGGAGCGGGATGGCGATGGGGAAGCCGAAGCCGTTGAAGGTGGTGGCGGTGTCGACCAGCACCGGCTGGCCATCGCGGTAGCTGACCTCACCCGAGAAACTGGTGTCGCCGAGCACGGTGGCGAAGCTGGCGCCGTATTGGTCGATGTCGTCGAAGTAGCGCACCCGGTAGCTGCCAAAGTCGCTGAGGAAGTCCAGCGTCGGGGTCTTGTCGTGGAAGCGCGAGTAGTAGACACCGAACTCGGTATTGTTCAGCGACTCGGCCGTATAGGTCATGGCCACGCCGTATTGGCCGCTGTCGGACGGCTCGTCATCGTCCAGCCGCTTGAGGAAACCGCTGGCGTCGTTGAAGCCGCCTTCGTCGATCAGGTCGGTGGTGGAGAAGTAGCTGCCGACCCCGAACAGTTCGGTTTTTTCCCATTCGTACTGGTAGTAGGCCTGCAGGTTGAGGTTGTCGGTCAGGCTGTACTGGGCGAACAGTTGGCCAACCGGCAGGAGGATCTCCTTGACCTCGACGCCCGGGGTGGTCGCCTTGGTAGCGTCCACCGGGCTCTGCGCGGACGAGATGCCTTGGTAGAACAGACTCTCACCCCAACTCACCACCTGGTCGCCGAGGCGCAGGTTGAGGTCGCGGCCGGCTAGATCCCAGGTGCCGTACAGGTAGGAGTCGAGCAGGCGCAGGTCTTCGCGGTGCTGGTCGATGGTTTGCTGCGGAAAACGATCGGGCCTGGAACACTGGCCGCCGGCGAAGCAGTTGGAAGTGCCGGTGTCATTGTCGTTGCCCTGGTCGTAGACGCGGTCGTAGAAGCCGGCGGCGCGAACGAACAGGCCGTAGTCGGTGCGCCAATTGAGGTTGGCCTCGGAAATGAAGCCGACACGGTTGTTGATCAGGCTGCCTTTGTCGAAGGCGTTGTCACCGTCGTTGCCATTGGCGTCACTGGTCAGCCGATGGTCACGGTCGTCGGTACGCCAGGCCAGGCCGTAGCTCAGGGTCGTGTCCAGATCTATCGCCAGCTCATCGTTGGGCTGGAAGGACAGGGCGCTGGCCTGACCGCTCAGCCCACCGGCCAACATCAGCAGGGCCAGGCGCACGGAGGTGCGTAGCGGTTGTGGGGCGACTGTTGTTCTTATCATATCGTCCTCTTGCCGAGGTCGGGACCAGCCCGACCTGCAATTCAGGTTTGGGGAGTGGAGCTGGGGTGACTATGGAGTCACGGCCGAAGGCTCAACATCGTCCAACTGGACTAGCCGAAAATTTCTCCCTGCCTGCGCTGTCGCCTGCCGTATCCACATCGACCATATCCAGACCAACCGTAGTCCCATCGGACGATGTTTGGCCTGCGGGGCCTGCCAACAATCCCCAGGTCGACTGCGCACAGCTCCGGGCTGACGGCGGCGGCTCCTTGTCCTGTAGGCCCTGAGCGGAGATGGTCGCATGAATGACGGCAAGATCAACTGGGATGACTGCTGCGATGTGCTGGTGGTCGGCTCAGGAGCGGGGGCCATGACCGCCGCGTTGCGCGCCCATGACCTCGGGCTGAACGTGCTGCTGATCGAGAAGAGTGCGCAGTACGGCGGCACCTCGGCGGTATCCGGCGGCGGCATCTGGATACCCAATAACCACCGGATCGCCGCGCTCGGCGGCGCGGACTCGGCGGAGGAGGCGATTCGCTATATCAAGGCGGTGACCCACGGGGAAATCGACGATGGGCGTATTGAAACCTATGTCGAGCATGGCCGCGAGATGGTCGAGTATCTCGAGGGGCAGACGCGGGTGCGCTTCGAGGCACAGCCCAGCTATTCCGACTATTACCCGGAGGTGGAGGGCGGCAAGCCGGGCTATCGCTCCATGGACCCGCAACCCTTCGACGCCGCCGAACTGGGCGAAGAATTCCTGCTCATGCGCCCGCCATCGCCCGGCACCCTGATGCTGGGGCGCATGGCCATGACCATGAAAGAGGCGCAGGTGCTGCTTTGCCGTGGCAAGGGCTGGCTTGGCCTGACCCTGCGGGTGATCTGGCGCTACTGGCGGGATCGGGAGGGCCGGCGGCTGTCGCGCCGCGACCGCTTCCTGACCCTGGGCAATGCGCTGATCGGCGCTTTGCGCGCCTCCCTGCTGGACCGCGCGCTACCCCTGTGGCTGAACTGCGCACTGGAAGAACTGATAGTCGAGGACGGCCGGGTCAGCGGTGTGCTGGCGTGCCATGAGGGGCGTTCGTTGCGGATCAAGGCGCGCCATGGGGTGATACTCGGCGCCGGTGGCTTCGAGCGTAACCAGGCGATGCGTCAGCAGTATCTGCCACAACCCTCGCAGGCTGCCTGGAGTGCCACGCCGCCGAACAATACCGGCGACGCCATTCGCGCCGGCCAGGCCATAGGCGCGGACACGGCGCTGATGGGTCACAGCTGGTGGGCGCCCACCACCCATGTCGCGGGTGAGGAAAAGCAGCGTGCGCTGTTCGTCGAACGCACCCTGCCCGGCTGCGTGCTGGTCGACTCCGCCGGCCAGCGCTTCGTCAACGAGGCGGCGCCCTACACCGACATCGTCTACGCGATGTACGCCCACAACCGCGAAGGCGCGGTGAGCGTGCCCTGCTGGATGGTCTTCGACGCCGAATTCCGCCGCAAATACCCCTGCGGCGCGCTGCTGCCCGGTTACGCCCAGCCGGACTGGCAACTGCCCAAGCACCTGCGCGGCTATTTCCACAAGGCCGCGAGCCTGGAGGCCCTGGCCGGGCAGATCGGCATCGACCCGGCTGGCTTGGCGCGCAGCGTGGAGCGCTTCAATGCCATGGCCGTGCGGGGCCGCGACGAGGATTTCCACAAGGGCGAGTCGTTGTTCGACCGCTACTACGGCGACCCCAATGTGCAGCCCAATCCCTGCCTGGCGCCTTTGACCCGCGGGCCGTTCTACGCAGTGCGCATCGACGCCGGCGATATCGGCACCAAGGGCGGCCTGCTCACCGACGTGCATGCCCGCGTGCTGCATGAGGACGGCCAGCCCATCGCCGGCCTGTATGCCATCGGCAACAGCGCGGCCTCGATGATGGGCCGCACCTACCCGGGCGCCGGCTCGACTATCGGTCCGGCCATGTGCTTCGGTTATCTGGCGGCTAACCATATCAAGAGTCAGAGCCTAAAGACCGAGCCCTCAAGCAGCCCGTCATTACTCGGCTAACCCGTGCTGCGGGGGGCTTGTCCTAAACCACCTAGGGTCTGCCAGGCGCGCCGCGCCGGCCCTACACACAAGCTAGGAGCTGCATATGAATACAGAGCCCACCCAGGTCGCCGTCGTCACCGGCGCCAGCCGCGGCGTCGGCAAGGGTATCGCCCTGGCGCTTGGCGCCGCCGGCATGACCGTCTTTGTCACCGGACGCGCCGCCGATCAGGCGGGCTCAAACCTGCATGGGCGGCCCCTGCGCGGCTCGCTGGAGGACAGCGCAGCAGCCATCACCCGCGCCGGTGGCCGGGGCATTGCGGTGACCTGTGACCATGCCGACGATGCCCAGGTGCAGGCGCTGTTCGAGCGGGTCGAGCGCGAATGCGGGCGTCTCGATTTGCTGGTGAACAACGCCGCCTTTCTCCACGAGAACCTGATCGATCCAGGGCCGTTCTGGGAGAAGCCGCTGGAGCTAGTACGGATCCTCGAAGTCGGTCTGCGCTCCGCCTATGTCGCCAGCTACCATGCCGCGCCGTTGCTGGTGCGTGGCGGCCACGGGCTGATCGGTTTCACCTCGTCGTTCGGCGCCGGCTGCTATATGCACGGGCCGGCCTACGGCGCGCAGAAGGCCGGTTGCGACAAGCTGGCAGCCGACATGGCGGTCGATTTCGAAGGCACCGGAGTGGCCGCGCTGTCCCTCTGGCTGGGGCCGCAACTGACCGAGCGTACGCGCATCGCCGGCGAGAATCATGGCGAGCAGTACGATGCCTTCCTGGCCCAGGCCGAGACACCGCAGTTCAATGGCCGGGTGATCCATGCGCTGCTCAACGATCCTGAGCTGATGAGCTACAGCGGGCAGACCCTGGTCACCGCCGAGATCGCCCCGCGTTACGGCATCAGCGAGGCCGAAGGGCGCCAGCCACCGTCCTACCGCGAGATGCTCGGCGCGCCGCGCGTGCAGCATCCGGCGCGGGTGATCTGAGGGCGATAAAAAACGGGCTCCAGGGCCCGTTCTCGTATCGCCGCGTAGACGTTCAATCAGCTGGCCGTGGCGGCCTTGAGCAGGTACTGGCTGGTCGGCAACACATCGATCTTGTCGAAGTCGATGAAGCGCTGGCAGCTCTCCATCATGGTCGCCAGATTGCGCTGGAATTTGGCCTCGTCGCCGACGGCGTCGAAGAACGCCTGTGGGTCGGTCATCGCCGCTGGCGGGAAGCACTCCTCGACTATGGCGTCGAACTTCGGCGCGTCCGCGTTCAGCGGGCGCAGCACCAGGTTCTGCACGTAGAGGAAATTGTCCTGAGTGTCGATCGCCACCTGGGTGTGCTGGTTGTGCCAGATGTCCAGCCAGGTCGCCGGATCCTGCCCGGCCGGGCGGGTCAGCAGGGCCAGTTGGGCGAAGCCGTGGGTGCGTTCGCCCGGCACGGCCGGGAAGCGGGTGTTGCGGATCGGCACCGACTCGCTGACCAGATAGCCGGCCAGTCGCGCGACCGCCGACGCCAGCACCGCCTCGAACGGTTGGCGGAACTGGGCGATGGCGCTGTCGACCCACAGCGCCACGCTGCCGTCCATCAGCGGCTGGCTGTTGGCCTGGCGCAGACCGGCGGCGGCTTCGACCTGGCGGTCGACGACATTCACCTGCAGGCCGCAGGCGCCGAGGGCCAGCAGCTGGTTGGCGACTTCACCGCGCAGGCGCTGGGCGAAGGTTTCACTGTCGGTCTGGGCGTCGCGCCAGACGAGGTAGATGATCTTTTCCATTTCAGAGAGTCCTCGGTTGGGGGGTGGGGTTTTGCCAGTCTGTGCGCGTGGGACGAGCCTTAGGTTCCGGCCGCGGCCAGTTCGCGCAAGGCATTCTTGGTCACCTTGCCGGCGGCATTCAGCGGCATGGCCTGGAGCAGTTGCACCCGCCGCGGCACCTTGTAATTGGCCATTTGTTCGCGGCACCAGGCGAGCAGGGCCGGCTCCTCGATCACGCTACCGGGTGTCGGCAGCACAAAGGCCATCGCCACCTCGCCGAGGCGTTCGTCGGGGATGCCGATCACCGCGACCTGGACCAGCCCCGGATACTTCAGCAGGCATTGCTCGATCTCCGCCGGGTAGACGTTGAAGCCGCCGGTGATGAACATGTCCTTCAGCCGGTCGGTGATGCGCAGATAGCCCTGCGCGTCGAGTACGCCGATATCCCCGGTATGCAGCCAGCCGTCGTTATCGATGGTCTCCAGGCTGGCCTGGGGGTCGTTGAAGTAGCCCTGCATCAGGTTGTAGCCACGCACCAATACCTCGCCGGGTTCGCCTGGCGATAGCAGGTTGCCCTCGGCATCCACGCAGCAAAGTTCGATGCCAGGCATGGCCCGCCCGCTGGTGGTGGCGACCAGCTCGGGGGCGTCTCCGGGGCGGCAGATGGTGGCGAAGCCGCAGACTTCGGTCAGCCCGTAGGCGGTGATGATGGTCTGGAAACCGAGCTCATCACGCATGCGATGGATCATCTGCACCGGAATCGCTGCTGCGCCGGTCACCGCCACACGCAGCGAGGACAGGTCGTACTGCGCCCGCTGCGGGTGGGCGAGCAACGATTGATAGAGGGTCGGTGGCCCCGGCAGCACGCTGATGCGCTCGCGCGCCACACACTCCAGCACCGCCTGCACATCGAACACCTGTTGCGGCAGGATGGTGCAGCCGCGCATCAGCGCCGCCAGCCAGCCGGCCTTGTAGCCGAAAGAGTGGAAGAACGGATTGACGATCAGGTAGCGGTCGCCCTCACGCAGGCCGACCACCGCGCTCCAGTCGCGCACCACCCGCAGGTTCTGCCCATGCTGGGTCATGACGCCCTTGGGCCGGCCTGTGGTGCCGGAGGTGAACAGCAGATCGGAGAGCGACTGCGGGTTGACCGACTCCTCACGCACCACCAGCTCGGCCGGCGAAACCTCGGCGGCCAGGGCGAGAAAATCCCTCCAGGCCAGAGCGCCGTTGCCGGCGCCGCGCAGGCTGACGATCTGGCGTAGGGCCGGTAAGGCTTCGCCTTCCAGTTGACGCGGATAGTCGACACCGAGGAACTCGCCTATCGAGAACAGCAGGCTGGCACCGCTCTCGCGCAGGACGAAGCCGGCCTCGGTGCCCTTCATCCGCGTGTTCAACGGCACCAGGGCGGCGCCGACGCTTTGCAGCGCCGTGGCCGCGACTATCCATTCCCAGATATTCGGCGCCCAGATCGCCACCCGTTCACCGGCCTGCACACCCAGCGCCAGCAAGGCGCGGGCGGCTTGGCGGCGCAGTTGGTCGAGTTCGCGGTAGCTGATCCGCCGGCCGGCTTCCTCGATGGCTGGGCTGTCGCCATACGTCTGTGCGGCGGCGGCCATGAGTTGTGGAATGGTGTGGGCGTTTTCAACAGACGGCATGGCGCCTCCTCAGGCAGAGGATGGAAACGGATGGGAACGGCCGGGGCAGGGCGCCCGGCCGGGTGTCTCGGGCGAGCGCTTAAAGCGGCGGCGGGGCAAAGCGGCGGCCAGCGGAGAAGCCACCATCGACGGCAATCATCTGCCCGCTGACGAAGGAAGCCTCGTCGGAGGCGAGGAACAGTGCCACGTTGGCCACTTCTTCCGGCTGCCCGGCGCGGCAGAGCATGTGCTGCGAGGCGAAGTAGGCATGGAAGGCCTCGTTCTCGCGGACCATGCTGGTCATCGGCGTCTCGATCAGGCCTGGGCACAGGCCGTTGACCCGCACGTTGGCGTAGCCGTAGTCGATCGCCATGGAGCGGGTCAGCTGGTTGATGCCGCCCTTGGCCACATTGTAGGCGACGTTGCCGTCGCAGCCCTGCAGACCGAAGATCGAGCCGAAGGTGATGATCGAGCCGCTGCGCTGGGCGACCATCTGCGGCAGCGCGTACTTGCAGGCGAACATGCAGCCGTTGAGGTGGATGTCGAGCATGCGCTGCCAACTGGCGGTGTCGGTCTGGGTCACGCTGCCCTGGCTGGCGACGCCGGCGGCGGTGACCAGCGCGTCGATACGGCCGAAGCGCGCTATCACCTCGGCCATCACCGCCTGGGTCTGCGCTTCGTCGGTGACGTTCAGGCGCAGGAACAGCGGCGCCGGGTCGAGACCCTGCAGCGCTTCGGCCGGCGGCTCGCCGAGGTCGAGGCCGACCACCTGCGCGCCTTCCTCGGCGAAGCGGCGCACGCAGGCCAGACCTATACCCGAAGCGGCACCGGTCACGACCGCTACCTTGTTCTGCAAACGTGCCATAACTGAACCTCTTTATTGTTGTGGGCCAAGTTCTTCGTTCGGAGTCTAACCAGAGCCCGGCCGCCGGTGATCGTCCATTGGGACTAGCCGACGAGCAAGCGTCAGCCGACGGGAAGCGACGAGAAGCCAACACGGCCCCCATCTCATTCCAGCGACCATAAAAAACCCGGCCGAAGCCGGGAAAAAGGAGCAGACGCTCAGGACTGCTCCTCAATCTGGAAACTGCAGCCGCACCCGTGCGCTGGTTGGCCGGCTCTGGCAGGCCAGGGTCCAGCCCTCGGCCAACTCCTGGGCGCTGAGCACGTCGTTGCGCGCCAGCTGGGTGTCGCCTTCCTGCACCTTGCACATGCAGGCGCCGCAGAAGCCCTCCTCGCAGGAGGAGGGCACGTCCAGGCCGGCGGCCTTGCAGCTTTGCAGCACTGTGTCGCCGGGCTGGCAGGCGATCTCGTGCTGCTGGCCGTCCAGCTCCACGGTCAGGACTTCGCAGGTGGAATCGGCGGTTGCCGCGCGCGCCTCGGCCTCCTGCGCCAGCAGCTCGTCCGGATCGGGCGGCGAGACGAAACGCTCGACATGGATGCGCGCCGGCGCCTCGCCCAGCGCCAGCAGCGCCCCTTCCACCGTGTCCATAAAGGGCCCGGGGCCGCAGATGAAGAACTCCGCGCCGGCATGCCCGCGCACCAGTTGGCGCACCTCGGCGGCGGTCAGGTAGCCGTGCAGCGAATCGAGCACGTGCACCACTTCCAGTTGTTCGGGGTTGGCCTTGGCCAGTTGGCGCAGCTCGTCCTTGAAGATCACCGAGGCCTCGTCGCGGTTGGCGTAGATCAGCTTGATCCGCCGCTGGCTGGTGCGCAGCGCCGACTTGAGGATGGAGAACACCGGAGTAATGCCGGAGCCGCCACCGAACAGGACTAGGTCGTGGTCGCCCGCAGTCAGATGGCTCTCGTTTAAACAGAAATGGCCCGCTGGGGGCAGCACCTCCAGCCAGTCGCCGGCCTGTACCCGTTGGTTCATCCAGTTGGACACCCGTCCACCCTCGACCCGCTTCACCGTGACCTTGGGCAGCGCATCGCAATCCGGCGAGCTGGCCATGGAGTAACAGCGGGTTAGCAGCTTGCCGGCAACGGGCACGCGAAAGCTGAGGAACTGTCCTGGCTTGTAGCGGAAGCGCTCGTGCAGTTCGGCTGGCACGTGCAGCACCAGCGAGCGAGCGTCGGCAGTCTCGTCGATCACCACGGCCACTTGCAGGCGGTAGCCGCCCAGCGTGGTCGCTTCGGCCGGGGTCAGGTTCAGCTGTTGTGTGCCCATGTTCACCTCCGCCTCAGAAGCTGTTTTCAAATTGTCTGCGCTCGGTCATGCTGCGTTAAAAATGGCTTCGGAATGCTCATTTACAGCTCGTAAACTCCGCGTCCTCAGCCATTTTTGCCTTGCCTGACCTTCGCTCGCCGAGTTTGAAAACACCTTCTCAGATCCCGCTGATCAGTTGGGCGTTGTCGACGCGGATCTCGGCGCCGTTGATGAAGCGCGACTCGTTGCTGGCGAGGAACAGCACCACGTTGGCGATGTCCTGCGGCGCGCACATGCGGTTCATCGGGTCGGCATCCAGCACCTCCTGGGGGATCGGTTGACCACCGGTGAGGGCTTGGGTCATCGGCGTGTTGATGCCGTCCGGGTGCACGCTGTTGCAGCGGATGCGGTAGCCCTGCTGTTTGCAGTGCAGGGCCACGGAACGGGTCATGGCCGCTACCGCGCCCTTGGAGGCGGAGTAGGCGCAGAACATCGGCATGCCGCCTAGGGCCGCCACCGAGGACATATTGACGATCGAGCCGCCGCCGCTTTCCTTCATCGCCTGTACGGCGTATTTGCAGCCGAGGAAGTAGCCGTCGCTGTTGATCTTCTGCACCTTCTGGAACAGCTCCAGGCTGGTGTCCTCGATGCTGCCGAGGGCCAGGATGGCGGCGTTGTTGACCAGCACGTCGAGGCGGCCGAAGCGTTCCAGAGTGACCTTGATGACGTTTTGCCAGTCGGCTTCGCTGGCGATGTCCTGGCGGATAAACAGCGCGTTCTCGCCGATCTCGGCGGCGACCTGGCGGCCGGCCTCCTCGTTGAGGTCGGTCAACACTACCTTGGCGCCTTCGCGGGCCAGCAGCAGGGCATCCTCGCGACCGACGCCACTGGCGGCACCGGTGATGATGCAGACTTTGCCTTCTACGCGTTTCATTGTTGTTCTCCTGATCAGGCGGTTTCGAGTGAGGTGTGCGTGGCGATATGGGCGCCGGCGCGGCGCCCGGAATAGACGCAGTCGGCCAGCGACAGGCCAGAGACATAGAGGTTGGAAGCGATGCCCACGGCATTGCGCCCGGCGCTATAGAGGCCGGCGATAGGCGCGCCGGCGTCGTCCAGCACCTGGCCGCTGCGCTCGCAGACCTTGAGTCCGCCGAGGGTGATGGCCGGGCAGGGGAACAGGCGGCTGTCGAAGGACAGGTCGAGGGCGTACCAAGGCCCTTGTTCCAGGTTGGCGAGCATGGCCGTCGACTTGCCAAAGGCATCGGCTGTCTCGCCGCGAGCGGCGCGGTTGTAAGCGGCGAGGCTTTGCTCCAGTTCAACCACCGGTAAACCGCAGCGTTCAGCCAGCACGGCTGGGCTGCTAGCGCGTTTGGCGTTGCACAGCAGGTTGAGCAGTACCGGTAGACGCTGGAACTGCCAGACCTTGCCTGGCCCGACCTGGCGCAGCGCTTCGCGCACCAGGGCCTTATTGAGGATCAGGATGGCGCGGCCGCCCTGTTCCTCGACCATGGCGTGGCCGAGCGTGGCGCCATACACCTCTTCGTTGCAGTAGCGCTGACCGGCGCCGTTGACGATCAGCCCGCGGGCCCAGGCCAGTGGTGGGTTGATAAAGCGCCAGGCGCTGACCTTGTCCATCCGCTCCAGTGCGCCACCGGCGCTCTGCCCGAGGCGGATGCCGCTACCGTCGCAGCCGGTGGTGCCGAGCGGCAGGCCGGCCAAATACTGCGACGCATGCTGGCGAACCAACGCGCGGTTGAAGATAAAGCCGCCCGCGCTCAGCAGCACGCCACGTTCGGCGCGGATCAGCCGGCGTTGGGCGTGTGCTCGTTCGATCCGCCGCAGACGCGTGCGCAAACCATCGGCCAGCGCCGGGGCATACATATGGATCGTCGTGGCCCAGCGGCTCAAGCGTCCGTGCCAGCGTGCCGCGCGGCTGCCGGGCGGCAGTTGCCAGGCCTCGACGCCGAGCACTTCATCGCGCTCGCTGAGGACCAGGCGGCGCACCTCGCACTGGCTGTGCAGGCGCACACCACGGCTGAGGGCGGCGGTTTTCAGCGCGGCGAACAGGCTGGCGCCGGACATCCCCGGGCCTTTTGTCCGGTGTCCGCGCGGTGCCGGCGGCGCTTGTTCGGCATACACCGGCACCGCTTCGTTGCCGGAGTAATAGAGGTAGTACTGGTCGCTCGGGTAGGAGGTCTTGTGCGGCGGCACGCTGGCCTCGAAGGCCACGCCCTGGCGTTCCAGCCAGGCCAGCTGTTCACGGCTGCGTTCGCAGAAGTCGCGCAGAGTCGCGGCGGATACCGCCTCGCCGACTTCCTGACGCAGGTAGCCGAACATCGCCTCGCTGCTGTCGCTATAGCCGGCCTGCTGCTGGTAGGGCGTACCGCCGCCGGCATAGACCACGCCGCCGCTGATCGCGGTGGCGCCGCCGCCGGCGAAGCGTTCCAGGGCCAGCACGGACAACCCCCGGCTGGCCGCTTCTATGGCCGCGCAGGCCCCGGCGCCGCCGAAGCCGACCACCAGCAGCTCGGCCCGGTCGTCCCAGCTCAGTTGCTCGGCGGAGGTAACCCGCAATGGCGCCAAAGCCTCACTCCCGTCCATGCCGCGCGCCTCAGCCGGCCGCCGCGAGGGTCGGCGCGGGCGCAGCGGTGGTGGTGTAGGAACCATCCAGATAGACCAGCGGGCTGATCGCCGCACCGTTGTGAATCTGCTGGATGCGGCCGATGAAGATGCTGTGGGTGCCGTAGCTGAACTTGCCGTCCTGGCGGCAGAGGATCGCCGACTGCGCGTCGCCCAAGTAGGGAATGCCGTCGGCGCTGCTCAGCCAGTTGCCGCGCTGGAACCGCGCCTCGCCCTTGATCGGCCCGCTGCATAGGTGCGACAGCTCTTCCTGTTCCAGACCGAGGATGTTCACGCAGAAGTCCGCGCCGGCATCCAGCACCGCATGCAGGGAGGCGGTTTTGTTTACGCAGATCAGCAGCGACGGCGGCTCGGTGCTCAGCGAGTCGACCGCCGTGGCGGACATGGCGAAACGCTCGTGGCCGTTGCTGGTGGTGATGATGGTCACCGACTTGGCCAGGCGGCGCATGGCTTGGAGCATCTCGGCTTTCAGGTTGGCTTCGTTCATCGCACGGCCCTCTGAGTTGTGCACGGCTGGTTGTGCATGGAGTGCGATGGATTCTTGCAACGGCTAGCGGCGGCAACATCGTCCGAGGGGACTAGTCGGGGTTTGGCTGCTTTTAGCCTCTGGGAATAGCGGGCTTAACCACGAAATCCGCGACCGGCCCCAAGCCCGCATCCATCTGGTCCGTTTGAGGGATGTTCGCCCGCCCAGGCATTGCTTGAATGCCCGCGTAGGCACGGCCGCCGGTCTTCTGTAGCGCGGCCCGCTACCTGCTGAACGCGCGCCCCGGCGGACGGGGTGAACACAGGAGAACAACAAGATGCTCGACCAAGACCTGATTCGCCAGCGTCTGACCCAACGTGCCCGCGAACTGGTGCCACTGCTGCGCGAACGCGCGCCGCAGGCCGCGCAGCTCGGCCAACTGCCGGAAGAGACCATTCGCGACTTCCAGGAGGCCGGTTTCTTCCGCATCCTCCAGCCCGCCCGCTGGGAGGGCTACGAGTTGGAGCCCAAGGACTTCTTCGAGGTGCAGATGACGCTCGCCGAAGGCTGTATGTCCTCGGCCTGGGTGCTCGGCGTGGTAGCCATCCACAACTGGCAGCTGGCGCTGTTCGACGACCGCGCCGCGCAAGACGTCTGGGGCCAGGACTCCGGCGTGCTGATTTCTTCTTCTTATATGCCGGTGGGCAAGGTCGAGCGGGTCGACGGTGGCTTCCGCCTCAGCGGTCGCTGGGGTTTCTCCTCCGGCAGCAAACACTGCGACTGGGTGTTCCTTGGCGCCATGGTGCCGCCGGCCGAGGCGGGCGGGGCGCCGGACTACCGGACCTTCCTGCTGCCGCGTAGGGATTACCAGATACTCGACAACTGGAACGTGATGGGCCTGGAAGCCACCGGCTCCCACGATATCCTGGTGGAGAACGCCTTCGTTCCCGAATATCGCACCCATCGCGCCCTGGATGGTTTCATGCAGAACAGCCCGGGCAACGCGGTGAACACTGCGCCGTTGTTCCGCTTGCCGTTCGGGCAGATCTTCGTGCGCGCCGTGTCTTCCTCGGCGATCGGCGCCTTGCAGGGCGCGGTCGACCAGTTCGTCGAACATAACCGCGCGCGGGTCGGGGTCAACGACGGACGCAAGATGCTCCAGGACCCGGCGGCGCAGACCGCGCTGGCCAACGCCATGGTCTGCGTCGACGAATGCAAGACGGTGCTGCTGCGCAATTTCGCCCTGATGCTGCAACGCGCGCAAAACGGCGAGCCACTGAGCATGCCGGAGCGGGTGAAGATGCGTTACGACTCGGCGCTGGTGGCCGACAAGTGCGCGCGGGCGGTCGCCGAGCTGATGTTCAACAGCGGCGCCTCGACCATCTTCCGCAGCCACGTGATCAACCGCGCCTTCCGCGACATCCACACCGGCCGCGCCCACGTCGCCAACAGCCCAGCCAAATACGCCTGGAACCTCGGCGGCGTGAGCATGGGCCAGGACAGCAGCGACTTCTTTCTCTGAAAGTCCTGCCGGCTACAAGGGCGTAGGACGCTCCGCCGAGCGTAGGGCGTACTCGCGAAGCAGTACGCCATTTCCAACGGCGGACTGTTCGCTACGCTCCTGAGTCCGCCCTACGTGCTAGTCCGTTTGAGCGATTCCACCGCCGCTGCTATCCCCGAACATGGCTGCAAGGCGCACTCCCTGACCGCCGACCGACCAGCCAATAAGTACAAGGATCAAACATGAAATTCTCCCTGATCTATGAAGCCCAGACGGTGGACTCCAGCCGTGAAGGCGACCGCAAGATTTTCGAAGACACCGTGGAGCAGGCGGTGCTCGCCGACCAGCTCGGCTTCGACACCTTCTGGTGCGTCGAGCACACCGCGCTGAGCAACTACTCGCATATGTCCGCGCCCGAGACCATGCTGGCCTTCGTCGCCGGCAAGACCGAACGCATCGGCATCGGCCACGGCGTGGTCTGCCTGCCGCCGGCGATGAACCATCCGGTCAAGGTAGCCGAGCGCATCGCCACCCTCGACCTGCTGTCCAAGGGCCGTGTGCACTTCGGCGTCGGCAAGGGCGGCACCCAGCAGGAAGCCGGCACCTTCGGCTACGACCTGGCGACCCTGCAGCCGCAGATCGACGAAGCCATGTACCTGATCCCGAAGATGTTCGTGCAGGACGAGATCGAACATCACGGCGATTTCGTGCAGATTCCCCTGCGGCCGATCCATCCCAAGCCCTACCAGTATCCGCACCCACCGATGTACCTGGCCTGCACCAACACCGAATCGCTCAAGCGCGCCGGCGAGCGCGGCATGGGCGCCCTGGTGCTGGGGTTCGGTGGCCCGGAAGAGATCGCCAAGAAGGTCGCCGTCTACCACGAGGCCTGGGACAACCGTGACGAGAAGGACCAGGTCGGCTTCCGCCCCAACCGCCATATCGCCGCCCTGTGCCCGGCCATAGTCCTCGCCGACAACGAACAGGCGCGCAAGATCGGCATCCGTGGCCAGCGCTACTTCATGGAATCACTGGCCTACTGGTACGCCGGCGGCGAGCGCCCGGACCCGGCCAAATGGCAGGACGACACCTTCACCGACGGCAACGGCCAGAGCGTGATCAAGTCGCGCTTCGCCTCGGAAGAGATCACCGCGGACTTCTCCGACCCGACCATGGCGATGATGAACCCCAACCACGCCTACGGCACGGTCGAAGATTGCATCGGCTACGTGCAGCGCCTGCAGGAAGCCGGTGCCGACGAGATCCTGTTTATCTGCCAGATGGGCACAGTGCCGCAGTGGGCGCAACTGGAGACCCTGAAGAACATCGGCGAGCAGGTGATTCCCTATTTCCGTGGGCAGCCGGCCAAGGCCTGAGATTACCGAGCGTTTAACGGGCCTTAACGGCCCGTTTTTATATTGGGGGGTATGGCGCGGCTTGCCTTTGTGGGAGGGGCTTGCCCGCGCTGCTTGGGCGGCCTCGATCGCGGAGCTGCAGCGGTGCGTTGTCTATATGGGCCATATGGATCAGGTGGCCCGCCGCATCGACAATGGCAATGCTCACCCGCACATTCAGTTCGGCCGCTTGGTCCAGGGCGGCCTGGAGCACAGGCATGGCCAGGTCGAGGCTCAGGGAGTTCTGTTGCCGCAGCAGCTTTGTCATGGAAGGGGCCTTGACTTGAGAGGTGATTCCGTTAGAGTGCAGATCATGAACAGGTTAACGATTTCCCTCAACGCTTATTACGCTTATCTACTCGCTCATTCGAGGCGGTAGATGCTGCGTGCATTCCGATCCGCCTGAGGCGGATCGGAACTACTCTTGCTCCTTGTCTCCTCTGGTGATCGTTCATTCCCAAGGAGACTGCAATGCCCTCACCCCATCACGACCTGATCGCCCTGTTGCAGGCGCGCGGCTTCATCCATCAATGCACCGACCTGCAAGGCCTGAGCGCGCAGCTGGATAGCGGCTCGCTGACCGTCTACCTGGGTTTCGATGCCACCGCCGACAGTCTGCACGTCGGCCATCTGCAGGGGTTGATGCTGATGCGCTGGCTGCAGAAGGCCGGGCATCGGCCGATTCTGCTGATCGGCGGGGCGACCACGCGCATCGGCGATCCGAGCTTTCGCGATGAGAGCCGGCCGATGCTCAGCGAAGCGCAGATAGTCGAGAACATCGCCGGAATCACCCAGACCTTCGGCCGCTACCTGACGCTGGGCGATGGGCCTGGCGACGGCTTGGTGGTGGACAACGCCGACTGGCTCGATGGCCTGGGCTACCTGCAGTTTCTCAGCGAGGTGGGGCGGCACTTCTCGATCAATCGCCTGCTGACCTTCGATGCCGTGCGCCAGCGCCTGGACCGCGAGCACTCGCTGTCGTTCCAGGAGTTTGGCTACACCCTGCTGCAAGCCCACGATTTCGTCGAACTGTCGCGTCGGCATGGCTGCACCCTGCAATTGGGCGGCGCCGATCAGTGGGCCAACATCATCAACGGCGTCGAGTTGTCGCGGCGCCAGGGCGGCACCCAGCTGTATGGCCTGACCATGCCGCTGCTGGCCACCAGCGATGGGCGCAAGATGGGTAAATCGGCGCAGGGAGCGGTCTGGCTGAACGCCGACAAGCTGGCGCCCTTCGATTTCTGGCAGTTCTGGCGCAACTGCGATGACCGCGATGTCGGCCGCTTTCTCGCGCTGTTTACCGAACTGCCGCTGGACGAGGTGAATCGCCTGGCGGCGTTACCGGGCGCCGAGCTGAACCAGGCGAAAATCGTGCTGGCCAACGAGGCCACGACCCTGGCCCATGGCCAGGAGACCGCACGGGCTGCCGAGGCGGCGGCGCGCGGGCTGTTCGAGCACGGCGCCATGCGCGAGGGGCTGACGATTGTGCCGCTTAGCTGCGCCGACCTGCAGCGCGGCCTGTCGTTGACCGACCTGCTGGTGGCGGCCGGCTTGCAGCCATCCCGGGGGGCGGCACGGCGACTGGCGGCGGGAGGGGGGGTGCGGCTCGATGGCGTGAGCGTGGTCAATGTCGATACCGCTCTGCCGCGTGACGGTTGCGGCTGGCTCCTCAGCCTGGGCAAGAAGCGCCACTTCGAGATCCGCCTGACGGACTAAGAGCCTGTTCATGATCTGCTGCGCGTCGGCCATGCGGCGTTGAAAACAGGCTCGGAATGCTCATTTACCACTCGTAAACTCCGCTTCCTCGCCTGTTTTCGCCTTGCCTGACCTTAGCTCGCGAGATCATGAACAGGCTCTAACGCTCCCGGCATCCAGGAACAAGTCCAGCGGCAGCCAGGTACAAGACGTGCCCTCACCGAGTCTCTCTAATGCCAGGCAAGCCAACCGCTGCAGTGGCGGTTGGCACCTTAATCTTGCAATCTCTGGAGGGAACCGATGAGGCGTCTGTCTTTGCTCGTGCTGTTGGGCGTAGTTGCATTCAGCGTCCAGGCGCAAGAGGTGCTGCGTGTCCTCAACTGGAAGAACTATATCGACCCCGGGGTGCTGGAAAACTTCCAGCGCGACACGGGTGTGCGGGTTGACTACCAAACCTTCACCGCAGCGGATGAACTCGACCAGGCACTCACTCGTGGCGAACATTTCGATCTGGTAGTGCCGTCGCATTTCCAGCTCGCCCGGCTGATCAAGGACCGGCGCTTGCAGGCGTTGGATATGCACCAGTTGCCGCACTACGCCAGCGTCGATCCCGAGTTGCTGGCCATGCTGGCCGGGTTCAATTCCGCCAACCGCTATGTCGTGCCTTATCTGTGGGGCACTGTGGGCTTGGTGACCAATCCCGAACTGGCGGAGCAGGCATTCGGCGGACCCTTGCCGAACAGCTGGAGCCTGCTGTTCGATGAGCAGCAGAGTGCCCGTCTGGCGGGCTGTGGCATCGGTTTGCTGGATGCACCGGAGGAAACGCTATCGCTGTGGCTGAATTACCAGGGTAAAAGCTTGGCCCGCAGCAGTGCGGGGCAGATCGGGCGAGCGGGCAAACCCTTGCTGGAGCTGGGTCGACGGATAGGCTCCCTGGACAATGAAGCTTATATCGAAGACTTGTCCCAAGGGCGGTTGTGCGTCGCCATGGCCTGGGTCGGGCACGCCCTGACCGCAGCCAAAGCGAGGCCGTCGCTGCGTTATCAGATTCCGGAAGAAGGGGCACTGGTATTCATCGACAGCTTGGCCATACCCGCTGACGCGGCGCATCCGGAGCTGGCCTATCGTTTTATCGATTACCTGCTGCAGCCCGACAATGCTCGGCGCAACTCCCTGGCGACCCTGTTCTATTCGCCGCTGTCGAGCAAGTCGCCGGAACTGGCTCAGCTGGCCAAGGAACAACCGCTGCTGGTGCCGGGCCAGGCGGATCGACGCCGTCTGTATTTCCTGGAGAAGCTTTCTCCAGAGCAGAAACTGGCCGTCGATAGGCTGTGGCAGAGTTTGAAGCAGGCCCGGACTAGCCCTTGATCGAGGATATTCCTCCACAGGGGCCTGATCACGGCGGCAAACTTCGTTAAACTCTTCATGAACCCACAACCTCAACCCGCGTACCCCATGCCGACACCTAGACCGTCCCTGACCCTGACCCTGCTGCAAGCCCGCGAGGCGGCCATGAGCTTCTTTCGTCCGCTGCTCAACCAACATGGCTTGACCGAACAACAATGGCGGGTGATTCGTATCCTGCGCCAGCAGGGTGAGCTGGAGAGTTACCAGCTTGCCGAACTGGCCTGCATTCTGAAACCGAGCATGACCGGTGTGCTGGCTCGCCTGGAGCGCGATGGCATAGTTGTCCGGCGTAAGGCGCCGCAGGACCAACGCCGGGTCTATATCAGCCTGACCGATCAGGGGCAGCAGTGCTTCGACTCGATGAGCGAGGGCATGGAGGCGAACTACCAGAAGATCCAGGAGCAACTGGGCAATGAGAAGCTGCAACAACTGCTGGGGTTGTTGAACGAGCTAAAGCAGGTCAAGCCCTGACTTGAAGCGACGGGGTTCGGGCAGTACGCCCGAACCCCGTATGGGGCATCAGGCGATGCCCAGGCACAGGTACTTCTGTTCGATATAGTCGTCGATGCCGTAGTGCGAACCTTCGCGGCCCAGGCCCGACTGCTTGATGCCGCCGAAGGGCGCGACTTCGGTGGAGATCAGCCCTTCGTTGATGCCAACCATGCCGTATTCCAGGGCCTCGCCGACGCGCCAGGCGCGGCCGAGGTTCTGGGTGTAGACGTAGGAGGCCAGGCCGAACTCGGTGTCGTTGGCCAGCGCTATGGCCTCGGCTTCGCTGTCGAAACGGAAGATCGGCGCCAGCGGGCCGAAGGTCTCGTCGCGGGCCACCAGCATCGCGGCGGTGACATCGCCCAGCACCGTCGGCTCGAAGAAGCTGCCGCCCAGTACGTGCGGTTTGCCACCGGCGAGCAGGGTGGCGCCTTTGCCGAGCGCGTCGTCGATATGCTGCTGAATCTTTTCCACCGCCTTGGCATTGATCAGCGGGCCTTGCTGAGCGTCTTCCTCGCTGGCCGGGGCGACCTTGAGCGCCTCGACGGCCGCGACCAGGCGGCGGGCGAATTCGTCGTAGATGCCGTTCTGCACCAGCAGGCGGTTGGTGCACACGCAGGTCTGCCCGCTATTGCGGAACTTGGAGGCGAGGGCGCCTTGCACCGCCGCATCCAGATCGGCGTCGTCGAAGACGATGAAGGGGGCGTTGCCGCCCAGCTCCAGGCTGACCTTCTTGATGGTCTCGGCACACTGCGCCATCAGCAGCTTGCCGATGCCGGTCGAGCCGGTGAAGGACAGCTTGCGCACGCTGGGGTTGCCGGTCAGCTCGGTACCGATCTCCCGTGCGTTTTTGCCCGGAACTATGTTCAACACCCCGGCCGGGATACCGGCGCGCTCGCCGAGCACGGCCAGGGCCAGCGCCGACAACGGCGTCTCGGAGGCCGGTTTGAGCACCACGGTGCAGCCGGCGGCCAGCGCCGGGCCGACCTTGCGGGTGATCATGGCGTTGGGGAAGTTCCAGGGCGTGATGGCGGCCACCACCCCGATCGGCTGCTTGATCACCACCAGGCGGCGGCCCTGCTTGTCGTGGGGGATCACGTCGCCATAGACGCGTTTGGCTTCCTCGGCGAACCATTCGATGAAGCTGGCACCGTAGGCGATCTCGCCCCGGCTCTCGGCCAGCGGCTTGCCTTGCTCCCAGCTGAGCAGCCGCGCCAGGTCTTCCTGGCTGGCCAGGATCAGCTCGAACCAGCGGCGCAGGATGGTCGCACGCTCCTTGGCGGTCTTGTCGCGCCAGGCCGGCCAGGCGGCTTCTGCGGCGGCGATGGCGCGGGCGGTTTCCGCACGGCCGAGGGAGGCGACTTCGGCGATCAACTCGCCATTGGCCGGGTTGTGCACGGCGAAGCGGGCGCTGTCATCGGCTTCGATCCATTCGCCGTTCACATAGGCCTGCTCGCGCAGGAGATTCAGATCGTTGAGTTTCATGCTTGGGTCTCAATACGGGTCAGTACACGCCACCGCCGCCATTGACCGGCGCCGGGGCATTCTTGAAGTTGGCGGCCAGGTTCTGCAGGGCTCGCATCAGCAGGCTGGTGTCGACGCCGACGGCGACGTAGGCGCAGCCGAGCTCGAGATAGCGACGGGCGAGCTTTTCATCGGCCGAGAGGATGCCGGCAGCCTTGCCGGCGCGGCGGACCCGGGCGATGGCGTCTTCGATCGCGGCTTGAACCTCCGGATGGCCAGGGTTGCCGCGATGGCCCATGGCGGCGCAGAGGTCGGCCGGGCCGATAAACACGCCGTCGACGCCTGCGACCGCTGCAATCGCATCGAGATTGGCCAGACCCTCGAGGTTCTCGATCTGCACCAGCAGGCACATCTGTTCGTCGGCATGATCCAGGTAGCCGGGAATGCTGTTCCAGCGCGACGCCCGCGCCAGGGCGCTGCCCACCCCACGGATGCCGTGCGGCGGATAGCGCATGGCGCGCACCAGTTCGGCGGCCTGTGCGGCGGACTCGACCATGGGCACCAGCAGGGTCTGGACGCCGATATCGAGCAGCTGTTTGATCAGCACCGGGTCACCCACCGGCGGGCGGATGATGGGGTGACTGCCCCCGGCTTCGCTAGAGTAGGGCGCTACTGCCTGGAGTTGGCCGAGCAGGCTGCGCAGGTCATTGGGCGCATGCTCGCCGTCGATCAGCAGCCAGTCGAAGCCGGCGTTGGCCGCCAGCTCGGCGCTGTAGGGATCGGCCAAGCCGAGCCACAGACCGATCTGCGCCTGGCCGCTGGCGAGGCGTTGTTTGAAGCTGTTGATGGGCAGTTGCATGGCGGCTTACCTCAGACGAAGCGACAGGAAATCGAGCCGAGCTGGTCGTAGTCGACGTGGAAGGTGTCGCCCGGACTGGCCGCCACCGGACGGGTGAAGGAGCCGCCGAGGATCACCTGGCCGGCCTCCAGGGTGACGTCATAGGGCGCCAGCTTGTTGGCCAACCAGGCCACGCCCTTGGCCGGGTGGTTGAGCACCGCGGCGGAGACCCCGGACTCCTCGATCACGCCGTTGCGGTAGAGCACCGCCGGCACCTTGCGCAGGTCGATGTCGCCCGGGCGCACGGCGCGCCCGCCCATGACCACGCCGGCGTTGGCGGCGTTGTCGGAGATGGTGTCGAAGACCTTGCGGGTGACCTGGGTGTCCGGGTCGACCTGCTGGATCCGCGCATCGATGATCTCCAGTGCCGGGATCACCCACTCGGTGGCATCCAGCACGTCGAAAATCGTGCAGTTCGGCCCGCGCAGCGGCTTGCCGAGGATGAACGCCAGCTCCACTTCCACCCGCGGCACTATGAAGCGCTCGAAGGGAATATCGCTGCCTTCCTCGAACAGCATGTCGTCCAGCAGCGCGCCGTAGTCCGGCTCGGTGATGTTCGAGGACACCTGCATGGCCCGCGAGGTCAGGCCGATCTTGTGGCCGACCAGCTTGCGCCCATCCTTGATCTTCTGCGCGACCCAGGCGCGCTGGATGGCGTAGGCATCCTCGATGCTGATCTGCGGATAGTCGAGGGAGAACTGGCGCACCTGCTGGCGCGAGCGTTCGGCGGCGTCGAGGCGGGCGGCGGCCTGTTGGATGATGGAGTGGTCGAGCATGGCAATTTCCTTCGGCCGGCGGGCCGGCTCAGCTGAATGAAACAGGGCAGGGCGGAATCAGCTCGCCTGGCCCTTCAGAAAGGCGTGGATGTTGTTGTGCTTGTAGTTGAGCTCGGCATCCAGCTCGGTCATCTCGAATGACAGCGCCAGCAGACGTCTGGCTTGCAGCTCGGCGAAGTGCGCCTTGATCCGCTCGAACAACTGCTCGGCGACCTGGCGGCGGGTATCCAGATCGCGTCCGGCGCCGACCTTGAGGGTCATGTGTACGAAGGCGTAGTCGTGCTTGCCATCGGCCATGCGGAAGCAGTCCATGCGCACGGCGCGGCTGCGAATGCCGCCGAGGGGGAACACGCCGCTGTCGCCCAGGCAGGCATGGACCTTCTCGAACAGGCCGGGCAGATCCGCTTCGGCTTCGAGGTTGGCGGAGTATTCGGCGATGAAATGGGGCACAGGAACCTCCTGTAGGGCGGATGACGCTGTGTTCATCCGCCGGAGTGCATGACGGTCGCGGCTGCAAGGTGGATGGATGAAGCGCCATCCACCCTACGGGTCAGAGCGGGAAGATGGCGTTGAGCTGGCCGGTGCCGGAGCTGCCGAAGGGCTCGGTGACCACCTCGACCTTGCCGGTGTATTCCGGGCCGCCGAGCAGGCCAAGCAGCATCGCGGTGTCATGCATCTTGCCTTCGCCGTAACAGTGCTCGGCGTAGTCCGGGAGCATGGCGCAGAACTCCTTGAAGCGGCCTTGCTGCCACAGCTCGACCACCCGCATGTCGACCTGTTTGTCGAATTCGCGGGTCCAGTTGTTCAGGTTGGCTTCGGCGTTGCGGTCGTCGGAGAAGCGGTGCGACAGCGAGCCGGAGGCCAGCACCAGCACCTTGCGGTCACTCTTCTCGATGGCGCGGCGCACCGCGGCACCGAAGGCCAGGCTGTCCTCCAGACGGTGCCAGGCGCACCAGGCGGCGATGGAGATGACCTTGAAATGCTGCTCCGGCGGTACATCCATATGCATGTAGCGCATCGGCACCAGGGTGCCGTACTCCAGCTCCAGGCTGGGGATGTTGTGCGCCATGCTGCGCACGCCGGCGGCATTGGCCTCTTCGGCGATCAGTGCACCGAGTTCGGGGCAGCCGTCGTATGCGTAGGTCATGTCCTTGATGAAGTGCGGCAGTTCGTTGCTGGTGTAGATGCCTTCGAAATGCTCGCCACAGTTGATGTGATAGGCACTGTTGACCAGCCAGTGCACGTCGAACACGACTGCGGTATCGGCCCCGAGTTCACGAGCGCGCTGGGCGATCAGTTTGTGGCCGTTGATCGCCGCTTCGCGGCAGCCGTGGTGCTTGCCGGGCAACTCGGACAGGTACATCGAGGGAACGTGACAGATCTTGGCGGCTAGGACGACTTCGCCCATGGCGGTTCTCCTTGTAGCGGGGTCTGCGACTGGCGCAGCCTCTGGATTGTTATGACTGTTTGCACGTTCGGCAAAGCAGCCGCTTTTTATGGGCCCGGCTCATTGTCGAGTATGAGTCGTCCTGCGCCCTATGCAGGGCTGTGCGGCTGCCATCTATCCTGGTTTACACGCCCCAGCGCGGGATGTGGTGGCTACCCATGGAGATGCACACGTTCTTGATCTCGGCGAACACTTCGAAGCTGTACTCGCCGCCTTCGCGGCCGGTACCCGAGCCCTTCACGCCGCCGAACGGCTGGCGCAGATCACGGACGTTCTGGCTGTTGATAAACACCATCCCGGCTTCGATGCCGCGGGCCAGGCGGTGGGCCTTGCCGATGTCCTGGGTCCAGATATAGGAGGCCAGGCCGTACTCGGTGTCGTTGGCCAATTGCAGGGCTTCGGCTTCGTCCTTGAACGGGATCAGGCAGACCACCGGGCCGAAGATCTCTTCCTGGGCGATGCGCATCTGGTTGTTCACGTCGGCGAACACCGTGGGCTGGATGAACTGACCCTTGGCCAGGTGCGCCGGCAGGTTGGCCGGGCGCTCCAGGCCGCCGGCCACCAGCTTGGCGCCTTCCTCGATGCCGATGCGGATATAACCGGTGACCTTGTCGTAGTGGGCCTGGGTGATCATCGAGCCGACCTGGGTCTTCGGGTCTTGCGGATCACCGACAATCAGGCGTTTGGCGCGGGCGGCGAACTCGGCGACGAATTGCGGATACACGCTCTCCTGGATGAAGACCCGCGAGCCGGCGGTGCAACGCTCGCCGTTCAAGGAGAAGATGGTGAACAGCGCGGCATCCAGGGCCCGCTCGAGATCGGCATCTTCGAAGATCAGCACCGGCGACTTGCCGCCCAGCTCCATGGAGTATTTCTTCAGGCCGGCGGTCTGCATGATCTTCTTGCCGGTGGCGGTGCCGCCGGTGAAGGAAATGGCGCGCACGTCCGGGTGGCGGACCAGGGCATCGCCGGCGGTGGCGCCGTAGCCCTGCACTATGTTCAGCACGCCGGCCGGAATCCCGGCTTCGACCGCCAGGCGGCCCAGCTCGTTGGCGGTCAAGGGTGACAGCTCGGACATCTTCAACACCGCGGTGTTACCCAGCGCCAGGCAGGGCGCGGTCTTCCAGGTGGCGGTCATGAATGGCACGTTCCACGGCGACACCAGGCCACAGACCCCCACCGGCTGGTACAGGGTGTAGTTGAGCATCTGGTCGTCGACCGGATAGGTATGGCCGTTCATGTTGGTGCAGACTTCGGCGAAGAAGTCGAAGTTGTGCGAGGCGCGCGGGATCAGCACGTTCTTGGTCTGGTGGATCGGCAGGCCGGTGTCCAGGGTCTCCAGTTCGGCCAGCTTGGGTACGTTCTGGTCGATCAGCTCGCCGAGCTTGCGCATCAGGCGGGCGCGTTCCTTGGCCGGGGTGTTGGCCCACTTCGGGAAGGCGTCCTTGGCCGCGGCCACGGCGGCGGCGATTTCCTCGGCACCGCCGCTGGCGACTTCGCCTATGGCCTCACCGGTGGCCGGGTTGTAGTTGACGAAGATGTCTTTGCTTTCGACCTCGCGGCCGTTGATCCAGTGCTTGATCATTGTGCTCATGCCTCTTGTTTACGGGCGAAGAACTCGGCTTCGCTGACGATACGGTTGACCAGACGACCGACGCCTTCCACTTCCACCACCACCTCGTCGCCCGGGACCACATCGGCCAGGCCTTCGGGGGTGCCGGTGGCGATCATGTCGCCCGGTTGCAGGGTCATGAAGCTGGACAGGTATTCGATCAGGTACGGAATGTCGAAGATCATGTCGGCGGTCGAGCCTTCCTGGCGCAGCTCGCCGTTGACCCAGGTGCGCAGCTTGAGCCGCGACGGGTCGGCAACATCGCCGGCGTCGACTATCCAGGGGCCGACCGGGGTGGTGCAGTCGCGGTTCTTCACCCGCAGGTTCGGCCGATAGTAGTTCTCCAGGTAATCGCGGATGGCGTAGTCGTTGCAGACGGTGTAGCCGGCCACGTAGTCCAGAGCGTCCGCGCGCTTGACGTTGCGCGCCGGTTTGCCGATCACCGCCACCAGCTCGCACTCGTAGTGCATATAGGCGACGTTGTCCGGGCGCCAGGTGACTTGGTTGTGGCCGGTGTAGGTGTTCGGCGCCTTGATAAACACCAGCGGCTCGGTCGGCGGCGTGAAGGCCAGCTCGGCGGCGTGGTCGGCGTAGTTCAGGCCGAGGGCGAACATGCTGCCGGTCGCCGGCGGCAGCCACTCGACCTGGTCTTCGGCGAGCAGGCGACCATCGGCCAGGCGTACGGCATTCCCGGCTTCGACGCTGACGTTGAAGGTTTCGCCCTGATGGCGGATGCGTGCGTGTTTCATCTTCCGGCTCCTTATTCCGCGACCACGGTGTTGCTGAGACGGCCAATGCCGTCGATTTCCACTTCGACGACATCACCCGGCTGCACATCGACGCGGCCCTCCGGGGTGCCGGTGATCAGCAGATCGCCTTCGTTGAGAGTCATGAATTCACTGAGCTCGGCGATCAGCAGGGCAATGCTGCGGATCATCCCGGAGCTGTTGTTCTCCTGGCGCAGCTGGCCGTTGACGTAGAGCTTGATCGGCAGGTTGTGCGGGTCGACGATGTCCGCGGCATCGACCACCCAGGGGCCGACCGAACAGAAGCCGTCGCGGCACTTGGCCTTGACCGCCGGGCGGTAGTAGCTGTCTTCCGGCAGGCTGAACTCGTTGACGATGCAGTAGCCGGCGACGTACTGCATGGCCTCTTCCAGGCTCACGCGGCTGGCCTTTTTACCGATCACCACACCCAGCGCTGGACCTGGTTGCAGGCGCTCGACGTCCTTGGGAAAGACCACCGGCTGGTTGTGCGCGTTGCGGGTATTCGGCGTCTTGATGAACAGCACCGGTTTGACCGGTGGTTTCTGATAGGGCGGCTGGTGAAATTCGTCCAGGCGGCTGTGCAGCAGCCCGCGATAGTTCAGGGCGATGCCGAACATGGTGCCGCTGACAGGCGCCTGCCAGCGCACTTGCTCCGGGCTGAATTGGCCGAGCCCAGCGATCTGCAGCCGGCCTTGTGGATCGACCGTGGCCGGGTGGTGGTTGCCGTTCACTTCGACTGCTGCGCGACGCATGCTCGGTTTCTCCAGTGATAAAAAAGAGCAGTGCCGCAAAGAAGCGTCGGCATGCTCAAGAGGGTGTATTTCATTAACATGTGAACTTTATAATTAACATATTAATAATCGTCAAGCGCCGTTCGCCTATTTATGCTTTTATGCTGGCTAGACAGAGCGGCCGAGGTGCTGGGGGCTTCGCCATGCGTGAGCAGCAACCGATTCCGAACATCAACATCGGCCAGGTCTATGACCAGCGTTATGCCGATGCCGACGTGCATTACGAGGCGCTCGGCAAGCTGGCCGACTTCTTCGGGCGCAACATGCCGGTGCACCGGCATGATCGGTTTTTCCAGGTGCACTACGTCAAGAGTGGCGCGGTGCGGGTCTACCTCGACGAGCAGCAGTACCACCAGCAGGGGCCGATGTTCTTCCTGACGCCGCCGACCATCCCCCACGCCTTCGTCACCGACGCGGATAGCGACGGCCATGTGCTGACCGTGCGTCAGCAGTTGGTCTGGCCCTTGCTGGAAGCCGAGCTGGGCTTGGCCGAGGGCCCGCAGATCGGCCCGGTGTGCGTGGCCATCGGTGAGCTGGGCGAGCCATTCGCGGAGGAGGTGGAGCGCCTCAATCTGTTGTTCGATCAGTTGCGTAGCGAGTTCGCGGCGGACCGTGCCGGCCGCGAGCTGAGTCTGGCGGCTTTGACCCGCTTGATCTTCATCAGCTTGCTGCGGCTCTCGTCCCACTCGCTCAAGGCTCAGCCGGCCCGGCAGGAGGATCTGCAGATTTTCCATCGCTTCAATGCCCTGATCGAAGCGCATTACCAGGAGCACTGGTCGCTGACGCGCTACGCCGAGCAGATGGGCGTGACCGAGGCCCGGCTCAACGATGTCTGCCGGCGCATCGCCGACCTGCCGTCCAAGCGGCTGATCTACGACCGCCTGATGCAGGAGGCCAAACGCCTGCTGCTGTTCACCGGCAGCTCGGCCAACGAGATCTGCTACCAGCTGGGCTTCAAGGATCCGGCCTACTTCAGCCGCTTCTTCACCCGCAACGCCGGCATCACGCCGGGCGAATATCGCCTGCGCAAAGACAGCGACAAGGAACAGGCGTGGCGGTAATGGGGGCTGATAGAAGGCGGTCATAGGCGCTGACCTGTTGAGCGGTGGCCGGCATCCATTAAAGAGCCTGCCGGGCGACAAAGATTGTCTGCGCCTGCCGGCAATTTGATCCTGCCTGCCGTGCTAAACGTCATCCGCTCCGACAGGCGTCTGTAAGGCCCGCTATGACGCCTTGATCCGCACGCCGAGCCTGCGCTGCCGCGGGAATAACCACAGGCAATACACCAGCAGTACTGCGCCGGCGAGAGCCAGGGTGAGCGGTGCGCCAAACCGGGTGGCCAGTAGCCCGGCGAGCAGGCCGCCGATGGCGTCGAAGCCGAAGCGGGTCGAGGTGTAGAAGGACACCACCCGGCCGCGCAGCTGTTCCGGCGTCAGGCTCTGCAGCAGCATGTTGGTGCCGACGTTGCTGGTGGAAATACCGAAGCCGAGCACGGCCATGGCCAGCAGCGAGAGCGTCAGCTGGCTGCTGGCGGCGAACACCAGCAGCGCCAGGGTGCTGGCAATGGCGCCGGCCATGATCACCGACACCAGGCCGGGCAAGGCCTGGCGCGTGGCGAGAAACAGCGCCGCGACCAGTGAGCCGCAACCGGCGGCCCCCCAGAGCCAGCCGAGGGTGGTGGCGTCGCCGGCGAAGATGTCCTTGGCGAACACCGGCAGCAGCACGGCATAGCTGGAGGCGGTGAGGTTGACCATCATCACGCTGATGATCAGCAGGCGGATGGTCGAGTCCGCGGTGATGTACGCCAGCCCCTCGCGGAACACGCTGCTCATCGAGCCCTGCGCCCGTGGTGACGGCTCCATGCGGATCAACAGCAAACCCAGCAACAGGCCGAGGTAGGACAGGGCGTTGAGGGAGAAACAGACCGCCTCGTTGCTGAAGCCGAGCAGCAGGCCGGCCAGGGGCGGGCCGATAAAGCGCGAGGAGTTGAACAAGGTGGCATTCAGCGCCAGGGCGTTCGGCAAGTCGTCCTGGTGGCCGACGAAGCGGCTGAGCAGCGACTGGCGCAAGGGGGTGTCGAAGGCATTGAGCACGCCGAGCAGGGCCGACATGCACAGGATCAGCGTCGGCCCTATGGCGTTCAAGGCCGTCAGCACGGCCAAGCCTATGGCTTGGATGCCGAGCAGGCCTTGCACCAGGATCAGCAGGCGCCGTTTATCGTGGCGGTCGATCCAGGCGCCGGCCAAGGGGCCGACCAGCAATTGCGGGAGCAAGGCCGCGAAGGTGGCGACACCCAGTAGTGCCGCCGAGCCGGTGAGGCGATAGATCAGCCAAGCCAGGGCGACCTGCTGGATCCAACTGCCCAGGGTGGAGATGGCCTGGCCGGCGAAGTACAGGCGGAAGTTGCGATGCCGTAGCGCACGAATGGCGGCTGGCCAGGCATTGCTGGCTCGAGTGGTTGAGTTGCTCACGGTGCTCGGGACTGGGAAATGGGAAATGGGAAATGGGAAATGGGAAATGGAGAGTGGCATGGTAAATGATTATTCGGGATTTTGTTTAGATGTTAATCAACCCGCTTGGGTTGGCCCGCATCCCTTGCCGGGATTGTGTTCATAGGCCAGCGACCAGGCGAAAACAAGCCTTGATCTGCTCGTCGTTGCACCATGAAAAATACAATCAATGGTTTGGAAGTTACATTTTAGAATCTGCTTGATGCAGTCACACTCTGTTCCCGTATCCACTAGGAACGCCTCTTTCACCGGCTGCAAATCAGCCGATTCGAGGGGGTGCTGCGAGACCCGGCAAAGGGCTGGCAAGCGATCGAGAAACCAACAATAAGTAGGGCCTGAATATGAAAAAGCCAAACCCCCTCCTCGAAGATCTGAAGGCCATCCTGCCAGCCATCGCCGCCAATGCCGAACGGGCGGAACAGGATCGCAAGGCGCCCAGCGAAAACATCGCGCTGCTCAAAGGCATCGGCATGCATCGTGCATTTCAGCCGAGGGCGTATGGGGGCCTGGAAATTTCACTGCCGGAATTCACCGACTGTGTCGCGGCACTGGCCGGCGCCTGCGGCGGTACTGCTTGGGCCTTCAGCCTGCTCTGCACCCACAGCCACCAACTGGCTATGTTCTCCAAGCAATTGCAGGATGAAGTATGGCGGGAGAACCCGGACGCTACCGCCAGTAGCAGCATTGCGCCCTTTGGACGCACCGAAGAGACTGACGGCGGCGTGATCCTCAATGGCGAAATGGGCTGGAGCAGCGGTTGCGACCATGCCGAGTGGGCCATAGTCGGCTTCCGGCGCAAAAACAGCGCAGGCGAACCGATCTACAGCTTCGGCGTGATCCCGCGCTCCGACTATGAAATCCGTGATGACTGGTTCGCGGCAGGGATGAAAGGCAGCGGTTCGAAGACCCTGATCATCAAGGATGCCTTCGTCCCCAACCATCGCATCGAAGCGGCCAAGGACATGATGGAAGGTCGCTCTGCCGGCTTCGGCCTGTATCCGGACAGCAACATCTACTACACCCCCTATCGTCCTTACTTCGCCAGTGGTTTTGCCGCCGTCAGCTTGGGTATTGCCGAGCGCATGCTGGTCGCCTTCAAGGAAAAGGCCCAGAACCGTGTCCGCGCTTACACCGGCGCCAATGTCGGCACCGCCACCCCGGCGCTGATGCGTTTGGCCGAGTCGACCCATCAGGTCGCCGCCGCCCGCGCCTTCATGGAGAAAACCTGGGAAGAGCACGCCGAGCATGGCGCGGGCCATCAGTACCCGAGCCGCGAGACCTTGGCTTGCTGGCGTACCAACCAGGGCTACGCGGTGAAGATGTGCATCCAGGCGGTGGATCGCCTGTTCGAGGCTGCTGGCGGCAACAGTTGGTTCGAACATAGCGAAATGCAGCGTCTGTTCCGTGATTCGCACATGACCGGCGCACACGCTTACACCGACTACGATGTCTGCGCGCAGATCCTCGGCCGCGAGCTGATGGGCATGGAGCCGGATCCGACTATGGTCTGACGCAATGGTCTGACGGAGCGCCGGGCTGGCTCGGCCTCCCGAACGAAGCCTAAGTCCGGGCTTCTCCCTATCGAGTGGCGAGGCTTGCACCTTGAGCGTGCAACCCGCCAGTGCCTAAGCCTGCTTCGATCAAGCCCTGTGCGGCTCGAGGCTAAGACAACAACGACCTGCCGAGCGAAAGAGTCGGCAGCTAGGAGCCACCATGACGGCTACAACTGAAGCGGGTTTCGATCCGCGTGCCTTCCGCCGAGCCCTGGGTAATTTCGCCACGGGTGTCACAATAGTCACTGCCGCTACCCCCTCGGGTGCCAAGGTCGGTGTGACGGCCAACAGCTTCAACTCAGTGTCACTGGATCCACCCTTGGTGCTCTGGAGCCTCGACAAGCGCTCCAACAGTTGCGAGGTGTTCGAGCAAGCCTCGCACTTCGCCGTGAACATCCTCGCGGCGGATCAGATCGAGCTGTCCAACCAGTTCGCGCGGCCCAAGGACGACAAGTTCGCGGGAGTCACCTATGAGCTGGGGGATGGCGGCGCGCCCTTGTTGCCCGACTGTTCGGCACGCTTTCAGTGCGAGAAGTACCAGCAGCTAGACGGCGGCGATCATTGGATCCTGATCGGCAAAGTCCTCGCATTCGATGACCTCGGGCGTTCGCCGCTGCTCTATCACCAGGGCGCGTATTCGATGGTCCTGCCGCATAGCCGCATGGCTAAGAAAAGCGATTGCACAACGCCCAGTGCGCTGCAGGGGCGGCTCAGCCAAAACCTGTATTACCTGATGACTCAGGCCGTGCGCTGCTACCAGGCTGACTACCAGCCAAAACAGCTGTCCACCGGGCTGCGTACCAGCGAGGCGCGCATGCTGATGGTGCTGGAGAGCGATGCCAACCTTGGCATGGCCGAGCTCCAGCGCGAAGTCGCCATGCCCATGCGCGAGATCGAGCAAGCAGTGGAAATCCTCAAGCGCAAGGACTTGGTCGTCGACAGTCAGGCCGGCTACGGCTTGACCCGGGAGGGCATCGAGCAGACCGAGGCGCTTTGGGATATCGCGCGTGAGCAGCAGGACAAGGTCTTCGCGAGTTTTAGCGAAGACCAGGTCGATACCTTCAAGATGATGCTCAAGGCCTTGATCTCGACGGGCTGAACGCTAGGACGTGCCCGCTGCAACAGCAGGGGCAGGTCGTTGAGCCGGTAAGCGCCGGGAGTCCACCGCGCGGTTACGCGGTGCCGGCGATCTGTGCTTCGAGATGCGTCTGCCAGTCCTCGGCGCGGCCGAGGTAGCGACTGGCATCCAGCCGTTGGAAGCGCCCATCGCGCTCCAGGGCGAAGCTGGGGAAACCGCTGCCGCCGATTGCTTGCAGCAAGCGGCGGCTGTCGGCGAAGTGCCTGGCGAGCGGCTCGCCGCCCTGGCGCTGCAGTTCATCGCGGAAGGCTTCGGGCGCGAGTCCGAATTCTGCCGCCAGTTCCTGCAGGACGGCCACCTCGGCGACTCGCCGGCCCTCGACATAGTGGGCCTGCTGGATGCGCCCGAGCAGCGCGAGGCCAGACCCGCCGAGCGCCTCGGCGGCGAGGGTGGCGGCGGTTGGCGCTGCCGAGTCGAACACCGCGCCGCTATCGCGCAATAGACAGTCGAAGTAGGCGGCGCCGAAGGGCTGGCCGCTGAGGGCGGCAATGCGCCGGTCATGCGGTAGCACATGGTTGCGCCAATGCTCGTTGCCGGACTGCCGGTTGGCGCCGATTAGCATGCCGCCACCGTGCAGCGCGATGCGCAACCCGGCCACTGCGCCGGCCGCCTTCGCCAATGGCGCGGCGCCGTAGCACCAACCACAGAGCGGGTCGTAGATATAGTGCAGGGTGGCGGGGGACATGGGGGTTTCCTCTTCTCTGTGGGTTTGACTCAGGGCCACTGCATCTCGCCCTTGAGCACCTTGGCGCTCAGTTCCAGATCGGCTTCGCCGGCCAGGCTCGGGTAGTGGCGCTTCATCGCGGCGACCAGCGCGGCGGAATCTTTGGCCTTGGGCAGTTCGGCTTCCAGGGTCTTCAGGTAGGTGCGGGTGAACTGCAGCGCAGCCAGGGTCTGCGGCCCTTTACCCAGATAGTGGCCAGGCACCAGCACCTCGGGCTTGAGCGCCTCGATCTGGTCGAGCGAGGCCAGCCAGGCCTGGCGCGAGGCTTGGCTCTGGGTATCGGCGGTCCAGACATGCAGATTGCTCTCGACCGCGACACCGCCGACCACGGCTTTCAGCGCCGGAATCCAGACCACCGTGCGCTCCGGGGTGGGGCCATCGAGGCCGACGACCTTCAACTGCTGGCCTTCCAGGCTGAGGCTGTCGCCTTGCAGTGGCTGCGGCACGATCAACTGCTGGGGTGCGTTTGCCTTGAGGATCGGGCCCCAGTAATCCAGCTTGAGCCGCTGGGTTTGCTCGATATGCGCGATGGTCTGTGGGGTGGCGAGAATCTTCGCGTCAGGGAAGGCGGCCTTGAGCACATCGAGGCCGAAGTAGAAGTCCGGGTCGCCGTGGCTGATGTAGATGGTGGTCAGGCGCTTGCCGCTGGCCTTGACCAGCTGCACCAGGTTTTGCGCATCGCTGCGGGCGAACTGCGCGTCGATCAGCACCGCGTCGTGTTCGCCGCTGATCAGTTCGGAGGACACCGGGAAGATCGCGGCCTCGCCGGGGTTGTATACCTGCAAGTGCAGGGGCCGCTCGCTGGCGCTGGCGGCAGCGGTGCCGAACAAGGCGGCGGTAACGAGCAGAGTGCGGAGCATTCCGAGGCTAAGCATATTGAAACTCCAGTGCAGGGATAAGGTGCCGGCTATGTTAGTTGCTTGAAAGCGAGCAAAAAGCCGTATTATCCGCGCTAGTTAATTGCGTGGATCGAGCTAGTCATGGATCGCCTTATCGCTAGCCGGGTTTTCGTCGAAGTGGTCGAGCGCGGCAGCCAGACGGCCGCCGCCGAGCGGCTGGACATGTCGAGGGCCATGGTGTCGCGCTATTTGGCCGAGCTGGAGAGCTGGGTCGGCGCGCGCCTGCTGCACCGCAGCACGCGCAAACTGAGCCTGACCGGGATAGGCGAGGAGATCCTGCCGCGCTGCCGGCAGATGCTCGAACTGGCCGACGGCATGCAGGCCAGCGGCTTGAATGCCGCCGAGGCGCCGCGCGGCACCCTGCGCCTGACCTGCAGCCACTCCTTCGCCGTCAGCTGGCTGGCCGCCGCGGTCAGCGACTACCTGCGACGCTACCCCGGCACCGCCGTCGATCTGCTGCTGGGCAGCCAGGCGGTGAACCTGGTGGAAGAGCGCATCGACCTGGCGTTGCGCATCACCAATCAACTGGACCCGAATCTGATCGCGCGCAAATTGGCGGTGTGCCGCTCGGTGGTCTGCGCCGCGCCGGCCTATCTGCGCGCCCATGGCTCGCCGCAACGCGCGGAGGAGTTGGTCCGGCACAATTGCCTGACTTACTCCTATTTCGGCCGCAGCCTCTGGCAGTTCGAGAAGGACGGCGAGCCGGTCGCCGTGCCCGTGGGCGGCAATCTCAGCGCGAATGAATCCAGCGTGCTCTTGGAAGCCGCCGTGGCGGGGGCCGGCATCAGCCTGCAGCCGCTCTATTCGGCGGCACCCTTGCTGCGCAGTGGGCAACTGGTGAGCCTGCTCGACGACTATCGCGCAGAAGAGCTGGGCATCTACGCGCTGTACAGCTCGCGCCGACACATGACGCCGGCCCTGCGGGCGATGCTCGATTTTCTCATCGAACGCTTGGCGGGCGACCCGCATTGGGACGGGCAGCCGCACAGCGGGGCGGCTTGAGCCCGAGCAAGGCCGCCGGTCAAAGATCGTACTGGCCGGGTTCTTCCGTCAATGTCGAGAGGTCGAGCGGGCGGACCGCCCCCATCCACATGGCCCGGTCACGATGGTCGACCAGGTCGTTGCCGGTGACCGGGTGGATCAGCACCACCAGGCCATTGCGATTGAACGCCAGCCAGGGAATCAGCTCGCCGAACAGCTCGGGTTTGAACGCCAATTGGCAGCTCCAGTCCGGGTGCGGGCCGACCAATTGCTCGTGCATGCGTCCCATCTTCAGCGCAAACAGCCGCGCCGCGGTCTGGCACAGCGCCCGCGCCTGCTCCAGGGTCTGGGCATCGAAGTAGACATGGGCATGAAAACCCTTGATCCGGGGCAGGGTTTCGGCGGTTGCAATCGCGATATCCATAAACGCCAGGCTCCACTTTCTCGGGTTTTCTAGCCTATCCATGCCTGCTGGCAGGTAGCGAGTCAAGCAGTAGTGCGGTGCTTGGCTGGGGCCGAATGAGGGCTGACACAATCAATTAATATGTTAACGTTGGCAAGCCCAAAGGGCAGGTTTCCCACAATCTAGAAGCGCAGGATTCGCCATGTACAGTTCTCACACCGATGTCAGCACCGAATCGGCCAGCCGCTATATCAATCGTCTGTGTAAGCACTGGAGTCATAAGTTCGCGGTCGATTACGACGCGCAGCGGGGCGAAATCAAGTTTGATCCCGCGCGTTGCCTGTTGCAGGTCATCGATGCGGGCCTGCGGCTGACGCTGGAGACTCCCGACGAACAGGAACTGGCCCACCTGCAAGAGGTGGTAGCCGAGCATTTGCAGCGGATGGCCAGCAGCGAGCAGTTGGCTATCCAGTGGCGGCGTTGAGGGCTTCAGCCGTTTAGTTGGGCGTTTTCCGGCAGCAGGGCGCCGCCATCGACCACCAGGGTTTGCCCGGTGATATAACCGGCCTCGAGCGAGGCCAGGAAGCGCATGGCCTGGGCGATATCTTCCGGGCTGCCCAGGCGTTTCAGCGGGATATTCGCGGCCATTCGCGTCAGCGCCGTCGCGTCGCCGAAGTTGGCCATAGCCGGGGTGGCGATCAGGCCAGGCTCGACGCCGTTGACTGTGATGCCGTGTTGCGCCAGCTCCAGGGCGGCGGCGCGGATAAAACCGTTCACGCCGGCCTTCGACGCGGCGTAATGCGCCAACCCCGGAATCGCCGTGCGTGGGCCGGTCACCGAGGAGGTGATCAGAATCCGGCCGGCGCCTGTGGCGCGCAGCGAGGGCAGGGCCGCCTGGGTCAGCCAAAAGCAGCTCTTCAGGTTGACCGCGAGGGTCGCCTCGAGCATGTCGTCCGGCAGGCTGGCCAGGTCGTGCAGCGGGAAGAGCGCGGCGTTATGGATCAGGATGTCCAGGCGGCCGAAGGCCTCCAGTGCAGCGGCCACGGCCTGCTCGGCGGCGGCGCGGCTGCCGAGGTCGATGGCGATCAGCTCGGCCGTACCGCCGGCCTCACGAATCAGTCTCAGGGTTTCGGCGCCGCTGGCGGCGGTGCGGGTGGCCACCAGCACTTTGGCGCCTTGCTGCGCGAATAGCCGGGCGATGGCGCGACCAATACCCTGACCCGAGCCGGTCACCAGCGCGACACGGCCGGTAAAATCGAGTGTCATAGGAAAACCCTTCTTGTTTGCTGCGTAGGCGAGAGTTCTGCTCACGCCTACACAGCGCATTGGCTGTTAGCCGGTGACCTGCGTCAGGCACTCATCGAGCAGGCGGTTATGCAGGTCGACATTTTCCGCAGTCGCCGCCGGGCACATCAGCAGCATGTTGTGGAAGGGCGTCAGCAGCACGCCGCGGTTCAGTAGATAGAGGTGCAGGTACGCCTCGATCAGACCGTGACGGGCGTGGTGCGCCTCGCCGCCGTTGCGCGGGGCATGGGTCATGAACAGGTATTCGACGCGGGCGCCGATGCGGGTCACGTGCCAGGGCAGGCGGTGCTTGTCGATCAGCGCCTGCACGCCTTCGCGCAGGCGTTCGGCCAGGGCGGTCATGTGCGCGTAGTTGGCCGCGGTCATGACCTCGCCGAAGGTGGCGCGCATGGCGGCCATCTGCAGGGCGTTGCCGGCCAGGGTGCCGCCGAAGCCGAAGTGGTTGATCGCCTGGCCCGGCTGGAAGTGCGGCAGCACCTGCCAGATGCGCTCGGCCATGGCTTGGCTCGCGCCCCACACGGCGGTGGGAATGCCGCCGGCGATGCACTTGCCGAGCACGAAGAAGTCCGGCTCCAAGCCGTGTTCGCCGCTATAGCCGGACGGCCCGCAGGAGATGGTGTGGGTCTCGTCGATCACCAAGGGCACGTCGTAGCGCCGGGTCAGTTCGCGTAGGCCGGCGTGGAAGCCGTCCGCCGGCGGCACCATGCCAACGTTGGTCATAAAGGGTTCGGTGAGTACCGCGGCGATATCGCCATGGGCCAGCGCCGCCTCCAGGGCCGGCAGGTCGTTGAACTCGACCAGGCGGGTGGTGGCGTCATGCTTGAGGCCGTTGGCGTGCACGCCTTCGCGGGGAATCATCTGGCCCGCGGCGTCGAACTCAACCTGGGATTCGTCGACGCTGCCGTGGTAGTTGCAGTTGAACACCAGGATCTTTTCGCGCCCGCTGATCATCCGGCACAGACGCAGGACGAAGCGGTTGGCGTCGGTGGCCGAGGTGGTCACCTGCCAGTAGGGCAGGCCGAAGCGGCGTACCAGTTCCTTGCCGACCCACAGGCTGTCCTCGGTGGGCAGCATCAGGGTAGAACCGTGGCGGACCTGATGACTGATGGCAGCGGCCACCGCCGGCTGGGCGTGGCCGAACATGGCGCCGGTGTCGCCGAGGGCGAAGTCGACGTAGTTGTTGCCATCGACATCCGTCAGGGTCGCGCCCTGGGCGTCGGCCACCATGATCGGGTAGAGGCCGGGCCACTGCTGCATCCAGTGCAGCGGCGCGCCGTAGAGCCAATGCTTGAGGTTTTCCTGATACAGCTCAGCGGAGCGCGGGTGGCACTCGGCGAACAGCTGCAGTTCTGCTTGGTAGCGGGCAGAGACCCGCTCGAGATCCAGACCCAGAGTCATGCCGTTCCCCCCTTAGCGATAGTCGGTTTTATTGAGCACATAGGCGAGGGCGCCTACGGCGAAGTTCGAGGCGCGGCTGAAGTCCGCGCCTTGGTAGCCGAAGATCTTGCCGTCGGTCTTGCCCGCTGCCAGGTCGATCAGCACCAGGCCGAGGGTGGGAACTATCTTTTCCCGCCAGACGAACAGGTACAGCTGCTCGGCGATCTTGTAGTAGTGGCAGCGGTCGGTGTCCGCCAGGCCTTGCTCGACGCCTTGCAGGCACTGCCAGCTGTAGAAGTTTTCGTTCAGGTAGACGTGCTCGTAGGTCTCGGTCGCGCTGTAGACGTACTGATTGCGCAAGCCAAGCAGCTCACGGGTCAGGGCGTGCGGGCAGCAGTTTTCGCTGTAGGGCCGATCCAGGCTGCCGTGGAAGAACTCGGCCTTGACCGTGGTCAGTTCGGCGCCGGACAGGGCTCGGCTGAACAGGTCGCCGCTGCTTTCCTGTTGCGTCGGCAGCTTGCCGATTACCGCCGTGAACGCGGCATTGGCGATGTCCAACACCAGGCTGACGGACAGGCTGCGGCCGTCTTCCGGTTTGAGGAAGTCCACCAGATAAATGCCTGGGCGAACCGAGGTGGCGCGGTATTCGGCCTCACCCTCGGCGCTGCCGTCGGCCATCTTCCAGCTCAGACCTTTGGCCTCGAAGCGGTGCTCGATCTGCCAGCCATTGGCGAAGTGCAGGGTGAAGGATTTGCCGGCCAGGTCGTCGAGGCCGGGCAGGATATGGTTATCGGCGGCGAAGCCGTCGGCCAGGGCGCCGACGGTGATCCATTCGGGTTGTTTGCTCATGGGGTTCTCCTGGGTGAGTGAGAGATGCCCCATGTTCTGCCGACGACTAGTCCCTGCCTATCAACCGGATGGTTGAGTCCCTGCCGATACTGGCGGTGGCGTTCTCGGGCGGGTTCGCGCCCTGTGCTAGCTGAAAACGGCAGCTCAGAGGAAAAGCGCGCCGACCAGTTCGGTACGGTTACGCACACCGACCTTGCGAAATAGATTGATCAGGTGCGTCTTGACGGTTGGCAAACCGACTTCCAGGCGTTGGGCGAGGGTTTTATTGCAGACGCCGTCACGCAGCAGCAGGGCGATCTCGCGCTCGCGGCTGGTCAGGCCTTGCAGTCGTTCATCCGTGCTCCTGTCAGGGTGTTCGAACGGGCTGCGTGCGGCCAATTCCAGCAGCCCTTGCAAGGCATGCAGGGCGGCCAGCTCGTTGGGGTTGAAGCGGCCAAGACTGGCATCGCGCAGCATCGACAGCCCGGCGATGGGCCTATGGTTGTCGAGGGCGATGATCTCCACCACATCGCACACGCCGTTGCGTTGCAGGAAGCCCTGATACAGCTCGGTGTCGCGGCGCCCTTGTTGCGCGCTGCCCAGCTGCAAGGACACCACCGAGCGACCGCTGGCGGCGCAGTTGAGCGGCTTCAAGGGGTCCAGGTGGCGATAGTGCTCGAGGTAGGCGCGATGCATCTGCGCCGTCATCCGGTAGAGCAGGAAATCCTGAGCTTCCAGCCGTTCGTCAACCCGATAGAACGCGCACAGCGAGGCCGGCACCAGGCTGGTGAAGGCATGGATACAGCGCTGGCCGAGCTCGTTGGCCTGGGGCAGGAGGATGTGCTGATTCATAGGCATTCACTGTTTCTCTGGGCAAATAAAACAGGTCACGGCAAACGCAAAACTTGTAGGAGCTCGCTCCTACAAAAGCAAACGTCATGCCCGCGCAGGCGGGCATCCAGAAAGGTCGTCGCACCCTGAATTAGCGCCTTGTCCCGAGTCTCCTTAAGTCATTGAACTAGCCAAACAGGCCACTCGCTTCTGCGAGACAGAGCCTTGAACGCTGGATTAGAAAAAGGTTGCGACCGTCAGCTGGCTGTAGACGTTGGTGCCGTTGCCAGCGACCTGATTGCCGCCGTTGCTCGCATCCTTATCGGGCTGGTAGAGGACGATCAGCGGGCTGATCATCAGGTGTTCGCCAATCGCCCATTCGGCGTAGAGGTCGAGCTCGCGCGCATCGAGGTTAAGGCTGGAGCGCAGGGATCTGCGCTCCAGTGGTGGTGCTTAGAGGCGGGCTTCGCCGAAGCCTATGGCCAGGGCGTCGACTATGGCATCGACCTGCTCCTGCTGGATCACCAGCGGTGGCGACAGGATGATCTTGGTGCCGACCGGGCGCACCATGACGCCGTTGTCTCGGACGATCTGGGCCACGCGGTTGGCGTAGCCGCCCATGGGGTCGATGGGCTCGCGGCTGGTTTTGTCGCTGACCAGATCCAGCGCGATCATCAGGCCCTTGCCGCGGACTTCGCCTACCGCGGCGAAGCGCTCGGCGAAGGGCAGCAGGCTGCGCAGCATGTAGTCGCCCATCTTGGCGGCCTGGGCCGGCAGGTCTTCCTTGACGACGATATCGAGGCAGGCGAGGGCGGCGGCACAGGCGACCGGGTGGCCGGAGTAGGTGTAGCCGTGCATGATCGCGCCGGTGAAGTTGCTGTTCTTGTCGAAGGCCGCCTCGATACGTTCGTTGACCACGGTGGCGCCCAGGGGGATGTAACCCGAGGTGATGCCCTTGGCCAGGCACATGATGTCGGGTTTGACGCCCCACAGGCGGCTGCCGAACATCGAGCCGCTGCGGCCGAAGCCGGTGACCACTTCGTCGGCGATCAGCAGCACGCCGTACTTGTCGCAGACCTCGCGGATCAGCGGCCAGTAGTTGGCCGGCGGCACTATGACGCCACCGGCGCCCTGGATCGGCTCGGCGATGAAGGCCGCTACGGTATCGGGGCTCTGGAAGAGGATTTCGCGCTCGAGGATATCGGCGCAGATCTTGCCCAGCTCTTCCGGGTCCTGGCTGTAGGGGTTGCGGTACAGCCACGGGGTATCGACGTGGAAGCAACCCGGCAGCAGCGGCTCGTAGTTGCGGCGGAATACCGTGTTGCCGTTGACCGAGGCGCCGCCGAAGTGGGTGCCGTGGTAGCCCTGGCGCAGGGAGATGAACTTGGTGCGGTCTGCCTGGCCTTCCAGCTTCCAGTATTGGCGCGCCAGTTTCAGGGCGGTTTCGATCGAGTCGGAGCCGCCGGAACTGAACGCCACACGGCGCATGCCTTCCGGCTCCAGCAGGTCGATCACCTGGCGCGACAGCTCTTCGGCGCGCGGGTGACTGACGCCGTCGAATAGTTGGAAGTATTCCAACTCATCCAGCTGGGCGGTGATGGCGGCCTTCACTTCGGCGCGGTTATGGCCGACGTTGACGTTCCACAGGCCGGCAACCCCGTCTACCAGGCGGTGGCCTTTATCGTCGAATACGTAGCAGCCGTCACCGCGCACTATGCGGATGGGTTCGCGCTGCTTCATCTCGTTGGGGTGCAGCATGGGGTGCCAGAAACGGCTGGTTTGATCGCTCACGTTGGGTCTCCTCTAACGAACTGACAGCGTGGTGATATTAATGCCCGGATGGCAATCCAATTCTTGCATCTGGCTGCCACGGATTTTGATCGTCGCTGCCATCCGCCCAGTGCTTGGCAGGCCGGTACAAGTCTCAGGCGTGCACAGGCAAGCGGCTTCCCGCGTGTTGGCCATGAGTGAAATGCCGCGGGAAGCGCCCCCTGGGCTTTCTCCTTTGGCAGGCAGCAGCAAGAAACGCGGCAGCCAGAATCAAGACGGCAAGGGCTCGATGGCGCAAAGTCAATCTCGAATATCCGTTTTACCCTGAGGATTCGAGATGAGTGTTTCCGTTGACCCGCGGGCTACCGCCTTCATTCAGCGCCGCCACGGCTTGCTGATCAATGCAGAAGTCAGGCCTTCGCTATCCGGTGCAGAAATGCCGGTGTTCAATCCGGCCACTGGCGAAGAGCTGGCGCGTGTTGCGGCCGCGACTGCTGCGGATGTTGACCTGGCTGTAGCGGCCGCGCGCCAAGCCTTCGAAGGTAGCTGGTCGCAACTGCGGCCGGCCGACCGTGAACGCCTGCTGCTGAAGCTGGCCGATCTGTTGGAGGCCAATGGCGAAGAGCTGGCGCAGATCGAAACCCTCAACAATGGCAAGTCGATCCACCTGTCGCGGGCCCTGGAAGTGGGGGCCTCGGCGGAGTTCACCCGGTACATGGCCGGCTGGGCGACGAAGATCGAAGGCAAGAGCCTGGATGTGTCCATCGCCGCGGTGCCCGGCGCGAAATACCGAGCCTACACGGTGCCGGAGCCGGTAGGGGTGGTGGGTGCCATAGTGCCGTGGAACTTCCCGTTGCTGATGGCCATCTGGAAAATCGTACCGGCCTTGGCCTGTGGCTGCACCGTGGTGCTCAAGCCGGCCGATGAGACGCCACTGACGGCATTGCGCCTGGGGCAGCTCTGCCTGGAGGCCGGAATCCCGGCGGGCGTGGTGAACATAGTTACCGGCACGGGGGCTCAGGCCGGAGCTGCGCTCGCCGGCCACCCAGGGATAGATAAGGTGGCGTTCACCGGCTCGACGCAGATCGGCAAGGTGATCGGCCATGCCGCGGTGGACAACATGACCCGTTTCTCCCTCGAGCTGGGCGGCAAGTCGCCGGTAATAGTGCTTGACGACACCAGCCTGGACACCGCAGCCGCCGGCGCGGCGGGTGCCATCTTCTTCAACCAGGGACAGGTCTGCACGGCGGGCTCGCGCCTCTATGTGCATCGCTCGGCCTTCGATAAGGTGCTCGAACGCCTCGGCACTATCGCCAGCTCCCTGAGCATTGGCCCCGGCCTGGACCCGCAGGCGCAAATCAATCCGCTGATTTCGGCCAAGCAGCAGAATCGGGTGCTGGGCATGATCGAGCGCGGTGTCGCCGAAGGCGCAAGCGTCATCTGCGGTGGCGAGCGCTATGGCGAGAGCGGCTTCTATGTGCGGCCGACGGTGCTGGCCAATGTTCGCCCGGACATGCAGGTGGTGCGGGAGGAAATCTTCGGTCCGGTCGTGGTGGCAACGCCTTTCGACGACCTGGATGAGGTGGTGCATTTGGCCAATGACAGTGTTTACGGGCTGGGTGCCAGCATCTGGTCGAATGACCTGCGTCAGGTGATGAGCCTGATTCCGCGAATCAAGGCCGGCACCGTCTGGGTCAACACGCACAACATGCTCGACCCCTCGATGCCGTTCGGTGGTTACAAGCAGTCGGGCATCGGCCGCGAAATGGGCCATGCGGCGATCGAGGCGTACACCGAGAACAAGTCGGTCTGTATCGCCTACTGATGCCCCGACGCTATTGCTGCTCCTGCTGCCTTGCGGTCTGTTGGGGCAGCTTTTTTACCACGGCAGTGTCTGGTTTGAACGCTGTGACAATCTTGCTGGAACGCTCTAATAACGTAGTACTGCCCGAACCTGTCGCCGATGGGGCGGGCCCTTGAAATGCCAAAAAGCTACAACAAACGCCAACGCATGCTTTCGAGGTCAATAACCATGTCTTTCAACGATAAACTCACGCAGCATCTGAACCGCGGAACGGTCGGGTTTCCCACTGCACTCGCGAGCACCATTGGCCTGATCATGGCCAGCCCGGTCATCCTCACGGCGACTATGGGTTTCGGTATTGGTGGGAGCGCCTTTGCCGCCGCAATGCTGATCGCCCTCATCATGATGCTGGCGCAATCGACCACCTTCGCCGAGGCCGCGTCGATCCTCCCGACCAGCGGCTCGGTGTACGACTACATCTCCTGCGGCATGGGCCGCTTCTTCGCCATCACCGGAACCATCTCGGCCTACCTCATCGTGCATGTGTTCGCCGGTACCGCCGAAACCATCCTCTCCGGGGTCATGGCGCTGGTGAACTTCGAACACCTCAACACCCTGGCCGAGTCGGCCGGTGGTGCATGGCTGCTGGGCGTCGGTTTCGTGATCGTCTTTGGCATCCTCAACGCCTTCGGTATCACGGCGTTCAGCAAGGCCGAGGTGATCCTCACCTTTGGCATGTGGACCACGCTGATGGTCTTCGGCCTGGCCGGCCTGTTCGCCGCACCGAATGTCGAGTTGGAGGGCTGGTTCGGCGCCTCCATGGTCGGCACCGACCTGACCACCATCCTCTCGCTGGTGGGCATGGCCATGTTCATGTTCGTCGGTTGCGAGTTCGTCACCCCGCTGGCGCCCGACGTGCGCCGTTCCGCCTGGACTCTGCCGCGGGCCATGGCCCTGGGCCTGCTGGGCGTGGCTTCCTGCATGTTTATCTACGGCGCGGCGATGAAGCGCCAGGTGGAGAACGTACTCCTCGACGAGGCTACCGGCGTGCACCTGCTGGATACGCCGATGGCGATCCCGCAGTTCGCCGAGCAGGTGATGGGGCCGTTTGGCCGTATCTGGCTGGGCATCGGCTTTCTCTTCGCCGGCGCTGCCACCATCAACACCCTGATGGCCGGCCTGCCGCGCATCATGTACGGCATGGCCGTGGATGGCGCGCTGCCGAAGGCCTTCACCTATCTGCACCCACGCTTCAAGACTCCGCTGTTGTGCATTGCCGTGGCGGTACTGATTCCCTGCCTGCACGCCTGGTGGCTGGGTGGCAATACCGACAATATCTTCAACCTGGTGCTGGCCGCGGTCTGCGCCTGGAGCACGGCCTACCTGCTGGTGACTATCTCGGTGGTGATGCTGCGTATTCGCCGTCCCGACCTGCCGCGCGCCTACCGCTCGCCCTGGTTCCCGCTGCCACAGATAGTCTCCAGCGTCGGCATCCTCCTCGGCATGTGGTACATCACCCCGCCGGGCATGAACCCGAGCGACATCTACATTCCCTTCGGCGTGATGATCGGCCTGACCGCCACCTACGCGCTGTTCTGGACGCTCTTCGTGCAGAAGGTCAATCCCTTCCGTCCGGTGCCGGTCGAGGAGGTATTGGAGAAGGAGTTCAATAACGAACCTGGAGTCCATCTCGATGAGCAGTACAACCATGTTTCGAAGCCTGTCTGAGTTCTTTAGCCGGCAACGGCCACCCTCCGGCTATCGGCCGGGGGTGACCCTGGGGCACCTGCGGCGCGATCTGGCGCCGCTGGTTTTCGAGCCGCTGGAGGGGGGGCGGGCGCATGTCTCAACGCCCGACGGTGGGCTGGGTTTCGATGTGCGCGAACTGCCCCAGTCGCAGTTCCTCATGCACATCGTTGCCACCGAGTTCAGCTTCCATGCGCCCGGGCTTTCGCCGGGCGCAGCGAAGATCGACTTGCGGCATACCGGTACGATCCGCAGGCAGGGCATTGCTTGCAGGCTGCGATCAGGGGAGGGCGTCGAATTGGCGTCCTTGATCGGGCGCCTGCAAGGCGATGCCGAGCTCCTGACGGCCTTGATGCCGCTGGACTTCCGTCGTTTGCAGTTGGAGCGTGGCGAGGCCGGCTGGACCGTTCGGCTCGAGCATATCGGTGCCAGCGAAGTGGTTAACCGTATGCCGAGCTTTCGCCGCTACATTCGCCTCACGGCCGAGCAGCGTGCCCACTTGCTGAAGGCTTTCAGCGAACTGCGCGCCATCTTGTCCCGCTACTAAGCCTCAGGGCTTAGTAGCTTTTCTTCATTCCTCTCAGCCCTCCAAGAACGACTGGTGCTGGCACTGCGCGTGCTTAAGCCATAACGGTCTATCTATGCCCACGGCTGCCTTGCCGAACAAATAGATAACATGTTAATAATGTCGGCATAAAAACAAAGTCGGTATTAGCCGGCTTCTGGAGGTGCTCTGTGATTAGCCAAGCTTGTGCTTCGCGTGATTTCGACTCCTGGGTCCGCTCGATACAGAGTATCTGCGGCCGCTTCGATTCCCGTCCCGCGCTCAATAGATCGCTCTTTATCGGTGAGGTTGCGCGTCAGGATCTCGCCGGTCTAGAGGTCGCGCAGATCCGCACCAACGCCGGGCTGATTTCGCGCCAGGGCACCAGTGCCGACCATGATGACGATCGCCATTGCTTCCTCATCCTGCAGCGCAGCGGCCATGCACAGTTGCGCCAGTCAGGCCAGACGATCGAGCTTTCGCCAGGCGATATGGCCTTGATGGACTCGGCAGGGGCTTGCGAGATAGTCCCGCATGGCTTGATCGAGCACTCATCGTTCCATTTGTCTCGGGCAGAGGTCTATCGGCATTTGCCCGCCAATCAGCTTAAGTTCGGCAAGCTCTCACAGGACTGTGCCAGTGGCCGCTTGATGCGTATTTTGGTCGAGCAGATCTGTGCAGGGGAGCTCGATAGCTGTGCGGCCAAGCACGAAGGTGAGGCCTTGCAGGAGGCTCTTATCGCGCTGCTGGGGCCAACCCTCAAGCAGGCTGAAAGCAAGACGCTGGATGCTTATGACAGCCATCACGGAGCGAGCTTGCGCAGCTACGCACAGAGGCTGATCAACCAGTCACTGAACGAACCCACGCTCAATCCTGTATCCCTGGCCAACCAGTTGAACATCTCGGTACGCCAGTTATACCGGCTGTTCGAGGAGCAGGGGGATAGTGTCTGCCGCTTCATCCAGCGCTCCAGGCTCAATCGCAGCGCCGCCGACCTGAGCAACCCGCGGCTGCGCAATGAGTCGATCACCGATATCGCCTTCAAATGGGGCTTCACCGACTCGGCGCATTTCAGCCGCACATTTAAGAAGCATTTTGAGCAGTCCCCCAGGGACTACCGGGCCAGTTCACTCAGCGCGTAACTGTATTCACGGTTCTATCCGCGGGGGAGGATTATCCGACTCGTCGTTTAACATAATATACATTATGCGAAGCTATAGAGGCTGACAGGTGGGGACTGCGCGACAGGAGCGGCACCTGCGTTGGGAACGATACTGGAAGCCGACTGCTGGCCATTGGTGGCATGCTCCCCATCAGTCCTGGGCTATCAGAATCTCAATGATGGGTTTCAGTGATTCATATCGGAGACTTGGCTTTGAGTTGATGGAGGCGGCAGGCTTAGCGCTCGACCTCAGAATATTTTTGTTTTTTGCGATTCTATATTCCGTTATCTCTTCATCGACCAGACTCTCGGCGTAGCAGTAGGTGCATTCTTTAGTGGCAGGTGGGCTGACGAGATAACAATCATTGCAGCGTCGTCCCCGCCCACCATGCTGCTCGTAGGCCATCTGCTCTGAAGCCCTTATGGCATAGACACGCTCACCATAGCTTGCCGCCTGGATTTTCCTCTCTGCTTCTGCTTGGCGCCTGGCTGCCTCGGCCGCCCTCTGATCTCTCTCAAGCTGCTCTTGCCTTGCCTCCAGTATCTCTGCCTCTTTCTGGCGCTGACTCTGAAAGATGCACGAGGCAGTTGGCCCTGCGGCGCACAGCAAATCCTCCCGCTGGGCTTGGGCATATTGGATTACGCCGAGGGCAAGCAAGTGATCTAGGTATTGCACGACTGGTAAATACGGTGTGGGAACAGTCTTATTTTCCTGCTCACTGAAAAGGTAAGAACCGTATTCTCCGTAGCTTTTGCCCCTATCCCTGCCCTGCTGCTTGTGGCTTTGTTTTAGAAAGTTGAGGGTTTGAACGAATGGCCGCCTCTGCCTTTAAACGATTGGCTGCGCGTTTGTCTTCTTCAACCTTCAACCGAATAGCTTCGGCCAAGTGCTCTTCATAGGCCTCAAGCTCCTCGCGCAGTTGACTCATCATTTTCGAACGTTTCTGTTCGATCTTTTGCGAAAAGACCCAATGCCGGTTGAGCAGATCGAAACAAACGACATCATCGAAAGCTGCACGATCCTGCAGCATTTCTGGCTCAAGTTGACTCAGGTCAATCTCGATAACCGATACTCCGTGGTTTCGGATCTTGGTCTTCTTTTCGTCATCGACGGCGTGTGTCACCCGGATCTCGATAAATAGCTGGTGATCACCGACTTCGAAGATCACGTCAGGTTTGAAGCTGCCTTGCGCCTGCGACACCTCCGGGTAAGCCCGATCAGCAGTAATCACCTTGGAGGGCAAATAGACATTTTTTTGCAGATGCCTGTTGTCGCTGGTCGCCAGCTGGAGCAGTTCACTGTACTCAGGCAGCCCCAGTGTTAGGCGCCTAAGCAGGACATCCTTGGCCGCCATGTGAATTGCTGTCTCGTAGCCGCTGGCGCACTCCGCCCCGGAGCTATGACGGAAATGCGGTATTCGCTTCCGAACATTGTTTACAGCTATGAGTGATTCGCTACAGGCTGGGCATACGCACCCGCAAGCCTTGCCGTTAAGTACTTCAAGAACATGAAGCAGCGCCCCGTCTTTCAATCCAAACGGGATTTTGTGCTTGAGTTGTGGCGCGTTGCGCCTGGTTGGACCAAAACGATCTTCCATGGTAATGGCTTCGATCAGCTTCACAGAGCATCCACGTTATCAGGATTTTTTATGCTCCACGCGAACACGGCAAGGCCCAGCTTCGCGTAATCGTTATACTCCCGCCCACATTCAATCACGGAGAGTTCCATGAGCATTTCCCTGTACGCCGCATCCATTCCAGTTTTCAAGCAGATGCTGAACAGCTTGAGCGACATTTTGCTTAAGGCCGAAGCTCACGCTACGGCAAAGAGCATCGAGCCCAATGCGCTGCTGCAAGCCCGCCTGTTCCCCGACATGTTCCCGTTGACCCGCCAAGTGCAGATCGCCGCTGATTTCGCCCGTGGTGTATCGGCGCGTCTGGCGGGTGTAGAGGTGCCCAAGTATGAAGACAACGAGCAGACTTTCGCCGATCTGCAAGCCCTGCTGAGCAAGACCCTGGCGTTTGTCGACGGCTTCGCCCCTGCCCAGATCGATGGCAACGAAGCGCGTGAGATCGTTACCCGTCCGGGTACGCCGAAGGAGAAGAAATTCACTGGCCAAGCCTACTTGCTGAGCTATGGTCTGCCGCAGTTCTTCTTCCACGTCAGCACCAGCTACGCCATCCTGCGTCACAACGGTGTTGAAGTGGGTAAGCGCGACTATATGGGCGCCTACTGACAAGGGTTGCGGTGATGGAGCGCGGGACACCAATCCGCAGCCTCCCTCCTCCCCATCAGCTCGCCGACCTCTCCTGCTGGGGAGGTCCTCGCAATACCCCGCACTTATCCTCCCAGCCAACTCCGGCTTACCGCCGCATCATTCATGCCCTGCTGTTGGGCTCAGCCTGAGCCTTACATCTCCAGGTTGGTCTCCGGGCAACGCCCGCGCACTCTAAACTCCCACGCCGCGACAGCGACGATCACCAGCGTCGCACCGGCGTTCAGCAGCACTGGCGACAGCCAAGCCGCAACAGCATCAGCGCCAGCCGCACCGGGAGTTTTTCCGGGTCCAGCCAGTTGGCCCCCAGGTGGTGAAGATCCACACCCACCAGACGGCCAGCATCAGCAGCAGGGTTTGCAGGGCGCCGATCAGCGAAAAGTGTTCGATCCGTGAGTGGGAAAGCCGCGTTGTGCGGCCAAAAACGCCTCGATATGCCTGAGAATCTCGGCCGCATCGACCGTCGGTGACTGCACGGCAAACAACAGGCCCTGGCGCGTACCGACCTGACGAAATCCGCAAAACACCGCATAGCCGAGCTGCAACTCGCTGCGCAAGCGTTGGAAGAAGGCGCTCTCCAGCAGCAGCGCCACTAGGCGCCAAACCACTTCGCTGGCGGCACGCTGGTCGGGCAATGGACAAAAACAGCAGCAACGCCGACTCGCTCGCGGCAAGCCCTGCATTCAGCCAGTGATAACACCCCGCCGGCTGTAGTTGAGGCTCCGTACTAGTTCGGGCCTGCCCGGGCATACGCCAGAGCGCCGAGTCGAGCGCCGCGCGTGCCTCAATCGGCAGACCTACGGCAAGCCCCTGCAGAGAGGATTGCCGCCAGCACTCCACTAAGGCTTGCAGCGTCGGCATCGCCTTCGCGGCCTTCTCGTCAGCAGTCCCGAACAACTCTGGTAAGCGCTGCCAGAGTTGATGAATCAGCGCCTCACTTGCGCCTCTGCACGCCTGCTCGCGATGCAGCCGCAGGCCTTGGCTCCAGGCCCATTCAGGTGGCAATCGTAACAGTTCCGCCAACCCCGCCAGTACGCCCGGCAACGCTAGCGCCGCACCGCTCACCTGCAGTTGCCAAGCCTTGCCTTGTCGTTCGAACCGTACCTCTAGCCCTGCCTGCTGCGCCAGTTGCACGGTGGGGCGCAGCGCGACCTGCAACACCTCGAACAGGGCGCTTGGCGGCGCGTAAGCCGCGAAACTCCAGCGCAGGTAGACAGTGCCCTGCTCCCTCCCGGTGCCCGCGGCGCTTTCACGCGGCGCATTGAGCCAGCGCAGCGCATCGAAACGCGGTGGCGCCACCGCACTTGACGCTTGCGGCTGCAAGAATGGATTGGCAGCGGGCAATCGCCATGCCCACCGGTCTGAGCCAGCAGGCTCCTGGCGAGCCTCAGCCATCCGCAGGGTAAATCCCAACAGGCGCCGAGCGGCAATCTCCCGGGTGTCGCTAGTCAGTTCAATCAACCGCTGCGGCTGCAGCTGTGCCAGTAGCGACCGCAGCGCTCGCACACCTTCCTCGCCAAGCCCACAGTCGGCCTGTTGCCATTCACTCCAGTAACGAGCCAGGGCCAAAGGCGACAAGGTGCCCAGCCGATGCCGAACGATGGCGGCATATTCCCCACGCAATACCGACCAATCGTCCTGGCCGGCAAAGAACGCCAACCAGTCCAGCAACGCCGCGCGGATCGCGCCACGCTCACAGGCAACGCTTTCCGCCAGGCTGAAGTCGATGCTTAGCAACGCCTGTCCAGCGTGCCGATAAGGCAGGCGCACCTCTAGGGCATCGCACCAGCCACGTTTTCGCAGCGTGTCCAGCAAGCCACCGTCCGCCTCATGGCGGAGCCAGGTGCCGAGGAAATCGACTGCGCTGGTGAATGCCGTCGGCAAGCCCTCCAGGGCAAAACACACACTAAGCTGCGGCAACCCTGCCGGCACCTGTACACGAAGCCTGCGCGCGCAGCGGCAACAACGTTGGGGCAGCGTCCTGCGCCACGGCCTGGGTCGGACGCAGCAACGCCCCCTGGATTTGCGCCAGGCGACGCAACTCGGCCCGCGACTGCGGCCCGACCAGCACCAGTGAAATCTGCCCGGCGTGATAGAAACGCCGATGAAAATCCTGCAGCGTCTGCTGAAACTGCGGCTGCTCGACCGCCAGGGTGTCGCGATTGCCGGCATGAAACGCCGTGAAGGGATGCCCGCTGGCAACGGCCTGTCCCAGCGCCGCATCGCAGAGCGTATCGCGGTCTCGACCGCGCGCAACAAACTCCGCCTGCAACACCTCCCGCTCCCGCAACTGCGCCGCCGGCTCCAGAACGGGCCGCGCCAGCATGTCGCACAAACGCGCCAGCCCGCCCTCCAACCTGGCCGCTGGAACCTCGAAGAAATACTCGGTACTGCGCTCGCGGGTACTGGCATTGACCTGCCCGGAACAGGCCCGTACATAAGCCAGCAGGCCATTCTCAGCGGTAAATTGTGCGCTGCCGAGAAACAGCAAATGCTCGAGAAAATGTGCCAACCCCGGATAGTTTGACGGCGCATCGTGACTACCCGCCGAGACCCTGACCAAGGCCGCCGCCTGGGCACACCCCGGAACCTGCAGGAGTTTGACCTTGAGTCCATTGGCCAGCACCAAATACTCGGGCTCCGCCTGATGGCTATCCGCGCAGCTGGAACGGCTGTTAGTCGACATGAGTGGGCAAGACCGGCAGTTTTCCTCCTAGCATCTGGCGCAGGAACCGCCGGCGCAATGCTTCTTTGGAAGTAGCGCTCTATCCGTTGGGCACAGCTAGACGCTGCACCTGAAATGGCCGCAGAACGGCATGTGGAAGAAAGGATGCGGTCCGAGAGATGGGAAACTCGCTCGGTGTATTGAAGGGAACACGAAGCGAGGGGCTGGACGCCCAAAGGAGGCGCCTATCGTCGCTGCCCAAACTGCCGCCAATCCGCTGCTCTGTCTATCACCATTTCTAACGCGGTGATTGACCGGTGATTGACAGCATTTTTTTGGATCTCAGAAAAACAGGGATGCATCTCTGAAACCCGCATGAATAGTGGTGCCCGGAGCCGGGGTCGAACCGGCACGTCCTTACGAACGAGGGATTTTAAGTAACAACATGGCTCCTGCACCGGGCATTCTCTCGGCTTGGATACAGCTTGCTACAGCAGGTTTTCCGCAGGGCCAACGTTTTGGATCATATGCCGGTGCGCGACGCAAACCGCCCCGGTTCTCTTTCGCCTGGCTCCTAGCAGGCTCCTGGAATTGGGGCATTTCAGGAGCACCTCATGGCGAAGATCAAACTGACAAAAAGCGTTGTTAGCACTGCACAGGCACGCACCTACGACGTTGAACTCCGGGACACAATCATTCCGGGCTTCCTGTGCAAGGTTACACCAACAGGCCGCAAGGTATTCATGGTTCAGTACCGCACGAACTCCGGCGTGCGCCGAAAGCCGGCGCTTGGCCAGTTCGGTGAACTGACCGTCGAACAGGCCCGTTCGCTGGCGCAAGACTGGCTGGCTGAAGTCCGGCGCGGTGGCGATCCCGGACACGACAAAACCGAGGCCCGCAGAGCCCCGACGGTCAAGGAGCTGTGCAAGCGGTTCATGGAGGATCACTCCAAGGTGCGCAACAAGCCGAGTACGCAGGACTGCTACCAGTACCAAATCGACAAATACATCGTCCCAGCCTTCGGCACCAAGAAAGCCCATGAGGTCACGCGCCACGACATCATTGCGCTGATGAAGCATATGGAAAAATCCCCAACGCAAGCCAATCGAGTGCTGTCTTGTATACGTAAGATGTTCAATCTGGCAGAACTATGGGGCTCTCGCCCCGATGGCTCGAATCCATGCCGTCACGTATCCAAGTATCCGGAGAAAGGCTCGACCCGTCTCATCACTGACGGACAGATGGTCAAGCTGTTCACCTATCTGGACAAAGCGGAGGCCGAAGAACTGGAGCACCCGACCTACCTGCTGGCCATCCGCCTGCAATTCGAGTTCGCAGCTCGCATGTCGGAGATCCTGCTGCTGCAATGGGACTGGCTCGACCTGTCCAACAGCCGGGTCGTGTGGCCGGACAGCAAAACCGGCGATATGTCCAAGCCCTTGAGCATGGAAGCCCGCCGCTTGCTGGAGAGCGCACCTCGCTACGGCGAGTCGCCCTATGTCTGCCCGGCGACCCGTAACCACGACAAGCCGCTCAGCCCCCACGCCTATTACAGCGCTTGGCGGCGCATCCTCGATCGCGCCGGCGTGCCGAGGGTTGGCACCCACGGCATCCGTCATCGCTCGGCCACTGACATCGCCAACTCCGGCATTCCGGTCAAGGTCGGCATGGCGCTGACCGCGCACAAGACCGTGGCAATGTTCATGCGCTACGTCCACACCGAGGACGACCCGGTGCGCAAGGCAGCCGAACTGGTGGCAAACCGGCGCAAGACGGTTGTCAGTGCCCGCCAAAAACCGAAAGAGGTGACCATATGATCAGTGACCAGCACCCCGCCATGTCGCCCCCGGTCCGCGTGGTGCCGTCTCGCCGCCCCTCCCTGCCAGTGCAACGCGCCGGCACCTGGAAAAACATACCCGTTACGGGTATAGTTTGGAGGTGGAGATGACGCGCATCCTCAAGCGGAAGGACTTTGCGCGGTGGCAGGCGGACGAGAAGCTACCCGACGCCGCCTTGTGCAAGGCAGTCAAGGAGATGGAAGGCGGTCTGATCGACGCGGACCTGGGCGGCCACCTCTACAAGAAACGGGTGGCGCGTCCCGGCGGCGGCAAGAGTGGCGGCTACCGCACCCTGCTGTCGGCCCGAATCGGCAACCGCTATGTGTTCCTGCATGGGTTTCCCAAGAGCGACAAGGCGAACATCACACAGGACGAGAAGAAAGCGCTGCAATTCGCCGGCAAGGTGTTCCTGGAACTGTCCGCCGAAGCCTTGTCGAAGGCGTTGCAGTCAGGCGTGTTATTGGAGGTGCATTGTGAGCAAGATCATTGAATCCCTGCGTGGCGACCTAGCTGCGCTCCACGAAGCGGGAGCAATCAGCAAGGTAACGATGCGCGAGTTCGACGCTATCTGCCCGCCACCGGTACGGGAGTTCAGCGCTGCCGACATCAAACGCCTGCGCGAAGCCTTGAAGTTCAGCCAGCCGGTGTTCGCTCTTCATTTGCACACATCGGCCTCGACCGTACGCAAGTGGGAGCAAGGTGACACCCATCCCACCGGGCCTGCCCTCAAGCTGCTCAACGTCATCGCCGACAAGGGCCTGCAGGCCATCATCTGATGCCTGACGAGGGAGACGGGCATTAGCGACGCGAATTGACCCTTTCAGCTCACAGCATCTTGAAGCCACGTGCCGCGTGCTCGCCGATATCGAGCGCGGCCAGAGCGGCACGCAGATCGAGCGGCTGCTGCAAGAAATCGAGGTTACCGACACGTCGCCCGGCATGACCAAGTGGAAGCGATTGTTCAATGCGCTGGTCGGCGCACAGAACCGGCACTAGGTCGGCAACCATCTCATCATGTTCATCAATCGCGCGATGAACCCGGTGAACTACGCCCGCGATCGTTCTCCTGGCGGCGCGACGAACTCAATGTCGTCCTTGCCTTCTCCGGTTTCTACGTGCGCGAAGACGGCAAAGTCGGACGGCCATGACGCTCGATGCCGCGCGCCCTAGCTGGACGACTCAAGGCGGCCCTGGAAAGTCGGGCCGTGCACGCAGAAGTGCTGAACTACTGCCGCGCCAAAACCACCTCCATTAGCGCCAAGGCTCCCCTATCGCGCTCCTCATTGTTCGCAAGGGCCGTCGCAAAAAGCCATTTCAAGACCACGTTGCACCGACATATCTTCATCATCGACACGATGAGTAAACCATGTCGCCAACTCCAAAATCATTTGGCTTAAAGGGAAGCTTGGCAAATAGCGAAGATGACTGAAGAATGGCCTCATCGATCACGGAAGGTCACTGGGGAAAATTTGGTGATTCGCGATTCATCTTGGCCTGAGACTTCTGCGGACTTGTTCCGCCACGCCACTGCGGAAAAAGCGACCCTCTATCGCTCCATCATGGAGGTGTTCGCTGCCGCCAAGCGCCAGTACCGCCTGCAATTGCGACCCGACGAAGTATTGTCCGAGGCGAATTGGGGTAACAGAACGCCACCTGCTCAGGAAGAGATTGCCGCCGCACTGGCTCAGCTAGCTGCATGGGGCAATCTCGAATCACAACCGGACATGACGCGCGTATCCACGCTCAACGATTATTATCGAGCACGTTTTCTCTATCGGCTCTCGCGCGGCGGCGAAGCGGTAGAGGCCGGCCTGATAGCATTCGCGCAGAGCCTCCATCACCGTGCAGAACTGCAGACGGTTGCTCTAGAAGACATCGACAGCCGCTTGCGAGCCTTGCAGCGATTGATAGCTGAGGCGCAATCCGTCAACGACCTTGATACCGCCAAGGCGCATGAGATTCTACGCGACCTGGTGAGAGTGTTTGAGGGCCTCACCGAAAACGCCCAGGCGTTCATGGCTGGAGTGGCACGTAGCCTGGAACTGCAACAGGCTGACGCAACCACATTGATCGCTTACAAGCGACGGCTGATCGACTATCTCGAGCGTTTTATGGGCGATCTGATCCGCCGCTCCGATGCCATCGCCCGGACGCTGCATGAATTGTCCGCAGCCATCGACTACGTCTTACGCCAAGTCGCTGCACGTGAAGCGCGTGATGCCGCCCCCGACGGCACTGGCGAGCAGACGGAGGAAACACAGCGTCGCCAGGACATCTGGCGCGAGCGCTGGAAAGGATTACGCGGTTGGTTCCTGGCAACCGGCAACGAGCCGCCTCAAGCAGAACTGCTGCGTGCCCGGGCGCGCTCGGCGATTCCACAACTGTTAAGTGCCATCGCGGCAATCAATGAACGACGCAGCGGGCGCAGCGACCGCTCGGCCGATTTCCGAGTGTTGGCACAATGGTTCGCGGCATGCGACAGCGACGACGATGCCCACCGTCTCGCGCATGCAGCATTCGCGCTGCAGCCAGCACGCCACTTCTCGCTTGAGGTTGCTGATGCGGACGACGTGCCAGCAAGCACCTCTTGGCTAGATGCACCTCCGCTGATCATCAATCCCCGCCTGCGCGAGTACGGCGAAGCCGCGCCACGTGGTGCACTGGCGAAAGTGCGGGATCGTAGCCGGGATCGTGCGCTGATGGCTCAGCAATTAGCGGAGGAATCGCGTCAGGTCGAGGCCGCGCGCCGGCGATTGGCGACCGGCCGCCCGACTCGCCTATCGGAGCTGGGCGAGCTCGATGTGCATGCCTTCGGTCTCTTTCTGGGATTGCTTGGCGAGGCACTGGCCGAACAACACAATCCAAACCGTCCTGTCGAGCGTCAAACGGGCGACGGTCTGCTGCACATTCGCCTGGAACCTCTGACTGAAGACAGTCGCGCCCGAATCTGCACAGCAGTCGGGGTATTCTCCGGCCGGGATCATCTGCTGACGATCCGACTCACCGAGGACAGATCATGAACACGCCCTCGTCCCGCCGAGGCACCCGGCATGTCGGAGAAACACAGAAGGCGCAGCAGCAAGACGAATTCCGCCGGGCTCTACGCAGCCTGCTGATGTGTCCGCTCATGCCGCCAGGGCACGTTGATTTCCCCGCGGTACGACGCCAAGCCGAGCGCCTGCGCGAGTGGTTCGCCCGCGAGACCGGCTGGCCGCTGCATGTGGACCGCGAGGGTGCCCGCCTGTTCAAGCGTCCGGCCGACCTGTCCGACCCGACCCGCGGCCTGCCGGACTATGATCGGCGTCGCTATGTACTGCTGTGTCTGGCTGCTGCAGTGCTGGAGCGAGCCGATCCGCAGATTACTCTGCGACAAATCGGCGAACGGATCGTACAACAAGCTGCCGACCCAGCATTGCAGGCCTTGGGCTTCGCCTTCACTTTGCACGGCGCTACCGAAAGGCGCGAGCTGGTCATGGTGTGCCGCACATTGCTGGATCAAGGCATCCTCGAACGTGTCGCCGGCGAGGAAGAGAGCTTCGTTCAGGACGGTAGCGGGCCACAGTCCGACGCACTCTACGACATTCACCGTCGCCTGCTGTCTGGCCTGCTGGCGGCGGTGCGCGGCCCCTCGACCTGGAGCACAGAGGAGACTCCGGGAAATACCCAGGCACGGCTGCATGCACTGGTGGCCGGCTTTACGGTGGATAGCGAACAAGGTAGGCGCGATGCCATACGCCACCACCTAGCACGACGCCTGCTCAACGATCCTGTCCTGTATACCGACACACTGGACGAAGAGGTACGCAGCTATTTCGTCAATCAGCGCGGTGTTCTCGCCAACCGCCTGTGTGAAGCCACCGGAATGATCGCTGAGCAACGTGCCGAAGGCCTGGCGCTGATCGACGAGAGCGGGCAACTAACCGATGTGGCCATGCCCGCCGAAGGTACTGAGGCCCATGTGACATTGCTGGTAGCGGAGTACCTGGCCCGGCGTCTGCGGGAAAAACGTGCCCCGTTGCGAGTGGCCGAAAGCGGAATCACCCTGTTCCTGCGCGAGGCCGCAGGGCGGTATGGCCGCTATTGGCGCAAGTCGGCGCGCGCGCCAGGCGCCGAACACGAGCTAGTGGAAATAGCCATCGCGCGCCTATGCCGTCTGGGCCTGATGCTACGCGATGCGCACAGCGTGCTCCCGCTGCCCGCCATTGCCCGTTTTTCGCTCGGGCAGACCGAAGTGCGCAACGTCCAGAGTGCCGAATCCCTGTTTCTATCCGAGCCTGACGCATGACCAGCGACCTCTTCATCACCTCCTCTCGCCCCGCACTGCCCGAACCTCAGCGTGATCGCTGGCAACCCTTGCGTCTAGGCCTCGTCGAACTGTTCCACTATGACAGTGAGGAATTCTGGTTCCACGATGGTCATTTACTGCTGCGCGGCAATAACGGCACCGGCAAGTCCAAGGTGCTGTCGCTGACCTTACCGTTGCTGCTGGACGCACAATTGCGCTCGTCGCGCGTCGAGCCCGACGGCGATAGTGGCAAGAAGATGGCCTGGAACCTCCTGGTCGGCAGCTATCCCCGCCGTATCGGCTACAGCTGGATCGAGTTCGGCCGACGCGAGCGCGATGGCCGCCCCCGCTACCTGACCCTGGGGGTCGGTTTGTCAGCAGTCGATGGCCGGGCTCAGGTAGATAGCTGGTTTTTCATCGTCGAAGGTGACGGCACGACAGTAGACCCACGTATCGGCGAAGACCTGTGGCTGACCACTGCTGAGCGACAGGTCCTTACTCGCGAACGCCTGCGCGATGCACTTGGAGGACGAGGCCAGCTATTCGAGAACCATCAACTCTATCGCCGTGCCGTGGACGAGCGCCTGTTCCAGCTAGGGACACGGCGCTATGACGCTCTGATGGATACGCTGATCCAACTACGCCAGCCACAACTGTCGAAGAAACCCGACGAAACCGGCCTATCCAATGCCCTGAGCGAGTCACTGCCTCCGTTACCACCCGAACTGCTGGGTGATGTGGCCGAGGCGCTCAACCAGCTGGAAGAAGACCGCATTCAATTGGAGGAAACGCGCCTACTGGAGCAAACCGTCACCCAGTTCGAACGGCGCTACCGCATCTACACCGGTATGTTGGCGCGGCGCCAGGCACGCGAACTACGCCAAGCTCAAACCCACTTCGACAACGCCAGCGAGGCCCGCAATCAGGCGCAGGCTGAACTCGCTAGGGCAGAGAGCACGCAAGGTGAGGCCATTGCGGCGCATGAGGCTGCGAAGCTGACGTATTCAGCGGCCCGAGAGCTGGTGGATACGCTGCAGAGCGATCCCGCCAACCAGGACGCCAACCGTCTTGCCCTGGAAGAACGAAATGCGGCAGAGCGGCAACGCGCGGCTCACACGGCAAGCCAACAGCGCGATGAAGCGCGTAGCAAACTCAATAGCGAAGTAGAACTGAGCCAGCGACGAACCGCTGCGGCCACTCAGGCTCGCGATGAGCTGGACAAGGCGCGTACTCGCACGCATGACGCGGCCGAAGCACTCGCTATAACAGCAGACCTTGCGATCAGCCCGCTGCTCAGCCTTGAAGCCGAAGCGCTGGCGGCACATCCGCCCGAGTACAGGGCAGCTGAAGAAGCCCTGCGCGAGCTGGTGAGGAATCGGCGCCAGGACATCGCCCATCTGCGTCAGCGCCACGTAGAGGTCAGCCAGCGCCAGGCGGTACTGGCGGACAAGCAGGAAAACCTGCGGACCGTTCGCGGCGAACTGGACACAGCGCTGGAGCAACGCGAGCGGGCCGATCAGCAAGCCGAACAGGCAGGCAGCGCGTTGCTCGGAGCCTGGTCCGAGCACTGCATAAGCCTCGTCCAACTGCGCTTCGAAGCTGAGCAGCCCTTGCTGCAACTCGTCGAGTGGGCGGCCCACCCGGAAGGCGACAACCCAGCGCAAGCGGCACTGGGTAACGCCTGGCAGACGACGCTGCAACGACACGCAGCCCAACAGGCGGAGCTGGACAGTAACTTTGCAAGCCTGGACAAACAGCGCGCCGATATCGAGGACGAGCGCACCCGCCTGGCCGCCGGCGAAGATGCGCTGCCCGCCGAGCCGCCCACCCGGGCCAATGGTGTGCGTCTGCAACGGCACGGCGCGCCTCTCTGGCGCCTGGTGGACTTCCACCCGAGCCTGGATGCCGCGCAACGTGCTGGGCTGGAAGCCGCCCTGGAAGCCAGCGGCCTGCTCGACGCCTGGCTGTCACCAAATGGGGTATTGAGCGATAGCGACGGTACGCCGCTGCTGGATAGCAGCTGGCACCAGCGCGCGCGAGTGAACGGTGCCAACCTGAACGCTGCGCTGATTCCCGCATTGCCCGAGGCCTGCCCGATCGCACGAGCAACGCTGACTGCGCTGTTGGCGGGCGTGGCTTATGGCACGCAGGAGCCTAGCGATGCCGAAGCCTGGCTGTCGCCTGATGGCCGCTATCGTCTGGGGCCGCTGGCAGGCACCTGGCAAAAAACCGAGGCAGGCTACATCGGCCGCAGCGCACGGGAACTGGCGCGGCAACGACGGCTGGAAGCACTCGCCACCCTCCTCGCCGAACTCGACATGGCGCAAGCCAAGCTCGAACGACAATACGAAACCCTGACCGCCGAGCGCAGCCAAGCCGAACGGGAACGGAAAAGCGTACCCTCCGAGCGCCCACTGCACGATGCGATTGCTGCCGCGCTGCAGGCCGCTCGTGATGTCGATCGGATCCGGCAGCTGCTGGTGTTGGCCGAAACACGCAGCCAGGAAGCCAAAGACGCATGGCAATCGGCACGCGAGCAGTTACACCACGACGCGACCGACCTGCGCCTGCCGGCAGACCCCGAGCTGCTACCGGCAACCGAAGAGACCTTGGAACACTTCGCCAACGCCCAGGCGCATCTGGTCCAGGCGGCACGCGAGTGGCAACGCGCATGGCCCGATCAGTGCCAGCAGCGACAGCGCGAAGGCGAAGCGCGCAGGGTGCTGGAACAGGCCGAGGAAACCCTGATGGTCGCCGACGAGCAGGCCGAACAGGCCCGGGTCCGCTTCGAGACGCTACGCCAGTCCATCGGCCAGCAGGTGGAAGAATTGCTGGACAAACTGGCCACCGCGCGTGCCGGACGTGCCCAGGCAGAGCAGAACGCCGAAACACGCCGCACGGCGCTGGGCGAAGCGGAAAAGCGGCTGGCCGTGACCACAGCGCACGTCGAACGCACCGAGCAGACACTGAGCGAGCGTAGCGACGAGCGCGCTACGGCCGTCGAGCGCCTTCGCCATTTCAGCGCCAGCGGCCTGCTGGCAGCCGCATTGCCGGACCTGCAATTGCCTGAGCATTGGAGCATCGACCCGACACTGAACCTGGCCCGCCGCATCGAACAGGCGCTGGCTGACATCGCCGATGACGAGGCCACCTGGGCCCGCGTACAGAAACAGATCGCCGAAGACCTGAGCGAACTGCAGCGCGGGCTGAGCGCCTTGAACCACCGTGCCATCTCGGAACCCAACGACTGGGGCATCACCGTCACCATCCAGTACCAGAACCGTGCCGAGCGTCCCGACACGCTCGCATTATTGCTGGCCGAGGACATTGCCCAGCGCAGCGAACTGTTGTCGGCACGCGAACGCGAAGTGTTGGAAAACCACCTTCAGGCGGAAATCGCCGCCGAACTCCAGCGCCTGATGCGGGCTGCCGACGACCGCGTCAAGGCGATAAACCACGAACTGCACAAACGCCCAACCACCACGGGCGTGCGCTACCGCCTGCTATGGGAGCCGCTATCCACCGCGGAAGGCGCACCGGCTGACCTGGAGGCCGCCCGCAAGAGCCTGCTAAATACCAGCGCCGACCTCTGGTCGACCGAAGACCGGCGCGCAGTAGGCGTCATGCTGCAACAGCAGATCGCCGCCGAACGCTCCCTGGCCGACGCCGACAGCGCCGGCAGAAGCCTACTCGAGCAACTCGCACACGCTCTGGATTACCGCTATTGGCATCGTTTCCGCATCCAGCGCCAGCAGGATGGCCAGTGGCGTAAGCTGTCCGGTCCCGCCTCCAGCGGCGAACGCGCACTAGGCCTGACCGTACCATTGTTCGCCGCCATCGCCAGTTTCTACGGCCACGGTGGCAGTCCATTGGCGCCACGCTTGATGCTGCTCGACGAAGCCTTTGCCGGTATCGACGATACCGCTCGGGCACACTGCATGGGACTGGTGCGGGAATTCGACCTGGACTTCGTCATCACCAGCGAACGGGAGTGGGCCTGCTACGCGGAGCTACCTGGCGTGTCGATTTGCCAGTTGCAGCGCCGCGAAGGTATCGACGCGGTGTTCGTCTCGCGCTGGACCTGGGATGGTCGTGCCAAGCGACTCGAAGAAGATCCTGACCGCAGGTTCCCCCTGGTATGAAGACCACCCCTGACTCACGTCTACAACGTCTGCTCGGCGAACCAGCACTGGCTGCCTTACGTCAGCGCCTGCGCCGCCGTTTTGAACTGGCCGATGCAGAGGAGACGCTATCCTCGATTCACTTGAACAACCTTGACCCGGTGGAATACTCGGCTCTTTGCCAACTGACTGGCCGCCCCTCGCGCATAGCGCGCTCGATGACGCTGGACATCGCTGACCTCAATGGACGGTTGCGCGCCGCTGGGCTAGCTAACTCGCTACAAAATGCGCTGGAGCAGCTGGATGGCCCTATCGTTGCAAAAGCCAGTCTGCGCAAAACGCTATCAGCGCAATGGTCGGCGCTGACAAGCTCCGCGTCGGCCGCAGGTAGCCCTCTCCTACGCGCCTGGCTGCAAGATACCGCTACGTCCATGCCTCTGCTCAAGCGTCTGGGACGCGATCCCACGCGCGCCACACAGCTGCTGGCCGCAGTTGACCGCGTGCTCTGTCGCCTGCCCGTGGAGGGACTGCCTCGCTCGCAATTGGCCGCCGAAACCCTGGGCGATGCCCATGCACTGGATGCCGGTCGCCCTGTAGCGAGCCTGGTACTGTCGGCGTGGCGCCTGCATGAGCGCACGAGAGCCTCCCTGGAGGATGAAGCAGCAGCCGAGAGCGGTGGCGGCGCCGAAGAGCGGCTACGCGAAGTCTGGTCAAGAGCGGGAGTTCTCGTCAACGAGCTGGCCCGCCCTGCACTCTTTCTCAACCTACCTGCGGCACCGGATGCCCCTCGCACCTGGCTGCCAGGCGAACCCAGCTACCTCTCGCTGCGGCAACTGGTTCGCAAGCCGTATTCCTGGCAAGTAGACGGGCGAAATGTCTACGTGTGTGAGAACCCGAACATCGTGGCCATCGTCGCCGACCGTCTGGGTGCCGACAGTGCTCCATTGGTCTGCACCGATGGCATGCCCGCCGCTGCACAGCGAATCCTGCTCGACCAACTGATCACAGCTGGCGCACACCTGCACTACCACGGCGACTATGACTGGCCAGGGATCGCCATCGGCAACCATGTCATGCGCACTTGGCAGGCGGCCCCTTGGCGATTCGGGTGCAGAGACTACCTCGAGGCGGTGATGGTAGCGCCGACACGACCGCGCGATTTGGACATCTGCGGGGTCGAGGCTCTATGGGACAAAGAGCTGCACGCAGCTATGGACACCCAAGGACTCGCAATTCCAGAGGAAGCGGTTGTCAGCACTCTCTTAGGTGATCTGAGCCATGGGGTAAAATAACCCACTCGATCATCAACAAGCCACCTAAGCCCGCTTGGCTAAAGGGATTGGCTGTGATCGATATGGAGCCTTACCGTCGCTTTTACCGCCATAAGCCGCCACCTTTTGCTGGCGCGGGAGATAGAGCGATTTGCGGGGCGACGACGCTTGAGACACCATCATCAATCACCTCCAAGGATACAAGAAGCCAGCGCCCCTTACCTCCCCGCCGACGAACAATCGGTTCTCCTACGTTCGCCTTAAAAGATCCTCGATTGCGGTGGCCACTGTTCCCAAGGCGGTGATGACACCATCCATGACGAAATCGAGCGCCCGCCCATAACCCGCATTGACGTTCGCTGTGTCAAAGCCAAGCCGTTGCAGGGTCGTCAGGCACTGACCCATGGTCTCGTGCGCATCGGCAATTCTGAGGTCATTGTTCAAGAACAAAGGCGCCATAGTTTCACTGCTGTCGTTCCAGCCCTCAGGCTCAGTACTTGAGGCAAAGGTATCACTTGCCTCCTCATGAGCATTCAGCCTTTGGATGACGTTCAGAAGTGCCTGCAGAAGCTTGAGGCTTCCAAGATCCTTGACAGCCGCTCTCGGGCACCCGGCGCGCTCCAGCAATGACCTGAGATATCCGTTTGGAATGCGTTGCCACACTTCGTGCAAGCTCTTGCAGCGAGCCAGGAACATCTGTTGCGTCATGTCCAATGGCGCGACCTGGGCCAACCGACTGAGCGCCGGGTAGGCCAACCAACCATTGGCAGACACCTCTGCACGATCAAAGCCCGTTAGCTCTACTGCCGACTTGCTCAGCCCCACGGTTGCACCGAGTGCGGAAAGGCCGTCACCCAATCGCAGAAGCACATCGAGCAGCCGCTGTACCTTGGCGACCACATGCTCTTCATTCAGATCCATATGCGCCAAGTCGGCTGGATCAACCGCAAATGATCGGGCGTGCACGATCTCGCGATCCGGCTTCGGCTTGTACAGCTCACGCATCGGCACTTGGACCAGGTTTCTCCTGACCCGCCGGCACTCAGTGAAACTCCACTGCCCTCTATATGATGGACTGCAGTGCCACTGCCCCCAAGCATGAGCCGGCGTCGAGTCGTAGAAAGCGCTCTGTTCGTACTTTTGGAGAAACCGATCATCGAGATAGACCGGGTCATGCCCTACCAGGGCATTCGCACGTGCGTGGGTCATGGGCTGAGCGTCACCGGGCCACAGAATGCCATCGGCAGTCTGCTCTGGGCAGAGCTCCGGCATCACAGCCTCAACCGACGCATATAGCTGTAGAAGGAGCCCACCCTTGTGCTCACGGATGTCTAGTTCGTACCAGGCAGCCCCCTCGGTAGGCTTGCGGACCACATGAGACTCTCCTCCCATGATCGCGCGGACTTCCGGGACATCTGGTAACTGGGCTGAATAGTAGAAGACTCGCACACCCCGAGCACCACGTAGCCAAAGGTAGCGACGGAGGTATTCATTCGACATGCGCCAACGGACGGCTCTTTTCAAGCTCCAGTGGTAATCGCTCGACACCTCACCTTCGGCCACACCGAATTCTGGAAGTCCCAAGTCATCGTAAACCAGGCGTTGCTGATCGTTGCCGACGCAGCGGGGAGTCAGCCCCAGAGCCATCCATACCTTCTCTGCTAGATTGAAGGTGTAGAACGAGCCGTTACCCCACGCTGCGACAACGTAGTCATAACCCGATATTGACGGAGAGAACTCGGCCGAACAGCCGCGCGTGTCGCCGGCGGGAACGGAGTATTCGACTACGCCACCTCCTGCCTCAGATAGAACTTCGACAGGATCATCATCCACCCCGGGAACCACGGCCATCAGCAAATGCAGATGCTCGGCTTGCTCTCCATGCGGATCGAATTCCTGCATGGAGGCCACCTCCACGAATTGGCTTGGCGACAAACCGACAGGTTCCAACAAGCCGCGCAGCCTTGGTGGCATGACATGAACCGGGATGGGAAATGCTGCTAGATAGTCAAACGGCATGATTCTTCTCTTGTTCTTCCTTGCCATAGGCTTCCCCAATATGCGCGACCGTCAGCAGTCCCATAAGGAGAGCTAGCCTGGCGCTTTGGGAAGTGGAGCATCGAGAGGTCGATCCTTGGCTTTATTGAGTTGTCCGAGCAGGCTACTCCAGTTGATCAGACGATTGGCCTGGTCCTGCCAAGATTGCATTGCCTTGGGATGGACGGGATACCGAAGCCGTGGGGGCTTCCGGTCGACCTTGCTGCTGCGTCTGAGAAGGCATTGGCGGCTGTAGCGAGGCAGTTGGTGAAGGGTCGCACCTCGCAAACCTTCAGGGCACAGCAGCAGCACGTCGCCAAAGGCAAACAGTTGGAAAGCCTCAACTTCCACTCTATTGGCCGGAGCCAGGCGAGTTCGCCATTGCACATTATCAAGGTCTGCCAAACTGATTCGGTCATCCAGGACAAAGCGGGCGGAAAAGGTTTGCCGTATCTCCAGGTTGCCTGCCGCCACGTAGGCGATGCTGGACATGGCCCCGCGTGCGAGCAGCAAAAAAGCCAAGAACAGAACCACAACCATCGCACAACCAATAGCCAGCCGCCGGTAGGTACTGCCCTTGGTAGTGAAGAAAACAAAGGTCGGAGCCAGGCTCAATACCAGTGTGCCCATGGTGAACATGGCCACAAACCATACTGCTTCGTCTGTGTCCTCTCCCACATAGGTTTTGAGAATCCAGTATATGGAGAAAAGGGCCGAGAAGACCGTGCATACGAGCATGCTGGCAAGGGTAAACAGGAAGAAGAACTTATCTCCCTTGATCGAGCGGGATGTACTCAATGCAACCAATAGCCGAAAGCGCTTGAAAGGCAGGATCGCCACCAGCCCGATGACAGTGGCAAGGGCGACAATGACAACAGCAAGAGTCGCACCCAATCGATCGAAAAAGCAGAACACCAAAACGATACACGTACTGAAACCGATCACTAGCGGAAACAGCAGCCAGAGAGCGGCTCGATTGATCCTACTGCGGCATCGGGAAAACATCGAGACTGAAAACCCGTACAGCCAGGTAGTAGTCGTCAGGACACAGAGATAGGACACCATGATCGGCCCTACCAGCAGCAACCAGGCAGCCAAGGACGACTTGGCGTCGATGGCTACCATGAAAAGATCCGTTCGGCCGATGGCACGGGCATAGGTATACAGGGTAAGAATGCTAAGCCCTGTGGCGAGGAAGGCGAGGATGACGGTAATCGGCGTCCAGTGTTCCAGCACTCGCCTGAGGAACTGCTTGAAAAAAACGGGGTATGGGGTGGCTGGCGAACTTGGCATATGGCAGGAAACTCATCCGGGACTATTCGGGGCACCGAAATATATCCGAATGGCTTCCGCTTGAACCTCATGAAGCTCACTGCCCCTTCTTGAACCCCCTATCCCCGGCCATGAACGCCTCTAGCATATGCGGGACCAGCGTTAATGCATCGACTGTCACCATAAGCCTGCGCGTGCAGCACAGCGTAGCGGTCGAGGTCAGCTTTCAGACTGGCCGGGCACGCGAATGTCAGCTTAATGCTCTCGGTCTTGGGCAGCGGTCCCAGCCGCAGCTTGCGTGTGTGGCTCATCGTGAAGTCCCCCGATTGAAGAACAGCGGTTGATAGGGCCGCAGCACCAGATCCCGGTTGACGATGATGCGCACCGGCAGCCCCGGCCGCTCGGTCAATGTGGGCTGGATGTTCATGTTGCGCCGGGTCATCTCCTGACCGATCTGGTTCACGCTGTCCTGCAGGCCGTCACGGCCAGCGAGGATGATGCGATCGCCATCTTGGCGGTTCTCCGGCGCGGCCAGCTCGGCGCCGATGCCCAGTAGCGTCGTCAGAGCAGCACTGGCGAAAACTCGATCCCAGTGCCAATCGACACCGTCCTCCAGGCCGGAGTAGCCGGCTGGGTCGGTGCCCACGAGGTTGTCCAGCGTTAGCGAGGATGTGTCCGGCAGGATGATCCGGCTCCACACCACCTGTACGCGGCTCTGCCCGTAGCTGACCTGGCTGTTGTAGCGACCGAGAATGCGCGAGCCCTGCGGGATCAGCAGGTGCTTGCCGGTTGCCGTGTCGTAGACCGGTTCAGTCACCGTGCCTATCACGTCACCCGGAAGATCCGACTTGATACCCGTCACCAGCGCACCGGCGATCACCGTGCCAGCCATGACCTGGTAGGGCGACGCCGGCAGCTGCAGGTTCCCGGAATTGCGGGTTTCCGTGGCTCCGGTTTGCAAGAACGACTCTTTCTGCTCCTGCCGGTTCTGCGCGGCTGTCGGATCGACGGGGTTCGCCGCCGTCGAGGCGGGGCCGGCGGCCAGCGGATCGAAGCCGGTCAGTGTTGCTGCATCCGAGGCAGGCTGTGCAGGCGCAGCCACGGCTGGGCGCGGGCTGCCTGTGCGGAAAAACACCGATGAGGCGGCCGCTTCATCGGCCTCCTTCAGCCGAGCCAGCCGCTCGGCCTCGGCGGGGTCGTGGCCAGGCGGCGTGTAGCTTGGGGCCGCCGGCCGCTGCGACTGCACGATGGCCGGGCCAAGATCGCCCGGCAGAGGCGGTCCCAGCTCGGGTGGTTGCGGCGGCGGCAGCTTGGAATAATCAGAGGGCAGCCGGTCGAGCCCTTCGGAGCGAGAAACGCGATCAACATTATATAGCTCCGCCGGATCGCTCCCTCCCCGAGGCTTCGGCGGCTGCAAGGACCAGATGGTGGCACCCAACACCGCGACGGAGAGCCCACCGGCAAGCGCTGCCAGGGTGCGCCGGTTCAATCGCGTGACTGGGCGTGGCTGGGCGCGCAGCGCTACCGTTTCGGGCGGGACCTTGTCCGCCTGCGGCGCGGCAAGGTCGGGGGTATCGTCCTGGCTCATGCTCAGTTCCCCCGCGCCGCGCCATCCGTGCGTTCGATGCGCACCACGTCGCCCTTGTCGCCTCCCAGGCGCAGTTCAGCCGCGCCAAACAGCCGATCCACGATGTAGTACGGCGAACGGAAGCGGTAGTTGACCAACTGCCCATCGCCTTGCGCCCCAATCACGAACAGCGGTGGCAGCTCGCCCTGGGCGATGCCGGCGGGAAACTGGATGTAGACCTTCTCGCCGTCATCGAAGGCGCGCAACGGCTGCCACGACGAATTGCTGCCGCTGATCGCGTAGCGGAAGCGGAGATTCTCCAGCGAGAGACCGCTATCGACCGGCGCGCTCGCCTGCGCGGCCTGTGCTTGGCGCTGCAAGGCCAACATGCGGTCCTTCGGATAATCCCAGGACACCGAGGCCATCCAGGCTTTCTCAGTCGAGGTCAGCTCAATGAGATAAGTGCGCCGACTGGTGGTGATGACCAGATTGGTCTTGAGGCCCGAGCGGATGGGTTTGACCAGCACGTTGACACGCAGCGCGTCGCCGGAACCACTGGAGGTGTCGCCGACGATCCAGCGCACCGTGTCGCCAGCGGCCACCGTCACCAGTTCTTCACCGGCCTGCAGCGCGATCACGGTCACGCGCCCCGGCGCGGCATAGACCTGATAAAGCGCGCCGTCGCTGTAGGGCCAAACCTGGATCGCGTTGACGTAGCCCTCGCGCGTGGGCACCACCCTCGCTTCCTGGTTCGCGCGCGACACCCTCACTTTCTCGTCGGCCGGCTCCGGCGCAGGACCGGCTTCGTCTGGCAGTGGCTTCATCTGTGCCGGCATCGGCAGCACCTTGGGCACCTCTACCACTTCCACCGGCTTAGGTAGCTCGGGCAGCGGCCGCGCCTGCACCGGCTCGTCGAGCGAGATGCGCGGTGGTGGCGTGCCTTGGCTGGTACAGCCGGCCAAGGCCAGCAAGACTAGGGGGAGCGCGGATGTACGGAAAGACAGGTTCATGGCTTAGCTCCTTCGGACGCATCGAGCTCGCGACTCCACGACAGCCCGTTGACATAGATGCCCAGGGGGTTCTTGCGCAGGCGCTGTTCGGTACGCGGGGTTTGCAAGACGGTGGAGATCACCGCGTTCCAGCGCTCGGTGCCGGCAGGCGCACCGTTGACGAAGCGCTGCTCCGTCCAGCGCACGTTGAAAGAGGCGTCGCTGGCACGCACGACGCTGGTGACCTGCACCGTCACCGACTCCTTACCGACACGGGCGAACGGATCGTTGGTGCGCGCGTAGTCGTTGAGTACGCCCGCGCCGCGGTCGGTGGTGTAGTCGTATGCGTCGAGCCAGTTCTGCCGTACCACGATCGGGTCGATGGACAGCGAGCGCACCAGCGTAACGAAGCGCGCCAGGTGATAGGCGACTTGCGCATCGGCCGGCCGGTATGGTGTGGCTGCCTCGCCGACTGCGCGCACCTGGCCAGACCTGTCCACCTCCACCACGTAGGGCGTGACGATGGACTGGGCCGAGCGCCAGACCAGGCCGCCCGCCATCAGCAGTGCGAGCGCCAGACAGCCAAAGGCCATGAAGCGCCAGCTTCTCGCCTGCACGCGGGCCGAGCCGATGCGCTCGTCCCACGCCTGCGCAGCGGCCTGGTACGGGGTGGCGGGTTGCGGCGTCTCAGCGTAGCGCACCCGCGGTCGTTTGAAGCGCATGGTTCGTCCTCCTTATGAATCCGAATCTTGCAGGCTCGGGCCGCTGCCCGAACCGCCGCCGTCGCCACCGCGCAGTGTGTGTGCGACGGTGGTGGCGGCATGGCTGATCTGCTGGCGTCGCTGCAGACGCTTGGCCCATGCGGGTTGCGCCTTGGCTTCGGTGGCTACATGGGGCGCATTGCCCAGGGCGGCCTCGCCACCACCTGAGGAGCCTCCGCCTCCAGCAGCAAACCGGCCCTTCAGCGAGCGCATCCCGGCAGCCAGCTTCGTGGTTGGCGCCATACGCGCTCCTGCCGCAACCGCGGCGCCAACACCGGCCGCTGCGGCGCCGACGGCGACGGCCATGCCCGCTGTGCCGAGCGCGGCACCTGCCATCGCCCCAGCACCCAGTTGTGGGCCACCGGAAATCAGCCCGGTGGCGATGCCTGGGCCGAAGATGCCCAGGGCAAGCAACGCCAGCGAGGCCAGCATGATCACCAGCGCGTGGTCGATGGAGGGCTCGTCGGGATGCACCTGGAACTCAGCGAACAACCCCGAGCCGATGCCGACGATCACCGCCAGCACCAGCACCTTGACACCGGAGGACACCACGTTCCCCAACACCTTTTCGGCAAGGAACGCAGTCTTGTTCCACAGCGCGAATGGCACCAGCACGAACCCAGCAAGCGTGGTCAGCTTGAACTCGATCAGGGTGATGAACAGCTGTATCGCCAGTACGAAGAAGCAGACGATGACCACCAGGTAGGCCAGGAAAAGGATGACGATGGGGTCGAGGTTGACGAACACCTCGGGGAAGCCAGTCATCTCGCCGATCTGCTCCAGAATCGGTGCGCCGGCGTCGATGCCGGTTTTCGCCAGCCGTCCCGGCTGCAGGAAAGTCTCCATGCTGAGCGAGCCGGTCGCCGTCAGGCCCAGCCCGGCAAAGGAGCGGAAGACGATGCTGGCCAGCCAGTTGAAGTTACCGATGATGTAGGCGAAAGCGCCTACGTAGAGCACCTTGCGGATAAGCTTCGCCATCACGTCCTCGCCCTGGCCCGTGGCATGCCCAAGCGCCCAGTAGAGCCCGGCGAACGTCATGTCGATGGCGATCAGCGTGGCGGTCAGGAAAGCGACCTCGCCTTGCAGCAGTCCGAAGCCCGAGTCGATGTAGCGCGAGAACGTATCGAGGAAGCGGTCGATGACCGTCACGTCATTCATGGTGTGGTCTCCGAGGCAAAAGCAGCCGGCGCATCGCGCCCGGTCTCAGCCTCATCGTCGACGGGGCTGTCAAAAGTCGGTGGAATCGGCGGCAGCTCCTCCAGAGCCACGTACTCTTCCGGGCCGCCGTGGCCAGCGAAGAAGCGGCGTCGATACGCCTCGGCGGCGGCCCTACAGACGCCCTCGCCCACGCCCCTCCAATCCGCGACGCACTGGGCGCGCAGCGCCTTGAGCCGCACAGGGTCTGCGGCCAGGTCTTCGCTGGACTGCTCACCGCAGCCAGCCAGCAGCGCAACCGACAAAACGAGGGCGTATCGCATGGCGGTCTCCGTCAGTTCCCGTAGAACTGGACCGAGTACGGCGTGTACGGCATACCCTCACCCAGGAAGCGCCGCCGCACCTCGCGAGCACGCTCGCTGGCCGCAGCCTGTCGCGCCAGCTCCAACGAAACCGCGCGGTTCTGCGTGAGCTGAAGCTGTTGCGCCTGGATGAACTGCTTAGCCTGCAGGGCCAGCAACTGGTTGGTCGCCTGCATGGCCTGCAGGGCACCGGTGGCCGATTGGCTCTGGTCCACCAGATCAGTCAGCGCACTTTCGTCTTCGCTGAGGTTCCGCGACACCTGTGCCTGCATGCGCATCGCTGTGTGCAGGCCATCGAGTGTGTGCTCCCAGCGTTCGCGGGCATCCCGGTACATCTGGTCGCCGCTGACGGTGGTGGCGTACTCGTCGGGGTACAGCCGGGCGAACTCGCTGTCGAGGTTCTGCACGTCGTAGGCAAGTCCTTGGGCTTCTGCGATCAGTTGCTCGCTTCTGGCCAGCGACGCCCGCAGCCGATTGACGACGTTGAAGTCGAGACTGGCCAGATTGCGTGCCTGGTTGCTGAGCATCTGCGCCTCGTTCTGCAGTTGCTGCACCTGGTTGTTGATCTGCTCCAGGGTACGAACCGCCGTCAGCGTGTTCTGCACCAGGTTGGTAGGGTCGAGCACGATGTCACCGACACCGAACAGGGCGTATGCCGGCTGCGTGGCGGCCAAGGCCAGGACAGTGGCCACGGCAAGTGCGGCCAGCCTGGGTTTGCGCGGAGACTGGAGTTTCATGGCAGGTTCTCCTGTGGGCGGGTAGCGGGAAATGACGTGGTAACTGGCGCGGACGGCAGCAACTCGGCCGCCCAGTCGAGGCCGCGATAACGCAGCCAGGCAGCGGCGAAGCCCGGCACTCCGGCATCGCGGAGCACGCTGTCGATGGCGCGCTGGTCCTGGGGCCTCGAGGCACCAGCGAACGCAAGCGCGACTGGCCCCAGGTCGAGGTCGAACAGGCGATTGCCCGCACGGGATTGGTAGTAGTAATCGCGCTTGGGCTGCGCGGTGGCGACGATCTCGATCTGCCGCCCGCTGAGGCCGAAGCTCTCGTAGATCGCGCGGATTTGCGGCTCACTGGCCTGCGGGTTGGGCAGGAAGATGCGACTCGCGCAGCTTTCTACGATCGCCGGGGCGATGGTCGAGTCCTTGATGTCTGCCAGCGACTGCGTGGCGAAGATCACGCTGACATTCTTCTTGCGTAGCGTCTTGAGCCACTGGCGAATGCGCGCGGCGAACACCGGGTCGTCGAGGAACAGCCAGGATTCGTCGAGGATCAGCAGTGTCGGCGCGCCATCGAAGCGTTCCTCCAGGCGCGCGAACAGATAGCCCAGCACGGCCAGCACCGCAGCCTTGCTGGGCATCAGCTCCTCCATCTCGAAGCACTGCACATCGGCCATGCTCAGGTAGTCGAGGTCGGCATCGAGCAGCTTGCCGTGCGCGCCACCGAGCACATAGGGCGCCAGCGCCTGACGCAGCGTGTTCGACTGCAGCAGCACCGACAGGCCGGTGAGCGTGCGCTGTTCGACGGGAGCCCCTGCGAGGCTGCCGAGCGCGGACCAGATGGCCGCCTTCTCATCAGGGCCGACGGCCACGCCCTCGTGCAACAGACGCCCTTCGACCCACTCGGCTGCCCAGGCGCGGCAGCCCTCCTCGTCGATGCGTGCGAACGGCTGGAAGGCGATCGCGCCATCGGCGCCCAGGTCGTAGTGTTCACCGCCCAACCCCAGCACCGTTGCTCGCATGGAACGCCCCATGTCGAAGGCAAAGATGCGCGATCCGGGATAACGGCGGAACTGCAGCGCCAGCGTGGCGAGCAGGACGGACTTGCCCATGCCGGTAGGACCGACGACCAGCGTGTGCCCCACATCGCCGATATGTGTCACCAGCCTGAACGGCGTCGCGCCCTCGGTGCGGGTCACGATCAACGGCGGGCCGTCGAGGTGAGTGTTGCACTCCGGCCCGGCCCAGACCGCCGACAGCGGCATCAGGTGCGCGAGGTTCAGCGTCGAGACGATGGGCTGGCGCACATTGGCGTAGGCGTTACCCGGAATGGACGACAGCCACGCCTCCACCGAATTGAGGCTTTCCGGAATGGTGACGAAGCCTCGCCCCTGGATGACGCGCTCCACCCTGCGCAGCTTCTCATCGGCCAGATCGCCGTCACAATCGAGCACCGTCACGGTCGCGGTCAGGAAACCGAAGGCAACCTGGTCGCTGCCCAGCGCCTGCAGGGCGGCATCCGCATCCGCCGCCTTGTTGCTGGCGTCGGTATCGACCAACGGGCTTTCCTGCTGGAAAAGGGTCTCGCGCAGCAGCGCCAACACGCTCTTGCGCTTGGCGAACCATTGGCGGCGCAGGCGGCCGAGCTCCCTTTCCGCTTCGTCCTTGTCCAGACAAAGGAAGCGTGTACTCCAGCGATAGGCAAAGCCCAACCGGTTGAGGTCATCCAGGATCCCCGGCCAGGTCGAGGTCGGGAAACCGCGCACCGTCACCACACGCAGGTGCGCATCGCCCAACATCGGTGCCAGGCCACCGAGCAGTGGCACGTCGGCCAGCAGCATGTCGAGATGGAACGGCACCTCCGGAACCCCGAGGCGATATCGCCGGGTCGAGACGGTCGCATGCAGATAGCTCAGCGTCTCGCCGTCATCGAGCCAGTCGATCTCCGGCATCACGCCAACGAGCAGATCGAAGATGCGCTCGGTCTCCGCGATGAAGGCCGTGAGGCGCTCGCGCCAGTCCACGCCGGCCGCCGATGAGTTCTCATAGATCAGCTTCGCTGCGCGGGCGTGCGAATCTTCTGGCGGCAAGTATTGCAGCGTGAGGTGGTAGCCACTCTCGAAGTGGTTGCCGGACTCCTCGAACGTCGCGCGCCGTTCCTCGTCCACCAGCCACGACAGCGGCTCGGGAAAGTCCGAGTGCGGATAACCCGCCGCCGCCCTGCGCTCGGCCTCGACGAACAGCGCCCAGCCAGCGCCGAGTCGACGCAGCGCGTTGTTCAGGCGTGCCGTGGTGGCCACCAGTTCACCTTGCGTCGCGCTGTCGAGGTCAGGACCACGGAAACGCGCCGTGCGCTGGAACGAACCGTCCTTGTTCAGCACGACTCCGGGCGCGACCAGGCCGGCCCAGGGTAGCCAGTCGGCGAGCAGCGCTGGGCGCTGGCGGTATTCGGTGAGGTTCAGCATCGCGGCACCCTCCCCTCACACATCCAGCAGCGGCTTGTGTTTCAGGTGCCTGGCAAACACCTGCATGAACTGCGGATCGACGCGCGCGCCCCATACCGCAAGCGCGTGGCCGACCAGCCACAGCAACAGCCCCGGAAGCCAGAGCTGCAGACCTAGTCCGACGGCCGCGGCCAGCGTGCCGTTGGCGATGGCCACGGTGCGCGGCGCGCCACCTAGCAGGATCGGCTCGGTCAGCGAGCGATGCAGCGGCACCTCGAAGCCCGGCAGGTCGTTTCCCATGCTCATACGACCGCCCCGCCGGAGAAGCTGAAGAACGACAGGAAGAACGAAGACGCCGCGAAGGCGATGCTCAAGCCGAACACGATCTGGATCAGTTTTCGAAAGCCACCCGAGGTGTCGCCGAATGCTAGCGCCAGGCCTGTGGAGATGATGATAATGACGGCCACAATGCGCGCGACCGGCCCCTGGATCGATTCGAGGATGGATTCGAGCGGGCCTTCCCAAGGCATCGAGGAGCCGGCGGCCCTCGCCGTGCCAGTCGTCATCAGCATGACGAAGACCAGCAGCAGCTCCCTCCGCACACCCCCAACCAGATGGCTCAGGCGCACGCGGCACGAAGCCGGATTTACGGAATAGCGGGAAACAGGGGCGTGTGTCTGCGTCATGGCAGTTCTCCAGGCGTAGTCGGGGACAGGAAAAATGGAGTGAGCTGATCGCCAAGCGGATCTTCCAGCACATACACCAGGTGGTAGCCGGCATCGTCGAAGCCGGTCACGCGAGCGATGCTCTCGATACGACGCAGGCGGCCTCGGCCGGCGATGAAGATCACCACGTTGATCGCCTCGGCGATCAGCGCACGCGGCGGATTCAAGGCCACTTCGAGCACCAGTTGCTCCAGGCGTAGCAGCGCGCCCAGAGCGGAGCCGGCATGGATGGTGGCGATGCCGCCCGGATGGCCGGTGCCCCAGACCTTGATGAGATCCAGCGCCTCGCCGCCGCGCACCTCGCCAACGACCACGCGGTCGGGGCGCAGCCGCATCGTGGCGCGCACCAGCTCACGCATGGACACCACGCCCGCACGCGTGCGCAGCGGCACGTGGTCGCGCGCGGCGCATTGCAGTTCGATGGTGTCTTCGAGCACCAGCACGCGGTCGCCGGTGGCGGCGATCTCCGCGAGCAAGGCATTGGCGAGCGTGGTCTTGCCGGTGCTGGTGCCGCCGGCGATCAGGATGTTCTGCCGCTCGCGCACCGCGCCACGCAGGAACTCGGCCTGCGCGGCGGTCATCATCCCGTCGGCCACGTAGCGCTCCAGCGGGATGACGCCCACGGCCCGCTTGCGCAAGGCGAAGGCCGGCCCCGGTGCCGCCGGCGGCAGGACGCCCTCGAAGCGCTCGCCCGTTTCCGGCAGCTCGGCGCTCAGCAGCGGCTGGCCACGATGCACCTCCGCGCCGACGTGCGCAGCGACTAGGCGGATGATGCGCTCGCCGTCCGTCTCTGACAGCTCCGCGCCCAGCGGCGCACGCCCCGACGACAGGCGATCCACCCACAGCGTCCGGTCGGGGTTGAGCATGATCTCCACCACGTCCGGATCTTCAAGCGCGGCGGCGATAATCGGCCCCATCGCCGTGCGCAGCATACGGATGCGCCGATCCAGCGATGTCGCGCTGAAGGATTGCGGCGCGGCGCTCATGAAACACGCTCCCGCGCTTCTTTCAACGCGGCTTCATCCATGCGCAGACTGTCCGGGTTCAGCTCCTCCACTACGTCGCGCACCAGGCTGCGCCCACGTAGCAAGTGGCGACCGAGCTGCTCGACGAACTGCTCGAAGCGCGCCTTGCCTTGGGCCTTGGCCGCTTCTTGATGAGCCTCGGGCACCGGTGTGCTGACGGTCAGGAAGTAGCGGACGAACAGCGCCAACGTCTCGATCTCGATGGACTGGTCGCGCTCCAGACGCTCGAACTGGCGCGACAGGCGATCCAGCCGCTTGGCGATGGCTGCCTCGCGCTGATCAGCCGCGTCTGGCGACAGCCAGGACGCCAGGGCCGCCGCGACAATGGATGACTTGGACACACCCTTCTTGGCGGCCAGCTCGTCCAGGCGGCGGGCATGTTCGGGCTGGATGAACAGATTGAGGCGGTACTGGCTCATAACCGGATTCCGTCGTCGGGGTCGAGGGACGCCAGCCGGGCGACGCGCTGCATGGCCGGGTTGAGCTGGCTAGGGAGAACGGGCTGCAGGTCGTCGTCATCGAGCAGTGCCAGATCGTTGCATGCCGGATCTTGCTCGGGGCTGTAGACGACGGTCTCGGAGAGTTCGGGCTGACGACGTGGGCCGCCTTCGTCGGCAGCGGTAGCAACCGAGTCATCGCCGAGTCCCACGTTCGTAGGTGCAGCCGGTACGGCTGGCATGGCCAGGCCGCTCCAGTCATCCGCGCGCGACGGCGGTGCATCGGCATAGCGCCCGGCCACGAGGACTGGTGGAGGCAGCACGCGCCGCTTGAAGTTGGCATCGCTGTAGTAGCGCAGCTTCCGGGCCTTGATCGGCGCGACGCCGGACACCATCACCACGGCCTCGTCGGGCGGCAGCTGCATCACCTCGCCCGGCGTCAGCAGCGGCCGCGCCGTTTCCTGGCGCGACACCATCAGGTGCCCCAGCCACGGCGCGAGCCGATGGCCCGCGTAGTTGCGCTGCGCGCGCAATTCCGTAGCAGTGCCCAGCGTCTCGGAAATGCGCTTGGCCGTGCGCTCGTCGTTGGTGGCAAAGGTCACACGTACATGGCAGTTGTCGAGGATGGAATGGTTCTGCCCATAGGCCTTGTCGATCTGGTTGAGCGACTGCGATATTAGGAATGCCCTCAGGCCGTAGCCCGCCATGAACGCCAGGGCCGACTCGAAGAAGTCCAGCCGTCCCAGTGCGGGAAACTCATCGAGCATCAGCAGCAGCGTGTGGCGGCGCTCCACGCCATCGCTGCCGTCGAGTGATTCGGTCAGGCGCCGGCCGATCTGGTTGAGGATAAGGCGGATCAGCGGCTTGGTGCGGCTGATGTCAGAGGGCGGCACCACCAGGTACAACGACACCGGATGCTCGGCGGCGATCAGGTCGGCGATGCGCCAGTCGCAGCGCGAGGTGACCTCGGCCACCGTGGGGTCGCGGTACAGCCCCAGGAACGACATTGCGGTGCTCAACACACCCGAGCGCTCGTTGTCGCTCTTGTTGAGCACTTCGCGGGCCGCGGACGCCACCACCGGATGCGTCCCATCGCCCAGGTGCCGCGTCGTCATCATCCGGTGCAGCGTCACCTCGAACGGGCACGCCGGATCGCTCAGAAAGTTGGCGACGCCGCGTAGCGTCTTGTCCTCGCCCGCGTAAAGCACATGCAGGATGGCGCCGACCAGCAGCGCGTGTGAAGTCTTCTCCCAATGGTTGCGGCGCTCCAGCGCGCCCTCTGGGTCCACCAGGATGTCGGCGATGTTCTGCACATCGCGCACTTCATGCACGCCCCGCCGTACCTCCAGCAGCGGATTGTAGGCAGCCGAATGCGGATCAGTTGGGTTGAACAGCAGGCAGTGGGAGAAACGCGAGCGCCAGCCGGCGGTCAGGTTCCAGTTCTCGCCCTTGATGTCGTGGATGACAGCCGAAGCCGGCCAGCTCAGGAGCGTCGGGATAACCAGGCCGACGCCCTTGCCGGAGCGAGTCGGCGCGAAGGCCAGGACATGCTCCGGCCCTTCGTGGCGCAGGTACTGGTCGTCATACAGCCCGAGGAAGACACCGGCCGGCCGGTTCAGGCCCGCCTTGTGGATGTCGACCGCCTCCGCCCAGCGCGCCGAGCCATAGGTCGTGACCAGTCGGGATTGGCGCGCGCGCCAGACCGACATGGCGATGGCGACGCCCACGGCAACCATGCCGCTTGCGGCGGCGATGGCACCACCGATATCGAAAACCTGCGGTGCATAGGCGCCGAAGAAGAACCACCAGTCGAACAGTCTCCAGGGGTGATAGACCGGCGTTCCGAAGCACTCGAACCAGGGCGTGCCCAGGCGTACCTGATATCCCAGGGCGGCGGCTGTCCATTGCGTGGCCCCCCACACGCCCGCGATCACGATGCCGAATACGGTGGCGATCTGTCCGAACAGCACGTTCGTCCCTTGCATACCCCAGCTCCGTTTTCCCCCTGGAATGCGGCCGGAAATGCTGGCTGCATGGTCGAGGTTCGGTGCCGAAGCTGTTCCGGTCAAAGACCTTTATCGGGACAAAACTGGACTGGAACGCATCAATTCATGCGAGAGCAAATGAAGGAGAACCACCGCAAGTGCGGGCGAATTTTGACCTACAGGAAGAGACAGCTGGAATCTGCATCTGTGCCAGCCCTCTCGCTTTCAACGTGCGGCCTGAGTCGCAGGCCATAATGACTTGACCTCGCTCAACGATGCGCTAGGGTGTTGGATACGGTCTTCCCTGAGACCTCCCCTGCGGCAAGGATGCCGCTGCCCCTTCGGGGGCCTCAGAAGCCTCGCCACCCGGCGGGGCTTTTTCACATCAGTCAGAACTTGGGGGGTTCTTTCGACGGTGTATAGGGCACTTTCCCGTCTCCATAAAACCGCTTGCGTGTGGCTTCGGCAACGCGATTGCACAACTCGTCACCGAGCCTTACGCGATCCAGTTTGCACTGCTGGCGCAAACTTTTCAGCCGTTCAGGGGCGGCTGCGAGTTCATCAACCGTGGGCAGCGTAGACAGCGTCTGTGCATCTGGCTCACCGCAGGCCGTGAGGGCCAAAACACAAAGAATCGGCATGATCAGTTGCATGACTCGAGTTTCTCCAGCTTTCGGTGACAGATCAATAGCGCTAGGTATTGGACTGTACCCGTTCGATGATGCGGCTCAACGTTAACGGCGGCTCACGGGTCGAGTGCAATAGGTAGGTAGTCAGCAGCGGACACACCCCAGCCAGGGAACGACCTATTACCCCAGTTTCCCTGCAGGTCGAGATGCTCGACTCTCCCGCCAAACCCAACGCAAACCCCGCAGCCACCAACGCCATCATCAGATCGCAAGAGGTCACTTGTTCCGCGATCAGAGGCTCCGAGCCAGTTTGGCGCAAAAATCGTTCGACTTGCCGCGCATGCCCCTCGCAGGCCTGTGGATCACACAGCACCAGGGGATAGCGCAACAACTCTTCAACCGGGATTCGCTTGTACGACAGGATGGGGTGTCGCGCAGGCACTGCCACCATCAGTGGGTCACTCCAGACAGGAGTGGCAACGATGCCATCGCCAACCTCATCAGACTGCGCAAAACCTGCGTCATACAGATCCTCGTGCAGCCCCTTGATTTGCTGGGCCAGTGGCACTTCAAACAAACGGATCTCGACCTCCGGTTCCTCTTGCCGACAGAGCGCCAAGAAAGAGGAGAAACGCGACGGAGAAATTCCATCCGAGAGTGCCATCCGCAGTTGGCTACGAAACCCATTGGCTGCGGCCTTCACGCTGTCCCGCGCCTGTTCTAACGCAGTGAATACGCGCGGTACACACTCCAAAAACAGCCGTCCAGCGTGTGTGAGCCTTGTACTCCTTGTAGTTCTCAAGAAAAGCGGTGCCCCCAACTCTTCTTCCAGTTCTTTAATTGCACGCGACAGAGGCGATTGCTCAATATGTAGCCTCTCAGCAGCACGCGCGAAGTGCAGTTCCTCGGCGACAGCAAGAAAACAGCGAAGATGTCGAAGTTCCATTGCTCCATCCTCTCCATCGGCGCGCAATCAGGCCGTGCCTCCATACGGCTCGGCGCTGAAGAACACTGCACAGCTGTTCGCCCTGTCAAACCTGTGGATGGCGAATCGGCATTTTCTGACCTCCACAGGTGAGACGCGTCTGTAATGCGAGAAATGGCCGCAGCGAGGTGCTCACGGCAGCGAAAAAGATACGGAAACGCGGATGATCTGAATGTTTTTGGTCAATTAGCCACTTCCAAAAAATGGCTGGAGCTGAAGTCAGCCAGAAATAAATGAATACTTCAGACCACCTCTAACGGACCCCCACCCGCCGGAGCGACGCAGGGGTATATCGCGCCGCAGCAGCCTGAGCACCAAAGACAATACTCTGTGCCTCTTCATTCTTAAGGCCCATGACCGAATAGCGACCAGAAGAAATATCGTACAACACCTCAGCAGTATATCCAGGAGCCTGCTTGTGGTAGTACTGCTGCATATGGCCCTCACCGACACGCCACAACTGGCCACGATTGTCATAGTGATCCACTAACGCCAACTGCCAGCTATCCTCATCGAAGTACATGTGGCGGACAGCATAGATATGACGTTCACCATGCCTAAGAGTCGCAACCACCTCCCATACGCGATGCAACTCGTAGCGTGTCAGACTCTGATTGATGTGGCCTGCCCTAATGATATCCTCATATTTCAAGCCAGGAGAGTCCAACCTGTAGCTATTATAAGGAATATACATATCTCGCTTGCCAATTAACTTCCAACTGTAGCGATCAGGCGCCCCGTTAAACATGTCATAGTTATCCATAGTAGCCAGATTATCGGCGGCTGGAGCCGGAGCATCGTAAGCTACCTGCGGTGCACGACGAACACGACGCTGCCCGGCATTATAAAGCCAGGCCATACGCGGCTCTTTGACTTGATCAATGGTCTCGTGCACCAGCAACACATCACCGGATAAACGCGATGGCGACTTCACCTTCTGGATAAAATAATAGAGTATGTTTTCGCCCCTGCCCTTATCCAGATCAGGGAGATACATAGGGTAAGAAATTTCATCATCAAACGACACAACGTTAAATGTGCCATTTTCCAGAGGCTGCATTCTCGTTATCTGACGAATTATATTCCCACCCCGATAACGAGTAGCATGATTCCACACCACCTCAACGCCGCTCTGGGGGATTGGGAAGGCGTAGTAGCGGCTGTCACCGAAACCCTTGAGGCCGTTGCCACCGTCGACACCTTCGGTATTGAGGGCGCTAATCTTGGCCGCTTTATAGATTTCGTCCGGCAGCGCCGCGCTACGGTGGGTCGGGTACACCGGAATCTTGTAGGTCTCCGGATAACGTTTAAACATCGCTAACTGTCCGGCGGACAGTTTATCTTTGTACTGGTTGGCGTTGGCCGCAGTGATGGTGAACAGCGGCTGCTCGCTGGCGAAGGGATCGGAGAGGAAACCTTTGGCGTCTACCGTAGCGGCGTCGGTCGGCAGGCCGCCGGCCCATTCGGGAATACTGCCGTCGGCATTTCCGGCCTTCTCGGCGCCTATCGGGGTCAAGCTGGCGCCCAACTTATTAGCCTCATCTACAGAAACCTTTGCCACTGCACTACTGGTCAAAAAAAGTCCAAGAAATGCCGTAAGCAAACCAAATGCAGCCTTACCAATAGTCACATCAGTCTCCATTTATTTTTGTCTTGAAATACATCATCAACCGTACATTTCCATGAGAAAGCGACAGTTTCAGACGAGCATCCTGAGCAGTACTAGAAAGCCTTCAGATCTGCGTAGCTTTCAGTTCAGGCTGGAGAGTTTAAGGAGGGAGCCCCAGAGGCTTTGAGGCTCAACCACCCTCTATAGCTATGGTTATTTTCGATATGTGGCTCTATTTATTTTCTGCCATTAGCTCTCGAACGCCACTTCGTGCATTTGCCTCGCGAGCCAGTACACACTCTTCAGCACTTGCGTAGTCACGATCCCAAGCCAACACTTTCGGAGTCATCAACTTGTGCCACAACGGTGGAATCATGGCAGCTATGATGGTGGTCAGATAACCACCAACCATCATTGGCGCATCCGGGAACGGCTTAAGATCTTGATAGGGAACTTCGCCTTGAGCATGGTGGTGCGAATGGCGGGTCAGGTTGAACATGGCCCAAGAGCTAATACTTTTATTTGTATTCCAAGAGTGGCGCGGCTGCACAGGAGTGGCCGGGTTGCGCACCATGCCGTAGTGCTCCATGTAGTTGACAATTTCCAGCAACGCCTTACCCGCGAGAGCACAGGCGAGAAAGAATAGTGCTGCGTCCACGCCCCCGATGGCATAGGCAACAGCGACCAGAAGAACACTCATCAGGTGACCGCGAATAACCGCATTGTGCCAACCGAAGCGACTCTGCCCTTTACGCATTAGGCGCTTGCTCTCGATCGTCCAAGCGCTGATATTGCCTCTGATAGTCGAAGCCAAAACGTGCCAGTAAACATTCCGACCACGCGGGGCGGTAGCCGGGTCCTCGGTGGTCGAGACATAGCGGTGATGACCGTAGACGTGCTCAATCGAAAACACCGTATCGAAGCTAAAGGCCAGCAACCAACGACCAACTAGCATCGATACAGGATCCCAAGTGCGATGAGTTAGCTCATGCGCAGGAATAGTGCCGGTCATACCTATCATCAGCCATGTTAGTGCCCAAGTAGACACATAATGGCCGGCAAAGGTGGCGTCGCGAGCTGCGATCAGGTCGTACCCAGTTAGGCGACTCAGAGTTGTGCCGAAGCCTAGGAAATCACCACTACCAACACTCCATACCGCCGCGAAGACGATAAATGCCAATAACGGCAGAGCCAGCCACAACTGAAAGGTCAGGATGGCGGGGTATTTAAAACTAGGGGTGCTAGTGTCATCCCCGGCGATTGCATCGCCGATAACGTAGACAGATACCACGGCGATCAGACCTATGGTGATCCAAATACCGCCGGCCAAGATTGCTGCTGCCGACAATAAGCCAACAGCATGAAAGAGAAAGTACTTTAGGTAATGCAGTGCGTTCATGGTCGTCTCTCTTGTTATTAACTGAGGAATAATCAGGCAGTGGCCGCGAGCAAGTCATGGTTAGCAGTAAATCGATCAGCACGGATGTGCTCAGAAGCCACTCCGCAGCTGCGCAGCATCGATACTGCGCTATCGATCATGGCAGGGGGCCCACACAGATAGGCGTGGGCACCATCCTCCAGAAGCGTGGATATGAGTTCAGTCACCAGCCCTCTGGCACCCTGCCAACTAGCATTGCTAGCTGCCTCGGAAAGAACTGGTACAAAACGAAACGATGCACGCCACTGAGCAGCCAAAGCATTAATCGCATCAAGCGCATAAAGGTCACGCTCTTCGCGGGCACCGAATAGCAAAGTGACCGGGCGCTGGCCACCCGCGACAAGCGCCTCTTCGAGCAAAGCCAGAATTGGGGCAAGACCACTTCCACCTGCCACTAATAGCAGTGGGGCTGCGGCCGGACGCAAGTAAAACTCGCCCATAGGCCCTTGAACTACCGCACCCTGCCCCAGCAGCGATTGGTCGTTGACTAGACCAGTCACGCGACCATTGGGTACCTTACGAATGAAGAAGATCACCTTGCCGTCGGGCTGCGGCCTACTCGCGAAAGAGAAACTGCGGGAATACTGCGGCAAAACGTCGAGGCAGATATCCGCATACTGGCCAGCCTTGTAGGGCAGACTCTCTTCCAACTGGATCACTAGCTTGATGATGTCGTGGGTGAGCTTTTCTTGCGCTACCACCTTACCCCGAACCTTTCGACGGGCCTGAAAAGCAGCAAGATCCACTTCAATGCTCACCTCACCCTTGGGAACACTCTGACAGGCCAGGATGTAGCCGGCATCCAGCTCCTCATCACTGAGGATGTAGCCGGTTTCAGTCAACTCCTTCACCTGACCCGATATCAGCTTGCACTTGCAACTGGCACAGCCGCCCACACGGCAGCTATGGGGGAAATCAATGCCTTGGCGCAGAGCCGCGTGCAGCAGGGTTTCACCTGGCTTGACGTCTACCCCAATACCATTGATAAGCGCTGCTGAAGCTTTGCGCTTAGCGAAAAATGAAAACATGCGTCCTCCGGGAATCATTATTGGAATAGGAGCTGCGGACGTTCACATCCTAACGACGACTCAGGGCGAGCAAGAGGTTCAGGATTGACAAATAGAGGTCATTTATTGACAATTTACCCAGCACTGAATCATCGCGGGAGTGATAGCCATGCTCGACTTCGTCTTGCCTGTGCAGTACTTACGGCAAATCGCCGAGCTGGTTCGGGTCTTTGGCGTAAATCCAGAAGATTGGCTAGCACGCAGCCAACTGACCCTAAACCAGATAGGCGAAGCTAGCTTCCAACCCAGCTTCGACGTGTTCCGCCAACTAACTGAAGACGCCTTGATACTGACCGACGAACCGGCGCTCGGCTTGTTACTGGGTGAGCGGCTGGTTATCAACACGCATGGAATTCTCGGTTTCGCTGCGCAGCAGAGCGAATCGCTTAGCCAGGCCATTCAATTGGTACAGCGCTATCTAGCGTTACGCACCACCCTGTTTGACCTTGAGCACGAGCACGACGAGACAACCCAGCTAGAGCACCTCCGCTTCCGGGCAAACTTCACTCTGGGTGCCTGCGAGCGAACACTGTTTGAAGCAGTGATGCTGGCGGTAAAGAATATTTTCGACGCGATCACCTTGGGTTGCGCCAGACCTCGACAAGTCAGCTTCCCCTTCCCAGAACCAACTTATGCCAACCTGGCAATCGACATGTTCGGTTGCGAAATAGCCTATGGGCAGAGTTGGGCTGGCTTCACTCTGGACACCGAGCTACTTGGACAGCCTCTCAAAATGGCCGACCCGGCAGCCTTCCGAGAAGCCGAAAAAATCTGTCAGCAAGAGCTGGGAAAGCTGGCAGCCAAGACATCAACCAGCGCAGGCGTGCGAAGGATAATGCTGGAGAAACAACACGGTTTCCCAAGCCTGAACGTTACCGCACGGCTGTTCCACCTAACGCCACGCACTCTCCATCGCCGACTACTTGAAGAGGGCACGTCCTTCAAAGAGATCCTCGAGGAGGTACGCCATACACTGGCGGTTGAACATCTCAAAGCTGGTCATTTAACGATGGGGGAGATCGCCTATACATTGGGCTACACAGATCTCGCAAACTTCCGTAGAGCCTTCAAACGGTGGACGGGCACACCTCCCTCTCATTACCTCAGGCACCGAAGGTAAAGCAGGTAAAGCAGGTAAAGCAGCAGAATAAACAGCGGACTACCCCCACACTCGCAGCCATTATCAAAACATGTGAAACGCCCCATTACCCTAGGCCCATCAGAGGCCAACCAAGCCGTCTCAAGTGAGCAATCTGCACAGTAGCTAATGCTGGATTCTCATAGTCCGAGAGAAATTTATACAGCAGCTCCCCACTGTTACCACCCCACCGTTACCACTTCACACACGCCGCGCGTAGCCAGACTAAAAAGCCTATTTTCCCTGTAGTTCTGGATCCTCAAAACCCGCAAAAAACCGCAGGCTCATTACAAAGCATGAGCTTAAAGACCACTCTTTCATCCGTTACCCGCCCCGTGACGATTGATTACTTTTGCCGTCGTTCAACCACCACACACAGGGGTAGCGCATGATTACAACAATAAGGCGCGCGAGCTTTCGACCGCATGCACTGGCGGCGGCAATCGCACTGGGTCTCTCAAGCGGAGTACAAGCAGTAACCTTCAACATTGGCGAGGTTGAGGGCCAGCTCGACTCCTCGCTTTCTGTCGGAGCCAGTTGGTCGATGCGCGGTGCCGATCCGGAGCTGATCGGCGGCCACAACGGCGGCGAGGGACTGTCGCAGACATCCGACGACGGCCGTCTGAACTTCAAGAAGGGCGAGACCTTCTCCAAAATCTTCAAGGGCATCCACGATCTCGAACTGAGATACGGTGATAGCGGTGCCTTCATCCGCGGCAAGTATTGGTACGACTTTGAACTGAAGGATGAGCAACGCCTATTCAAGGATATCGACGACCACAACCGCAAGGAGGCCGCGAAGGCGTCCGGCGCACAGTTCCTCGACGCCTTCGTCTACCATAACTACTTCATCGGCGAGCAACCTGGCTCCGTACGCTTGGGCAAGCAGGTAGTTAGCTGGGGCGAGAGCACCTTCATCCTCAACTCGATCAACTCGATCAACCCAATCGACGCGGCAGCCTTCCGCCGACCGGGGGCGGAGATCAAGGAAGGCCTGATCCCGGTAAACATGTTCTATGTCTCGCAGAGCCTGACCGAGAACCTGTCCGCCGAGGTCTTCTACCAGTTGGAGTGGGATCAGACTGTCGTCGACAACTGCGGAACCTTCTTCGCTCAGTTCGACAGTGTGGCCGATGGGTGCGACGGCAATCTGAATGTTCTGACACCAGCATTGGCACCCTTCGGCAATGCGCTCGGTTATCAGGCAACATCGGAAGGCGTAATCGTGCCACGCAGCGGTGATCGCGACGCACGCGACGACGGCCAATGGGGTCTGGCGCTGCGCTATACCTTCGAGCCGCTGGATACCGAGTTCGGCGCTTATGCAATGAACTATCACAGCCGCACGCCGTTCTACAGCACCAGAGCAGCAGGTCAGGCTGAGTATCTGGAGTCCCTCGACGTGGTGCTGGGCAATGTCCCCGGGGTTCCAGGTGGCGTGCCAGGAATAGCCATCGCCAATGTGGCCGGCGGCAGCCAGTACTTCATGGAGTATCCAGAAGACATCCGCCTGTATGGCCTGAGCTTCGCCACCACGTTGCCTACCGGCACCGCATGGTCTGGCGAGGTCAGCTACCGCCCGAATGCTCCAGTGCAGCTCAACTCCACCGATGTGACCTACGCACCGGTTCGCGGTTTGGCGCAATTCGATCCCTCGTTCAGCCAGTTCTCACTGCTGGGCGGCGATCCTTCCTCGATTCCCGGCAGTACCCTGCATGGCTACAACCGCAAGGAAATCACCCAATTCCAGACCACCTTTGTCCACTTCCTCGATCAAGTGATGGGCGCCGCGCGCGTGACCCTAATCGGCGAAGTCGGCGTGGTACATGTCGGCGGACTGGAAAAGACCTCCGAGGCACGGTATGGCCGCGACGCGGTGTTTGGTCCAGGCGAGTTGCCGGGCGTCCTGACCGGGGGCCTGCCAAGCTGCACGGCGATCAACGCAGACATCTTCTCCGGCACACCGGCTTCGGCCAATGCCAGCGCGCATTGCAACGATGACGGCTTCGTCACCAGCACGGCTTGGGGTTATCGCACCCGCGCCATCTGGGACTACAACGACGTGTTCGCCGGGGTGAACCTCAAGCCGAGCGTAGCCTTCTCGCATGACGTCGACGGCAATGGCCCCAACGGCCTGTTCACCGAAGGTTCCAAAGCCATCAGCCTGGCTCTGGATGCCGACTACGAGAACACTTACACCACCAGTCTGTCCTACACGGATTTCTTCGGTGGTGATTACAACACTTCGATTGACCGCGACTTCCTGGCGCTCAGCTTCGGCATGAGCTTCTAAGCCCAGAGCGGAATTAAGAATGGATAAAACGATGATCACAACCAAATCCCTTATGCAAACCGGTGCCCTTGCACTGTCTCTGTTGGCCGCCAGTGTGATGGCCAAGGTTTCTCCGGACGAAGCAGCCAAGCTGGGCGCCAGCCTGACCCCGATCGGAGCAGAGAAGGCCGGAAATGTCGATGGCAGTATTCCCGAATGGGCCGGCGGCCTGCCGACCAACGCCGGTACAGTAGACGCCAAAGGTTTCCTCTCTGATCCCTTCGCCAGCGAGCAGCCGCTGTTCACCATCACAGCGGCCAATGCAGAGCAGTACAAGGACAAGCTGTCCGCCGGACAGTTAGCGATGCTCAAACGCTACCCGGAGACCTACAAGATTCCGGTGTATCCGACCCACCGTAGCGCGGTGCTGCCGGACGCAATGTACGCGGCGGCCAAGACTAGCGCCCTCAATACCGAAGGCGTCGACGGTGGCAACGGCCTCAAGGGTTTCGGTGACAGCCGCTACTACGCCTTCCCGATCCCCAAAAGCGGTGTCGAGGTGGTGTGGAACCATACCAGCCGTTACCGCGGCGGTAACATCAAGCGTTACATGACCCGTGTGCAACCGCAGGCCAACGGTAGCTTCACCATGGTGCAGTTCACCGACGAAGTGTCTTACCCGGGTAACCTGCCGGATCAGGACAAGAGCAAGGCAGAGAACATCTTGTTCTACTTCATCCAGAAGGTAACTGCCCCGGCGCGCCTAGCCGGTGACGTACTGCTGGTACACGAGACCATCGACCAGGTCAAAGAGCCTCGCATGGCCTGGGTTTACAACTCCGGTCAGCGCCGCGTTCGCCGCGCCCCGCAGGTAGCCTACGACGGCCCAGCTCCTGCTTCCGAAAACCTGGCCACTTCGGACAACTACGATATGTTTAACGGAGCGCCAGATCGCTACACTTGGGAGCTAGTCGGCAAGAAGGAGATGTACATCCCCTACAACAGCTACAAGCTGGATTCGCCGAGTCTGAAGTACAAAGACATCCTCCAGGCTGGACATATCAACCAAGATCTGACCCGTTATGAGCTGCATCGGGTCTGGGAAGTGGTAGCCAAAGTTAAGCCGGGCGAACGTCATATTTACGCCACCCGCCACATGTACTTCGATGAAGACAGCTGGCAGCTGGCGCTAGTAGATCACTACGATGGCCGAGGCCAACTATGGCGCGTGGGAGAGGGGCATATACAGCAGTACTACCACAAGCAAGTACCCGGCTATACCGCCGAAACACTGTATGACCTGATTTCCGGCCGATACTCGGTGCTTGGTCTGAAGAACGAAGAGAAACAGAGCTTTGAATTCGGCGCCAAGGCCACTGCCTCTAGCTATACCCCAGCGGCGCTACGCCAAACTGGTGTACGCTGACATAATTCTGCAACGCCGCTCCATCACTTCATACGGCCCTCTTGGGCCGTTTTTTGTTGCTAACGTATTTGCGCACATCCATCACCCTCTGTAAGGATGAAATGACCTCTTACTGGCTTCCGAGCAAAATCATGGCATCGCCACCTCTTTCTAGCCTGCCCCGGTCTCCTTCCAACCATCTGCCCCGTCCGCGCTTGCGTGATGCCTTGCTGCAGGCCAGCTGCCGCCTACGCCTGCTATGCGCCCCAGCCGGCAGCGGTAAGAGTGTATTACTCGGCGAGTGTATGCGGCTAAAGCCAGAAGACACCGGCACAGTGCATCTCGACCTACGCGGTCAACCACTGGGTACCGAGTCTTTTGTGCAACGCCTGGGAGCGGCTCTGGGCCTTGGCGAGGCATCTCAGGCCGCCATTGGGCGTCGCCTGCAGGAGCAAGCGCAGCCGCTCTGGCTGGTGCTCGACGACTACCCGCGCCTCCCCGACGCCTCGCTCGACCTGCTCTTGAACGAGCTGATCCTTGGCTCGTCGGCCCAGGTGCACTGGTGGATCACCAGCCGCCGCCGACCGCAACTGCAGCTAGCCAGACTGCTACTAGATGGAGAGCTATTCGAGCTGGGCAGCCAGGAGCTAGCATTCAGCGAAAACGAACTGGGAGAGCTACTGCAGCTCGCAGGCCATCAATGGTCGCGATCAACCCAGTTGGAGCTACTGGAGCAGACCCAAGGCTGGTGCGTGGGCCTGCGTGTGCGCCTACATGGCATCAAGCCTGGTCAGTTCTTGGCGGCAGACGGTAGCGGTACGCTGCTTCTGGACTACCTCAAGCGCGAAGTGCTGAATGAGCTGCCTGATGATTGGCAGCAGGCCCTCTACACTCTGGCCCAGTTCCCCACCTTTGAGCGCGAGATGTGCGATCACTTGCTCGGTGCCGGCGAAGGAGTGCAACTTCTGGAGCATTTGCGCGAAGCTGGCCTGTTCATTGAGGCCGCAGACCAAGACGGCAGACGGCTACGCGTACAGCCAGCCATAGCCCCCCTCCTGGCAGGGCAGTTGCCGAGCGGCATGACCAAGGCTCTATTCCGCAAGGCGTGCCAGTGGTACATCAGCCGCGAGCAAATACGCCCAGCGCTGGAGTACGCGCTTAAAGCTGATCAGCCAGAAGTGGCCGCCAGCCTGATGCAACGCTACACCCAGGATCGCCTGCTCCAAGGCCGCGGCCTTGCCCTGCTGCTGGAGTGGCGCCGTGAGCTTCCGGCCTCCCTGCTCAGCAGCACCCCGCGCCTGGCCCTGCTCAACGCCTGGGCCCTGCTACTCAGCGGCCGGCTCGACGAAGTCCCGGACTACCTGGTGGCGCTAGAGCGATTCCTGCCACAGCCCGACGCGCGACACCAACAGGAACTGATCGCTGAGTGGAAGGCTCTAGCCGGCAAACTGGCCTTTCACAGCGGCGATGCCGAACGAGCCCGCATTCTACTGGCCGAGGCTGTCGCCGAACTGCCTGAAAGATCCTGGGGCCAGCGCCTCCTCTGCCATCTGGCACAGATCGATCAAGCACTTATTGAGGGTCACTTCGATCTGGCCCAAGAGCTCAACCGCGTGTCCATCAAGCAGGCCCGTGAGCACGCCAACCTGGCCTTCGAAAGTCTAGTGGCACTGGAGCACGCCAAGCTGCTGGAAATCCGCGGCGAGCTGCTACGCGCAGAAACCTTGCTCAGCCGCCTGTATACCGAGCTGTCCGACGCCAGGGACGACACCGAGCCAAGCCCAATGCGCGGACGTACACAACTGCTGCGCGCGGGTCTGCTGTTGCAACGTGGTTGCTACCAAGAAGCCGAAGCTGCTTTTGCTTCAGGCCTGCAGGAATGTCAGGCTTGTGCCGACCCGGCCGCCGTCTGGGGCCACCTGGGTTTGGCTGAGCTGAGCGCCCTGCACGGCGATCTTGCCGACGCCTTCACTCGTATCGCCGATGCCGAGCGTCTGATGCAATACAGCCACATCAACGCGCAGCTGTATCAAGGCTTACTGTTGCTGACCAAGGCCCGACTATGGCTCAGTCAGGGCCGCCACGCCCAGGCCGAAAAAGCCCTGCGCGCCCTGCTAGTGAAGGGTCCCCGACTACCACCGTTCGGCGCTCCTGAACTCAACCTGCGCCTGCGCCTGGCACTGACCCAGGCGCAGCTCGCCAGCGAACAGCCGGAGCTGGCACTGGCCGACCTGCACGCACTGCTCAATCAGGCAATTGACACGGGCCGCCGACCGCTGGCCTGTGAGATCGGCTTCAGCCTGGCCGAGGGCCTCCACGCCAGCAACAGGCAAGCGCAAGCCAAGCAAGCTCTGCTTGATGCCCTAGCACTGGCCCGGCAGATGGGCTTGGCCAGCGTCGAGCGAGCCTTTGCCCAGCGTAACCCGGCGATGATGCGCTGGGCCGCCGAGAGCAGCGGGGCTGGTGACGGCAGCCCAGCCGCCCTGCTAAGCCGACGCGAGCTGGACGTGCTCAAACTGATCGCCCAAGGCTGCTCCAACCAGCAGATCGCCGAGAGCCTGTTCATCTCTCTGCACACAGTGAAGACTCACGCCCAGAACATAAACTTCAAACTCGGCGTGGCGCGCCGAACCCAGGCTGTGGCGCGCGCCAAGGAGCTTGGCCTGGCGGGCTGAACCAGGCTTTGGTCTCCCCAGAACTACGCATTACCTAGCGCACCCAAGCGACGATCGATGTATCACCTCGCCATCATAGTCACCAAAAGTCAAAAAACAGTCGTAAAAAGCCAATAAAACCCCACCCAAAACCACCAAGAATTCCACTGTTCTCCTCGCCACCAATTGAGACCCGCACAGATGGAATTCGACTACATTATCGTCGGCGCCGGCTCTGCCGGCTGCGTCTTGGCCAACCGACTGAGCGCCAACCCGGACACTCGCGTCTGCCTGCTGGAGGCTGGGCCGGAAGATACCTCTCCACTGATCCACACGCCGGTGGGCGTCGCCGCGATCCTGCCAACCCGTCACGTCAATTGGGCCTTCGATACTGTGGTGCAGCCTGGTCTGAATGGTCGCATCGGCTATCAGCCACGCGGCAAGGTGTTGGGGGGAAGCAGTTCGATCAACGGAATGATCTACATCCGTGGCCACCAAAGCGACTTCGACGACTGGCAAGCCTTGGGCAACCCCGGCTGGTCCTTCGCCGATGTGCTGCCGTTCTTTCGCAAAAGCGAGATGCACCACAGCGGTAACAGTGAATTCCATGGCGGCGAAGGTGAACTGTACGTCGGTCGAGCCCACCGTCATGCCGCCACCGAAGCTTTCGTCGAAGCCGCAATTCAGGCTGGCCACTCCTACACCTCGGACTTCAATGGTGTGCAGCAGGAAGGCGTCGGCTACTACGACGTAACCATCCGCGACGGGCGCCGCTGGAGCACCGCCACCGCCTTCCTCAAGCCGATCCGCCACCGCGAAAACCTCACCGTACTCACTGGTGCCCACGTCGAGCGCATACTGCTGCAAGGCAAGCAGGCCGTTGGCGTGCAAGCTCTGATCAAGGGTCGGCGCCTGCAACTGAAGGCGCACAAGGAAGTGCTGCTGGCCGCTGGCGCTTTCGGCAGCCCGCACCTGCTAATGCTATCTGGCATAGGCCCGGAGGCCGAGTTCAAACCACTGGGTATCGCTGTGCAACACGAACTGCCGGGCGTCGGCCAGAACCTGCAGGATCATCCGGACATCGTGCTCTGCTACAAAAGCCGCGACACCTCGCTGCTGGGCTTCTCTCTCGGCGGTAGCATGAAGATGGGCAAGGCACTGATCGACTATCTGCGCAACCAAAAAGGCCCATTGGGTAGCAATTGTGCCGAAGGAGGCGGTTTCCTCAAAACAGCCCCCGACTTGGCGCGCCCAGATATCCAGTTGCACTCGGTGATCGGCACAGTCGATGACCACAACCGCAAGCTTCACTGGGGCCACGGTTTCAGCTGTCATGTCTGCGTACTGCGGCCCAAAAGCATCGGTAGCGTCGGCCTGACATCCGCGGACCCAAGCGCAGCACCGCGCATCGACCCCAACTTCCTTGGCCACGACGACGATGTGCAGACTCTTCTCAAGGGCTATCGTATGGCTCGCGAGATAGTAGCTCAGGCCCCCATGGCGCGCTTCGGCCTCAAGGACATGTACAGCCAGAACCTACACAGTGATGAACAGTTGATTGAATTGCTACGCCGCCGCACCGACTCTATCTATCATCCAATCGGCACCTGCAAGATGGGGCAGGACGAGATGGCCGTGGTCGACAGCCAACTGCGAGTGCACGGCATTGAGGGTCTGCGAGTGATAGACGCCTCCATCATGCCGACCTTAGTCGGTGGCAACACCAACGCAGCCTCAATCATGATCGCCGAGCGCGGTGCCGAATGGGTAGCCTCTGCCTGAGGCAGATAACAAGACAGAAAGGGCTCTCCAACGCACGTAGGCTGGAACTTACTGCCTTTCCAACAACTGGCGGCGCCGCGCCCGTGGCGCCATGCTGAACCAACGTCGGCAAGCACGGTTGAACACACTCTGTTCGCTATAACCGAGCAAGCCGGCGACCTGTGACATCGGCATGTCTCGCTCGGCTAGGTAACAGTCGGCACGCTCCCGGCGCACTGCCTCCAAAAGGTCCTCGAATCCACTGCCCTGCTCAGCTAAGCGCCGCTGCAACACCCTCTCGTGCAACCCCAGCTGTTCGGCCACCAGCGGCAGGCGACAGCGCTGGGTCGGCAACATGCGCAGGATGAGAAACTCCACCTGAGACCGCAAATCTTGAGGCCGCGCCGCATAGGCACTGAGGTACTGGACCAAGGTACGGTATAGCAGCGGATCCCTAAGCTCGATGGCCTGCTCCAGCTGATCACGGTGAAGGACCAGAGCATTGCAATCCTGCCCTTTGAAGACGTTAGTGTTGAAGTAACGGCGATAACGGGCAACGGGTAGTGGACTGATGCCGCTGAAAAGAACGGCCTGAGCTCTGAAGCTTGAGCCACACAGCAGCTTCATAGTGTTATGGGCAACCCCGAGGGCCAACTCCTGTAGCTGCCGCGGCTGTAAAGCACCCGGTAAACGAATATCGATGCGCAATCGCGATGTCTCTGGCTCGCCGCTTTCTAGCTCAAGACGAATCCCTGGGCTGTGATAACCGATGAAACGGACTATTTCCTCCAGAGCCTGCCCCACAGTTGCAGCACTGCGCGCGATCAGAGCGATCGGACCAAGTACATGCACGTCCTGATACTGGGCCATACGTAAACCGAAGTCGGGGCAGTCCAGAACCAATGCAACGTGCTCCAGCACCTCAATAAACGAGCGAAGCGGAACGCGTGCCTCCTCATCCCCAAGCAACCGGGGGTCAATGTGGTACTGCCGCAACAAGGACTCAGACTGGCCACCCAACTGGCTCACCAGTTCGCTGAATCCCCAAAAGGAAGTGGTACGAATAAGAGTAGTCATGCTGACTGGAGTCCAATCACCATCAGAGCAGCCTCACAAGCCGTAAACAGCCCCTTCGTCAAAGACGCACCACCTGGCTGCAAATGGGCATGCCTACGAGACGCGCTTTGTCGAAGCCTCTTAGCATACCCGCCACCATCAAGTATGAACTACCCCCGCTCCGGTAGGCATCCCCGGCCTATACACCCCGCGACCGACTGATTTCCCAGGACACGCCGCCACCGTGCACGGTGGCGGTAATCTGCTGCCCCAGGCGCTGTTCGATCACCGGTCTCCATGGCACCAGACTGAATCCTTTGCCATCATCCAGCACAGCGTAACGTCCACTGGCGAGCATGACGCTGCGCCGATAGATGCCGGCCATACGCTGCCCGTCGTCCATAGGCCGATGCTCCAACCCGGTTTCGGCTGCGATGCCCCGAGCGGCCTGGGCCAGCTCCCGGCCGCGCAGCGTCGCCAGCAGGTTACGCGCCAGGATCACGCGCTGACCTTGTCTCTCGGCCAGCCCCTGCTCGACCAGGAAGTCGGCACGCTGCTGCATGGCCTGCCTCACCTCACCAGCAAATCCGAGATCACCCAACCCTCGCCCGCCGCCGATCAGTTGCTGGTCCAGCCAGGTGGCTCCGATCATACGGGCCTGTCGCTCAATAGGTAGATGCGATTTCAGCTCCACAGACACTCCACCTAGACGCTGCGCGTCGTACTGGCGGCCACGCTCGGGCAGATCGTCAGGTACCTTCCAAAGCCCCTCAGCTATGCGTTCCACGATGCCGGCACGTCGCAGGGCTTCCAGACGGCGGACGTGGGCCGCGACGATTTCCTGCGGGGCACAGCCATCCTTAGCCTGCCCTTGGGCAATCGCAAGGTGATGATCTGTGCGGTACAGGCCGTCACTCGACAGCGCGACGATGGTACGGTCGGCCACGCGTATCTCGGCCGAGGCACGCACCTCCACCACCGATCCTGCGGGATAGTTCGCCAGTTCGTCGCGGGCATTGAGAGAAACGTAGTGGGCCTTGCCGTCGGCCCCATCTATGACCAGGTAAGCCCGGTCACGCAGCTCGTCGGCCAGCCCCTTGGCGGCCACCCGGCCGATCACCGCACGCGCCCCCTCACCCGGCTCGAACACCGCCAAATCACGCGACTGGCCGCTCATGGCGCGCTGCAGGGTGCGGATGATGTCACCCCGCTCGCCCAGCACACGCAAGGTCTTCTCCGCATCGTCCTGAACGATCCAGATGCCGGGCCGAACCTCATCGGCCAAGCCCATACGCTGCAAGCACTGCAGGCGGCCGATCAGCAACAGCCGCTGGCGCTGCAGCCGCGGTTCGTTGAGGCGTTCGATCTGCAGCAGGCCCTCGCCACCAGCCTCACGCTGCAGGGTGCGATCCAGGCTCGTCCAGCGCTCCTGTTCTACTTCGCGCTGCAGGGTCTGTTGGATCTCCAGCTCGGTGCGCGGCCCCAGCCATTCGGTAGTGAGTTCAGCGGCCCGGTGACGGAAGCCATGGGCGATGTAATCGCTCGCGATGATGAGGTCCTTGCCGGTATCGTCACGCCCGCGCAATACGATATGGGTATGCGGGCTATCGGTGTTCCAATGATCCACCGCCACCCAATCCAGCCTCGTGCCCAGGTCAGCCTCCATGCGCCCCATCAGTTGCCGGGTGTAGGTACGCAAGTCGTCCAGCTCGGCACCATCCTCGGGTGCGACGATGAAGCGGAAATGGTGTCTGTCGTCGGTGCAGCGCTCCCTGAAGGCGCCGAGGTCGGCATCGTCCGCCTGCGGCCCGTAGGCCCTCCCCGGTTCGCCATCACGACCGGCGCCGTCGCGCTCGATGTAGCGCAGATGCTTGACCAGCGATTGCGGGCTGGCCTGGCGCTGATTGACCAGCAAAGTCTTGATGGTCACCCGGCGCGAGAATGGCGTGAGCGAGGCGCCGGCGAAACGTGCCGCCGTGTACCCTCGCCCCAGCCGCGAGCCGGGCCGCTGGCCGGCGTGTTGCCCCTTGCTGCAGGCCAGTGCCGGCCGGCGCACAGCCGACTTGCCGCCGGCCTTGCCGACCTGCTTGAGCACCTTGGACACGAAGCACTTGTCGCGGTTTTTCGGCGCGCTGGGGCGCACGCGGAAATCGTCATCGCGTCGGTCGGTCATGACTGCTCCCTCGGTAAGCCAGGGCGTGTTCTGGCGTGCGAAGCACGCGGACATGCCGGCATCTGCGCGTGCTGCATGCACCACACGGCACGGCGGCGAAACCGCACCGTGCCGCTCCTCCCCCACGTGCAGACTGAAGTTGCGGGAGGCCATGTGCCGCCCCCTTTTGTCTTGCCTTCCGCCCTTGCCTCTCGCATGCGCTCCAGGCGTCGTCGGCCCGGAGGCGTTACGCTGCTCGAAGCCAGTCCACCGGCGAACGCTGTGACGGCCACGGGCCGCGTGCGCTCGAGGCAAGACGCCTGCACATTGGACGAATGCGCCGGAGGTTGCGCGAAGCGCGGTGCGAACGCACCTGTACGGCACGCGCAACGACACGGCGACAGCCAGCAGGGCGACACGCCGGATGGCACGACGAAGTGCAGCAAGTCGGTACCCATCATCGGCCCGTCTCCAGCCAGAGCGAATGCGCGACGCCGAGCACGGCGGAGGCGGCAATTGGCCCAAAATAGCGACTGTCGAACGACGCCGGATTGGTCGTACTCAGCAGGAACAGCTCTCCGGGCCGAAGTCGGCGACAACCCGGCCAGGCCCGCAATGACCGGCCCATTCGATCGGTATGCAATGCGACGGCCACGGGCACGCCGTCGATGCGCACGGCTCCGTCAGTGACGCACACCTCCTGCGGTGCCACCGCACCCACGCGTTTGAGCAGCGGGATGCCCGTCGGCAGGTAGCCGCGCTGCGCGGCAAACAATGCGACGGCGTCCGGTAGCCGGGTCAGCACGATGCTGCCAACCGGCAGCGAGTCGGTCCGTCGTCCTGATGAATCGACGCGATACCAGCCGACCGCCACGCTGTCCGAAGGGTTGTAGATGACGCGGGCATCGGGCTGCATGAAGGACACCCAGGCGAGCGCGGCGAGGCCGCAGGCGGACAGGCCTGCCAGCACGATGCGAGCACGCAGAAGCGAGCGAGGACGCGGGGCGGCGCCGATGGTCATGACAGCAGCCTCCCCGTCAGCCAGGCAGCATGCCGCTCGGCCGTGTACGCCGGCAGCGGCAGGCGCGCGGCGAGCCGGTTGCCCAATGTGCGCCAGTACGCGGGCGAAACGGCGCCCGGCGCGATGCCCAAGGCCTCAATGGCGTCGATCTGTGGAAGCACGGCGCGCACGGCTGACTCGCTCTCGGCGTGCAGCAGCAGTCGCGCGCCCGGCAGCACGCCGGGGATGCGCTGTGCCGCGTCCAGCGACGTGCAAGCCTGCATCACCATGAGCTGCCAGCGGATCGTGCCGTAGTCGTTGGCCTGCCAGCGGATACGGCAGAAGACGACACCCGGCAGGAACATCGCGACACGTCGCCAATGGTCCAGGCGGGTGATACGCGCCGGCTCGCCGAAGCGCAGGTAGAGCTTGATGCGCTGCTCCACGTAGGCGAGCGAGACGCGAGTCAGTTGCGCGGCATCGGTCTGGCCAGGGAGCACCATGTGCAACGGCAGCGGCGCAGGCATTGCCACCGAGGGCTGGGTATTCATGGGGCTTTCTCCGGGAACTCGCGTTCCAGCAGCGCGCGCAGCAGATCGGCCACCGTCACCCCCTGGGTGAACGCCGAGACCTTGATGCGGGCGCGCATGGCGGGCGTGATGTCGAGGGTCAGGCGCGCGGTGTAGAGGTCGCCCTTCTGCAGGCCGCCGAAGTCGCCCTGGCGAACCCACGCCTCGGCGTGCGGATTCGCTGGCGGACGCGCGCCGATGGCCATGCGCTTGCCGTGTTCGCTGGTCATACCGTCCACCGCAGCAACTCGTCGACCAGCGCGGCAATTTCGCGCGCGGCAGCGCTGTCCGGTGCTGTCTCGCGGGCGAGCCGTCCGGCGGCCACGCTGTCTGCGAAGACAATGCGCTGACGCACCTCGGCGCGCAGCGCCGGCAGCGGCTGGTCGGCCAATGCCTGGCGCGCCTCGCGGCCGATGATGGTGGTACTGACGCGCCGGTTGATGACGAAGGCCGCGCGCAGCGCAGGCCGGAACATCTGCGCCTCGCGGATCAGCGCGACCATTTCGGCGCTGGCCCACAGATCATAAGGGCTGGGCTGCACGGGGATCAGCACGCAATCGGCCGCCAGCAGTGCGGAACGCGCCAGGGCGGCGATGCGCGGCGGGCCGTCGATGACCAGGTGATCGGCGCGACGCGCCAGATCGGGTGCCTCTAGGTGCAGGGTCTCGCGAGCGAGACCCACAGCACCGAACAAGCGTGGTAGGCCCTGCTGGGCGCGCCGCTGCGTCCAGTCTAGCGCCGAGCCCTGCGGGTCGGAATCCAGCAGGACCACATGCTGGCCGCGCATCGCCAGTTCGCCCGCGATGTGGGTGGCGAGCGTGGTCTTGCCGACGCCGCCTTTCTGATTGAGCAAGGCAATGATCATGGCGCGGCCCTCCCTGCAGAGAGGCCGACCTGGCCGTGCCGTTTTGCGGTTGTCCACCGAAACGGCGCGCCTCTATAAAAAGTTAGAGCTTTTAAGTTAGAGAAGTTAAGGGAGCCTGGAGCCCGCGCAGGTTCTGGCTTCCAGGCGATTTCGCACGCCTGATAGCACGATAGGGGCACGCCCGATAGCACGATACCCCTTACGCCTGATAGCACGAGCCCGTCCACAGGTTTTCCCGCACTTACCCCCGTGCTGTGGGCGACACGGGGCGGAAGGTCAGCAACTCCGTGCTGGTCTCCGATATCCGCTCGATGCCAAGCACGTAGCCGGGCAGCGACTGCCGCGCCACCAAGGCGCGCAAGTCGCAGGCGAAGTCGCATGGCCTCGCCGTGCTGCCCGACTTGCGGTGCAGGTGTCGGAAGTCGAACTGCCATCCACCCGGCTGCTTGCCGCCATGCTTGCGCACCAGGCGGTACAGCCAGCGCTCTATACCACCGGTGAGCCGGAAGTACGCCGGGTCGATGGTCAGCACTAAGGCGGCGTCCATCACACCCGCGTAGAACCAGTCCGGCAGAATCAGCTCGATGCCCAGCGGCGTGCCGCAGGCGTCGGCCAGCTCCTTCCACTCGTTGATCCAGGAGAAGCGATGCAGTCGCCGCCCGGTGGTCTCGCGGATGGAGGTCGCCACCGTGGTCGACTGCAGGCGATCTAGGGCGGCCTTGAGGCGCTGGTAGTCGCGCAGCGACACCCCCCGCCCGATGAAGCGTAGGATTTCGTAGGGCGTGGCGCGCATCAGGCGCGACGGGGGCAAACCCGCGTCGCGCGCCTCGACGATCTGACTGGCAGCCCAGATCAGCACGTCGGCATCCCAGATCGTGGCAATGCCATGCTCCAGTGTGCCCTCCACGCGCACGGTGACGCCGCTGGCGCGGAAGTCGATCGGCGTCGTGCGCCGCGACTTGGCCAGCGAGAAGAACGGATAGGCCATCAGGTCCTGACTGTCGCGCGGCGCCATGTCGCCCGGCAAGGCGCGAAACAGGTCGAGCTGTTCCCGCTCCGACGAAGAGCTGGACATGGCGATGGCCACCGGCGAGCCGTGGATCAGCGCGCACGACTGTCGGCCGAGTGATGCTCGGCATATTCGGGATCGGACGTAACCTCGAAGCTGCGCTGGTCAGCCCAGCTGTCGAGATCGGCAACGGCATACATGACGCGCCGACCGAATTTGCGAAAACGCGGGCCGCCACCAATTACACGCTGTTTCTCCAGCGTACGCGGTGACAGACGCAAGTATTCGGCCGCCTCGTCGTTGGTCAGGTAGCGCTGCGGCTGAGCAGTGGCAACGGGGTGCAGGGGCGTGGAGTGGGCGGCAGCAGGTCGCACGGGAGCAGGTCGCATGGGGTGAGCCTCCATCGGTCAGGACAGCACGGCCGCACCAGCGCGGCCGGATGGAGGCAGTCTCAGGAATGGTGGGCGGCCTGCTCAGGGTCGTTTTGCGGGCTGCGCGGAACGACCCTCCCCACACTCGTCGAGCTGTGCCAGGCAGCGATAGCCGCCTTGCATCAGCGTCCGGCCGCGCCGCACCAGGCGACGCACCTTCGAGCGCAGGCCGCCGTCAGCGTGCCAGCCGCCGACCACCGCATCCGCGCCAAACAGCCCTTCGGCAACCTGGCGCAAGGACGCCCCCGCCAGGGTGGCGTCGAGCGCTTGAAGGGTATGCAGCTCCAGCAGCGCGGCGGAACTGGGCCGGCACCGTGCCGCCGCGAGCGGCGTAACATCGGCCGCGACAGTTAGCTTGTTCAGCCCGGCCGCGATTGCACAGTAGCGTGCGCAGGCCCGGACGGCATGGACATAGGCCATTCCGTCCTCCAGCCCGGGAGCGACGGCCAGCCGCAGGCAGCAGCCCGGCCAGCGCGTCGTTAGCAGCAAGCGCCGGCCGTCATGGACCAGGCATTTGCTACCAGGGATGTTCCAGAAATCGAAGGCTGCAGCATCGGGCATGGGATCGACATCGGGGTAAAGCTGTATCAGCTCCGGGTGGTCGGGGAACCAGGTCGGATGCGCGTCCCGCGCATCCAGGGCCGGGTCTTCCAGCAGGCGCAGCCCCCAGCAATGCGCAGCCTCGGGCCGGCGCCGCCGATGCATCCAGTCGCAGCGGTACTCCGGGTTCCTGCGCAGGTACTCCCAGGCCAGGGCGAGGTCATCCAGGTGCAGGACGTAGAGATAGGCCGCAGTGGGATACCACTGCTCGGCGTCGCGATCAGCCATGAGGCAACCTCCCTTTGCACAGGGTCCGTCGCCACGGGCTCGCAACGTGAAGTCAGGGCCTCCTCGACACAGCGTCATGTGGAAATACGTCAAGCGACTGCATCAAGACCGATTGACTCCGAAGCGTTGCACGGATCGTCCGAGTGCGACAGCGCCACCGTCCTTCAATGGTGCAGCGCCAGGCATATCCTGCAGCCTTGAGCGGTAGCCATCATGACCAATTCGGTCAGGCTTACATCGCCTGACTGCAACAGTGCCGATTGAGACCGGCACGGTCTGGACTCGGACCGAGTCGATCACAGTGCGCCCTGGACGACCTGGGCGGGATAGATGCGCGGTCAGTCCATGATCGAGCCGTTGAGGTGCGCCAGCCGCGTGTACTCCGACAGCGTGCGCGTCGCCCGGAAGTACAGGTCGCGCATGACCGGACGCTTGAGCGGCCCGACGATGGACGCCAGCTCGGACAGTTTCACGGTGCCCAGCGCGGGCATGCCGATACCCACGTCGCACAGGCCATAGGCCGTGTCCTCGTCGGCCGGATCGAGATCGGTCAGGAGCCAGGTCGCATGCGCGTCTGGGGTAAACAGCCGCACCACTGGTAACGGGTCGATGGCCTGGCCCGCCGCCCGGGCGCGGCCGTTCGCCAGCAACTGCTCGCGCTCCGCCTCGGTGATAAGCGGTAAGGTCATGGCAGCACGCCAGAAGGTGGGCGCGCCTTGCACGTAAGCGTTGATACACGGATGTGCATCCGCACGGAATCGCCAATCCGCCGATTCGGATTCGTGCATTCGTTCAGAGGCACGGATACGCATGCCAGCGAAACCGTGAAGGGACCAAGGCGTGGAATCGGCATTGCGCAAGTCAGGAAAGACACGGAGGTGCCTCTGCAGTTCTGATGAAATCCGCCGGTACGGGTTTCCGTAAAAGCACGAAAGCGCCGGAAATCCCGCCAATGAGTTAAAGATAACGTGGTTTTGATTCTCTCTCGACCCGACGCTTCTGTCCATGCAGAAGCGATCCGTACAGCCCGGCCGTCCGGCCGGCTCCACCACCTTCGATGCCGAGCTGGCACAAGCTTTCGGCACGGCGGTGCGTACGCTGCGAATGGAGCACGGCATCGCGCAGGAGTCGCTGGCGAACTTGGCCGGCATCGAGCGCTCGCACATGGGCAAGGTCGAGCGTGGCGAGCACATGCCCACGCTGGCGATCATCTTCAAGATCGCCAGCGCGCTCGATTGCAGTACGGCGGTGCTGATGGCGGCAACGGAAAGCCAGCTCGCCACTTCCCGGGCATAGCCCCGCGACAGCGTCCCGCCGCAACGGGCGGGACGTCGAGGTGGCCGTCAGGCCACCGACTTGCTGCGCGACCAGATCAGGTTGTGCGTACCGTCCTCTTCCTCGATCAGCCGGGCGTAGATCGTTGCCGGGAACGACGGGTCGTCGAGGGTCACGGACAGGTAGGGCCGTTCGGCCTGGCTGACTTTCTTCCAGGCCGCGCCGATGTCGTAGCCGCCGACCGCCTGGATGCGGTAGTCGGGGGCGCTCTCGCTGCTCCTGTCGTTGGGGACGAACTTGACCTTGACGTTAAGCGTCAGGGTACGAACCGTGCCGGTGAAGCCGTCGTTCTGAGCGGTGAAGGTGCCGATGTTGGCCATGATGATGTCTCCTTTCGGGGTAACCAAGGTCGCGCCCATCGCGTCCTTGTTGTGATCCGGCCGGCGGGGGACGGGCTGGCCGCACCGCGTAGCGGCCGCAACAGCGTGGAGGACCAGGAGGCGCACAGAATTTGTGGGCAAGGAATCCGCGCCGCGGAGGGGAAATTGTTTGCGCCGGACGGTTGCGGTCATAAAGCCCGAGGCTCAGCCGTGCCACCGCCAGGATTCACGACAAGCCAAGGACGCAACGGGCCGAACTCCCCCGAAAGGAAACAGGGCCGACTCGGTATCCCTGCGTGACGGCTTCACCGGCTTGCACTCTGACGCGGGCAAGGCCAACACCCCGACGACGGGCAAGAACGCCCTTGCCGCAGCCTGCGGCAACAGGCTGAGGCGTGGGCTGGAAGCGCCATAGCAAGGCCGTGCGGCATGTCCGTGGCCCATCCTTCGTGACCTGGCACAACGAACCACCAGCGTCGAGGGCGGTGCGCGCACGCACAACCTGTCGCAGCAAACCGAAGCGTGCCTCCATCGCGCCCCGTCCGTTGCGGCGGGACGCCATCAAAAGCCCTGCGCTAGCGGGCACCGATTGCCGTGCCGCGCCAGGCACTGGCGCGCCACCTCGTGTGTGGCTCAGCAGAAAACGGTCAAAGAGAGACACTCAGCAAGATAACCAAACATCAATTAGCTTCTGAGCTTTCTGTTTATCAACCAATGGCGATGAGTGAGGCCGAGCCGTGATAATAGAGCGCAGCTGATCTGGCGTTATACAATCGAATGTAGCCCCCACATCCAATCCATATCCATTTTCTAGCTCAAATTTCATAGCTCTCACAACGCTAGAACATTCGATGCATGCTTTTCTTATACCTTTCCAAGCAGCGCTAGCTTGGGTTGGCGGGTAAGTTTGAAAGGCAACCTTCCCCTTCATAAATTTAACGACCTCAAACTTTGACCGTTCGCAAACCGGGCATTCCCAAGAGCCCTCTAGCTCGCTCCACATCTGCGCACACCCTGGCAACGACAATAACATCGCCAAGTAATTCTCCGGAGGGACGCTCCCTACAGGTTTACTTTCCGTACGCCATCGACTCCAGTTAGCCTGGTGAACAATGTTGTTTCTCGCCATCTCGCGACTGAATGCCTCAGCGTCCACCAATTCCAAGCCACCATATCTATGATGCCCATTTGACAGTGTTGGAACAGCAGCTATTCCGACTGGATATCTTTCATACCAATAATCTTGTAGAACCGCCGCTTCGGCAACTTGGTAAACCAGTTTCATCCTCGCCACATAAGCTGGCCGAACGAGCTGCCACAGCGCCATCACCTTTGACTCATCCACACCATGTGAAACATGTTTGCCCACGTTAATAAATTGCCGAATTTGCCCAATGGAGAAGGATTGCCACTCAACGCGGCACCCTTTGTCCGACAGAATTTTTTTTGCCGCCGCATCAGAGTTATTACAATCCTCACAAATTAAAATCCGAGCATAAGATGAAAATGCTGGAGCCATTCGCTCAATCATCGCCAGCCCAGTACTTGTTGGATTTTCAGCACCACTCACAACAAAAACCTTATTAAACGCAGCCTTAAGCGCATCTTCCATGTGATCGTGATGCTCAACTAACTTCGCAAGTATTTGGCCTTTACTTCCAACCCTAGATATATCAAATTTGCCCCTTTCACAACATGGACACTTCCAGTACTGAGAGGTTTCTACCCAATTTCTATTCATCTCAAAAAGCTCTGCCCCATGGCGCTTTTTTATTTCACAAGACAAAGGCGACTCAACACCATCAAGCAAATCGAGCGTTCCATCATTTATACATTTGACTGCCAAACTCAACGCAGTAGCTCTTTCTTCCCGAACGCGCTCATGATAATCCTCGCTCTTTTCTGCCCAGGCCGCTAAAGCGTTAGGCTGCCTACCTAGACTGGCCCTTTCTTCGATTTCCGCCACGCCTATACTCTCCTTCAAGAATTAATCCGCCACACTCAAATGCCATTTTATCGATTGATTTTCGCGTTTAGCCTATTGATACCGCTCACGGATAACCGCCCTGTCGAAAGCGGCAACATATGTGCCTTATCGGGCCCCTTGCATACCAACCTGCGTCAGGGCTCTGCAGCTTTCTGCACGCTGCTATCGCAGCATTATGGGATAGACCATGATCACCATCGCTCAGGCCGCCAATCCTTTTGAGACGAACATATCTACCGTAGAATGCTGCCGCCCTTCCCCCTGCTCAATGAGACGCCTGTGAACCTCACTGACGCGACGATAGCGCTACTGCTCGCAGCCAAGATTCATGGCACGGATGCGGCGGTGCAAGCCACCGCCAAGCGTTGTTCCCAGCGCCTCTCCCGCAGCAAACGCGACCTCATGTTTACTGTCGTAAACAGTCGCGAGCCTCTGAAGCTCGTCGAGCACATCGCCCAGAATCTGGATCTGGAATAGCACCCAGAATCCGCGTCAGACGGCTGATGGCCTCGGTGCAGTTGCCTGCGCTTGGATGAAACCGGGTGAGGCAGAACCGCCGTGCACGGTTTGAGGCGGCCCCGGCGCAGCGCGTCGGGGCCGCCGGCGAGCCTACTGCCTAGCCCACCCCACCAGCCAGGGTAGCGGCTGGCGTCGGGCGGTCTTGTCGTTCATCGGGGAGACTCCGCTTGCGCAGCAGCGCCCCGGCTTTCTTGCCGGGGCACCGAGCGCATCAGGCAGCCAACGTGTGACCGTGTGCCCCGTCGTCGGCATCCACCGGCTCCAGTTCCGCCGCCACTTCCTGGACTGCCTGCGGCTGCGCACCCTGCTCTGTCCCGAAGACTGCCGGCATCCAGCCAGTGCCTTCGACCAGACGTTCAGCCTCGCTGGCAATGTCGGTCTTCTTGAGCTTGACCAACTGGTTGACGTACTTCGGCGCGAACTCGCCCACGGCCTCCAGAATCGCCGCCTTGGTGATGTGCTGGAAGTAGCCCTCAGCGGTCGGCTTCCACCATGCACCCATCTCTAGTCCCACGGCCTGGGCCAGCTCGATTCCGGGTTGGTACTGCGTAGCCCGAGGCGTGACCACATCGACGGTCACCGCCACGCACACCGCAAGCAACCGCACCAACTCGTCCTGGGGCATCGCCAGCAGCGCGGCAAACAGCTCAGCGCCGTCCTGCGGCAGCTGCTCGCTCCAAGCCTGGCGCAGCTCGTGCAGCGCCATGGCGGCGGGCGACTCCGACCAGTCCGGAGCCAGGCTGTCGAGCCGATCACAGAGGCTCAAGCGCACCCCGAGCGGCATGCCGTCGCGGTGCGGCCCAGCCTGCAGGACGGCTTGCACCATCCCATGTACCAGCGCCGCCAGCGCGACCTGCGGGTGCCGGGCCACCTCGATCTGCAGCGCCGCCGTACGATGGGCACTCAAACGTTGCGCCAGCCGGTCGGACAGGTTCGCAGCCTTGGGTGGCTCGGCGACCTCGTCGGCATCGTCGCTCACGCCTTCGCTGCCACCTTGCCCCTGGCGCAACCGCTCCAGGGTACGCAGCGCGTTGGCCTCGGCCTCGCGCAACAAACCGCGATGAATCAAGACCTCGCCGCTGCGGTCGATCGTAACCACGGCGCCGGCCACGTTGAGCACTTCCGGGGCGTAGCCCTGCAAAGACTCGCCCAGTGCATGCAGCTCAGCGGTCACCTGCTCGCGGCGCCGCTCCAGACCCGGCACCTTGTCTTCGTCGTCGGCGTCGTAGGCGTCCTCCAGTTCGGCATCGACCTTTTCCAGCCGGGTTTGCAGTGAGGCGATGCGACTCGCTTCGCGAGCGGTCGGTTCGTGGCGAGTACGCGGCGCGTTTTGGAAGGCTTGCCGATCCGCGTAGCTGAACTGCGGCACCGCCTCCACCCAGGCCCATCCCTCGGTGCGTACGTCCTCGGCCAGTGATTCAAGCTTGTCGCGCACCAGCGTCTCCAGCAGCGTGGCATCGGTGAGGTAGGTGCCGCTGTCATCGTCAGCGAACAGGTCGCGGCGGATGCCGCCGCCCGCCGCCGTATAGGCCTCCAGCCCGACGAAGCTCACCAGCGGATGACGCACATCGATTTCACGCTCCGTCAGGCGCGCCCGCAACGCCGACGCGCCGCGCTGCCAGTCTGGTGCGCCATAGAACGCGGCCTCCTGAGCGGCATGGTCGTCGGTAATGGTCAGGGCCATCAGTTGCTCCAGGGTGACGCTGCCGGCCCGGTAGTCCGCCATTAAGCGCGGCGAGACGTTCGCCAACCTCAAGCGGCGCTGCACCACCAGCGGGGTGACGCCGAAGTCGGCGGCGATGTCCTCCACGGGACGGCCTTCCTTGACCAGCGCGGCAAAGGCCTCGAACTGGTCGGCCGGGTGCATCTGCTCGCGCAGCAGGTTTTCGGCGAGGCTGACGGTACGGGCCGAGGCGTCAGGCACCAGCAGGCACGGCACCTCGAAATCGGCGGCCAGGCATTTCTTCTTCGCCAGTAGCTTCAAGGCGGTCAGGCGGCGGTCGCCGGCCACCACCTCGTAATGCTCGCCATCGGCGGCGAGGATGACGACGAGGTTTTGCAGCAGGCCAATACGGGAAATGCTCGCGGCCAGCTCGTCGATGGACAGGCGCGGCGTGGTGCGCGCATTGCGTTTGGAGCGACGCGGCAGCAACTGCGCGAGCGGCAGCAACAGCAGGTTCTTGGTCGGGTCGGCCACTTGCAGGGCGGACACGCTGACAGCTTCGGTGGGGATGATCGCGTTCATGGTGGTAGCTCCATTCAAGGGATAACGACTGCGGTTGAAATGGAGGGGCCGTACAGCTGACAGCCACCTCCGGATGGGGGTCAGGCTTTCAACTGGCGCAGGCCATCGGCCAGCAGCCACAGGGCGCGGTTCAGGCGCAGGTCTTGGTCGATGCCCTGCACGGGGCGGGTGCGCTGGCGGCGCCCGTTGCCGCCGCGCCCGGCCAGACCGCCGCGAATGAGGTTTTCCTGGGTGCGGTTGAACACGCTCCACAGGTCGGCCCGGTTGTCGTCGAGGCGGCGTGCGGCCAGCACCTGCCGTTCGGTGATCGGTGCCGGCTTGCCGGGGTCGTCGTACTTGAGGGCGAGTGCGGCACGGGCAAAGACTTCGGCCTCGCCGCCGTCCAGGGTGACAGCGCGCATGGCCTCGCGGGACGCCTGCGCCTGCTCGAAACCGTGCAGCACCTCGTAGGCGCCCTCGATCACCTGGGCGGCTACGTCGCCCTTGTGCGGCGCGCGCACGTCCGCCACGGTGTCACCGCAAACCAGACCGTTCTGGCAGACAAAGCGGAACATGCCGGCCAGCATCTGGTAGCTGCTGGTGCCGTCGTGCGAATTCAGCAGGATGATTTCGTTGGCCTCGCCCCGGGCGTCGATCTGGCTGGAGTGGCGCAGGCGGATCATGTGCTTGGTAAAGTCTCGCCGGTCGTCCCGGCGCACCCGGGTCTGGCACACCATGAAGGGCTCGAAGCCCTCGCCACGCAGCTCCTGCAACACGGTCGCAGTCGGGATGTAGCTGTAGCGCTCGGAGCGACTTTCGTGTGGCGCCTCGGCGAAGATGGACGGGGCCACGGCGCGAATCTGCACATCCGACAAGGGAGATTCCGAGCGCAGCACCGGGGAGCGGTACGAAAAGTTGGAAGCAAGTTGCATGGTCGTTCTCCTGACAAGGATTGGCTGTCGAAAACCACCACCGGATTCCTAGATTCGGAGCCCGCTTTCGGCTCTTCCGGTGGGGGCGGCGCGAAGACCTGGGCTAGCCTCGTTGCCACCGTCTTTCCTGAGTTCATCGCCCGCGACGGTCAGGAGCGCGCGGACAGGCGCCGTCAAGGAGGCAAGCGCCGGGTGGGTGCGGCCCGCAGGCGCAGCCGAGGACACGGCCCGGCGCGCCTTGATGGCCCAAGACCGCGCGCTACAGTCGCGACAAGGTGATGAAGTCAGGGAAAGGCGGATCGACAGGCAATGGCCGCAGCATGGGCGACGGCCCCACGCAAGCGCAGCGCGCAGGCCCAGATTCACGAAGCCGGGCCGTAGGCATCAGCCGAGCACAGCGAGGGAACGATGGAAGCCCAAGGGGGCGAGACTCTCGCAGCGAGGCTCGCTGCACAGCACGACAGCGCGCCCGGCCACGGGCTGGGGATGCCCAAACAACAGGAAGTACCTGAGAGCCGGTCAAGCAATGTGGTCTGGGGTACCGACACACCCGCCGGGGTCAAATAGGCTGCAAAGCGCCTTCAACATAAGGGACGACACATGCGTACCATGCATACCACCAACCCGCAGCAAGCCTGCGAGAACATCCTGAGCGACGAAAAGCGCTACAACACCGAGCACAACATCCTGCCCAGCGAGAATGCTGTTATCGATCGCCTGCTCGCTCGCAACCTCGAGCTGAAACAGGCCTACGACGAACTGCACGAAAAGCTGTCCCCGCAGCCGCCGGCACTCAGGGTGTTCCTGGGCCTTTTGCTGAGTACCGCAGCCTTTTGGAACCCGGAGAAGATCGCCAAGTCCCGCGACCAACGGAGCGAACTCGCAGATACCAACCGAGAGATCGCGCAGAAGGCCGAAGAGTTGGCGCAGCTGCTGGAGCACCGCTCCCGACTGCATGACACATCTGGGTTCCGCAGCCACACCCACTACCACGTTTGCGACGTGATCGAGGCGGCGGCCAGGAGCCACCCTCTCTTCAATACCTTTGTGAAGGAACACCTGGACGCCCTCTGTGGCCAGTTCGACCTGAAATACTGGCCCTCGCTGGATCAGCTCTTTCGGGCGGTGGCCACGGACGCGGTAAGTGCCACCCTGGTAGCCACGGACCCGCTGACCCTGGCTGCGACGGCAGCAGCGCGTCCATCGCGGGCCGACTTCTTCAAGGCACTGTTCGCCGCCATCGAGGAGAACAGCGCGTCTCACCATGGACAGTTGCCCGAAGGTTTCCGGCTCACCGATGGCACGTTGGCCTCATTGGCGAACTGCGCGCTGGACCTGGGGCCGGACGAACTGACAGACAGCGCCTATGTGAAACGACTTCGCCAGCGCGAACGCCATGGCGACAAGTGATGCCGTGCCGGCCGCATTCGGCGGCGCAGCAAAAAGGGGGCCGAAGCCCCCTGCGGCTAGAGCAGCCCCTGCTCCGCAAATGACGTAGTGGCCTCACCGCCCACGATGATGTGGTCCAGCGTGCGCACCTCCACTAGCGCCAGGGCCTCCTTGAGGCGCTGGGTCAGCACCTTGTCCGCCTGGCTTGGCTCTGGATTTCCGCTCGGATGGTTGTGCGAGAAGATCACCGCCGCTGCGTTGACTCGCAATGCCTCCTTCACCACTTCGCGCGGATACACCGAAGCCTGGTCGATGGTGCCGCGAAACAACTCCACGTACTCGAGCAGCCGATGCTGACTGTCGAGGAACAGTGCCGCGAACACCTCGTGCTCGAAACCGACCAGCTTGGTGCGCAGGTAGTCCTTGACCAGCTCCGGCGCAGTGAACAGCGCCCCGCGGGAGTGTTTCTGGTCGATGACCTGGCGCGCCACGCTCAGAATCTGATCCACGGACGCTGGCAGGTAGCGTCCCTGTGCGTCACGCACCAGCAGCATGGAATCGAACGAGGAAAAGGAAAGTTGCGACATGGTCGTGCTCCGGTTACTCGGGCGGAATTGCCCGGAACCGGCGCCAGCACGGCGCAGCGCAGCTGTCAGGGGTCAACGACGGCCGCCAGGACGCCAGCGCGCCATGCACGCGCAGCCCTTGACGGCGAGAACGCCGTGATACGGTGAAGGGAACAGCAAGACCGCCCCCACTCCACCCATGCCACGGATCGGCAAGCGGAGCGCGCAGTCCCTCAAGGGCCGGAGACGTCAGCGATGGAAGCCGAAGGGGCGAGACGCCAACGGCGGCTCGATGCAAAGCACGACAGCGCGACCGGCCATTTCACAGCCGGGGACGCCCTGATCGCCGGAGGTATCTGAGAACCCGAAGGGCATCAACAGCTAGGGTACCGACAGATGCGTCTTGCCCGGGGGACCCTCGCTTACGCTACGCTTAGCGCCAAATAGCCAACAACAAGGAGGGGGTGAATGGCATCTGCAAGGCAGGACTTCGAACGCTACGTGCGGTGGCTTTATCAGCCGGACAAGCAGGTGCCCGAGGACGTGCGGCGCCTAGCTACCCTAGCACTGCGAAATTTCGATGAGCTGGCGGGGACATCACGTCAACGCAACCAGCGATCCACTTACCTCGTAGGATTGGTTTGCACTGACCTTGCGAACACAGTCGCTGCAGCACCGGCTGCGGCCGTCGAAGCCGATGCCGGCACTTGGCCGTGGGCCAAGCTTCGGCATCTAACACTAGGCCCATTCCGAGGGTTTCGGGTACCTGAGCCGTTCGACCTTTCGAAGCAGATCATCCTCTTCTATGGTCCCAACGGCAGTGGCAAGACCAGCTTGTGCGAAGGGCTGGAATACGCCCTCCTCGGAGATGTCGAAGAGGCTGGCAACAAGCGCATTGCCGCACGCACCTATCTTGCCAATGTTCACGACAGGCGATTCGACCCTCCAGTACTGAAGGCCACAGATCAACACGGGCGAGAAGTCGACGTTGTTGCCAGTCTCGACACCTATCGCTTCTGTTTCATTGAGAAGAACCGGATAGATGCATTCTCAAGGATCGCAGCTCGGCCCAATGCACAACGAGCAGAACTGATTGCCACCCTCTTCGGCATGGATCAGTTCAATGAGTTCGTCAGCCACTTCAACGAGTCGATTGACGGGCAACTCGTCTTGATCGGCGAGCGGCAGAATACCTTGGCTGCACGCCGCAATGCATTGGCTGCGGACCGTGCGACTATCGAGAGCGAAGCAGCATCTCAGCAGGTGCTTTCCGATGAGGAGGCAGCGTTAGCGAGAGAGTATGCAGCCGACACTACCTACGAAGCACTCAAGAACCTAATAGGTACCGCCGATGCTCCTGGTCGGCTGCAGGAGCTTGACGGCATTCTGGAAGCTGTGCCGCCAAATGTGCTTGGCGTAATCCGTCAAGGCCTCCTAGATGCGCTAGACAAGGCTCGGCAATGCGGCGAGGGACTCGATGCCATCATCGCCGCACTTCGCGCAAAGAGCGACCAAGTCTCTTTCAAAGCGCTGTATGACTCCGTGCTCGCTCTCCGGGATGTTGTCGGAGATCGCTGCCCTGCATGCGACACACCGCTCGACGGTCAGCCCCACGTCGAGACAAATCCCTATCAGAAGGCAACGGACGGCCTGAGGCAACTCGAAGAGTTGGGAGTCCTACAAGATCAGCAGCAGACTGCAGAAACCGCACTCGGCCAGGCATCTCGCGAACTACGCCAGATGTTCGCCCCCATCGCCACGTTCCTTACAGCACAAGCCGAGGAAGGTGGCGCGATCGGTCGTTGGATCGCGCAGCTTCCAGGGGAACCCGTGGGCCGCTGGTGGTCAGTCATTCACCCACAAGCTGCTGCCACTGAAGCAGAGATTCCATCGATGGACGAGATCCTTGCAGTCGTCGATCGCATGGCTGCACAAGACGATGCATCACGGCAGGCGCAACATGACCGGCAGCCACACGTTGCTGAACGTCGGCGACTCAGCGAGTTTCAGTTGCGGGTTCAGGCCCAGGACCTCAAGCGACAGCAGTTGAAGGAAAACGTCGAAGCCGCAAATAACCGTATCAAGGCATTTGACGAAACAAACGCTGAACTCATTACCCAAGCAGAGCAAGAGAAGCTAGACATAGCACGAGATACGCCCTTCAAGATAGCGTATGACCGATTCTTGGAAGAGCTGCGGGCGTATAGAGACCAGCTTCCAGAGCAATTGATGGCCGGTCTTAACGACGCAGCTAAGGATCTCTACAACGCGTTCAATCGCAATGACCGGGATGAAGACAAGCTTTCCGCACTACATCTTCCATTGGCTGGTGATGGAAAGATTGAAATCAGCTTCCGCAGTAATCCTGATGCTCGCATGGATGCTCTGCACGTCCTTAGCGAAGGCCATATCCGCTGCCTCGGGCTGGCTATTCTCATGGCCAAGGCAAAGAGCATAGGCTGCCCCGTCATCGTTTTCGATGACGCCATCAATGCGATCGACCATGACCATCGAGGCGGCATCCGCGAGGCCATATTTGAAAGCGATCAGTTCGCACAAACTCAGTTAATCGTAACCTGCCACAGCAATGAGTTCATCAAGGACATCCAGCAGCATCTTCCCGCCCAGCGGCGAGGTTCGTGCCAGGTCTACTTGTTCCGCCATCACGACGGAAACTATCAACCTAGAGTGGCGGGCAACATTCCAACTGCGAACTACATCGCCAAGGCCCGAGCGGCACGGGAAGCACTGAATGATAGAGAGGCTTTAGCTGCATCACGCCAAGCTCTCGAAATGCTCTCAGAAAAAACTTGGCGCTGGCTGGGAAGTCATGATCAAGGCCTTCTCAATCTCCTGCTCGCGGGTGTTGGAGCTGAGCCCGCACTTCGCAACCTGTGCGAAGCACTAGTGAAGAAGTTGCGCGACGCACAGACCTTCAACCATGCCAACAAAGACCCGCTTTTGACCGCCTACGGCCGAGTTCTCGGAATCCCCATGAATAACCTTGTGTGGACCTATCTCAACAAGGGCACCCATGAGGAGGCCGAACGGGATGATTTTGATGGTGAGCTCGTCGAGACCGTGGTCCAAACGCTAGAAGAACTTGACCGCCTCGATCTACGACCTGGCCGCTAGCGGATCAGTTGATCGCGTTGTGTATTACCCTGCCGATCTCGCCGGCAGGGCAGCCAGAAAGCTCTTCTGAGCAAGCCGAGTGACCATGGACGAGAACAAGAAATTTGAGTTGGACGAAGCAGCGAGCCGTAAATAAAAAGCCGCCCTTGCAGAGGCAAGGACGGCTTCCAAATTGGTGCCCGAGGCCGGAATCGAACCGGCACGCCTTTCGGCGGGGGATTTTCGTCCCACTTCGGCTTTCGCCGCCGTCCTGCAAGTCGCGGGACGTTCGTGGGCTGGAGCACGCCTTCACCATAGCCTTGCGGCCGTAGGTGCCCGCCGTCTGCTCTCTACACCTTCCCAAGCGGGGCTTGGGCTTGGCTCGGCGTTGGCTCGGACACCGAAGTATCCAGGGCTTTCGCCGAATTTGACGGGCTTCACTTCGGACGTTTCCCTCCGAAGGCTCAAATTGTTTAAGTCCCCTGTGTCTACCGATTTCACCACTCGGGCGTAGTGCACAACGCGCAAAAACACTTACCGCTATCTACCGGCGCCTAGCTGGCCCCTAGTTCGCCAAGACTAACTACGAAGTTACGTCCTGGCTACTCGCAAGCTCTTGTCACCATTGACTTTTTAGCCGAGCTGGACAAGCTGAAAAAGCTTGACAAGTCGGATTTTAAGTCCCTTGCGTCTACCAATTTCGCCATCCGGGCGGTAGAACGGTAAATCTTGGCTATGGGTGCTTGCGGCAGAATCGACATCCGCGCCCCATGGCGAGCGCAGGAATATATACAGCCCTACCCTGCGACGCAAGTTTCAACAGCTACAAATTGAGCGCGGAAGGAACATCCACCTCAATAGAAAAAGCCCCGTAGATCAAAGATCTACGGGGCTTTCCTATAATGGAGGCCGAGGTCGGAATCGAACCGGCATAGACGGATTTGCAATCCGCAGCATAACCACTCTGCCACCCGGCCTCAAACGAAGACGCCGCAAACTGCGGCGTCAACGTCAACAAATTGGAGCGGGAAACGAGACTCGAACTCGCGACCCCGACCTTGGCAAGGTCGTGCTCTACCAACTGAGCTATTCCCGCGTCTTGGTGACGGGCGCCATTCTATAGAATCCAAACACCCAGTCAACCCCTTGATTCAAAAAAGCTTATTTATTTTTCGCGGTTGGGCTGAGGTGCGGCCAGGCGGCGATCAGGTACTGCACCATGGACCACAGCGTCAACGCCGCCGCGACAATCAGCAGTACATAACCGAGCACCACCCAGACCGTCAGCAATGGCGGATTAGCCAACAAGATCACCAGCGCCACCATCTGCGCAGCAGTCTTCCATTTGCCCAGGTTAGATACCGCCACATGCGCCCGCGCACCCAGTTCAGCCATCCACTCACGCAATGCCGAGATGACAATCTCTCGGCCAATGATGATGGCCGCCGGCAAGGTCAGCCAGAGAGTGGCGTGCTCCTCCACCAGTAACACCAGTGCTACAGCCACCATCAGCTTGTCCGCCACCGGATCGAGAAAAGCCCCAAACGGCGTGCTTTGCTCCAGGCGGCGAGCCAGATAGCCATCGAGCCAGTCAGTGATGGCGGCAAAACCAAACACCGCACTGGCGGCCAGATAGCTCCACGAGAACGGTAGATAGAACAGCAAAATAAAGATCGGGATCAGCAGGACGCGCAGTATGGTGATCAGGTTGGGGATATTCATCGGCACGACTAGGCTGCGAGGTGAGCCGGCATTCTACTCGCTGTGCAGGGCGGCATAAATCAGCTCGGCGAGCTTTTTACTGATCCCGGGTGCTTTGGCGATTTCTTCGGTGCTGGCGCGCGCCAGCTCTTGCAGGCCGCCGAAATGATTGAGCAACTCACGCCGGCGCTTCGGCCCTACTCCGGCGACCTCTTCCAGGCTGGAAGTACGGCGCGCCTTACCACGCCGCGCACGGTGCCCGGTAATGGCAAAACGGTGCGATTCATCGCGAATCTGCTGGATCAGGTGCAGCGCGGGTGAATTGCCCGGCAAGGTGAACTCGTGGGCCGCATCATTCAGGTAAAGAGTTTCCAGCCCAGGCTTGCGGGTTGTGCCCTTGGCCACCCCGAGCAAGATTAGATCCGGCACCGCCAACTCTTGCAGCACCTCCCGCGCCATCGCCAACTGCCCTTTACCACCGTCCACCAGAAGGATATCCGGCAGCTTGCCCTCGCCATCCTTAACCTTGCTGAAGCGACGAGTAAGCGCCTGGTGCATGGCGGCGTAGTCATCGCCCGCCGTGACTCCTTCGATGTTGTAGCGGCGGTAATCGGATTTAAGCGGCCCTTCTGGGCCGAACACCACGCAGGAGGCAACAGTCGCCTCACCGCTGGAGTGGCTGATATCGAAGCACTCCATCCGCTGCGGTGGCTCATCCAGATCCAACGCTTGCGCCAAAGCATCGAAACGCGCGGCGAGGTGCTGACGATTGGCCAGGCGCGACGCGAGCGCCTGCTCGGCATTGGTCACCGCCAACTGCTGCCAGCGCGCCCGGGTGCCACGCACACGGTGACTGATACTCAGCTCCCGCCCCCGCAACGCTGAAATCGCCTCGATCAACGCCGGGAAATCGTCGTGGGCGGCATTGACGATGAGCTCGCTAGGCAGATCGCGCTCATGACTGCTCAGGTAGTACTGCGCCAGAAACGCTGCCAGCACTTCACTGACATCTTCTTCAATGGCCACCTGCGGGTAGAAGTTCTTGCTCCCCAGCACGCGCCCGCCGCGCACGCTGATCAGGTGTACGCAAGCCCCCCCCGGGTTGACCATGGCCGCGACAACGTCCACATCGCCTGTGCCGCCCTCCATGCTTTGTTGATCTTGTACGCGCCGCAGCAGGGAAATTTGATCGCGCAGTTCGGCGGCACGTTCAAACTCGAGATTCATGGCCGCCTGCTCCATGCCGCTGGACAACTCGTCGGTCAGGGCATTGCTGCGCCCCTCGAGGAACATGACCGAGTGCCGCACATCCTCGGCGTACTCGGCGGGATCGACCAAACCGACGCAGGGGCCTTTGCAGCGCTTGATTTGATATTGCAGGCAAGGCCGGGTGCGGTTTTTGAAGTAGCTGTCTTCGCACTGACGAACCAAAAAGGTCTTCTGCAATAAACTGAGGCTTTCACGAATGGCCCCGGCACTCGGGTAAGGCCCGAAGTAGCGCCCCTTCTGCTTTTTGGCGCCACGATGAATGCTCAGGCGCGGATAGTGACCGTCGGACAGAAACACGTAGGGGTAGGACTTATCGTCCCGCAGCAGGATGTTGTAGGGCGGTCGCCATTCCTTGATCAGCGTCTGCTCAAGTAGCAGCGCCTCGGTCTCGTTGGCGGTGATGGTGGTTTCAACCTGGGCGATCTTGACCACTAATGCGGCGGTCTTGGGCGCCAGCCCGGTCTTGCGGAAATAGCTGGCGAGGCGTTTCTTCAGGTTTTTCGCTTTGCCCACATAGAGCAGCTTGGCGTCCGCATCGAACATGCGATACACGCCAGGCCGCCCACTGCAGGTGGCGAGGAAGGCGCTGGAGTCGAACGGTTCAGCCATCTCAGCTGGAGGCATCGACCATGCCATGGCGCACGGCCAACAAGGCCAATTCCACGTCACTGGTAATCGCGAGCTTGTCGAAAATGCGATAGCGGTAGGTATTCACCGTCTTCGGCGATAGGCAGAGCTTGTCGGAGATGCTCTGCACCTTCTGGCAGCCGGCGATCATCAGGGCAATCTGGATTTCACGCTCAGACAGCAAATCGAAGGGCGAGCCATTGGTCTGCGGCTGGAAGGACTTCAGCGCCAGCTGCTGGGCAATCTGCGGGCTGATATAACGCTGGCCGGCGAACACCAGCCGAATGGCTTGAACCATCTCCTCCAGCGCGGCGCCCTTAGTCAGGTAACCGGCCGCACCGGCCTGTAGCAGGCGCGTGGGAAACGGATCATCTTCACAGACGGTCACTGCAACGACTTTCAGATCGGGGTGACTACGCAGGAGTTTACGGGTGGCTTCGAGGCCGCCGATGCCGGGCATCTTGATGTCCATCAGCACGACATCCGGCTTTAGTTCGCGGGCTTTTTTCAGCGATTCTTCACCGGAGTCAGCCTGCCCCACCACTTGCAAGCCATCGATATCGGCCAACATGCGGGTGATGCCTGTTCGAACCAAATCGTGGTCATCGACCACTAGCACCCTAATCAAGCGACACCTCGTTGTGCGTCAAAAGCCGCTCATTGCAGCGGTCTTATCGGATGCTGGCCACCTTAGCAAAAAAGCTTCGGCTAAACCTAGCTTGGCGCATAACCGTCAAATAGCGAGCGCCAGGATTTGGGTTGTGGCGCTGCTGATTTGAGCGAAGAGAAGATGGCGGAGGCGGTGGGATTCGAACTCACGGACCTGTTACAGTCGACGGTTTTCAAGACCGTTGCCTTAAACCACTCGGCCACACCTCCGCAAAAGTGCGGGCGGCAATAATACCGGAACGAAACACACTGTCAAACTCTCGAGATTGGCAGTGGCAAGGTCTCTGTTATGATCCCTTACGACCTTGGTCACGGAACCCTAAGTCCTTTCAGGAGTGTTGCCATGCACGAACAAGATTACGCAGTCAGCCACGCGCAGGTCGAGCAGCTGGAAGTCAGCCGCGTTCTGCGCAACACCTATGGCCTGCTGGCCATGACGCTGGCCTTCAGCGGCCTGGTGGCCTATGTAGCGCAGCAGATGCGTGTCCCTTACCCAAGCTTCTTCGTGGTGCTGATCGGCTTTTACGGCCTGTTCTTTCTGGCTGCCAAGCTGCGCAACTCGCCTTGGGGCCTGGTGGCGACATTCGCCCTGACCGGTTTCATGGGTTACACCCTCGGCCCGATCCTCAACCGCTACCTGGGCATGCCCAATGGCGGCGAAGTCGTCAGCTCGGCGTTTGCCATGACTGCCCTGGTGTTCTGTGGCCTGTCGGCCTATGTGTTGACCACGCGCAAGGACATGAGCTTCCTGGCGGGTTTTATCACCGCCGGTTTCTTTGTGCTGATCGGCGCCACGCTGGCGAGCCTGTTCTTCCAGATCAGCGGCCTGCAACTGGCGATCAGCGCTGGCTTCGTGCTGTTCTCCTCGGTCTGCATCCTGTTCCAGACCAGCGCCATCATTCATGGCGGCGAACGTAACTACATCATGGCCACCATCAGCCTGTACGTGTCCATCTACAACCTGTTCGTCAGCCTGCTGCAGTTGCTGGGTATCGCTGGCAGCGACGATTGATAGCTTGCATGCTGTAGAAAAGCCCGCTTCGGCGGGCTTTTTCATGCCTGCGGCGAGCAACTTGCGCGTTCAGGCCGTATCATTCCGGCAGAATTTCCCTTGCCGGGTATGCCATGAAGTTTGCCATCGCCCTCTTCTCCCCACCGTACGCACCCTCCTCGCGGCGCGCATTGCGCTTTGCCCAGGCCGCATTGGCGGGTGGGCATGAAATCGTGCGGCTGTTTTTCTATCAGGATGGCGTGTACAGCGCCTCGAATAATGTTGTGACACCCCAGGATGAGCTGGACTTACCTGGCGAATGGGCGGCCTTCGTCCGCGAGCAACAACTCGATGGCGTGGTGTGTATCGCCGCCGCCTTGCGGCGTGGCGTGCTGAATGAGGAGGAGGCGCAACGCTACCAACGCGGCGCCGCCAACCTGGCCCAGCCCTGGGAGCTCTCCGGCCTGGGGCAACTGCATGAGGCGGTGCAGCTGGCCGATCGCCTGGTCTGTTTTGGAGGCCCTTGAGATGGCCAAATCACTCCTGATCATCTGCCGCCAGGCGCCCTGGTCCGGCCCCGCTGCCCGCGAGGCACTGGATATCGCCCTGGCCGGCGGCGCCTTCGACCTGCCTGTCGGCCTGCTATTTCTCGACGACGGGGTTTTCCAGCTAGCCCAAGTCCAGCAACCCAGCGCATTGCAGCAGAAAGACCTGACCGCCAACCTCCAGGCCCTGCCACTGTTCGGCGTGGAATCGCTCTATGCCAGCACGCGCAGCCTGCAGGAGCGTGGCCTGGCTGCCCAACCCCTGAATTTACCGGTGCAAAGCCTGGATGATGCGGCGCTGGCCACCCTTATCGACCATTACGACCAGGTGATCACCCTCTGATGGCCACCCTGCATATCCTCTCCCATTCACCGTTCAGCGACAGCCGCCTGAGCAGTTGCCTGCGCCTGCTCGGCTCCGCGGATGCGCTGCTGCTGACGGGCGATGCGACCTACGCCCTGCAGCCCGGCAGCGCCCACCTGCAAGCGCTGGAACTGATGCCCGCCAGCATCGCGTTGTTTGCCCTCGACGAAGACCTGCACGCCCGCGCCCTAAGTGGCCCGGCCCGCCTGCAGGCGCTCGACTACCCGGGCTTTGTCGACATCTGCACGCGCTTTGCCAAGGTCAACAGCTGGCTATGAGGGCATTGATAGTCGATCGGCGCAGTATCGCGCTGGACAAAGACGGCTACCTGCTCGAGCTGAGCGACTGGTCGCCGGCTGTCGCCGAAGCCCTGGCCGCGCAGGAAGCATTGCCGCTGAGCGCCGAGCACTGGGAAGTCCTGCAACTGCTGCGGGCTTTCTATGGCGAATTCCAGCTTTCTCCGGCCACCCGCCCGCTGATCAAGTATGTGGCGCTGAAACTCGGACCGGAAAAAGGCAACAGCCTGCATCTCAACCGCCTGTTCAAGGGCACCCCAGCCAAACTCGCCGCCAAACTGGCGGGCCTGCCGAAGCCGACCAATTGCCTATGAATCCGCAGCCTCTGACTCTGACCACCCCAGCCGAGCACCCTTTCGCCCATTACGTGCGTATCCTCGGTAAAGGCAAGCGTGGCGCCCGTAACATGACCCAGGACGAAGCCCGCGAGGCGATGGGCATGCTGCTCGATGGCACAGTCGAAGACACCCAACTGGGCGCCTTTCTGATGCTGATGCGCTACAAGGAGGAAAGCCCCGAGGAGTTGGCCGGCTTCACCCAGGCCGTTCGCGCGCGTCTGGGCGCCCCGGCCCTCGCCGTTGACCTGGACTGGCCGACCTACGCTGGCAAGAAACGCCACCTGCCCTGGTACCTGCTGGCCGCCAAGTGCCTGGCCAACAACGGTGTGCGCATCCTGATGCATGGCGGCGGCGCGCACACTGCCGGACGGCTGTACAGCGAGCAGTTGCTCGAATTGCTGGGCATCCCGCTTTGCCGCGACTGGCCGTCGGTCGGCCAGGCGCTCGAGCGGCAGAACCTCGCGTTCAGCCCGCTGGCAGACTGGATGCCGCAACTGCAACGGATGATCGACCTGCGCAACACCCTGGGCCTGCGTTCGCCGATCCACTCCCTAACCCGCGTGCTCAACCCACTCAACGCGCGCTGCGGCCTGCAGAGCATCTTCCATCCGGGCTATCAGGCGGCGCACCGCGAGGCCTGCCAGTTGCTCGGCGACCACAGCATCGTGATCAAAGGTGATGGCGGCGAGATCGAAATCAATCCGGATGTCGGCTCGCACCTGTACGGCACGACCGGCGGCAGCAACTGGGATGAGGAATGGCCGGCGCTTTCGGCGCAGCGCCACGTCAAACCGGAAAGGCTTGATCCGGAACATCTGCGCGCCTTCTGGAAGGGCGAAGTCGAAGACGACTATGGCCGCCTGGCGGTGCAAGCCACGATGGCGCTGGCTCTACGCGGGCTAGGCAGGCCGCGCGAAGAGGCGTTCGCGCAAGCTCAGCAGTACTGGGATGCGCGCAATCAACCGATTTAATCGATCCTGAAGGCGTAGAGTTTGCGCCATTCGTTCGAATTCTTAACGCGGTAGCCTGGACGCCCCATGGTGGAAAACCGCTATGCGGATTTTCCACCCCACTCAACTACACCTGTTCTTGAGCGCCTTCGAACCAGGCCAGCTTGTCCCGCAAGGTCACCACTTCACCGACTATTACCAGCGTCGGCGCATGCACCTCATGCTGCGCCACCAGTTCCGGCAGATTCGCCAAGGTACCGGTGAACACGCGCTGCTTGGCAGTGGTGCCCTGCTGGATCAGCGCGGCCGGAGTCGTGCTGGCGCGTCCGTGCCTGATCAGTTGCTCGCAGATAATCGGCAACCCGACCAAGCCCATGTAGAACACCAGGGTTTGCCCCGGCGCAACGAGGTCGCCCCAAGGCAAATCGCAACTGCCATCCTTCAAATGACCAGTGACAAAGCGCACCGACTGGGCATAGTCGCGGTGGGTCAGCGGAATACCGGCATAGGCCGCGCAACCGCTGGCGGCGGTGATGCCCGGCACCACCTGGAAGGGGATGCCGTTGGCGGCCAACTCCTCGATCTCTTCACCACCACGGCCAAAAATAAAGGGATCGCCGCCCTTCAAGCGCAATACGCGCTTGCCTTGCTGCGCCAGCTCGACCAACTGTTGGTTGAGCTCCTCTTGCGGCAGGGCATGTTCGGCGCGCTGCTTACCGACATAGATGCGCTCGGCATCCCGTCGGCACAGCTCGATGATCGCCGGCGCGACCAAACGGTCGTACAGCACTACGTCGGCCTGCTGCATCAAACGCAAGGCGCGGAAGGTCAGGAGATCGGGATCGCCAGGCCCGGCACCGACCAGATAGACCTCACCGAGCCCCGTGGGGGCGGCGCCACTGAGTTTGGCTTGCAGCAGTTTCTCGGCTTCGGCGCCCTGCCCGGCCAACATGCGCTCGGCGATCGGGCCCTGGAATACATCTTCCCAGAACACCCGGCGCTGCTGCAGATTGGGAAACCGATCTTTGGCCTGGCTACGGAAACGCTTGGCCAACCCTGCCAGCTGGCCATAGCTGGCGGGAATCCAGGTTTCCAGCTTGGCGCGAATCAGGCGTGCCAGCACCGGCGCATCGCCGCCGCTGGAGACCGCCATCAGCAATGGCGAACGGTCGACAATGGCCGGAAAAATAACGCTGCACAGGGCCGGCGCATCGACCACATTGACCGGTAGGCCACGGCCGCGAGCATCGTGCGACACCCTGGCATTCAATGGCTCGTCATCGGTGGCGGCGATAACCAACACGCAGCCCTCCAGATCGCTTGCCACATAGCCGCGCTCATGCAGCTCACCGCCACCCTGCTCGACCAGCTCGGCCAGCTGCGTCTCGATCTGCGGCGCCACAACGCGCAAAACCGCACCGGTGTCGGCTAGCAGGCGCGATTTGCGCAAGGCAATTTCGCCGCCACCAACCACCAATACGCGCTGTCCGCGCAGGTTATGAAACAGCGGCAAAAAATCCATTTAACCTATTACCTCGATGCCGCCCATATAGGGCTTGAGCACTTCCGGTACACGGATCGAGCCGTCGGCTTGCTGGTAGTTTTCCAGCACGGCGACCAAGGTCCGGCCAACCGCCAGACCCGAGCCGTTCAGTGTGTGTACCAGCTCCGGTTTGCCGGTTTCCGGGTTACGCCAGCGCGCCTGCATGCGCCGGGCCTGGAAGTCGCCACAGTTGGAGCAGGAGGAAATCTCGCGATACTTGTCCTGGCTCGGCACCCAGACTTCCAGGTCATAGGTTTTGCTGGCGCTGAAGCCCATGTCGCCGGTGCACAGCGCCAGCACACGGTACGGCAGCTCGAGCAGCTGCAAGACTTTCTCGGCGTTGCCGGTCAGGCTTTCCAGCGCCTCATAGGATTTGCTCGGCTCAACGATCTGCACCATCTCGACCTTGTCGAACTGGTGCTGACGGATCATGCCACGGGTATCGCGGCCAGAAGCCCCCGCTTCGCTACGGAAACACGGGGTGTGCGCGACAAATTTCAGCGGTAGCTGCTTAACGTCGAGAATCTCGTCGCTGACGATATTGGTCAGCGAAACCTCGGCCGTCGGGATCAGGTACAGGTCGGCTTCGCCGTCGCGGCTGATCTTGAACAGGTCTTCTTCGAACTTCGGCAGCTGACCCGTGCCCTGCAACGCTGGCGCCTGCACCAGGTAAGGCGTGTAAGCCTCTTCGTAGCCATGCTCGCCGGTGTGCAGGTTGATCATGAACTGCGACAGTGCGCGGTGCAGACGGGCAATGGGGCCGCGCAGCAGCGCGAAACGCGCGCCGGAGAGCTTGGCGGCGCGCTCAAAGTCCAACCAGCCGTGCAGTTCGCCCAGGGCCACATGGTCTTTGATCTCGAAGTCGAACACCTTCGGCGTGCCCCAGCTGCGTACCTCGAGGTTGCTTTCCTCATCGTCGCCGACCGGCACCGACTCGTGCGGCAGGTTGGGAATGCCCAGCAGAATGGAGTCGAGCTCGACCTGGATCGCATCCAGCTCTTGCTTGCCGCTGCTCAGCTCGTTGGCCATGCGATCGACGTCGGCCATCAGCGGGCCGATATCCTCACCGCGGGCCTTGGCCTGACCGATGGATTTGGAACGCGCATTGCGCTCGGCCTGCAGTTGCTCGGTGCGGCTCTGTACGCTTTTGCGCTGGGCTTCCAGCCCTTCGATACGCGCCACATCCAGTTGATAACCGCGGGCAGCCAGACGCTCGGCGATGGCCTGCAGTTCAGTACGTATCAGTTTGGGATCAAGCATGTTCGTCTCTCATCATCAGAGTTTGGTCAGGGACAAGCCCGCCCAGGTGGCGAGCAGGCCGCCGAGCACGCTGAGTGCCACATAGCCAAGAGCTAGCGGCAACTGCCCGCTTTCCAGCAAGCGCAGCGTGTCGAGGGAAAAGGAGGAAAAGGTCGTCAGCCCACCGAGAAAGCCGACGATCAAACCGGCGCGCAACTCCAGCGGTATATCCGGGCGGAGCAAGAGCAGGCCATAGAGGTAGCCGATCAGCAGACAACCGACAAGATTGACCAGCAGCGTGCCGACATTGAAGTGCTGCGGCCAATGGGCGCTGATCCAATTGGCGGTGGCAAAACGCAACAGGGTGCCCGCTGTACCGCCTACGGCGACCGCAAGAATCACTCGGATCATGGCTTTCTCCGTTGCCGCGGACTGGCGCGATCCTGCGCCGCGAGATGATTCAGCTTGTCACGGATCTTCAGCTCCAGGCCGCGTGGCACCGGCTGGTAGTAACTGCGCGGCTCAAGGTTGTCCGGGAAGTAATCTTCGCCAGCGGCGTAGGCTTCCGGCTCATCGTGGGCATAGCGATATTCGTCGCCATAGCCCAGTTGCTTCATCAATTTGGTCGGGGCATTGCGCAGATGCAGCGGCACTTCCAGCGAACCATGCTCAGCAGCATCCCGCAGCGCGGCGTTGAAGGCGTTGTAGACCGCGTTGCTCTTCGGCGCGCAGGCCAGATAGACGATGGCTTGCGCCACCGCCAGCTCGCCTTCCGGGCTGCCCAGGCGCTCTTGCACGTCCCAGGCGGACAGGCACAGGCTCAGCGCCCGCGGGTCGGCGTTGCCAATATCTTCACTGGCCATACGCACCACGCGGCGGGCGATATACAGCGGGTCGCAGCCACCGTCGAGCATGCGCGCGAACCAATACAAGGCGCCGTCCGGGCTGGAGCCGCGGACCGACTTATGCAATGCGGAAATCTGGTCATAGAAGGCTTCGCCGCCCTTATCGAAACGACGACGGCTGTCACCCAGCAGGTTCTGCAACAGCTCGACGCTGATCTCGCTGTCGTCTTCGGCCAGATCAGCGGCGTTCTCGAGGAAGTTCAGCAACCGTCGACCATCGCCATCGGCGGCCGCCAGGAGAATCTTGAAGCTGTCTTCCGGCAAGCTCAAGCGGCGATCGCCCAAGCCTTTCGGCTCGTTCAGGGCGCGCGCTACCAGTTTGCGCAGCGCCTGTTCATCCAGGCTTTTCAGCACATAGACGCGAGCGCGGGAAAGCAGCGCGTTGTTCAGCTCGAACGAGGGGTTCTCGGTGGTCGCGCCGATGAAGATCAGCGTGCCGTCTTCCACGTAGGGGAGAAAGGCATCCTGCTGCGACTTGTTGAAGCGATGCACTTCATCGACGAAGAGAATGGTTCGCCGGCCGTACTGCGCGGCATGCTGCTGGGCGATCTCCACTGCCTGACGGATTTCCTTCACCCCGGACAGCACCGCCGAGAGCGTTTCGAAATGCGCATCGGAAACCTGCGCCAGCAACCGCGCCAGCGTGGTCTTGCCGACACCCGGCGGCCCCCAGAAGATCATCGAGTGCAGCGCGCCCTGCTCCAGCGCCTCGCGCAGCGGCTTGCCACGGGCCAGCAGGTGTTCCTGACCGACGTACTCGTCCAAGCTGGCTGCACGCAGGCGGGCGGCCAGGGGTTGAGCGACGGGGGTATTACGGAACAGGTCCATGGGCTGCGGTCGGCACCTCTTACTCTTGAATCACATCAGCGCCGGCCGGGATATCGAAAGTGAACTGGCCGGCATCCAGCGCCGCGTTCATCTTCACCCCGAGGAACAGAATATTGGTGCGCTGGCCGACACTGTCGATCAACTGCATGTCGTTGATCACGCCTTTGCGGAAGGACAGGCGCAGGTTATCGAACAGCGTGTCCTTGGCTTTCGGCTTGAGGGTGAAGTCCACCACATCGCCGGCTTCCTTGAAGCTGATGTCGAAGTTCTGGCGAATCTGCGAAACATCCCCGGAGAGCAGCAAGGCCGGCGTGTGAGTCAAACGCTGGTCGAGCTTTTGAATCGTCACCTGCTGCAGATCCGGGTCATACAACCAGACCTTCTGGCCATTGGATACCAGTAACTGCTCTTGGGGAGCGTCGGTATGCCAACGGAACAAGCCCGGACGCTTCAAGGCCAGTTCACCAGCCGTTTCCTGCAGCTGCGTGCCGGTACCGTCCAGGGTCAGCTGGGAGAAACGCGCAGTGATGGTCTGCGCCTGGCTGAGCAGTTGGGTCAGGCGCTGAACGGCGGCCTCGTCGTCGGCCTGGGCTGGGATGACGGCAAAAGCCATGGCTGCCAGCAACAGCATGCGGATCAGGCGCATGTAAATCCTCATTGAATCCATGGGTAGGCGTTAATCGCGAGTCGGGCCCGGAGCAATCACTTCACGGGAGCCGTTGGTGTTCATAGATGTCACTACGCCGGCCATCTCCATGGCTTCGACCATTCGCGCGGCGCGGTTGTAGCCAATTTTCAGCTTGCGCTGTACGGCGGAGATCGAAGCTCGACGGCTCTCGGTCACGAAGCGCACGGCTTCGTCATACAGCGGATCATCCTCACTGCCTTCGCTGCCACCTTCGCCACTGCCGCCGTCGAAGCCGCTGCCAGCCTCTTCCACGCCGGCGAGAATGTCCTCGATGTAATCGGGCGCGCCGCGCAGTTTCCAGGCCTCGACCACCCGATGAACCTCTTCGTCGGAAACGAAGGCGCCATGCACGCGGATCGGCAGGCCGGTGCCCGGCGGCAGATAGAGCATGTCACCGTGGCCGAGTAGCTGTTCCGCGCCGCCCTGGTCGAGAATGGTCCGCGAGTCGATCTTGCTGGAGACCTGGAACGCCATGCGCGTCGGGATGTTGGCTTTGATCAGGCCGGTGATCACATCCACCGACGGCCGCTGAGTGGCGAGAATCAGGTGAATACCCGCGGCCCGTGCCTTCTGGGCGATACGCGCGATCAGCTCTTCGACCTTCTTGCCAACGATCATCATCATGTCGGCGAATTCGTCGACCACCACCACTATGGTTGGCAGGGTCTTCAGCAGTGGCGCTTCGTCGTGGATGCTTTCGCGCTTATACAGCGGATCGACCAGCGGTTCACCCGCCTCTTCGGCATCCTTCACCTTGCGGTTGAAGCCGGCAAGGTTGCGCACCCCCATTTTCGACATCAGCTTATAGCGCCGCTCCATCTCGGCAACGCTCCAGCGCAGGGCGTTGGCAGCCTCTTTCATGTCGGTCACGACTGGGCAGAGCAAGTGCGGAATGCCTTCGTAGATCGACAGCTCAAGCATTTTTGGGTCGATCATGATCAGCCGGGCATCTTCTGGCCCGGACTTGAACAGAATCGACAGGATCATGGCATTCACGCCCACCGACTTACCGGAACCGGTGGTACCGGCGACCAGCAGGTGTGGCATCCGCGCCAGGTCGGTAATCACCGGGCGGCCGCCGATGTCATGCCCCAGCGCCAGGGTCACCGGCGACTTGGCTTCGTCGTACTCGGGGGAGGACAGCACCTCCGAGAAACGCACGATCTGGCGGTCTTCGTTAGGTATCTCGATACCCACAGTGGTTTTACCTGGGATAACTTCCACCACCCGCACGCTGATCACCGCCAGCGAGCGCGCCAGATCCTTGGCCAGACCGGAGATGCGGCTGACTTTGATCCCAGCGGCCGGCTGGATTTCGAAACGGGTAATCACCGGGCCCGGATGCACGGACTCGACGATAACCTCGACACCGAACTCTTTGAGCTTGATCTCCAGCAGACGCGACATGGCCTCCAGGGACTCCGGGGAATACTTCTTCTGCTTCTTCTCGGCCGCATCGAGGATGGATATCGGTGGCAAGGTGCCCTCGACCGCGCTATCGACGAACAGCGGCGCCTGCTTCTCTTTCTGCACGCGCTTGCTCGGCTCAACTGCTTTAGGCACAGCGGGCGGGGTAATCACCGGTGCGGGGCGCTTCTCACGCTCGCTCATGTGCTTGCTCAGGGCTTCTTCGCGCTCGATCAGGCGCTCTTTGACCTTCGCCTGTTCACGCCGGTCATGCACCATAGGTGCGGCCACTTCGCTGACGCGAGCATCGACTTCGCGCAACTGGGCGACCAACTGCTTACGCTCGACCCGCGCACTCCACCAATTGTTGGTGGCGTTTTGGATCAGCTCGAACAGATCGAGGGTGATCTTGCCGGTCAGATCCATGACTTTGAACCAGGACAGGTCGCTAAACACCGTCAGACCGAACAGAAACAAGGCGATAAACAGCAAGGTGCTGCCCTGCACATTCAGCGCCGAAACCGCCAACTGCCCCAGGCTCTCACCCAAGGCACCGCCAGCCGAAGCAGGCATGCTGGGGCCCGAATGAAAGTGGATATAGGCCAAGGCCGCTCCGGACAAAACCAGGAACACCAGACCAATCAACCGCCAAGAAAACAACCAGCCACTCCACTGCCAGGGCTGGTGACGGTGGCGAAAGACCTGGAGGGTCTTCACCGCCAACAGCAGTGGAAACAGATAGGCGAAATAACCGAGGGCCATGAACAGGATATCGGCAAACCATGCACCGGCGCGGCCAGCGGCGTTCTGAACCTGCACGACATTGCTGGTATGGGTCCAACCCGGATCGTTCTGATCGTAGGTCAGCAGCGCCATCCAAAGATAAAGGCAGAGCGCACCCAGCGCGATCAGCGCACCTTCCTTGAGACGGTAGTGCAGTTGCTGACGCCAAACTGCTGCTTGAGCGGTGGTGGTGGAATTCTTCAAAACGCGTCTTTTCCTGCGCCTACGGCGCGCCCAACAATCGATTGACGGCGAAAACTTGGCCTATTGTACGGGTTTGCCCGCCTGATGCCACGCCGCGCGGCAGGCTTATGGCGCGTTTTGCCGGCCTCTCCCGCTTCGGTGTAGCATAGCCAACAGCACTTTCCGTGTGGCTCAATTTGAGCACGCATTCTCTTTTGTGACAAAGGCTTATGAGGTGTTTATATGAGCGAAGTCAAGCATTCACGCCTGATCATCCTGGGCTCCGGCCCCGCCGGCTACAGCGCTGCCGTATACGCCGCCCGTGCCAACCTCAAGCCCCTGATGATCACCGGCATCCAGCCCGGCGGCCAGCTCACCACCACCATCGAGGTGGACAACTGGCCAGGTGACATCGAAGGCCTGACCGGCCCGGTGCTGATGGAGCGCATGCAGAAGCATGCCGAGCGCTTCGACACCGAGATCGTCTACGACCACATTCATACCGCCGAGTTGCAGCAGCGCCCCTTCATCCTCAAGGGCGACAGCGGCACCTACAGCTGCGACGCACTGATCATCGCCACCGGCGCCTCCGCCCAGTACCTCGGCCTGCCGTCGGAAGAAGCCTTTGCCGGCAAGGGCGTTTCCGCCTGCGCCACCTGTGACGGCTTCTTCTATCGCAATCAGGTAGTCGCGGTGATCGGCGGCGGCAACACCGCCGTGGAAGAGGCGCTGTACCTGGCCAATATCGCCAAGGAAGTGCACCTGGTGCATCGTCGCGACAAGCTGCGCTCCGAGAAAATACTGCAGGATAAGCTGTTCGAGAAAGCCGCCAACGGCAATATCCGCCTGCACTGGAACCAAAACCTGGATGAAATACTGGGCGACGCCAGCGGCGTAACCGGTGCCCGCTTGCGAGACAGCAACACCGACGAGACCACAGAGCTAGCGCTGACCGGCGTGTTTATCGCCATCGGCCACAAACCCAACACCGATCTGTTCCAGGGCCAACTGGAGATGCGTAACGGCTACCTGCTGATCAAGGGCGGCAGCGAAGGCAATGCCACGGCTACCAGCATCGAAGGTGTCTTCGCCGCCGGGGACGTCGCCGACCACGTCTACCGCCAGGCCATCACCTCGGCAGGTGCGGGCTGCATGGCCGCACTGGATGTCGAGAAGTTCCTCGACATCGGCAACTGAGCCCTGTAGGTGGGCGCCCCGCGCCCACCTCAGCCCTACCCTCTCGGCCATAGCCTCTATGCTGACCTGGCTCCAGCGCGACGCCCTGGACTTCCCTTCTCTCGACAAGGCCCTGCGCGAGCCCAACGGCCTGCTCGCGGCCGGCGGTGACTTGAGCGCCGACCGCCTGATCCAAGCCTACCGTCACGGCTGCTTTCCCTGGTACCAGGAAGGGCAGCCAATTCTCTGGTGGTCGCCGGATCCACGCACCGTGCTATTTCCGGGTGAGCTGCACATTTCCCGCAGCCTGAACAAGATCCTGCGCCAAGCCCGCTATCAGGTGACCTTCGATCGGGATTTCGCAGCCGTGATCCAGGCCTGCGCAGCTCCGCGCACCCATGCCGACGGCACCTGGATCACCTCCAGCATGCAAGCGGCGTATCTGGAATTGCATCGGCGCGGCATTGCCCACTCGGTCGAAGTCAGGCTCGACGGGGAGCTGGTCGGCGGGCTTTATGGGTTAGCGATGGGCCAGCTGTTTTTCGGTGAATCCATGTTCAGTCGAGCCGATAACGCCTCCAAGCTGGGCTTTGCCACGCTGATCGAGCACCTGAGGGACTGGGGTTTCGTGCTGATCGACTGCCAAATGCCCACTCAGCACCTGCAGAACTTTGGCGCCCGCGCCATTCCTCGCATCGAGTTCGCCGGCTACCTGACCCGCCACCTGAGTCAAGCGAATACGGCTGACTGGCTTGCCTAGGCGAGTTCGGCAGCCTGGCATACACTTACTTAAGGCTCCCCTGAGAGTTCACCATGACCGAGCTGGCTCGCCTTAAGTTTTACGCCACTCAGCCACATCCCTGCAGCTATCTGCCCGAGGAACAGGCCACAACGCTGTTTCTTGACCCCAGCCAGCCAATGGACGTGGAGGTCTATGCTGAGCTTTCGGAAATGGGCTTTCGCCGCAGCGGCGATCACTTGTACCGCCCACATTGCCAGCGCTGCACAGCCTGCGTGCCAGCGCGCATTCCTGCGGTGCACTTCGCCCCTACCCGCCAGCAACGACGAATCCTCAAGCGCAACGAAGAGCTTCAGGTTCGCGCCGTGCGCCCAGCCTTCAATGAAGAGTATTACGCGCTCTACGCGCGCTATATCGAGCAGCGCCACGCCGATGGCGACATGTATCCACCCAACCGCGATCAATTCACCACTTTCTTGGTGCGCGATCTGCCTTTTTCCCGCTTTTACGAGTTCCGCCTGTCCGGTCGCTTGCTCGCGGTCGCCGTAACCGACGTACTGCCCAATGGCCTTTCCGCGGTTTACACCTTCTACGATCCCGACGAGGAGCGCCGCAGCCTGGGCCGTTACGCCATCCTCTGGCAGATCGGCGAAACCGTTCGTCTAGGCTTGCAGGCGGTCTATCTTGGCTATTGGATCAAGAGCTGCCGGAAGATGAACTACAAGACCCAATACCGCCCCATCGAGCTGTTCGTCAATCAGCGCTGGATAACCCTCTCCTAGGCCCTGAGCCTAATTACCTTGGCGGCCAGACCTATTTTCGGGCACAATGCACGCCGCTTTTGCCTGGCGCCAGTTGCACCGGGCCACTCATTGGATACCGAGGGCTTTACTGCATGTCGAAAGAAGACAGCTTCGAAATGGAAGGCACTGTCGTCGACACCCTGCCCAACACCATGTTCCGTGTGGAGTTGGAAAATGGGCACGTCGTAACCGCGCACATTTCCGGCAAGATGCGCAAGAACTACATCCGCATCCTGACCGGCGACAAAGTACGTGTTGAATTGACGCCCTACGACTTGAGCAAGGGCCGCATTACCTACCGCGCGCGCTAAGCCAGCCCCAATGAAAACGCCCGGCAATTGCCGGGCGTTTTCATTTCTTGCTAGTTAATGGCTACGCCAGTTCAGCCGTGGTCTCGAAGTCGAAAGTCAGTTCGCCGTCCTTCACATCGATGTGCACGACACCGCCATGCTCAGCCAATTCGCCGAAGAGAATTTCCTCGGCTAGTGGACGCTTGATCTTATCCTGAATCAGGCGAGCCATTGGTCGAGCGCCCATCTGCGCATCATAGCCGCCAGCCGCCAGCCAACTGCGCGCCGCATCACTGACCTCAAGCGTGACGTGCTTATCCTCCAGTTGCGCCTGCAACTCGGTGAGGAACTTGTCGACCACGCTCTTAATCACTTCGTGACTCAGGCGACCAAACTGGATAATGGTGTCCAGGCGGTTACGGAACTCCGGCGAAAAACTCTTCTTGATCACCTCCATGGCATCCGTGGAGTGATCCTGATGAGTAAAACCAATAGAGGCTCGCGCCGCAGTTTCCGCACCAGCATTGGTGGTCATGATCACGATGACGTTGCGAAAATCCGCCTTGCGTCCGTTGTTGTCGGTGAGGGTGCCGTGATCCATCACTTGCAACAGCAAGTTAAAGACCTCCGGATGCGCCTTCTCGATCTCATCCAGGAGCAGCACGCAATGCGGCATCTTGGTGATGGCCTCGGTCAGCAAACCGCCCTGATCGAATCCGACATAGCCAGGCGGCGCACCGATCAGGCGCGACACCGTATGGCGCTCCATGTACTCGGACATGTCGAAACGCACCAACTCGATCCCCATCGCCTTGGCCAACTGCCGAGCAGCCTCTGTCTTGCCCACGCCCGTAGGACCGGCGAAGAGGAACGAACCCACCGGCTTGTCCGGTGACTTCAACCCCGCGCGGGACAACTTGATAGCCGTGGACAGCGAGTCGATCGCAGCATCCTGGCCGAACACCGTCAACTTGAGGTCGCGCTCCAGATTACGCAGCAACTCCTTATCCGAGCTGGTGACATGCTTAGGTGGAATACGGGCGATTTTCGCGACTATATCCTCCACATGCGCCACTTCGATGCGTTTAACCCGTCTCTCTAACGGCTGTAGACGCTGATAGGCGCCCGCCTCATCGATCACGTCGATAGCCTTGTCCGGCATATGGCGATCGTTGATATAGCGCGATGCCAGTTCAGCCGCGGCTCGCAGCGACTCATCGCTGTACTCGATGCTGTGATGCTGCTCAAAACGGGCCTTGAGACCACGGAGGATGCCAATGGTGTCTTCCACCGACGGCTCGGTCACATCCACTTTCTGGAAGCGCCGCGCCAGCGCGCGGTCCTTCTCGAAGATTCCGCGAAACTCTTGGAACGTAGTCGAACCGATGCAACGGATTTCCCCGGAAGACAACATCGGCTTGAGCAGATTGGACGCATCCATCACGCCGCCAGACGCCGCTCCAGCACCGATGATGGTGTGAATCTCATCGATGAACAGAATCGCATGCGGCCGTTTGCGCAATTCGTTGAGCAAGGCCTTGAAACGCTTCTCGAAGTCACCGCGATACTTGGTGCCGGCCAATAAAGCGCCGAGATCAAGGGAATACACCACGCTGTCCGCCAACAGATCCGGCACTTGGTTGTCGACGATGCGCTTAGCCAGGCCTTCGGCGATGGCCGTCTTACCGACACCCGCCTCGCCCACCAACAGCGGATTATTCTTACGCCGCCGCGCGAGAATCTGCGCGACGCGCTCGACCTCCAGCTCACGCCCGACCAGAGGATCTATACGGCCCAGGCGCGCCAGCTCATTCAGGTTGCTGGCGTAGGCATCCAGCGGATTGCTTGAGGAGGAAGACTCGCCACCCTCATCATCCTGCAATTCCTGATCGCTTTCCGAATGGTCGGCATGCCCTGGAACTTTGGAGATACCGTGCGCGATGAAGTTGACCACATCGATACGGGCAACACTTTGCTGCTTGAGCAGGAATACGGCCTGGCTCTCCTGCTCGCTAAAGATCGCCACCAATACATTGGCGCCGGTTACTTCGCGCTTGCCTGAACTCTGCACATGGAAAACCGCGCGCTGCAGTACGCGCTGAAAGCCCAGTGTTGGCTGAGTTTCGCGCTCCTCGTCATGCTGAGGAATCAATGGCGTGGTGGAGTCGATGAATTCCTGCAGATCATGCCGCAGCTTATCCAGGTTGGCGCCGCAAGCGCGCAGGACACTGGCAGCGGCTTCGTTGTCCAATAGCGCCAACAGAAGGTGCTCAACCGTCATGAACTCATGGCGCTTGGTACGGGCCTCCTTGAAGGCCAGATTGAGGGTGACTTCGAGCTCTCGATTTAACATAGCTTCACCTCATACCCAAGCAGTCGGAATTAACCGTCCTTCTCGATCTCACAGAGTAGTGGATGCTGGCTTTCTCTCGCGTATTGGTTGACCTGCATAGCCTTGGTCTCGGCGATATCGCGGGTAAACACTCCGCACACTGCACGCCCCTCTGTGTGGACGGTCAGCATGATCTTGGTCGCCAGTTCCCGATTCAGGTTGAAAAACACCTCGAGCACTTCGACCACGAAATCCATTGGCGTGTAGTCATCGTTAAACAAAACCACCTTATACATAGGTGGCGCCTGCAGCGCCGGCTTGGCTTCCTGCACAGCCAAGCCAGTGGATTCATCCTCATGTGATGCAGGATGATCCTGATTGAATGTTAGTCGAATCTGGCTACTTACACGCATGCTGGTAATGAAAGGTTCGTAGTTGAATGACTGGGATGCTAGACAGATTTTGACCGACTTCTCAGGCGGTCACAGCATTGCCTTGACTATCAGCAAAACGGTGTTACAAACAGAAGATACCCATTATCGGGTATTTAGGGGTTCCGCGCCCTCGCCAAAATCGGTTGATTCGCGCGCGGAGTCGAAATGGATGATACCCCAGTGATGGGGTTCTTTGCAGAGGGATATCAGCATGCTTAGCGGTAAGGTCAAGTGGTTCAACAACGCCAAGGGCTATGGATTTATCCTGGCTGACGGCCGAGATGAGGACCTGTTCGCCCACTACTCGGCTATCCAGATGGACGGCTATAAGACGCTTAAAGCTGGCCAACCGGTAAGCTTCGATATTATTCAGGGCCCCAAGGGGCTACACGCCGTCAATATCTGTTCGATCTCGCTATCGACTGAAATCCCTACCGCTGTCAGCCAGTCACAAGGCACCACGACTGAAGCCTGACCTCAGGTAGAGCTCAAAAACATAAAAAAGGCCGGTCAAATGACCGGCCTTTTTCGTTGCCGCTAATCAGCTCACATGTGAGAGATCATGGCATCGCCGAACTGCGAGCAAGACTGCAGCTTGGCGCCTTCCATCAAACGCTCGAAGTCGTAAGTCACGGTCTTGGCCGAGATCGCGCCATTGACGCCCTTGATGATCAGGTCGGCAGCTTCGAGCCAACCCATGTGGCGCAGCATCATTTCCGCGGAAAGGATCAGCGAACCCGGGTTCACCTGGTCTTTGCCTGCGTACTTCGGTGCGGTGCCGTGGGTGGCTTCGAACATCGCGATATTGTCGGACAGGTTGGCACCCGGAGCGATGCCGATACCGCCCACTTCGGCCGCCAGAGCGTCGGAGAGGTAGTCACCGTTGAGGTTCAGGGTAGCGATCACATCGTATTCAGCCGGACGCAGCAGAATCTGCTGCAGCATGGCGTCGGCGATGGCGTCCTTGACTACGATGTTCTTGCCGGTGTTCGGGTTCTTGAACTGCATCCAAGGTCCGCCATCCAGCAACTCCGCGCCAAATTCGTTCTTGGCGATTTCGTAGCCCCAATCCTTGAAGGCACCTTCGGTGAACTTCATGATGTTGCCTTTGTGCACGATGGTCAGCGAGTCGCGATTGTTATCGACCACATACTGCAGCGCCTTGCGGACCAGACGCTGGGTGCCCTGTTTGGACACCGGCTTGATGCCGATACCGCAATCCGTATCGAAGCGGATCTTCTTGACGCCCATTTCCTCCTTGAGGAACTTGATGACCTTTTCCGCTTCCGGCGAACCGGCTTTCCACTCGATGCCGGCGTAAATATCTTCAGAGTTCTCGCGGAAGATGGTCATGTCGACGTCTTGCGGCTTCTTGACCGGGCTGGGCACGCCGGTGAACCAACGCACCGGGCGCAGGCAAACGTACAGGTCGAGTTCTTGGCGCAGAGCCACGTTCAACGAACGAATACCACCGCCAACAGGCGTGGTCAGCGGGCCCTTGATGGACACCACGTAATCGCGGACGGCCTCCAGAGTTTCCTTTGGCAACCAAGTGTCTTGATCGTAAACCTGGGTAGCCTTCTCGCCGGCGTAGACTTCCATCCAGGAGATCTTGCGCTTGCCGCCGTAAGCCTTGCTCACTGCAGCATCTACCACTTTGATCATGACTGGGCTGATATCAACGCCAATGCCGTCACCCTCGATGTAAGGGATGATCGGATTGTTCGGTACGTTCAGGGACATATCGGCATTTACGGTGATTTTGTCACCGGTTGCTGGCACCTGGATCTTTTGGTATCCCATGCTGGACTCCGTTGCTCTCGTGGTCTGACATCCCGCCGCGCGGATGGCGCGCCGGATCGATCTTTATGGGTCTCGGAAAGGCGGGCCATTCTTGTAGTTTTTCTACAGAAAGTCACGCACTTTTCCATATTCTGGCGGAGTGAATACCCACCACAGGCCGCATCAAACCGGCCCTCAGTGCAGTCTTGTAGTCAAACTACAAAAACGCTACACAAGCCCTTCGCGAAGGGCGCAATTCATCCTAGCAGCTCAGCCCTGGATTGCCTTTTTCTCGCCGTTCGCCAGCGCTCTCGTTAACATTGCACACCGTTTTTTTAGGAGCTTCGCATGCGCTTCACCCCCCACGTCACTGTCGCGACAGTGGTCGAAGATCAAGGGCGCTTTCTGCTGGTAGAGGAAATGGCCAACGGCCGCGCTGTATTTAATCAGCCTGCCGGCCACTTGGAAGCCGACGAAAGTCTGATGCAGGCGGCCCTGCGCGAAACCCTCGAAGAAACCGGTTGGGACATAGAGCTGACGGCGGTGACCGGCATCTACCTGTACACCGCCCCGAGCAATGGCGTGACCTACCAGCGCATTTGCTTCGCCGGGCGGCCGCTGCAGCAGCACCCCGAGCATCCGCTGGATGACGGCATCATCGGCCCACGCTGGCTGACCCGTGCAGAACTCGCCGCCCAGCCGGAGCGCTGGCGCAGCGAGCTGGTGTTGCGCTGTATCGACGACTACCTGACTGGCGAATGCTTCCCGCTCACGCTGCTGCGCGGTTCGGCTTAGATCGCCGCTTGACGACCTCGCCTGATAGAATTGCGTTTTCTCGAAGTCACTCGTCTAAATCCCTATGCGTGATTCAACTCAAAAGCGCGTGATCGTCGGCATGTCCGGCGGCGTCGACTCTTCCGTTTCCGCCCTTCTGCTCCTGGAGCAGGGTTATCAGGTGGAAGGCCTGTTCATGAAGAACTGGGAAGAGGACGACGGCACCGACTACTGCACCGCCATGGACGATATGGCCGACGCCCAGGCCGTCTGCGACAAGATTGGTATCAAGCTGCACACCGCCAACTTCGCCGCCGAATACTGGGACAATGTGTTCGAACACTTCCTCGCCGAATACAAGGCCGGACGCACGCCGAACCCGGACATCCTGTGTAACCGCGAGATCAAGTTCAAGGCCTTCCTCGATTACGCCCTGATACTCGGCGCCGACCTGATCGCCACCGGTCACTATGTGCGCCGCCGCGATATCGACGGCCGTACCGAACTGCTCAAAGGACTCGACCCGAACAAGGACCAAAGTTACTTCCTGCACGCGGTCGGTGGCGAGCAGCTCGCCAAGACCCTGTTCCCAGTCGGCGAGCTGGAGAAGCCCGCAGTCCGCGCCATCGCCGAGAAGCACGAGTTGGCCACCGCGAAGAAGAAGGACTCCACCGGCATCTGCTTTATCGGTGAGCGCCGCTTCAGCGACTTCCTCAAGCAATACCTACCGGCCCAGCCCGGCAACATCGAGACCACCGAAGGCGAAGTCATCGGTCGCCACCACGGCTTGATGTACCACACCATAGGCCAGCGCCAGGGCCTCGGCATCGGCGGCCTCAAGGACGCCGGCGAAGAGCCCTGGTATGTGCTGATCAAGGATCTCGAGCGTAACGTGCTGATCGTCGGTCAAGGCAACGAGCATCCGTGGCTGTTCTCCAGCGCGCTGCTGTGTTCGGAAATCTACTGGGTCAACCCCCTCGACTTGAGCAACCCCCGCCAGCTGACGGCCAAGGTGCGCTACAGGCAAGGCGATCAGGCCTGTACGCTGGAAAGAACCGCGAACGGCTATCGCGCCGTATTTGCCATGCCCCAACGCGCCGTTACACCCGGTCAGTCCGTGGTGTTCTACGACGGCGAAATCTGCCTCGGTGGCGGCGTGATCGAAACCGCCGAGCCCTGGAGCAGTAAGGATAAGCGCGCATGACGCCGACACAGGAACAACTGGTCGCCCTCGGCGGCGTGTTCGAAGCCGCCTTTCTGGTGGACCAGATTGCTCGCACCGGCCAGATCAGCGAGGCCTCGCTCGGCTGCATGCTGGGCAGCCTGATGGTGCGCGACCCAAAGGACACCCTGGAGGTCTATGGTGGCGACGATCTCAACCTGCGTAATGGCTACCGCGCACTGATCAGCGCCCTGGAGCGTGACCCCGCCAGCCTGCAGCGCGGACCACTGCGTTACGCCCTGGCAATGCTCGGCCTCGAGCGACAATTAGCCAAGCGCGATGACCTGCTACAGATTATCGGCAGCCGTCTCGATCAGATCCAACAACAGGTGCAGCATTTCGGCCTGGTGCACGAGAACGTCATCGCCGCTAGCGGCGGCCTCTACCAAGACACATTAAGCACCTTCCGTCAGCGCATTCAGGTACATGGCGACATGCGCAACCTGCAACAACCAAGCAACGCCTCGAAAATTCGCGCGTTGCTGCTCGCCGGCATCCGCTCCGCACGCCTGTGGCGCCAGCTCGGTGGTCATCGCTGGCAGCTGGTTTTCAGCCGACGCAAGCTACTCAAAGACCTCTATCCACTGCTGCGCGGCTGACGCATGGCCAGCCCAATCGCCGGCCGCGCGGTCAAGCCCGCACAGGGCGCTGCGCTACTGGCGCTGTCGGCGTTGCTGTTTTCCTTGATGGGCGTCGGCATCCGTGAAGTCTCCAGCAGCGTCAACAACGAGTCAGTGGTGTTCTTCCGCAACCTGATCGGCGTGCTGTTCTTCCTGCCGCTGATCCTGTTTCGCGGAATTCGCCCACTGAAGACCCAACGCCTGAAGTCGCATCTGTGGCGCACCGGCTACGGCCTCGCGGCGATGTACTGCTTCTTCTATGCCATCGCCCATCTACCGTTGGCAGACGCCATGCTCTTCACCTACTCGGCCCCGGTATTTACCCCGTTGATCGCCTGGTGGTGGCTGAAAGAACCGTTAACCAAGCGCATGCTACTGACCACCGGCATCGGTTTGCTCGGCGTCCTGCTGGTGGCAAAACCTTCCGCAGCGCTGCTCGACAGCCAGGCGCTGATCGGTATCGCCGCAAGCATTCTGGCCGCGCTCGCTTTTGTCTCGATCCGCGAGATGAGCGACACCGAACCCGCCTTTCGCATCGTGTTCTACTTTTCGTTGTTCAGCGCCCTGATCTCCGCACTTCCGCTGACCTGGTCCTGGCAACCCTTGCAGCCCCATGACCTATGGCTGCTGCTGATCATCGGGCTACTCGCCACCACCAGCCAGATCATCATGTCGAAAGCCTACGGCCTGGCGCCACCAGGCCTGATTGGACCCTTTGCCTACCTGGCCATCGTCTTCGCCGGAATCATCGCCTGGCTACGCTGGGGCGAAACGCCGGATCTGACCTCGTTGCTCGGCGCCAGCCTGATTTTTACCGCTAGCCTGCTAGCGCTCCCTCGACGACGCGCCTGACGCTGATCGGCCAGCACAAGTCTGAGCCTTTTTTCATGTATAATTCGCGCCCCTTTTCGTCGCCCGACTGTCCGAGAACGCCCCATGCAGCTCTCCTCGCTCACCGCGGTATCCCCCGTTGATGGCCGCTACGCCAGCAAAACCAGCGCTCTGCGCCCAATCTTCAGCGAATACGGCCTAATCCGTTTTCGCGTCATGGTCGAAGTCCGTTGGCTGCAACGCCTGGCCGCGCATGCCGGCATCCCGGAAGTCGCGCCCTTCTCCGCCGAAGCCAACGCCCTGCTCAACACGCTGGCCGAAGACTTCCAACTGGAGCACGCCGCGCGCGTCAAGGAAATCGAGCGCACCACCAACCACGACGTCAAAGCCGTGGAATACCTGCTCAAGGAACAAGCGGCGAAGCTGCCGGAACTGGCCAACGTCAGCGAATTCATTCACTTCGCCTGCACCAGCGAGGACATCAACAACCTGTCCCACGCCCTGATGCTGCGTGAAGGCCGCGACAGCGTACTGCTGCCACTGATGCGTCAGATTGCAAATTCGATCCGTGAGCTGGCCGTGCGCTTCGCCGAGGTGCCGATGCTGTCGCGCACCCACGGCCAGCCGGCCTCGCCGACCACCCTCGGCAAAGAGCTGGCCAACGTCGTCTATCGCCTGGAGCGGCAAATCGCTCAGGTCGCCGGCGTACCGCTGCTGGGCAAGATCAATGGCGCCGTCGGCAACTACAACGCGCACCTGTCGGCCTACCCGGACGTCGACTGGGAAGCCAACGCCCGCGAATTCATCGAACAGGAGTTGGGCCTGGGCTTCAACCCCTACACCACGCAGATCGAGCCGCACGACTACATCGCCGAGCTGTTCGACGCGGTAGCCCGCTTCAACACCATCCTGATCGACTTCGACCGCGATATCTGGGGCTACATCTCCCTCGGCTATTTCAAGCAGCGCACCATCGCCGGCGAGATCGGCTCGTCGACCATGCCGCACAAGGTCAACCCGATCGACTTCGAGAACTCCGAAGGCAACCTGGGTATCGCCAACGCACTGCTCCAGCACCTGGCCAGCAAGCTGCCGATCTCGCGCTGGCAGCGCGACCTGACCGACTCCACCGTGCTGCGCAACCTCGGCGTCGGTTTCGCCCACAGCGTCATCGCTTACGAAGCCAGCCTCAAAGGAATCAGCAAGTTGGAGCTCAATGCTCAACGCATTGCTGATGACTTGGACGCCTGCTGGGAAGTACTGGCCGAGCCGATCCAGACCGTGATGCGCCGCTACGGCGTGGAAAACGCCTACGAGAAGCTCAAAGAATTGACCCGCGGCAAAGGCATCAGCGCCGAAGCCCTGCAAAGCTTCATCGACGGCCTGGCCATTCCAGCCGCAGCCAAGGTGCAACTCAGAGCGCTGACTCCTGCCGGCTACGCGGGCAATGCCGCGGCTCAGGCCAAGCGTATCTGACCGCTACCGCCCTTGTGCACGCCCGGCTGTGCCGGGCGTTTTTATTTAAGGGCTTAGATCTATTTCAAGGGCTTAGACATGAATCCTGATATTCCTCTTCAACTTCTAGGTGGCATCACCGCGCGCGAGTTCCTGCGCGACTACTGGCAGAAGAAGCCGCTGCTGATTCGCCAAGCGCTGCCGGACTTTGAAAGCCCGATTTCCGCAGACGAGCTGGCCGGCCTGTCCCTGGAGGAGGAAGTCGAATCGCGCCTGGTCATCGAACACGGCGAGCGCCCCTGGGAGTTGCGTCGCGGCCCCTTCAACGAAGACGACTTCAAGACCCTGCCCGAGCGCGACTGGACCCTGCTGGTGCAAGCGGTCGACCAGTTTGTGCCGGACGTTGCCGAGTTGCTGCAGCATTTTCGCTTTCTGCCGAGCTGGCGCATCGACGATGTGATGATCAGCTTCGCCACGCCCGGCGGCGGCGTCGGCCCGCATTTCGACAACTACGACGTATTTCTGCTTCAGGGCCAAGGACAACGGCGCTGGAAAATCGGCCAGATGTGCGATGCCGACAGTCCGCTGCTGGCGCACGCCGATCTGCGCATCCTGGCCAACTTTGAACAGACCGACGAATGGGTGTTGGAGCCCGGCGACATGCTCTATCTGCCGCCACGTTTGGCTCACTACGGCACTGCCGAGGACGACTGCATGACTTACTCCGTGGGCTTCCGCGCACCTAGCGCCGCCGAAGTACTGACCCATTTCACCGATTTCCTCGGCCAGTTCTTGCCCGATGAAGAACGCTACAGCGATGCCGGCGCCGCGCCGACCAGCGACCCACACCAGATTCAACGCGACTCGCTGGATCGCCTGAAGGCCCTGCTCGCCGAACACATGGGCGATGAGCGCCTGCTGATGACCTGGTTTGGCCAGTTCATGACCGAACCGCGCTATCCCGAGCTGGTCGCCGGCACTGAGCTGAGCGAAGAAGAACTGCTCGGCAGCCTGGAAGATGGCGCCGTCCTGGTGCGCAACCCCAGCGCTCGCTTGGCCTGGTCCGAAGTGGGTGAGGACCTGGTGCTGTTCGCCAGCGGCCAGAGCCGCCTCTTGTCGGCCAGCCTGCGAGAGCTGCTCAAGCTGATCTGCGCCGCCGAAGCCTTGCATATCGACAACCTCGGGCAATGGCTGGCCGACGACGAGGGGCGTAATCTGTTGGTGGAATTAGTCAAACAAGGAAGTCTGGAGTTTGCCGATGAGTAGTCAAATCCACGTGCGGGTTGCCAACTGGCAGAAGGACAATGCCGATCTGCGCCGCATCCGTGAAACGGTGTTTATCGCCGAACAAGCCGTACCACCGGAGCTCGAGTGGGATGCCGAAGATGCCAGCGCCGTACACTTTCTGGCGCTGGATGGCGACTATGCCATAGGCGCGGCGCGCCTGCTGCCGGACGGCCACATCGGCCGAGTCTCGGTCCTGAAAGACTGGCGCGGCTTGAAGGTTGGCGATGCATTGATGAATGCCGTGATTGCCGAGGCCGAACGCCGCGGCCTGAAACAGCAAATGCTCAGTGCCCAAGTGCACGCCTCACCCTTCTATGAGCGTCTAGGCTTTGCCATTGTCAGTGGCGAATTTCTCGACGCCGGCATTCCCCATGTGGACATGGTGCGCCACAGCAGCTGAGGTCACGATGAACGACGAAAACGCCCCGTCACCTGAAAACGACGCCGAACCAGCAGAGCTGCCGGCCATCGAGTTCCAGTCAGCGGGGCGTTTTACTGTGCATAACCCGCAAGCGGCGTCGCCTGAGGCCGAGCGCTGGGAGCCCGCCCCCTTCATCCTCGGCAGCCACCAGTCACTGGAACGCTTTAGCCAGCCGACAGAAGCCCGCGCCCATGCCCTGGCGCTATTTCAACAGGCCCAGCGCAGCCTGTGCCTCTACAGTGCCGATCTCGAGCCCTGGCTCTACCACCACAGCAGCGTGCAGGAAGCCTGCGCACACTTTCTCCTCGCGCACCCGAAAAACCGTCTGCGCATCCTTTTGCGCGATTCCACTCGCGCCGTGAAAGAAGGCCACCGCTTGCTGCAACTTGCCCGCCGGCTACCCAGCAGCCTGCAGATCCGCAAGCTGCACCCGGGCCACCCAAGCGAAGAGATCGCCTTCCTGCTGGCTGACGGCAACGGCCTGCTACTGCTCCCAGAACTCGGCCAATACGCCGGCTACGCGCTCTACCATGACCCCGCTCGCGTCCGCCTGCGCCAAACGCAATTCGACCAAGCCTGGGACACCAGCGTCACCGACCCCGATCTACAGAGCTTTCTGCTATGACCCCACGCGCCCTACTCGCCGCCCTGCTGTTTGCCTTCAGCCTGCCGCTGCTGGCCGCGACCGAGGTCATTGCACTGAGCTACCGCAGCGCCGAAGAGGTTTTGTCCGTGGTGCAGTCGGTACTCGGCAATGAAGGCCGGGTCAGCGCCTATGGCAACCAACTGGTCGTCAACGCACCAGCGGCAAAGATCCAGGAGGTGCGGGACCTGCTCCAGCAATTGGATACCCAGCCTCGGCGACTGCTGATCAGCGTCGATACCAGCGAGTCGAACTACCAGAATGACCGCGGCTATGCCGTCAATGGCTCGGCCAGCGCCGGCGGTGTAGACATCCAGGCCGGCCAAGGCGAAATCAACGGCCGCGACCAGGTCCGCATCATTCGCCGCAGCACCCAGAGCCGTGGCGGCGGCACCCAGCAGGTACAGGTCACCGAGGGCTATCCGGCGCTGATTCAGGTCGGCCAAAGCGTGCCGCTGACCACTACCACTAGCGACCCTTACGGGCGCGTCTACAGCAACACCGAATACCGCGATGTCACTCGTGGCTTTTACGTCACCGCCAGCCTGACCGGTGATCTGGTGCACGTCAGCATCAGCAACAACAATGACCGCCTCAGCCAAACCCAGCCCGGCGCGATCAACGTGCAAAGCACCGATACCCGGGTCACCGGCCGCCTCGGCGAATGGATCACCATTGGTGGCGTCAACGAGGACTCACAGGCCGATCGGAGCGGGTTTCTACAGCATCGTTCGACCCAAGATCGCGAAGACATGACCCTACGGCTGAAGGTCGAAGCCTTGGATTAGCGACACCCCGCACCTGACCGTACAGTCACCTTTCGACATTATGTAGTAGTGAAAAAAAAGCACTACAAAACGTTTGACGAAGCTGTTTGCTGAGGGCATCATTGCCCTGCTCCCGCTAATCAGGGGCCCTAGCATGGGCCTCCGGGTCGCGCTCTACTTACCGTAGAGCCGATTCGTGTTTTACCGCCCACAAGGCAGTTCGACGAGATTGCGACTGGAACGAAGTTGTCCTGAGGGACGGGGAAGCGTTTTAGCGTATCAGCCAGATAGACAGATTCAGCCTACTGAGTCGCCCAACGGCATCCACGAGCCGGCAAGCGTCAAGTGACTCCGGTCATCCACAGCAGCTGTCGTCATCGAACTGTTCGTCTCTTCACCCCCCTCCCTGGTTTCAATCTCGTCTCAGTCGATATTTCGGCGTCTGCGGTATACCGCCCGCGACAAAACTTTTCTGCACTTAGGTTTTGGGCGGGAAGTTTCGTGCTCAACGAATCATCAACTTTGAAGGATTGACCATGTCAGCTTATCAAAACGACATCAAAGCAGTTGCCGCCCTGAAAGAAGTCGCAGGCAGCAGCTGGAGCGCTATCAACCCTGAGTCCGTCGCTCGTATGCGCGCTCAGAACCGCTTCAAAACCGGTCTGGATATCGCCAAGTACACTGCAGCCATCATGCGCAAAGACATGGCTGAGTACGATGCCGACACTTCTGTGTACACCCAGTCCCTGGGCTGCTGGCACGGCTTCATCGGTCAGCAGAAGATGATTTCCATCAAGAAGCACCTGAAGACCACCGACAAGCGCTACCTCTACCTGTCCGGCTGGATGGTTGCCGCGCTGCGTTCCGACTTCGGCCCGCTGCCCGACCAGTCCATGCACGAGAAAACTGCCGTTTCCGGCCTGATCGAAGAGCTGTACACCTTCCTGCGTCAAGCTGACGCTCGCGAACTGGACCTGCTGTTCACCGCACTGGACGCCGCCCGCGCCGCTGGCGACAACGCCAAAGCCGCTGAAATCCAGGCTCAGGTCGACAACTTCGAAACTCACGTAGTACCGATCATCGCCGACATCGACGCTGGTTTCGGTAACCCGGAAGCCACCTACCTGCTGGCTAAGAAGATGATCGAAGCGGGTGCTTGCTGCATCCAGATCGAAAACCAGGTTTCCGACGAGAAGCAGTGCGGCCACCAAGACGGCAAAGTGACCGTTCCGCACGAAGACTTCCTGGCCAAGATCAACGCTGTTCGTTACGCGTTCCTCGAGCTGGGTGTTGACGACGGCGTGATCGTTGCCCGTACCGATTCCCTGGGTGCCGGCCTGACCAAGCAAATCGCCGTGACCAAGCAGCCGGGCGACCTGGGCGACCAGTACAACTCGTTCCTGGATTGCGAAGAAGTGTCCGCTGCCGACCTGGGCAATGGCGACGTCGTGATCAACCGTGGCGGCAAACTGCTGCGTCCGAAGCGTCTGCCGAGCAACCTGTTCCAGTTCCGCGCCGGCACCGGTGAAGCGCGCTGCGTATTGGACTGCATCACTTCGCTGCAGAACGGTGCCGACCTGCTATGGATCGAAACCGAGAAGCCGCACGTTGGCCAGATCGCCGCCATGGTTAACGAGATCCGCAAAGTGATCCCGAACGCCAAGCTGGTGTACAACAACAGCCCGTCCTTCAACTGGACCCTGAACTTCCGTCAGCAAATGTTTGACATCATGGTTGGCGAAGGCAAAGACGTTTCTGCCTACGACCGCGCCAAGCTGATGAGCATCGACTACGACGAAACCGAACTGGCTGTTCGTGCTGACGAAATGATCCGTACCTTCCAGCGCGATGGTTCCCGCGAAGCGGGCATCTTCCACCACCTGATCACCCTGCCGACCTACCACACCGCCGCGCTGTCCACCGACAACCTGGCCAAAGGGTACTTCGCAGACCAGGGCATGCTGGCCTACGTGAAAGGCGTTCAGCGTCAAGAGCTGCGTCAGGGCATCGCTTGCGTGAAGCACCAGAACATGGCTGGTTCCGACCTGGGCGACAACCACAAAGAGTACTTCGCTGGCGAAGCGGCTCTGAAGGCCAGCGGTAAAGACAACACCATGAACCAGTTCCACTGATTCGTTTCTGAACCAGTTTGGATCGATTCATCAAGCTTCGGCTTGAGGTGTCAGAAAAAGGCGAGCCTCGGCTCGCCTTTTTTGTGCCTGGCAGTTGCGGTTTTTCTTTTTCTGCGGAAACGCACAGCCACTGTCATTACTTCGTCGCTTTCCATCGTTAGCGTCAAGGCCGTCGATTAGCCCTGAGGAGCCGAATCTTGAGCCCTGACAACAAAGACACCGCGCTGTTTGGTAACGGTGATGAGTTACCCAGCAACCACTCCAGCAACCCACATATCAACGAGCTGATCGCCGACCTCGGTCGTCGCCAGGTACTAGCCGGTGGCGCCGCGCTCGGTGCACTGGCCTTCCTCGGCGTCGCCCTACCGGATGCGGCACAGGCCGCAGAGCCAGCCAGCGCAGCCTTAGGTCTTCCTTTCAAGCGCCGTAGCCGCTTGCCTTTCACTCCCGTAGCGGTAACCCGCGCCGACAGCATCACGGTGCCGCAAGGTTACAAGGTCAGCGCTTTTATTCCCTGGGGCACACCGATCACCGGCCACTATCCGGCGTTCCTCGAGGACGCCAGCAACAGCGCCCAGGACCAGGCGGAACAAACCGGCATGCACCACGACGGCATGCACTTCTTCCCCATCGACGCCCAGCGCAGCTACGGCCACGGGCACCGCTCTGATCACGGCCTGCTGGTGCTCAACCATGAATACGTGGACGCACCGCTGCTGCATCCGAACGGCCCGACCGTGGTGAACGGCAAGCGCGTCAATGCCGAGGAAGTCCGCAAGGAAATCAACGCTCACGGCGTCTCGGTGGTGGAAATCCGCCGCAATGTACGCGGCGACTGGGAAGTGCTGCCCAGCGCACGCAACCGCCGCATCACCGCCGCCACGCCGATGCAGATCAGCGGCCCGGCGCGCGGTCATGCCCTGCTCAAGACCCGCCACAGCCCGGACGGCACGGCCGCCCGCGGTACCCAGAACAACTGCTCGAACGGCTTCACCCCTTGGGGCACCTACCTGACCTGCGAGGAAAACTGGGCCGGTTACTTCGCCAGCCGTGACACCGACTTGCCGCGCGAGCTGAAGCGCTATGGCCTGCGCAACAGCAGTCGCTTCGGCTGGGACACCCTCCCGGGCGACGAATTCGAACGCTTCGACGCCACCCGCAAGGCCGCCGAGGCCAGCGGCGATTATCGCAACGAACCGAATCACTTCGGCTGGATAGTAGAGATCGACCCCTTCAACCCCGACTCGCTACCCGTCAAGCACACCGCCCTGGGTCGTTTCGCCCATGAGGGGTTGATCTTCGCCCCGGTGAAACCGGGCAAGCCCGTAGTCTGCTACTCCGGCGACGACTCGCAGAACGAATACATCTACAAGTACGTCAGCCGCGACAAATATCGTCCCGGCCGCAGCGATGGCCGCCTGCTGGATGAGGGCACGCTCTATGTGGCGCGCTTCAACGCCGATAGCAGCGGCGAATGGCTGCCGCTGGACATCGCCGATGCCGCCTTCCAGGCCGCCTGCGTCAGCGCCGGCGTGAGTTTCGCCGACCAGGGCGAAGTCTTGATCAACACCCGTCTGGCCGCCGATATCCTCGGCGCGACCAAGATGGATCGTCCGGAATGGGGAGCCGTGAATCCGGATACCGGTGAAGTCTACTTCACCCTGACCAACAACACCGCCCGCACCGCGCCAGACGCCGCCAACCCACGCCCAGCCAACGCCTACGGGCAGATCATTCGCTGGCGGGAACAATCCCGCGACCATGCCGGCCAGCGCTTCAACTGGGGCCTGTTCTTGCTCGCCGGCCCGCAAAGCGACAGCCGCGGACCAAAGGGTACGCCACTGGATGCCTCGAACATCCTCGCCAGCCCAGACGGCCTCTGGTTTGACGATGAGGGCCGACTGTGGATTCAAACCGACATGAGCGGCAGCCAGTTGAGCACCGGCCCCTTCGGCAATAACCAGATGCTGGTGGCCGACCCCAAAAGTGGCGAGATAAAGCGTTTTCTGGTCGGCCCACTAGGTGCCGAAATTACCGGCATTGCCGCCACTCCGGACTTCCGCACGCTGTTCATCAACATCCAGCACCCCGGTGAAGGTTCGACCGCCAATAACCTGCTCAGCACCTGGCCGGACGGCCCAGGCAAACGACCACGCTCAGCAACGGTAATCATCACCCGCGAGGACAACCGCCGCCTGCTCTAACAGACTGGCCGAAATGCCAGGCGCACGTGACCGGCCAGCCCTGGTCGGTCACTTTTCCCCTACACAACCCTGGCCTTTCATTTGATCGCGACATAGGAGTGATCACGCCCGCCACGGTTGGCCACAGGGTGGTTTTGCCTGATTAAGGGCAAAGGCTCAGCGCCAAGCCAGAACATCTACTTGCAACGCGGATATAAGCCAGCAACTCGAGACCTGCAGCAAGATATTCAAGGCCATTAATGATAATGAATATTATCCTCATTAAAAGCCTTCTTCATAAGCTCACAACTCATGGATAAAAACCCAAGGCCGTAGACTGCCGCACAAGCCCGCCCTCTCTAGCCTAGAGCCGAACAAAGAGGCCATAACCTGGCCGCTAAGTTAATTTTTTATAAGGAAAAATTTACTTACTGAGGCAGACACGCATAAAATTAGAGGAATAGATTGCCGGCTAAGCATTAGCTACCCGCAACTTCCACCTTTAAATGAATTCGCCGTTCCTTGTCTAAGGAGTACCGGCATGCCTGCTGAAGCTGTCGTCACTATGTCCCACAACTGGGGCTTCGCTATTTTCCTGTTGGGTGTCGTGGGCCTGTGTGCCTTTATGCTCGGCGTATCCAGCCTGCTTGGCAGCAAGGCCTGGGGGCGCAGCAAAAACGAGCCCTTCGAATCCGGGATGCTCCCCACTGGCAGCGCTCGTCTGCGCCTGTCGGCAAAATTCTATCTGGTCGCGATGCTCTTCGTGATCTTCGACGTTGAAGCCCTCTTTCTCTTCGCCTGGTCGGTGTCCGTTCGCGAAAGCGCTTGGGCCGGCTTTATCGAAGCTGCAATTTTTATAGCAATTCTGTTGGCAGGTCTTGTCTACCTTTGGCGTATCGGGGCGCTCGATTGGGCTCCCGAAGGTCGCCGCAAGCGGCAGGCGAAGCTAAAACAATGAGGCTTTGGCGATGCAATACAAACTCACCAGGATCGACCCGGATGCGCCTAACGAGCAGTATCCGATCGGCGAGCGGGAGACAGTTCCCGACCCGCTAGAAGGCCAGGTCCACCGCAACATCTACATGGGCAAACTGCAAGACGTGCTGAATTCGACGGTCAACTGGGGGCGTAAAAACTCTCTGTGGCCGTACAACTTCGGCCTGTCCTGCTGCTATGTGGAGATGACCACCGCCTTCACCGCACCCCATGACATCGCCCGCTTTGGTGCCGAAGTGATTCGTGCATCGCCGCGCCAGGCTGACTTCATGGTGATTGCCGGCACCTGCTTCATCAAGATGGCGCCGATCATCCAGCGCCTCTATGAGCAGATGCTCGAACCCAAATGGGTGATTTCCATGGGTTCGTGCGCCAACTCAGGCGGCATGTACGATATTTACTCGGTAGTCCAGGGGGTCGATAAATTCCTCCCAGTGGACGTCTATGTGCCTGGCTGCCCTCCACGCCCTGAAGCCTTTCTGCAAGCCTTGATGTTGTTGCAGGAATCGATTGGCCAGGAGCGTCGCCCACTTTCCTGGGTCGTCGGCGATCAAGGCGTGTACCGCGCCGACATGCCGTCGCAAAAGGATGCGCGCCGCGAACAGCGTATTCAGGTTACCAACCTGCGCAGCCCCGACGAAGTGTGATCTCGTTCTTTCCAAAAGAAAGCCAGATTCACTCTTTACGTTGACTGAAAGCGACCGAGACCATGACTGCAGACACCGCTCTGTACATCCCGCCTTACAAGGCTGACGACCAAGACGTCGTCGTTGAATTGAATTCCCGCTTTGGCGCTGAGACCTTCACCGTCCAGGCGACCCGCACCGGCATGCCGGTACTCTGGGTTGCCCGTGAACGGCTCATCGAAGTCCTGACTTTCCTGCGTCAGCTACCCAAGCCTTACGTCATGCTGTACGACCTGCACGGTGTCGATGAGCGCCTGCGCACCCAGCGCCGCGGTCTTCCCGGTGCCGACTTCAGTGTGTTCTACCACCTGCTGTCGATCGAACGTAATAGTGACGTAATGATCAAGGTGGCCTTGTCTGAGGGCGACCTGAACCTGCCCACCGCCACCCGCATCTGGCCCAACGCCAACTGGTACGAGCGTGAAGTCTGGGACATGTACGGCATCACCTTTGCCGGCCACCCGCATCTGACCCGGATCATGATGCCGCCGACCTGGGAAGGTCATCCGCTGCGCAAGGACTACCCGGCGCGCGCCACCGAATTCGATCCGTTCAGCCTCTCGGTCGCCAAACAGAACCTGGAAGAAGAAGCCGCACGCTTCAAACCGGAAGACTGGGGCATGAAGCGCCACGGCGAGCACGAGGACTACATGTTCCTCAACCTCGGCCCGAACCACCCTTCCGCCCATGGTGCCTTCCGTATCATCCTGCAGTTGGACGGTGAAGAGATCGTCGATTGCGTACCGGAAGTCGGCTACCACCACCGTGGTGCCGAGAAGATGGCCGAGCGTCAGTCCTGGCACAGTTTCATTCCTTACACCGACCGGATCGACTACCTCGGCGGGGTGATGAACAACCTGCCCTACGTGCTGGCGGTGGAGAAGCTGGCCGGGATCAAGGTGCCGGACCGCGTGGACTTTATCCGCGTGATGCTCGCCGAGTTCTTCCGCATCACCAGCCACCTGCTGTTCCTCGGTACTTATATCCAGGACGTCGGCGCCATGACGCCGGTGTTCTTCACCTTCACCGACCGCCAGCGCGCCTACACGGTGATCGAGGCCATCACCGGCTTCCGTCTGCACCCGGCCTGGTACCGCATCGGCGGGGTCGCCGCCGACCTGCCGCGCGGCTGGGACAAGCTGGTCAAGGACTTCGTCGACTGGCTGCCCAAGCGCCTCGACGAATACGAGAAGGCCGCCCTGAAGAACAGTATTCTCAAAGGCCGCACCGTAGGCGTCGCCCAGTACAACACCAAGGAAGCGCTGGAGTGGGGCATCACCGGCGCCGGCCTGCGTTCCACCGGTCTGGACTTCGACCTGCGCAAGGCGCGCCCCTACTCCGGCTACGAGAACTTCGAGTTCGAAATTCCGTTGGCGGTGAACGGCGACGCCTATGACCGCTGCATCGTCCGTGTCGAAGAGATGCGCCAGAGCATCCGCATCATCGACCAGTGCCTGCGCAACATGCCGGAAGGTCCGTACAAGGCCGACCACCCGCTGACCACGCCGCCGCCGAAAGAGCGCACGCTGCAGCACATCGAGACCCTGATCACCCACTTCCTGCAAGTCTCGTGGGGCCCGGTGATGCCGGCCAACGAAAGCTTCCAGATGATCGAGGCGACCAAGGGCATCAACAGTTATTACCTGACGAGCGACGGCGGCACCATGAGCTACCGCACCCGGATTCGCACCCCAAGCTTCCCGCATCTGCAACAGATCCCTTCGGTGATCCGTGGCAGCATGGTGGCGGACTTGATCGCCTACCTGGGCAGTATCGACTTCGTTATGGCCGACGTGGACCGCTGATATGCCCCAGACTATGAACAGCACGCTGATTCAAACCGACCGTTTTATCCTCAGCGATGCCGAGCGTTCGGCCATCGAGCATGAACTGCATCACTACGAAGACTCGCGCGCGGCCTCCATCGAAGCGCTGAAAATCGTGCAGAAAGCCCGCGGCTGGGTACCGGATGGCGCCATTGCCGCCATCGGCGAAGTCATCGGCATCCCGGCCAGCGACGTCGAAGGCGTGGCGACCTTCTATAGCCAGATCTTCCGTCAGCCCGTCGGCCGCCACATCATCCGTGTCTGCGACAGCATGGTCTGCTACATCGGCGGCCATGAGTCGGTGGTCAGCAGCATCCAGCAGCAACTCGGTATCGGCCTCGGCCAGACCACCGCAGACGGCCGCTTCACCCTGCTGCCGGTGTGCTGCCTGGGCAACTGCGACAAGGCTCCGGCACTGATGATCGACGACCACACCTTCGGCGACGTACAGCCCGATGGCGTAGCCAAACTGCTGGAGGCCTACGTATGACGTCCGCTTCGACTACCCGCCTGACGTCCTTCGGCCCAGCCAACCTGATCACCCGCACAGCCGAAACCCATCCGCTGACCTGGCGTCTGCGCGACGATGCCCAGCCGGTCTGGCTCGACGAATACCAGGCCAAGGACGGCTACGCCGCCGCACGCAAAGCCTTCGCCCAGATGTCCCAGGACGAGATCGTCCAGACCGTCAAGGACTCCGGCCTCAAGGGTCGGGGCGGCGCCGGCTTCCCCACGGGCGTGAAGTGGGGGCTGATGCCCAAGGACGAATCCCTGAACATCCGCTACCTGCTGTGCAACGCGGATGAGATGGAACCGAACACCTGGAAAGACCGCATGCTGATGGAACAGCTACCGCACCTGCTGATCGAAGGCATGCTGATCAGTGCTCGCGCGCTGAAAGCCTATCGTGGCTACATCTTCCTGCGGGGCGAGTACGTCGACGCGGCAACCAACCTCAATCGCGCCGTCGAGGAAGCCAAGGCCGCCGGCCTGCTCGGCAAGAACATCCTCGGCAGCGGTTTCGATTTCGAGCTGTTCGTCCACACCGGTGCCGGGCGTTACATCTGCGGTGAAGAAACCGCACTGATCAACTCCCTCGAAGGCCGTCGCGCCAACCCCCGCTCCAAGCCGCCCTTCCCGGCTGCCGTTGGCGTGTGGGGCAAGCCGACCTGCGTGAACAACGTCGAGACCCTGTGCAACGTGCCGGCGATCGTCGGTAACGGCGTCGACTGGTACAAATCCCTGGCTCGCCCTGGCAGTGAAGACATGGGCACCAAGCTGATGGGTTTCTCCGGCAAGGTGAAGAACCCCGGCCTGTGGGAACTGCCGTTTGGCGTGCCGGCTCGCGAACTGTTCGAGGACTACGCCGGCGGCATGCGCGATGGCTTCAAGCTGAAAGCCTGGCAGCCAGGTGGCGCCGGTACCGGCTTCCTGTTGCCGGAGCACCTGGACGCACCGATGTATGCCGCGGGTATCGCCAAAGTCGGCACCCGAATGGGCACAGGTCTGGCCATGGCGGTGGACGAAAGCGTCAACATGGTTTCCTTGCTGCGCAACATGGAAGAGTTCTTCTCCCGCGAATCCTGCGGCTTCTGCACTCCTTGCCGCGACGGTTTACCGTGGAGCGTCAAGGTGCTGCGAGCACTGGAGACTGGCCAAGGGCAACCCGGCGACCTCGAAACCTTGGAGCAACTGGTCAACTTCCTCGGCCCAGGCAAGACCTTCTGTGCGCATGCACCGGGCGCCGTGGAGCCGCTGGGCAGCGCCATCAAATATTTCCGTCCGGAGTTCGAAGCGGGTATCGCCCGTCAGAGCAGTCCGGCCGTGCCGGCCCAGGTGGTCAGCGCGTAAGGCTTTATGAAGCGGCGGCCAGTGAATGCTGGCCCCGAGTCAAACCGTGATTCTATTAGCCAAGTCCGCCACAAGCGGGCCAACGAAGAAACTTGAATATGGCCACTATCCACGTAGACGGCAAAGCGCTCGAAGTCGACGGTGCGGACAACCTGCTACAGGCTTGTCTCTCGCTCGGCCTCGACATCCCCTACTTCTGCTGGCATCCGGCGCTCGGTAGCGTCGGCGCCTGCCGCCAGTGTGCGGTGAAGCAGTACAGCGACGAGAACGATAAACGCGGACGTCTGGTCATGTCCTGCATGACGCCGGCCACCGATAACAGCTGGATTTCCATCGACGACGAGGAAGCCAAGCAGTTCCGCGCCAGCGTCGTCGAATGGCTGATGACCAACCACCCGCACGACTGCCCGGTGTGCGAGGAAGGCGGTCACTGCCACCTGCAAGACATGACGGTGATGACCGGCCACAACGAGCGCCGTTATCGCTTCAGCAAGCGCACCCATCAAAATCAAGAATTGGGGCCGTTTATCGGCCACGAGATGAACCGCTGCATCGCCTGCTACCGCTGCGTGCGCTTCTACAAGGACTACGCCGGCGGTACCGACCTCGGGGTGTTTGGCGCCCACGACAACGTCTACTTCGGCCGCGTCGAAGACGGCACCCTGGAAAGCGAATTCTCCGGCAACCTCACCGAGGTCTGCCCGACCGGTGTGTTCACCGACAAGACCCACTCCGAGCGCTACAACCGCAAGTGGGACATGCAGTTCGCCCCAAGCATCTGTCATGGCTGCTCGAGCGGCTGCAACATCAGCCCCGGTGAACGCTACGGCGAGATCCGCCGTATCGAGAACCGCTACAACGGCTCGGTCAACCACTACTTCCTCTGCGACCGCGGCCGCTTTGGTTATGGCTACGTCAACCGCGAAGACCGTCCACGCCGGCCGCAACTGGCAGGCAGCAACGTCCAACTGAGCCTGGATGGCGCCCTGGACAAGGCCGCCGAGCTGCTGCGCGGGCGCAACATCGTCGGCATCGGCTCGCCGCGCGCCAGCCTGGAAAGCAACTTCGCCCTGCGCGAGCTGGTCGGTACCGAGCACTTCTACTCCGGCATCGGCGCCACTGAACTGGATAACCTGCGCCTGGTGCTGCAAGTGCTGCAGGACAGCCCGCTGCCGATTCCAACGATGCGCGAAATCGAAGAGCACGATGCGGTATTCGTGCTCGGCGAAGACTTGACCCAGACCGCCGCGCGCATGGCCCTGGCCCTGCGCCAGACGGTCAAAGGCAAGGGCGTCGAAATGGCCGCCGCGATGAAGCTCCAGCCCTGGCTGGACGCCGCGGTGAAGACCATCGCCCAGCACGAGTTAAACCCGCTGTTTATCGCCAGCCTGGCGGAAACCAAGCTGGACGACGTGGCCGCGGAATGCGTGCATGCCGCGCCGGACGATCTGGCCCGCATCGGTTTCGCCGTAGCTCACGCGCTGGATGCCAGCGCACCGGCCGTGGCCAACCTCGACCCGGAAGCGGCCGAGCTGGCTCAGCGCATCGCTGCGGCCCTGCTCGCGGCCAAGCGTCCGCTGATCATCGCCGGCACCTCGCTGGGCAATAAAGCCTTGATCGAGTCGGCGGCGAACATCGCCAAGGCGCTCAAACTGCGCGAGAAGAATGGCTCCCTCAGCCTGGTGGTGGCCGAAGCCAACAGCCTTGGCCTCGTCATGCTGACTAATAAGGAGCTGGGTGGCGACTCGGCCGACGCTGCGCTGCACGCGCTGATCTCCGGTCAGGCCGACGCCGTGGTGGTGCTGGAAAACGATCTCTACACCCGCGCCGATGCTGCCGTGGTCGATGCGGCCTTGCAGGCCGCCAAAGTCGTGATAGTCGCTGACCATCAGCAAACCGCCACCACTGCCCGTGCACACTTGATTCTGCCAGCCGCTAGTTTCGCCGAGGGCGACGGCACCCTGGTCAGCCAGGAAGGCCGCGCTCAGCGTTTCTTCCAGGTCTACGATCCGACCTTCTACGACGACAAAGTCATGGTTCACGAAGGCTGGCGCTGGCTGCATGCCCTGCGCAGCACCTTGCTGGATCAGCCGGTGGACTGGACGCTGCTCGACCACGTGACGGAAGCCACCGCGGCGAGCACGGCGCTCCTGGCCGGCATCCGCAATGCGGCACCCAGCGCCTCGTTCCGCATCAAGGGCATGAAACTCGCTCGTGAGCCGCTGCGTTACAGCGGTCGTACCGCCATGCGTGCCGATATCAACGTGCATGAGCCGCGTGCCTCGCAGGACAAAGACACCGCGTTCGCCTTCTCCATGGAAGGCTATTCGGGTTCCGCCGAGCCGCGTCAGCAGATTCCCTTCGCCTGGTCGCCAGGTTGGAACTCGCCGCAAGCCTGGAACAAATTCCAGGCCGAAGTCGGCGGCCATCTGCGTGCCGGTGATCCGGGCGCACGCCTGATCGAACCGAAAGGCGACGGCCTATCCTGGTTTGCCAGCGCTCCGCAGCCCTTCAATCCAGCTCCGGGCACCTGGCAAGTGGTGCCGTTCTATCACCTGTTCGGCAGCGAAGAGAACTCCTCCCGCGCCGCGCCGGTGCAAGAGCGCATTCCCCAGCCGTATGTCGCCCTGGCTAAATCCGAAGCGGATCGCCTGGGGGTGAATGACGGTGCCATGCTCAGCCTGAACGTGGCCGGGCAGCCGCTGCGACTGCCGCTGCGTATCAGCGCAGAGCTGAGCGCCGGTCTGGTGGCCTTGCCGGTTGGCCTGGCTGGTATTCCATCGGCACTCGCCGGTAAATCCGCCGACTCCCTGCAGGAGGCCGCACAATGATGAATTGGCTGACTCCCGAAGTGATCGACGTGATCCTGGCGGTGATCCGCGCCATCGTGATCCTGCTCACGGTGGTGATCTGTGGCGCGCTGTTGAGCTGGGTCGAACGCCGTTTGCTGGCACTCTGGCAGGATCGCTACGGCCCGAACCGGGTCGGGCCGTTCGGCATGTTTCAGATCGCCGCCGACATGGTCAAGATGTTCTTCAAGGAAGACTGGACACCGCCGTTCGCCGACAAGGTGATCTTCACCCTGGCACCGGTGGTGGCCATGAGCGCCTTGTTGATCTCCTTCGCGATCATCCCGATCACCCCGACCTGGGGTGTCGCGGACCTGAACATCGGCTTGCTGTTCTTCTTCGCCATGGCCGGCCTGTCGGTGTACGCCGTGCTGTTCGCCGGTTGGTCGAGCAACAACAAGTTCGCCCTGCTCGGCGCCCTGCGCGCCTCGGCCCAGACTCTGTCGTACGAGGTCTTCATGGGCCTGGCGCTGATGGGCATAGTGGCGCAGGCTGGCTCGTTCAACATGCGCGACATAGTCGACTACCAGGCGCAGAACCTGTGGTTCATCATTCCGCAGTTCTTCGGCTTCTGTACCTTCTTCATCGCTGGCGTGGCGGTGACTCACCGTCACCCCTTCGACCAGCCGGAAGCAGAACAGGAATTGGCCGACGGCTATCACATCGAATATGCCGGGATGAAATGGGGCATGTTCTTCGTCGGCGAGTACATCGGCATAGTGCTGATCTCGGCGCTGCTGGTGACCTTGTTCTTCGGTGGCTGGCATGGCCCGTTCGGTCTCCTGCCATCGATTCCGTTCATCTGGTTCGCGCTCAAAACCGGCTTCTTCATCATGCTGTTCATCCTGTTGCGCGCCTCTATTCCGCGCCCACGCTATGACCAGGTGATGGCCTTCAGCTGGAAGTTCTGCCTGCCACTGACCTTGATCAACCTGCTGGTGACCGCGGCGCTGGTGTTGTCCAACAGCCCGTCCGGCATGGCTCAGTGAGGAGACGAAAATGATCAAAGAAATCCTACACATAGTGCATGGCACCTATACCCAGGTGCGCAGCCTGGTAATGATCTTCTCCCACGCGTTTCGCAAGCGCGACACCCTGCAATATCCGGAAGAGCCGGTGTATCTGCCGCCGCGTTACCGTGGCCGTATCGTCCTGACCCGCGACCCTGATGGTGAAGAGCGCTGCGTAGCCTGCAACCTCTGTGCGGTAGCCTGCCCGGTCGGCTGCATCTCGTTGCAGAAAGCCGAAACCGAGGATGGCCGCTGGTATCCCGAGTTTTTCCGGATCAATTTCTCGCGCTGCATTTTCTGTGGCCTGTGCGAGGAAGCCTGCCCGACCACTGCAATTCAGCTCACCCCGGACTTCGAGATGGCTGAGTTCAATCGTCAGGAGTTGGTGTACGAGAAGGAAGACCTGCTGATCTCCGGCCCAGGCAAGAATCCGGATTACAACTTCTATCGCGTTGCCGGTATGGCCATCGCCGGCAAGCCGAAAGGCGCCGCGCAGAATGAAGCCCAGCCCATCAACGTGAAAAGCCTGCTGCCTTAAGGACCAGTTTATGTCTGCTGCGCTTGGTGATGCTGCGTTGAAAACAGGGTCGGAATGCTCATTGACTACAGTCAACTGCGCTTCCTCGCCTGTTTTCGCCTTGCCTAACCTGCGCTCGCGACGACCTAAACAGGTCCTACGGATTAAATAAGGAAGATTATGGAATTCGCTTTCTACTTCGCTTCAGGCGTCGCCGTGGTGTCCACCTTGCGGGTGATCACCAATACCAATCCGGTCCACGCCCTGCTCTACCTGATCATCTCGCTGATGGCGGTATCGATGACCTTCTTCGCCCTCGGCGCGCCGTTCGCCGGTGCGTTGGAGATCATCGTCTACGCTGGCGCCATCATGGTGCTGTTCGTCTTCGTGGTGATGATGCTCAACCTTGGCCCAGTCGCCGCCGAACAGGAACGCGCCTGGCTCAAGCCCGGTATCTGGGGCGGCCCCGCGCTGCTCTCGGCGCTGCTGCTGGCTGAACTGCTTTATGTGCTGCTGGGTAACCCGAGTGCTGGAGCGATCGGCCAGACTACCGTGGACGCCAAGGCGGTCGGTATCAGCCTGTATGGCCCCTATCTGATGGTCGTGGAGCTCGCCTCCATGCTGCTGCTGGCCGCAGTGGTCGCGGCTTTCCACCTCGGCCGTCACGAGGCGAAGGAACAATAGTTATGAATTCGATGATGAACTCAATTCCCCTGGAGCACGGCCTGGCCGTCGCGGGCGTGCTGTTCTGCCTCGGCCTGGTCGGCCTGATGGTACGCCGCAACATCCTCTTCGTACTGATGAGCCTGGAGATCATGATGAACGCCGCAGGTCTGGCCTTCATCGTCGCCGGCAGCCGCTGGGCACAGCCTGACGGTCAGGTCATGTTCATTCTGGTCCTGAGCTTGGCTGCGGCCGAAGCCAGTATCGGCCTGGCGGTCCTGATGCAGCTGTACCGCCGCTTCCACACCCTCGATATCGACGCTGCCAGCGAGATGCGCGGATGAACCTTCTATTTCTAACCTGTGTATTCCCTCTGCTCGGCTTCCTGCTGCTCTCGTTCTCGCGCGGCAGATGGTCGGAAAACTTCTCGGCGCTGATCGGCGTGGGTTCGGTCGGACTCTCCGCACTGATCACCGCCGGGATCATCTGGCAATTCAACGTCGCACCGCCTGAAGGTGGCGTGTACAGCCAACTGCTCTGGCAGTGGATGTCGGTGGACGGCTTCACACCGAGCTTCACCCTCTATCTGGACGGCCTGTCGCTGACCATGCTCGGCGTCGTCACTGGCGTTGGCTTCCTGATCCACCTGTTCGCCTCCTGGTACATGCGTGGTGAGGCCGGTTACTCGCGCTTCTTCTCCTACATGAACCTGTTCATCGCCAGCATGCTGTTTCTGGTGCTCGGCGATAACCTGCTGTTCCTCTACTTCGGTTGGGAAGGCGTGGGTCTGTGCAGTTACCTGTTGATCGGCTTCTACTACAGCAACCGCAACAACGGTAACGCGGCGCTCAAGGCCTTCATCGTCACCCGCATCGGCGACGTGTTCATGGCCATCGGCTTGTTCACTCTGTTCGTCCAACTCGGCACCCTGAACATCCAGGAACTGCTGGTCCTGGCACCCCAGAAGTTCGCTGTCGGCGATACCTGGATGGTCCTGGCGACGCTGATGCTACTCGGTGGCGCAGTGGGTAAATCCGCTCAGCTGCCGCTGCAGACCTGGCTGGCCGATGCGATGGCAGGCCCGACGCCGGTCTCCGCCCTGATCCACGCGGCGACCATGGTTACCGCCGGCGTCTACCTGATTGCCCGGACCCACGGTCTGTTCGCCCTGGCACCGAGCATTCTCGAGCTGGTCGGCATAGTCGGCGGCATCACCCTGGTACTCGCCGGTTTTGCCGCGCTGGTACAGACCGATATCAAACGTATCCTCGCCTACTCGACCATGAGCCAGATCGGCTACATGTTCCTGGCGCTGGGTGTCGGTGCCTGGGACGCGGCGATCTTCCACCTGATGACCCACGCCTTCTTCAAGGCGCTGCTGTTCCTCGCCTCCGGTGCGGTGATAGTCGCCTGCCACCACGAACAGAACATCTTCAAGATGGGCGGCTTGTGGAAGAAGCTGCCGCTGGCCTATGCGAGCTTTATCGTCGGTGGCGCCGCGTTGGCGGCCCTGCCGCTGCTCACCGCGGGTTTCTACTCGAAGGATGAAATCCTCTGGGAGGCGTTCGCCAGTGGCCACCAGTCGCTGCTGTATGCCGGTCTGGCCGGGGCCTTCATGACCTCGCTGTACACCTTCCGGCTGATCTTCATCACCTTCCACGGCGAAGTGCAGACCGAAGCCCACGCGGGCCACGGCGTCGCGCATTGGTTACCGCTGTCGTTGCTGATCGTACTCTCGACCTTCGTCGGCGCACTGATCACCCCGCCACTCGCCGGCGTCTTGCCGCAGAGCGTCGGGCATGCCGGTGGCGAAGCCCAACACAGCCTGGAAATCGCCTCGGGCGCCATTGCGCTGGCCGGTATTCTGCTGGCTGCGCTGCTGTTCCTCGGCAAGCGCCGCTTCGCCAGCGCACTAGCCGCCAGTGCACCGGGACGCTTTCTCTCGGCCTGGTGGTTCGCCGCCTGGGGCTTCGACTGGCTGTACGACAAGCTGTTCGTCAAACCCTATCTGTGGCTGACCCAGCTATTCGCACATGACCCCATCGACCACAGCATCGGCTTGATTCCGCGCCTGACGCGGGGCGGGCACAAACTTATGAGTCGTACCGAAACCGGCAATCTGCGCTGGTATGCGGCCTCCATCGCCGGCGGTGCAGTACTGGTGCTGGGCGCCGTACTGCTGGTCACTGTCTGAAATGAATTTGCGCATTTGCGAAAGGAATTGAGCCCGTCATGATTCTGCCTTGGCTAATCCTGATCCCCTTTATCGGCGGCCTGTTGTGCTGGCAAGCGGAGCGCTTCGGCGCCACCGCACCACGCTGGATCGCCATGTTGACCATGCTTCTATTGCTGGGTCTCGGCCTCTGGCTATGGGCCACCGGCGACTACAGCCTGGCCCCCGCCCCTGGCACCGACCCGACCTGGACCCTCGAGTTCAAGCTCCAGTGGATCGAGCGTTTCGGCATCAACGTGCACCTGGCGCTGGATGGCCTGTCGCTGCTGATGATCCTGCTCACCGGCCTGCTCGGTGTGCTCTCGGTCATGTGCTCCTGGAAGGAAATCCAGCGCCACGTCGGTTTCTTCCACCTCAACCTGATGTGGATTCTCGGCGGCGTGGTCGGCGTGTTCCTCGCGCTCGATCTGTTCCTGTTCTTCTTCTTCTGGGAAATGATGCTGGTGCCGATGTACTTCCTCATCGCGCTCTGGGGTCACAGCTCATCGGACGGCAAGAAGACCCGGATTTACGCGGCGACCAAATTCTTCATCTACACCCAGGCCAGCGGCCTGATCATGTTGGTGGCGATTCTTGGCCTGGTCTTCGTCAATTACAGCCAGAGCGGCGTGATCACCTTCGATTACACCCTGTTGCTCAAGGCTGAACTGCCGCCGACTAGCGAATACATCCTGATGCTTGGCTTCTTTATCGCCTTCGCCGTCAAGCTGCCAGTGGTGCCCTTCCACTCCTGGCTACCGGATGCGCATGCACAGGCGCCGACCGCCGGCTCCGTCGACCTCGCCGGTATTCTGCTGAAAACCGCGGCCTATGGCATGCTGCGTTTCGCCCTGCCACTGTTCCCGAATGCCTCGGCCGAGTTTGCACCGTTTGCCATGACCCTGGGCCTCATCGGGGTTTTCTACGGCGCCATCCTGGCGTTCGCGCAAACCGACATCAAACGCCTGGTCGCCTATTCCAGCGTCTCGCACATGGGCTTTGTACTGATCGGTATCTATTCCGGCAGCCAGTTGGCCCTGCAAGGCGTGGTGCTGCAGATGCTCGCCCACGGTCTATCCGCGGCGGCACTGTTTATTATCTGCGGCCAGCTCTATGAGCGTACCCACACCCGTGACATGCGTGAGATGGGCGGCCTGTGGTCACGCATCGCCTACTTGCCAGGGATTAGTCTGTTCTTCGCTGCCGCTTCATTGGGACTGCCGGCAACCGGTAACTTCCTTGGCGAATTCCTGATCCTGCTCGGTATCTTCAAGAGCGTGCCGTGGGTCACCGTTATCGCCACCTCTGGTCTGGTGTTCGCTTCGGTTTACTCACTGATCATGATCCACCGTGCCTACTTCGGCCCGAGCAAGTCGGACCAGGTACTGCGTGGCCTGAACGCTCGTGAGCTGCTCATGGTGATCGGCTTGGCCGTGTTGCTGATCCTGCTCGGGATTTACCCGCAGCCGGTGCTCGATACCTCCGACGCCACCATGCATGGCGTTCAGCAGTGGCTCGGTGCCGCTTTCACTCAACTCGCTTCGGCCCGGTAGTTGCGCTATGGAATTCACCACTCAACACTTCATCGCCCTGCTGCCGCTACTGGTGGTCAGCGCCACCATTGTCGTCGTGATGCTGGCGATTGCCTGGCGCCGCAACCACTCGCAGACCTTCATCCTCTCGGTGATCGGCCTGAACCTGGCATTGCTGTCGATCATCCCGGCACTCAAAGTGGCCCCCTTGGCAGTCACCGACCTGATGCAGGTGGATAATTTCGCCTGCTTCTACATGGCGCTGATCCTGGCCGCCACCTTGGCCTGTGTGACCCTGGCGCATGCCTATATGGGTGATGCGAAGGTTGGCTATCCAGGTAACCGCGAGGAACTCTACCTGTTGATTCTGCTGGCTGCGGCGGGCGGCATGGTGCTGGTCAGCGCGCAGCATCTGGCGGGCCTGTTTATCGGCCTGGAACTGCTCTCGGTACCGGTCTACGGCATGGTCGCCTACGCCTTCTTCGACAAGCGCTCGCTGGAAGCCGGCATCAAGTACATGGTGCTCTCGGCCGCCGGCTCCGCGTTCCTGCTGTTCGGCATGGCGCTGTTGTATGCCGATGCGGGCAGCCTGAGCTTCGCCGGGATCGGCGCCAAGCTCGCGGCAACCGGCGTGCAGAGTGCAGTGGCACAGATTGGCCTGGGGATGATGCTGGTCGGCCTGGCCTTCAAGCTCTCGCTGGTACCCTTCCACCTATGGACACCGGACGTCTATGAGGGGGCACCGGCACCGGTCGCGGCCTTCCTCGCCACCGCCAGCAAGGTCGCGGTATTCGCGGTGCTGCTGCGCCTGTTCCAACTGTCGCCGGCGGCCAACGGCGGCCTGCTGAACGATGCCCTGACCGTGATCGGCATAGCCTCGATCCTGATCGGCAACCTGCTGGCGCTGATGCAGAACAACCTCAAGCGCCTGCTCGGTTATTCCTCCATCGCCCACTTCGGTTACCTGCTGATCGCCCTGATCGCCAGCAAAGGCCTGGCCGTCGAGGCGATCGGCGTTTACCTGGTGACCTACGTGCTGACCAGCCTCGGCGCCTTCGGTGTCATCACGCTGATGTCCACGCCTTTCAGCGGCCGCGATTGCGATGCGTTGTACGAGTATCGCGGGCTGTTCTGGCGGCGGCCGTACCTGACCGCCGTACTGGCGGTGATGATGCTGTCGCTGGCCGGTATTCCGCTGACTGCCGGCTTTATCGGCAAGTTCTATGTGATCGCCGTCGGCGTGCAGTCGCAGCAGTGGTGGCTACTCGGTTCTCTGGTGCTCGGCAGCGCCATTGGCGTCTTCTACTACCTGCGGGTGATGGTCACGCTGTTCCTGATCGAGCCCAACCTGCGTCGCCACGATGCGCCCTTCAACTGGGGCCAGCGCACCGGCGGCATCATGCTCTTGGCTATCGCGCTGCTGGCGTTCGTCCTTGGCTTGTACCCGCAACCACTGCTGGAGCTGGTGCAGCAAGCAGGACTGATCGCCGCGGGTTAAACCCCGTGCATGACAGAAGAAACCCGGCCGAGTGCCGGGTTTCTTGTTTTGCAACATGGTCTCAGTATGGCGGCCCCAGCACGCTCGGCGCCCTTGAGCCTGTTGTATAAACACGGCGCAAAGTCCAACGACTTTAGAGCAGCATCCCCCCGAGTGGAGCGGCATGGCTTGCCCGGCGTTCGCCAAGGGCATGTAACCCGGCGATATGCAGGCCAATTAAGGCCACGGCGAACCAGGGTAAATTGCCATGCAGTTCTTCCGCGGTCTCATGCAGCCAATCATTCAGCGTCACTTAGGGCAACGGGAACAGTCCACCAGCCATGCAGCCATCATTCATGCGCTGAAGTCTCTTGGTCTGGCCGCGCGGGCCTCTATAATCGCGGCCTTGCGTGATGGAGGCCAACATGAGCGCGATTCAAATCAAGTTTCCCGCCCTAACCCTGAAAGCCGGCCCACAGGCCTATGCGCGTATCCGTGACACAGGTTTGCGCCCGGCAGACGTGGGCATTTTGCCGGGTGCGGCCGGCGGCCCGAAAGCGCTGGGTATTCAGGGCCTGGACTTGGCGCTGTTCGGCGACTGGCTGCCACGGGCACCCCGCGAGCGCGCGCTGATTGGCGCCTCGATCGGTTCCTGGCGCTTCGCCAGCGCCTGCCTGCCGAACGCCGCACAAGGCCTCCGCCGCCTCGGTGAGTTGTACAGCGCGCAGCGTTTCGCCAAGGGTGTGAGCATGGCCGAGGTGTCGCACAGCTGCAGGCGGATGCTCGACGAACTGCTCGATGGTCAGGACTCGCATATCCTCAGCAACCCGTACTACCGCCTCAATGTGATGGTGGTGAAGAGCCTCGGCCTGCTCGCCCATGATCGGCGTAGCGCACTCGGCCTAGGGTTGTCCTCGGTAATCGGCAACAACCTGCTCGGCCGCCCGCGCCTGGCCAAGCACTTCGAACGGGTGATTCTGCACGATGCCCGCTTGGCACCACCGCTGGCAGCACTCAACGACTTTCCCTCGCGCTACCTGCCTCTGGACACCGGCAACCTGCGCCATGCCCTGCTGGCTTCCGGCTCCATCCCTATGGTGATGGAAGGCGTGCGCGACATCCCTGGTGCTGGCGCCGGGACTTATCGCGACGGCGGCCTGCTCGACTATCACCTCGATCTGCCCTACAGCGGCAGCGATGTGGTGCTCTACCCGCACTTCACCGACAAGGTCATCCCCGGGTGGTTCGACAAGGGGCTGCCATGGCGCCGCGCCGATACCACCCGCCTGCAGAACGTGTTGCTACTCGCCCCCTCGCGCGAGTACCTGGCCCGCCTGCCCCACGGCAAGCTGCCCGACCGTAAGGATTTCAGCCGCTATCTGGGTGACGACGCCGGGCGCGAACGCTACTGGCACACAGCGATGGATGAAAGCCGCCGGCTCGGCGATGAGTTCCTCGAGCTGGTGGATAATGGTCGCCTCGGCGCCCAGCTGCAAGCACTCTGATCGAGCGTTTCCCGCAAGCCGATTGAAGCGGCGACAACCGCGCGCTAGGCTGCCACGTGCGCAACCAGGGAGAGGTTCATGAAGCTTGCAGTAGCGGTAATCCACGGCATCGGCACACAGCCGGATCTGCGCGATGCAGACGGCCAACACGTCTTCGCCCAGAACCTGATTAGCAGCCTGCGCCGGCGTCTCGGCGCCGAGGCGGAACAGGTTGCGTTCCAGAGCCTGTACTGGGCCAGCGTGCTGGATAAACGCGAACAGGCCTACCTCGACAAGCTCGCCGGTGAACCGGTTAGCTGGCGCTGGTTGCGGCGTATCGTCACCCTGTTTTTCGGTGATGCCAGCGGCTACCGCAAGGTCAGCCAGGCCTATGACACCACCTACGAAGAAGTGCACCAGTGCCTGTGGCATGGGTTGAACGCCCTGCGCGCGCAAGTCGGGCCACAGACACCGCTGGTGGTGCTGGCCCACTCCCTGGGTGGGCACATCTTCTCCAACTTCGTCTGGGACCAGCAGAAGCTCAACGCCACCCCGAGCTGCCCGCGCGATCCCTTCCTGGCCCTGGAGACGCTGGCCGGCCTGATCACCTTCGGCTGCAACATCCCACTGTTCACCTTCGCCTACGACCCGGTGGTGCCGATCCGTTTTCCCGGCCACTGCCTGACCGAGCAGGTGCGCGAACAGGCGCGCTGGCTGAATCTCTATGCACCGGCCGATCCACTCGGCTACCCGCTACGGCCGCTGCCGGACTACGCCAAGGTAGTGACGCAAGACCGCGCCATGCCGGTCGGTCCCTGGTACAAGAGGCACACACCCTTGAGTCATCTGGAGTATTGGGACGATGCCCAGTTTCATGCCTATGTGGCGAATTATCTGTGTCAGTTGCTCCCTGCTTGCGCTGAGTGAAAGCACGCACGCTGCGCTGAATGCACAAGGTCAAGCGCAACTATCAGCCTCCTGGCTCAAGCAGGAACTACAGCGATTACGGCAGTCGCAGCCTTAAATAGCACCGGCCTGCGCGTGCACGCCGGTGTTTTCACTCGATGACTTAGGCCTTAGGCCTTAGGCCTCCAACTCCGCCGCTGGCCCAAAGAACTCATAGTGGCACTGGGCATCCGGTATCCCCAACCCACTCAAGTGCCGCTTCACCTGCGCCATAAAAGGCTTAGGCCCCAGGAAGTAAGCATCCAGGTCGCGTTGCGCCGGCAGCCACTGATCAAGCAACTGTGGGGTCAGGAAGCCACTGGTCACCTGGTGATCCTCCGCTCGCGGCTCGCTGTAACAGTAAAAGCGCTTCAACTGTGGATGCGCCGCCACCTTGGTCTCCAGCCAATCGCGAAACGCGTGGGCACCGCTGTGGCGTGCACAGTGGATGAAGTGGATCTCGCGACCACTGTCCAGCGCCTGCTCCAACATCGCCAGTGCCGGCGTGATGCCGACGCCAGCGGTAATCAGCGCCAAGGGCTTGTCTGAAGGCCGCAAGACGAAGGCACCGGCCGGCGGGAACAGATCGAGGGTATCGCCCTCGGCCAGACGGTCGTGGAGAAAACTCGAAACCCGCCCGCCCGGCTCACGCTTAACGCTGATCCGGTACTCACGCTGATTCGCTGCCGCTGACAGCGAGTAATTGCGTCGCACCTCTTCACCGTCCAATTCAAGGCGCAAGCCAATGTATTGGCCTGGCGCAAAACTCAGCAGCGCGCCGCCATCCACCGGCACCAAGTAGAAGGAGGTTATCTCCTCACTCTCTACCCGCTTACGCGCCACACGGAATTGCCGCGCACCACGCCATCCGCCCTCGGCGCTGGCATTCTCGGCGTAGACCTGCTCTTCCGCGCCAATCAGCAAGCCAGCCAACTGTTGGTAAGCCGCGGCCCACGCAGCGATCACCTCATCGGTTGCCACCTCGGTGCCCAACACCTCGCGAATCGCGCGCAACAGGCAGCCACCAACAATCGGGTAGTGTTCCGGCAATATCTGCAGCGACACATGCTTGCTCACGATCTGACCGACCAATGGGCCTAGGGCTTGCAAGCGATCGATGTGTTTGGCGTACATCAGCACCGCGTTAGCCAAGGCCCGCGACTGCGCCCCGCTGGCTTGGTGCGCCTGGTTAAACAGCGGTCGTACCTCTGGGTGTTCGCTCAGCATGATGGTGTAGAAATGCGCGGTTAGGGCTTCACCACCGGACTCCAGCAACGGGACGGTGGCTTTAATCAGAGCAGTCTGCGCAGCGCTTAGCATGAGTTCTCTCCTGAATCGTGTTAGGGTTTCTACACCTGTACAATTCAGCATTCATGCCACAAATTAAGTCTATATTTTTCAATTACTTAATTTTAACAAGAGTCATAAAGACAGCAATCAATCAGAGTCAAATAGACTCCACAAGGGTCAGAATGACCACCAATCCATTGCTTACCACCTTACTGCCTTTGGTTGCCGATCTCTCGCGCGAACTGCCCGAGGGCGAGCGCTACCGGCGGCTGCTCGGCTCCTTGCGTGAGTTGTTGCCCTGCGACGCGACTGCCTTGCTGCGCTTGGATGGCGAGCAATTAGTGCCGCTGGCAGTAGACGGGCTGAGCGCAGATACCCTTGGCCGGCGTTTCAAAGTGGCAGAACATCCGCGTTTGCAGGCGCTGTTGGAAAATTCCCGCCCCACCCACTTTGCCGCCGACTGCACGCTACCCGACCCCTACGACGGCCTGGTCGAGGGACATCATGGCCAGCTTGAAGTCCATGATTGTCTCGGTTGCCCGCTCTATCTCGACGAGCGTCCGTGGGGAGTATTGACCCTCGATGCACTTAACCCGGAACGCTTCGGCCCAGCCGATATGGACACCCTTGAGGCCTTCGCCAGCCTCGCCGCCGCCACCGTCAAAGCGAGCGAACGCATACACAGCCTGACCCGGCGCGCCGAAGATCAGCATCAACTGGCCGAGGCCTATAAACAGGCCGCCGGGCAGGTACGCCCACGCGAGATGATTGGCCAAAGCCTCGCGCATAAACGCTTACTCGAAGAGATAGCACTGGTCGGCAACAGTGAGTTGAGCGTGCTGATTAGCGGTGAAACCGGTGTCGGCAAGGAGCTCGTCGCTCAAGCCATTCATGCCCAGTCCACCCGCGCGCAGTCGCCACTGATCAGCCTGAACTGTGCAGCCCTGCCGGAAACCCTGGTGGAGAGCGAACTGTTCGGCCATGTCCGCGGGGCCTTTTCCGGCGCTGTCAGCGAACGCCGCGGCAAGTTCGAACTCGCCGATGGCGGCACCCTATTTCTCGATGAGCTAGGCGAGCTGCCACTGCCCGTACAATCCAAGCTCCTGCGCGTATTGCAGAGTGGGCAGTTGCAACGGGTCGGCTCGGATCGTGAGCACCATGTGAATGTCCGGGTGCTCGCCGCCACTAACCGTGATCTCGCCGAGGAGGTTCGGGCTGGGCGCTTCCGCGCCGATCTCTATCACCGTCTCAGCGTTTATCCGCTTCGCGTCCCACCGCTACGCGAGCGTGGCCGCGACGTTATTTTATTGGCGGGCTATTTTCTCGAAGAGAACCGTCCGCGCCTGGGCCTACGCAGCCTGCGCCTGGCGCCAGACGGCCAGGCCGCGCTAGTGGGTTATCAGTGGCCAGGGAACGTGCGCGAGCTTGAACACTTGATCGGCCGCGCCGCCCTCAAGGCTTTGGCGGCCTGCCCCGAACGCCCACGAATCCTCAGTCTTCATGCAATCGACCTGGAGCTGCCACAGGGCAGCCAAACAAGCGCCGAAATCATAACTGAGCAGCTTCAAACCCCAAGCCAGCTAGAGACAGGCGACCTGCGCCAGGCACTAGACAATTATCAGCGTCTACTAATCAGCGATTGCCTGTCGCGCCACCAAGGCAGCTGGGCCGCTGCAGCCCGCGAACTGGGGCTGGATCGCGCAAACCTGAACCGACTCGCCAGGCGGTTGGCTCTCAAGTAGCTCTAACCGGGCCGGCCTCAAACACCTCCTCCGTGCTGACTCCAAGGACAGCTCTGCAACGGGTAAAGCCCTGGTAGAACTGTTAAACTTGCTCCCTATTTTGATCGCACCCGCGGTCGTACCTTTTCAGAGCGCAACACCGTGGAACTGTTTAAAGAATTCATCTTCGAAGCGGCTCATCGCCTCCCCCATGTGCCGGAAGGCCATAAATGTGGCCGCCTACACGGTCATTCGTTTCGTGTAGCCATTTACATCGAGGGCGAAGTCGATCCCTATACCGGCTGGATTCGTGACTTCTCCGAGATCAAAGCGATCTTCAAGCCGCTCTACGAGCAACTTGACCACAACTACCTGAACGACATCCCTGGCCTGGAAAACCCCACCAGCGAGGTTCTCTCCAAGTGGATCTGGCAACAGCTAAAGCCCTTGCTGCCAGAGCTCTCACGGGTCCGCATCCATGAAACCTGTACCAGCGGCTGCGAATACCGCGGCGACTGACCCGCCAGCCGAGATCGGGATAGGGGGCAGCCGAAGCTGCGCCCCTCCCACACCACCCGGCATGCGGGTCCGCACCGGGCGGTTGGAGCAGTTGAGGTCATCGGATTTGTGACTCTCCTGGCCCGATGCTTGGGATTGTTATTTCTGACTCGGCGGAATTGATTTCTCGCTGCCGTGGCCTTTCAGGCTTCACCTGGCGGGGCATGCTCGGCGAGCTTCGCTACGCGAACATCTGAGACGATTCAATTCCGATAGCCAGGGAGCTTTCCCTCCTACTCCTTCGGCCCTTCGTCGGGTGTTTCGAGCCTACAGTGGCTCAACTAGTTGACTACTATGGCCTCTGCTGACTTCTCGCTCCGGCTCAGCGCCGTCGCCCTTTCAGGCACAAGGCGAGATCTCCCCAGGTAAGAACGCACTCCTTCACTGCACAACCGCCGGATCTACGCCACGTCGCCTTGGCCACGAGAGCTTCGCGGTTTCATGCCCGCTCGCCCTACTCGGCAGCGCCTTATATCCGGTTCTTGTCCATCGGTGTCAATACCGGTTGAAAACTGACCCACCCTACCGAATTAAAACTGACCCACCCCGGCGGTTGTTATCGTCGATTTACGAGCGAGGTGTTCCGGTTTCCCGAGGTACTACCTGGCCCGACTTCAGTTTGTCTTTCAGCCGGTAGCTCTGCCCGCTGACCTGCACGATGTGCGCATGGTGTAGCAGCCGATCCAGCAGCGCGGCGGTCAAGGTCGAGTCGTCAGCAAAGGTTGTTGCCCATTGGCTGAACGGCAGGTTGCTGGTCAGTACCACGCTGCCTTGTTCGTAACGCTTGGCGATGACGTTGAAAAACAGGTTGGCTTCGTCGCGGCCAAACGGCAGGTATCCGATTTCATCGATCACCAGTAATTTCGAGCGCTGCACGACCCGGCTGAAGTACTGAGCCAGGCGCCCTTGTTGGTGCGCAGCGATCAGTTGCAGGGTCAGGTCGGCCGCCGAGATGAACCGGGTGGAGATGCCGGCCATGATCGCCCGGTGAGCCAGAGCGCTGGCCAGATGTGTCTTGCCGACGCCCGAAGGCCCCAGCAGCACGACGTTCTCGCGACGCTCGATGAAGGCCAACCCGGCCAGCTCCAGAAGCTGGCTTTGCGGTGCACCGCTGGCAAACTTGAAATCGTATTGTTCAATTGTTTTGACGGCCGGCAGTCCAGACAGATGAAGCAGGGTCTGACGCCGCCGCTCCTGCCGAGCCCGATCTTCGGTGAGCAGCAACTGCTCCAGGAAGTCGGCATAACTGGTCTCTTTCTCCGCCGCCTGTTGCGCCAACGCGGGCCATTCGGCGGCGAAGGTATCCAGCTTGAACTGTTGGCATAACGCTTCGATGCGCAGATATTGCAGGCTCACGGGCGCACCTCCAGCAACGACTGATACACCGACAAGGGGTGTTGCAGGCTTTCCACCGGGATTGGCTGGGTCAGCGTTGTTATCGTCGCCAGAAGCTGCCGGGGGTCGGGCAGCGGCAGTAGATGGTGCAGCTCGGTATCGAGCCGATGCTGTGGGATCTCGCCCGTTGTCGCATGCACCCGGGCGTTGGCTATATCCGTCAGCCATGGCCCTATTTTGCTGTTGGCGACCTCAACGTTGAGCAGCAAGTCGACCTGTTTGAGAGAGGCCGCCAAGGGCACGACAAAGCTGTTTTTCAGGTAGTGGTTGAAACGCTCGACCTTGCCCTTGGTCTGCGCCCGATACGGTCGGCACACCTTCGGCGTGAAGCCGTAACGCTCGGCCAACGTCAACAGAGCCGGGTTCCAGCGATGCTCTCCAGGGCCATAGACGTCACGGTCCAGAATGACTGTTTTGGCGTTATCGAACTTTTGTTCCCTTCGCCGTTATGTGCCCGGCGCGAGCGTTTGGCCGTACTTGAAGGCGACTGCGTCGGTAAACGCCACATAACGTTTCGCCTTGGTCGGATGATGACCCTCCACCCTGTTTCCTGGAATGGAGGTTGTCATGCTGGAACGTTATTTCTTGAAGCCGCAAACCGTCGATCGGATTCGCGGCAATTGGCTTGGCTCGGCAATCGAGCGCTATGTGGAGTGGCTGGACCAGGAAGGCTATGCCGTTCGAAACGTCTATCGGCGCGTGCCCATGCTGTGCCATTTTGGTCAATTTACCCAAGAACACGGTGCCCAAACCCTGGCACAGGCTGCAGCCTTGGTCGATGACTTCGCCCAGCACTGGCTCAGCGAGCATGCGAAAGCAGGCACGAGCAAGGAGGCCAGGGGCAAGATAGAGGAAGAGGCCCGCAATCCGGTCAACCAGATGCTCAGACTGGTCCTTCCCGAGCACCACGGCGGGGGCCGTCACCCGCAGCCTGAGCCATTTCTGGCAGAAGCCCCCGGGTTTTTTGCCTACTTGCGCGAAGAGCGCGGCCTGAAAGAAACATCGGTTCGACACTACCGGTACTATCTCAACCGCTTTGCGGCATTCCTTGCCCGACAAGAGGTGACATCACTTAAACAGCTCTCGACCGCAATCCTGGCCGCTTTCGTTGTCGATAGCGCGCCCGAGCTCTCTCCCAGTTCGCGGCGTGGCCTGTGCGCAGTGTTGAAGGTGTTTCTGCGTCACTGCCAGCGGGAGCAGATTCTGGCGCATGACCTCAGCCAGGCAGTCGAGATGCCTCAAGCGTATCGGCTGGCCGAGTTGCCGAGATCGATCGGTTGGGACGATGTCCGGCGGATGCTGGCCGTGGTCGATAGACGGACAGTGCGCGGCCGCCGGGACTACGCAATCTTGCTATTGCTTGTCACCTATGGGCTGCGCGCCCACGAAGTCGCATCGCTCACCCTGGACGACATTGATTGGCAGCGTGACCGGCTGCAAGTGCCGGAGCGCAAGGCTGGCCACTGGACAGCCTATCCGTTGGCCAGCGTGGTCGGAACGGCCATTCTGGAGTATTTGCAGCATGGGCGGCCGCAGACCGCGGATCGACATCTATTCTTCCGCACCCTGGCCCCCAGACTGCCACTGCGCGCTAGCGCCATCTCGCAGAGCGCAGGATTCTATCTGCGCCAAACCGGGATCACGGTACGACGGGCAGGCGCCCATACGCTCCGGCACACCTGTGTCCAGCGCCTCGTCGACGCAGAATTCTCGCTCAAGGCCATCGGCGACTATGTAGGGCATCGCTCCCCATCATCCACCGAAATCTACGCCAAGGTCGCCACCGAAGCTTTGCGTGAAGTCGCTCTTGGCGATGGGGAGGCACTATGAATACCCCATTGGTTCCTGTCGGCGCCTCGGTGCATCAAGTGATCAACGCTTTCCTGGCCTACAAGCGCTCTCTCAATCGCAAGTACAAGACGGAAGAAGCCGCCCTGCACCTGCTGGAGCGATTTCTGGCCACCGCCGGAATCGAGGATCTGGCGGCCGTGACCGCCCAGGACATCGATCGCTTCCTCGCATCCCGCCCGCGATCAAGGCCCCGTAGTTACAACCATCTGCTTGGCGTACTGCAGCGCTTCTTCGGCTGGCTGGTGATGCAGGAGCTGGTGACGAAGACGCCGGTGAGCGCTGGCCCGCGGCGGAACACCGGGCAACGCATCCCGTACATCTTCAATCTCGCCCAGGCACGCCGGCTGCTGGAAACGGCACGGCAGTTGCCTGATCGTCCCAAAGGCCGGCACCGCGGCTTGATTTATGAAACCGTGTTTGCGCTGCTTTACGGCCTGGGGCTGCGGGTTGGGGAAGTTGCTCGGCTCAAGGTCGGTGATGTGGACCTGTCCCGCGATGTGCTCATGATCCGGCAGACCAAGTTCGCAAAGGATCGCCTTGTACCGTTTGGCCCGCACATGGCGGCGCGGTTACAGCGCTATCTCGCCGAGCATTTTGGCACCTCGTCTCCCGATGCAACCCAGCCCCTGTTCGGCTTCACTCAGGGGCAGGCAGTGAATTCGGGCACCATCAGTCAGACCTTTCACGCACTGGTGCCGAAACTGGCGCTGGAAAGTCGGCCTGGCGTCGCTGCGCCGAGGCTCCATGACCTACGTCATTCCTTTGCCGTCGGCACCTTGTTGCGCTGGTATCGGGAAGGGGCTGATCCCAGCCGTCGGCTGCTTCATCTGGCCACTTTCCTCGGACATGTCGATCCGGCCTCTACCGCCGTGTATCTGACGATCACAAGTGAACTTCTGAGCGAGGCCAGTGCACAGTTCAGGGACTACGCGCACCTGTCACCAGCGGCCGGAGAGCAGCTATGAACGAGCTCGGCACGGTGGTCAGGTCCTTCTTCGAGGATCATCTGAAGGTGCAGAAAGGTCTGCGCCCCAGTTCGATCCGCAGCTATCGTGATGTCCTGAAACTGTTTCTCAAGCAGATTTCAGATCGGCGTCAATGTCCCATCACCCGCCTCAAACTCACGGATCTGGTTGCCGACGAGGTGCTCGCTTTTCTCCGGAGCCTCGAAGCGCAGCGCGGCAACCAGGTGCGCACCCGCAATCAGCGGCTGGCCGCGCTACGCACCTTCTTCCGCTACCTTGCCAGTCGTGCACCGGAGATGCTGGCCGAGGCAGCACGGGTTGAGGCCATTCCCACCAAGCGCTGTCCGCCACCGCCGACCTATTACCTCGAGCGTGACGAGGTTGATCAACTACTCGCGGCGATTTCGACGACGGCCACCGGTCTGCGTGATCGCGCCATCCTGACCTTGATGTACAACACCGGCGCCCGAGTGCAGGAAATTGCTGATTTGCGCGTCCAGGATATCGATCTCGATGGCCCTCATCGAGTGAGGCTCCACGGCAAGGGGGACAAGTGGCGCGCCTGTCCGATTTGGCCCGAGACCGCACAGTTGCTCAAGCAGCTCGAGTCGGTCCATGAAGGTAAACCCGACGCCCCATTGTTCTATTCTCGGCTTCACGCCCCCCTGACGCGCTTTGGCCTGTACAAGCTCGTCAAACGGTACGCGGCGAATCTACCGCAAGCCTCACCCAATAGCGGCGAGGCTCGGCGCATCTCTCCGCATGTGTTCCGGCATACCGCAGCGATGCACCTGCTTGAGGCCGGAGTTGAAATCAACGTCATTCGGGCCTGGCTGGGTCACGTCAGTCTGGAAACGACGAACCGTTATGCTGAGATCAACATCCGGACCAAGGAGGCTGCCGTCGCCCTGTGCGCTCCACCCGATCAATCCTCGGCGGCATCCTCCCAAGCAGGCGCTTGGCACCGGGACGTCGACTTGCTGAAATGGCTCAATTCCCTTTGATTATTATGTGCCCCTCGGCTCGAGTGCCACCCATCATTCCTGGGGCTGCCGAGCCAGTGCCACATAACGGCGAAGGGAACAAAAGCCGGATTATGTGGCGCGCCACATAATCGTAAAGCAGCTTTCGCGGCGTGCCGCCGAAGTAGCGCAGGGCTTTTTCGATCCCGGCACACCAGGCCGCCGAGTCCTCACGACGCGAGAACACAACGTAGGTGGCTCGGCTCCAGCCCAAGGTGGCGACGAAGGCCAGCAGCGGGTCTTTGCCACGCCGAATCACCGTGAAGTCCACTTGCATCTGCTCGCCGGGCTCCGTTTCGAAGCGTACGACAGGCTCAGCCGGCTTGGACTTCAAGGCGAGCAGGAAGCTGGTGAGAATGGAGTATCCGCCTTGGTAGCCCTGTTCGCGGATCTCGCGCAACAAGACGGTGGCGGGAATCCAGTGCGGCCTGGCAGCGTCTATACGCTGGCGAAGATAATCCTCGAAAGGCGCCAACTTGCTGGCCCGCTCGACGCGCGGGCCATAAACGAGCGGTTGGCGAACGGCTTGCAGTTTGAGATGGCGTCGAACCGTGTTACGTGAGCAGCGCATCGGTCGCGGTAGGAATGACAGTCACCTGCCACCCCCCGTACAGATCCGTACGTGCGGAATTACCGCATACGGCTCCTGCCTTGGGTATTAACGCCGAAGCGGGTTATGGGATTAGGATGCATAGGTAGCTCGCGCGGATAGGGAATGAACAGCCTGGTCAGCGCAGTCATGCGCTCCCAGTTTAATCGGTGTCGCTGACTCCGCCGTTTAAGGGCATGCCTCCACGCTCCGATAATTTCCCGGCGAAAAGCATCCAGCCGCCGTGTGTTACCGGGTACGTGGTAGTAATTGCAATAGCCTCTAAACAACCGACTCAACCACTGCCCGATGACGGGGACAGGCTCGTGCCTGCGCTTATGCAACTGCGCCCGGATTTCCTTGAGCGTTGCTCTCATGCGCTTGCTGATGATGACGCGACCCACCACGAACATCCCATTCTTGGTTTGACTACAGAAGTGCGTGAACCCAAGAAAATCGAATATTTCCGGTTTCCCTTCGCCACGTTTCTTGCAATCCTCAGCCGCGAACCAACCAAACCGAAGCAGACGTGTTTTCTCGGGATGTAGCGTCAGGTTGAACTGCGCGAATCGAGCTTCCAAGGCATGGCGAAAGCTCCATGCATCTTCACGCTTTTCAAACCCAAGCACGCTGTCGTCTGCATACCGCACGGCAATCATCTCGCCTGTTGCTGTACGCCCACGCCATTGCTTGATCCACAAGTCCATCACGTAGTGCAGGTAGATATTGGCCAGCAGCGGTGAAATGGGTGCGCCCTGCGGCGTACCCTGCTTCGCCGGAATTCGCTGACCATTCTCGAGAATTCCTGTACGGAGCCATCGAGCTACCAGGCCAAGCACTCGCCTATCTGCGATTCGATGCTGCAAGAAGCACATCATCCACTCGTGATCGATGGTGTCAAAGAACGCGCGGATATCCACGTCCAAGATCCACCGAACCCGAGAGTTCTGTATTCCCACCGATAAAGCATCCAATGCATCGTGTTGCCCTCGACCAGAGCGAAACCCATACGACAGTCCGAGAAAATTTTGCTCATAGATCGCTTCGAGCACTTTCACTACCGCCGTCTGGACGATCTTGTCTTCCAGCGCGGTGACACCCAGCGGTCGCTCGCTGCCGTCTGCCTTCGGAATGTAAACCCGTCGAACAGGTTTGGCTCGGTATCGGCCACTGTGCACTTTGTCGTGCAAGGCGTTCAGTCTCTCGTGAACATCTTGTTCGTACTCTCGCCACGATATTCCATCCACACCACAGGCCGCGTCCCGCTTGAGATTGTAAAAACTCTCACGCAATAGCTCGACCGTGACGTGGTGCAACAAACTCGTGAATTTGACCCGGCGATCCTGCCGGGCTGCTTGACGTACAGCGAGCAACCCTGACAACGCACTTGTCCGGCTCTGCGTCCGGGGTACGGAAGGCTGATCACTGTTCCCCTTGGCTAGCTCCCTTTCCTCCATCACCTCCGCCGAGCCAGGCCCATTGTTCGGCAATTTCCCAGGTACTACGGAGCTATCCGACTTCTCATCCGCGTAGACGGCAGGCGCTCGGCTTGTGGCCTTTCCTACCCCGTCTGGGTTGTCAGCACCAGACACGAATGAGATCTCCCAGCTTCCGTGCAGTTGACTTCCCAGCATGCTCAGGGTCTACGACCGCGCAGGGCGTGAACGTGGCTTGCGATATGGCGCCACGCCCACTATGGCCTTCCGCATCGCTTAACAGCGTCGGCGCCCCAGACTCATGATTTCGCGGCTCAATGGCTGGCCTGCTGGTTTCCCCTGTCAACGCTTCGCCGTACACCTCACGATGCACAGTGCATGACTCGGGGTCGAGGTGTCTCGCCATAACTTCTCTCGTAGGGACTTTCACCCTTTATCAACTGCCAGCTTGGCTGGCGCACTAAGCGCTCCATGAACCCCACATTCAAAGCCGCTATCTGATTGCGGATGCTGTGCTCCCGATTTCTCTGCGGAGCCTGCACCTCATGATGCGTCCCGACGCCAAGGTCGAAAAAGTCTACCTGTACCCCAAGCCTGTGGATTTCCGAAAGTCCATCGACGGCCTCGCCGCCCTGGTCGAATTGGACATCAAGGTCGCGGTCTTCGACCCCGCGCTGTTCGTGTTCCTCAACAAGCCCCGAAACCGAGTGAAGATCTTGTATTGGGAGCGCAACGGCTTCTGCCTTTGGCTCAAGCGCCTGGAGGCCGAACGGTTCAAAACATCACCCGATCCCACCGAACAGGCAATCGTCCTGACAGTCCAGGAACTCAACTGGATGCTCGACGGCTTCGACCTCTGGCGCAACCGCCCTCATCAAGTGTTGACGCCGAGATTCGTAGCCTGACTGGGTATAATCCAGGGCATGATTTCCATGCCCCAAGACCTTCCCGACGACCCAATTCTGCTTAAGCAGTTGCTTGTGCAGATGCAGTCCAAAGTTGTTCATCTCGAAGAGCAGAATGCGCTGCTGCGCCAGCGCCTGTTCGGTCGCAAGTCTGAGCAAACGGACGATCCGGCAACACCGCAATTGGCCTTGTTCAATGAAGCTGAAAGCGCTGCAGAGCCCGTCGACGAAGCGATGGAAGAAGAGGTCGTTGCCCCCAGCAAACGTCGCGGTAAACGCAAACCGCTGCCGGCCGGTCTCCCGCGTATCGAAGTCATCCACGAACTGCCCGAGCATGAGCTGACCTGCGCCTGTGGTTGCCGCAAGCACACCATTGGCGAAGAAGTCAGCGAGCAACTCGAGATCGTGCCGATGCAAATCCGCGTGATCAAACATATCCGCAAGGTTTATGCGTGCCGCGACTGTGAAGCGGCGCCGGTCACGGCGGACAAGCCGGCTCAACTGATTGAAAAGAGCATGGCAAGCCCGAGTGTGTTGGCCATGTTGCTGACGACCAAGTATGTCGATGGTTTGCCGCTGCATCGCTTCGAAAAAGTGCTGGGCCGCCATGGCATCGATATTCCCCGCCAGACCCTGGCGCGCTGGGTTATCCAGTGCGGCGAACACTTTCAGCCGTTGCTCAATTTGCTGCGCGATAGCCTGCTGGGTAGCCGCGTCATCCACTGCGACGAAACACGCGTCCAGGTGCTCAAGGAACCGGATCGAGAGCCCGGCAGCCAGTCCTGGATGTGGGTGCAAACCGGCGGGCCACCGGGTAAGCCGGTGATCCTTTTTGACTACTCGACCAGCCGAGGGCAGGAGGTGCCGTCGCGCCTGCTCGAAGGCTATCGCGGCTACGTGATGACCGACGATTATACCGGCTACAACGCCTTGGGCGCACAGCCTGGTGTTAGGCGTTTGGGTTGCTGGGCACATGCCCGGCGCAAGTTCGTTGAAGCGCAAAAAGTACAACCCAAGGGCAAAACCGGTCGTGCCGATATCGCGCTGAATTTGATCAACAAGCTTTATGGTATTGAGCGCGATCTTAAGGACGGCGACGACGAACAACGTTTAGCAGGCCGCCACGAACACAGCCTGCCGGTGCTAGCTCAGCTGAAAAGCTGGTTGGAAAAAACGCAGCCACAAGTGACGACGCAGAATGCCTTGGGTAAGGCTGTCAGCTACCTGGCGAGCAACGTAACCGTCCGAACTACACCACCTTGCACCTCAGACCTTAATCGCCTTTAACCATTGATTGACACGCTCCCATTCAAAAACCGTTGAATCGAAGGTACCGCCATGCCACTCCAGCATATCGTCATGCTCTGGGTGGTTGGGGTCAGCCATCACTTCAAGAAATTCGGCATAACCCGGCGCACCGCCGATATCTTCCGGCGGGCAAGCGTTGGCACCGTCGATGCAATACGGCACCTGAGGACATGCCCCTGCGGGCAGTTTCCTTTCGACTTTGATCCGATGATCCCAGCCGTCGCCAAAGTCATAGAGGTAGCGAAACGTCTTTTTCCCGGATAACGCTTTGATCAGGGTCTTGCGGGTTTCCGAGTTGACGGGTGGCCCCCACCCGTCGGGGTCAGGAATGCCGTAATTCTCGCCGGCAATTTCAAACTCATGCAT